>NZ_CP180549.1:1264325-2528651 GCF_047778075.1 Neptuniibacter sp. QD57_21 | reverse complement strand
TCGCGGCAGACGGTACTGACTTCACCGGTGTAGCCAGCGTTCAGATCCCAGCGGGTCAGAACAGCACCACGTTCACTATCGATACACTTGATGATGTTCTAGCGGAAGGTGCTGAAGCGTTCACTATCGAGATCGATACGATCACAGACAGCAACTTCGAGCACATCGCTGAAGATGCAACCAACAACGCGGTAGAAACGACGATCGCCGATGATACGGATCCAAGCACAACTGAACCGGATCAAGAGACGGCTTACGTATCCCTAACAGGCCCTGCGTCTGTAGTAGAAGGTACAACGACAACGCCTTACACCGTATCGGTTGACCAGCCTGCTGCTGATGTAACCAGCCCAATTACGGTTACATTCACATACAGTGGTGTCGCGGCAGACGGTACAGACTTCACTGGTGTGGCCAGCGTTCAGATCCCAACGGGTCAGAACAGCACCACGTTCACTATTGATACCTTGGATGATGTCCTGGCGGAAGGTGCTGAAGCGTTCACCATCGAGATCGATACGATCACAGACAGCAACTTCGAGCACATTGCCGAAGATGCGACCAACAACTCCGTTGATACCACGATCACTGATGATAGCGATCCAACAACGACTGAGCCGGATCAAGAGACTGCTTACGTATCCCTAACAGGCCCTGCGTCTGTAGTAGAAGGTACAACGACAACACCTTACACCATATCGGTTGACCAGCCAGCGGCTGACGTGACTTCACCAATTACGGTTACATTCACATACAGTGGTGTCGCGGCAGACGGTACAGACTTCACTGGTGTGGCCAGCGTTCAGATCCCAACGGGTCAGAACAGCACCACGTTCACTATTGATACCTTGGATGATGTCCTGGCGGAAGGTGCTGAAGCGTTCACCATCGAGATCGATACGATCACAGACAGCAACTTCGAGCACATCGCTGAAGATGCGACCAACAACTCGGTTGATACAGCGATCACTGATGATTCTGATCCTACAACAACTGAGCCGGATCAAGAGACGGCTTACGTATCGCTAACAGGCCCTGCCTCTGTAATCGAAGGCAACACAACGACGCCTTACACCGTATCGGTTGACCAGCCAGCGGCTGATGTAACAAGCCCAATTACGGTTACATTTACATACAGTGGTGTAGCGGTAGACGGTACAGACTTCACTGGTGTGGCAAGCGTTCAGATCCCAGCGGGTCAGAACAGCACAACGTTCACTATCGATACACTTGATGATGTTCTAGCGGAAGGCGCTGAGACGTTCACCATTGAGATCGATACGATCACGGACAGCAACTTCGAGAACATCGCTGAAGATGCGACCAATAACTCGGTTGATACCACGATCACTGATGACAGCGATCCTACAACAACTGAACCGGATCAAGAGACGGCTTACGTATCTCTAACAGGCCCTGCGTCTGTAGTGGAAGGTACAACGACAACGCCTTACACCGTATCGGTTGATCAACCAGCCGCTGACGTGACTTCACCAATCACGGTTACATTCACATACAGTGGTGTAGCGGCAGACGGTACAGACTTCACCGGTGTAGCAAGCGTTCAGATCCCTGCGGGTCAGAACAGCACAACGTTCACCATCGATACACTTGATGATGTTCTAGCGGAAGGTGCTGAGACGTTCACCATCGAGATCGATACGATCACGGATAGCAACTTCGAGAACATCGCTGAAGATGCGACCAACAACTCTGTTGATACAGCGATCACTGATGACAGCGATCCTACAACGACTGAGCCGGATCAAGAGACGGCTTACGTATCCCTAACCGGTCCAGCGTCTGTAGTGGAAGGTACAACGACAACGCCTTACACCGTATCGGTTGATCAGCCAGCAGCTGATGTAACCAGCCCAATTACCGTGACATTCACATACAGTGGTGTCGCGGTAGACGGTACAGACTTCACTGGTGTGGCAAGCGTTCAGATCCCAGCGGGTCAGAACAGCACAACGTTTACCATCGATACTTTGGATGATCTGTTAGCAGAAGAAACAGAGGCATTTACAATTTCGATAGATTCGATTACGGATAGTAACTTCGAGCATATTGCTGAAGATGCAACGAATAACTCTGTTGAAACTGAAATTACAGATAATGATGGAGCTCTAGTTTCTCTGACTGGTCCTGCGTCTGTTATCGAGGGTGATACAACAACACCTTATACTGTATCGGTTGATCAACCAGCAGCATCTGTTGTTACACCAATTACGGTTACATTCACATACAGTGGTGTCGCGGCAGACGGTACAGACTTTACCGGTATAGCGAGCGTTGAGATCCCAGCGGGTCAGAACAGCACAACGTTCACCATCGATACCTTGGATGATGTCCTGGCGGAAGGTGCTGAGGCGTTTACGATTGCGATTGATAGCATCACTGATACTAATTACCCAATCATTGGCCCTGATGCAACGAACAACGCAGTAGAAACGACGATCACCGATGATGCGGATCCAAGCACAACTGAACCTACAACAGAAAGTGCTTACGTATCCCTAACCGGCCCAGCGACAGTAATCGAAGGCAATACAACTACGCCTTACACCGTATCGGTTGACCAGCCAGCGGCTGATGTGACTTCACCAATTACTGTGACGTTCACATACAGTGGTGTCGCGGCAGACGGTACAGACTTCACTGGTGTAGCAAGCGTTCAGATCCCAGCAGGTCAGAACAGCACCACGTTCACTATTGATACCTTGGATGATGTCCTGGCGGAAGGTACTGAAGCGTTCACGATTGAGATCGATACGATCACAGACAGCAACTTCGAGCACATCGCTGAAGATGCAACCAACAACGCGGTAGAAACGACGATCGCCGATGATACGGATCCAAGCACAACTGAACCGGATCAAGAGACGGCTTACGTATCCCTAACAGGCCCTGCGTCTGTAGTAGAAGGTACAACGACAACGCCTTACACCGTATCGGTTGACCAGCCTGCTGCTGATGTAACCAGCCCAATTACGGTTACATTCACATACAGTGGTGTCGCGGCAGACGGTACAGACTTCACTGGTGTGGCCAGCGTTCAGATCCCAACGGGTCAGAACAGCACCACGTTCACTATTGATACCTTGGATGATGTCCTGGCGGAAGGTGCTGAAGCGTTCACCATCGAGATCGATACGATCACAGACAGCAACTTCGAGCACATTGCCGAAGATGCGACCAACAACTCCGTTGATACCACGATCACTGATGATAGCGATCCAACAACGACTGAGCCGGATCAAGAGACTGCTTACGTATCCCTAACAGGCCCTGCGTCTGTAGTAGAAGGTACAACGACAACACCTTACACCATATCGGTTGACCAGCCAGCGGCTGACGTGACTTCACCAATTACGGTTACATTCACATACAGTGGTGTCGCGGCAGACGGTACAGACTTCACTGGTGTGGCCAGCGTTCAGATCCCAACGGGTCAGAACAGCACCACGTTCACTATTGATACCTTGGATGATGTCCTGGCGGAAGGTGCTGAAGCGTTCACCATCGAGATCGATACGATCACAGACAGCAACTTCGAGCACATCGCTGAAGATGCGACCAACAACTCGGTTGATACAGCGATCACTGATGATTCTGATCCTACAACAACTGAGCCGGATCAAGAGACGGCTTACGTATCGCTAACAGGCCCTGCCTCTGTAATCGAAGGCAACACAACGACGCCTTACACCGTATCGGTTGACCAGCCAGCGGCTGATGTAACAAGCCCAATTACGGTTACATTTACATACAGTGGTGTAGCGGTAGACGGTACAGACTTCACTGGTGTGGCAAGCGTTCAGATCCCAGCGGGTCAGAACAGCACAACGTTCACTATCGATACACTTGATGATGTTCTAGCGGAAGGCGCTGAGACGTTCACCATTGAGATCGATACGATCACGGACAGCAACTTCGAGAACATCGCTGAAGATGCGACCAATAACTCGGTTGATACCACGATCACTGATGACAGCGATCCTACAACAACTGAACCGGATCAAGAGACGGCTTACGTATCTCTAACAGGCCCTGCGTCTGTAGTGGAAGGTACAACGACAACGCCTTACACCGTATCGGTTGATCAACCAGCCGCTGACGTGACTTCACCAATCACGGTTACATTCACATACAGTGGTGTAGCGGCAGACGGTACAGACTTCACCGGTGTAGCAAGCGTTCAGATCCCTGCGGGTCAGAACAGCACAACGTTCACCATCGATACACTTGATGATGTTCTAGCGGAAGGTGCTGAGACGTTCACCATCGAGATCGATACGATCACGGATAGCAACTTCGAGAACATCGCTGAAGATGCGACCAACAACTCTGTTGATACAGCGATCACTGATGACAGCGATCCTACAACGACTGAGCCGGATCAAGAGACGGCTTACGTATCCCTAACCGGTCCAGCGTCTGTAGTGGAAGGTACAACGACAACGCCTTACACCGTATCTGTCGATCAGCCAGCGGCTGACGTGACTTCACCAATTACTGTGACGTTCACATACAGTGGTGTCGCGGCAGACGGTACAGACTTCACTGGTGTAGCAAGCGTTCAGATCCCAGCGGGTCAGAACAGCACCACGTTCACCATCGATACCTTGGATGATGTTCTAGCGGAAGGTGCTGAAGCGTTCACGATTGAGATCGATACGATCACAGACAGCAACTTCGAGCACATCGCCGAAGATACAACGAACAACGCGGTAGAAACGACGATCACCGATGATACTGATCCAAGTACAACTGAACCGGATCAAGAGACGGCTTACGTATCGCTAACAGGCCCTGCGTCTGTTATCGAAGGCAATACGACAACGCCTTACACCGTATCGGTTGATCAACCAGCCGCTGATGTGACTTCACCAATCACTGTGACATTCACCTACAGTGGTGTAGCGGTAGACGGTACAGACTTCACTGGTGTAGCAAGCGTTCAGATCCCAGCGGGTCAGAACAGCACAACGTTCACCATCGATACCTTGGATGATGTCCTAGCAGAAGGTGCTGAAGCGTTCACTATCGAGATCGATACGATCACAGACAGCAACTTCGAGCACATCGCTGAAGATGCAACCAACAACGCAGTAGAAACGACGATCACCGATGATACTGATCCAAGCACAACTGAACCTACAACAGAAAGTGCTTACGTATCCCTAACCGGTCCAGCGACTGTCATCGAAGGCAATACAACCACGCCTTACACCGTATCTGTCGATCAGCCAGCGGCTGACGTGACTTCACCAATTACGGTTACATTCACATACAGTGGTATCGCGGCAGACGGTACTGACTTTACTGGTGTAGCAAGCGTTCAGATCCCTGCAGGTCAGAACAGCACCACGTTCACTATCGATACACTTGATGATGTTCTAGCGGAAGGTGCTGAAGCGTTCACGATTGAGATCGATACGATTACGGATAGCAACTTCGAGCACATCGCTGAAGATGCAACCAACAACGCGGTAGAAACGACGATCACCGATGATACTGATCCAAGCACAACTGAACCGGATCAAGAGACTGCTTACGTATCCCTAACCGGTCCAGCGTCTGTAGAGGAAGGTACAACGACAACGCCTTACACGGTATCGGTTGATCAGCCAGCCGCTGACGTGACTTCACCAATCACGGTTACATTCTCATACAGTGGTGTCGCGGCAGACGGTACTGACTTCACCGGTGTGGCAAGCGTTCAGATCCCTGCAGGTCAGAACAGCACAACGTTCACCATCGATACCTTGGATGATGTTCTAGCGGAAAGTGCTGAAGCGTTCACCATTGAGATCGATACGATCACAGACAGCAACTTCGAGCATATCGCTGAAGATGCAACGAACAACGCAGTAGAAACGACGATCACCGATGATACTGATCCAAGCACAACTGAACCGGATCAAGAGACGGCTTACGTATCCCTAACAGGCCCTGCGTCTGTAGTAGAAGGTACAACTACAACGCCTTATACAGTATCGGTTGACCAGTCTGCTGCTGATGTAACCAGCCCAATTACGGTTACATTCACATACAGTGGTGTCGCGGCAGATGGTACAGACTTCACTGGCGTAGCCAGCGTTCAGATCCCAGCGGGTCAGAACAGCATCACGTTCACTATTGATACCTTGGATGATGTCCTGGCGGAAGGTGCTGAAGCGTTCACCATCGAGATCGATACGATCACCGACAGCAACTTCGAGCACATCGCCGAAGATGCAACGAACAACGCGGTAGAAACGACGATCACCGATGATACTGATCCAAGCACAACTGAACCGGATCAAGAGACGGCTTACGTATCCCTAACCGGCCCTGCGTCTGTAGTAGAAGGTACAACTACAACGCCTTACACAGTATCTGTAGATCAACCAGCCGCTGATGTGACTTCACCAATCACTGTGACATTTACATACAGTGGTGTAGCGGCAGACGGTACAGACTTCACTGGTGTAGCCAGCGTTCAGATCCCAGCAGGTCAGAACAGCACAACGTTCACCATTGATACCTTGGATGATGTCCTAGCAGAAGGTGCTGAAGCGTTCACTATCGAGATCGATACGATTACGGATAGCAACTTCGAGCACATCGCTGAAGATGCAACGAATAACTCTGTTGATACCACGATTACTGATGACTCTGATCCTACAACAACTGAACCGGATCAAGAGACTGCTTACGTATCCCTAACCGGCCCTGCGTCTGTAGTAGAAGGTACAACTACAACGCCTTACACAGTATCTGTAGATCAACCAGCCGCTGACGTGACTTCACCAATTACTGTGACGTTCACATACAGTGGTGTCGCGGCAGACGGTACAGACTTCACTGGTGTAGCAAGCGTTCAGATTCCAGCGGGTCAGAACAGCACCACGTTCACCATCGATACGCTGGATGATGTTCTAGCGGAAGGTGCTGAAGCGTTCACCATCGAGATCGATACGATCACAGACAGCAACTTCGAGCACATCGCTGAAGATGCAACGAATAACTCGGTAGAAACTGAAATAGTCGATAATGATAGTTTCAGTATTGTTAATGTTTCAGCAGATGATGATGATGTTAACGAAAATACCGATTTGGATAATACTAATGATGTTAGTTATATCGGTGCGATCAACAATGTAGCTGATAACGCTACGCTTAAAATTGATGATACTGATCCTGATCCTGCACTTTATACATCCAATGGTCAGCCGATCTCTTATGACTGGGATGATGCTACTCGTACTTTGACAGGTAGTACTATTGATGGCCCAGTGTTTACTCTAACTATCAGCGGCACTAATGATAGCTATACCTTTACTCAGTTAGCACCAATCGATCATTTACCAACGGTACAAGGTGAATTGGATACTGCTGTTGCACTTCCTTTTACAGCACTTATCGATGGTTCCACAGAGACTGCAAACTTTGTCGTAAATGTTTCTGACGATGCTCCGGTTGCTGGTAATTTAACAATTACAACTGAAAATGATGGAAGCCATGATTCTGGCTGGCAGACTTTAACTTCTGCAACCGTGTCTAATGACGCTACTTATGTTGAATGGGATACATCTAATCTAGGTGCAATCGATCCTGATACTGGTGAAGTACGTGCACTCACAGTTGATGGCTATGAAGTTCAATATGAAGACGATGGTAACGGTAGCTTAATTGGTTATATCGAAACTATTGATGGTACAGGGGCTACTGTAAGAACTGATGTTCTGAGTGTTTCCATAGATACGACTAATGTTACCTCTGACATGAATCCTCAGTATCGCTTTGAACTGTATGAGAATGTTGGACGATTAGGCTTTGTTGATTCTGATGATTCTCAAGGTACCGTTATTAGTGGTGGTAACTCTGGTCAACTTGATCTTGGCTTTGGTTCTTATCTTATTGATAGTATGACAGCCTCTTCAGACGCTAATGGCAATACGGCTACTGTAAATACTAAGAATGGCTTTATTGGCGTTGATGGAAATTGGTTCAATGACAATGATGTGTTGTTCATGGATTTCCAAGATGTTGATGGTAATCCTGGTCAGATTAGAGGCATTAATTTAACTGTCGAAGGTTCCGGCAACTCGGCCACAGATGTTTACGCTGTTAATTGGACAGTAACTGCTGGTATTGATGCTTCTGGTACTCTAGTAACCTATTCAGGCGTTTTCTATAGCCAAGGTAATGCTGATACAAACTTTGACATTCCACTACTTGAAGGCGCAATTTACTTCACTGATTTAGAGATTTCTTCGCCAGAAATTACTACATATCCAGTTGATGACGTATCGGGTGATTATCTTGAGGGAAGTTACTACTACGTTGGTAGTGATCTTGTTGATGCTTCAACTAACCAAGTAGTGTCCTATATCGAAGCTCCTTTGCCAAACAATCACGATAATGCGTTCCGCATTGCATTCAGCGGCGTGAGCTCGAACAATTATCAAGAAGGCATCGACTTCTCCGCTGATTACGCACTTGTAGATGCTGATGGTGATCGATCTCTAGGGTCTGTAGATATCTCTCTTGATCCTTCCTCTGCGCCTCGTATTAGTGATTCAGCAATTAATGTTTCAGAAGAAGGACTTGCTGGCGGTAATGCTGATGAAACTGATGGTACTGGTGCTTTGGCGCCCGTACCTGGAGATACAACCGATGCAGCTTCAGTAACCGGTACCCTCTATATCACTGATTACGATAGTTCTGTATTTGATATTTCTATTTCAGGACCTACCGGTGTTCTTTCTGGTGGTGATGTTGTTGAATGGCACTACGACGAAGTAACTGGAGTAATGACCGGTTATACCAATACTTCAGGTTTAGCATTTGCTGATGTCCCAGCATCCGATTATGTGATGACAATCACGCTTGATCCTGTAGTTAGCTCAGGTAATACCCATAGTATTGACTATCATTTGGATCTACTTGCTCCAATCGATCATTCTGTAAGTGATGTAGAAGATGTTCTTGGGTTGCTGTTTACAGTTGAAGTGACAGACGAGAGTGCTAACACCAATACTGCAGAATTGATGGTTAATGTTGAAGATGATTCTTTATTAGCGTTTGATATTAATCAAACTCTTCTTGGAGAGCAGGAGATTACAACTACTAACCTAATTCTTACATTGGATCGCTCAGGAAGTATGGCTGACAACTTCTATGGTGATGGTTTGTTCTACCTAGAAGTTGCTCGCGATGCTCTTAAGCAATTAATTGAATCTGCTGATGATGCTGGCAACGTTAATGTTATGATCGTCGACTTCTCTGATAACACGGGTAGTAGCGGCTGGTTAGTCGATGATGTTGAAGCTGCTTACAATTATTTTGATCAGTTGATTGCTAATGGTGGTACACAATACGATACAGCGTTAAACCAGGTAATGGATGCTTATGAATTAGTAACTCCACCACCTGCAGATCAGACGTTCGCTTACTTCGTAACCGATGGTGTTCCAAATGATGGCCGCGGTGTTGATAGTACAGTTACATACACAACAGATGCGGGTGTTAATCTGACAGGTATAGCAGCTTGGCAGGCATTCCTTGAAGACAATGCTATTACTGAGTCTTATGCGATAGGCATTGGTAATGTTATTAGCAACAGTAGTTCTGCGGTTAACCACCTTAACGATGTGGCTTACTCAACAGATTCCGATTACGTAAATGCAAATAACAGTGATACAGCTGAAGAAAATACTATTCTTCTATCTGATCCAAATGATCTAGCAAATGCATTGCTTGAAGCTTTCAGTGCTGATTCAATCACAGGTACGGTTGATAGTACCCTGGGTACGACCGGAGACAGTGGTTTCCTACTTGGTGCTGATGGTGGTTACATCACGTCGATCACGATTGATAATGTTCAGTACCTGTATGATCCGAATACTTCTGCAATGTCAGCTAACCCTGCTTCGACTGATCTATCTGGTTTAGTGTCTGGTACTGATAATGAAATATTAACTGTTGATACCGCATTGGGTGGCACTATGCAGTTGAATTTTGTTACAGGTGAATACAGCTACAATATTACCGTTACTACAACCTTGTTGGGTTCTCAAGAGCAGTTCCCTATCACTGCAGTAGACAATGATGGTGATACGGCTTCTTTGAACCTAAACCTAGATATCGACTTCACTGCAGAGATTGATGCAAACAGAGATAATGTTATTACGAATATTGTCGATGGTTCACCAATTATCATTCCGCAAATAGCGTTGCTGCATAACGATGAATCAGAGGGTACAACTTTCGATGGTGTTTCTAATGTTGTTGGCGGAATTGTAGACGATAGTGGCGATATCGTATTTACTCCGACTTCACCACTACTACAAGAAAGTGATTTCTCATCTACTGCTGAAGCTGCTGTGATCACGGAGGATGAAGCAACGAGTCCTAATAATACTCGTGAAACAGCAACGGATATGAGTGATCGAAGCTTGTTTAGTTCTAATAATTCTAACCTGTCAGGTTTGAACGAATCTGGATTTGCTGCCGCATTTATTGGTTCTCTAGCATCTGCCATGGATGAAGATTGGATCGAAATCACACTTGCACAAGGTGAGAATATTCACTTTGATATCGATGATACGTCGATCAATACTGATGTCTCTATCTATGATGCACAAGGTAATTTGTTAACTACCATTGCCGAAAACTCTGTAGGTGCATATGGCGGATATACAGCGCCAAGTGCGGGAGCTTACTATGTGAAGGTTGATAGTCCTGTTGATCAAACAGGTAGCTATGAACTATATATGGCAATTGATACATCGGGTGCTTCTTATCCAAGTACTGGTGACGAGTCATTTGAATACTCGTTAACTTCAATTGGATCATCGACTCAGGATTCAACAATAGTAGATATTGAAGCTCAGTCTGGTAGTTCTCTTGTCGGTACTGAACACGATGATATCTTACTGGCTGGTTCTGGGAACGATATCCTTACTGCAGGTGAGGGCGATGATGTTCTTATCGGTGGTGCGGGTAACGACATCTTAACCGGTGGCGCAGGTGAAGATCTGTTTGTATGGTCTAAGTCCAATCTAGGAACGGGGGCTACACCAGCTGCCGATGAGATCAACGACTTTAATACTTCAGAAAACGATGTGATTGATCTATCGGACGTGCTATCTGATGGTTCGCATGTTATCTCTGCAGTTGAGAATGCTGATGGCAACCTGCAGTTGCAGATTACTGATGCATCTAGCTCGAATGTTGTTCAGACTATCGATTTGAACAACGTGGCAGCGGATGCTGATACAGCGGCGCAACTACAACAGCTTCTTGATAACAACAACATCGATGATGGTATCAACTAATAATCGATAGAGTTATCAACTAGTTAAAAGCACCCTTTATGGGTGCTTTTTTGTTTTCTAGGAGAAGAGGGAATCCAGTCTATATTCAACTACGAATATAGTGGATTTAGCCCTTATCCCTAGTCCAATTTTCCGCTAGAATCGGTTCCTATTACCTTATAAAAATAGAACCCTGTTCACGGGTTTAAAGACCGCGGATTAACGCTGAATGCTGTTTAATAAACTTCCTGATAACTTGTTTTTGCCTTTATCCGGGCAGAATCGACAGGTTTATCAGGCTGTACTTATCTCATTGGCCGACCTGTTCTTTGATGAAGATTTGGTTGACCCGTTTGTACCTAAGGATTTGGTACGTTCAACGATCGAAGGGGCGGTAATTCGTCTAGGTGTTCGTCGTTGGGAACCAGAAGAGGATGATTCTGAAGAGGATCAGCAAGAACCCCCTCGTTCAACTGCCGAATATACCAGTCGTATCTATCGTCGCTTGGTAGCTACCGGGTGGTTGGAAGAAGAGCAGCGTATCTATCGCAGTTATGTTCTGTTATCTCCTGCGAATAGCTTCCTGTTACGTACCTTGGTTTCGATTGCGAACCTAGAGAAGCGTAGTTACGGTGGTGCGGTTCTTAACGTATTGAGTTCGTTAGAATCAGCTATTAATGATCCGCAAGGGCGTGGTATTACGCTATCGGAAGCAGCTCAAACAGCAGCAGATTTCAGCGCCCACCTTACAGATATGATGCTTGGCCTGCGTGAGCTGAAGATCAATCTGTCGCAAACCAATAATCCACAAGAGATTGTTCGCAATTTCTTTGAGCGATTCGTAGAGCATATTTTGGTATCAGACTATAAAACGCTGAAAACCAAAAATAACCCGTTCCGATTCCGTCAACAGATCCTATCTCTATTACGAGAGTTACAGTTTGATACAGTCAAACTGGAAAAGTTGATTATGCACTATCAAGAGCAGTTTGAAGTTGATATCCATGATGCTGAAGCGCGTGTACATCAGCATATCAACCGCATTATCCGTATCTTCGAATCAGTCGATCAGCGTTTAGCTATCATTGACGATTTCCGCTACAAGTTGGAAAAACGTGTATCTGACACTGTTCGCTACATGGATAAAACGACGCCGGGTATGGCTTCACGTTTATCCCGTGTGATTGCTCAAATTAGTGAAAAAGATGGTCGTGAAATCCCACGTATTCAAACTTTGGATACGGTTGGTTTCCTTGCGCCGGGTAGTGTTCGTGCACCGGTTAAGCGTCGCACCATTGCAGAACCACAAGTTATTACTCGCAAAGAGATCGATCCAAAAGTTCTGCAGCTTCGCCAACTCTTTAAGGAATATAAAGAGCGTCGTGAAGTTAAAGTTGATCGTATAGAAGCGTATTTAGAGCGCCATTTGATTGGCCGTGAAAAAGTCAACGCCTCTGATTTCGAGATCAGCTCGATCGAAGATTACATCTGTTTCAGCTATGTCCGCCACCTGAAGTCATTAGGTAAGAAAGCGCGTAAGACAAGCGAACAGTATGAAATTAAATTCCAGGAAAATTACGTAAGCGTTGCCGACATGGTTGAGTGTCGTGATTTTTATATAACTAGAAAAGATCATTCAAAGGAAGTTTCAAATGCTAGGTGATCTGCAGAAAATTATCGGTCGCAGCGATCAGTATCAAGCCAGCGATTTTAGCCGTGCGGCGAATCAACTGCTGACCAATCAGTTCCTATATGCGGAGCGTCCTGGGCACCGTGAAAGCTATTTTCTAGTTGCTTCGCAAGTAGACTACTTTACGAACCTTTTCGAAGCGATCGGCTGGTCTTTTATCCATCAGCCTGATGAAGCTTATATGGGTATCATCCCTAAAGGTGAAGAGCGCTTTATGCGTTTACGCTTGGATGAATCCTTGTTGCTGCTTTGCATTCGTCAGCAGTATGAACAGCGCTTAGAAAGTTTCGAAGTGGAAGCAGGGCAGGCATACACAAGCACTGACGAACTGCTTACGGTTTATGAAAACCTAACGCGTAAAGAGATTCCAAACGAAACGCGTTTGAAAGAGATCCTTTCCTTGTTCTCTCGTCACGGTGTTATCGAACGCGGTAAGCCAGATGAGATGGAACCTAAGAATATCCCGCTTAAGATTAATCCAGTAATCCGCCAAGTTGTGGTTGAAGACTTTATTCGTCAGCTTGAAGGTCTTTGTGAGTCCAACGAGCAAGATGGTGAAGTGGTATTGGATATGGATGAAGTCGCGGAAGCAGCGGTAGAGCCTGCTGAAGAAAACAACGAAGATGTCTCAGAAACAAAAGTTGAAGCAGAAGTAGAAGCTGCTGACGAAACATCTGAAGAGCTAAACGAAGCAGTCGCTGAAACGGCAGAAGAAAAAGAAGAGGTACCAGCTGAATGAAGCAGCTAAATCGTATTATTCTGGTTAACTGGTACGTTCTTGGTGCTGTAGAGATACCGATTAAAGGTAACGTTGCGGTTGTAGGTCCAAACGGTTCTGGTAAATCATCCCTGCTGGACGCGATCCAAACAGTATTGATGGGTGGTAATAAACGTCACTTGAGCTTCAACGCATCGGCCGGTGAAAAGAGTGAGCGTAGCCTACGTACTTACTGTCTTGGTTTCCTTGATGATGACGGTAAAAAGAATACTGCACGTCATGATTCGCTTTGTTATTTGGCATTGAGCTTCTTTGATACAGAAACGGCTAAAGAGACGACGGTTGGTGTAGCGATTAGTGCATCTACTGCGTCTGCTGATGAAGATGTTCTAGGTCGTTTTATTCTTCCAGATTGCTCTGTATCCCTAGACGACTTTACCGAGAAAACAGGTGAAGGCCGTCTACCTAAAGCTTGGGATCAAGTTCGCGATCATCTCTACAAGCAGTGCCCAGATATGATTCTGGAGAAGCGTTCTAGTCGTTTTGTTCGTGAACTGGTAACGCATCTAAGTTACGACCCAGAGATGCCAAATGATGATGATAAGTTTGTTAAGAACTTTAAGAACGCGCTTAAGTTCGTGCCAATCGACAGCCCTACACGCTTTATCCGTGAGTTCGTCCTAGACGAAAATATCGTCCATGTCGGCGCATTCCGTAAGTCTCTTGATGAATACCGCGCGATGGAAACTAAGACGCGCGAAGTAGCTAACCGCATCGGTGAGCTAGAGAAGGTACAAGAGCTTTGTAACGGTATTCAGCGCAATGTGAAAAACGCTGCTGAGTACGAGTGGGTTGTTCACGAAACACGATTCGAGAATGCAGACCTTAAAAAAGAGGATGCTGCAGAACGCTTGGAAGATAACCAAGCGAAAGAGGAACAGGTACAGGTAGATCTGGAGAAGAAGAGTGAAGAGCTCAACCAGATTATGCAGAACTTGGCCGAAGCCCGTGCAGAGCTAAATACCTCTGATTCAGCTCACAAAGTTAAGGCGCTTGAGTCCTCTATCACAGCTAAAACGCACGAAGTTAATGTTGTGAAAGAGCGTATTCAGGGCGTTTATAACCTGATGCGCACTACCGTAGGTTTTGCTGAAAACAGCGAACTGCTACCTGAGAAATTCCGTCCTGTTGTAGAGCAGTGTGTCGAACAGTGGCGCTCGGGTCAGGACATTATGGCGGATCTATGGCCGCAATCTCCTGTAGAAGTTGATAACGTTTTAGAAAACCTAAAACTTCAGGTTGAAGGTGTTCGCCGTGATATCGCACGTCGTTACGAGCACTCGGTAATTCGTATCAATGAGCTACGTTCTGAAATTCAGAACCAGAAGAGTGCCGTTGAAGCGCTAAAACAAGGTCATGCTCCAGTACGTCGCAATACCCGTGAATTGATGGAATTGCTTCAAGAATACGGTATTGAGTCCACGCCGATCTGTGAACTGGCTGATATCAACGATGATAAGTGGCGTATTGCGATTGAGTCTTTCCTAGGTGCGCGCCGTGAAGCGCTAATCGTCGATCCAGATCGTGTGAAAGAAGCGATCACGCTATACCGTCGTAAAGGTCGCCACCTTAAAGGTTGCCGTATAGTTAATACGACCAAATCTGGTGACTGGCTAAACCGTTATAAAGCTGGCTCACTGGCTTATTTCATCGATACTGAAAATGATCATGCTCGTGCCTACATGAACCGTGCACTAGGCGGCGTGATGGCGGTTGAGACAGAAACCGAACTACTGCGTCACGAGCGTGCATTAACTTATGACTGCATGTTGCAGACAGAAGGTTCGACAACGGCGATCAACGAACAGCAGCCTATTATGGGTATTCGTCGTCGTTCTGACCAAGCTGCGCTACAAGGTAAGCAGGTTGATCAGCTGGTATCTGAATTTACACAACTGGGTAAAAATCACGATACATTGGAAAAACTACGTGATGCGTTAATTACGCTGAACAACGGTTTGGACAATGTAAACGAACGTGTATTCGACTTGGTTAACCAACGCGAACAGCTTGATACAGAGATCGAAGGTCAGCGTCAGGCGATCACCGATCTACGTAACCAAGATGATACAGGCGTGCAGCAGCGTATTGCTGATCTAGTAGCTGAGCAGAAGTCTACAGAACAGATGCAACGTAGCTTGATGGATAAGCTTCAGAAAGTACGTACGTCCATCATCAAAGATACGGCAGCGCTAGAAGTATTCGACCAAGAGCTAGAAGAGCACTCTACTGCACGTACTGCATGTGAAGAGAAGGGCGAGTTTGATGCGCAATCTGCGCAGGAAAAACGCGATTACCTAGATGAATCATGTTCTGGCGAACTAGAGCGTATTATCTTTGAAGCAGCGAAGAAAGCGCAGTCCGAACTGTCTCTTCACGAGAAGAAGAAAAATGCCGTACGTGATGGCGTTGCTCAATACAAAGCGAAATACCATGGCGGTGGCTTGAGCCATCAGCAGCTAGATAAAGTTACACCTGATTCTACTCATGAAGAGCTATCTGCATTTGTAGATGAAACCGTACAAGCGCTTAAAGATTCTGAGCTGGCTAACTACAGTCAGAAAGCAGAACGTGCACGTCTAGAAGCAGAAACTGCATTTAGATCTGACTTTGTTGCGCACTTGAACGATCAGATCAACAAGATCAAAGATCTTATTCGTGAGCTTAACCAGCATCTTAAAGGTCGTCCGTTCCATAAAGAGATGTACAGCTTCGATATGATGCCGAACCCAGAATTGAAAGATATTTTGGAGCTGGTAGAAGCTTATACTCAGATGGATTCAGCGAACGTTGGTTCTCTATTTGATCTGAAATTTGATAGCGATAAGCCTCATAAAGATGCACTGGCGAAGATTCACGAAGTGCTGAAAGATGAAGGCGAGAGCAGCCTGTTGCAGGATTACCGTAACTTCTACAACTTCGAATTGGTTGTAAAAGATCTCGACGGTAACCGTAAAACAACCCTCACTCAGCGTATCAAAACTGGTTCCGGTGGTGAGCACCAAGTACCGTTCTACGTGGCAATTGCTGCAGCCCAAGCTGCAACATACCGTCTACGCGAAGGTAATGATGGCAACCCTCTAGGCGGTATGAGTCTGTCTGTATTCGATGAAGCCTTCAACAAGCTGGATTCTGAGAACACAGTAACTTCACTTGGTTTCATGAGCGATCTTGGTTTGCAGACAATTATCGCCGCACCGGATGAGAAGTACTCACTACTAAGTTCTTGTATGGATACCATCATCAACGTTTGCCGTGATGGTCGTATCGTAGACTTGGATGTTGAGTTCCCAACGCTTCAAGGGCGTGAACTTCTAAACTCTGACAACCCTCTGAAAATGATGGCTGAGTTGGAAACAGAAGATCAAGATGAGCAGGAGCTTGAGCCAGAACCGGCTTAATCCTCTCGGAACAAAAAAGGCGCTTCGGCGCCTTTTTTATTGGATTGAATATATCGAAGAAAATTAGCTAGATGTTTTTAAGCGTGGCTTCGGCCAAGTAAGCTTAGGGATCAGACTGATAAATGGCTGCTTACCACGGAAGATATGCAACCGACCTTTATGTACCTGACCGATGCATTGCTCAACAGGGTCGAGCAAAATCATCATAATCGTGCTTATGCTCGGCGGCGGAGCCCCGGCATTTTGCTTACTGCCCGGTAGAGCTTTAACTTCATTTTGAAGGCTAGAGAACTGCTGATGGCTAATGAGTTTTGCCAACGACTGAGCGTCCCATATATCAGGCTGCGCCATTAAGGGCTCAAGTAAACCGAGCGTATTTGGAGATACAAGGCAGCGCTCACGGCTAAAGTACTTTCGAACACTCAGATCGGTATGCACTTTAAGCAGGGAGTTATCGCGAACATTACTGTCGAACGCCATCTGCTCCAAACCAGTCAAAATCGCATTGAGATCCCAATTACAGCCTTTAATTAAGCGCCAGACAGGTTCCATGCTGGTACGCGAACCTAGGCTGTATTTCACCGCATCATGAATCAGCGTGTCTTTAGGTAGAAGGGTGATCTTTAGAAAAGTCGTCTGGAAGTCTACCAGGCATTCAGGGCTTTCAATAAAACAGTATGGCAGTTCACGGCGGCAGAACGCCATCCACTGATCGCGCGAGTTAAGTTGTTGTAATACAGGAATAATCACAGAATTAACTCAATAAAACAGTTTCGTTCGACTAGCCAAAGGTAGTAAGCTAAAAAGCTACCTCAACAGAGGGTAAACTTCATCTCTTTACCCCTATCAGGTGATCAATCAACTGTTATGATGGGTCTAATAATTTATAGCCCGAGTATAACCAAAGCTAAGGATAAGAACCATGAAGTTGCTTAACCGTTCAGCATTTGTTGTTTTACCGCGACAGCCATTTGCAGACTGGACTAATAGTTTAGATGTAGATGCCGACGGTTTACACCAGTGCTTAACTCTAGACGAGCAGCGTAGGGAAGGCACCGTTTATCTGGTCGATGAAGTCAGCACGGAAGAGGATTTCTCCAAAGCGCTGGAATCCCATTGGCAGTCTATTTTCGAAAGCGAGCTTTCTGCATGGGATGAATTGGGTGATCATTGGCCGCGTGAAATTAGCTTTGCTAACTTTCAAGAATGGTTTGATGTCTATCCGCAAATCATGGCTTTGGATTTAGCTAAACAGCCGTTAATGATGGCAAATTTGGAAGATGTATAGCCGCGTTAGTTAAGGGCTTTTGGAGATTTTATGGAGCAGATTGTTAACCCTCATGGACTGAAAATGCACCCAATGCGGGAGCGTTTGTACAGTGAATTACACTCGCGCCCGTTCCAGGTTATTCCAAGTCCGGCTCGCATTACCCATCTAGCAGTGATGTGTAATCCTGAAGAGAGCAAACAGCAGTTTGCACACCTGCAGGAGTTGTTTAAGCATTTTGGTGTTGAGCCACCTGAAGTTGATGAACTTTGTTACCACGCGGACTTCGGTAATCTACGAGTGCGCCGTGAAAAGCACATGGAGTTCACTACTTATACCTTTATCAATACAGGTATAGAGCAGGGCGGTAACCCATTTGAAGTCACTGGACTAACACCGCTACCGGAAGGTTGGCTTGCTGACATTCCAGGTACTGTGATGTCGGCCTTCCACGTTTCTGTAGAAGATGCGCGACAAACACATGAGTTGAATCTGCCATTAGTAAAACGCTTCTTCGAAGGCATGCGCCTAGTCGGTAGTAGTCCGCAAAATGGCGATGCCCGCGTTTGGACGACCTTCCAGATGCACAGTGATGGCTTCGGTCGTTTCCTGATCTACAACAAGCAGATGAGTGATAGCCAGTTAGGTCGATTAACTCAGCGTATCATGGAGATTGAGACCTACCGTTTGATGGCATTGCTTTCATTGCCGACTGCGCGAGAGATCAATCCAACGCTTGGCGATATGGACCAAAAGCTGGCTGATATTACCGATCATCTAGCCCACAGTGGTGATATCGATGAGCAGGAATTGCTGTTCCGCCTTACCGATATGGCATCTTGGGTGGAAGACTGCAGAGCACGAGCAACCTTTAGATTCAGTGCAACGTATGCCTACCACGATCTGGTTATTAAACGCCTAGAAGAGCTGCGAGAAGATGAAGTCTCTGGTCACTTAACTATTACCGAGTTTATGACCCGTCGTTTAACTCCCGCGGTTAAAACTTGTCGTGCGACCAGTAATCGTCTTGAGGATCTATCCCGTCGTATCGACCGTGTTGCAGAGATGATGCGTACACGCGTAGAGCTATCGATCCAATCGCAAAACCAAGAGCTGTTGGCTTCTATGGATCAGCGCTCTAAAGTTCAACTAATGATGCAACATACGGTAGAAGGCCTATCCGTAGCAGCAATCAGTTACTACACTATTGGTTTAATTAAATACCTATTAGATGCCGTGTATAACTCTGGTGTAGATCTGAACAAAGATCTGATTTTAGGTATCTCGGTACCTGTTGTAATCGGCGCTGTTGCATTAACGACACGTAAAATCCATCGACACTTCTTAAAAATGGCGACAGAAGAGGTGGAAAGAATGGATGAAAGTAAAAAGAGTAAAAAATGAGTATAGAAGCGGTAATTAGAAATCGACTAGAAGATGGTCTGGCGATTGAGCATCTTGTTATAGAGAACGAGAGCCATATGCATTCTGGCCCTGCAACGGACTCTCACTTCAAAGTGACGGTTGTATCTGATGACTTTGAAGGCAAACGTAAAGTCCAGCGTCACCAGCTGATTTTTAGTTTCCTATCTGACCGGATGAACAACCCAATTCATGCACTGTCGATGCATTTGTTCACTCAACAAGAGTGGCATGATAGAGGGCAGGCGGTTGCGCCATCACCTAAATGTTTAGGTGGCTCTAAAGCAGATAAATAACAAAAGCGACTTCGGTCGCTTTTTTATTTTTGACCGACTATAAGGTCTGATGAGTTAGATCAAATTCCCTTAAAGTAGCACTATCTCTCAATAGAATAACCCTATATATTCTAATGTTAGATAATTGAAATATAAGAAAAAATAGCTATTGAGATGTAACAGGGGCTGAGATGAAAAATAACCAACCCGTCAATAATACAGAGCGTAAATTCAGTAACGATACGCCGCTGATTTCCACCACGGATTTAAAAGGCCAGATAACATTTGTAAACGATGCCTTTGTGGATATATCAGGTTTTACTCGGGATGAGTTAATTGGCCGCTCTCATAATGTTGTTCGACATCCAGATGTCCCCCCACCGGTTTTTGGCGACCTGTGGTCTAAGTTAAAAGAGAATAAGCCTTGGATCGGTATAGTTAAAAACCGTTGTAAGGATGGCTCTTACTACTGGGTAAATGCTTATGTGACTCCTATTGTGGAGTCCGGGCGAACAATCGGCTATCAATCTGTTCGAACAGTGCCTACCTCCGGTCAAGTTTCTCGCGCTAACGATGTTTATAGCCGACTGAATAACAACAGTCGTCGTATCTCGATGCATGATATGTCTATTCAGACCAAGATCATCATTATGTTGTTGTTAGCGGTGCTTATTCCTATGGGCGCAGGCTACTTCACACAGTGGTCACCGATGATCACAATGGGTGCAGGCCTAGGTGCTTTTATATTATGTGCAGGCTTGTCCTATCACTGGTTAGGCCCTCTAAGGTACCTGCAGTCCCGTGCTAAGCGTATGCTAGATTCAAAAGTACTAGAAGAGATGTACGCAAACTCAGTGAGTGAAGTGGGTTCGATCTATCTAGGTACCATGGTAGATCAGGCGCGAATCCGCTCTGCCAATGCCCGTGTTACTTATTCGGCCAAAGAGCTAAATCAGCAGGGTGAAGATACGATCGGTATTGCGCGTCAGGCCAATCAAGCGATCGAACGTCAGAGCTTAGAAATTGAAGATGTTTCAGCGCATATCCAAAACCTTTCTATTGCTATTGAAGAGGTGGCGCAGCATGCAAGAACTACTTCCGAAGAAACTAAACAAGCGACCAATACAGCCGATCAAGGTCACTCGATTGTAAAAGGTACAATCGATGCGATTCACCACCTTGCAGATAATGTTGAGCAAGCGGCTCAGCAGATTGATAGTTTGCGTCAGGCGACAGAAGAGATCGCGAGTAAGACCTCAGTAATCTCCGAGATAGCCGATCAAACCAACCTGTTGGCATTGAACGCCGCAATCGAAGCGGCGCGTGCCGGTGAGCAGGGACGTGGATTCGCCGTTGTGGCGGATGAAGTACGAGAGCTAGCTAAACGTACTCAGCTTTCTACTAAAGAGATCGATACCACGATCGCAGAGCTTCAGGGCGAAGCCGCTCAGGCGATGTCGATGATGGAGAAAAGTCAGGACTCAGCAAAAGGCTGTGTTGATAAAGCCGGTGAAGCGGGTTCTGCGCTGCAAGAGATTATGGCGGGTGTAGGTAGCATTGATGATATGAGTACCATGATCGCCGCTGCATCCTCTCAGCAAAGTAATGCTGCGGAAGAATTAAAGCAAAACATCATGTCTATTCAGGAAGCGGCGCAAGTTGCTCAGTTGGCTGCTCAAGCCACAGAGCGATCCTCTGTAGATCTTGCAGATACCTCAAAAACCATTGTTCAGAGTGTGAGTGTTTAAGCTCTATCCGAATTGAAAAAGGCTGCATCTGCAACCTTTTTTGTGTCTCTAATTTTGGCCTAATCAAGGATTGGTCAGATCAGGTCTTTAGTTTCCAAATTTAACAGATAGCTCTTATTCTCAAGTCCGCCTGCGTAGCCTGTTAAATTACCATTACTGCCCAATACACGATGACAAGGGATAATAATGGGGATCGGGTTGCGATTGTTTGCCATCCCAATAGCTCTAGCGGCTTTCGGGTTGCCTATCTTCTTAGCGACTTCACCATAGCTACAGGTCTTACCGTAAGGGATATCGTTTAACGCATTCCATACTGATTGTTGAAACTTTGTGCCATTAGGCGCGAGTGGAACATCAAACCTTACGCGCTTCCCTGCAAAGTATTCGCTTAGTTCAGAGACACACTGGTTGGTTAATGCGTTACCCAAAAGTTCGGGCACTGTTTCATTATCTTGCAGGAAATGAATTGAGGTAATAGCACTGTTGTTGGCTTTAATAAGCAGAGAGCCCAAGGCGGTGTTCATAATTGCTGCATACATTGTCTTATCCTCCGCTTCAGGGAACCAATATTTAGGACTTGTTCGTTGGTTCTATATTTCTTTTTATAGTTTGGAACCTGTATTGATGTCCGTCAATGCTTTGTGGTCATCAGAGGAGGAGACTGAAGTCAAAGAGATAAGAAAGAAAGATTAAGGGGAACATCAAATGCCTATTGAACATCATGATTTGATTCACGAATTTCCAGAGCACCGTGACCGTATTCACAATCTAAAAATGGAAGATGCACATTTTGCTCGCTTATTCGATGAGTACCATCAGGTGACAAAAGATGTTGAGCGAATGGAATCTGAGGTTGAGCCGGTATGCACTCAAACTGAAGAAGCAGCCAAGTTTAAGCGCCTTAAGTTAAAAGATAAGCTTTACAAAATGCTACAAGCATAACCGCTAAGCCTAATTAGAAAACCCGCAGACATTGCGGGTTTTTTTTTGATTTAATTATTCTAATCCAGAACACAATTTAGCGAGTACAATTTAGTTATTACTGAGTTTGCGTAAAAAGGATCGTTTGTGAAGCCGTACTACAGTTGGCGCTATATCTTAAAGGTGGCATCTGAGCATAAAACGGAGCTAATTAAAGCGAACATTATCGCTTTTTTTGCCGCTTTGGTTTCTGTTCCGCTACCACTGTTTATGCCATTGTTGGTTGATGAAGTTCTGTTAGATCAACCTGGGTTTATTGTCGAAACTGTCGGCCCTATGTTCCCATCTGAATGGCATGGGCCGGTGCTGTTTATCGGTGTGATTCTGTTTGTCACACTGTTTTTGCGTTTAGTCGCCCTGATGATGAACGTTTGGCAGGCGCGCCAATTCAGCATTATCTCTAAAGATGTCACTTATCGGATTCGGGTTGGCTTATTAGAGCGGCTTAAAAAGATCTCAATGGCCGCATACGAAACTGTCGGCAGCGGTGCGGTTTCCTCTCACTTTGTGACCGATCTAGATACTGTAGATCGCTTTATCGGTAGCTCGCTCAGTCGTTTGCTGATTGCATCCCTATCTATCTTAGGTACTGCCATTATTTTGCTGTGGATGCACTGGCAACTTGCGCTGTTTATCTTATTTCTTAATCCCGTAGTGATCTATTTCACTACCATGGTTGCTAAACGGGTTAAGCACCTTAAAGGTCAGGAAAATAAAGCGTTTGAGGTGTTCCAGTCGGCATTAACCGAAACCTTGGACAATATCCAACAACTGCGTGCCTGTAACCGCGAACAGCATTATCTCAAAGGGCTGATCGCAGAAGCCAAAACCGTACGTGATCATTCAACTGCGTTTGAGTGGAAAAGCGATGCGGCCAATCGCTTAAGCTTTGTCTTGTTCATGATCGGCGTTGATCTCTTTAGAGCGGTTTCAATGCTAATGGTGGTTTTCTCCGATCTGACCATCGGTGAGATGATGGCTGTGTTTGGCTACCTCTGGTTTATGATGGCGCCAGTGCAAGAGATTTTAGGCATCCAATACAGTTATTACGCTGCTAAAGCCGCTCTGCAGCGGATCAACAATTTGGCAGATTTTAAAGAAGAACCGCAGTACCCGGCCAAGGTTAATCCATTTGAAGGCAAGAAGACTGTCGCGGTTAAATTACAAGATATTCACTTCAGTTATGAAACCGGTGTCGAGGTACTCAAAGGCGTCTCGGTGGATATCCCTGCAGGGCAAAAGATTGCTTTAGTGGGAGCCAGTGGCGGCGGTAAATCAACCTTAGTACAGGGACTGTTGGGTTTATACCCCATCGAGAAAGGGGAGATGTTCTTTGATGGTGTATCGATCAAAGAGATCGGACTGGCTTGCGTTCGAGATAACGTTGCAACCGTACTCCAGCATCCTGCTCTGTTTAACGGTTCGATTCGTAGCAATCTGACGATGGGTAAAAGCTATTCAGATGAAGAGCTTTGGAATGCCTTAGATGTAGCCCAGCTAAAACCCTTTGTTGAGTCTCTAGAGCAACAATTAGATACGCAGGTTGGGCGGCAGGGCGTAAGGCTCTCCGGAGGGCAGCGACAACGTATCGCTATTGCTCGGATGCTGTTAAGTGACCCTAAAGTTGTCGTATTAGACGAGGCAACCTCGGCATTGGATGCAGAGACCGAGTTGAATTTGCATCAGGCGTTAAAGAGCTTTCTAAAAGATCGCACTACCATCATCGTGGCTCACCGTTTAAGTGCAGTAAAACAAGCCGATCATGTCTATGTGTTTGAAGATGGCAAAATCTGCGAGCAGGGCAATCATTCGGAGTTGCTACAAAGTAATGGCCTCTACTCTAGGCTCTATGGTGAATATCAATAAACGCTTCAACTGAGTTGGTTCATCTTAGGTAAATGCTCAAGGTGTAAGCTCAGTAATTAATATTTATGGGTCGGCGTGGATCGAATCTGGCTAAAGGCTGTCTATAGGGATAATCAAATATGGATGGACAGGCTCGAGTAGGCTATAAAACGGTTTCAGGGTATTAATTGCTAAAATGTAATTGATAGTAGAAAGGGATTTTGGCCCGAACAAATCATCTGATATGAAGATCAGGTAAGAGGATACACCTATGAGTAAGTATGCAGTTGTTGTGACAATGCTATGTGCGCTAACACTAAGTGGTTGTGTAAGTAATTTAAGCGGTACAACCTATTCGCGTAGTGAAGCACGCCAAGTTCAGCAAGTTCAGTACGGTGTTGTGCAATCTGCCATTCCTGTAGTTATTGAAGGAACCGCTGGTGTAGTCGGTGGTGCTACAGGTGCTGTAGTGGGTGGCATCGCAGCCAGCAATGTTGGTGGTGGCAGCGGTAAAGATATCGCAACGGTATTAGGTGCAGTTGCTGGTGGTGTCGCAGGTAAAAAAGCAGAAGAGATGCTAACACGTGCACAAGGACAGGAGATCACTGTGCGCTTAGACAATGGCAATATGGTATCTATCGTTCAAGAGATGGACGGTGGACCAGCCTTCGCAGCAGGCGATCGTGTAAGGGTGCTAACCCGTGCAGGTACTGCTCGCGTGACTTACTAAGCCTAAGTTAGCTCTCATTTAAAAAGCCCTTGCTGATTAGCAGGGGCTTTTTTGATTGTATCGTCTCGAATACAGTATTCACTATGGACTGACCAGAAGCTCTAGTATGTCATGGACATCTCTATCGTGAAGTTGAGCAATTTCATACAGTGATTGCTCAGGTTTCAATTCAGTTATCCCGATAGTTGTTAGTCTGACTAAAAATTCTTCATGGCTTATATCGAGTATAGGAAGAAGAGTAGAGCTCTCTATATCGGTTAAAAGCTGGAAGGATGCTTTTGCTGCATAGAGATCATTAAAAGAAACAGCATAGAGTGAGATCCCGCTTAAAACTGAAACGATGATAATGAGCAGAGGCGTACTGGCAAAGCACTTTATAAAAGGCCGTTTATTGGCATAAATATGAAATGAGCTAGCGACTACGAATAACAGGCTCATCCATTCGTGAGTGGCGCGAATACCGCCTGAGGAAAGCTCGAACAACATCAGTACGCCAGTGATTGATGCAATAAAGAATGAGCCGATTGTCAAAGGCGTGTAGATTTGTCTGGAATGCATAACCTAAGACTCGGCTTCATTGATGTGAACAATGTAACCAAAAATATCGTTTATTTGTTCTACCGTTAGAGCTCCTCTAAATGCCGGCATAACCCCATCTTGGCTTATATCTCCATCCAAAACTGAATTAATTAATTCAGCCTTAAAGCTGAAAGGGTCGGTCAATTCCTGATAGATATTGTCGGGCTTGATAGCGATCGCTTTCGACATGATTCCATCCCCCAGCCCCTTTTCTCCATGGCATGCAGCGCAATTTACATTGAAGGCTAATTCGCCTTTAGAGATGTTCGGTGGGCCGTATAGAGAAACGCTGAAATCTTTCATGTAATAGAATTCAGCAAAAGCTAGGCCTGTAAGGCCTATTAGCAGTAACAGCTCTTTTTTGGTCATGAGTTTCAACGCCTTGGAAGAAATAGTTCTATGTTTAGATGACGCCATATGCTGGCAATAAGGGTATGGTAAATAATCAAACTTAGGAGAGACTTAGGGCGTTAAATATAAGTGGCGTAGCTTATCTTCTTTTGCCGCTGGGCTAGAGCAGGCGGCTAGACAGCCTAAGATAAAGGCTGCTGATAACGGAATCGCATACCGCCTTGATCAAGGTTTTCCAGAATTAAACGTCCTCTGTTTTTTCGCGAAATTTCTTCGCAGATCGCCAGACCTAGACCGTTGCTTTTATTGGCATGGGACCGACCGCGATGGAACGGCTCAAAGACATGTTTCATGGTTTCAGAATCAATACCTGGACCATTATCATCAACAATAAATACAAGCTGGTTGTCTTCTTCATACAGAGAAACATTGATTGTCTTCCCCTCAGGAGAATACTCAATGGCATTGCTGATGGCGTTCTGAAAAATATGCCATAAGTGGTTATCCCTATTGGTAATCTTTATGGTTTCTATTTTTTCCACCCCAAGGTCCTGTTCTTTTCGATCTGCTATGGGGTGCAGGCTGATAACGACATCTTGCAGTAACTCGTTCACTGAAATGACCTCTTCACGTGTTGGTGTATCAGCTTGTAATCGGGCTAAGTTCAGCAATTGCTCGACCAGAGACTGTAAGCGGTTTAATCCAGAACGTAAGTTGGAGACATCGGCTTGTTTATTATTTTGTAAATTTTCAGCTTGAATGCTTAACCCAGAGACAGGTGTTCTTAACTCGTGTGCAGCATCAGCAATAAAGCGTTGTTGGCGTTTAATACCTTGTTCAACTCTCCCCATTAATCGGTTAATAGCATGAATAAAGGGTGTTATTTCTTCAGGCACATGATCGGTGTGTAATCGGGTCAGATCATCACTATCCCGTTGGTTTACCTCTGCTGCTAACTGATTAATTGGCCGTAACAGTCTTTTTATGATGATTTGAAGCCCAACTAACAAAGATAGGGATAACAGCAGCATGGGGATAGCAGAGGCGAGGGCGCTGCTTAAAGCCAGCTTTTCACGGATATCCGTCTCTTGAGCAATCGCGTACAACTGATCTTGATGTTGCACGACTAAAATGCGCCAAGTAGCCTCATTAATATCTACATAGCCAAGGCCCGATTCTAGATCGGTTGGAAATTGTAATGGCTGGGTAACTGCTAAGGATTGGACGACGATAGACTCATCATCTAAATCATATCTTAGTGACTGTGTGTTAATAGAATTGCCTGCTTGCAGCCAAGTAGCGATTTGCTCTAAAAGGTCATCTTGGAGCTCTTTTGCTTGGATATATGCGGCAGCAAAAGAGATTAAAGAACCGACGACGCAAAAGGTGGCGACTAAAATCAGTAACCATTTTCTAAGGTCACGTTGTAAGGATGTGTGTTTTAAGGCTGAATGTTTCAAGGTTGCACCATCCAACCAAGTCCTCGAATATTCTTAATGCTGCCTTTGCCCAATTTTTTACGTAGACCATGAATGATGAACTCAATCGCGTTGCTAGCGATATCATCATCCAAACCATAAACTTTTGATTCCAATTGTTCGCGGTTAAACGTTTGCCCTGCTCGCATCATTAAGGTTTCTAGCAAAGCGAATTCTCGAGCAGACAGTTGGTATGTTTCCCTTTCAACGATGACGGTAGCGTTCTTCACATCTAACTTCATACTTGAGGTTTCAAGTACTGGAGTACCAGCTCCTTGGTTTCGACGGCTAATCGCGCGCAAACGTGCTTGCAATTCTGCTATTGAGAAGGGCTTGATGAGATAATCGTCTGCACCTAGGTCCAACCCATTAATTCTATCGTCGACTCCATCTCGGGCAGTAATGATAATAACTGGGATACCTAAACCTGCTTGACGGATTTGACGCAAAATTTCGAAACCATCTAGATCAGGTAACCCTAGGTCAAGTAGCAAGGCGTCATAGTCACCAGATTTCAGTAAGTCCAAAGCGCCCGCAGCTTGTTGAATCCATTCAATATTTTGATTGGACTCCGTCATTGCTTGGGAAACACCATGCCCAATCAGCGGATCATCTTCAATCAGCAGCAGTTTCATCTGTTAACCATTATTTCTCTTTAATCTAGAGCTCATGCTTCTTAACCTATTTTAGAAAGCATTGATCTCAGGATAACTGTATATCTCTTAAACCAACAAACTTATTGGTTATTAAAGCTTAATTACCTCAAAACCACCGCGCATTAGGCGGTGGTGTTAATGAGAGCTAGCTATCATCTTTATCTGATTTACTCAGATTGGACATAAATGCATCAAATTCCTGTTGATCTTCACGACGCTTTGCATCTGCTCTAAACGTCCGGAAAGCATCTTCGCGTCTATTTATCTTTTCTTTCATTCTACTAATGCTTTCATATTGGGTTTGTTGGAATTCGTTAAATACACTGTTGTTAGTTTCTTTGTTTTCAACAGTCGAGCGAAAGCGTAAAAGTTGCTGCCATTTCTTTCGTGTCCAACTTGGCAGTTCCTGAATAGGATTACCTAATATTGTCCATAGCAAAATTGCTAGCCCTAAGATGGGAAAGACAATAAATCCAAGAGCCATTGCAGTTATGTTTGCCCAACTCCAGTGACCTTTGCATTCATCTAGCTTTATATTGGCCTCGACATGAGATTTAGAAGCACCCTTTGCGGCGGAATAATTTGTCGATGACATGACATTTTCTCTCTATGTTTAATTAGAATTTATACGCTTGGGGGCCAAGCTCTGAGCATAGAGTAATAAATGAAACTTAGTTAAAACTTAGCAGGTATGCGTTAGCTGATTTGTGATCACTACTGTGGATTATCGGGAATTTTAGATTTGTAGAGACGTATCTCGTTTACATATGGCGTTGATCGTTGGGTTACTTGAGCTGCTTCTGCGTGTAATTCCGTAGAGGTCATCAGTTACCTCGGTAATTTCAGCAATACACTCAACGCTATATTGGCGGCAGACTTCTTCAGCTATTACTGTAGGTGCAGCAAACACCCCATGTCCTTTAGACCCGAAGACTTTAATTAACGCACTGTCATCAATTTGTGCTTTTACATATGGCCTTATTTGGTGTTCTTCAAACCACTGAATTAGTTGGGCAAACCAAGGGGCATTAATTGCATTGGATAAGAAGGTTTCTTTATCCATACTGATGGGGAAGTTCTCGCGTAGCTCGGCTGCTTTTTTAGGCTCTGCAAACAATGATACGGTCGATGAATCGAGTTTATAGATGAACAGATTGGAATCTGAATTGTATTCAGGGAGTTCGTCAGTCAGTAGTAGATCGATCTTTTTCTGGCTTAACAGTGTTAGCAGTTGAGCGGGGATTCCGGTTGTGCTGTTTAGTGTTACTTCCTGATCAATGTCAAATACAGGTTCGATAAGGTGATAGGCTATGAGTTTATGGATCGAAGATGATATGCCAACGTTTAAGTTTGTAGGTCTGTTTTGTGGCTTTTCCTCCAGAAAACGATCTAGTTCCTCTGCAATGCTGAACATTTGATCGGCGTATCGAGCGACTTGCTTGCCTAAAGGGGTAATAAGTAAGTTTCGGCCTTTTCGCTTGAACAGCAGACCACCAATGGATTCTTCTAGAGAAGAAATTTGGCTGCTTATTGTTTGCGGCGTTAAATCTGCAATCTCACTGGCTTTGGCTATCGATCCTTCCTTAGCGACTAGCCAAAAGAAATAAAGATGACGAAGGTTGTACTTACTCATAAATTGGTTTCACCCTTGGTAGTGAACTCAGAGATGATTGGTAAGTATAACCCTCATCAAAAGGGGAAGTGCTTAAGAGGCAATGGAATGCTGAACTGTTTTTAACACAGTTGGTTTATGTCTAGATTCAGTTACCTTGTCTTCTTCTACCATGAACAGGTGATAAGCCTCTGGACCAAAAGAATCTAGAGCGGTTAACAGATAAGAGAACTGATCATTTACAGGCTCGCCCGTTCTTTTTACTTTGAAATTAAAACGTTGTGAAGGGATGGAGCTGAGTAGTGGCTCTTCGACCCATAAGTAAAGTGATTGATCCGAAATAACATACTCAAATCTAACGGGTTTAAAACCTTCTCTTAGGGTCAGAGTTTGGGTTTTGTCAGAGAGTTCTAATGGATATTTCAAAATGGCTTTCATGACTACACTCCAATGTTCTGATGTTGTTTGGAGTATATTTACTTAGAATAAATCTGTTTTGAACAGTTTTTATCGGCGTATTACTTCGAAATTTTCGATGAAAGGGGGCGGGATTTAGTCTAAAGGCATTGTTTTGGGATGTAGGGCGTATGTCTACACCCATTCAAAAAGAGACCAGTTTTGGCGCCTACAGTGATAGTTCTACACCTAACAAGTGGCTTCTTCTTCGATTTCAATATCCCGCTTTGATCGTTGTTCGGAAATCTTAATCAGCTGAAGTAGTTCATGGGCAGGTATGGCTCTACTGTAATGCCAGCCTTGGTGTATTTCGATACCGAGTTTATCTAAATGGGCAACTTGGTGTGGTGTTTCTACGCCTTCTGCGATAGTGATTAGATCTAGCTTCTTCGCCAAACTTACAATCATCTCTAATATATGACTATTGATCGAATCAGTCCCGATGGATGCGATAAAGCATTTGTCCGCTTTTAGGTATTTAACCGGTAGTTGGCCGAGGTAATGCAGGCCACAGTAGCCAGTGCCAAAATCATCTATAGCGATTTCGATACTTGCTGCCGTTAATTTGATAAAGGCTTTCTGAATTCGATCGTCTGCACCATCGACCAATACATCTTCCGTAACTTCTAGAACCAAGTTAGGAATGAGGGTTTTGTAGTGGATTAGCTCTCGTACTGATTTAGCGTCTAGTAGATGATTTGAGGATATATTGATGGTTACTATGAAGTCTGGATGGCTTAGTAGGATAGGGCGTAACTCGTCGTAGCAGTTTTTAAGCTGCTGTGAAGTCATCTTGTTTATAAATCCTTTTTCTTCTGCTTCTGGGATAAAAGTAACAGGGTTTTTTAAGCCTTCAGCTGGATGTTGCCAGCGCATTAATACCTCAACGCCCATGATCTGTTTATCTGAAGCTTTGATCAGTGGCTGATAGAGGTTGAAAAATTCACCATGCTTGATCGCTTTTTTTAGTAAGTGGGCGCTGTCTGATAAATAGACAATAAGGTATTGGAAAAGTAGAGTGAGCAGAAACCAAACGCTTAAACATAGGGCAATGCCTTGTATGCTTAAGTTTCTTTGATCACCAAAGATGATCTGTTTCTCGTCACTTATAACCACGCTTAATTCAGGAAAGGTAATAAGTGGGCTATAGGCGGCAACTTGCTCAAGTCCGTTATTAAATTCAGCTTCCACTACTTTGGGTTGATCTATAGGTAGTTTCAAGCCAGATTGAGGCCTGGCATAAGGTCCATTCATAATAATTGGTCGCCCAGTATCGCTATGGATTAGGCCGGTAAAGCCAAGTTCACTAGAGCGGTTCTGTAACTGGTTCTTAAGCCAACTAATTCTGACGAGAGCGTTAACTTCCCCTCCTTGTTTCAGACTTCGCGCAAGTACAAAAGCCGGTTGTTTCATATACTCGACATTTACGGGGCCTAGGAAGCGTAAACCGAGTTGGCTTGGGGGAGGTGTGACGAAGATAGGCTTTTCGTGTTTTTTCCAGCTTGTGCAGATTAGCTGACCATCAGCATCAATAATACCCATCTCTACAACAGGGGCGACGTTAAACATAATGCTGCGCATGTCGAATAGGATCTCTTCGCTGCATTGATTGCTAAGTTTTTCTAAATCGATCAGTACGTTGTTAATGATGCTGTAGTTGATATCGAGCCATTCAGACAGTTGTCGAGCTTTGGTTTTTAGATCACGTTGCTGGAGTTGCTTGTGTTGTTCAGCCTGTTCATAGCTAATAAATAGAGTGATAAATAGCGTAATAATTGCGCTGATTAACGCAGGTGCGAGGTATTGCCTGTTCCATATGCGGAGTGTTTGCGCTTTCACAATTAGCTCACTTAATCCCTATAGTGGTTCAACGCTACCATAAATTGTTGTATCACCAAAATTCACCCATCGGATGGAATTTGTTGAAATTTGAACAGACCTTTTAGTCTTTATGCGCTGGATCAAGGATTTTTAATTGAATTTGCTGTTGAATGAAAATTAAAAATTCAGTGAGGTGGATTTATGGGTAAGTTAGTTCAGGGTATCGCTTGTGGCTTGTTGGTAGCTGTTTCTTTCGGAGTACAGGCTGACGGCCAAGCTGTTTACGATAAGCATTGCAAAGGCTGTCATGTGGCAGGTGTAGGTAATGCACCAAAACCTGGTGATAAGGCAGAGTGGGATAAACGTAGTGCGGCTGGCATTGATGCAATGGTTCAGACCGTTATTCAGGGTAAAGGTGCTATGCCAAAAGGCGGCACTTGTACTGACTGTGATGAAGCAACTCTAAAAGAAGCGGTTGAAGTGCTTCTAGCTCAATAATCTAGCGTTGAGCTTTTTCTATCGAAATATGGCAGAGTCTTTTGCTGTATTTCGGTAGAGATTACACAATTCCTCCTTTCCTATCTCTTTTCAATCCTGTTCCTTTTCGTAGTAATTCAGTCTTTTTAATATGAATTATTTATGCCACGCTGTACTGACCTTAGAATATAAGTAATACCTGCATTATTGCTAAAACCGTAAACTGTATATTAGGTTTATTGAAGCTGGATTCGTATGAGGCGTATATGGCTGATTTTATTGATGAAACTCAAGTAGATACATTACTTAAACAGCTCCATCAGTTGCGTGATGAACTAGGTGAGGAAGCTTCTGCGCTCAAGCATGCTGCGGAACCTGTGAATCTCGATCAGCAAGCATTTGGCCGTGTATCTAGAGGTGATGCATTGCAACAGCAAAGTATGGCGAAAGCAAACTTGCGTCAGTGCCAAGAGCGCATTCAACTGATCGAAGACGCCTTGCACAAAATAGATAATGAAGAATATGGATTTTGTGAAGGTTGCGGGGAGTTGATTTCATTTGCGAGATTAAGTGCACGACCTGAGTCCCTATATTGCCTTACTTGCCAGCAGGAACAGGAATCTTAAAGGTATCGTCTGTTTAAAGGTCACGAGTGTTTTGAGTTAAAGAGCCGCTATGTCAGATAAGAATAACGATGCGCCGCAGCTTGATCCGGGTGTCGATGATGCTTGGGTTAGTGTTATCCGAAAAATGGATGAAGCGTATGCTGATCTTGTGCATTCTCAAGTAGAAGTTGAAGAGAAGAATGCCGAACTGCAAGAAAATAAGCAGTTCCTGGATAGTGTTCAGAGCTCTATGAGTGATGTGCTGATTGTTTGTGACCATTTAGGGCAGATACAACAAGTTAACCGCGCTTTAGAGATGTTAACAGGCAAGTTAGGTGAAGAGCTGGTTGGCAATCACTTTACAGATCTAGTTGATCCCCGTTTTTTGCAAAAAGTTAATGGACTGATTAATCAGGTACGGGTTCAGCCTGTGCGTGATTGCGAAATTGAACTGCATGGGGTGGAGGGTTCTATACCGCTTTCAATGAATTGCTCACCACGTAAAAATCATCGTGGTCGATTAGTGGGCATGGTGTTAATCGGCCGCCCTTTGGGTGAGCTGCAAAAAGCCTATATCGAACTAAATAGCGCCCATGCCGAGCTTAAGTTGGCTCAAGAGCGTTTGGTGCAATCAGAAAAGATGGCCTCGCTAGGCCGCTTGGTGGCCGGTGTAGCTCATGAGCTGAATAACCCGATCAGTTTTGTCTATGGCAATATGCATGCACTACAGCGCTATACTGATCGATTAAGTCAGTATTTTGATGCAATAAACGAGGGGCAGCCTCGAGACCAGCTCAAAGAGATGCGTGAAGAATTACGTTTAGATAAATTAATTCGTGATCTTAATTCGTTGGTGGCTGGCACTATGGAAGGGGCGGATCGAGTTAAAGAGATCGTTAATGACCTTAAGCAGTTCTCTTCAACTCAAGAGTCTGAGAAAACCTTGTTTGATCTCACGCATGTGATCAGAACGGCGCTGCACTGGATTATTAAAGAGAGTAAACAGCCGGTAGAGGTTGTTGATCTTATCCCTTCAGACTTAAAAGCGGTTGGGCATTCTGGCCAAATCCACCAAGTCGTTGTGAACCTCGTACAAAACGCCGTTGATGCCATGCAAGGTTGTGAGCGGCAATGTTTAACCCTAGAGGCCGAATCATTTAAGGACAGAGTCGAATTTAAGGTTAGCGATACAGGGCCAGGAGTTTGTGAAGATGATCTATCTCGCTTGTTTGACCCCTTCTTTACCACTAAGCCTGTCGGTCAGGGGACTGGCTTAGGTTTGTCGATTAGTTATGGAATCGTTTCGGAGCACGGCGGTGAACTGCGCATCTTTAACCGTGATGAAGGTGGGGCAATGGCTGTTTTAGTGTTACCAACTGAGGAGGCGAAGGATGTTTAATCTTCTTTGGCTTCAGTCTGCAGGTTGTGGTGGCTGCTCTATGTCGCTCCTGAATGCTGAATCGCCTGATCTAATGTCTACCTTCAAAGCCGCCAATATTAATCTGTTATGGCACCCATCGTTGAGTGAAGAGACTGGTTCAGAAGTAACAGAGCTTTTAGAAAAAATCCTCGAAAATGAACTTAAGTTAGATGCTTTATGTATTGAAGGGGCTGTGCCCAGAGGCCCTGATGGTACGGGCCGTTTTCATATGTTAGGCGGCACTAATACGTCGATGATGACTTGGGTCCAAAAATTAGCACAGAAAGCAAAATATACGATCGCGATTGGCTCTTGCGCGGCCTATGGCGGCATATCAGCAGCAGGCGAGAATATTACAGATGCTGCAGGTTTACAGTTTGAAGGGGAGGTCCCTGGTGGCATTTTAGGGGCTGAATACCGCTCTGTTTCTGGTTTTAATACGATCAATATATCTGGCTGCCCAGTTCATCCTAATTGGGTAACAGAAACCTTAATTAGCTTAGCGTTAGGAGAGCACTCAGAAGAGGCAGTAGATCAATTTGGTCGACCGCGCATGTATGCTGATCATTTGGTGCATCATGGCTGCAGTCGCAATGAATTCTATGAGTACAAAGCCAGTGCGGAAAACCCTGGCGACCTAGGCTGCATGATGGAAAATATGGGGTGCCTTGGTACCCAAGCGCATGCGGATTGTAATACCCGTCCTTGGAATGGGGAGGGCTCATGTACCAAAGGTGGCTATGCCTGCATTAATTGCACAGCGCCCGAGTTTGAAGAACCTATGCATAGTTTTATGCAGACCCCTAAAGTTGCCGGTATTCCGGTAGGGTTACCTACAGATATGCCTAAAGCTTGGTTTGTCGCTTTAGCTTCCCTTTCAAAAGCGGCGACGCCGGATCGTTTGCGCAAGAATGCGACTTCGGAAACATTGATCTATCCACCCACAGTCCATAAGAGAAAAAGTTAGATATGAGCCGAATAGTTGTGGGTCCTTTCAATCGTGTGGAAGGGGATCTGGAAGTTAGCTTAGATATTGCCAAAGGACAGGTAAATGGGGCGCGAGTGAACTCTCCAATGTTTAGAGGGTTTGAACGGATTATGCATGGGCAAAATCCGATGGATGCGTTGGTGTATACCCCACGTATCTGTGGTATCTGCTCGGTAAGTCAATCAGTCGCTTGCGCCAGAGCATTAGCGGATATGATGCAGCTAGAAATGCCAGAGAATGGCGAGCTAGCGACTAATCTCGTGTTAGCTAACGAAAATATGACGGACCTCCTGACGCACTTTTATCTGTTCTTTATGCCTGATTTTAGTCGCGATATTTATGCAGGTAAGGATTGGTTTGAGGCTGTGAGTAAGCGCTTTAAAGCTAAAACGGGCACAGCAACACGCGCGATGCTACCTGCTCGTGTTGAGTTTCTACATCTGATGGGCTTGATGGCTGGTAAGTGGCCACATACCTTAAGTCTTCAACCAGGTGGGACAACGAAACCAATCGAATCTCAAGAAAGAATTAGGCTCTTAACCATTCTATCTGCGTTTAGAGGCTTTCTTGAAGAGCAGTTATTTGGTGCTGACCTAGAAGAGGTGGGTGAGTTAGATTCTCTATCAGCGCTAGAAAAATGGTACTCAAAAGAGCATTGGAGTCAGAGCGATTTCCGCACGTTCTTGCATTTAAGTGCTGATTTGGAACTGAGCAATTTAGGCCGTAGTACTAATCAATTTTTAAGTTATGGGAATTATCCGCTGCAGGGCAAACCGATGTTTAAACCGGGTGTGAATTTCCATGGGGAAACTGGCGTATTAGCACCAAGTTCTATCACTGAAGACCTTGCTTACTCTTGGATGGAATCCGAGCCTGAACCATTACCGCCTCAAGAGGGTAAGACGAACCCGTCGTTAGCTAATGAAGACGCGTACACTTGGTGTAAAGCGCCAAGGTTTAATCGCCAAGTAATGGAAGTTGGCGCACTTTCACGTCAGCTTATTAATGGCCATCCACTCATCACTGACCTTATAAACCATTCTGGTGGTAATGTTGAAAATCGTATTATTGCGAGACTGTTGGAATTAGCATTGGTGATCCCTCAGATGCAGAAATGGGCTGCGCAACTGAATCCACAGGCTGATTTTTGTCATCAAGGAAAGTTGCCAAAAGAGGGTTCCGGAGTAGGTATGATTGAGGCTGCTCGAGGAAGTCTAGGACACTGGATCAGTGTTGAAAAAGGTAAGATCAGTAATTATCAAATCATTGCGCCTACGACATGGAATTTCTCACCGAGAGATAGCCAATCCGTGCCGGGAGCTTTAGAACAAGCTTTAGTCGGCGCGCCTGTGCAGGATGGAGAAAAAGAACCGGTGTCAGTTCAACATATTGTTCGGTCTTTTGATCCTTGTATGGTCTGTACGGTGCATTAGCGATCTTAAATTGTTGTGACTTAGCGTAGTCGCCAGGGGACATGAAAAGGTAAGGAATGCTTAATTTATGAAAGATCAGTCTATTTCGTTAGTACTGGGTAGCGGTGGTGCTAGGGGTCTAGCTCATATAGGTATTATTCATGAACTGGAACAAGCTGGATATAAGATTGAATCGATTTCCGGTTGTTCTATTGGCGCTTTGATTGGTGGGGTATACGCTGCTGGCAAATTAGCTGAATTTGAGGCTTGGGTCCGGGCGATTGATAAGACGGATATCCTAAGTTTGCTCGATTTGACTTGGCGATCTGATGGCCTTGTGAAGGGCGATAAGATAATGGACACCTTAGTCCAGTTAGTCGGCGATTGGAAAATTGAAGATCTGCCTATTCGATTTACTGCAATCGCTGCTGATATCGATGATGAAAAAGAGGTTTGGATGAGCTCTGGATCACTTTTTGATGCGATTCGGGCGTCTATTTCTTTACCGATGTTTTTCTCTCCCGTGCCTTACCGTGATTCTTTTCTAGTGGACGGCGGTATTCTAAATCCGGTTCCTATAGCGCCTTGTTTTAATGATCAAACCGATCAGATTTTTGCCGTAAATTTAGGCGGCGCAGTTGAGCACGGTCTCTTTATTGAGGAGAGGCACGAAGAGGAAACGGATCGTAGTTTCAAAGAGCGCGTGCATAGCTTTGTCGAAAAACTATATAAGTCAGATGAAGAGGAGGGTCGCTCATTGAGTATGTACGATGTGGCCCATCAGGCCTTCGATACCATGCAGGGAACTATTGCTAGGCAGAAGCTAGCAGCGTATCCGCCGGATGGCGTAATTGAGATACCTCGAAATGCCTGCGGTATCTTGGAATTCCATAAAGCTGAGCCACTTATCGAACTTGGCAAGCAGCGTGCGCGCGCTTTTATAGCGACGTTGGATTAGATTGTTTCTGCCGTTTAATAAAGATAGATAGATCTATTTCGTAAGATTTTCCTAACCACATGACGTAATCACGGTGGTCTTTAAGGTCATCCCCAGTCACTGGGTGAATAAGGACATCTAGATTGTCTCTATGGTAATTCAGCCATTGGACAACTTCCGCGAACTGGGTGCCAGTAAAACTCAGTTGGCAACTGCCTACTGGATGCGGGCCTACAGGCTTTTGATGAAGCCTACCTGCTTTAACCTCTAACGCTTCGCTCGCTTTTAGTACAAGTGATTCGGCTTTGGCGTAACTGCTTTCATCGAAATAGATATGGGCGTGATAGGCGTTAAACAGTTGCATGGTTCTTCCCTATAAACAAAAAGCGCCCTCATTAAAGGGCGCTTTAAACAGCTGAGTCAGAGATATTAAATCTTGAACTGACTCACTTTCCCATTCAGATCAACAGATAGGCGAGATAATTGCTCGCTGGCTGCTGAGATCTGAGTTGCACCGTCTGCGGATTCTTGCGATGCGTCATTGATAGCAACGAGTGATCGGTTGATCTCTTCGGCTACGCTAGTTTGCTCCTCACTTGCAGAGGCGATATGAGTATTCATATCGGTAATCATACCCACTGCCTCAGAGATGCCCTGTAATGCATCACCAGCTTCAGATGCTTTGCTACCCGCTTGTTCAGCTTCGCGTTGACTCTGTTCCATTGCTGATACAGCAGTCCGTGTACCGGATTGAAGGCGCTCTATTGCATTTTCAATCTCAGTTGTGGATTGCTGAGTACGCTGTGCTAGTGTTCTAACTTCATCGGCTACTACGGCGAAGCCTCGACCTTGATCACCCGCACGTGCTGCCTCAATCGCTGCGTTGAGTGCTAGCAAGTTGGTTTGTTCAGCGATGTCATTGATTACACCAATGATAGAACCGATGCTCTCACTATCGTTCTCAACGGCAGTAATACGTTCAGATACCTGAGAAACGTTACCTACTAGCGAGTTGGTGGCGGAAACTGCTGCTGATACGATTTCGTTACCTTGTGAAGCTTGCTCAAGCATCATTTTCGCTTGGCTATCCGCATGCTCTGCATTGGTTGCTACGTCTTGAGAAGTGGATACCATCTCATTCATGGCACTTGCCACTTGTTCAATTTCTAGCCGCTGATTATTAATGCTGTGATTAGCTTGTGAGCTGATTGAAGACATCTGTTCTGCAGCAGACGCAAGTTGTTGAGTGGCGTTACCAATATCACCAATTAGTTTACGCTGGTGGCCTAACATTTTATTAAAGTTAGTGCTGATTTCAGTGAGTTCGTCATTGCCTTGTACAGGTACATTGGCGGTTAGATCTGACTGGCTAGCTACTTTATCCATCGAATTGCTTAAAGCATCTAGGGGGGTTTTTACAGAGTGGTAAACTAACTTACTAAGGATGCCGAGTAGAGCTACAACAGCTACGCCTAAAGCGATCATGATAATGATTGCTGTATCGTAAGCATTGCTAATGGTTTCGCGCTCTTCAGAGGCTACGCGTAGCTGAAGGCTAATAAGCTCTGCAATTTTTTCACTAATCGGGTCAATAGTGTCATATAGAGGACCATCGAAATCCTGTAATTGACCGGCAATGTAACCGCTACTCATACCGCTCATAGCTTTTTCGAGGCTATCTAAGGATTGGTTCGCAGCTACAAATAAGGTCTCAGCTTCTTTGGCTAGCTGTTCCTCTTCAGCTGTTAGAGTTGTGGCCATATATTTTTGCCACTTTTCAGAAATCTCAGCTCGTGCGTCTTTAACGCCTTTTAAAGCTTCTTCACCGGTCATGATCCCAGCATTAGCTTTGTTAACCGCGTCGATAACAAAAACCGCATAATCATCTGCGATAAGTTTTAAATCTTCTAGAGGTACCACACGGTCTTCATAGATACGTGCTGCCCCATCGTCGGCCTGTTTTAGCTCATTTAGAGAGGTGGCGATAATGATGGCTACAGCAATAATCGGAAGTATGGATGTAAGAACGAGCTTAGTGCGAATGCTCAAACCGCTTAATAACATTATATGTCCTCATACCTTTCGGTGAGAAAATTATTAGAGCCTTTGAACTTGTATTGTTCAGATCCCTGGCCGGTCCCCCACAGACCAAACAGTAACCTAACTACTGCATACATCCACTGTTACTATAGTTATAGCTGCTCAATGTTTTATTACAACTATTAATTAAAATTATCTTATATTAATTTAGATGTTGATCATTTTTTGTATGATTTATTATAGAAAATGTATGATTTTCATACGGTTAGTGTGTGATCGATAAAGAAATAAGCGTATGTTGGCCGGTCAAAAAAGTGGATAAGTTTTGATCTAATTTGATAATGGAATTTCCAATAAATTATACTTCCTAAGTTTTAATTCTTTTTCTCTGTTCTACACTAGAAAAGCGCATTACTGTTGTTTAAGGAATACTCAATGGGCATTATTGTTCGAGTGATCTTATTGTACTTTGTCGTTACCTCTGTACACGCCCAAGAACAAATAAGTTTGCAGTTGTTATGGAAGCATCAATTTCAATTCGCTGGCTATTACATGGCGATTGAAAAAGGTTTTTATGCAGAAGAAGGTTTAGATGTTTCATTAAAAGAGTTTGATTTTAGTATTGATTTGGTTGGAGAGGTGACCTCGGGAAAGAGCCAGTTTGGTGTAGGTCGTACCTCGTTGTTGATCGATAAAAACGCTGGTGCAGATGTGGTAGCAATGTTTGCTGCTTATCAACAATCGCCGTTGATGCTCCTTAGTCGAAAAGATTCAGGTATTTTGCTCTCGTCCGATCTAAAAGATCGCAAAATAATGATCACCAATGATGCTAAAAAGGTAGGTGAAATTATTGCGATGCTGTTGCAGGCAGGTATTACGATTTCGGACTTTGAACAGCAGCAACATAGTTACAACGTACAAGATCTTATCGACGGCAAAACGGATGCAATGGCCTCGTATATTTCTAATGAGCCTTATCTAATGGATCAGCAGGGGGTTGAGTACAATATTATCCACCCTAAGGATTACGGTTTTGATATGTACTCAGATATTCTGTTTACTTCTCGGGAGTACATTGAAAAAAAGCCTGAAATCGTCGACAAGTTTTATCGTGCCTCGATGAAAGGTTGGATGTATGCCTTTGATAATATTCAAGAAACTGCACAAGTTATTTTTGATAGTTATAATTCTCAAGGTAAAAGTATCGAAGCCTTGGTCTTTGAAGGGCAAGAGCTGAAAAAAGTTGCCTTTGATAAGGATGGTAACTTTGGCACGTTATCGGTGAACAAATTCAACGAGATGGCTCAGGTCTATCTCATCACTGGTAGTATTTTCCTTGGCTATGACTTCTCTGATTTTGTCTACCGCCCACCTAGTAATCTTTTTCGTCTAAGCCAAGCTGAATTGGCCTATATTCAAAATCGCGGCAAAGTTAAGGTCTGTGTTAATCCAAATTGGTATCCGTACGAGTCTTTCCAGAATGGTGGGCATGTAGGGATGGCGGCTGATTACCTCAGGTTAATCTTGGGTAACTTGAATATTCCCTTTGAGGTCATACCTACAAAAACCTGGAGTGAAACTATCCAGTTTGCTAGAACGGGCAGATGTGAGGTAATTGCTGGTGCTATGCAAACCATTAATCGTAGTAACTATCTGGCCTTTTCTCGCCCCTATTTAAGTGTTCCTGCGGTCGTTGCTTTGAGGGCCGATAGTGATGCGCAGTCATTGCCTAATATGACTATAGGTGTGGTCGATAAATCTGCGTTCCATGATATTTTGCGTGACCGTTATCCGGGTATGACAATCGTACCGGTCAGAGAAAATCGAGAGGGTATTCGGATGTTACTTTCTGCAGAAATTGATGGTTTCGTGGGGGGGCATACCAGTATTACTCATGTTCTGCGTTCCCAAAAGATAGACAGTATAGTGTTGAGTGATCAATTACGGGATAACTGGGATATAAGCGTCGCAGTTGTTCAGGATAGCTCTCCTTATTTGATGAATGCAATAAATAAGTCAATCGCGTCAATTTCTACTGAAGAGCATAAAAACATCTATCGACGATGGGCTCAGATCGAACATAAGCATTCTGTTGATTACCGCTTGTTGTGGGGGATTTTAGCGGTCGTTGCTGTATTGGCAGGTATCGGGTTATACCGCTACCTGCATATGCTCTCTTACAATAAAATGCTAAAGACTATTGCTGAAAAGGATGCGTTAACAGGGGTTTTGAGTCGAGGTAAACTGCGTACTGAGCTCGAAGAATTTACTTCGTTGGCGAAACGCCATGACTGGAAGTTATCGTTGATCTTTTTTGATATAGATGACTTTAAAGGGATTAATGACACCTATGGTCACGTTAAAGGCGATAAGGTTTTAACTGAATTAACCATGTTAGTGTCCGGTATGTCGCGTAAGACTGACCGCTTTGGTCGTTGGGGTGGAGAAGAGTTTCTTTTTTTGATGCTGGAAACAGATTTGCAAGATGCTGGTGCAATAGCTGAGAAGTTTAGAGGGGCGATAGAAAACTATGACTTTGGCCTACCTGACGCTGTGACCAGTAGCTTTGGGGTTGCTCAATATTCTAAAGGTGAGAGTATTGAGAGTTGGGTAGGGCGAGCTGATAGCGCCTTGTATCGAGCTAAAGGCGATGGTAAAAACTGTGTCCGAATATATTAGAATGGAACAAGAAAGGCCGCTTAAAGTAAGCGGCCTTTTTTTGAGCTGGCATTGTAACAAATGATCAATCGATCAATTGGTACTCATTGCGCAGAATCTCAATAATCTCCGCTTTAGGGTTATCAGATTGTTGTAGCTTTTGACCGATGATCTTCTCTGCAATGCCTACATAAGTGTCAGACACTTTCTGGATTAAAGAGGCTGGAAGCTCATTGTCGCGTGCAAGTGCGTAGCGCTCTTCCATACGGTCTTTATTTACTAGAATATCTGAGTCAGGGAAGTGGTTTAGAAGCTCCTGACGGAATACTTCTTTGGAGTTTTCAATCACTTCGCCTTCGCGATAGGCAGGTCCGTCCCAGATACGAGAGGAATCAGGCGTGCCAACTTCATCCATGTAGATAAGCTTTTCATTACCTTCAGCATCAGTGACATAACCAAACTCAAATTTGGTATCTACAAAGATCTGATCAAGCTTGCTTAGTTCACTGCTGATTACTTCAAAGCCTTCTTTCAAAAGCTTTTCATATTGTTCAACATCATCAGCTTGTAGGAACTTGAATGCTTCGAAATTATTGACGATGTCATTACGAGTAATGTTTACATCATCTACCTCGGGTACACCCGGAACACCTTTTAGAATGCCTTTGGTTGATGGTGTGATAAGTAGCTCGGGTAGCTTTTGATCTCTTTCTAGATCTTCAGCGATTTGAATGCCGCAGAACTCGCGCTCACCTTTTGCGTATGCACGCCACATGGAGCCAGTAATGTATTGGCGGCAGATCGCTTCGATCATAATAGGTTTTGCTTTCTGGACAATCCAAACCAGTGGGTGAGGAATATCTAGAATATGGCTGTCAGCAAGCCCGTTTTCGCGGAATCGTTTAAACCAGTGGTTAGATATTGCGTTTAGCGCAGCGCCTTTACCTGGTACGCCTTGCATGCCGCCTTGACCTGTCCAGATGCATTCAAAGGCAGAAATACGGTCACTGATCACCATGACTGCAAGTTCGGCACCTTCGTGAACGTTGTAGCCTTTCTCTTTGATTAGACGTTGGCTGTCTTCTTTAGTCAGCCAGTAAACAGAGCGAACCTTGCCGCTATGAACTGGTAGGTCAGTACGGATGGGAAGATCGTTATTAACAGCCAATACTTTATCAGCAAGACCCATGGAAAATGTCCTGTATCTAGAAATAAATCGTGTAAATGCTTTATGCGAGATAAAGCGTGAAAATCGTTTTGCTACAAACTATCACGTTACATTCATTAGATGCTATTTAGGAATAGCGCTTGGCATCGCGTAGCAGTGAGCTTAAATCTAAACCTTGTATATCAGCGAGTGCTTCCAAATCGTTGGAATTTCGCGGGGGTAGTTTCTTAAGTCGCTCTCGTTCAGCTTTCTTTTGTTCTACTTTCTGTAACAGCTTGTTATGAATGGCGTCCAATTGCTCTGATGAAAGTGAAGCGAGCCGACTGAATAACTCATCTTCAGTCATGTGGGAATTGATCACTCCGAAACAGCAAAAAAATCGAAAGACAGTATAGCAGAACTGGATGTTATACGACCAATAACTTATGTGAAATCCTATTAGTGGAAAGTAAGTTTTCAGTTTTGTTGAAAGTTGAGAGGATTTTTATTGTTTGGCTTTTGGTTTTTGTTTGCCTGTTTGCTTGAGAGTTAGGCGTTACGGGTGTTTTACCCATTATTAATGACTTGGCACATTCTTTGTAAATTGATTCTGCAATAACAAAAATAATTTCAAGACAGAGTCGGGTGTGCTGTAAATGATAGAAGATACGCTCTATCAAGATAAAAATGTGCTTATCCTCGGAATAGGCAATATCCTCTGGGCGGATGAAGGATTTGGTGTACGTTGCGTTGAAACGCTAAATCAAAACTACCGCTTTTCAAATAAAACCAAGTTAATGGATGGTGGTACACAAGGAATTTACCTTGTGCAACATGTTCAAGCCGCTGATGTACTTGTCGTGTTTGATGCCATCGATTATGGCTTGGAGCCGGGTACGTTAAAAGTCATCCATGATGATGATGTGCCTAAGTTTATGGGGGCTAAACAGATGAGCCTCCATCAAACTGGTTTTCAAGAAGTGTTGGCTATGGCTGAGTTTACTGGAAGCTATCCAAAGCACTTACTCCTCATCGGTTGTCAGCCTGTTGAATTAGAAGACTTTGGCGGCAGTTTGCGTGAATCTGTTCGCGTTCAAATTGAGCCTGCCATTCAGATTGCTTTGGCTTACCTTAAAAAATTAGGTGTTGAGCCAATTGGTGATAACTGCACTCCTGAAGAGTTAGCCCCAGGTGAGTTGGGGTTGAATTCGTATGAAGGTGGTCGTCCATCTGAATATGAAGCTTTTCGGCAGGGTGATCCACGATTTATTAAATCGACCGAAGGTACCAGTTAATGTGCCTTGGCATACCAATGAGAATTGTATGCTGTGATGGATTATCGGCGGAGTGTGAAAATGGGGATCAGATTGAGAGAGTCGATCTATCTCTATTAGGTGAACAGCCTACTGGAACTTGGGTTTTGGTTTTCCTTGGTGCTGCTAGAGAAGTATTGAGCGAGCAGCGAGCAGCCGAAGTTCGAAATGCACTCATTGCAGTTCAATCCATCATGCAAGGTGATGCTGCCGATGTTGATCGGTTGTTTTCTGATTTGATTGAACAGCCGCCGCAGTTGCCACCGCATCTTCAGAATAATAACTAAGAGAGCTGGATATGACTTCTCCACTGATAGAACAGTTGATTGTTGAAAGGGGCTATCCGCTCCTTAATGAAGAGAGTTTTGAGAGTTTCATTAAAGATCAAAAATACACCGTTTTGTTCTGTACAGAGCAGGCTCATCGTTTCCCAGAAAGTAACGATGTTGCAGTGATTCTTCCTGAGTTGGTAAAGCGCTTTCCAGAGCTAACGCCTGCGATTGTTGCGCCTGAGTATGAGAAGAAGGTTCAAGGGCGATACAACTTTACCGTTTGGCCCTCCTTAGTGTTTTTAAAAGAGGGGCGTTATTTAGGAACCATCAGTAAGGTTCAAGATTGGGATATCTATCTTGCCGAAATACCAAGCATTCTAGCGTTAGAACCTCGTCGCGATCCAGGTATTGGCATACCAGTGGTGGTTAATCCTGTTCAATCTGCTTGTGGTCAGTAAAAGGTGAGTAATATGGAAAACAATGGTATCCCTCTAGTAAATGTTCCAATGGGGCCGGGTAGCCAAGATGAAGGCGAAATGGTTTTGGACTATATGAAAATGCCTTCGGAAATGTATAGTTATGATATTCCCATCCTGCCTGAACCCGAGCAGGCCTCTGAGTGCCCTCAAGCACTGGCTGTATTAGAGCAACTGCAACATCACCTTAAAACTTATCGTATTGGTAATGAACCGCCAGTTATGTTGCTATCAGCGTTGCCAGAACCTGATTTAGATCTGATAAACCAGATTCTGGGTGAAGGTGAAGTAAGTTTGACTTTAACAGGTGAGACCGAAATTAAAGCGCAAGAAACCGTTTTAGCAGGTGTATGGCGCTTAAGAGAATTCGATAAAAACGGCGATGTTGTACGTGAATCTATTGAAGTTGCTGATGTGCCAAGTGTCAGCCGTGAGCAAGCTTTTCAATCAGGTCAGCCTTTGGATACTGGGCAGTTGCAGATTCCGGAAGGTGTGTTGAATGCTCCATCTGTACTGATTGAGATCGATGAAGCTTCAACGGTCTACAGTATACAAACTGAAAAACCTGAAGCGCCACATGTCATCAATCTATCGCTTCTGCCATTCTCGCCTCAGGATCATGCCTATCTGGATCAAGTGGTAAGACAAGGGCCAGTCACAATTCTATCTCGCGGTTACGGGAACTGTCGTATTACCTCAACTCAGATTGATGGGTTATGGCGAGTGCAGTATTTCAACAGTACCGATCAATTGATTCTAGATACCTTGGAAATCACCGATATTCCTCTAGTTGCTTGCGCTGCCCCAGAAGATCTAAGTGATTCGTATGAACGCTTGATCGAGATTCGTGAGGTTCTGGTATGACAAGCTATCAAGGATTCGAAGGCAGTTACTTAGGAGACAGTGATCGTATAGCTGATGATGCACGCCTAGAGTGCAAAATCTGCTGGCATGTCTATGACCCAGCAGCAGGGGATGATATTTGGCAAATCCCTGCTGGCACGCCTTTTAGCCAACTGCCTGATCATTGGCGCTGCCCCGAATGTGATGGCGAAAAAGATCAATTTATGGTCGTGGAAGGATAAAGTGGATTTCTTTCAACAGCTAAAAGCGAATTACGAACAGGTCGCGATCACGATGGTAGAGCTGGAGTTTTATAACCCCGCTTTGCAAGTTGAAGTTGTTGAAGGTGCTGTTTCAGAAGAGAGTAAGTTAGCTGTACTGATCACCCCTTGGTGTATGAACCTGATTCTGCTCTCTGAAGAAAATACAGAATATGATCAGGCTCAAGTGGGGAGCAAAAAGATAGTATTACTACCTTCGGGTAGCTATGAATTTTTGTATGCTGGAAGTGAGGCCTTAGGGGCGTACGGCAGTTGTTCTCTGTTTTCTCCAATGCTTGAATTTGCTGATCAAGAGGCCGCGGTTCTTACAGCAGAAGAGGTGCTGAAAGCAGTATTGAATACTGAAAATTGTGGTAAGACTGATCTGCAATTAGCTAAAGAAGCGCAAAAAAGAGAACAGGAAGAGAGAGCTGAAAACCAGAGTTTAGTTCGCGCCAGAACCAAAGAAGGTTTAAGTCGACGTAAATTTATGACTGCAGCCTTTGCAGATGAGCCTTAGGTGATTCTATGGATGGTAGTTTTAATCTTGCAGGTAAAATCAATGTTGGGGTGGACTATCTCGACGGGTGTATTCGCAACGTAAATGTTAAGTCCTCGCGGCCAACTGAATTAACGCGTCTATTAGAAGGTAAAAGCCCAAAAGAAGTAGTGCAGCGAGTACCTTTACTGTTCAGTCTCTGCAGTTGTGCTCAAACCATTGCAGCATTAACAGCGATTGAATCGGCACAAGGGAAAACATGTGATAGCGATGTATTGCAGGCTCGAAAATTATTACTGCTTGCAGAAACGACAAAAGAGTTAGGTCTGCGTTTAGGGCGTGATTGGTTAGGCAGCGAAAAGCTATTAAATTTGCCTGAGCTTTTAAATTGGTTTGCTGACTTTCGAACACGGCTGTCTTGGTGTTTGCGGTTAAATCCTTGTATGCCGGAAAAGCGTTTCCCGTTATCGCGATTTATTAGTGAGCTCGAGGGTATGTTGAAAAGCTTTACAGGGCCTGATGAACTGCAGTTTAAAGAAGCGGTATATGCGCAAAGCCAGACGCACCCGATCGGAAAAGCGGTTGCAGATCTGAGTGATAAATATGATGGCATTAGCTTAGGACCAGCTTGCCCTGAAATGGATCTGTCGAGTGACTATTTGGATTGGCAACTAAGCCTGAGAGGCCAAAGTTTCTGTGCCTTACCTCAAGGTGAAGGTGGTTGTTTCGAAACTAGCATCTGGACACGAAATTGTAAGCGTTCGATGATTAAAGAATCGAACCTACTTACGATTAATCCCATTGCTCAGAGGTTTTTGGCATTGTTGTTAGAGTTAAAAGCGATGCCTCATCGACTGCTACAAGTTGATGATGAAGAGTTGATTAGATCTGATAAGCCTGGTTTCGCTTGGGTGGAAGCGGCAAGAGGGGCTCTGATTCATCGAGTGACCATGACGATAAATCCCAATGGTGATGAGCAGATCAGTCAGTATCGGATTATTGCGCCAACGGAGTGGAATTTTCATCCACAAGGAACTCTTGTCAGTATGTTAGAAGGGGTAAAGGTCCCTGAAGATAAAGCAGCGGATTTAGTGGGTAAACTAATATTATCAGTAGATCCTTGTGTCGCTTATGAAGTTGAGGTCAATTAATCGTGCATGAGATGTCGATTGCAGAAGGCATTGTCCAAGTGCTGGAAGATCAAGCCAAAGAACAACAGTATGATCGAGTTAAAACTGTTTGGCTGGAGCTTGGCCCATTATCAATGATAGAAACAGAAGCGTTAACGTTTTGCTTTGAAGCGGTAACGCGCAGCACCCTAGCTGAGGGAGCTGAACTAAAAATAATAAAGATACCCGGTGAGGCATTCTGTATGCAGTGCTTGAAAAACGTTCCAATTAGTCAACGCTATGACAGCTGTCCGGAGTGCGGCAGCTACCAACTTCAGGTCGTCCAAGGGGACGAGATGCGAATTAAAGAGTTGGAGGTGGAATAATGTGTACGGTTTGCGGTTGCGGTGAAGGTAATGTAAAGATCGAAGGTCAGCATACACATGCGCATTCTCATCACGAGGGCGCTCATCATGATCATTCTCATAGCGAGCATACGCATCATCACGGGCATGATGACAATGTTATAGAGAAACAAGGTGAGGATCTGCATTTTGGTAAAGGTCCTGCTCATGCCCATGTGGCGGGTATGAGCCAAAGCCGAATGGTACAGATCGAGCAGGATATTTTAGGTAAAAACGATCGTTACGCTCAGATCAATCGCGCCCGTTTTGAAGCGCAAAGCCTGTTTGTATTAAACCTAGTCTCTAGTCCGGGGTCAGGAAAAACCACACTTTTAACCGAAACCATCAATCGCTTAAAAGAATCGCGTAAAGTAGCAGTGATTGAAGGTGATCAGCAAACGGCAAATGATGCTGATCGTATTCGAGAAACAGGCGTACCGGCAGTACAAGTAAATACGGGTAAAGGCTGCCATTTAGATGCTCATATGGTGGGTCATGCTTTAGATAACTTGGACGACCTACAAGGTGGCTTTCTATTTATAGAGAATGTCGGCAACCTTGTTTGCCCAGCAGCATTTGATCTTGGTGAAGCGCATAAGATTGCTATTTTGTCTGTGACCGAGGGTGAAGATAAACCACTCAAGTATCCAGATATGTTCCATGCTGCAGATATTATGATTCTAAATAAGACGGATCTGCTGCCTCATTTAGATTTTGATGTGGATAAATGTATTGAATTTGCTCGTCAAGTAAATCCAGACATTAAGGTATTGAAGCTATCCGCTAAATCCGGTGAAGGAATGCAGGAGTGGCAGGACTGGTTAGAGCAAAACCGAAAAGGGATGATTCAAACACGGATTGATCAGCTAAAGTCTGAAATCCAGCAGTTTGAGGCCCTTCTCTAATGCCGACTCGAAAAAGACCCTTAATATTGTGTGTAGATGATGAGGTACGTTCTTTAGAAACTTTAGAGCGTACCTTAGATGAAGAATTTGATGTTCTGACAGCGACAGGTGCGGATCAGGCGTTTCATCTGCTAGAGCAACATACATTTCATGCCATTCTCTGTGATCAGCGTATGCCAGGGAAGACCGGTGTAGAGTTTTTAACTGAGGTTCGTGAGCGTTGGCCGCAAACGGCACGACTAATCCTATCCGGTTACACTGATTCTGAAGATATCATTAAAGGCTTAAATGAAGCCGGAATCTTGCAGTACATCACTAAACCTTGGCACCCAGACAACCTTCTGCTTATTCTTCGTGGAGCTTGTCGTCTGTATGAATTACAGAATGAAAATGAACTACTGTCGATGGAGATGCGTCACTCCGCTTCTCAAGTAGAGCAAAATGTTAAAGAGAAAAAACAGCATCTCAAACAGACTTACCAATTGGATGAAATTCGCAGACATTCGACGAGTCCATTAAACGACCTGTGTGAACAGGCCGCGAAAATCGCTCCTTATGATGTCTCGGTATTGGTCACAGGCCCTTCTGGTGCAGGTAAAGAATTGTTTGCTCGCGCGCTTCATTACAACAGCTTACGAGCAGAGCGCCCTTTTGTAGTGGAAAACTGTGGTGCTATGCCGGATGAGTTGTTAGCTTCTGAGTTATTTGGTCATAAGAAGGGCTCGTTTACGGGGGCGATTACAGATCATGTTGGTTTGTTTGAACGCGCTGATGGCGGCACGATTTTTCTAGATGAGATCGGTGAAATTAGCCCCGCTTTTCAGGTGAAATTGTTACGTGTTCTACAGGAACGAGAAGTTCGTCGCCTAGGCGAACACCAGCGTAGAAAGGTTAATGTCCGTGTAGTGGCTTCTACCAATAGAGACTTGGAAGAGGAGGTTCGAGCGGGCCGATTTCGACAGGATCTATACTTCCGCTTAGCTGAAGTGACCCTTGAGTTACCCGCATTAGAACGTCGTGCAATGGATATTCCGGTGCTTGCTGAGGACTTTTTAGCCAAGTCTGTGCAAGAGTTTGATAAGCCTGCAAAAGGTTTTACAGAAGAAGCGTTAGATTGTATGCGTCGTTATTGCTGGCCGGGTAACGTTAGGGAGCTACAGAACGAAATTCGTCGCATGTTGGTGTTAGCGGAAGAGGAATGGTTATCTGCAGATCTATTGAGCCCTCGGGTGTTGAGAGCGGCTCCAGTTGAAGAGACTGCAGAAACAGAAGTGCTCGCATGCTTGGATGGCACATTAAAAGAGCGCATCGAAACCTTGGAAAAACGAATTTTAAGGGAAACACTCATTCGTCATCGTTGGAATAAAAGTCAGGCTTCAAGGGAGCTTGGATTGTCCCGAGTTGGACTTCGCTCCAAGCTGGAACGATATGGTCTGAATAAAGATTTCCATTAAAAGATCAGAGCATGAGTATGGCAGTTTCAGCGTTGCATATAGAGATTCGAGGTCAGGTCCAAGGGGTTGGTTTTCGTCCCTTTGTGTATAACCTCGCGCAACGCTTTGGGGTGATCGGATCTGTGGCGAATGGCCCAAAAGGAGTGAGTATCTTTGCTCAAGCCGATAAACTTCAACTTGATCAGTTTGTTTCTCAGTTGGCGTCTGAGCAACCTTCGATGTCAGAGATAGAATCTCTAGATGTTACCTCTATTGCAGTAGAACCAGGTCTGACCCAGTTTAAAATCATTCAGAGTGAGCAGGGAGATCTCGATCTTTCTGTTACACCGGACGCTGCTGTATGTCAGGACTGTTTAAGTGAGCTGTTCGATCCAAACAATCGCCGCTATCTATACCCGTTTATTAATTGTACTCACTGCGGCCCCCGCTACAGTCTAATCACAGCTTTGCCTTATGATCGTCCGAATACCACCATGGCAAAGTTTCAGCTGTGTCATCGTTGTGATTCGGAATATACCGATCCTGTGGATAGACGATTCCATGCCCAGCCTACTGCATGTGATGAATGTGGCCCACAACTCAGCTTTTATTCTGACGATGGGCAACAATTGCAGTGTGATGATCCAGTTGCGCAAACAATTGAATTGATCCAACAGGGCAATATAGTTGCGATAAAAGGTGTGGGAGGTTTTCATCTAGCTTGCGATGCTCGAAACCCAGAAGCAGTTAGACGGTTACGAGAGCGTAAACATCGCGATGAAAAGCCTTTAGCAGTCATGGCGGCTAACCCTGGATCTTTGCAGTCCTATGTTGAGCTAACGGATCAACGGGTACAAAGACTCAAAGCGATGGATGCTCCTATCTGCCTTGTACCAAAAAAACAAAACTCTGATTCATTACCTGAAGAGTTAGCACCTGATCAAGCGTGGCTAGGTGTGATGCTACCTCATTCGCCTCTACATTATTTGCTGTTTTACAAAGCTGCAGGCAGCCCAGACGGAATTCAATGGCTCGCGGAAAAACAGGATCTACTCTTGGTAATGACCAGCGCAAACCGCAGTGGCAACCCTCAAGTAATCGACAACGCAGAAGCGCTAACTCAACTGCAGGGGATAGCTGATGGCTATCTGATGCATGACCGTGATATTCACACCCGTTGCGATGATTCTGTAGTGTCGATGTTTGCTGAACAAGGTGGTGAGCTGGTTAGGCGTGGCCGTGGATTGTCGCCGCAATATATTAAGTTACCTTTCGAAGCTGATGCGCAGTTACCTTCTGTTTTGGCGGTTGGCGCATATTTTAAAAATACGATCTGCTTAACCAAAGGCAATCGAGCATACGTATCGCAGCATATAGGTGATCTTGATAACCCTGAGTGTTGCCGCCAGCTCAATCATACCGTCGAGCAATTAAGCGCTATGTTGGACATCAAACCTGAACTCGTGGTTGCTGACCTGCATTCTGAGTTTTACAGCACGGGGTTTGCGCAACGTTTTAGCAAGCAGCATCAGATCCCTATGTTGAAGGTACAGCATCATCACGCTCATATTGCTGCAGTTGTAGCAGAGCATGGCATTAAAGAGCCTGTCATTGGTTTAGCCCTAGATGGTTTGGGCTTGGGTGATGACGGTACGCTATGGGGCGGAGACTTATTTAAGGTTCATAAAGCTGATTATCAGCGCCTATCCAGTTTGAACCCAATTCCTCTGCCGGGAGGAGATAGTGCAGCAAAAGAGCCATGGCGGGTAGCTTCAGGTGTATTGTTTCAGTTAGATCGAGCAGAGCAGATTGAAGAACGTTTTGGTGATCACAAAGCGGCTGCAATGATCAGCCAGCTGTTACAGAAAAATATTAATACGCCAATGACCACAAGTGCAGGGCGTGTATTTGATGCTGTCGCTGCTTTATTGGGACTGAAAGAGAAAAATAGCTACGAGGCGCAAGCAGCCATGGCGCTTGAATCCGCAGCTTATCGTTACCTTAAATTACAGCCATGGCCGAACGAATCATTACTGATTGATACGAAGCAGTCTCCTTTAAATTTAGAGCCATTATTTGCCCGTCTGCTTGATTGTGAGGATCAAGGGTATGGTGCAGCCTTGTTTCATCAGCAGCTAATTACAGCGTTATCTCGCTGGGTGGCTGATAGCGCAGTAAAAGAAGGGATCAATAAAGTTGTCTTAGCGGGAGGCTGTTTTTTAAATCAGCTCCTGCTTCAAGGAATTACCGAGCAGTTAGAAGCTCAAGATTTACAAGTCGTTACGGCTCGAAAACTGCCATGTAATGACGGTTCTATATCGCTAGGGCAAGCGCAGATCGCGTTAGAAAGAGCTAACTTGGCTCGTCAAAACATGCATAAGAACGACAAGAACAAGAACAATGAGAGAGAGTCGCTATGTGTTTAGCCATCCCTGTTCGTATTGAAGAAATTATTGATACCGAGTCTGCAATTGCAGATATAGGTGGGGTGAGAAAAGAGATCAATATAGCGCTGATTGCCGATCTGGCCGTAGGAGACTACGTCATCATGCACGTAGGCTATGCGCTTAATAAGATAGATCCAGAAGAAGCTGCGAGAACCCTAGCGTTGTTTGCAGAGTTAGACGAACTTGAGCAGCAACAAGCGATAGAGGCATCACAATGAAGTATGTTGATGAATATCGCGATGGCGCACTAGCTCAAGAGATTGCAGCCAAGATTAGTAAAGAGGTCGATCCTGATCGGGATTATCACTTTATGGAGTTTTGTGGCGGTCATACCCATGCAATCTTCCGCTATGGGATTCCTGATCTGCTACCTAGCAATGTGAAAATGATCCACGGCCCAGGTTGCCCTGTGTGCGTATTGCCGATTAATCGTTTGGATTCAGCTATCGAATTGGCGGTTACTCATAAAGTTATTCTCTGTTCTTACGGCGATATGTTGCGTGTGCCGGGTTCACGTAAACGTAGTTTGCTAAAAGCTAAAGCGGAGGGTGCGGATGTACGGATGGTGTATTCCTGTATGGATGCGCTGCGTATTGCGCAAGATAACCCAGACCGAGAGGTCGTGTTTTTTGCCATAGGTTTCGAAACGACAACCCCGCCGACCGCTCTAGTGATTCGACAGGCACAAAAACTAGGTTTGAAGAATTTTACCGTCTTTTGCAATCACGTTCTGACTCCTGCAGCGATCAGTAACATTTTGGAGTCCCCAGAGGTAAGAGAACTGGGCATTCTGCGCTTAGATGGTTTTGTCGGACCGGCTCATGTAAGCACTGTGATTGGTTCACAGCCTTATTACTATTTTGCCGAAGAGTATCAAAAGCCTGTAGTCATTGCTGGGTTTGAACCTCTGGATGTGTTGCAGGCGATCTTAATGTTAGTGCGGCAGGTTAATGATGGTCGTGCGGAGATTGAGAATGAATTTTCGCGTGCAGTGACTTATGAGGGCAATGTCCAAGCGAAATCCATCGTGGCAGATACCTTTGAGCTACGCCGCTCATTTGAATGGCGTGGCTTGGGTGTTGTGCCTTATAGTGCTTTGCGTATTAAAGATGCCTTTGCCGAATTTGATGCCGAAAAGCGTTTTACGGTTGAGTATCGCAGTACACGAGAAAACAAAGCTTGTGAGTGCGGCGCGATCTTACGCGGCGTGAAATCTCCACGGGATTGCACTTTGTTTGGCGATCCTTGTACACCAGAGAACCCTTTAGGGTCTTGTATGGTATCCAGTGAAGGTGCTTGTGCGGCTTATTACAGCTACGGTCGTTACCAAGAAAATACCTTCGCATCTGATAAAACCCACCCCGCAGCCTGATTTAGAGAGTTTTTCATGAGTACACAAACGATTTATACATCAGAGCTCGATCTGGTTAAGGGCAAGGTAGAGATGGCCCATGGTAGTGGTGGCAAGGCGATGGCCCAGTTGATTGATCAGCTGTTCCTACAAGCGTTTTCAAACCCTTGGCTAGAGCAGATGAATGATCAGGCAAGTTTTAGTTTGCCTGCCGGTAAAGTAGTGATGGCGACGGATAGTCATGTGATCTCACCGCTGTTTTTCCCCGGTGGTGATATAGGCTCGTTATCTGTTCATGGAACGGTTAACGATGTCGCTATGTCCGGCGCAACGCCTAAATATCTTTCAGCAGGTTTTATCTTGGAAGAGGGCTTTCCTCTGGCTGATCTGAAGACCATCGTAGATTCTATGGCTAAGGCAGCTGAAGAGGTTGGGGTTGCCATCGTGACCGGTGATACCAAGGTGGTTGAGCGGGGCAAAGGCGATGGCTGCTTTATCAATACAACCGGTGTTGGCGTAATTGAGGAAGGATTGGATTTTGGCGCAAATAAGGTGAAACCGGGAGATAAAATCTTAGTGTCCGGTACATTGGGGGATCATGGCGTTGCCATTATGTCTTTGCGTGAAAACCTCACGTTTGAGACGACAATCGAATCTGATTCTCAAGCGCTGCATGACCTTGTTGCTGATATGGTTGAGGCTGTGCCAGAGATCCATTGCCTTCGCGATCCTACGCGTGGAGGTCTATCTGCCACACTGAACGAGATCGCTCAGCAGGCCCGAGTGGGTATGCAAATCTATGAAGCGCAACTGCCGGTGAAAGCACAAGTTCAAGCAGCCTGTGAATTCCTAGGACTAGATCCGTTGTTTGTTGCCAATGAAGGTAAGCTGGTGGCTTTCTGCCCGGCAGATAAGGCGGAGCAGTTGTTAGAGGTGATGAAGGCACACCCTAAAGGACAAGAGGCCTCGATTGTTGGTGAAGTGACCGATGATCCATTGAGCTTTGTGCAGATGCAGACTGCCTTTGGTGGTAACCGTATGGTGGATTGGATCAACGGTGAACAGCTACCGAGGATCTGTTAATGCGTATCTTATTTCTAACCCACAGTTTTAATAGCCTGACTCAACGTTTGTTTGTTGAGTTACGCAGAGACGGTCACGACGTCTCTATCGAATTTGATATTAACGATGCAGTAGCAGAACAGGCGGTGGAGTTGTTTAAGCCTGAGCTCATTATTGCACCGTTTTTGAAACGAGCGATTCCCGAATCTATCTGGTCTCAGCATCGCTGTATTATCGTTCATCCGGGTATCAAAGGTGATCGAGGTCCTTCGTCTGTTGACTGGGCCATATTGAATCAAGAAACCTCTTGGGGCGTGACGTGCCTAGAAGCTAATGCAGAGATGGATGCAGGCGATATCTGGGCGTCAGTCGAGTTTCCAATGCGAGAGGCGAGCAAAAGCAGCCTTTATCGGAATGAGATTAGTGATGCAGCAGTGACTGCAGTAAAACAAACGCTGGAACGTATTCTATCGGGTGATTTCAAGCCGCAAAAACTGGATTATGATCAGCCTGATATCCTGGGTCAGTGGAACTGTTTGATGGCACAATGTGATCGCATGATCGATTGGCAAAACGATTCCACTCAAGAGATCTTAATAAAGATCAGAGCAGCGGATTCAGCGCCCGGTGTGCAGGATCGAATCGGTGGGCAGGATTACTACCTTTTTAACGCCTATGCAGAACAAGCGTTAGGGCAAGGACTGGCTGATGTGGGTTCTATCCTCGCTACTCGAGACGGTGCGATCTGTCTGAAAACTCGTGATGCTGCAGTGTGGGTGACTCATCTAAAACGCGTTAACCCAGAAGAAAGTGAATTCAACTTTAAATTGCCTGCGACTCACTTTTTAGCGAAGCAGCTTGCTTCTGCGCCTCAAGATCAACGTGTACCTGAATTGCCATTAGCACCTGAAACTATGCCTAATGGTGCAACGTGGCAGGAGATTCGGTACCGCCAAGAAGGCGATGTAGGCTATCTCTATTTTGATTTTTACAATGGCGCTATGGATAGCGATCAATGCAAGCGTTTACAACAAGCGGTGGCCTACGCAAAAGCCCAGCCAATCAAAGTGTTGGTGCTCATGGGAGGAGAGGAGTTTTGGTCGAACGGTATTCACCTAAACCAGATCGAAGCAGCCGAGAGTCCCGCAGAAGAGTCCTGGCGCAATATCAATGCGATGAACGACCTCTGTTTAGAGATCATCAACTCTCCTAACCAATTAACCATGGTGGCTATGCAAGGCAATGCTGGAGCCGGTGGTGTCTTTCTAGCTTTAGCCGCTGATCAAGTGGTGGCCCGCAGCAATATTGTGCTTAACCCCCACTACAAGTCCATGGGTAATCTGTATGGCTCGGAATATTGGACCTACCTCTTACCTAAACGAGTGGGTGATGAACAAGCGCAGCAATTGATGCAAAATCGCTTACCGGTATCGGCTACAGAAGCTGAACAAAGCGGGTTAATTGATGCTTGTATCAATGAGAGTAGGGAAGGCTTTTTAGACCGCATTAAGGCTGATGCTAAGTATCTGGCTACATCCGTTGAATATGCGCAGCGTTTGGCCCTAAAGAACTTGCAGCGTCAACAAGATGAGCTGCAAAAGCCATTACAGCAATACCGTGACGAAGAGCTAAACCAGATGAAGCTTAACTTCTTTGGTTTTGACCCTAGCTACCATGTTGCTCGCTACCACTTTGTGGAAAAGCTGCCCAAGGCTCGCACGCCAGCTTATCTTGCGAGCCATCGGGTGGTTAGTGGTTAAACGCCAGTTTATTTGGATTGGGGCCGCGATTTTTCACTACACAATTAGAACAATGGCTCTTTGCTGTGCAGTGGGAGGCTAAATCTTCTAGCTCCAAGAGTAGGTCTTCAACCTTAGATAGGATTTCTGTGTTAACCCTGTGTTCAATACGGTATTGGCGGGTAAAGTCATGTACTTCACCAAACTTAAACGTAATCGGTTGAGTTTTAATTTTGCAGGTATGAAGCGTAAAGTTTACTTGATTGCTGCTGATCAGTATTTCGGCTTCAACAGCTGGAAGGCCACAAAAACTAAAGCCTTTGTTGTCTAGGGTATTAAGAATAGCCTGAGTAAAAGGTGCGCAGATTTCGTTATCTGTTGCGCCTAAACTAGTAATGAAAATACTCATAATAGACATCCTGTCTTAAGAGGAAGGAGTCGCTTTATGGTATGAAAAGCACCTTGTATAAGATGCTTTGTATACCACTTGTATTTTAGCTCAGCATTAGAAGGCTCTAAACTACGAGTTTTGTTAGTTTAGAGCTTATTTGAAATAGCATTGATCTGAGTGCTTAAGATGTAGCGACTTTTTGGCTTTCTATGGCCCAAGTAATCGCTTCTGATTGAGCTTGCAGCAGTGTGTGCTCATCGACATGCCCCGAGAGATTGCTCCACTCATAACGAGTAAAGTTAATCACATCATTCAGCATCAAGCCGAGATTTCCTTTTCGATCTACCAGCGCCACTTTGGCTTCGTCGTTTAATGGAATATGTTCAGGCAGGATTTCCATTGGGATAGAGAAAAGAGCATCTGCACCCGACAGGATTCCAATGAGAAATGCGAGGCCTGGTTCGGTACTGTATTGAGGCGCGATATGCTCACACATCTTAGATCTAATCAGCAGTTCCCGGCATAATTCGTCAGGGACAGCTAAAGTACCTGATAGAGACACTATAACTGCCCAACGCTTCAATTCATTTAAGCCGAGCATTACCACAGCTTCACTGAGAGTTGAGATAGAGCGTTGTAAAGAGAAGGTAGCAGAATTAACGATCTTCAGAAGTTTTACTGCAAGTCGAGGATCTTTGGCAATGATCTCTTCTAGACCTTCTGGAGTTGCATCTGGATTATTTAGTTCGGCAAGTAATTGGATTATGGTTAATTCATTTCCACTTATGCGTTTTCCTTCAATACGTTCAGGAAATGCAAAGAAGTACCCTTGAAATAGTTGGAAGCCTAATTTTTTAAAGCGATGGAATTCGTTAAGAGTTTCCACCTTTTCTGCAAGCAAAGTCAGATTGTAAGGTGCCAGATGTTCCATTGTGCGGAAAAGGTTTTTCCCTTTGGTTTCAAGAACATCAATTTTTACAATATCGACTACATCCATTAAAGGCTTATAATCTTCGCTCCAAGTAAAATCATCTAAGGCAATTTTAAAGCCTTTCTCTGATAGCCCTCGAATCTGTTCAATGGTTTTAGCATTAATTGGAACATCTTCTATTATTTCTAAAACAACGTTATCTGCTGCAAAGCTTGGAAGTTCCTCCGAAAGCAGTTCCTCATTGATATTCATAAAAGCTGGAAGGACGCGTTGAGCACCTCTCTGGATAATTCCGGTATACGCGTTAAGGAGGACTTCACAGGTAGCGGCGGTGCCATCAAATAGCTCCCCGGGAGGGCAACCATTTGGATCTCGATAAAGAAGTTCATAACCAACCGTTTCACAGTTGGCGTTGAGGATTGGTTGTCTTGCTAACAGAGTTTGCTCTAACACCTAGGCACCTCGTACAACAATCAATTAGATAGTAGTTTCGAACTAACTAACTGACATAGTAGCGGAATTAACAAGTATGACTAGTGGTTTTAAGCCCGTTAGGTAAAAAAAAACCGGGCATAAGCCCGGTTTTTTTAGAAGGTTATCACTTACTTAGTGATCGCCTGAAGTTCAGCCATTGCTGCTTCGCGAGTTTCGTTTGCGATTGCAGTGAAAGCTTCGCCTTGACCTTTTAGAAGTTCGAATAGAGCTTTGTTAGCTTCCATGTTGAACTTGATTAGTTCTTCAGGAGTTTTTAGCTCTTTTGCTTTCTCAGCTTCGCCCTGGAAGAAAGAAGTTAGTTCTTCACCAGATTTTTTCTGCTGTTCGATAGATTTAGTGATCGCAGCAGCCTGAAGGTTCATCAGAGACTGAACGGCATCGAAAGATTTCTGGAAATCAACAGTATTAGTCATGATAGTTCTCTCTAAAAATTAATTTGTTGCACTGCACAATATGAGGCTCATTGTAGCTTGATTTTTGATCAAGTCAACACTTTTTTGTGCAGTGCACAAAAAATGTTTTAACTATATATTCCTAAACATAGAGTTCGGTTATGACAGAATGATGTCTGGACGTTAAGAGGACGAATTGGTCTAATTGGCGCTTTGAATTTTCTGGCTATAACGAGCAATTCTCATGGCAGGCATAGAAACAATACTGACGCTATTTTTGCTAATAGGTTTAGGTTATATCGGTAAACGTACCGTTTTAGCAGAGCAATCCTTAGCTCCGCTCAACACCTTTGTGTACTACTTTGCTGTGCCTGCATTGCTGTTTAATTCAGTCTATAAATTATCTTTGGATAGTTTGTTCCAGCCCCTTTATCTATTTGCTTTCCTCGTCGCTGTTGTTGCAACTGCGCTCACGGCGGCATTGGGGTGCGCACTGTTCTTCTCGGAGCGTAATAAAGAGGTACTTATCATTCGTGCTTTGAATGGTACCTTTTCCAATTACGCGTATATGGGCATTCCGATGGTGTTTGGTTTGCTAGGTGAAGCTGCTTATGGAGCGATGATCAGTATCATCTTGTTGGGAAATGTATTCCAGATTGGTGGTACGCAGTTTTTGATGGAAAGTCAGCGCCAAGAAGGAACGGGGTTAAAGCAATTTTTGGCTATTTTAGATAAGTCATTGCTGCGTAGCCCGATCTTCTTATCTACATTCTTTGGCGTATTGGTTTCAGCTTTTGCTATAGAGCTGCCTAATGTGCTGGCTTCTACCTTGGATTTGCTTGCCCCAGCAACAGTGCCTGTTGCTCTGTTTTGCTTAGGTGCGAGTTTAGAGTTTAAAACCCTTAAACAAAGCAAAGTTGAGCTGTTTTGGTTAGTGATAGTTAAGCTTGTTATCCATCCATTGCTCACGTTAGTCATTTTCAAACTAGCGGGCGTTGAGGATCAAAACTGGTTTTTAGCTGCTGTGATACTTGCTGCGTTGCCAACAGGTGCGCTCGCTCACGTTATGGCAATTCGTTATGATGTAAAAGAGAAAGAAACTTCCTTAACTGTCGTACTATCAACCATGGCTGCACTGGTTAGTGTGTCCTGTTGGGTAAGCTTTTTGATGTAATTCATGTGGCTCCGCTTATGCAGCTTGTTGTACATCATGAATAAATAACATGATCTCCTCAGGCTGCTGAGGCTGGTTAATTATCTCAACCACATGCTCTTTTCGATCATTCTTCAGATCGATGACCTCAACTGCTAAGTAATCACCGTCTAGTTTAAAGCTTTTCATCGCATAGCCTTGTTCTGCAAGTGAATCCATTAGTTTCAGTAGAACAAGATGTTTGTTTCTATGCGAAATTCCAAATAAATATCCGTTGATGATCATCTGATTATCCTCATCTGCGACTGCTTTTCGGAGCAGTTAAATTGCTTTATCGGCTGTCTATTTTCTGCTGATGTTGAGGCGTTGTCTGTATAGGAATATGCATACAAATTTTCATGCAATGGCTTTTTTCGAGCTTAAATAACCGATTCTTGGCTAAACTCAATGAGTGATGTGGATCTCTACTAAGTTTGATAGGAGGGATAACTCTAATGGCATTTGCGTTTTATGCACAGCGTATCTTTGTCACTCGATTTAATGCTGCAGTTGGTTTTTATTCCCAAGCCTTGGGTTTAGAACCCGAGTTTCTAGATGAAGATATGGGGTGGGCTGAATTTGAACTAGGTGCAGCCAAAATAGCCCTAGAATTGGTCGATGCAGACTCTGAGGATGCTAATGATCTGGTAGGGCGTTTTGTTGGGGTAACTTTGCAAGTTCAGGATATTCAACAGGTGTATGAGGAGATGACTCAAAGGGGAATCGATTTTGTAGCCCCTCCAGAAAAACAACCTTGGGGTGGGACCATAGGGCACTTTAAGGATCTTGAAGGAAATATTCTTTCAATTTTTAGTATGTAGTGTTTTGCAGTTCAGCTTAGATGGAAAATACAAAACACTACATCAAATAGCAGTTTAATCGTCCTGCTCTAATGCTTCGCGAAGCTGGTTGATTACCTTGCTGGGCAAACGATTGATAATGATTCGGCCGTTATCTTCATCAAATTCGATATCTTTACTGCCATTTAAATCGCCAAGGCTGCGCTTATTGAAATCTAAACTCCAGTTATCCGCTTTCACTTTAAGCTTCGCGAAGCGGTTGATAGTGCTGGTATGCGGTTGAAATTCCTGGCTAACATTATACGGGCCTTTATTGGCAAATGTGCCAAAGGTGCCTGCTGCTGTTTCTGCTTGTTCAGGTGGGATGTATGCATCAAACAAATTTTCAATGTCGTTTAGATTAGCGGATTCTTTTTCAGTACGTTGCTTAGAAAGGTAGCTAACTACATCCTCAACCACTTCCTCTTTACGATCACTCATATTGTTTTGGTTACAGAAATCTCGTGCTGCACGAATCAACTCTCCTGTTGATTTGCGTGAAGGGGTGACATCGGTACAACCAAACGCAGTCGAGAAGTAATGGGTGATTTCTCCTTTCTCTTTACTGCCAATAAAACTGAGGTAGCTGTCCTGCTTTTTTCTGTAAGTGGTTAAGTTGATCCGCGCACCTTGATGCAACTGGTCCAGGTTGATCTCCATCACCTCGGTTGGGTGAAGGTCATTATCAAAACCAATGCCTGCTTTATCGCGTACGAGCGCGATCAGCATATATTCGTAACGATCACTGGCATACATAGCAAACAGTACATATCCACCGTGAGCGGTATGAGCCGATGGGTTGTTAATAGCAACTGCTAGCTGAGACATACTTTTTTCTGTTAACTCAACAAAGCTCTGCTCGTTACATTCTGCATTAACAAAGCTTTCGAAAGCTGAGATAAATGGGTAGCCCTCTTCATTCTCGTGATTGAACGAGCCGTGAGTCAGACTAGAGCGACGGCTGAATGCAGAATTTAGTGTTTCGAATAGCTGGTTAGCGATCGGTTCAGTTGTAGGAATAACACCACCGCGATCTGTAATACGCGCAGGCGCATCTTCAGATTCTTTAACTAGTTCTCGAATAGCTAGATGTTTTAATTCCATGAATGACCTCAGCAGCATTGTCAAAAAAGCAGAGCAAGGATTGTATTTAAAACTCAGAGGAGATGCAGTATAAAGATGCCCCCAATCCAACGAATAAGGCTGAGTTCATGGCGCTTAAACCAACTATCCACAAAGTTTCCCTTAATTTAGTGGATATGAACCGGGATATTTATACGAGCGAAAAGCTAACAGTTGCCCTGCACCCATCAGAAACGGTTACCCGAATGATGGTGCGTATCCTTGCTTACGCGCTGAACTATGATCAAGACCTTGATTTCACCAAAGGCTTATCAGCAGCTGATGAGCCTGATCTTTGGATTGTGCGTCCTGATAACTCAGTGAGCTGTTGGATCGAAGTGGGGCAAGCTTCTCCTGAGCGCATGCGTAAGGGCGTAAGCCGAGCAGAACAAGTGATCCTCTATGCCTACGGTAGTGAAGTAGATATCTGGTGGGCTAAAAACGGTGATGGCCTAAAAGCTTTGCCAAAAACACAGGTATTCCGATTCGATGCCGAACAAGTGACTCAGCTAGAAGCATTGTGTGACCGTACGATGGAATTAACGATTACACTGAGCGAAAATCAGATCTTCGTAGCAGCCGGTGATAACCAAGTTGAAGTTGAGTTTAGTGCGCTTTCATAAAATTTCAGTGGCTAGTGGCTAGTGGCTAGTGGCTAGTGGTTAGTTGCTAGGGTGTGGAGCGCCCCCGATAAAGTGGACAGTTGCTTAAGATCGGAAGCCAACTGGAGATTCATACCCCAACGCACTGTGGCTTCTGATCGTATTATAGAAGCGAGAGATATACAGACCTATTTCTCTCGCCATTTCAGAACAGGTAATCAACCCTCACTTACGTGTACATTCCTTTTTCAACAACGAGAAGAAGCTCTCTGCACACGCATTATCCCAGCAGTTACCTTGACGAGACATACTGATTGTAACGCCTCTTTTCGTCAACCAGCTCATTACCCGCTCACTGCGATACTGACTCCCGGCTTAGCTTTATTCCAACTTTTTTGTAATGATTTCAGTACGATGTCCGCAGTTACTTGCCTTGAACATTCAAAGCCTACGATTTCCCGATTGTGTAAATCCATAACGACCGATACATATAACCAGCCTTCGCGACAGGCTACTTGGGTAATATCTGAGACCCATACGCGATTAATCTGACTCGGATTAAACTCCCTATTTAGCAGATTAGGCTGAGGCATCAAACCACCTTCTAAGCAGTAACGAGCCTTCCTTACAGCAAGTTGCGCCTTATACCCTACGCGCCTCAATAAACGGCAGAGGCGATTTTTCCCACAACAAAAGCCCTCACATAACAACGCATGCCATAATTTACGGTAGCCATACACACCTCGACATTGATCCGCTAACTCTAAAGCACGCGATAAGATCTTTTGATTCATCTGTTCCCGTAGGGATGGAATACGATTTAGCCAAGCATAATAACCCGAGCGCTGAACACCATAGAGCCTGCATAACCGCGACACGGGTAAGTAACTCGAGTACTTCTCTATACATGCAAAGCGCTCTACTTTGCTTCGCTGAAGTACTCTCGTGTCTTTTTTAGGATATCGACTTCCAGTTGAGAGCGTTCCAATTCCTTTTTAACTTTCTCTAACTCTTGTTCTAACTGACGGTAACTCTTACGAGGTGCAGTTTCATTCACCGCTTTAGGATCTTGAGCTGACATATATTGACGCCTCCAAGCACGCAATGTCCCTACCGCTATCGGAAGGTCCTCCACAAACTCAGTTAAGGTTAGCTCAGTTTTAAGTGATTCCAGCACCACACGTGTTTTAAATTCGTCACTGTAGGCTGTACGTTTTTTGAAATACATAAGACACCTCTAGCGTGTTAAAAGGTGTCCACTGAAACGGGGTCAGTCCAAGCTTTAGCTAAGTAGCAAAGCCCATCTCTGATGACTAGGCTATTTTGTGATGTTCTATGTTTTATTGGTCCAGAAAGGCAACCCTCATCGAAAGCATTATCAAATCGATGAAGCGTAAAAGCACTAATAATCCACTTTCCCGCGATTCTTTTTGATCTGCCCGCGCTGAGTTTTTTTATCAACGCGTTTACGTTGTGAGCTTCGTGTGGGCTTTGTCGCTCTTCTTGCTTTTTCTACAATGGTTGCTGCTTGGATAAGCTCTAACAGTCGTTGTTTAGCATCTTCCTTGTTACGTTCCTGATCGCGGGAATTTTGCGACTTAATCACAATCACACCTTCTTTGGTGATGCGTTGATCCCGATAGGCGAGTAGACGCTCTTTGTAGAACTCAGGCAGGGAAGAGTTTTTGATATCAAAACGAAGATGGATCGCACTAGAGACTTTATTGACGTTCTGGCCGCCGCTACCTTGGGCGCGGATAGCATTGAACTCTAGCTCATGCGGATAGATAAAAACGCGGTTGGTTATCTTTAACATGAATGTATTGTATCAATAGCCTTAAAAGGAATGAAAAAAAGATAGAAAAAAGTTCTGACAGAGTTTGAATAACCGCCATACCTGAACCATTCTTGATATACCACTCAAAATAATAGGGGGCGGAGGACATGGATTCCAAATGTAACCACTGCAGGCAGTTAATTGAATCCTCAATTATCAGTGAACCCCATCAACATCTGAACGTGCAAAGAGAGTCACCAAGTAGCAGCATCTATCGCTGTCAGCTATGTAATACGATGTTTGAATTCACAGAACACGAAATTTATTTACTGGATATAGTCCAGCCTGAGTCGGAAATAACTGAGCACAAACCATCTGCCTGTGCTTAATAACACAGGCAGATGCGTGTCATTATTAAATCAATCTAAGCTTCTTTCTAGTTAGTCTTTCCAGTCGTCATCGTCGAAAATTTCACGCAGATCTTTTTGCAGCTCTTTCTCTTCACGCATAGCTTCTAAACGACGGCGCTTAGCTGGATTGATGCTCTCTTTCTTGTAAATGGTCGATAGCTCTTCAGGCGCTAGTAACTCGTCTTCAAGTATGGATTCATCAGACCGGGTCTGTTGATTAGATTCGCTATTTATGGGGCCTTGGTGACTCATATCTTTGCCTCAGGGATAAACAAATCGATCTCTATATAGCCTGAGTATGGTACAGATTTAGAAATTGGAAAGGATTTATGCTGAATATGTTAGCTAAAGTCTCAAACGAGAAAAAAGTCGGGTAAAAATTACCCGACAAAGCACTTTGGGTGTGGTGAAGCAAAGAAAGGTGCTGGCAATAAGTTAGACAATCATTGCCAGCGAATAACGAAATAGCAGAAGTGGATGGCTATCTCGCTACAATAGTTGGTCAAGCGATCAGAAACATAGCGCCAAACAGTGCGATTCCTGTTCCGGCCCAAGCATTTAGTTTTGGAATCGTGCGGTTGATCTGATCAGCTAACGTCTTGCCTGCCCCAAATAGCAGTGCAGTACTCAACATAAAGCCTGATGCAAAAGCTGCGACACCGGCAGAACCTAATTCCGCGCCATGAGCTGAACCGTGATAGATCGCGAACACTGCAATCAGTGGCAAGGCTACGACGCTTTTTAGATTAATAACTTTGGATACCATGAGCCCCAACACTAATACAGAAACAGCGATGCCTGTTTCTATTGCAGGGAACATCAGGCCGTTAAGGGCTAGGAAAAAGCCAATTAATAGCATGCTGAAAAGCGTGAAAGGCACTAAGCGATTATCTTTCAGTTGCTGTTGGCCCGCCCAGAAACCTACTGCCAACAGTGCTAGAAGGTGGTCGATCCCAGTTAATGGGTGTAATAAGCCGGAGATCAAACTGGATTCCATTAATAGATTACTGTGAGCAAAAGCTGATGGGGCAATTAGTGAACCGGCGATTAGCGCTAGACTGGATTTAAATCGGGTGGAAGTTGTCCTCATTAGATTATCCTTTTTAATTTTTATGGATGAGGAGAGGCTGTGGGTACGTACTCTCGTTTCTAAGGTAACTGCAACTGAAGTGCCAAGTTTGAGAATAAAGAGGGATTGAGCTAAACGCCCGTAACAAGCCCTATTGAGCGTGGTTTAAGAATCTGCTGAAATGAATGTTGGCCTGTAAAGAGCCCATTTAGATAGCAAAAACGTATAAAGCTGGAAACTTAGTAACCAGTCAGCTACTGCTACAAAAATTGATCTTACTCATAAGTAGTGAAGTACTGTTTTTTATAAGACCTTGGTATATAGTTTTTGTTTTGCTGCGGTGCAGAAAGGAGTACACTGCACTCTATCCGTTTACGAGGGATTACTGGCGTGTCTACAAAATATCTTAAACGCTTTTTTAAACCAGCATCTATCGCTGTATTTGGTGCATCTGCCCGCGAAAATAGTATGGGCGGCGTGGTTCTTCAAAATTTACAAGAAAGCGGCTTTAAGGGGTCGTTATACGCGGTAAATTCTCAGGGGTATGACTCAGTTCATGGCGTTAAATGTTATAGCCAACTGAATCAACTACCTGAAATGCCCGAGTTAGCAATTATTTGTTCCCCACCGGAAACTGTGGCAGATATCATTCGCGCACTTGGCGCGAGTATGGTGAAGGCTGCCATGATCTTAACCGGTGGTCTTTCCATTGAAGATGAAAATCATCAAACTTTGCGTGATCAGGTTAGGCAAGCAGCTAAACCTTATGGCATCAGAATATTAGGGCCAGATTGTATGGGCATGCTGGTACCCGGCCATAATATGAATGCCAGCTATTCTCATGTGAATATCCTAAAAGGGAAGGTCGCTTATGTGGGCCAGTCCGGTATTTTAGGGACGGCCATGATCGATTGGGCCACCGGCCAGGAGATTGGCTTTTCTCATTTCCTTACTTTAGGTGGTGGCGCCGATGTCGATCTGCCTTCGGTGATCGATTATCTCGCTCAAGATCCTTATACCCATGCGATTTTATTGCAGCTGAATCGAGTAGATGGTTCCGCTAGGGATTTTTTATCAGCTGTTCGTTCTGCATCACGAAACAAACTGGTACTGGTACTTAAAAACGATACTTTTAGTGGCGAAAAATCCGGTACAGAACTCGCACCAGGTATTTACGATGATGATCAGGTGTACGATGCCGCACTGCGACGTGCAGGTGTTGTACGTGTTGAAACCTCTGATGAACTATTCAACGCGTTAGAAACCTTAACGCATATGAAACGTATGCGTGGTGAACGATTGGCGATTGTGTCTAATGGCACGGGACCAAACGCACTCGCGACAGAGCACTTGCTTAATAAAAATGGTCAGTTAGCGCATCTGACTGAGGAAACGGTCGAAGCATTAGCTGAAATTCTTCCGTCTCATTGGGATCGATCCAATCCGGTAGACCTGAACGCCGATGCTGACCCAGCGCGTTTTGCCGAGGCTGTACGTCTACTTACCAAAGATAAAAATGTTGATGTGGTGCTGATGGTGCATGCACCGACACGCCTGGCGCCCGGTGTTGAAACGGCAGAGCAGGTTATTCAAGTTGCTAAGAAAACCCCACGTAATGTCTTAACCTGTTTTATGGGCCGAGCAACAGCGATAGAAGCACGTAACCGTTGTAACGCAGCCGGTCTTTCGACCTTCTTAACGCCGGAAGAATCTATTGATGCTTTTATGTACATGGTTGAATTTCGCCGTAACCAAGAGGTGATGCGTCAAACGCCCCCTCCTTACATCGAGCAAAATACGCCTAACCATGTTAAGGCTAGAGATCTGATCCAAAACGCTTTGGCGGAAAATCGAGACTATTTACAGCATAAAGAAGCTTGTGCGTTATTAGATCTCTACGACATCCCAGTTTCGAATACTTACTACAGCGATAATATTAATGATGTCGTGAAACTGGCGAGGAACATTGAAAACTCTGTTAGAGTTAAAGCGCTGCACACAGATAACGTTTACCCGTTTAGTTACGATGAGCAGGGTAGTTTACGTTGGAAAGATATTGCCCAAGATCTCTATTCAGCCTCAGAGATAGAACATGCGACTACTCAACTCTCTTATCGAGTAGGTGAGAGCTATGGCCCAGAGCAACAGATGGGTTTCTGTATTCAGCAGATGAAGCGTGGTTTCCAATCCTTACAGATCAATGTAGGTATCACCCGAGATCCTACCTTTGGCCCAGTGATTGTATTTGGTGCGGGTGGGCATACGGTTGATGTACTCTCTGATCGTCATGTGATGTTGCCACCGTTGAATATGGCATTGGCACATCAGCTCATTCGCCAGTCACGTATTTGCAAAATTCTCGAAGAAAACAGCTATCGTCCTGAGCAAGATATGAAGCAGTTGTGTAAATTGCTACTGAATCTTTCTGAGATGGTGGTCGATCTACCGAACCTTAAATGCCTAGAGATCAATCCGCTATTGGTTAATAAAGCAGGTCTGTTGGCGACTGATGTTTCGGTATCGATTTCTACTGATGAAGGTGATCTATCGATCTCTCCTTATCCTGAACATCTCACCGAAGAGATTACTCTTAAACGCTCTGGCCGCAAGGCGATTATGCGTGCGATTCGTGGTGAAGATGAACCAAACCATCTCGAGTTCTATAACAAACTTAGCCCGCAATCTATCCGTCTACGTTACTTCTACAGCCGTGGTGTACCGACCCATCAGGAACTAGCGAACTGGACTCAGATTGATTACGACCGTGAGATGGCATTTATTATTTCTGTTCCACGTGAAGGTTCTAAAGAGATGGAAACTTTAGGTGTAGTAAGAGCAGTGACCGATGCCGATAACGTTCGAGCCGAATTTAGTGTCGTGATTCGCGATGATCTTCAAGGCGAAGGCCTGGGCGTCGCCTTAATGAGCAAAATTGTTGATTACTGCCGCAGCAGAGGAACACTGCAGATAATTGGCTCGACACTGCCGAACAACAAAGGCATGCAAAACTTGGCTAAGAAACTGGGTTTTGAGAACAGCTTCAATATCGAAGAAGACGTAGTCGATATGAAAATGATGCTGAATACACCCACGGAAGATTGGCAGCGCATGCGCCTTCAGTTGCCTCATTAATTAGGCAACTGATGTTTATTAGTTACCCCGTGGAAACTGGGGTGATGGTCTCGAAAGTGCCCGTCCTAATTTTTAGCCGTAAAGTATTAGACTTCACAATCCAATCCTTACAATTCACTGACATTCTTCTTTTTAAATGCGATTAGCCTACGTTTCAAAATTCTAATAAGGAAAATTGAAATGCTAGGGCAATATTCGGAGTTCGCTTTAACTTATCTATGGGTGTTGGGATCGATAACCACGGTGACTTTTGCACTCCCGTTGTTTTTTGTGCCTTTGACTTGGGCTAAGTTGATGATGTGGAGGGTTCCTGAAGACACTGATCTAGCAGAATACTTCGGACGTTGTGTAGGCGCATTTGTATTAGTGGTTGAGTTTTTTATTCTCAAAGGCGCTTATACAGAGGGTGGTTTGCAGTTCACATTTGATATGTTGGCTGTCGTCTTCACATTAATGTTAGTAGTGCATATTTATGGGGCAATTCGGAAGATACAGCCTATTACAGAAACCTTAGAAATAGGTTTGTGGGCCTTCTTACTCTTTGTGACTTACATTTGTTATCCCGTTTCATCCGGTATATAAACAAACCTCAGTTTTAAAAGTCTCAATCTGATTTTTGATGAGCGCTTGAGGCAGGTGGTAAAAACCTGTCTCCTTTTTGAGGGGATTTTTTTAGATAAAATGAGAGGGATATCATCGCCAAATTTGGCACTTTTATTGTTAATGCTCATATCAACAATAACGTTGGCTTTACTAGGAGTAAGAGCTCTTAACCAAGAGACCGCTTTAAAACAAATAGAATCACAGCATCGTCAGGAAATGACGATGAAGGCAATCGAAATCCAGCTTGCCCAAGAGATAGAGAGTGCTTTCCGTAAAGTAAGAGAGTCGATTGAGTCTAAAAATGGTAGTCGTCATGATCTCCGAAAATTGGTGATGAGCGACGGTGCTATCGATTTAACTTTGATCTACGATGATCAACTAAATAGAGTTTTTCCCCCTGATAAAATCCAAGCATTGCCGCGAGAGCAATACCTACTCGATCAGTTTGAAGCCGTTATAGAAAAGCAAATACAAGATATTTCTTTAGTGTCAGAGCCTATTACATTATCGCTAGGGTATTCTTCAGATCTTCGCTTGTTACATTGTTGGCAATCAGAATTAAATTACTGTGTTTTGCTTAAGCAGCGATGGTTAGCAGAAGAGTTGAAAGATGCTTTACCCAGAATTGATCAAACAGATCAGTTTCAGTTAAGTTCAGTTTCACAAAATAATAAGGAAAAGGCTAACCTTGAACAGCACGGTGCCAATCTAACTTGGCCCTTAAGTGGAATTTTTATCGATTGGCAACTTATATACCAACCACTCGATGCCGACACACAACACCTTCAACCTGTATATGTAGCCATCTTATTTCCTCTAATTGTACTCATGCTAGGGCTTGGGGCTTGGTTATATTGGGTACAGCGATGCTCTATTAAAGAAAATGAAAGAAAGACTGATTTTTTGAGATTAGTTGCACACGAGTTTAAAACGCCGCTAGCAAATCTGAGGCTTTATTCAGATCTTGTTCGCCGAAGCGAGTCGCATAAAGAAACATTAGGTTATATGGATGTATTTGATGCTGAATTTTTTCGTATGCGACGCTTTTTAAATAACGCCATATTATTCGAACATGCTGACCTGGTGAGTAAGCCTAAACTTGAGACCCTTGATTTAGAGCCTTTTATCCATCAGCTGATTAACCCTTTTGAGCCACGACTGAAACATAGTGGTATCGATTTGACCATTGATATTCAATGTACAGCTAAGGTGACAGTAGCTCGTGAAGCCCTTGAATGCTCGGTGGTAAATCTCGTTGATAACCTTATTAAATACGCGCCGCACCAGCCTGCGCAACTGGATTTTTTGCTACAAAACGATAGCTTGATGATAACCTGCAGAGATGGCGGGGACGGCATCACAGCAGAGCGCCAAACAAGTTTGTTCCAATATGATCCCCAGAAAACTAAAAGCGAAGAAGGGTTTGGTCTTGGCCTTGTTGTAACAAAACAGCTTATAGAAAATGCAGGTGGTCAGATAAGTTACCAAAATGTAGAGCACTCCGTTTTTACCATTCAATTGCCGATAGAAGAAAGCCAATGAAAGTATTAATTGCTGATGATGATCTTCATCTAAACCAAGGCTTGGCGCTGTTATTACAAAAAGAAGGTTTTGAATGTCATACCGTGAAAAATGGTAAAGATGCACTGTATCAGCTTGGTGAATACAAACCTGACTTATGCATTTTCGATGTGATGATGCCCTATCTGAGTGGCATAGAGCTTTGTGCAGTTATGCGTGAAAGAGGCTTATTTCAGCCAGTGCTTCTTCTTACTGCATTTGATGAGCAAGTTGATAAGATCGAAGGTTTTCGATTAGGTGCTGATGATTACATGACAAAGCCTTTTAACCCTGATGAGCTAATTGCACGGGTCACTGCTTTGGCTCGGCGAGAACAGTACCTTAAATCGAGAGAGCCTGCACAATCGAAAACATTTCAACTAGGTGAGTTAACCGTTGATACTGACTGTATGCTACTAAGCTATGTTGATGAAAAAGTCTGCTTGAGTAAGCGTGAACTTGAGTTTTTACAGCTGCTTCACGCAAGTGGAGGGCGAGTACTATCGAAAGACGAAATTTTGGACAAATGTTGGGGTAGAGCTTATCTACCTAATAGCCGAACTTTGGATCAGTTTCTTTCGGTCTTAAGACAAAAAATGGAAAAAGATTTAGGAGCTCCCAGAATCGTACAAACGGTTTATGGAATGGGATATAAATTAAAAGGCGTCGGATAATTTTGATGGGAATATAGTTAGTTATTCCCAAATGTTCCTCGTGTTGCTTTAATTACCTTGTGTGGTCGTTAGGGGTATTTATGCTAGATGCGTAGCATAAATAGTCAGAGCGCCAAGTAAGATGGCGCCAAGCATTGCCGGTGCTGTTCGAATCGATAAGGATCTGTCACCGGCAAATATTACGATCAGCATCTTAACTAAGCTATTCACTGTAGCCGCTATAAATATTCCAGCTAAAGCAATTTCTACGTCTATCGATTTAGGTGTCTGTCTGCCTAGTGTCAGAGTAATGGGATCAACATCGGTTAAACCTGCGATGGCTGATAAAAGCAGTGTTCCTGTATCTCCAAACCACTCTGTTAGTGCTTGTGAGAGCAGCATTACCAGCATTAAGACAAACCCAAAGAAGACCGCAGAGCTTAGTGCTAGTGGGTTACGTTGAGTTTTGATGCTGTTCGTTTCTCCATCACTGTATTTAAGCCATATCCAGAGCGCAGGAAGATAGAAACCAACCATCATAATAAGCATAGAGGGCCATAGCTGATATGTTAGTGGAGCATTGATGACGAGCAATACCATTAGAATTCGAGGGAACATTGTTCCACAACTGAACAGAATTCCGCTTGCTAGTAGTGGGCAGAGGGAGCGTTGTTCCCTAGAGAGGTTAGAGAATTGGATCGTTAATGCAGTTGAAGAACTTAGCCCTGCAAAAACGGACGTGAACATAATACCACGCCGAGCTCCTCCAATTCGGATTGCAAAATAGCCTAGAAAAGAGATGCTGGCGATCAGTACGACTAGCCACCAGATCTCATAAGGATTAATGGCGTTCCAAGGGCCATAGCCCTCATCAGGTAGGATCGGTAGCAAGACTATTGAGATTAATAACAGCCTTAAGCCAGCGTCTAGTTCATACTCTTCAAGCTTATGAAGTGCCGAATGCAGCTCGGGCTTACCATCCAGAATCAACGCTACGATCACGGCGGCTGCCGAGGCAATAACAGGTTCCCCAGACACGGCGAGCGCTCCAAGCGTATAGGTAATTAATAGGCCAACAATACCCGTGATACTAACGGTGTTGCTCTCTTTATGACGGATACTGAAGGCGACGGCGAGAATAATAATCAGCGGAATTAAGCCGAACCCAAGTAGCCAACTTGAAAAGTCCTTGGCAAGTGCAGCGCATAAACCGCCATATAATCCAGTCAAAGCAAAGGTGCGAATCCCTGCAATACGGCTTCCCTCAGAGCGATGGCGTTGAGACCATCCACGCTCAATGCCTATGATCAAGCCTAGAGCCAAGGCGATAAGAAGGGACCAGAATAGATTGATTGGTGTAGAGAATAATGAAACATCCATATTTTAATATTGAGACAGTTTTGGCGTTATCGCCAGTTAGCAAGGGTTTGTGTTATTAATAGGGTAAATGGAGGCGGAGTGAAAATCTGTCCACAATCCATTTAATCTTAGTGTTCAAGGATGAATTATGAAGAATTTAATATTAGTTGTAGGAATCATTGGTGCAGGTATGTACGTGTACCAAGCGCAGTCATCACAAGTTGATCCAAATATCACCGTCAAAGAGCTGCTTGATAAAGTCTCAACGGAGACCGTTTACCCAAGTGAAGTTGAGGTCGCGTTTAGGAATGCCGTAATTAATGTATGTGAAATAAACGGTAAAGATCTAGCTAATGGTTTTGGTTCTGTCGAGCAATGTAAATCAAATTTCCAAACTAAAGCTAGGGAGGCTTGTTTTAGCAAAATAAACAGTTTTGATAATAAAGTTTACACCTCAAGAGCCCCATTAAAGTCAGACTTCAGTACTTTTTTTCAGTGTTCTATGAGGCGAATTGATATATTGGCTGAGGATTAAACGCTCAAGTAAGATGACGTTTCAATAATGGAGTAAAGTTTGGGGTTGATGATATCTATTGTTTGCCTCGTAAATAATAACTTTCAAGGAGGAGCTATGGCTGAGTCATCAGGTGGTGGTGAGTTAGGTATTGGTTTAAGGGATATAAAAAATGCTGGGCAAAGGCTTAAAGGACCTGACGGGTTAAACGAGCAGATTAAATTCAATCAGCACCAATTAAAATTGCGAGTGGTCGGTGGCTTATTTACGCTGCTGATAATGTCTTGTTTCTTCTCGTGGTTTTTCTGGATGCCTGAGTTCGTCAGGTGGGGGGCAACAGCACTAACCCTGATTTCATTTCTGATTTATCTCTTAATCTATATTCGCCAGAAAAATCGTATTGCTCGTATTAGAGAAGCTCAGTTAAAAGAGCACCGAGAAACAAAAGAGGGTAAGGTTTAACGAATAGCTGGTTGATAAGCGCAGGTTAGAATGAAAAATTTATTGTTAATTTCTCTGTGTCTATTCCCTCTTCATGTAATAGCTCAAGATAACTGGTCTCAAATTGAAGGTAGTTATGTGCTAACTGGTTCCGAACTTATCGACCCAGATCCCAGTACACCTCTTAAGACGCATCTTCGTTTTAGCCTAACGGGTAAGGTGGCTCAGGATCTCTATCAAGCGATGGATGTTGATGTGGTGATTGATGAATGCACAGGACTACCGAGTAAATCGGTGAAGGATATGCGCTGTTATTTTGAAAAGTCGGATGACAGCTATTTGTGTGATTTTTCGATTGATATAGCCGAACAAGTGATTGGTTATGGTTTAAGTTGTTAATCCCTTAGCCTTTTTAATCCTATCCAAGGTAAGTGGAGTTTTCTGTATGTCCAAAGCTTACAACATTGTGAATATTGTCAAAATTTACGATAAGAAGAAGTTCTATGAATATGTGGTAGGCCATGTTCCAACATTGGAAAAATTCGGCGGTAAGTTTCTAGTCAAAGGCGATTTCGGCGAAGTATTAGAGGGCAGCTGGGATAGTAACCTTATAGTTATTCAAGAATTTCCATCAGTGGAGTTGTTTAAAGCTTGGTATGATTCCGATGAATATCGGCCGTGGCGAGAGTTAAGACAGTCCTGTGCTGAGGTGAATGTTATTTTGACTCAAGGTTGTTCCGACTAAGTTCATTTTGGGGTTTAGAAAGAACTTGATCCAGCCAGTTGGGGCTGACTAGATCAAGCTGTTCTGAATTACACAATAAATTTAGAGACCTCCTCGCGCATCTGATGAGCTTGGGTTTCTAAGCACTCGCAGTTCCTACAGCTCTCGCATGAGTCGGACAGTAGTTGCTCAGCAGAGGAGGAGATCCGCTGTGTTGCATCTTCTACGCCTTTGACTGTGTACATCTGCTCCTCGGTTGCTCCAGCAATTTGAATCACCATTTCGCGTATCTCATCCATGGCATCTTTGTTGGATTGCATTGTTGAATTGGCTGCGCCAATGGAGTTGTTCATCGTTTCACTAAGCTTCAAGCTGCTTTGCATGGCTACTTCAGATTCTGTGACATGCTGCTGTAGGGTTTCAATCATCGATTCAATCTCTACAGTACTGCTTTGCGTGCGTTGCGCCAGTGTTCTCACTTCGTCCGCAACTACTGCAAATCCACGGCCTTTATCGCCTGCTCGGGCGGCTTCAATTGCGGCGTTAAGCGCGAGCAAGTTAGTTTGCTCAGTGATATCTCTGATTACGCTTATGACATTGCCGATCTTAGTGCTTGATTGGCTGAGTGAGTGCATTAGATCGCTGCTTCGGCTGATATTGTTGGTAAGCTTTTCCATCTGCTGGTGGGTTTCAGCCATGATCTGGCTACCTTCATTCATCTGTTGATCAGCATTGCTAACACTGTCTTGAACTTGGGTACTGCTGGATGCAATTAGCTCTACTGCAGTGACGAGTTCTTGCACGGCTTGGTTCACTGCGATTGTATTATTGCGCTGTTCCTCTATGGCCGTTTGGGAGCGTTTACTCAGCTCAACGGAATGATGTGCGCTGCTTTCTACTGTCTCGCCTTTCTCTTTTATTTCGCGAACCAGTCCTGCCGTGGTATCAATAAAATCATTAACCGAATGAGCGAGCTCGGTCACTTCATCTTGACCTAGGAGGTCTAGATGTTGGGTGAGATCACCACCGCCATGGCTGATATTAGACATTTTGGAATTAGCGGTTTGTAAGCGATTAAGTACGCGGAAGGTCTGCCATAAGAGTAAGCCAGCGATGATGGCTGTGAGGGCTGTTGCCATGCCGACACCTTGCATTCGCGAGGTATGCAAAGCGTTAGAAATAGCACCTTCAAGGTCGGTGTAGATGCCCCCAAATAAAGATTCTACTTCATGAATACTGCTGCGAAGTTCACCGCGTAATCCTGAATTTTGGTCTAAACCACGTTGTTGCAGTGCTTCTGCCAAAGCATGGGCGGTGTCTTCAAATGTCTTTACACTGTCAGCGGCAGGCAGATTGACTTGCTGCATGTAGTTATGGGTATTTTTTAGGCTTTCGCGCAGCAGAGTCTTTGAGTTGAGGTCGTAACTATTTTGGAAGTCATTTTCTAACAAGATAAGGTGCAATATCTTAGAGATTGCCTGACTATCACCGGTGTTGGCTACTTTTTGATGGAGTGTTCTTTCTGCCTGATTAAAGGCTCCACGTAAGCCACTGTCCTTATCAAGGCCAATTTTTTTATCGAGCTCTACCAGAGCTATCAGTTTTTGTTGGTAAATATCGAGCTGATGTTGTGCTGCGCCTAAGTCTTTTTGAACTTCTGGGGCGTAGGTTAATTGTGATGCAAGTGAGTCGATATTGTTACGCATAAGAGCAATACGTTTTTCAAACTTATCCACGTATTTAAGTTGTTTGCGTAAGAGAAAGTCTTTCTCGTGTCGACGTAGCATTAACATGTCGTTGGTGAGGCCCTTAGCAACAGCGTATTGCTGACCCAAACCAGAAATACGGCTGCTGGTCTGCCAGAGCATCCAAGTCATAGCAGCCATAGCAACAATGACCAACAGGGAAACAAGAATAAAAGCGCGGCGGATGGACATAGCTACCTCCTTGTCGTGGGCTTACTTCCATGTCATAAAACTGTAATGAATTTGAATATAGTCAGAGAATGGGGAAGTTGCCAAAAATTGTAGGAGGTTTTTTTTGGGGTGAGGTTTTAAACAAGAAAGCTTGAACAAAAGTGCTTTTTTAAAGCTTAGGGATTTAGTTGTGTTAGCAGCGTACGGGCTAGTTTTTCCATCTTATCTAGACTGATGTCGGCTTTTTTCAAAAAGGCAGGGTCATAGTGATCGGGATTAGACCAGTGTTTACCACTGATTTGGCAACGTTTGGCTAACTTATCAATCCCAAGGTCTTCGAGGGTAAAGCCAAGTTTTGTCCATAACAGGGATAGGTGGCGCTCTGTTTTATGGTCCCGTTTACCGCAATCATCTAACTGGCGCATATAGACTGCGGTCTCACGTGCTGCAGTGATGACACTTCTAAGAGCAACGATAGATTCTTGCTTGCGTGCTTCGTTGGCGCGGTAGAGATTAGCAAGCCATTTAGTCGCGTGATTAAAAAGATCTGAGAGCGCTTTTCCCGGTAGTAAGTCCATAAGTGTTAAAGCATTTTCAATCCGTTGGCTGGAAAGTCTAGGTTGACTGGAGGCGTTATAAAAAGCAAGGAAATACTGTTGTGACTAGTGTATTGGATAGGCATAAAAAAAGGCCGCTAAGCGGCCTTTATTTTAAAGAGAAGCACAGAACATCTCATGTAGGGTGTGAATAATCCGTTTCGCAGTATCCCCTTGTAGGGAATAATAGATGGTTTGTGATTCCCGACGGGTTTTCACTAGTCCATCTTTCCTTAGTACTGCCAGGTGCTGGGATAAAGCAGACTGGCTTAAATCTAGGCAATTATTCAGTTCAGTAACTGAAAGCTCCTTCCCATCCAGATAGCATAGGATGAGTAGTCGACTTTCATTGCCTAGCGCTTTCATTAATTTTGCAGCCTTGCCGGCATTGGTTCTCATAAGTTCCAATGTTTCCGGATCTAAGGTCGCGTTGTTGGTCTCGTTCAAGTTAACACTCCGAAGCGCTGTATTGTTTTTATCTATGGGCTCACAACGGATTAGTCTACGAACTCTTCGGTTCATTTGTTTGACTTAATCCAGACTTCATCCCCAATTTGCAGCTTCTGTCGATTTTTATATCAACTTATAGTTATGAATAGTGCATTTTTTATAACAGAGTGAATGATACCCCAGATCCACTTATATTCGCAATTTGACTATTATTTCTTTTATATATTAGTATTATCTAATATTTGTGGGTTTTGGTCGAATTGAGGGGAAAATGAGGGAAAAATCTAACTGGTTGGTCTTACCAATGCAAAGACCTAAGTTTGTTTTTGGGTTGATCTTAGCGCTTGTTTTTACAGCACTTTTACCGATTTCAAATATTAAAATTGATACAGACCCAGAGAACATGCTGCCTCACGACCAGGTTGATCGTATGTTTCATGATCAAGTGAAGCAGCGCTTTGGCTTACATGACATGATTGTAGTTGGGATTGTGAATACCCTACAGGAAAAGGGGGTATATAACCCTGAAACGCTATCGGTGTTGTATGATATTTCTACAGTTGTTGATTCCATGGATGGGGTGGTTCGCCAAGATTTATTGGCATTAAACACAGTTGATAACATTCGTCAGTCATTTGAACAGGACGGAGCCATCTTGTTTGAATGGATGATGAATACTTCTCCTTCAACTCAGCTTGAAGCAGATAAAATTCAAGCCGCTGTCGAACGTCTACCACTGTTACAAAATACTTTGGTATCGGCAGATACCAAAGCTGCTGCTATCTATATTCCGATCATTAATAAGTCAGAAAGTTATCGTTTAGCGGGCGAGATTCAAGCAGTAATTGATGAATTAAAACTGAAATATCCAGATTCGGGTAACGAATTTCATATTGCGGGTTTGCCTGTTGCTGAAGATACCTTTGGGGTTGAGATGTTTATTCAAATGGCAATCTCTGCACCTTTAGCTGGTTTAATGATTTTTGCCCTTATGTGGCTTTTCTTTCGCTCAATGTTGTTGATTACAGCGCCTATGCTGGTAGCCATGGCAACAGTTATTGTGACTATGGGCGCATTGATAGGGCAGGGTTATGCCGTACATATCATGAGCTCGATGATCCCTATCTTTTTGATGCCTATAGCTGTTGTAGATTCAGTGCATTTACTCTCTGAATTTTCTGATAGATATAAACCGGGGGAAGATCCAAAGCAGGCGTTAAAAGAGGTACTAGGCCATCTATTCACACCGATGCTGTACACATCGATCACATCTGCAGTGGGTTTCGCCTCTTTGGCGTTAACCCCGATTCCACCTGTACAAATTTTTGGTCTGCACGTTGCGTTTGGCATTATGTTGGCCTTTGTTCTGACCGTTTTCCTTGTTCCAGCATTTATTGTGAGTCTATCGCCACAGCGTTTACAGGCGCTTAAAGATCATTCGGTGAGAGAGGGTTCATCGGAAAAACTAAGTTGGCTACTGAGCGCTGTAGGGAGTTTCTCTACTAACCGCTCTAAGGGGATCCTGATTGTTTTTTCGCTTATATCAGCGCTATCGATTTATGGTGTAAGTACCATTCAAATTAACGATAACCCAGTGCGTTGGTTTAAAGAGGATCATCGCCTACGTATAGCAGACCGGGTTATGAACGCTCATTTTGCTGGGACTTATAATGCTTACCTTGTGCTGGAGAAACCGTCTGAACAATTAGGTGAGTCTTTTTGGAAGGAGCTAACAAGCCAGCCGTTGCCTGAGGCGGTATTGATGAAAATAATTCAGCTGCGAGCACAGACGCAGGCGTATTCACCGAGTAAACGTTTACAGGCGCTTGCCCTTGCATTCGATGATCTATCTTTTGATGACCCTGCTAATGAAGCCTTATGGCTTAGCTTGCTGGACAAGGTTGAAGTAGCTCAGCAAGAGGCAAAGTACTTTCTCTCACCTGAAGGTTTAGCGTATCTAGATCAGCTACAGAGTTACTTAGATCAATCTGAACTTGTGGGTAAAACTAACTCTCTAGGTACCTTACTTAAAACGGTTAATCGTGAATTACGAGGCGGGACTGATGAACAGTTTATATTGCCTTCTGACGCTTCTGCAGCCGCTCAAACGGTACTGAGCTTTCAATCTTCTCATCGCCCTGATGACCTTTGGCATATGGTTACACCTGAGTACGATGCCACTTTACTGTGGCTGCAGCTCAGAAGCGGTGATAACCAAGATATGAGTCAAGTAATTGAGCTGGTTGATCGATTTGTGTCTGAAAACCCTCTACCGCAAGGTGTTCAAATGAATTGGGCGGGGCTGACCTACATTAACGTCGTTTGGCAAGAACAGATGGTAAATGGCATGTTGAACAGTTTGATCAGCGCGTTCTTTATGGTGTTACTGATAATGGTGATTCTGTTCCGTTCAATTAAGATTGGTTTACTCGCCATGCTGCCCCTTACGGTCACCATCTTGGTTATCTATGGCCTGATCGGTTTTATTGGCAAGGACTATGACATGCCAATAGCTGTGCTATCGGCATTGACCTTAGGTCTATCTGTCGATTTCGCTATCCATTTTTTGGAGCGCTGCCGTGCTATCTATCGACGTACGGGCAACTGGCCAAAAACAGTTAATGAAGTTTATCAAGGGCCTGCTAGAGCGATTAGTCGCAATGCAATAGTGGTTGCAGTCGGTTTTACCCCCTTACTTTTTGCACCGTTAGTGCCTTACATCACAGTTGGATTTTTCTTGGCGTTAATCATGAGTATCTCTGCGATTGTCACAGTGATTTTACTGCCTGCCGTGATCCACTTTATTAGCAACAAAGCCTCACTTTTTGGTGAACCAAAGAGCAGCGTATCCACAGAGGAAAAGCAAAATGTATAAACCTAACTTTTTAAAAACAACGCTCTTTGGGGCTTTGGTAAGTGTGTTGGCGACTAATGTGAGCAACACGCTGGCCGCGGATTTAACGGATGCAAACGAGATTGTTGCCAAGGCAAATTTGACTGCATATTACGCCGGAGATGATGGACGATCTGAAGCGCGGATGTTAATAAAAGATAGTCAAGGGCGAGTGCAAAAACGGCAATTTACGATCTTAAGACGAGATCGAGAGGATGGCGGTAAGCAGGATTTTCTGGTTGTCTTTAGCCGTCCATCAGATGTGAGAAATACAGCGTTCTTAGTTGCTAAAACACCCGGTAAAGATGATGACCGTTGGTTATATCTTCCAGGGCTAGATTTGGTTAAACGTATCTCTGCTGGTGATAAACGAACTAGCTTTGTTGGCTCACATTTCTTTTATGAGGATGTATCTGGACGTGGTATCGAAGAAGATACCCATCAATTGATCGAAACAGGTGGAAGCTTCTATCAAATTAAAAGCACGCCTATAAAAGCTGCAGAGGTTGAGTTTAGTGGTTATTCCTCATGGATTAATAAACAAAATTATCTGCCGGAAAAAATTGAATATCTCGACGATAACGGCCAGCTTTATCGCCGTATTGAGGTAATCAAAAGCGATGTGATTCAAGGCAATATCACAGTAATCCAATCCAAGGCGATGGATCTGCGTAGTGGAGCTGAAACAATCATGGAGTTCCGTTATCAGAAATATGATCTGGGTATGGAGCAAGCTGTGTTTTCAGAACGTTCATTGCGTAAGCCGCCTCGCCAGTGGCTTCGGAGGCAGTGATGTTTCGGGCAAGCTTATTTCTATTAGGCCTTATAGCCGTTAGTTCTGCAGCACAATCTGATGATTGGGAGCAAAGTGATTGGGATGACGAGGCTAGCGAAACTACCCAGTGGCATGGATTTATCGAATTGGGTGCAGGTGGGCGATTCAGTAATGATCCTGTTTTAGATGAAGATGAAACCCTTGCTGAACTTCGAGGACGGGTAGAAACAGAACTCTTCTCGAACGATAACCGTTATAGCTTCAAAGCCGATCTTTACACTGATGGGGTGGAAGGAGCTACTCAATTTAATCTAAGGGAAGCATTGGCTGATCTACAACTTAGTGATTCGTTGGATCTGCGTTTAGGACATCAGGTATTAACCTGGGGAACGGGTGATTTGTTGTTCCTGAATGATCTATTTGCAAAGGATTGGCAGTCATTTTTTTCTGGGCGCGATGATGAATACTTAAAAGCGCCATCGACCAGCATCAAACTTGCTTACTATGGTAATAAAGCGAATTTAGATTTGGTGTGGACGCCTGTTTTTACTAATGATCAATTTATTAACGGTGAGCGTTATTCCTATTTCTCACCTTTGGTAGGCCAGCAGGTAGCCTCTCCTGAATATACGTTGGTTCCGGATTATCCCCAAGAAAGCTTTACAAACGGTGAATTCGCGGCGCGTTTCTATGGGAATGCGCAATGGGGAGCGAATAATACCGAATGGGCTTTATATGCCTATAGAGGCTTTTGGAAACAACCCAATGCACTTAATACCCAAGGTGATACCTATTTCTCGCCATTAAAAGCTGTTGGGGCAAGCTTAAGAGCCAATATCGGCAAGGGAATAGGGCACGGTGAAATTGCTTGGTATAAGGGTGAAGACGACCAAGGATCAAATCCGCTGCTACCCAATAACCAAGTTCGCTTTCTAGTCGGATATGAGCAGGAACTATTACCGAAATTTACAGTAGGGTTGCAGTATTATCTTGAACACACACAAGATTATGCCGCGCTGATTGCTAATGATGGCAACTCACCTTATCGACCAGATAAGAACCGCGAACTATGGACGCTGCGCCTAAATTATCGGGCTTTGCAGGATAATCTAACACTCAGTTGGTTTAGTTTTTATTCGCCAACAGACGATGACTACTATCATCGACCTTCGGCAAAATATCGTTTCAGTGATGAGTTACAACTGATCGTTGGCGCGAATCTTTTTGGCGGCCAAAAAGCACATACATTCTTCGGTCAGTTTGAAGATGCATCTAATCTTTATGCGAGGATCAGGTGGGGTTATTAATGCTAAATCAGTTATGATCATCTTTCCTAGAAGCTATTGTTATTTCGAAAAGCGAAATGAAAAAATCAGATAAAAAACTAGAAAAAACACTCCGTGAAACGCTGACCGACGTTTGTGATATTGCGCTAGAGTTAGTACCTGGCTTCTGCTGGATCACTCATAAAGTGGACTTTTCTCGTTACCCTGAATCCCTAAAGGTTGTTGCTGTCTTCGATGATGAATCACTTCTAACGCTTGCTATTAATGCCCATGAGGATCAGTTTTTAAAAAGTTTAATTACCGAAAAACTGGCTCAAGCGGGTGTAAAGCTCAATAAGCCCACCCAACAGATTATTTTTGATTCAGAAGAAGCCTGTGAAGAGGTTTGTGGCGGAGATTGGAACTTAAGGTTAAATCGCTATTAACCCTTCTTTCTCATTATTGCTAAACGAAAACCTGCATTTTCGCGTATGACCCCCGATTACTTGGTTGAAGCTTTCTATGTCTAGTCCTGTTGAATGCGTCTGTTTTGTTGTTGTATCGGGTAGCAAGGTTTTATTTGAGCGTCGCTATTACGAAGATTCTGTATCTACTCGCCGAATTAATATACCGGGCGGTCATATCGAGCACGGAGAATCCCAAGAGCAGGCTTTGTTTCGTGAGATTAAAGAAGAATTGGGTGTTATACCGTTATCTTATAGCTTTTTAGGTTCTCATAATTTTGAGTTAACAGCGAAGCAGTTGCTGCATTACTATTTGATCACTGAATGGAAAGGGGAATTGAAAGCGCAGGAGGGGCAACGCTTGCAATGGTTAGAACCTCGTACGGGGCTTGGGATAAATTCTGTGGATCAAAAGATCTTGGATGTAGCTGGCCTTTGGAAAGCACATACCTAATCATAAGTAGGTCAGGGAAGGTAAATTGCTTTATCTTGAAGGTGGGTGGGCAATTGGATATTCCATTTTTTTAATTGCGAGCGGCTGAAAACAAACTGACCTTGATTGCTGATAACCGGTTCAGATCTCTGATCTTCTTCATTTTGTAGTGTTCTTAACGCAATGGTTGCAGCAGCTTTACCCTGAGAATAACCGTCTAACACGAGTCCACCAATCGCCATATCCTTTCCTACTGAAAATTCCCAAAATGCAAAAATGGGGAGCATGGAGTTTTTTGAAGTCCATTTAATGATGTTTTTAGAGGGTACATGAACCCCCTTAGCATCGGTAATTGTGTGATATAGACCGAGAATAATGGCATCGAATTTTTGATCTGAAGCTTGCAGAATAGCTTCCTGCCATTGATTTTGTTCAGCGATAAATTTTACATGGACTGTTGCTGACCCAATTCGCAGTTTATTTTTGTCCTGAAAGACCTCTTTAGCAATCGTTTTTGAGGTGGTGCCGGTATCGAAAAGAATTAAAACCTTTTCCATCGGTTTTTCTGTCATTTCTTGTAAGTACATAACCGAGCGCTTCATCAGAGGGCGCTCTAGAACCCCAGATATGTGTTTAGGCAGGAAGGTATATTCAAAATAGTTACGGGGATTATTATTAATACCTAAATAGACAACAGGCGTCTGTTTTCTAGCAAACTTAGGTCCCAAAAATTTTAATGCATTGTCATCGCCTAGAATAACTAAGTCTGGCTCACTCTTTAGATATCTGTCCCATGCTGCTTCAGCCTGTTTAGGGTGTAGATTTGGAGGTAGCCGCTTGGTATCCATTTCAAAGAATTTTATGGTGGCGTAATCTTGAAGCGTATCTTGGATAGCGCGGCGATAGTCTGCATCCCACTTAAATGATGCGTGATAGCTCTCAATCACAAGCACCTGTTTTTTTCCGTCAGCGAAAGTTTGCGAAGAGGAAAGTGAAAATAGCAGGAGCATAGTGCAGAGCAAATAAGACAACTTAATTATTACTGCCAAATCAATGTCTTCCTTAATCGTTGCTAGCAAGTATACGAAGTATAGGAGTGATTATGATGCAGTGCTTGAATGTAAGGGTAATAGCAGGAAGGTAACATCAAGCTTTTGGTATTAACCTCGGTAAAAAATACCGGTTAGATGATGCTTAGATAAGATTGAGAAATCAATGTTTCTCTTAGTTATGGTTTCTCTTGGAGGAAGTGTGGGGCTATGTACTTAATACTGGTAGGCAATGCCTACCAGTATTAACAAAGAATGAGTTAAGCGCGTTTGACAAACTTAGCAGTTACCATCATATCGCCTGCACCATCCACTTTGCAGTCAAGCTCGTGATCTTTACCTTCAACGATACGCTTGATCACTGCTTTTGTTCCGATCTTTAAGACTATGGAGCTGCCTTTAACCTTAAGGTCTTTGATTAAAGTTACCTTATCGCCATCAGCGAGTTGCGTGCCATTGGAATCTTTAACAACAAAGACGTCCTCTTCAGCATCCGCTTCAGCAGGGTTCCATTCATGAGCGCATTCAGGGCAGATCAATAGCTCTTGATCTTGGTAAACAAATTCAGAATTACACTCAGGGCAAGGTGGTAAAGACATACTTTCTACTTCTTTAAATTAGTTGAGTGTGAATGGTAATAGTTATAAGAAAACTAAGCGAGTGATTTACACAGCCGAGATTACGATAGTGGCTAGTTAATTGAGATGGATCGCACTTTTAGTTTACTTTTTCAGAAGGTAGGTTCTGACAATAAGTGGCTAAACCATTAAGTCTGGCTTTAACCTTCGAACCAAAATACCAACTTAATAGTTTGTCTGTTATCCAAGGCAACGCCCACTTTTTTGACTTTAACGAATACTTAAATGTGACTCGGGTTGCGTTATCAGGTAATGATTTTAATAGCCAGCTACCTGCAAAAGTGTCGAGAATAACAGGGCCTTTAATCATTCTAATAGCGGCAACATGGGGTGGTTTAACTTGGACAAACTCAACCACCATCTCCAAACCACTTTTCGCTACAACCTTCACTTGGGTACCTATCGCTATTTCAGTAGCGCCATCCATCATTTCAATATGCTCAGGAAAAGGATCCCATTCATAACGGACATGGTAGTCTTGCGTTATCGCGTATACCTCATCAATGGGTTTGGCTATGTTGATGGAGTAGGTTATTGAGGGCATGGCTTCTCGCTTAGGGAGAAAAATTCAGTGGTACTACATAGTTACATACATTTATTGGATTGAGAATGGCGACACCTTGTATAGATTTTAAGTGTCGCTCCGGGGAGTCTTTAAGCTAGTTAGAAATGTAAGCTCAAATATACTTAGCTGTGGTCGGGTTTCCGTAAAGGATAGTTTATCTGAGCAATAATGGCGTCCAATGAGCGCCCTCCTTGACCTTCTAGTTCCAGATCTAACCAAGTTAGAATTGCGGTTTCATGCTCCACCATGGACAGTAGAATTTCTCGATCCTGATCAGGCCCCAGCTCTGCTATCTCTTTAAATCTTTTAAGGTATTGCATGACCATTGGCTTAAAAGTGGCAATAAACTGCTCCCAGCTACTTTGTAGATATAGTTCTACGAAACCTAGTATTTGGGCTTCGTCAATTTCTTCGTACAGATCGATATGGTAACGGTACAAAAAAGGTCTGAGACGTGCCTTAGTTTCTGTTTCTAGTTGCAATAAAGTGCCAAATTTATATTTATCGGTGGAGCTTTTAGCCACCTCGTATAGAGCTAGTGATGCAGCTTCACCGAAAACTTCGCTGTCTAATAATTCCCTCAGGCACTGCGGATATAGATTGGTATTCATTGCATGCTCCTTAATCATGGAACGGTTAATTTATTCACACGTGGCTATTAATTTGTGGTTATGTGGTCGGGTTTTGAGCTTTCGACCTTGACGTTTTTCGACGATAAGCGGTACACAGAGATTGTCGTTTTCGTAGATAACGACGCAATCTAAGCACTGGAAGCATTCGTCGTAGTCGATCTGGCCAGTTTGTTCGATTGATCTGTACTCGCAGCGCTGCTTGCATAGCTGGCATGGGCTACCGCATTCATCACGTCTTGGTAGCCAATTGAGTAAACGTAGTTTTCCAAGTATCGCCATAGCGGCACCTAAAGGGCAGACATAACGGCAGTAGCCTTTATAGACAAACACACTGAGCGCAACTAAGAGCAGAGCCCAAATGACAAAGGGCCAAGAACGAACAAAGAAAAAGGTAATGCTGGTTTTAAACGGTTCAATCTCTACTAGACGGTCTGTCCAGATCGGAGAGGTAAAAGCGCAGGTAAGTATCAGAAGTAGCACAACATACTTCAGCTTTTTTAAGTGCTTATCCCATTGGCTTGATGGTTCAAATTGTCTGATGTTTAAAGATGTCAGTAATTTTGTAGATAATTCTTGAAGTGCGCCAAAAGGGCACAACCATCCGCAAAATGTACCGCGCCCCCAAATAAAGAATGTAATAAAGACACAGCCCCAAAGGAGGGTTGTCATAGGATCGTAAAGGAAGAAGTTTAAGTTACCGCCAGCCATCAGTGCTTGAATGGCACCCGTAATGTTTACAATTGATAGTTGCCCTTGTGCATACCAGCCGATAAAAAATAGGGTGAATAGCAGATAACAAATTCGGAAATAGGCGAAGAATTTTTTATGTTTAGTGACATGCGCCTGTTTAATTAAGACGATAAATAGAACAACTAAACCCAGTGATAGGATGATTATCTCTCCAAGTCGATCCTCCCAAATCGGTTGCCATGTTTTACCGTTGATATCGGGTTCATAAAAGTAATCATCAGGCACGCTGTATTTGAATTTAAGCTCTTTAGTTGTGCTAGGAAGGTAGGAGATTGATTGTCCTCGGGTGACACCTAAATCGAACTCTAAGGGTAAGGAAATATCGATTCCTGATGTATCGATAACTCTATATACCATCCAGTCTGCTTGGCTTAGAGGCTCAGGTAATTTGATTTTGTAATCGGGTTGAATCAGATCTAGGCGGTCGTCAAAATCAAGATCACGCATCTCTATTGGCAAGCCCTGTTGCCTTAAAAGTAAGCGATCAGAAATCCCTGCACGTAGTGTATTCTCGTGCATGAAGGAATAGCGCCCATTACTGACTACCAATAGAGCATGGTCGCCAGCCTCTAAGTTTTCTTGTAAAAATTCCCAAGATTCTGGGGTTAATAGGTTTCTTCCTAAAGTTGGGATAGCGAGATCCATTACGTAAAGCTCGACAAAATTGCCTTTCGGTTGCTTAAGAGCAATCGGGTCTCGTCCTTCTGCTTGAGTGCCTGCAAAAAGGGCTTCGGCTTCAGCGTTGGTATATAGGATTTTGTTTATCAGGCCGCTATCGATTAGCTCGGACCAGCCTTTTACTTCAAAGATATCGCGGTCTATTTTGGCAATTAGGTCTGGATCTTTACTGCCACCAAAACCTAATTTGGCTCTGGCAATTTTGATTGCTGAAGAAAGAAGGGTTTGATTTAAAATTCGAATGGATGCAGTAGCGCCGGTCACGCCATCAAGATAGATATTTTTACTGTCGTTTGGCTTCTTTTGTCCCTGCTTATCGCTGAATTTAATATTCTGCATCAGAGATAACCCTTTATATTGATCAACAAAATCAAACATGGGTTGTTCGCCAATACCGGCTACAAACATCGGTTCTCGGTGGAATAGAACGCGCACATCGACAAACGAGCCCTCACTGTCGAGGACAACGAGTAAGTTGTAAGGCACACCCATAAATCCAGGGATAGAAGAGAAGTCGATCGATTCGTAAATGTAACCTACTTGATTTAGTCCAGTGACTTCCTCTTTAAACAGCGGCCAGACATCAATAGTGTTGTCTTTCTCTCCAACAACAAATGGGGAGGGGTAGAGCTTACGCAATTTTTCCTGCGTCATGATGCTTTCCACTTTTGTGGGAGTATCGCTGACAGAACTAGCGCTAAATCCTAATGAAGGAACGATGAGTAGTAAGAACGAGAGCAGCCAAGAATAGCTATTTAGCTTCCACATACGTAAACCTTTTCAAGCAATAAGGCATCTAGGTTCAGCTGCAAAAGCTGATCAGTGATCGGGATCACTGATGAGATTTTAGAGGGACGCTATAGCCTTTGATTTATCGTGCCGACGATGAAGTCAGCACGATTTTTTACAGGCTATTTAAGTTTTTTAAGTGGAGTAAAGTGTCAGATTTTTAAAAGAAATTTAAAAAAATAATGAAAAATCAATAAATTAGAAGGACTCTTTAGGAAAACGATACCCTTGGCCATGTACGGTTTCGATGACTGGTTTATATTGGCGCTTAGGGTCTAGTTTCTTTCTGAGAGTCACAATATGTTGTTCTAGGGATCGGCTACTCGGTACAAAATCGCGTCCCCAACCTGCGTTATAAAGCTTGTCTTTGCTAACCACTTCATCCGGGTGTTGGAATAAGCAAGTCAGAAGTTTTAAATCTCTTACAGAAATCTGTTCACTATAATCGCCACGGGTAATACACATACGACGTGGGTCGATCTTCATATCTCCCATCTCGAAAATATCATCCGTGTCATGACTTGTAGCTGTGCTCTCTTTATTTTTTCGTTGGAAGAAAATATAGACGGTGCTGCACAATAAGATGGTTAGCAAGATTAAAATAAGGCCATAAAAGTTATTGTCATTTTGGGAAGCTACTAATTGTTTGTTTTCTGCTAGTAACCCGGTAACTAATTGATCTTTTTGGATGCCAAGAGCAGCTGCAAGATCTGCTGTCTTAAGCAATAAACAGACTGAAATCCCTTCGCTTTGACAAAAGAATAAAGCATCCACGTTGATGTCATATGCTTCCCAAGCAGTTGGGGTAGCTGTCTGCAATAACGCTTCTAAGCGGGGATAGTTGTTCGTCACTATGTAATCGTTAAGGTGAGTACTGGATTGGGTATCTGGGAAAATCAGCTCGTGATTAGCGTCCCAGACTGCAATGGTTTCTATTAGATGAGTCGAAGCTTGTTTAATCCGCAGGCTAGTTTGATTGTTTTCGTTTATATCATCACTAATCCAAGCCAGTTCGCCCTTTAAAAATGATTCTGTTTGTTGTCGGATATCGTTCGGTTGCGTAATAGCAAAAGAAGCAAAGCTGACAAGTAAACTTGTAATGGCCAAAGCAGCGGATAAAGCGAGCTGATGAAATTTCATAAGAGGGCTTAAAGTTATAGTGACTCTATATATGTCGTTAATAGTAAAGAATATTCGTTGAGCATTAAATCTGAATTTAGAAAGTTATGCCTGTAAAAAGGGGGCAATAGCTTGCCGAAAAGCGGCAGGCTTTGCGCTTAAATTCCAAGTTTTGCTCGGTAGAGCATAAGCGTAGAACTAAGTTGATCTAGGCTACAGCGCTGATTCTAAGCATCTATAGTTGAGAAAGCTTAAGATATTTATTGGTTGGCATGCTAGTTGCTTTGATGTTTTTAATATACATTTTATTTGGTAGGGAAATCATTATGCAAGTCAACCAAACTTCTCACGCAGCTCAGGTTTATCAAACTCAAAGTAAAGGATCTGTTAATACGACGCATGGCGCTGGCAATAGTGTTAAAGCTTCGAGTGGCGATGTGCATCTGAGTAAAGAAGCGCGTAATGCACAAAGCGCTTTGAATGGCATTGCAAACAGATATGATGTCACTAATATTTCTACACGCGAACGCGGCGCTATGGTGAGTGACCTACAAGAAAAGGGACTTCTTTCTAATGAAGATGCAATGAGAATGGCTGCGCCTTTTAGTATGAATGAGAACATGGACACCAAAAGGGATTGGTTACAAATCAGCAAAGACGCTCTAGCCTTTGCAGAGCAAAATGGTCAGTCGCCAAAAGAGCTGGAATCTATAAAAAGAAATGTTTCGATCTTAGAGCAGCTTTTTGAACTGAGAGATAAATAGCGATTATCTATCTGAAATGACAAAGGAGAGCTAGGCTCTCCTATAGTAGATTAATCCCCGCCGCCACTGGAGTCACCACCACAACTTCCGCTGTCTCTATTATTGCATCTGCTATCCGAATCGGATGAGAAAAAATCAATATCTATGCCCCATCCATCGTCATCACCATCGTTGTTACGCGAAGATCGATTACGATTAAAGGTGGCTAAAAATACACCCACAGCAAGGCAGAACAACACTTCAGGGGTAAAGCTATTGTGATAACCATATGCGGCTGAGGCAGCAATTATTATTACGCCTAGACTTCGTAAGCAGAAAAATAGCTTGCCGGCGAGGAGCCCACCGATGAAAAAAATAACACAGCCTAAAACGATACCGTCTGTGTAAAGTGCGTATAAACCAACGGCTGCTAGTAGATATCCAATCATGCTCATATAGGTAATGTCCTTATCATAACAGTAAGGGAGAACTCTGCCTTACGAGCAGAGCCGCCACTTCTCAAATCGTATCAACAAATATAGGTGTGCCGAATTTAGGGTATAAGATGTAACTTGGCCTTGTTGGCTAATCAAAGGTTTTTACTCTGATCAAAGTTACCGTTCTTTAAATAGTTCACCACTTGAGCGATTACTTTCTTGTTTTTCATCATAAAAGGGTGAGTAACTGGCATTGCGATATGATCGTTCATACCTTCGAGTTTTGTATTCTCGATTGAGACCTTGCCATCATCGGTGCTTGGGATCAGTGTGGACAATATCAAATTGATACTACGGGTACCGGCTATAATCCCTACGTCAAAGTTCGCTTTGCCGAGAGTATTTGGAACGCTTAGCTCTCCAGTACCTAGCTGTAGGCCTGCATCACCATTGATAAAGTGGAAGCCGGGAACTTCGCCAAGCTTATCGACAATTTCACTTCCTCTATTTGGTGGCCCAAGCATAACTACTCTGTTTAAATTATTTATTTCATGAGCTCTTAGGTATTGGCGAACTAAGATCCCACCAAGGGAATGAGTTACAAAATTCACCTTCATGCTCTTAGGGCACTGATCTAGTGCGGGCTTTATTGCTAATTCGGCAAGCTGTTCTATTGGATAATCTCTGGAAGGGTAGTCGATGTTAATCGTTAGAAAACCTTCTTTGATCAAAGACTCTTCTAACGTTTCCATCGAGCTTGAAGAGCGGGCGAGGCCATGAATTAGAATCACGCAAGAGGCTTGAGTGCTGATGGAAAAAGCGAGTAAGAAAAATGCCAATAGTCCTTTCATATTGATTAGTCCATATCATCCTTAATTGGTCTAGCGGGTATAGTCTTCTATCTCTTCGTATGCATCTGCAGATATTCGTTTGCCTAGTGTTCGCATTTTCTGCATCTGTTCTGGGTTTTCATTTCCCCAAAAATTCTTCCAGGATTCAAGGGAGTCCCACTTTGCGATGGTGATCACTTCGTTTTCATTTTCAACGGACTTCAGCATAAAACTACCAAGGGCACCGTTAACAGTTTCATGAATATGATTGGTTGTATTGGTCCAGATCGCTTTAAACTCTTCAAAGTTCTCTGCTGGAACCTGCCATCGATAAACAACTCTTACCATTTCAATCTCCGATCTCTTATCGTCTTACTACCAGTTGTGGATTAGCTCTAAGAGTTAAAACGTATCTTCGTGACCTTCTAACTCTGGCTCATCGTATATATAAAGTTCGTAGTGTTCGCGTAGTTTTGAAATGACTTTGTGTACCAACAAACCGTTTAAACTATCGGACTTAATTTGAAAGCGCATGCTGGTGAAGGTATCTAGAGCGACCTTTTCTTCACCCTCATAGATCCAAATCCAAGCATCACCTTGTACACCTGACTCTACATTCGAGAATGTCTGCTGCACAAGTTGGAGCAGCTTGGGATAGATATCGTAGTAGCTAACATCGGATGCTATTTCTGCAAAGATCATAGCTATTTCTTCCTAAATCAATATATTTGAAGCGATTGATTCATAAAATTTAATAGCCGCAGCACTTAAAATTAAAGCAACACACGCAAGTTTTAGTGCATTCCAAGGGCCTGTGCCTAACAATACTCCAAGAGTGATGCCTAATGTAACTAGAGCCGCAAAGAACCCAATAAAACCGCCATCAACAGCGTCATAAACGAATAAAGCTAGTGCTGGGCCTAGTAATGCTGCAATCAAACAGAGGAAAAAGTTGGTGCGCGAAGCATCAAACCATGAGGCCGCGATTTTCAACGGTAAAACAATCGTTGCACTGATAACGGCTAAAAAGTGTAGAGTGAGAGCTGGTACTTCCATGTGAAAATCCTTTTAAATGTAATCCGTTTTTATAATTTGAATCGTACTAGCGATTCTAATTACTCACTAGCATACAGTTGTATGGCTGATTCAGCTATGGAACTTGTAATCAAGTAGGTGAGTAAGAATACTAAGATAGGAAATACCAAAGCAAAAACAGCTTTAAACTCAATAAACTGATGATTAACTGCTTTGGTGAATTCGCCATCATATAACTTCTCCTCTTCACTGCCTTGTGATTGCTTAAGCTGATCTTTGAATCGTTTGTAGTTGCTAAAGCACTCACGAAACATATGAATACCCATAGGTATCGAAATCAAAAGCCCAAACGCTAGTCCAATTATCTGAGGCAAGCTTTCTATCATCGTTATTCCTTTAACCGTTTAATCAGCGTTAGTTGATTAAATACTCTTAAGCATAATCCTTCCGATGCCCGCGCTTCTGAGTCTTAGGCTTCGGCTTGTAATGAACCGCTGTAGAGCAGTTTCGGCCATTACGTTTTGATTCGTATAGGGCTTCGTCGGACTTTTTCATGACCGCCATTGGATCAGGAATTTCAGGTGTTTTTTCACAGAAGCCTATGCTGATAGTGACACTGACTATTTCAGTTTCCGGTGCATTTTTGCGCATCTTTTGACCCTGCTCGTTATCGTCTGGGCGGTCTTGATTACGGATATGCATAGGGTAATTGGCGATAGTTTCACGCAATTGTTCTATGTAAGGCAGGGCTTCAGCTTCGCTTTTACCTGGGAATACAAGAGTGAATTCTTCACCACCATAGCGGTAGGCTTTACCGCCACCGCTGACTTGGTTGAGTTTGGCTGCAACCATTTTCAAAACTTGGTCGCCGACATCATGGCCGTAGGTGTCGTTAAACTTTTTAAAGTGGTCGATATCACACATTGCCAGGGTGTACTTTTTACCTAGCGTTGAAAACTTATCTAGTAATGCTCTACGGGCAGGAATACAGGTAAGTTCATCAATAAAGGCCATTTGATAAGAGTTTTGAACCACCGAAATAGCCAGTGCAATCATGCTGGCCGAAATAAATAGCGCAGAGATCATCGGCTGATGGAACCAACTCAGCATGATCAGGGCAGATAATAAACTCGCCAGCAAAGCGGCATCTGTATAGGTCTTCCTAAACACAAACGAGAGCATAATTGGAACAAGGCCAAGGCCAAATGCCAGTGCAGCAGCTTGGCTTAGGTAATACTCGTGCAACAGCATTTCTAACATCATCATTGGTAGGTTCGCTAGGTAGAGCCCTAGAGAGCCATTGGACCATATTAGATATAAAACCCCGTAACTAATCAGGATGACAGACAGCCGGATGATGCCAACAGGAGTAAATAAACCTCGCTCTTTATACAGCGCAATGCAGCCAAGATGGAAAGGGAGCATTATCGATATATAGCTAAAAAGTACAAAGGCATCGGGTTGATTCAAACTGGTTTGAAGACCATTCTGAATCAACCAATAGGCCCCACAAAGATTTACCGCGGCAAATAAAATGCGACTACGGTTAAACCCATAACCTAACAGTGCAACGATGATCGCCAGAGGATAGGGAGTTAGAGTGAGAATCTGTTGGTATTCCTCACTCAATTGAGCAGTAATAGGCAATAACAGGCCTGCTGCACACAGCAGAATAAAAGAGGGCAGTATTAAACCGGCAGATCGCAATAGCATGTATATCTATAAAATTCTGAAGCTAAATAAGATGCGTTATTGTATCTGCATCACAATTAAAAATATTGTTTTTAGACAACAAAATGAAGGAAGTTAAGCAAGCCGGATATATTCCGGCTTGTTTTTGTGGCCTAGCACAAGGAGTGGGGAAACCAGGCCGATAGGAAGCGGATTAAATTAGTTCGCTTGGGTGCTTTTGAAACCAAGAAGTTTCGCAACCATCATCGCTGGGCACCAGCCCGTAAGCGCAGATTGGGTTAGGCTTACACCTACGATAGCCGTTACGATTAATAACGCTTGAGGAGCTTGTAAAAACAATACAGGCCCCACTGTGAACATCACAACACAACCAGCGATAATGTGAAGGCCTTGATTGATGGTCATACCTTCGCAATTACAACTCTCCGCTTTTAATCCCAACTTCTGAAAAATAAATACAGCAGGGCACCAGCCGGTAAAAGCAGATTGGAATAGGTTAAGGCCAACAAAACCGGTTAGGTAATACCAATAGGCATTCATGTAATAACCTAAAACTAAGCTAGCTAATATGACACTGCCAGCCATCAGACGAAGCGCGGCGTTAAGAGACATGATGATTCCTTTAAGTAGAGAGTCGTTGGAAATATTATATATAAGTTGTATCTAATATAAAGATCGGGCTTAGTCCAAGTTTTTATAATTAAATGTAGTGAAAGCGTACTTTGTTATAAGGGGCTTACAAACGAACTGGAAAACCTTCAATTTAGGATCCAGACTGGAGATATAGAGAGAGGAATATCAACCACTTGCTGGTGAGGAAGAGATGGATAGGTTACTGGTCAATATCGATTTTAAACACGATAACTCCAGCCTTATAGAGAAAGCAGTAAATCTAGCGGAACAACATTCTGCTTTTCTCGAGCTGTTTAGTTGCTGTTATAACCGCTCGATCAAACATAGCCACATGTTTGATGCTAAACAAGAATTAAAAGCCGAACATGCCTACGTTAAACAAACCGAAGCCAAGCTTGAAGAGCTCTGCTTAAATATCGAAGCTTTAGGTATAAAGACGGGTTTTGATGCTAGCTGGAATCGTCATACTGGTGAAGGAATTGTTCGTAAGGCTCTACGTTTTCAACCGGACTTAGTGCTTCATTCAATTCAGCCGCATACTCGATTGGGCCATTATTTATTTGCCCCTGTCGATTGGCAGCTTGCACGTAAATGTCCTGTCCCCGTTCTGTTTGTGAAACAAAGGCCATGGGGTGACCATACCCGCGTTGTAACCTGCATAGATCCTCTACATAAAGGTGATGAGAAAGGTGTCTTAGATCGGGAACTGATACAGCGAACCCGTGAAATTATGGACGACGGCCACAACGAACTAAGAGTTTTACACTGTTATAACACCTTACCCCAAGAAGTGATTTTTGATGAGCATGTAGTCACAGACTACGAAGCGCTGCAGGAGCGTGTAGAGCGAAGTCACCTTAGCTCTTGTGATGAATTACTTGAAGAATATGGTTTGAGTATCGAATCGGATATGGTCGATATCATCAAAGGTGAAGCGGATCTGACCATTAGTAACTATGCTAAACATAATAAAATTGATGTGGTTGTGATGGGTGGCGTAGCACGTACCATTCTGGATCGATTATTAGTCGGCAGCACAACAGAACATGTCGTTGATCATGTCGATTGCGATGTGATGATCGTTAAGCATCCGGATTTTGTTTGCCCTGTACCAGAATCATGAGGGTATTTATCGGTGTTATTCTGCCTTCAGCATTTCAGGCTTTAGTGATTTTTATCATAGCTTCAATGAACCAAGGCAATGGCTCTTGGGCAGGTTTGGCTGCGTTTTTGGTAGGTATGTTCGCTATCCCTATTACCTTGTTAATGAACGGGCTCTACGTGTGGAAGAACCCGCAACATAATTTACTTCAGGTGATGGGTAAGTGCTTTACTTTAGCGGTGATCGCGCCATTTTTATGTATTTTGACCCTTTTTTTATAGATTTTAGCTTATTGTTCTAGCACTTCTAGTAAGCGCTTTAAGCTTTTATCCATCTGAATTTTCTCCTCTTCAGAGAAGGCGCTCATTAATCGATCAAGGTTATCAACGTGGGCACTAACTGCTTCGTTAATCAGTTCTAAACCCTCATCGGTTAATTTTACCAACATGCTGCGCGCATCTTCGGGATTATTGCAGCGGCTGATTAACCCTCTTTTTTCCAATCCTTTGAGACGATGGGTCATCGTGCCAGAGGTCACCATTAGGGTAGAAAATAGGGCAGTAGGTGCTAAGCAATAGGGTGAACCAGATCGACAAAGCGTCGCCAGAACATCGAACTCCCAATAGTTAAGTCCATATTCTAAAAAGGTTTTTTCTAACCTTTGTTGCACTAATGCTGAGCTTCGTTTGATACGTCCCGTCACGGACATCAGCTCAGAATTAAGCTCCGGTCTTTCTGCTTTCCACTGCGAAACAATCTTATCTACAGCATCCGCTGATTTATCTGTCATCTGTTACACCTGAAAATTTATCTTGATATCAAGATAGTTTGCTGTCATTGTTTAATTATATCTTGAAATCAAGATAAGTTCTTCATCGATACAAAATAACCAAGGTGACGAGGATGATCGGTAATTTACCTAACAGCGTGCGTATTGTTGTAACGGCACTGGCCCCCATCATTTGGGGCTCGACTTACATCGTTACTTCCGAACTATTGCCTGCTGATCGTCCCTATACCGCCGCATTGATTCGTGTGCTTCCTGCGGGCTTCTTGCTTTTATTGATGAGTTTTTATCTGCCTAAGCGCAAAGAGTGGGGCAGGTTAATCATTCTTTCCGCGCTAAATATTGGACTGTTCCAAGGACTATTGTTTGTTGCGGCATATCGTTTACCCGGCGGAATTGCTGCTGTTGTGGGTGCAATCCAACCCCTGTTATTGATGTTGCTGATCTGGTTAATCGACAGCAAAGCACCAAGAGCGCTGACGGTCATTGCAGCCACCTTTGGTGTTATCGGTATGGCTGCACTGCTCCTGTCGCCGAATGCTGAGTGGGATCTATGGGGAATTATTGCGGCATTTCTTGGTGCGTGTTCTATGGGTGCCGGAACCTACTTAGCGAAACGCTGGCAGAGTTCCCTTCCCGTATTAGCTTTTACCGGCTGGCAGCTATTGCTGGGTGGATTGATGTTGCTACCCGCTGCCTATTTTCTAGATCCTGCACTGCCTGAGTTGGGCAGCACAGAGATACTCAGTTATGCCTACCTTTCTATATTCGGAGCGTTAATTGCTTATCTACTGTGGTTTAAAGGTATTGCGACACTGTCACCGGTGGCAGTGTCATCTTTTGGACTGCTGAGCCCTGTAACTGCAGTGGTGCTGGGCTGGTGGTTGTTAGATCAAAGCTTACAGGGCTTTGCATTACTTGGGCTGATTACTGTGTTGATCAGCATTTTAGTCGTGCAAATCTCTGCATCACCTAAATCTATTTCACGTTCTAAACAGCCTGTTGTTGCTGAAGCTAAAGAGTAAGGAGTTGTTATGAAAGATATGATTACCCAACTGATTGAAACCCGTGCCTCAGTAAGGCGTTATGATGCAGACAAAAAACTATCAGATACTCAGCTTAAAGAGCTGTTGCGATTAGCGACGCTATCGCCTTCGGTTTATAACATGCAGAACTGGAAGTTTATTGTTGTTTCTAGCGAAGAAGCCAAACAGAAACTGCACCCAATCGCGTTTAATCAGCCACAAATTCTAGATGCATCTGCCACAGTGATCATCTGCGGCACGCTTAAGGGCTATCAACAATTACCGAAACAGCTCAGCCCAGTGGTAGAAGCTAATATCATGTCGCAAGAGGTAGCGGATGGTTGGGTTGAAATGGCGACCAATTCACACGAAGGCAATTACACCTTGCAGCGAGATGAGGCACTACGTTCCGGTTCATTAGCCGGTATGACTATGATGTTGGCAGCGCATGGTATGGGTATCGCATCAGGTGCTATGACGGGTTTCGATCCAGGCCAATTACACGCTGAGTTTGAGCTTGAGGAAACGGATATTCCAGTAATGCTGGTAACGCTTGGCTACCCAGCAAAACAGAGCTGGCCGCAAAAACCACGCCAGCCTGTTGAGGATGTAGTCGCTTTCGTTTAACGATCAACAGAAAACAGGCTCGCGTGTTGTGGTGATAAAAGGTGATGGGAGAAGAGGAGTTAAGCTAAATAGGTTTGGTGCAGCTCGTTCAGTACCGGTAATACCGAAACCATCAATAAAAGTGCCATCGAGATATTAAATACTCGTTGGTACTTTGCTTCTTTGAGGAAGCGTTTTAGCCCCGATCCAAAGATCAGCCATACGCCCACGCATGGGAAACTCACCACAAAGAAGGACAGGCTAATCACCATAACCTGTAGCAGCATCGTTGTATCTTGCGAGGTATAAGCCGCAATCGCACCGGTCGCCATCACCCAGGCTTTCGGGTTTACCCATTGGAAAAGTGCCGCCTGCATAAAGGTCAGCGGATTAGATTTCTGATCCCCCTCCATCGACGTAGGGGCAGAAGACGCCACTAACCACGCAAGGTAAAGCAGATACGTCACACCAAGCACTTTGATGATCTCGTGAACAATCGGGAACTTCTCAAATACTGCGCTAAAGCCCAGTCCAATCGCAATAACCATCAGTGGGAAACCCAAGCAGATACCTAGTAGGTGGGGCATGCTGCGCTTAACGCCGAAGTTAAGCCCAGAGGTCATAATCATAATATTATTGGGGCCCGGGGTTACCGTGGATGAGATCGCAAACACTAAAATCGCTAAATAGATTTCCATAAAAAGAGTTCCGTAACTTATAAGTGCTGTAACAGGCAACTAAATACAAAAGTGGAAATGTTCGTAAGCTATATAGTGTCGTATAAGCAAAGTTCTAGGTGCAGAGGCAGAAAAGAGATAATTAACCGTCACAGATCCAACACAGTTGCTCTGTATTGCTCTTTAAAAGGGTACAGATAGGCCCTAGCGTTTACTGGATAGCCCTTAGCGTTTCATGGACAGACTCTAGTGTTCGATGGATAGGATAAGATAGATTATGATTAACCTTTTAGAGAGCTATGGCTGAATCTTTGTGAATCGACTTAATCTGAACCTGCTGCGTGCATTAGTCATTATGCTGGAAGAGCGCAACGTAACCCGTGCTGCTGACCGGTTACACCTTACGCAATCAGCCATGAGCCGACAGTTAAGTCAGCTACGCGATCATTTTGCCGATCCACTGCTTATTCGTGAAGGTAATGATTACCTGTTAAGCGCCAAAGCCAAAGAGCTACTGCCTAAAGTGCAGGCTATTCTGGCTGAGGTGGATGAGCTAGGGGAGGGCGATAGCTTTAACCCCGCCGAGTGTGTGCGTCGCTTTAGTTTTGCCTGTACCGATCATGTAGCGCAGTTTATCTTTCCCGATATTTTGCAAAAGCTTCGTCAAGAAGCACCGGGGATCGATATTAGCTACGAGATGTGGCGACCAGAACTGTTAACACGTTTAGGTCAGCTGCCACTTGATCTCGCTTCAACTACAACCAACAGCCTGCCAGAGAATGTACTGAGCATTCATATCGGCCAAGACAGCCCAGTGTGTTTGATGGCGAAAGACCATCCACTAGCGGGTGAAAGCCTTACTATAGAAAAGATGCTGGAGTACTCATTCCTGCGTTTAAACAGCGGTGGTGATAAAGATTCCTTCTTTGATCGTGCGCTGGAAGCCCAAGGCTTACAACGTCGCATCCAATTTGAAGTACCGTTCTTCTCTGCGGCGTTTCAGGCGTTATCTAGTGAACCTATGCTGATGATCTTGCCACAGCATATTGCTAGCAATGCCTTAGCGCACTTTCCTTTGAGTTACGCTGAACTACCGTTAGATGAAGTGCCGCAGAACAACTATCACCTCTGCTGGCATGCTCTTCACGATCAAGATCCAGCCCACCGTTGGTTACGAAATTTGATCGCGGATCTGCTCCGTGACGAGATGCATATCGACACTCATGCAACGGAATAGCACTTATCAAACTGGGTATGATTTTAAATCATAGTCGGTATTTGATATTTGCATTTTTTTAATTCCTTTCAGCTAACTACAATACCTCCATCTACTGATCGAGGTGACTTCCATGACTCTGGCCATCTGGCTTTCATTTGTTGTTGTATGTCTATTAGGCACTATGTCTCCAGGCCCAAGCTTGGCGGTGGTATTGCGTCAGACATTAGGAAATGGCCGTAAACATGGTGTGATCACCGCAGTAAGTCACTCAACTGGCGTAGCGGTTTGGGCGATCTTAACCCTTTGGGGCTTGGGCGTTGTGGTATCGGAACACCCAATGCTTTACCAAGTGATCACTTATGTTGGTGCGCTTTATCTAGCATGGCTTGGTTTAAAAGCGATCCGCTCAAAAGGTAATGCTAACTTCGGTAAAGACAAAACCGTAGGCCCGTATTCAGAAGCGGTACGTGACGGGGTGATGATCTCGGTCCTAAATCCAAAACTGGCGCTGTTCTTTATCGCTCTGTTCTCTCAGTTTGTCTCAGCCGATCAATCGGTGACCGAAAAGCTGATCTATATGGGCACAGTGGTATGTATCGATATGCTGTGGCTATGCAGTGTGGCGGTGGTGCTATCGAAAGAGAAAGTGATCAAAGCCCTACAGAAAAAGGCAAAAGAGATCGATCAAGTGAGTGGTTTGGTGATGATTGGTCTAGCACTACGGATCGCTTTATAAGCGATCTGTGTCTAGGAGAAGATTTGCTTTATCTGAACAATTTTATGTTTTTAAAATAAGCGCTTCATATATTAAGTTTCTATTATTTTTTATAGTCAGTGCGGTTGTATCTGCTTGAATTCACTTCCTTTTATCGATTGACACTTCATTTATTCAAAGTAGGATTGCTTCTACGGAACTTAGTTGTTCTAGATATATACGTTGGCTCGTAGTTCTTGCGAGCCCACTTTAAGTTCGCAGCGGACGACGAACAAGGAATTAAAATGGTTAAAAAGATTATCGTTTTGGGTGCTACGGCCAGCATCCTGACAGGTTGTTTTCAAGCAAATACTGCCCAGTCTCCACTCCCTTCTACTTACCCAATTTCACAACAGCAAAAGATGCAGGCAGCTCATCACTGGAATGTTCTAGCTGAGCATGAAGCTAAGCTAATTGCGGGTTCGGTAGGAAATAAAATGCCTCTACACATCAGTGGTGGCGATGCATCTCAAGTTTTTTATCAAGGCTATGCAAATTTACTGACGAGTCAGCTAGTGCAAAACGGTGCGACTGTATTGACGACACCACATGGTGCTGCAAATGTTTCTTTTGATGTAAATGTTGTGAAGCACAAAGACAAAGATAGCGTTCGTGCTCCTGTTGGTACGTGGTCATTGTTAACTGCAGGTGTTGCAGTTACAGCTCACGCGATAGATAAATGGACAACACCGGCTAAGTTATTGATTCCTGCAGCGGTAGGGGCTGATATAACCAGCGGTAACTGGGTTAAAGACTCAAATGTAGAAGTTATTATCACCACGACGGTTACTCAGCAGAATCGTATTCTGCATTCATCGTCAAATATCTATTACATCAATGGTGGTGATGCTTCTCATTATGCTCCAAGTGTGACCTCCACTAAATCTGTCACATTAACCGATCAGGAGTAATAAACAGTGAAAAAGCTACTTACCGCTCTATTGATTGGGGTAACACTGATTACGGCTGGTTGTGCAAGTGATAAGGCTGTTCGCAGTAAACCTACAGAACAAAAAGTTGATTTGGTTGGTGTTCTCTCGGACGCGCGTAATCCTTTATTCAACAAGTTGCTTTCGCCTTTATCTAAAGACCAAGCAATTATGACAGCAAGCTTTGCGAATATTGATAATCTGTCCTCTTCATCTACCTTCGGGCGAATGGCTGCTGAAGTGATCTCAGCTGGCCTTACGAAGAGAGGCTACAAAGTCATTGAAGTGAAAATGCGTGATAGTTTGTTTATCAAGCAACGTGCAGGTGAGTTTATGTTGTCTCGCCAGCTTCAAAATATCTCTCAACAGCATGATGCTCAGGCTGTTCTTCTTGGTACATACGCTATAGGTGGCGAAAACCTTTATGTGAATGCTCGCCTAGTGAGAACGGTTGATAATATTGTGTTGAGTTCCCATGACTTCGTTTTACCTCTTAACAGAGATATAAAGAGGTTATTAGGAGGTAGATAATCTCTTAATGTTTCTAAGGCCGCTATCATAGCGGCCTTTTTATGATCAATGCTTTATTCTAGGAAATAAAACACCGAATCAAGGGTATTAAGAAAAGGGAAGGCAGAACGGTTTATGCACTGAAATTACCAGTTTTTAAACTGAAGTCCGTCGATCTCTTCCCACACAATCTCATCATTCAGACTGCGCACAATCTCAATCGACTCGTTTAGGTCAGCATGTTTAGTAAACGAACCTTTGCGCTCATGCATTGGTACATCCACCAGAATCGAGCCATCATCCTCAACCATAAACTGCAACATCAGATTGTTCTCATCAATCAACCCGATAAAGTTATCTGGCTCCTTCAGCATACTCTGCATATGCTCAATCACATTCTCTATGGTTTCAGATACAGCCTCATCCGAGCGTATATGCTTATCAGTAGAGTAGTCGGTGTAGAAAAATTTAAATGACATGGGTAGAGCCTTAATGCTGACAAGAAAAGTTATATTATAACTTATTGTAAGCTGGACTGACCGAATTACTTGGAAGCATCCTAGAATTAAAGGGGCTTTGAACCCTTAACGGCCTTAACGAATTGCCTTAACGTCTTGAAGGTTAACTTTCATTTCTTGTAAAAAATAAAACGGCTAGCACAACCAATACGATTAAAGAGGCGATCTGAAATGCTATTTCTTCGCCCCATGTTAATGCTAGAGAATAGAATTTGACTGCATTAACGATGGCCATGAAAAAGGCGCCAATGGCAACTATGGGCCAGAGACGCTTTTTTAGCAGTTGCTGTAAAGTCTTGGTGAAAAAAAAGAGCTTCTGACGAAACCTCCCAAACTTGGTGCGGCCAAGCTCTCCAAACTTTTTGCCTTTGGGGGAAATTCGGTACTCCAAGCGAGGAGGATTTAGACCACGATTACGATCGAGTAAGCCAAGTTCGCAGAATGCTGCTGCTTTTTCGATTACTGCATTGGTAAGCTCTTCGTCTCTTCCATCACCCTTTTGGATTGGGACTCCTTCGAGCTTTAATGACTGCTGGTAAAAAGTGTTGGTGAACTCATTGATGTTGACCCATTCACCTTTCTCTGAATAGAAAATTATCTGATTAAAGAGGTTGAACCATGGAATCATTGAATCGCCTAGCATGTGTTTTACTGTCCTAACAGCTAAATATACGACAAGCATTTTGTCGTATATTTCCAAATTAAAATTCTTTAGAAGTAGTCCTTAACCCATGGAAGTTAAATATTTAATTATGGATTTATGAAATCGGAGTTTTACAGAAAAGCGACAAACTGCGGTGTACCTACATCAAAACTAGAAAATGATCATTTATACGAATCATTCTCAATAATCCATTAAGGCGGGTTAACCTATCTCCTTAGTTGATTCCATACTGGCAGAGATAGATTTGTTTGAAAAGTGTAGAAAGTGGTGGTTTTGTGTATTGCCGTACTTAGCTTTTTAGGCTGTTTCTAGCCGCTGTTACGATGGAAACCAATGCCTAGTTCTATTCGCAAACGCCACTAGCGACAACATCACCGGCACTTCCACCAATACTCCCACAACAGTAGCCAGTGCTGCACCGGAATGAAGACCAAATAGTGAGATCGCCACGGCCACCGCTAACTCAAAGAAGTTAGAGGTGCTGATCATACAAGCTGGAGCAGCGATGTTGTGCGGGAGCTTCATCCACTTCGCGGCAAAGTAGGCCAGCGCAAAAATACCGTAGGTTTGGATGAGTAGTGGGATTGCAATCAGCAGAATCGATTGCGGCTGATTAACGATCTTTTCTGCTTGGAAACCAAATAAAAGAACTACAGTCGCAAGTAGGCCGAGAATCGACCAAGGCTTTAGCGTAGCTAATAAGGATTCTAGGCGCTGGCCATTATCTGCTTTCTCCAGTTTATGTCGTGTCCAGATGCCGGCGATAAGCGGTAACAATACGTACAGCACAACCGATAGCAGCAGGGTATCCCATGGCACACTGATATCACTCACACCCAGAAGAAAGGCGGTAATCGGTGCAAAAGCAAACACCATAATGACATCATTTACTGATACCTGAACTAAGGTGTAGTTAGGATCGCCTTTGGTCAGTTGGCTCCAGACAAACACCATCGCGGTACACGGTGCGACGCCCAGTAGGATCATCCCTGCGATATATTCACTGGCGCTTTCTGGATCGACTAGATCTGCAAATAGAATGCGGAAAAACAGCCAACCTAAGAGCGCCATAGAGAAGGGTTTAATCAGCCAATTTACCACCAGCGTCAGCGCGATCCCTTTTGGTCGTTTACCAACATCTTTTAACGCGGTGAAGTCGATCTGGACCATCATTGGATAGATCATCACCCAGATAAACACCGCTACCACCAGATTTACATGAGCAAATTCTAGTGCTGCGATCTGCTCAAAGAAGGTTGGGATAAGATTTCCCAGTACAACACCCGCCAGAATGCAGACACCTACCCAAAGGGTGAGGAAACGTTCGAATATACCCATAAAGCTAAACCTAATCTTGTTGGTAAGAAAGAGAGTTTAGATTATATACGGAAAATCATATATATATGTAATTTAATATATGTTATGCATGGGGATTTATATGGTTTTGATAGCGCTGAACTAAACCGATTCAACCCAGATTTTTACTGCAGTATATTTATATTTTTAAGCCTTTTGGGCGAGTACCTAAGTTTTATGGCACAAATTAGTAAGTTAAGCCTACACTTTGTGTGTGTATTATTTGGAAGATAAGGATGTTTGCGATGACTAGAATTGAAGATGGGTATCTAGATGATGGCGAGCTTGAAAGGCTATTTCCTAGGGCTTTTGTGTCTAGAAATAGCTGCTTCACTAATCTATGGCAAATGCTGCATAAATGCAAAATGAAGTCAGCACTTTACCCTGATACTAAAAATGAGCAGCTGGATAGGGTAATTAAAACCCATACTAGCTTTAGTTCTTGGAAAGAGATGTACGAGACGGCGCTTGAGCAGTATGCCGACGATTTATGTTCGAAAGTGGATGAGGATATCCAGACTCACTGATTTCTATCTTAGAGATCTTGATTAGAAGAGCTGAACCTAGCCGCTTCAGCCCTGATCCTTAAATAACCTTAGCTTCTACCCTTCCACGGATTTACACTGCCTTTCTCTGCAGCGGCTGCCGCTTCACGTAGTTTGTCTTTCTTGCTCTTACGCTTACCTTTAACCGGCGCTTTACCTTTTTTAGCCAGTACTTCGGCTGGTATCTCTTTCGATCGTTCAAAGCCCTCGATTTGCTCGCGGGGTATCTGTTGCTGAGTGCGCTTTTCGATCAGTTTAAAGTGTGCGTCACCTTCGTGATCGACAAAAGAGATCGCTTCACCGATTTTGCCAGCTCAATGGCAAAAAATGATGGTGTGGTTAGTAGAGTTTAATCGATAGTTTATTACGAGTATTTGGGTTGGTTATGGTGACCCTTAGCACCGTGTTAATGACACTGTTTTTTTAAGATCGTTTAATTATTTGAATGAATATTCTAATTCTCTAAATAATAATATTGTATTGATCAATAAGTGTACTAAATTGCAGTGTAATCAAGAATCATATTTATAATTTTTGTTAGGTTCTTACTGTCGCCAAACTTGTCGTGAGGCAAGGACGGAAAGTCACAGGTCTGTTTGGTAAGCAGTCAATAGACGGCTGGTCTGCACAAAACAATTAGTTACATGGGATGTTGTGATATGAATAGTTCAAGTTTGTGTAAAAAATTAATACCTCTTCTTGCTGTTTCGCTTCCTCTAACTGTTCAGGCAGTCGTACTTGATTACGAAGCTGTTCCTACAGGTACAGTTTATAATAATGTGTTAGAGCAGGGGTTCGTTACTGCAGTAAAACGGTGTGATTCTTTTGGTACTGTCGAAGCTTGTGTGAAAGCGGGACACCAAACGGGCGGTCTGCAATACAATGCTAGTCTAGGTGATGACAAGGCACCTAGTTTCTTAACTCTTAATTGGTCGGCAACCGTAAAAGCTACTGCAATAATCTCTCCAGAAGATCTCAATGCTGTTTTTACGTTAACTGGATTATCTCTTGCTACGGCATATAGGAGAGAAACTTCCAATGTAAGAATCATTGGGTACGATGAAAATCTAGATAAAGTGGTTGAAGCAACCGTCAATCTCACTAGTGCATCATTCAATTCTTATCTTCTAAGTGGTTTTGATAACCTTAAAGCTATAAGTCTCACAGGTGACAGGCGATTTTCGTTTGATAAAGTCGAGGTAACAGCCACTTCTGCTGACAAGCTTGCTTGTGTGGGATTTGATTCCCCTATGGATAAAAGTGTTTCTGTTAAAAAGAACAGAGCGCTACCGTATAAAGCGGTATTAATTGACGCTGATGGTTTTGAGGTCACTGATGCTGATGTTAGTACCCCTCCAGTTATTTCAGTGAAATACTATTCTTCAGCTTCAACCGAAAGTGCAGTTGATGTGGAAACTCTCTCACCAGGTAACTCGTTCGAGGGTAATCAGTTTGCATACGTTGACGGCAATTGGCAATTTAATTTGTCAACTCGAAATCACTCAGCTTCTGGTAACTATTTTGTAGAGATGGTTTCAGGGGATAGCAATGAATACCTTATAGAGCCGCAGTGTGCTGGGTCTTTCAATGTGAAATAATTATATAAAATCATTGCTTAAGCCCCCCTTATGGGGGCTTTTATTTTCTAATCTGATTTTAGCTGAACAAGCTCTAACGTATACCGCTGTAACTTTTACCTTAGCTTCTACCCTTCCACGGATTTACACTGCCTTTCTCTGCAGCGGCTGCCGCTTCACGTAGTTTGTCTTTCTTGCTCTTACGCTTGCCTTTAACCGGTGCTTTACCTTTTTTAGCCTGAACTTCGGCTGGTATTTCTTTCGATCGTTCAAAGCCTTCGACTTGCTCGCGGGGTATCTTTTGCTGAGTGCGCTTTTCGATCAGTTTAAAGTGCGCGTCACCTTCGTGATCGACAAAGGAGATCGCTTCGCCGATCTCACCTGCACGGGCAGTACGGCCAATACGGTGAACGTAATCGGCAGGGGCACGAGGCAGGTCGTAGTTAAGTACGCAAGGTAGGTTTGGAATATCAATACCACGAGCTGCTAGGTCTGTCGCAATCAGAATTTTACATTCACCTGATTTAAACTCTTGTAGCGCTTGGTTACGCTCTTTCTGCGTTAGATCGCCATGCAGAGTTTTCGCTTGAATGCCGGAGCGGTATAACTTCATCTCGACATTGTTTGCGGTACGCTTACTGGCAACAAAGATCAGGACTTGTGACCAGTTTTGCTGTTTCAGCAGGTGCTTTAACAACATAGTGCGGTTGTTGTGGTCGACCTCAATTGCACGTTGTACTAACTGTTCTGGGATTGTGCTCTCTTGCTCAATCTTAATTTTGACTGGGTTATCCAGAAAATCGTCGGTGAGTTCCTGTACGCCTTTTGGGAAGGTCGCGGAGAACAGCAAGTTTTGGCGCTGTTCTGGTAGTTCATCCAGGATGTCATCCAGTTCATCAGCAAAGCCTAGATCTAACATGCGATCAGCTTCATCAAGTACCAGTGTGCTGACGTTACGTAGATCAACGGCATTACGCTCGAATAGATCGATTAGTCGCCCAGGTGTTGCAACCACAATATCTGCACCACCACGCATCGCCTGCATTTGTGCATTGATGGATACGCCACCGTAAATCGCCAGAGATTTAAGCTTCCTTGGGAAGTTACGGCCGTACTGACGGATCGCTTCTTCCACCTGTACTGCCAGTTCACGCGTAGGTACTAATACCAATGCGGTAACTAAGTTATTTCGCGGCGGTAAGGATGTCGCTAAGCTTTGTAAAATCGGTAGTGTAAATGCAGCGGTTTTACCAGAGCCTGTTTCTGCAGCAGCTAAAACATCTTTTCCCTCTAGGGTGACCGGGATCGATTGTTGCTGAATAGGCGTAGGTTGTTCATAGCCTAAATCAGACAGTGCAGATAGCAGGAAATCAGATAGACCGAGCGCAGAAAACGACATATTGAAGTGATAACTCAAGGTGGAAGATAAAGTGATGAGCTATTCTAACAGAAGTCGCTAACAGAAGATTGCTCTTGAGCTAGCCTGATTTTATCAGGAATTAACTGCGTCGCTGAGGTTATGGATGCTGCATCAGTTTGTTTATATCAGTCATCAGGCCAATGAGTTTTCCTTAGAGGGCTTAAGGGAGCTAATGAATCAGGCTCGAACCAAAAATAAACGCTTGGAGTTAACAGGTTTGTTGCTATTTGATCCTCCGCTATTTTTTCAGGTGTTAGAAGGGCCGGAAGCGTCCATAAAGCAGATCGCGGCAGATATCAGAGCAGATACGCGCCATAGAGATATGGATATCATCTACACCAATGACAATTTAGCAGAGCGGGAGTTTTCCCGTTGGCAGATGGGCTTTAGGTTTTTAGGAACGGGAGATAAAAGTTCTTACCAACATCTGGATGAACGGGTGAAGCGCTTATTAAGAATGTCGCATCCGAATGGTCAACTTGCTCATGATGCCTTGGTAGAATTTTGTGAGATGGATGCTAAGTATTTTGATCTACCTTAAACAGGGCCACTTACTTTTGCTCTGTAAGCCAGCCCTGTAAAAATCTGATTTAAACGCTTAGCTCTGCCCAGATTGGCGCATGGTCGGATGGTTTTTCCATACCGCGGATTTCGTAATCCACGCCTGAGTCAGTGCATTTCTCTAGCAGTGGTGCTGTTAGCAAAATACCGTCTATACGCAGGCCGCGCTTTGGCTCAGCATCGAAACCACGTGAGCGGTAATCAAACCAACTGAATACCTGAGCTTCATCTGGGTTCTGATGACGGAAGCAATCAGTTAAGCCCCAACCGGTTAGCTTGCCATACCATTCACGCTCTTCAGGTTGGAAGCTGGCTTTACCCGTTTTTAACCAACGCTTACGGTTTGGTTCACCAATACCGATATCTTTATCTTCTGGTGAGATGTTTAGATCGCCCATCACCACAATGTTCTGATCAGGTGTGTAGTTTGTTTCTAAGTGGCTCTGTAGATCGGCATAGTACTTACGCTTGGCTGGGAATTTAACTTCATGCTCAATGTTCTCACCTTGAGGGAAGTAGCCATTCAATACTGTTACTACGTTACCTTCGTCAGTTTCGTAGTCACCCATGATCATGCGGCGCTGAGCGTTTTCTTCATCAGTTAAAAAGCCTTTCTGTACATTGCTCAATGGCTTTTTGGAGATCAGACAAACACCGTAGTGACCTTTTTGACCGTGGATCTCTACGTGGTAACCCATCGCTTCAACATCTGCCATTGGGAAGGCTTCGTCATGAACCTTGGTTTCCTGCAGGCCAATAACGTCTGGCTGATACTTATCGATAACCGCTTGTAGCTGGTGAAGGCGGGAACGTAGTCCGTTAACGTTAAAGCAAATCAGTTTCATAAGGCCGCAATCCTGAACAAAAATAAAAAATGGATTTTAGTGAACATTTAGCCGGATGGATACTCATAATGAATTAGTAAATTCTATTGGGGTGTTTAACTTTCTTTATTGGCCTTCATATACAGGTTTCAGTACAGTGAGCACATTGAAGATTGACACAAGAAAAGGAGCCGATTGTGGCGGAATACGATTTTGATCTATTTGTAATTGGTGCGGGTTCAGGCGGTGTACGTGCGGCACGTATGGCAGCAGGCATGGGTGTTAAAGTTGCCATTGCAGAAGATCGCCACCTTGGCGGCACTTGTGTAAACGTAGGTTGTGTACCTAAAAAGCTATTTGTATACGCATCTCACTACGCAGAAAGCTTTGAAGAAGCGGCTGGTTTTGGTCTTACTCATAAAGGTATGGAGTTTGATTGGCCGACCCTTCGTGACAATAAAACCAAAGAGATTGAGCGTCTAAACGGCATCTACCAGAACCTATTGGTGAACTCAGGTTGTGAGCTAATTAACGGTCGCGCTACTTTGGTGGATGCGCACACAGTCGCTGTAGGTGATCAGCAATATACTGCTGAGCGCATTCTGGTTGCTGTAGGTGGTTGGCCGAACATTCCGGATATTCCGGGGAAAGAGCACATTATCAGTTCTAATGAAGTGTTCTACTTAGAAGAGTTTCCTAAGCGCGCTCTGATTGTAGGCGGTGGTTATATCGCCGTTGAGTTTGCCGGTATCTTTGCAGGCCTAGGCGCGAAAACAACCTTGGCTTACCGTGGTGATCTGTTCCTACGTGGTTTTGATAACGAGATTCGTGAATTCACTGCCAAAGAGGTAGCGAAGAAAGGTGTGGATCTGCAGTTCAACAACAATATTGAAGCAATCGAGAAACAAGCGGATGGTTCCCTGCTTGCGACCATGACTGATGGTTCTGTAATCGAAGCAGATCAGATCATGTATGCAACGGGTCGTAACCCTAAGGTTCAGGGCTTGGGTCTTGAAGCGCTGGGCATCGAACAAGGCAAAAATGGCGCTATCGTGGTTAACGATGAGTTCCAGACTAATGTGCCATCTGTTTACGCTGTAGGTGATGTAATCGATCGTGTTCAGCTAACGCCGGTTGCGCTTGCAGAAGGTATGGCTCTGGTTCGTAACTTATATGCAGGTGCAAACCAGAAAGTAGATTACGATCTAATCCCAACTGCTGTGTTCTGCCAGCCTAATATCGGCACAGTAGGCTTAAGCGAAGAGCAAGCGCGTGAGCAATACGACAACATCGAAGTGTACAAATCTGAGTTCCGTGCGATGAAACATACTATCAGCGGCAGTGAAGAACGTACCTTTATGAAGATGCTGGTGGATGCTGATAGCCGTAAAGTATTGGGTGTTCACATGGTTGGTCCAGATGCCGGTGAAATCATTCAAGGTATTGGTATCGCTCTTAAAGCCGGCGCCACGAAAGAGGTATTCGATAGCACGATTGGGATCCATCCAACCGCTGCTGAAGAGTTTGTCACTATGCGTGAGCCAAGCTCAAACTAATTTTCCCCTCTACGGAAAACCAAAAGCCGATGTTCAATACATCGGCTTTTTTGTAACTAAACTGTATTACACATAATTATCGAAGAGCCTCATCTAACTTCGCGAAAGATTAAGATGTTTCAGCTCCAGCGAGTTGGTTGAAAAATGAAGGTCATATGCATTATTTGGAATACGTCAAATTCACCGAGATTGAGCCGCTAGAGTTTTTGCCGGTGTTAAATAAGCGATCGACGCGGGAGCATCTTATTGCTCATGAGCTGTTTGATCTTGAGATGGTGACTGATTGGATTCAGGGCAAAATTAAGGTTGATGCTACTGAGGGTTGCAGGGTTAGAGCGATTAAAGTTAAGAACACGCTAGCAGGATGGTGTGGCATTCAGTTGGAAGAAGGCAAATATGAGATAGCTATCGTCATCGACGATAGCTTTTGGGGTATAGGAAAACAGATATTTCGTGAAATCATGCGCTGGGCTAAAGAGCTGGGTCACAAAACGATCTTTATTCATTTTCTGCATACGCGACCTGAGTATAAATTTTTAAAGAAGTTGTCGAAAAATGTATACGAGAGCGAGCTTATGGGAAGTAAATTTATGACATACGAACTTGAGGTGGAGAAACAATTTTGATTTAGGCTGAGCTTTACCCTCTAAAAGCCAGCCTTATATCGAATAATCTTTTGTTTACAAAGATGCTAGTTAGAAGAAAGCCCATCCAGCCATTGCAAACCCTGCGACTAGCGCCAGTATCGGCGGCTTAAATTTTTGTAAGGTAAAGAAGCCAATAATCACCAATGCCATATCTAATCCAGAAGTTACGCTGGTGACAAAGACTGGTTGATACAAAGCCGAAAGCAGCAAACCTACAACGGCTGCATTGATACCCCAAACGGCACCTGCAATTTTAGGTTTCGCCGCTAATGACTCCCATGCACCTTGTAAGCTCAGTACCAGTAAAAAACCCGGTAGAAAAACAGCGAGTGTTGCAACGATAGCACCCAGAAGTGCTGCATTACTCTGCATATCCGCACCAAGGAAAGTTGCAAGGGTAAACATCGGGCCGGGGATCGCTTGAGCTGCAGCATAACCGACGACAAAACGGTCTGGATCTACTGCTTCGCCAAGGGTTTGTTGCAGAAGTGGCAAGACAACATGGCCGCCACCAAATACTAAACTGCCTGCTTGGTAAAACGCGTTAAACAGGGCTGCCCAGTCAGAAACAAGGGCAAATAGAGGCATCAGAATAAACAGTAGGCCGAAGATGATTAACGGCAGTTTTGCCGGTTGTTCTGTTTTGTTAATTTCTTCTTCTGATTCTTTATCAGTTGAAGTCAGTTCCGATTTTTTCAGATAGATACCTACACCCGCTGCCATAAGCAGTACAGCCATTTGCGTCCACAATGACGGTGCTATTAGAAGAACTGCAGCGGTGAAGATAGCAATGCTGAGGGATTGGTTTTCTTTGCAGAAATTACGTTGCATGCTCAGCGTTGCATCAGCAACGACGACAACGGCTAAGAGTTTGAGGCCATGAACGGCACCGGTTAGAAAACTACCGCTGTTTTGAGTATCAGTTGTGGCAAGCAGATAGAGAATGAGAAAAGAGGGCAGCGTGAAGCCAAGGAAAGCAGCAATGCCGCCGTAAAGGCCTGCTTGTCTTAGACCAAGTGCAAAACCCACTTGGCTTGATCCTGGACCCGGTAGAAATTGGCTAAGGGCAACTAACCTTGCGTAGGAATCCTGATCGATCCATTTCTTCTCTTGTACAAAGGTTTTTTGAAAGTAGCCAATATGTGCAGCAGGGCCACCAAAGCTGGTGCAGCCTAAAAGTAGGAATCGCCAAAAGACTTCCCAAACCTTGTCCATATTCTGTCCTGTTCTCATCTAAAAAATCTTAGCAGAGTAAAGCAGCACTGTGACAGGTTTATGACTTTTCTTGGTTTTCTAGCGTGCTTTCCAGCTTATTTTTAGCCGTGATCCATTGGGACATATATTGGGTGCTTTTGAGACTGTGATGATTCAGCATGGCCCCAGTGAAATTTTGTAGGCGATGTTGCTCTAGGTTTTCCAGCAGTGCTTTGATACGTGAAATCAGAGCAGGCCCTGTTTGGTTACCATCGTACCTATTTTTTAGCAGTGCTTTATTATTTTGCTGAGTGCGTAGCCATGCTTGCTGATCTAGATATAGCTCTACTGCAGCTTCGATAAAGGCGTCATCGTTGTCAGCAATGCTTCCCGGCCATTGGCTAGGATCAGACAGCATTCCTTCACTACCTATAGACGTCGTTATGCTTGGCGTACCGCAGACCATCGCATCCAGTAACTTACCTTTTATACCAGCGCCAAAACGTAGCGGGGCTAGGCAAACGCGGGCTGATTTAAATGTATCGTAGGCATCTTCTGCCCAGCCTTTGATAAGGAAACCGGTTTTAGGGTTGTTTAACGCTGTGGCTTTAGGTGGTGGGTAAGATCCCCATATATGCAGCTCAGCATCAGTTTCGCCGCGTTCTTTTAGGCGCTGGCGTATCTGCGGCCACAGTCTTTGCATCTCCAGCACAGAATCCCAATTAGGCGCATGGCGGAAGTTTCCAATCATCATAAAGTGAGCGCGCTCTTCAAAGCATGGAACCTGATGTGGCAGCTTATCCAGATCAAGCATAAAAGGCAGATGATGGAACTGTTGCTCTGGTACCGAGAACTGGTTTTTTAAAAGCTCTATTTCGTAATCGGAGATGATTAACGAAAGGTCGGAACGATAGATTGCTGCGATCTCTCGTTTGGCAATGTCTGAGTATAGATCTGTTAGCGTCATCTCGCGGTTTTGCTTAACGGCTTGATGACGAGCATTACGCAGACATTGCAGATCTTCAGTATCCAAAATGCGTAGGGCATTAGGGCAGTTTTTTTCCACTCGCCAACCAAACTGTTCTTCCATCATAAAACGGTCGAACATCACAATATCGGGATTAAGGTCACTGACGAACTGATCAAAGCAGTCACTGTTAAGTTGGATATTGCAGTGCGCGATGCCTTCATCATCTAGGTTGATCATATGCTCTGTGGTTTGTGCAGGGCTGGCAAATGTAACGTTCCACCCTTGCTGCTTGTACAGGCGTAACAGTGACAGCATATGGCTACCAGCTGCAGAAGAGTTGGGTTCGGGCCAGACGTAACCAATCACTAAAACGCTAAGCATAGAGTTAACCTAGAAAGAAAAAACAGCATTCTACCTTTTATTTGTAAGGTTTCTATAAGTTGTCATCTTTTGCTGTTTAAATGGATGAATTCTAAGGAGGAACTATGACACTGAAAGACCAGTTTGAGCTGATGGCTCGTTATAACCAATGGATGAATGAAAGTATCTACGAAGCCGCAAGCGAGCTTGAAGAGGGAGAAGTTAGTAAAGATCAGGGAGCTTTTTTTGGGTCTATTTTAGCTACGCTTAACCATATATTGGTGGGCGATATTATCTGGTTAAAACGTTTTGCCGATCATCCATCAAATTACAAAAGTTTAGAAGAAGTAAGAGCGATGGAGCGCCCCGCCAAACTAAGCACGGTAGTTTATTCCGATTTTGAAGAACTGCGGGATGCGCGTTACTTGCTTGATCGTGCCATTGTCGAATTATGCGATGAGATCGAAGTGTATGATCTGAACCACTCCTTGGTTTACTGCAATATGCAGGGTAATAAGTTTGAAAAGCGTTTTGGCTATCTGTTGCAGCATTTCTTTAATCATCAAACCCATCACCGCGGGCAGGTGAGTACGATGCTGAGCCAAAAAGGTATCGATTTGGCGGTGACAGATCTATTAGCGGTTATCCCAGAAGCCTAACGTTAAAGGTTAAAATCGCTTATGCTGTAAATCAGTTCGTGGAGTTCTGATTAATCATTCAAGGAGTAGAGAGTGAAGTTACATATCACAAATGGCGATTGCGCCGGGGATATGCTGCAGGAAGCAGAAGGCATTGATGGCGAAGTATTATGTTGGCGGGACCTGTTACATGACGGCCCTGTTTTAAGCCAACCTGCGTTAAACCGTGAGGCGCGGATCAGTTTTCTGACTGAGTTGTTAGTTAACAGCGATTTGGATATTGATGAACCGAAAATGCTTGTCACCAAGGATTTTACCGAGCGTGATCAGGTCTTAGCGCGTGTCGCAGAATTTGATGAAATCGTTCTCTGGTTCGAACATGATCTGTACGATCAATTGCAGCTATTAGATGTCTGTCAGCATCTATATTCGCGCTTGGATCAATTACCAAAGCTCTCCATTATCTGTATTGATGATCACCCCGAAGTTCCTTTCTTTCATGGCTTCGGCAATCTCACTCCGGATATGTTGGTTGGCCTCTATCCAGAGCGAGAGCCACTTAGCCTAGAGCAACTCAAGTTAGCAGCTGATATCTGGTCTGCTTTAACCTCTGCTAGCCCTGAACGATTAGCCGAATATGCAGCTGAACCAGTAGAAGGTTGGCTCTATATGCAAAAGGCATTAAGACGCTTTTGCTGCGAGTTTCCGGCTTTAGAAACGGGTTTAACTTTAACTCAGACCTATCTTCTTCTGACCCTTTTAAAAGCGCCGGATGAGCTTCCTGCATTAGAAGTACATCTAGCTTTGCTGGAACAGCACGGCAGACTGCCAAAAGGTGTGACAGCGCAAAGTCGTTATTACGAAATACTATCAGGCCCGGCAACTTTTCAGCGAATTTTCCATCATCTACAGCGATTAGAAGTGGATCCTTTTATGGGTGACTTATCGGTTAAACATGAGTTGGATCGCTTGATCGGGGCGGAAGAACCCTACGTGAGTGTGACCGAAGGTGAGCCGGAAGTTTATTCGCTCACCGCAGCAGGTGCAGAGGCACTTCAAGGGATGCGTCACTGGCAGCAAGGGAATCATTACGGGTTATGGCGAGGTGGAGTAGAGATTACGGACGATAACCTATGGTTGTGGGATCAACAACACAAGCAGTTTTCGTTACACGCATAAGCTTATTAAGGCTTATGCGGCAACGGTATTCTCATCGCTATATTGTGCGGCAATCTCTTTAAACTCGGTTTCTAAGGCTAAGAAGGCTTCGACCACTTCTGGATCAAAGTGATTGTCTTTACCTTCAACGATAATATCTCTAGCCTTTTCGTGACTGAATGCAGGTTTGTAGACGCGTTTAGAGATAAGGGCGTCATAGACATCAGCTACGGCCATTAGGCGACCTGACAGCGGGATATCTTCGCCCTGTAGGCCGTTCGGGTAACCTCTACCATCCCATTTTTCGTGATGGGTTAAGCTAATTTCACGAGCAATCCTTAAGAAAGAGTTACTACCCAATTGGTTCTCAGCAACTTCTAAAGCATCTGCACCGATTTGCGGATGCTGCTTCATAATGCCGAACTCTTCGTCTGTCAGCTTACCTGGTTTCAACAGAATACTATCTGGAATACCGACTTTACCAACATCGTGTAGTGGTGCTGATTTGTACAGGAGTTCGATTGTTTCTGACGTCAGGTAATCAGCATGTTTCGGGTTTTGGCGTAGCTTAATGGCTAAAGCGCGTACATAGTTTTGGGTACGTAAAATATGCCCGCCGGTTTCGTTATCGCGGGTTTCGGCCAAACTGGCTAAACCTAAGATACTGGCATCACGTGTCACGTTTAGCTCGCGTGTCCGTTGTGCAAGTGAGCTGATCATTTGGTTGGTATGTAGTGCCATCAAACCAAATTCATCATTGGTGGTAACCGGCACTTCTGTATTTAACTCGCCTAGGGATACCTGTTCGAGCGTACTGTTTTCCGCTTGAATAAAGAACTTGAGGTTACGCGCGTAGCCTAAAATGATCGTTAAGATATATGCCATGACTACACCGACGACAAACACTATCTCCGTCAGGATATAGCGCTGTGAGGTTTCTAGTGGAATACTGTCGCCCGTGTGGATCAGCCACTCCAAATCTTTATTGATTACTAAGAACACAACACCGATTACTGAGATAGCACAGATCGTTGCAAACCAAGTGAATTTTTTAGTGAGCGGATAAGGAGAACTATCAGGCTCCAAATGTTCTTTTTGAGCTTGTAAACATTGGGCGAGTTGGTGCTCTTTGAATAGGGCGAGATCACAAGAGATCAGATAACCAAGCACTCCCATGCCGACTAGCACCTTACCTGCGCTTTCTAATGGGAACTCATATATCAGTGTATTGAATAGGCTCAGTAGTATAGAGCAGCCGACAAATAAACCAAGATCGACTTTGAACTGGAAGCTTACCTTGGTTTTAAGCGGTTGTTTTTGAATTTGACCTTCAAGCAGGTACCTAAGGCTGCCTTGAATAATAAAGGTGACTAAGATGGGTAATAGCAACTGCGCAGTGGTAAGAGAATCTAAGAATGGACAGACTTGAACACCGTAGATAGAGAACAGCGTCATTGCGATCAAGTAGTGGATTATGGTGCGCTTTGTTGTAGTCATCGGTCCATTACACACAAATTTTAGAAGACAATAAAATTAATATTAGCTTTCAATGTTGAGTGATCGTTACAAATTAATCCGTCACAGTCCAGACCAATCTTCTTGGGTTACACTAATACCTTTGATTTGAGCATATACTTTGTCTCCGACTTGGAGATTAAGTTCCGTTAACGCCCAACACGTTATATGTGACCATAGCTTGCAGCCTCCTATATTCAGAACCACCTCTACCTGATGCGACGACTCTTCATCAATCTGCATGATTGTAGCTGGTAGTATGTTACGAATACTGGTCTGCTGAGGTTGCTCTTTAGATAAAGACACATCGTTAGCTTTAATACGTACACGTAAGGGTGTGCCTGGAGGAATATCTAAGGCTCGCATCCACAGCTGAGTACTGTGGGATATGTTCAAGCAGGACATTGCATGCTTAGGGTGATGATGGTCTAGGGTTGCGTTGAATAGAGAGCTGCGGGTATCACCGGATAGCCATGGGCGCATCTGTTCTGATGACCAAACTTCTTCAACGTTACCAAACTGCAGAATCTTCCCTTGTTCTAGCAAAACCAAGTAATCAGCTAGCTGGATAATCTCTTCTAGGCTATGAGTTACATACAGAATGGGTAACTCAACCTCTTTCGCTAGTTTTGCTAAGTAGGGTAATAGTTCTTTCTTTCGTGGTAGATCGAGTGAGGCTAAGGGTTCATCCATCAACAGTAAGCCTGGATCGGAAAGTAGGGCTCGCCCGATTGCCACACGCTGTTTCTCACCGCCAGACAAGGTATTAGGCAAGCGTTGCAGCAGCGCTTGAATATCTAGCATCTCAACTACGCTTTGGAATTTCTCATCTTCTGGAGTGTATTCCGAGCCGTACAGGAGATTACCTTGAACACTGTAGTGCGGAAAAAGGAGGGCTTCTTGGAATACATAGCCGATACTTCGTTTCTCTGGCGGTAAAAAGCGTTTGGTTTCGGTATTGGTAAGGTCACGCCCGTTTAAAGATATACGGCCTTTATGGGGTTTTATTAAGCCCGAGATATAGTTAATCAGACTGGTTTTACCAGCGCCTGATCGCCCAAAAATTACGGTCACACCACTGCGAGGCAGTTCAAAGTCACATTCCATTTTGAGATCACCCAATTGGGTATCTAAGGCAACTTTAAGCATGTGTGCCTCCAAGTTTCTGCTTGGCTTTTCGTGTTAGCCATTCAGAAGCTAAGAGGGACGCTAAGGCTATGAATATTGCTATGGCACATAATCGAGCTGCTTGGACTTCCGCACCTGGCGTTTCAATAAAGGAGTACATTGCTAGAGGGATCGTACGCGTAATTTCAGGAATATTGGAGACAAAAGTAATGGTCGCGCCAAACTCACCCAGCGAACGGGCAAAGCCCAGAATGATCCCCGTTAAAATACCGGGCAGTGTTAATGGCAGAGTGATGGTGAAAAATACTTTGGTGGGTGAAGAACCTAAGGTTCTTGCTGCATATTCAAGCTTCGGATTCACTGCTTCAAAGCCTTGCCTTATAGCTCTCACCATCAGCGGGAATGCAACGACGGCAGCGGCCAATGCCGCACCTTGCCAGCTGAAGCTGAAACTCAGTCCTGTTAGCTCATAAAGTGGTTTGCCAAGCCAGCCTTGGCGGCCAAAACCAATTAGTAAAAGATAACCAATAACGACAGGTGGAAGTACTAAAGGTAGATGAACAATGCCATCTAATAAGGTCTTACCAGGGAATTTTTTTCGCGCGAGAATCCAAGCTACACCAATAGCAACGGGCAAGCTAAACAGAACAGATGTGAGTGAAACTTTCAAACTCAGTAATAGGGCGGCCCACTCGTATTCTGTTATAAACATGGATTATTTATCTTGCAGTGTTTTGAAACCATAGCGTTTGAAAACGTTGCTTGCCTCTTCGCTAAATAGAAATTCATAAAATAATGAGGTACTAGCGGTATCCTTACCCTCAATTTTAGCAACCTCATAGATGATTGGGCTATGCATCGATTCTGGGATCTCACTGAGTATATTGAGCTGAGGTTTATCTACAATATCGGTTTTGTAATGAATCCCCATCGGTGTCTCACCTCGTTCAGTCAGAGCCAATGCTGATCGCGCACTGTTGGTGGGGGCAAAATAGCTTTGCCACTCTTGCCAAAGGTCGGCAGATTGCAAAGCCTCTTTTGCATAGATACCCACAGGAACATGATTAGTGTCGCCAATAGCGATACGTGCATGTCGATCAATTATTTGATCAATTTTGATTGCTTCGGAAAATTGGAACGGGGCAATTACGTGATTTTTGTTTCCAACAATTACCAGTCTGTTACTGATTAAGGCCTTACGAGTATTAGTTCTAAGGGCACCTTGATTCTCTACGTAATCCATCCAGCGTTGATTAGCTGCAATATAGAGATGAGCTGGGGCGCCTTGGGTAATTTGTCGTGCCAGTACAGAGGAAGAGGCAAAGGTCAGAGAGGGAGAGTGCAGGTGTTTATCTCTGAAGTTTGCGGACAGTTCTTCTAGTGGTGCTGTTAAAGAGGTGGCTGCAAATATGTGAATCCTGTCTTCTGCTTGAACTGAGGTGAAGTAAAAACAAGATAAGAAAAATAAAATCTTAGACTTCATTAAGGCGTATCCAAGACTAACTCAGCTTAGGAATATGCGGAATATGCTATACAACTGCGGGGCTGAGATAAAGCGAAGGTATAAAATTATACAGTTTTAAAATGACTGAATTGTACATATGTAATTTTGTTTAATCTAAATTTACTAAGCTTTTGTAGAAATTTGATGTTGATTGCTATTTTTCTAATTGTGCATAAGGCTAAAATGCTTTTGAGCTGTCATTGATTTTGGTTTTTGCAGCGGAATTATTGGAAAAGCAGCTAAAACTCAGCGAATCAAAATGCAGAATTAGGAATTGGTAGGTAATTGATAGGGCTGGGAGGTTCGGAGCTACAACGTAGCCCCTACTTTCCTTTTTCCAGCGAATGAGGTGTACTCAAATCTTACGAGGAGATAACAACCTGGTTACGGCCGCTATCTTTTGCTTGGTAAAGCGCTTTATCGGTACGTTCAATCAATTGCTCAGAGGTTTCGCCAACGGTGAGTTGGGAAACACCAAACGACGCAGTTATAGAGCTGATAATTTCACCAGACTTTTTCTGCTTAATGCGGATCGCTTGAATTTTTTGACGTACTTGTTCCGCAAGCTCTGCTGCCGTTTCTTGATCGGTTTGAGGCATTAATACTGCAAACTCTTCTCCACCAAAACGAACTGGCAACATGGGTTCTGGGCAAACTTCTTTTAATAGTTTACCTACATACTGCAACACTTTATCGCCCATGAGGTGACCATAAGTGTCGTTAAAACGCTTAAAGTGATCGATATCAACAAGAACGAAGGAGTGCACTAAACTTGGATCATTCACACCCACTAATTGACTTATCTCTGCATCAAATGCGCGGCGGTTGAATAGATTGGTGAGAGGGTCAACTCTTGCATCTTGACGGGTCTTGTTTAGCTCTTCTTTCAGTGATTGAATTTCCGCCTGAGCTTCATTCATCCTTTCTTGGAATTGGCGCGCAGTTTCACTGACCGATTTTGTGTGGTCGGAAAGGGCGTGAATTATTGATTCAATAGGTAGGCTAGCTTCACCATCTTCTTGTTGGTGAAGTGCTTCTAAACTCTCTTCAAGAACATTACTGAAATTCTCAGTTTTTTCGGCAGCGTTGCCGGCATGTTCGTGAAGGTCGTTAATAAGGCTGATCAGGTTGGCCTGTATGTCCTCAGCGCCATTAATTTCATCTCTGATCATGTGCTCACGGAACAGTTGTTCACTGAGCATGGTAGGACAGGTTCCGTATGTCGTTAGGGTCTTATCAAGTTGCACATTTAGCTCAGGTACACGATCACTAACGTAGGTATACCACAGAGCATAATTAAGCGGGTTAGGCGGTATATTATGCTTAACCATTAAAGGCACTGCCTGACGAAGGTACTCGGCAGCTTGATTGTTATTTTCAGCGAACTTCATACTTCCCCTATCGCTTTATCTGGTTGAACGAACGCTACTACATAAAAATTGTAAATAATAATCAGTACAATTTATATTTTGATCGGCAACTCAGTAACTTTAAAACAACTGTTTGAATTTGGGAACCGCTGAGGAAGAAAAAATCCCTTACTGAGGCCTATATCCTTTGAAACTAGTATCGGCAGAGGTTATTAAATCTTCAAGAAATTCCGTAGCAAAATTTTAAATTTTTTTATTTGTTAATTGGTTGGGAATGCTTGTGTACTTTGGTGTTAAGTACTTAGTGGTTGATTATAAGATTGATGTTATTTACAAAGAAATAGGGCTACTATTTTACACGATTATTACTTATCTAATTGATAAATTAGGAGAAATTAGGAGAAATTAGGAGAAATAAAGACATCTATTTTAATAACTGCGTTTACCAACGGGTTTCAGGGTCTTTGTAACGAGTTAGATGCTTAAGTGATGTCAGTTGTTGTTTAAGCTGGTCTAATGCTACCGCGCTGGCTTCACCTTGAATATGTAGCTCTTCACTCCATTGTCGATCAAGGATATTGATTTGATCTTGATTTAATAACAGCTCAATATCGCCTACAAGGTGATGGGGCAGATATAGGTCAAAAGGAAATAGAGGGATGCGTTCCTCTATTGGTAATACTTTGAGAGCTTCTTGTACTGCTTGGCTATATGCTCTAACAAGCCCACCTGCACCAAGCTTTATCCCGCCAAAATATCGTGTTACCACGACGGTAATTTCACATAGGTCACTGTGTTCTAGTACGTTTAGCATTGGTTTACCAGCCGTACCTTTAGGTTCGCCATCATCACTGCTGTTCCAGCACTGAAGGTAACTCCGGGTACCAGCGATATATGCCCAACAATTATGGTTCGCTTTAGGGTGTTGCTGTTGTATCTCGGCAATAAAGTTTCTAGAACTCTCTAGATCCGGTGTGTGAGCGACATGAGTAATAAAACGGCTGTGTTTAATCTCAATTTCATGGCTGAGGTAAGGCTGTTTAGGGTAAAACTCTGTCATTGCTTAATGCCGCCTGCTAGGTAAATAGTTCCAAGCCATGGAATGGGTGTTTGATTCAATACTGCTTTAAGTCCAGATATTAGTGTTTCTTCATCGTGGCCGTTTTGACGTAAAAGCTGGAGTTGCTCAAGGCTTAATAATATTTCTATATCAATATGGCGGCCATAATAATAAAGAGAGAGTTGATATGGTACTGCTTCTTGGCAAATAGAGTTAAAAAAATGATCTATCGATAAGGTGATTTCCCCCCTTGAAGGCAATGCCGTTTCCGGTGCAAGGATATCGAGGTCTTCGTCATCATAAGTATCGATGTGGAAGATAATATGCCCTATCTCCTTATTGCTCTGCAGACGCTGACAAGCTTTGTTGCCAATATAGTGTCCTTCAGAAGCGCTCAAATGAGGCGCAACTTGAATATGAAGCTCCATGACATGTTTATTGCCCATAGTACGGGTTTTGAAACTATGGACGTTTATAATGCCTTCAATCGATAGAATTTGTTCTTTATAACGGTCGATATCTTCTTTGGGAATGGAAGTGCCTAGTAGCTGTTTTAGATTACTCCAACTTAAATCCCAACCGATCTTCGCAACCATAACGGCGACAATCAGTGCAGCGACAGCATCTAACCAAAGAAAACCAGCCATAGCGCCAGCGACACCAATAAATACAACAATAGAAGAGAGGGCATCGGTTCGACTATGCCAAGCGTTAGCAATTAAAAGAGCCGAATCGATCTGTTTACCTATCTGAAGTGTATAGCGATAGATCCACTCTTTGGCTGCGATGGATAGTGCTGCGATTACCAGAACTGGCCATTCTGGCAGTAGCAGCTCAGAGGTTTCAATCAGGTTTAATGTACTGTCGTAAGCCATTGCCCCTGCGATAGCAATGAGGATACTGCCAAGAATTACAGTTCCTAATGCTTCAAAATGCCCATGCCCCCATGGGTGATCTTCATCGGGGCCTTTAGCCGATATTTTTAAAATCAGTACGACCATCACATCTGTAATCAGATCGGAAAGGGAGTGGATACCGTCTGCGATTAGGGCGGCTGAATGGAAGAGCAGCCCAAAAATGATCTTAAGGAAACCAAGTACGGCGTTTACTACAGCACCGATCCAGGTCACTTTGTTTGCAGCCTTGTTTTCTTGTTCTGTTCTTTGCATAGCGTAGGTAGGAGCTTGGTTTAGATCATTGATGTAAAGCCTAGCAGGTTAGAGCTTAAAAAATATGATCTATCTTGGGGATTACAAGTCTTGTTGAGGGGATTTTTTTACCGAGCAATTGATATGGTTAAGTCCATATTTGGTGTAATTAGCTTGTTTGAATTTGCCTTGATGGTTACCGTCAATACTAGGCTGTAGCCGGTGTTCTGTTTTATTACAGAAAAATGTTGTTCACTGTGGGGCAAATAGGCGCACTAAACTGGTGCTATAAACAACAAAAATATTTAATATTGTTATGTTGACTTATATAACATATTGATTTTAAAAGGATAAAAATAAACTGGTTAAAAATTGATCAGTTTATTGAGTCGCCTTGATTTATGGGCGTTTCATGACGTTTTAAAGTCTTAATTCACAAAGTTATCCACAGCTAATGTGAGTAGCCGTTGCAAGGCCCTATATTTTAAGGGAGTTGTGTTTTTCCACATTAAAAGGCGTGATTGAGCGCTCATTAATGGGTTTAGACTTTGGTCTAAATATTTGTTTTTGAGTCGATGTAATTTGGGTTTAGTGAATCTATCCGTATTAAGGCATAAAGTTCGAAAATTAGCGTTCAGTTATAGAGGATTAGTCTATGCCTAGAACTTTATGGTTCTGTAAGCTTAGCTTCCATTGTGGATGGGCTAAGCAATAGTCGATCACTTCTTTTGTGTAGATTGAACGTGCAGGGCCGTCCATCGGCTGTAGATAGAAGTGAGTGAAACTAAATTGTTCGAACTGGTCTGGTTGCGCTAAAGGTTGTGGGTAAACCAATTTAAGCTCATCGCCTTGGGTGATAATTACTTCGGCATCGGCTTTAGGGCTAACACAGATCCAATCGATATTGTTGGGTAGTGGCTTCGTGCCATTGGTTTCGATGGCAATTTCAAAACTGTTCGCGTGGCATTCATCCACTAAGGTTTGGTCGAGTTGCAGAGCAGGTTCTCCACCAGTGAAGATGATGTAAGGTTTTTCGTTGTTCTGCTCGGGCCAGAAACTTTTGAGAAACTGGCAAAGTTCAGCTGCGGTCGCGAACTTGCCACCATTCTGCCCATCGGTACCGATAAAGTCAGTATCGCAAAAATCGCAGATAGCTTTTTCACGGTCTTGTTCGCGTCCTGACCAAAGATTACAGCCAGAAAAACGACAAAAAATTGATGCACGTCCACTTTGCGCACCTTCACCTTGTAAGCTATAGAAAATCTCTTTTACGGAATACATCAGATTGTGGTAGAAAGGGCCTTTAAAATCGAGGCGATAAGTTTACACTGGCAGATTTTGACTGCAAGTTAATTCGGTTCATATTACGCCTGTAAGGTAATCTACAGGTTAACTAGTGTTATAGGGTACGTTCGTGGAACTTAGAGAAATTGATAAAGTTGTTTATAAGCAAAAGCAGCGCAAGGTAGGTATCGTTTTTAGTCTGATTTTTGCGGTGATAGGTTTAGGATTAAGTGCCGTATTACGTCATTACTATGGTAATGCTGAAGGCGAGAATATGATGGTTAACTTAACTGGGGTGCTAATCGGTTTAGCTATCTCGATTTTTATCTTTACCCAAGTAGCGAAAAAGCCGTATTTTGATGAGCTCCGTTATGGCTGGAACTTAAAAAAGCAGGCGTTAAAGATTCAAAACCATCGTCATCGTTGGGAAGAGCGTCTGAAAGAAGGTGATGCTACGGCAGCGATTGTTCTAGCATTCTATCATAAAGCTACGCTGCAACTGCAAAGCTTAGATGGTAACGAGTTTGGTTATAGCGATAGTAAAGAGCGTGAGAATAAGTTTTTGGTTGAATGTGAGACGCTTTCTTTAGATGCTGATGCGTCTAAATATTCGATCGATATGCTGTTGGATATGAAATAACACCCTGTTTATTTCTGCAATAAATTGATATTACTAAGGAGCCTAAGGCTCCTTTTTTGTATCTGACCTATAAGAGTTGAGGTTTTACGATGCTTAGTCGATTTAAGCGATCTATTACGGTGTGGTCGATTTTATTGATATCGCCGTATCTCGTTGCTGAACAGAGTAATAGGGTGATGATTACCCCAGAACTTTTCTCCTTTGTGGTTGAGCATGAAGGGGAGCCTGTTGAGATTAAGCGCAACCAAGAGCCTGATAATACTATCCATGAACTGTATCTCACGACCTCACGCGGCACACCGCAGGCCATGTTTCCATTTGAGCCATATGAAGTGGAGACTATTGGAGAAAGAGAATTTATTGAGTATCTGCAGCAAGCTCAAACAGATAGCTCTATTTTAATTGTTGATACTCGTACCGAGGGCTGGCATTACCGTTTGACTATACCGGGCAGTACCAATATTCCCTATACACTTCTCAAAGACCCTGAAACTATTTCGGAGACGTTGGAAGAGCTTGGTGCAATAAAAAATGATGGTGTTTGGGATTTCAGTCAGGCAAAAACACTTGCTGCGTTTTGTAACGGTTATTGGTGTGGTCAAACCCCTACATTTATTTGGGCGTTGCTGGAGTTAGAATACCCTGAGGATAAGTTGAATTACTATCGAGGTGGTATGCAAGCATGGACAAGCTTAGGGCTGACTACGGTGGGGGATTATTATTTGGAATAGTAGGGAGATTTAATTCAATCCCCCTACTATCTGAGAATTAAGGTGCTTATTTAATTTGGTTTAGGTAATTCGTTAAGCGATCTTTATTCATCACGAACGTGGCGCTCAATTCAGCCGCGTTGGTTTTTACTTCTTCTAGGTTTGTTGGTTTACCTGCTACAACAACACCAACCATTGCCATCATTGCGTGTGGACGGCATTTGTATACGTACACACCTTCTTTATCGACTGTGAAAGAAACTTCTTTCATCATTTTGCCTTTCCAGCCTGTCGAACCCGCAGGGATTAGGTTACTAATTGATTCCGAGTTATGGCCTGGGTCTGTCGGTTGGAATGTAACGGTATCACCTACTTCTACATTTAAAATGGCAGGCTCAAAAACCATGGAGCCGTCAGGACCTGAGTTTTTCATCATGACAGTATGATCAGCAGCGCTAGCAAAATTTGCGCAAACTGCTAGAGCTAGGCCCGCACTTAGAGTTTTAATATTCATTGTTATGTTATTCCTTACGTTGATAATGCAAGTGATAATGATTATTAAATCAGTTTTTGGTTCTAGTAAATATGCTTATTTAGAAGTATATAAACGTTAAATTTATAGGGGCTTAATGATTAGTAGAGGTTTCGTTTGGTGTATTGAAGCAAAGCTCGCTGGAGTCTTGAGGAGTTTCTACTTCAGGCATCTTATCTAAATTATTGGCTCCATATATTGCAATAAGCAGGGGAGAAAAAATTACGAACATTAAGAGGCCTGCCATTAACTGCCCACTCATCCCTTTGCGAATAGGTGTCGGTTTAAATACTTTGTAGCCCTTAGGTGGGAATTGGGCTTGTATTAACCCTTTGATCGCCATGGGGAGCATTGTTACGGCTAGGATTAGGAAGATCGAAATAGGCATTCCAATCAGTAAAAGGTGCCAAAGATAATCAGCCCCGTTTAGGCCAAACAAGTTGTAACAGTGAGGCTGTTCCGCAAGGCGGGTGATAGATGGGAATAGCCAAAGCTCGCCAGCGGCGATGAGAATTGCACTTAAACCCATAAACAGGGCAATGAGCTTTATCTTCTCGCGCTTTGTGTATTCCGGTGCGTAATCCATTTAATCTGCCCATATTTGCGATGAAAGCTTAATTTATAACCTTACCACTAGTCGTGCAGAGTTATAATTTAAGCTTGGACAGTTAGCCAATAATTAAGGGCGTTGTGCTTCACCGCCAAAGGCTTCAATTAGGGCAGGGAATAGCTTGTTGAACTCTAGGCCCATTTGAACCATATCTGCATCGAATTGAGCGATCTCATCTTCAGCTGCTTCGTCTGCCATTTTCTCCTGTAGCTGCTCGCTCAGTTTCAGACGTTTAATGGACAGATCTTCCTGTAGAGTAATCTTGAGCTGTTCATCCCATTCTAGAGCAAGTTTCACGACACGCTTGCCTGCTTCTAGGTGGGCGACAAACTCTTCATCTTCCAGTTGTTGGCCTTTAATGCGAATGACGCCGCCTTCTAAGACGTTATCACGTAGCTCACACTCATCTAATACTTCAAAGCCCTGTGGAATGCTGTCGTGTTGCTCTAACCAATGAGACATAACTGCAGAAGGAGATTGGTTTACATCAGGCAGTGTGATTGGCAGGCTGCCTAAAGTGCCACGAAGGTGGCTTAGTAGCTCTTCTGCGCGTTTATGGCTAGAAGAATCAACTGCAATCCAACCTGCAGCTGGGTTGATCAGAGCGGTGGTCTGCTGGAATTTACTGAAGGCCCGAGGCAATAGATCAAGAATCACTTCGTCTTTCAGTTGGTCGCGTTCTTTCTTGTACACTTTGCGTGCTTGTTCATGCTCGATTACCGCAACTTTTTCACCTACGGCTTCTTTAATAACGGCGCCGGGAAGGATCTTTTCTTCCTTGCGTGCAGCTAGCATAAACATGCCGTGTACCTGATGCGCGTGAACATCATCCAATAAGTGACATGGCGATACCCAGCCATAACGGCTTAGCTCTTGGCTTTTACATGGATGAAAAGCGTGCTCAATTAGTTTTTCTTGTAGCTGCTCTTGAGTGTATTCAAATGCTTCGGTTAGGCGATAGAAAATTACATTTTTAAACCACATAGCAGCTCCAGGAAACGAAAAAATTGGCAGAGCATGGTAGGCAAGATTTGTACTCGATGGAAGAGAAAATCTATATTTGTCTGAAATAAAAGAGAGGTTAAAAATTAGCTGGTGGGATATGAAGGAGAAAAAATTGACGGCAGCGATTAGAGTGTGCTGCCGTCAGACTTGTGCGCAGGTATTTCTAGATACCTGCGTAAGCAAGCAGGGTATGTACAGGTACGCCTGCATCTTGGATCTTGCTAGAACCTTGTAGGTCAGGCAGATCGATTAGTGCTGCTGCTTCGGATACTTCGGCACCAAGTTCTTTGATCAGACTGCACGCTGCTAAGATAGTGCCTCCTGTAGCAATCAGGTCATCAAATACTAAAACTCGATCGCCTTCCTTTACTGCATCAGTCTGCATCTCTACAGCCGCAGTACCATATTCAAGCTGATATTCCTGATGGATGGTTTCACCCGGAAGTTTGCCTTTTTTCCGGACGAGAACCAAAGGGATATTTAGGTGGTAAGACATGATAGAGCTGATTAAGAAGCCGCGGGCATCAATACTCGCAATGTGCGTGATGTCACTATCAATGTAGCGCTGGATAAAGGCATCAGAGATCATGCGAAGCGCTTTAGGATCTTTAAATAGTGGAGTGATATCGCGGAATTGAACGCCTGGCTCCGGCCAGTCTGGGATCGTACGAATTACGGATTTCACATAACATTCGTCATATGACATGAAGAACTCCTTAGAAACAGCAGGTTTTGACACAGCTCAATGTTTTATTGCGCAGCAAAAGCTTTAATAAATGCGTTGGGTTACACATTGAGATGGCTACTTAATTGTGCGACTAAATAAGCACCGGTTGCGTAAGCAATCGGTGCTTTTTTATTTGTAGGGGCTAACTGCAAGTACCTTTGCCACATTGAGCAGTTACAGGTTCTTCAGCGTCCTTAGCAGGACACTCGCCAGATAGTTCGTAAAGTTTATCCAGATCCTGGATATGAACCTCTTTACCTTCAACTTGTAATAGTTCGGACTTCTGGAAGCGGGTAAAAATACGGCTTACGGTTTCAACAGCAAGACCTAAATAGTTACCGATCTCGTTGCGCGACATCGATAAACGGAAACTTGTTTCAGAATAACCGCGTGCTTTAAATCGCATAGACAATTTTACAAGGAATGTTGCAACACGTTCTTCAGCATTCTTTTTCGATAAGAGAAGCATCATCTGTTGCTCTTCACGAATCTCTTTACTCATCGTACGAAGCAGTTGGCGGCGTAATTCAGGTAATTGGCCGGAAAGCTCGTCTAAGCGTTCGAAAGGAATTTCACAAACTGTTGTGGTTTCAAGGATCTTCGCGGATACAGGGTATTCGTTGTTATCAAAACCGCTCATACCAACCAGTTCACCCGGGAAGTAGAACCCCGTGATCTGCTCTTCTCCTTCATTTGTGATTGTGTAAGTTTTTACGGTGCCCACGCGGATGGCGTAAACACTCGCAAACTCTTCGCCTTGGTGGAAAAGGTGCTCGCCTTTTTTAAGTGGGCGGCTTTTGTCGATAATGTTGTCCAGGCGTTCCATCTCTGTCATATCCAGAGATACGGGCAGACATAAAGAGCTCAGACTACAAGTGTTGCAGCTTACCTGCTGTAGACTACGTAGTTTTCCGTCAGTTGCCTTGTTATCACTCATAGTGCGGTCCTGTCGTGGTTATATCGAATGGCTACCCACTGATTATGTAATATTTCCGTAAATACGGAAAGTTAAATAATCTTCGAGAAACGCTGTGAGCTCTGGTCTTTTGGTATATATGCGTCAAATGCCATACATATACGACGAATCAATAAGCGACCAGCAGGAGAGACCACAATCTCTTTATCATTCATGCTGATTAAGCCATCTTTAGTAAACGCTTCTAGTTCAGCAATAGAACTGGCGAAATAGTCATCGAAAGCAATATCAAATTTAGATTCAACCGCAGTTTTGTCCAGCTCAAAGTGGCAGATGAGTTGTGTGATAACGTGGCGACGGATGATGTCATCTTGTGTAAGACTGACGCCGCGCTTAATTGCATGAGCGTTACCATCAACGGCAGCACTGTAATACGGCATATCGTGCTCATTTTGATAATAAACAGAGCCGATTTGGCTGATTGATGAAACACCCATAGCGACAAGGTCGCACTCTGAGTGAGTTGTGTAGCCTTGGAAATTACGATGCAATTTACCGGTACGTTGAGCAATGGCTAGCTCGTCATCAGGCTTAGCGAAGTGGTCCATACCAATATAAACATAACCAGCATCAAGCAGCTTATTGATCGTAGATTCTAGAATCGCTAGCTTAGTCTCTGGACTTGGTAGCGTTTCTTCCTGGATATGACGTTGCGGACGGAAACGGTCTGGAAGGTGAGCGTAGTTGAATACTGAAAGACGATCAGGATTCATCTCGATCACGGTATCTAGGGTTGCGTTAAAGCCTTCGAACGTTTGGTAAGGAAGTCCGTAGATCAAGTCCAGGTTCAGGGAACGGAAACCTAATCTGCGAGCTTCTTCTAGAATCGCTGCTGTTTGTTCTACTGACTGAACGCGGTTAACTGCTTCCTGAACTTTTGGATCGATATCCTGTAGACCCAGACTAATACGGTTAAAGCCAATCTCACGCAGAACTTTGATTGTTTCAAGGCTCGCTTCACGAGGATCAATTTCGATGGAGTAATCACCGCTATCGTCTTCAAGAAGGTTGAAGTTTTTGCGCATTTCTCCCATAAGCTCAACCATCTGCTCGTGGCTGATAAATGTTGGTGTGCCGCCACCCCAATGCAGCTGAGTAACTTTGCGGTCATTACTGTACCACTTGGATAGCTGAGCCATCTCTTTGTAAAGAGTATCTAGATAAGGCTGTGCTTTTTTGCGGTTACGCGTGATCACTTTATTACATGCGCAGTAGTAGCAAACATGTGCACAAAATGGGATGTGGACATACAGAGAAAGCGGATCATTGATGTCCGCAGAGTTTTGTCCAGTTGCTACCAGATCACTAGGAGACAACTCTGGGTCAAACTGAACAGCAGTAGGGTAGGATGTATAACGAGGACCCGATAGGTCGTATCGTTTAATCAAGTCCAGATCCCATTTAATCAGATTGTTATCCACGTTTGTGTTCCTCTGTAATCAGTTTCTTGCGAAAAATGTGTTCAGTTATTGTTGGAATATTCCCAGCCATGGGATGCTGTATAAGCCCATTCCAATAATGATTGCGCCCGAAATGTGTTGAGTCAGGCGTTTCTGAAGAATTTGTTTAACTTGTTGGGCCAGTACACCGGTTAACAGCATGGCTGGCAAAGTGCCTACGCCAAAGGCCGCCATCAATTGTGCACTGGTCAGCCAGTCGGATGCTGCTGAAGCCCAAATTAAAGTGCTATAAACCAAACCGCATGGCAGCCAACCCCATAGGCCACCAAGCATGATTGCTTGTCCGATATTTCTAACCGGTAGAAGCTTACTCGCAACGGGACTTATCTGCTTCCAGAGTACGCCGCCTGCTCTTTCTAAGTGGGTTAAACCTTTCCACCATTGGGCAATGTATAGCCCCATGAAGATCAGCATCAATCCGGCAAAGCTGCGAAGTACGAGTTGCAGTACAGGATCGGTTAACAACCAACTTAGGCTACCTAAAATTGCGCCTGCAGTTGCATAGCTAATAATACGCCCAGAGTTATAGCCGAGTAGAAGTAGGAAGCCTTGACCGCCCTTAGGGGAGCTAAGGGAGACGGTGGCAGCTATGCCACCGCACATACCCAGACAATGCGTACCGCCAAGCAAACCTAATAAGAATGCTGTAGGTATGACGAGTGCTTCAGTCATTGCCTTTGTCAGTCGGTTTTACTTTTGCATCATCCGGAATCAGATCTTCGTCATCATCATAGAGAATGCTATGTGCAGGGCTGTCTAGATCGTCGTACTGGCCGTTGTTAACGTTCCAGAAGAAAGCCCAGATAGCAAAGCCGATTAACAAGATGGCAATGGGGATCAGCAGGAAAATTATATCCATTGAAACTACATAACCCTATTTTTCAAATGTGCTTATTCTACCTGATTTTGCATAACCGCGTCAGGCTTAGCCGACTGAGTACCCTGATCTCTGTCATGGGAATGGATAGAACCTCGGGTTAATTTGTTCAGGCGCATCGCATTACCGACTACGACCAATGAACTTGCCGACATACCGATCGCTGCCATATAGGGAGCAATGAAGCCAAAGGCAGCCAATGGTAAAGCGCTTAGGTTATAGCAAAGTGACCAAGCTAAGTTCTGTTTAATGATTCTTTGAGTCTTTCTCGCGAGCAAAATACCATCCGCTAGGCGTAATAAATCGTGGCTGATCAGTACGCCATCAGCATTGGTTTTAGCAAGGTCAGAAGCACCGCCCATAGCGATAGAAGTTTGTGCGCCTGCAAGTACAGGGATGTCGTTGATACCGTCACCCACCATAATTACATGAGCGCCTTCTTCTTGAAGCTTATTAACATGAGCAAGCTTCTCTGAAGGTGATACGCCAGAGATAGCGGTATCTATCCCTAATTGGCTTGCTACTTCCGCTACCGCTGAAGAGTTATCGCCCGTCAGCATCTGACAGTTAAGCCCCATCGAGTGAAGGATCTCAATCGTCTGTTTCGCTTCACGGCGAATCTGGTCATTCAGTCGGAACCAGGCTAGCGCTTGAGTCTCATTACACAGTAGTAGCCACTGCCCACTTGTTTCAGGTAGCGATGGCTGACTTTGCGTTAGGATCTCGCTCGCGTAATCAGGTTTACCGATACGGTACCTTTGATTATCGATCACACCTTCGATGCCTTGACCTAAAGTTGCTTTGATCTCGGTTGCTACTAGATCACCGTGCTGATCATGGAACGCTTGTGCAATTGGATGTTCACTGTGCTTCTCTAACGCAGCAGCAAACTTAGTACAGGCATCTTGATCATGGCCTGCTAGAGGAACTACTTCCTGAAGACTTAGATTACCCTCGGTGAGCGTACCTGTTTTGTCGAAAACAACATGAGTTGCAGTCGAAAGACTTTCCAGAACATGGCCTCGGGTGATTAATAAGCCGTTTTGACGCAGTGTGCCTGTGGCAGCCGTAAGTGCTGTCGGAGTGGCCAATGATAGGGCACAAGGACAAGTCACTACCAATACCGATAGGGTAATCCAGAATGCATGAGCAGGCTCAACGAAATACCAACCTGTCGCTACTACTGTTGCGGTGACTAAGACAGCCGCTACAAAGTAGCTAGCCACTTTATCGGCAATCTGAGCAACTTTAGGTTTATCTTCTTGAGCACGATCTAGCAGACGAACAATGGCTGATAGTTTGGTTTCGTCACCCACCTGAGTAATTTTAATCGTGATCGGGTTTTCAACGTTAATTGTGCCGCCAACAACCTTGTCATCGATATCTTTACGAATAGGTAGGTATTCACCCGTTAGCGCGGCTTCATCAACTGAGCTGCTACCGGCAATGATGATGCCATCAGCTGGAATCGTATGACCCGGTTTGACCAAAACAATATCGTCTAACTTCAGTTCTTGTGCAGGTACTAATTGCTCTTCACCATCGACTAATTTGATAGCACTAGCCGGTAGTAAGTTTAGGAGAGCGTTACCTGCTTTACCTGTTCTATGACGGGCCTGCATTTCAAGATAGCGGCCAATTAACAGGAAGAAAGTAAACATAGTAACGGAGTCGTAATAGACCTCGCCACTATTCGTGAAGGTAGCCCAAACACTGGCTAAATAAGCTCCCCCTATCGCGATGGAAACAGGGAAGTCCATGGTTAAGTGTCGAGTTTTAAGATCCCTTAGCGCAGCGATAAAGAAAGGTCGCGCAGAGTAAAGGATTACTGGAGTCGCAATCACTAAGCTAGCCCAGCGGATAAAGCTGACATACTTATCTTCCATGCCTTGTAGAGCACCGCCATAAAGCGCGATAGCAAACATCATTGTCTGCATCATGCCGATGCCGGCAACACCTAAGCGCCGAGTTGCACGTTTACGTTCCTGCTCTAAGAGCTGCTCTTCTTTGTCAGGGTGGTAAGGGTGTGCTTGATAACCAATTCGGTAAATCTCAGCCATGATTTTGCTGAGTTTTGCTTGGGATTTATCCCAAGTAATACGAGCGCGGTGGTTGGTCAGGTTGACCTTAGCTTTACTTACGCCCTCGATATTACTGATGTGGTGATCGAGTAACCATACGCAAGCTGCACAGGTAATACCTTCGATAACCAGTGTGGCTTCGGAGCTAGATTCATTAACTTTGACGAAATTACTTTGCACATTTTCGTCGTCGTAAAGCTCAAGCTCAAGAAGCAGTGTTTCCGGAAGGTCCTTAGTGTTAAGCTCCGGCGAGTAGGCTGCTTCAGTACGATGTTTGTAATAATTGTCCAAGCCACTATCTACAATAGTCTGTGCGACTGCTTGGCAGCCTGGACAACACATATCTCTACTTTCACCGTTAATTACAGCGCTGTAGTTACTACCCGGGGGGATAGTAAGGCCGCAGTGGTAACAGTCAGCAGACTTTACTGAGTTAATATTGCTGCTCATTGTTCGTGGGCAGGTTTAAACTCAATTGTATTCTGATCGTATGGTGGATGTGCCTCTGCACGGAGGTTCCAGTTGCGGGCTTCATCCTTCAGGATCAGATAACGCTTACCTTGTAGCAGGCTCTTTAAGCTGCCTGTATAGGCTTCAGTGCCAGGAACTTGCTTAAGCAGAATACTCTGATCGTATTGCTGGTGAGTAGGGTGAATGATACTGAGGTTAAGGAACTCTGGAAGGTAATCGCCTTTGCTCTTAAATTTCAGCATTAGGTCGCCAGTTGTATTATCGAGATTTAACTGTCCACTAACGCCAAGGTCGATCGCTTCTTGAGACTGACTTTTATCTACAAAATGGCCGCGGGCTACTTTGTAGTAGTCATCTTTAACCAAACCGTCATGTGTAACGATGGATAGGTAAAGGTAAAAAGTTCCGTAAAAAACTACGGCAATAATTGGTGATAAAATAAACCAAAGCCAAGGTTGTTTGTACCATGGGCCGGGGATGTTGTTGTCGCTGTCACTCATGTATCAATACCCAAAAAAAAACTGTCGTATCCAAAACTGGAACACCCAGTTTCAGACCGACAGCTATTCTACCTTATTTCTAAAAGAAGGGGCCTAGAATTTCTTCTTATCGACCCTTCTTTTGACCTAGCGCTTAGGTGCAGGACCAATAAAGCGGTTTTCCTCTTCAATTAGGATATCGGAATTGTCCGTTGCCATTACTTTGAAGGTGATATTGTTATTGGCTTTGCTTAGGTATTTTTTCTTGATATTCAATCTAATTGGTAAATCGATCAGTTCGCCAGCTTTAATAGTGACTTCTGACTTACCAATATATTCAAGGCCTTCAAGGCCAGTGACTGAAATAGTGTAGCTATGATCAACTTGCTCTTTATTGGCAAGTTTCAGTGTATATACGTTCTCGATGACGCCTGAAGTGACTTCGTTATATAGCTGTCCACGGTCTCGTAATATGTCAACTTCGAGCGGGATACGGCTGTAGACTGTGTAGGCAAAAACAACACACATAGCACATAGGACAACAAAGTAACCGATCAGTTTAGGACGCATAATATGCGTTTTATTGCCTTCGAGCTGATGTTCAGTTGTGTAGCGTACAAGGCCTTTTTCGTAACCGACGCGTTCCATAATGTCGTCGCAGGCATCAACGCAAGCGCCGCAGGCTACACACTCATACTGCAGACCGTCGCGGATATCGATGCCAACCGGGCAAACATAAACACAGTTATAGCAATCAATACAGTCGCCTAAGCCTTCGGCTTTATAGTCAGAGCCTTTTTTACGTTTTCCTCGGCTTTCACCGCGTTTTTCATCGTAAGAAATAATCAGTGTGTCTTGGTCGAACATAACTGATTGGAAACGAGCGTAAGGGCACATATAGATACATACCTGCTCACGTAACCAGCCAGCGTTGCCATAAGTGGCTACGGCAAGGAAGCCTAACCACCACATCTCCCAAGGGCCTAGTTCAAAACTAAAGATGCTTGGGATAAGCTCGCGAATCGGAGTGAAGTAACCAACAAACGCGATAGCGGAAATAATAGAGAAAGCGACCCATAGGAAGTGTTTTGCGCTTTTTCTAAGTAATTTTTCTTTGCTCCAGCCTTTAGATTTATCCAGCTTCATTCGCTTGTTGCGATCACCTTCGGTGAAGTTCTCTATCCAGATATAGATCCAAGTCCAAACGAATTGTGGGCAAGCGTAACCACACCATAATCGACCGGCAAACACGGTAAAGAAGAACAGGGCAAAGGCAAGAATAATCAATAGCCAAGACAGTAACATAAAGTCTTGTGGCCAGAAGGTGCTACCAAATACATGGAATTGTCGGTTGGGTAGGTCAAAAAGAACGGCCTGTCTGCCATCCCATGTGATCCATGAGAAGCCAAAGAACATCAATAGCATGATAAAGCTAGAGGCTTGGCGTAAGGTTTTAAAGATACCTTTGTAATTCTTTACATAAATATGCTCGCGTTTGGCATATAGGTCGTACTCTTGGGATTTTTTCTTGCTCTTGGGTGTGACATCTTGAACCGGGATCTGATTCATATCGTTGCTCACATACTCACCAGTGAAAGTTAAACTCATCAGAACTAATACGCTCACCATGTATTAGCAAAGTTGAATATTATAATAGATCCTCAAAAAAAAAGGCGACATGATCTACATCATATCGCCTTTATTTTAGTTCAACTATCTAATTACTTTTTAGATAGGCTGTAAACGTATGCAGTGATCAGGTGAATCTTCTCATCGCTTAGTAGGTCTTTATGAGCTGGCATTACACCATTACGACCAACACGGATAGAGTGAGCCACTTTTTCGAAGCTACCACCGTACAACCAGATGTCATCAGTTAGGTTAGGTGCACCTAGGATAGGTAGACCTTTACCGTCAGTACCGTGACAAGCAGTACATAGTGCTTGGAATTGACCTTTACCGCGAGCTGCGCCTTCAGCATCAGCTTCTGCACCGCTTAGAGATAGTACGTAGTTAGTTACGTCACGTACGCCTTCTTCGCCTAGTACAGCGCCCCAAGGTGGCATGCCGCCGTTACGACCGTTAGCAATAGATGTCTTGATAGTCTTCTCGTCACCACCGTACAACCAATCGTTGTCCGTTAGGTTAGGGAAGCCGTGTGCACCTGTTGCTGCTGTGCCGTGACATAGAGAGCAGTTGTTCGCAAACATACGCTGACCCATTTTTAGGCCTAGTGCGTTGTCTGGGTGCTGTAGCTCTTCTGCAGACATAGCTGCGTATTTAGCAAAGATTGGCTTGTACGTCTCTTCGGCGTGAGCCATTTCTTCTTCCCATTGGCCAGTAGAAGTCCAGTTCAATAGACCTGGGAAACTACCTAAACCTGGGTAAAGAATAAGATAAACAATGCCGAAAACAACGGTGCCCATAAACATCTGGAACCACCATTTTGGCAGAGGGTTATCGTATTCAGCAATGCCATCAAATTCATGGCCTAATGTTTCTTCAGTTGTATCTTGGTGCGGCTGACTTTTGCGAGTAGCAATCAATAGCCAAGCACAACCAAGAATTACAGCTAGGGTAATCACTGCTACCCATGCGCTCCAAAAAGCACTCATTTTTCAATTCTCCCGTCACTGGCCTCAGTATCGTCCGGTTTCATCTCGTCTGCCTCGTCAGGTTCGTTCAGAGGCATGTTGGCTGCATCGTCGTACTTGTCTTTATTCTTTGGGTTAAGCACCCAAACAAATAGCGCCAAGAACGTAATCAGCATGATTACCGGTATATAAGGGCCATAAACTTCGTAACTCACGCGTTACTACCGCTTGTTAGTGTATTCAGAATGCATTTTACCCAGTGCTTGTAGGTAAGCTACAACAGCATCGATCTCGTATTTGCCCTGAACTTCTTTCTGGGCATTAGCGATCTGCTCGTCAGTGAAAGGAACACCAACAGCGCGTTGTGCTTCAAGCTTCTTAGCAGTGTCTGCACCGGTTAGTTTGTTTTCAAACAACCATGGGTAAGAAGGCATCTTAGACTCAGGTACAACGTCACGAGGGTTGTACAAGTGAGCGCGGTGCCAATCATCAGAGTAACGACCACCTACACGAGCTAGGTCTGGACCTGTACGCTTAGAACCCCATAGGAATGGGTGTTCCCAAACGTGCTCATTCGCAGTTGAGAAGTGACCGTAGCGTTCCGTTTCAGCACGGAATGGACGGATCATCTGACTGTGACAAGTGTTACAACCTTCACGGATGTAGATGTCACGGCCTTCAAACTCAAGCGGAGTGTAAGTACGTAGGCCTTCAATTGGCTTAGTAGTAGAAGTTTGGAAGAACAGAGGAACGATCTCTGCTAGGCCACCACCGCTGATTACGATGATGATAAGCAGAATCATCAGGCCAATGTTCTTTTCTATCGTTTCGTGTTTGATCATTTCTATCTGCTCCTATGACCTTAAGCTGCCTGTGCAGAAGCTTGAGCTTCTGGTGCAGTGCTGCCTTTACGAACAGTCTGCCAAGTGTTGTAGGCCATCAGAATCATACCAGTCAGGAAGAACATACCGCCCAACCAACGAACAAAGTAACCAGGGTGAGAAGCTTCTAGTGCTTCTACGAAGCTGTAAGTCAAAGTACCGTCAGCGTTAACTGCGCGCCACATTAGACCCTGTAGGATACCGTTAACCCACATCGCGCAGATGTATAGAACCGTACCTACTGTCGCTAGCCAGAAGTGAGTGTTGATAAGACCAACGCTGTACATCTGAGCTTTACCGAATAGGCGAGGGATCATGTGGTAAACCGCACCGATAGAGATCATTGCAACCCAACCCAATGCACCAGCGTGTACGTGACCAACAGTCCAGTCAGTGTAGTGAGACAGTGCGTTTACTGTCTTAATAGACATCATTGGACCTTCGAACGTAGACATACCGTAGAAGGAAAGAGATACAACAAGGAAACGAAGAACTGGATCCGTGCGAAGCTTATGCCAAGCACCAGATAGAGTCATCATACCGTTGATCATACCACCCCAAGATGGAGCTAGAAGGATCAGAGACATAACCATCGCTACAGACTGAGTCCAGTCAGGAAGCGCTGTGTAGTGAAGGTGGTGACCACCAGCCCAGATGTATGTCGCAATCAACGCCCAGAAGTGAACGATAGATAGACGGTAAGAATAGATTGGACGTTCAGCTTGTTTTGGTACGAAGTAGTACATCATACCTAGGAAGCCAGCTGTCAGGAAGAAACCTACAGCGTTATGACCGTACCACCACTGGATCATCGCATCTACAGTACCGGAGTAGATGGAGTAAGACTTCCACATAGAAACAGGGATAGCCATGCTGTTAACGATGTGTAGAACAGCTACAGTGATGATGAATGCCATGTAGAACCAGTTACCTACGTAGATGTGAGATGTCTTACGCATCTTCACAGTACCTAGGAATACAATAGCGTATGCAACCCACACGATAGTGATTAGCAGGTCGATTGGCCATTCTAGCTCAGCATATTCTTTGGAAGAAGTTAGACCTAGCGGCAGAGTAATTGCTGCTGCAAGGATAACTGCTTGCCAGCCCCAGAATGTAAACGCTGCAAGGCCATCAGAGATCAGGCGGCGTTGGCTGGTGCGTTGAACTACATAGTAAGACGTTGCAAACAGGGCACAGCCGCCGAATGCAAAGATAACTGCGTTAGTGTGCAGTGGACGTAGACGACCGTAAGTCAGCCACGCTGTATCAAAGTTTAGTGCTGGCCAAACCAACTGTGCAGCAATTAGGACACCGACGGTCATACCGACGATACCCCAAATTACTGTCATGATGGCGAACTGGCGCACCACTTTATAATTGTAGGTGGGGTGTTCAGTTGCTGTGCTCATGTCAGGCTCTCATCAACAAGCTATTTATGGAAATTTTGAGTTTCGCAGGCAATTATCTTGGAATAGGGCCTTATTTTCAATGTGTTTAGGTCATTCAATGAGGCATTTTGTCGCAGTTGCGAAATTTCTACCTAGGTATTGTTTGCTTGATACTTTTAGGTTGGGGTGTTTTTTAACTTAATGAAATATAAGGAATATTTTTTATAGTCTGTAATCCTTTGTTTTAAAAAGAGATATAATTTTGGCGTTTTTTGTCGTAAAAAACGTCGCATTTTGTGCTGCACAGTAAGGCTTTTCTCAGCGTTTGTTGATTCAAGTCAACTTTGAAACAGCGGTAAAACTCATTTTTTGACTGATTAAGGGGCTGTTTATGTTAATTGATGGTGATTTGAAAGCGGGGAAAGTGCTATTTGCACATGGTGCGGGTGCGCCAATGGACAGTGAGTTTATGGAACAGATGGCGGAGCGCTTAGCTAAACTTGGGTTGCAGGTTGTTCGTTTTGAATTTCCATATATGCAGACCATCAGAGAAACTGGCAAGCGACGTCCCCCAGATAGAATGCCTAACTTGCTGGATTACTTTACACAAATGATTGAAGAGCAAGTAGTGGATGGTAAGCCCCTGTATTTGGCGGGAAAATCTATGGGTGGACGTGCTGCTTCAATGCTACTTAATCATCCAGCTGTAAGTGCCGGATTTGTATTCGGTTATCCTTTTCATCCGCGTGGAAAGCCAGAATCGTTGCGCGTTGATCATTTAAAGGATCTATCGAAGCCTTTGTATATTTTTCAAGGCGAAAGAGATCCAATGGGTTCACTTCCTGAAGTTACAGAGTACAATTTGCCGGCATCTGTCCATGTGCATTGGTTTGAGGATGGTGATCATGACATCAAGCCACGTAAGGCTTCAGGTTTTACGCAAATTCAGCATATGGACCATATCGCTCAGATTATCGGGAAACAGCTAAGTTGACATATTTTAATCGATTAGTCCTACAGTGCCGCTCAGGCTTCGAGAAAGAGGTCGCAGGGGAGATTACTGATCAGTGCTCTACTATCGGCCTATACGGATACTGCACCTTAGAGTCTGGTCAGGGTTATGTTGAGTTCCATTTGCAAACTCCAGGTGATGCAGAGAGGGCTATTGCTGAAATTGATTTTAATAGTTTGATTTTTGTAAGGCAGTGGATGGTTTGTGGCGATTGCCAGCAACTAGAACGGGACGACCGCATTTCGCAGTTACAACAGATTCTTAATGATTTTCCTGATTGTACTGATCTTTGGGCAGAATACCCTGATACTACAGATGGTCGCGAGTTGGCTACCTTTTCGAAGAAGTTCAGCTCGGCTTTGGCGCAAAAACTACGTAAAAGTGGACGTTTGAAGAAAAAAGCGAATAGTAAAGGTAATCGTTTGTTGCTGTTCGTTTTGTCTGGCAGTGAAATGTTTGTGGGTTATGCGCCTGTGAACAACTCTGCGCCTTGGTCGCTAGGTGTACCCCGTCTTAAGTTCCCCAAACAAGCGCCAAGTCGTTCAACGTTGAAATTGGAAGAGGCGTGGCATTGGTTTATTCCGCGTGACGATTGGGATCAACGAATCCCTCATGGTTCTACAGCAGTCGATCTAGGTGCGGCGCCGGGTGGGTGGACCTGGCAGTTGGTTCAACGCAGTATGTTTGTTACTGCAGTAGACAACGGACCCATGCAAGATCAGTTGATGGAATCTGGGCAAGTGACCCATATTCAAGAAGATGCTTATAAATTTATACCTGCGCAGCCTGTCAATATGATGGTGTGTGATGTTGTAGATAAACCGATTAAAACGGCCGGGATGGCGGCTGATTGGGTGATCAATGGTTGGTGCGATGAGGCTATCTTCAATCTGAAACTGCCAATGAAGCAGCGCTATCAAGAGGTTGTATCTTGTTTAAATCTAATCGCTGAAAGGTTTATGCAGGAAGGCTTAGCGTATGAGTTATCGGCTAAACACCTTTACCATGATCGAGAGGAGATAACCTGCCACCTTAGAGTGCTATAAAAATACAGCGATAAGATGGCAGTTTCAGATATTAGTGTTCAAAAACGGTGACTTTTTCCTCGGTTTCTAGCATTGGGTTAAGAGTCGCCATCATATCTTGGCGCTCTGAGGATTGTGCCCAGCGTTGCCAATCTTGAAGAGTTCTGTAGGTTGCAATAACCATCCTGTGGTTTGGATCACTGGCATTTTTAAGAGCTTCGCCAGAAATGAAGCCGTGTGCTTGCATCGCTAATTGTAGCGTTTCACGGGCAGCTTTTTCATAGTGCTCGCCTAAGTCATCGGCAATATGTCGTTCGATAAGTACTCGAATCATATGATCTCTCCATCTAAAACTACGTTCCACACATATAGAATGGATTATTTTTATTTTAAAAGCGACTTTAGTTGCTTAATTACTGATTAAATGACTTTTGCTGTCATGGGTAATTTGAGACAATATGCATCTTTCTGCAAGAGATAAAACATGACGGACATCAAAGCCGACCATATTCTTGATGCAAAGGGCCTATACTGCCCTGAGCCTGTTATGATGTTGCATAATCATGTTAGGGATATGCTGGCAGGGGAAGTGCTGCATATTTTGGCAACTGATCCTTCTACTCAGCGTGACATTCCTAAGTTCTGTACGTTTTTAGGGCATGAGTTGGTTGAGCAGTATGTAGAAGACGACCTTTACGGGTATTACATTCGTAAGGGTGAATGATGTCTGTGGATGTTGAGCAGATAAGTACTAAAACTAGGCAATTAATTGATCAATTGGAAAATATGCTAGATTCTGCGGAGGCGAATCTGACTCAGTCAAAGCAAGTTTTCCAATCAGAGGCTAATCAGGTGAATGACGTAGTAAACAAAACGCCAAAGGCGAAATCCAAAAACCGTGCTGCAAATATGGCTGCTCTGCAGCAGTTGATGGAAGCGTATCCGAAAACCTTTGATCGTAAAAACGTTAGGCCTCTAAAAATAGGCATTCAAGAAGATCTTGTTGCTGACGAAAAAGTCGCTAAAAACAAAATCAAACGTGCCCTTGCGAGTTATGTTCGTTCGCTGAACTACTACCGTTCCTTGCGTGAAGGCGCTGAGCGTATAGATATTAACGGTGAGCCTGCTGGTGTTGTGACTAAAGAAGAGTCAGATCACGCGAAAGGTAAGTTGAAAGAGATCAACAAAGTACGTCAAGAGAAGCGCAAAGAGCAAGAGCGTGAAGAGCGGATGAGCAAAAAGCTTGAGATGCTAGTTGGTCGGAAGTAAGTTCTACAGCAGATACAAAAAAACGGCGGTTATACCGCCGTTTTTTTATGCCTGTAAAGCTGCTACAAAACCCTTAAGCTTTGCTTAAGGGTTTTGGTGTGCCGTGAAGGTAACCTTGGCTACCATCCACATTCAGGCCTTCAAGGATCTGTAACTGACTTTCTCTCTCTACATGTTCTGCGTAGGCTTTGATCTCAAGGCTGTGAGCTACGCTGATTAGGCTGCTGACAAAGAAGCGGTCTTCATCGTTCTGATCGATATTACGAATTAGTGAACCATCAATCTTGATGTAATCAGGTTGTATTGAGTACAGGTAAGAGAAGCCGCTAGGGTGAATACCGAAATGGTCGACACCAAATTCAGCGCCAATGGATTTTAGAGCCTTTCGGAATTCTAGAATGCCTTCAATATTATTTAATACGCTCGTTTCATCTAGCTCGAATAGAACTTTAACGCTTGGGCTAATCGTTTTTAACTTATCAAGAAGCCATGTTCTAAAGTTTTCACTACTTACAGCTTCATGACTCAAGTTAATCGTTAGCGGGCAGGCTATCTTCTCGTGCTGCTCTAAGGCTAGTTCGATTACGGCTCTGTCCATCTCGGGCATTAAACCAAGCTCTTTTACAACACTGATAAATTCGCCGGCAGAAGCTGGCTGGTTATTTTGATTAAGAATACGTGCAAAGATCTCATCCTGAATCGGCATTGAACCAGGTTTTTTACTAAATACGCTTTGAATTTGTAAAAAGATTTGGCGCTGATTAATCGCATTAGCAACATGTTGTTTCCAGTCGGATTGCTGCGGCTGAGCGGCGATTTTTTCTGAAGTGTTGAATTGTTTCCATAATACTTTGGATTTTTCGGCTTCATTACTTGCTATGCGAGCTTCAGATAGAAGCTGGCTACTGTTACTTTCATCGTTACATTCGCAGCTACCGATACTAATTATTGAGCCTTCGATATCTTGGCCCATTAGCTGTGCAAGGTGTTTGCGGCTTTCCTGATCAAGTTGTTCCAGTTTAAGTTTCAGCTGGTCGGTATCGATTGTATTAACTAGCAGTATGAAGTCAGCGCCGGTCACACGACCAAGTACGCTCTGATCTGATCCACGTGCAAAATCTTCTAAGTGGCTAGCTAGGTGTTTCAGCAAGTTGTTGGTCTTATCCATACCTATCTGCTGGTTGGTCTCTTGCAGATTGCATAGGTGGATATTGAATAGAGTGCCTCTACCAAAATCTTTACGGTAATCAAGGCGTTCGGCTAGTTGTGCTTCAGTTGCGCGTTGATTAGATAAGCCAGTTAAGCTGTCTTGATAGGCGTTTCGACGTAGCTCTTCAATATTGCGAGCTTGCTCTTCGAACATTACCTGCACTTGCTTAACCATACGGTTCATTGCTTGTACTACACGCTTTAGTTCACGTGTGCCCGGTAACTTTTCTTGCTCTAGATAGCGTTTTTCAGACAGAGCGATAGCTTGCTGCTCAACTGTGTGTAATGGTTTTAGTAGGTATCTAATCAGTGAGCTGATAGCCAATAGGCATATGAGGGATAAAGATATAAACAGTATGATGCTATCTTGCGCACCTTTCCATAGTTTCTCGTAAGCGTAGCCTGCGCTACTTTGTACGTAGATTCTCCCTACTTGTTGCCATTGGTGAGCGACTTCCCTAAACATTGATGGCGGAGTTATTTGCACCATTGACCTAAACCACTCAGGTACTTCTTCGCTAATGGTTTCCGGCGCCTTTTTCTCAAACAGAACCTCTTCATCCCCATTAGTCACAATAATACGCTGGTAGAAGCCACTGTCGAAAATTGCATTAACGGCTGTTTCGATAGTCGCACTGTCGTTTTCAGCCATATAAGGGGCAAGGTAAAGGCCTAAATGGGTAGCAGAATCTTGCGCGTGTGACTCCAGTTGATCCTGGAGAACAGAGCGCGAGCTTTCTGACATTATGTAAAGGGTGCCAGAAACCAAACCTATAAGTACCGCAAAAATCGCGGCGATAAGTTGGTTAACCAGTGACATAATAGATACTCCTCATCATTAAACCTACCTTAGGTTAATGTCATTGTTTTCAATACGAGATTGTAGTTTTACCCAAGGCTTTAATCTGTCTGATGTTCCTACTAACGTAGTTCTACGGCCCATTTTTGAGAGCCATAGTTTATCACCATTAAAGCTATAAACGTGTAACAGGTCTGTACGCTTGGAAGCAGGCAAAATTTCACCGTTAATATTGTCCAGAACTAGAGGGGTTGCACGTGGCTTGGGGTAGTACGTTAATACCATGTGGGCTTGGTTGTACTCCAAGGCTTTAACGTAGGCTAAATTCATTTTTTCTACAGGTACACCCAGCTCTTTGAGTGTGTAGTATTTCGCTATGCTGAAATCTTCGCAGTCACCGCCGTTGGTGATCAGAAATTCTACGGGTGTGGCCCAGTAATCTTTCTTTTTCCAGTGCTTGATGTCATCGATAAATCGCACTTGGTTAAAAAAGTCGTTTACACGTTCTAGCTTGTGACTTTCGCTCTCATTGGCCAATTCAGTTAATAGGTTCTGCCAAGTTTCGAGTCGACGTTTTGCTTTTGCACCGTATTTATTTCCCAACTTTTCAATATCAGCTTTGCTCAGGCGCACGCTTTCAGCATCCACTTGGGTAAGTAGAAGGGCTGAAGCAAACAGTAACAACACAAAAAATGCTGTATTGAATGATAGGCCATTACTGTGCTGTTTTGATTTAAAGGCTGGGTTCAATGTCCAATCCGTAGCTCAAAAGCGGTTAGTCTTTCTGTGTCGGCATCATGCCGCAATTTTTTAAGGTTTTTTGCCAAGCTTCAGTATGTTTGTCCCTAGCGCGTTGGTAACTCAACCAAATGCCATGAGGTGCTGTTTTGGACAGTATAGTGGTTGAATAAGTTTCCATTGATTGTGGAATGCTTACCGAAAGTGCTGTGTAATTTTGCAGTAATTGCTGATTAAGGTCGAGCCACTTGGAGGCATATCGGTCAATTTGCGCTAAATAAGGTAAAACTTCACCGATATAGAACTTATAGAAAACGTTTTCTAGAATACGTGCCGTTTTATTTGGGCTTTGGTTTCTACATAGAGGGGTGTTAGGCGAATTTCGTTGCTCTAATAAACTTGCAGCTTGATCAAGGTGGTAAGTAAGGAGTTCAAGTGAGCTGATAATTGCTGGGCCAGATCTATTGCTGTGTAAGATTTTAAAGGCTTGGTTTAAGTGATCTTTATTAGGTTTTGTCCTTCCTAATTGATCAAGGTTATGCTTGGTTAAATTTACAAGGGTTTGTAAGGCTTCAATGCTCTGTTGAGTGCTGCTGTTATCAACTAGAGGTAGAGCTGTTTGCGAACGGCTGAAATTGGCTTCCATTTCTGGTGCGGTAAATACCCCATTCCATAATTCGGCAGGCAAATTATCACGTTTAACCCGATGGATGTCGTTTACTCTTTTTAGCAGTTCAGTATCAATCGCGCTGTCGTTGCGCAAAGATTCTCGGCACTGAGTCAGTAAATGATAGAAATTAAGCTCATATAGTAATTTTGTTGATGGCTTGGCTACCTTGCCAAGAGAGCTATTCCGCTCTGCGATTAGGGGCAGCAGATCACAACGTTTTAGTTTCAGAACGTCTAGCAGGCCTTCACGGATCTCTGTGGTTTTAAGGATTCGTTCGCGTTTAAGTGGGAATTGCACTCTTGTCTTGGGGAGGTATGGCTGAGGTTGATTTAGATCGAGAGTGTTACTCAGACGGTAAAGGTAATTCTCTAAGACTAGTTCAGGCGTATCTCGGCTACATCCGCCAACGGATATTAGTACGATGATAAGAATTGAGAACCGTTTTAGCATAACTAGGTTAATGATGTTGGGCTTGGCTGAGCACTTGGTTGCTTTTCCAGTGTAATCGAGTAATTAACAGTATAGCGCCAATGGTTAAGCCAATAAGTAAACCAATCCAGAACCCTTTAGGACCCATCGCTTCAGTAATCAACTCGGTTTTACCTAAGATATAACCAGAAGGAAGACCAATGAGCCAATAGGCGATAAACACTAGCATAAGTGGAACAACGGTATCTTTATAGCCTCTAAGGGCGCCTGAACATGTTATCTGGATGGCATCTGAGAACTGGAAAAGGGCTGCAATAATGATCAATGTACTGGCGATCTCAATAATCTGAACTTCTTGGGTATAAAGCTCGGCAATTGGCGTTGCAAATATTGCCATCAGTGAAGAGCTGAAGATTGCCAAGGTTAAAGTGATAATCAAACCTGTAACAGCACTGAATTTTGCTGCTTCAGGTTTTTGGGCTCCGAGTTGATGACCAACGCGTATGGTGAGTGCCAGGGATATACTTAAAGGCAGCATAAAGATCAGGCCGGTAAAGCTGATCGTGATCTGGTGAGAGGCGATCATTACCTCACCAAGATCTGCCAAAAGCAGAGCAATTACCGAAAACATGCTGACTTCAATTAAAAGGGCGATGCCGATGGGCAGTCCGAGCTTTAAAAAGTTTTTAAGTGCTGATGGTTCAGGTAGAGACCAACCAGAAAAAGGTTTGATCGTTACAAAGGTGGGTGACTTAGCTAGATAGATAAACGCGCTAAAGAACATAATCCACATAACAATCGCTGTTGCCCAGCCGCAACCTACGCCTCCTAGTTCTGGAAAACCAAACTCGCCATAGATAAGTGCATAGTTAAGTGGGATGTTACATAACAGTCCAAGGATGGAAATTTTCATCGCGGGCTGCGTTTTACCAAAACCTTCAATATAGCTGCGGATAAGTTGATAAAGCAGAAGGGCAGGGAATCCCCAGCTTATAGCAGCCATGTATTGAGTGGTTAATTTAGCTAGCTCCTCCTCTACGCCCATGAAGGCAAGAACTGGATCGCAGTTATGCAGGGCAAAGATCGCAAGTAAGCTTAAAATCGCGACTATGATCACGCCCTGATGCAGTGTCTCCGAGCTAGCATTTTCTTTATTGGCACCTACAAGATGCGCAACCATGGGTGTGGTGGCCATTAAGATGCCTTGGCTAGCAATAAAGATGGGTAGCCAGATACTTGACCCTAATGCTACTGCGGCTAAATCTGTTGCGCTGTAACGTCCGGCCATCAGGGTATCGACAAAACCCATAGAGGTTTGCGCTACTTGAGCGATCGCTATAGGGAAGCCAAGGGTAAGGATTATTTTGATTTCTTGTAGACGTTTCAGGGGATGATCCTTAGATACAACTGAAAAAGGCGGAATGAAGTTTTACAACTCTTCTTTAACTTGTGCTGGTTTTAAGTATACCGCGATGAAATACAGATGGATTAAATCTTATAGTAAAAATTAAGCGTTTAATCATGCTAACAAGTTGTGTACAAGGCGGAAATGACAGCCCGGCACTTACCGATTAGTCGAGTCTTAGACTATTGTAGAGTCTGTTTTGGTCAAAAAAACATCAAAAAACACACAAATGGAATTGAATTAACACAAAGCAGCGCTATGATCAGATGATCGGAAAAGACATGGCTGCTTTAACGTTGCGGCAAGGAAACTCTTAGCCTAACTCTTTCAATGCTGTCTGTTTTTTCTATTTAACAGCTTTAAGCAGGAAATCTTTCGTTGCTTCGGCTGATTTTAATTATCCAAAATAGGGTTTTGAAAGATGGCAACAACTGGAACAGTTAAGTGGTTTAACGACGAAAAAGGCTTTGGTTTTATTGAGCAGGAAGGTGGTCCGGACGTATTTGCACATTTCAGTGCAATTCAGGGCGAAGGCTTCAAAAGCTTAGCTGAAGGCCAAAAAGTAGAGTTTACTGTGACTCAAGGTCAAAAAGGCCCACAAGCTGAAAACATCGTTAAAGTTTAAGCTGTTGCTACGGGGTTAAAGTCCCGTCCTGCACATGATAGAAAGGCAAGCCTAGGGCTTGCTTTTTTATTGCCTAAAAGCTGTATCGTTTAATGAGTGCTACTTTCCAGAAGGGTTAGGATCTGCAGCGCTTCTTCTCTGTTTTGACCACAAAATTCTTCTTCAGGTGCAAAGTTAGCACAAGCTTTTGGTCTTTGATCTGTACCAAAGATTTCGCATCGATTTTGCTGATCTAAATGCTTGCAACGTTCGCCCGCAGGTTTGTTTAGGCTGGTGATGCTCGGTGCAATACAGCAGGCACCGCAGTTTTCTCGACATTGCATAGTAACGACAGGAAAAGTTAAAAGGTTATTGTAGCGAAAAGGGTAGGGAAATAAAAAAGCCGGTCAGAAGACCGGCTTTAGGATTGGCTCTATATCTTTATAGTTATATTCGACTAGGCTGCTGTGCCTTGATCTTGCAGGCTGCTATCAGCCTGCAGTTCAGTCTTTTTTATAGTATCAAGCCCCAGTGTAGATAAAGTGCGCTTACGCACATTATTTAGTAACGCTGCATCTTGAGTCAGATCCTGACCGTAAGATGGGATCATCGCATGAATCTTATCTTGCCACTCTTGTGTAGCAAGTTTTTCTGCGAAGCATGTTTCCACAATGTTGATCATCGTCTGGACTGCAGTTGATGCGCCAGGTGAGGCACCTAGAAGAGCAGCAAGCGTACCATCTTCAGCCGAGATTACTTCGGTACCGAACTCCAGCTTGCCTTTACCGTTCTCATCTTCTTTGATGATCTGCACGCGTTGACCTGCGTAAGAAAGTTCCCAGTCTTCATCTTTCGCATCAGGGAAGAAGTTTCTTAGTGCGTCTACACGAGAGCTGTGAGACTGCATTACTTCACTGATTAGGTACTTAGTAAGGTCCATGTTATTCATACCTACAGAAAGCATCGGCTTGATGTTGCCAAGGTTGATGCTTAGTGGCATGTCGAAGATAGAGCCTTTCTTCAAGAACTTAGTCGTAAATCCAGCGAATGGGCCAAACAGTAGTGCCTGTTCACCGCCGATGACGCGAGTGTCCAAGTGAGGTACAGACATCGGTGGGGCACCGATAGGTGCTGTGCCATAAACTTTAGCTAGGTGTTTCTTAACGATTTCTGGTTTACGGCAAACTAGCCATTGACCACTTACAGGGAAGCCGCCATAACCTTTACCTTCGGAGATGCCCGCTTTTTGTAGAAGTGGTAGCGCGCCACCACCAGCACCAAGGAATACAAACTTAGCGTTGATAACTTCTTTATCGCCAGTTTGGTCATTCTTAAGGGTGACCGTCCAGTTTTTATCTTGGTCTTGCTTCAGGTCTTTTACTGTACGGCTAAGTAGAAGCTCGAAATCATCTTGAGCTTCTAGGAAGTTCACCATGTTGCGTGCAAGCGAACCAAAGTTTACGTCGGAGCCGTAAGCAACACGAGTGGCTGCAACTTTCTCGCTTGGATCACGGTTTTCCATGACCAGTGGCATCCACTCTTTCAAGACTGCATGATCTTCACTGTATTCCATATCCGCAAACTGGTGCGTAGCACTCAATGTTTCATAACGATTGCGAAGGAATTCTACGTTCTTCTCACCCCATACAAAGCTTTGGTGTGGTACAGGATTGATAAATTGAGAAGGTTCAGGAAGGGCGTTTTGTTCTACGAGGTATGACCAGAATTGCAAGCTAACTTCGAAAGAGGCGTTAATCGCGAAAGCTTTAGTGGCATTGATCGTGCCGTCTGGCATTTGTGGCGTGTAGTTCAATTCACAATATGCCGCGTGGCCCGTACCGGCATTGTTCATGCCATCTGTACTTTCATGGGCGACATGATCTAGGCGCTCGATCATGCTGATTTTCAGGGAAGGATCTAGCTGCTTGAGCATGACGCCAAGGGTCGTACTCATAGCTCCCGCGCCGACTAGCAATACGTCTACTGATTTTGTGGTCATAGGAACTTCGCCATTTTAATAATAATAATGGTTTGTGAAGTAGCTGCGGGGATGGGGGCTTGTGGCCGCAACAGTCATGACTTTGGTGAGTCAGCTGTTATCACCCGAGACTTCTTTGTTCTGCAACACATAGAACATAATTTTATTACATTTTCTGGAGGTTGCAGGATGTTTGGCGCGAATTATACGGATTCTGTTGGCAATGTCTTGGGAAATAAGGCCAAAGGAGTTAGCAATTCGGATTAGATTAATTCTAAAGTATTACATATTTTGGCGTGTTGGCTGTCGTATGAAGTAATGTTTAAGGTCTTTGTGTATATAATTATTCTCTAAAGTTATTAAAGGGGGATATAACTGCTCTCTTTTATTTACTTCTCTGTTCTGCTCGACTAGTCTGCCTCCGAATCTGAGAAGCTTAAATACAGGAGCGCCTATATGGAAGATATTATTGAGTTGCTACAAGAACGTAATGTCGAAGTTCCTGTGCCTTTAGATCTGCCTGATGAAGATGATCTTGTAGAGATCGAAGAGCAGATTTTGATTTCACTCCCGGATGAGTATAAGCATTTCCTGCTTGAGGTAAGTGATATTGTTTGTGGTTCTATTGAACCGGCGACTGTGGCTGATCCAAGTTCGCACACTTTTTTACCTGAATTAGCTGCTACAGCTTGGGATATAGGTATGCCTCGAGAGTATATCCCGATCTGTGAGCATGCGAATGGCTATTACTGTATTACGCAAGATGCGGCCATCCTGCTTTGGCAACACGGTGATACGATTGAAGACGAGTGGCCATCTATTTGGAACTGGGCCAAAGACGTATGGTTGGAGAGTTAATTAATGAACAGACAAATATTTCAGCAGATTGAAGCTTTTGCTGAGTCGATGATGAAAGCGGCTGAGACGGATAACGAAAAAAAGTTTTATTCGGTTTATGCTGAATTGGAAGCTTTAGCTGAGCAGTATAAAGGAAAGAAGAACGATCACCCTGTGTTTTGGGAAACACTAGCTGACTTCTCAGAAGAAAACCAAGATGCGATCAAGCTCTATCAGCAAGCTTATCAGTTGGCTGATAGCTTAAAAGATACAGAGTATAAAGCGTCGATTCAATACTCTTTAGCTCAGCGCCTGTTTGAAGAAGGTCAAAAAGAGGATGCGCTCGAAGCTCTGGCTAAAGCAGAGAAATTTGCGGGATTCACTGAGGATCAGGAGCTTCAAGAAGATATTCAGCAGTTACGCTCTGAGATTGAATAATCGATACTGTCTAAAATATAAAACGGACTAAAACAAAAAAACGGAGCAGATGCTCCGTTTTTTGTTTCTAATTAACTTAGTCGATACGTACTGCTACATAACGACCTGGTGCTGCTTCGATAACGCTGTGCTCATCGTTACCTGGTGCGGTTGGAGCCGCAACTTTCTTACCAGCACGACGCTTCAACCACTCAGCCCAGTGAGGCCACCATGAACCTTCCTGACGCTCAGCCGATTCTAACCAGCTATCTGCACCGTTACCTAGTTCACCGTTGATCCAGTAGTTACGACGGTTCTTAGAAGCTGGGTTGATAACACCTGCAACGTGACCACTTGCGCCTAGAACGAACTCGTTTTTGCCTTTCAGTAGTTCGGTACCTTCGAAAGTACCTTTCCATGGAGCAATGTGATCTTCGATTGTAGATAGGAAGTAGCAAGGGATCTTGATCTTACCAAGATCGATCTTCTCACCGCAGATAGTTAACTGGTCTTTCTTAGTTAGACCGTTTTCCATGTACATGTTGTTGATGTAGTACGTGTACATGCCTGCTGGTAGGTTAGTAGAGTCACTGTTCCAGTACAGGATATCGAACGGAGGAGGCGTTTGACCTTTAAGGTAGTTGTTAACAACGTAAGACCAGATTAGATCGTTTGAACGTAGCATGTTGAAAGACGTAGCAAGCTCACGACCACTTAGGTAGCCCTGATTATTTACTTTGTCTTCCAGTTTCTTAATCTGTTGTTCGTCAATGAATACACATAGATCACCCGGGTCAGTGAAGTCTAGAAGTGTCGTGAAGAACGTTGCAGAAGCGATAGACGTATCTTTACGTGCTGCCATTACCGCTAGAGCAGTTGTTAGTAGAGTACCGCCTACGCACCATGCTACTGCGTTAACTTTATCGCTCTTAGTAATGTCTTGAACTACTTGGGTCGCTTTTAGGATGCCTTTTTCTACGTAGTCATCCCAAGTGATATGACCCTGTTCAATTGTTGGGTTCAACCAAGAAATAACGAAGGTTGTTTGGCCTTGGTCTACGCAGTATTTTACGTAAGAATTGCTTTCTTGCAGGTCAAGGATGTAGAACTTGTTGATGCAAGGAGGCACGATCATTGTTGGGCGAGCGTAAGTCTCTTCAGTCGTTGGTTTGTACTGAATAAGCTGGAACATCTCGTTTTCAAATACAACAGAACCTTCAGTCGTTGCAATGTTCTCACCTAGAACAAATGCAGACTCGTCAGTCATAGAGATGCGGCCTTTTTCAGCATCACCTAGTAGGTTCTTAAGGCCATCAACTAAACTCTGACCTTTAGTTTCCAACGCTTGTTGAAGAACTTCAGGGTTAGTGATTGCAAAGTTGGTTGGAGACATCGCATCGATATATTGCTGCGTGTAAAACTCAAGTTTCTTCTGTTCTTGGTCAGAAAGATTTGCATTAGCTGCCATTTCCTGAAGAAGCTTAGAGCTTAGTAGGTAAGACTGCTTGATGTAATCGAAAACTGGGTTCTGAGACCATTCTTCTGCTTGAAAACGACGGTCGCCACGTGCTGGCTGTGCAACAGATTCGCTGCTTTTGCCTGTTAGCAGGTTAGTCCACAGGCTCATTTGGCTTTGCTGATAGTCAGTAATTGCACGGATCCAAACGGTAGGGTCTTCCCAAGAGCGGTTAGCTAACTCTGTCCAGGATTGCGTGAACTTAGTGAAAATATCATCACAGCCAGAAGCTGAGAACATCTCTAATACTTTCTGGGTTTCGGTGTTCAGGTAGTCAATAAACTCCTGAGGGTTGGAAAGTAGGTTGCTATTGTTGTCCATTGGGTCGCCTTTCTTTGTCATATCCGTCCTTCCATCTTGCCTGCTTCACATATTCTTAACGAGTATGGAATAGTGGAAATACAAGTTTTACGGTTTAGCTCACAATATCGCAACTTTTAATTGCGTTTTCGTGAATATATATGTCCAGCATATTCTTGTGCGGTGCAATGTATCAAGGTATTCCTTGGTCGATCACACTAAGGTGTTACGGCCTTGGTTCAATAAATGTCATACTGATTGTAGGTAAAACACTCGTTTTATGTGGTGATTTTAATTGCTCGTCAGGTTTCGTTCGTCAATCATATCCTCTATATGTTGCAGAAATTTATAACTCTATTCTTCTGTATTTCGCATCTGCTTTATGGTCCCTTTATGGATTGATTTGTCTTTCTTTAAATCCGGGCTTTGGTACTAAAGCGCTTTTAAAACAGAATGATGCCCTGCTGCATAGGGAGTATTTATTAACTTTTAACCTAGAATATGTTTCAAGGGTTTAAGACCTGCACCTTTCAAGTACCACTTGCCTAATCAGCAATCTGTAGGACTGACACTCACAGAATTTAACTCTTCTGTGCGATCTTTGATGTCATCTAACTCAATAAGACATTTTGTTTAAAAAGGGCGTGGTCGGCTTTCCTAGGAGTCAAAAGACCAGTCTTCGCCGTATGTTATATAACGTTGAGAGTCTTAAGTGGCTAAGCCTATTTGGGCAAATTGCTCTATGGGTTACTTAACTTGACCATGATTAATCCATCAGTGTTGGTTTTTTTGCATGATCAATTCGTCATTGTTTAAACGTACGTCGTTGTTTTTCGGTATTATCTGGTTTTTATTCGCTATATACATTGACTGTGGACTATAGCATGCGGGTTGTAGGCATTCTGTGATCTAGCTCAGGTCTCCGGTCAAACGGTCTGAAATAAAAAAGTTAGCAAGGGTAAATAGAGTGAGAGAACTGGAATTGATGGGAACGGTAGGTTGTCATCTTTGTGAAGTGGCAGAGCAGTTGATAGCATCTTCTGTGGATATGCAGGCGTATGCTATTTATCAGGTCGACATTGCAGATGACGATGATTTGGTTGAACGTTATGGTGTTAAAATTCCAGTGTTGTTGGATTTAGAGAGTAAAGAGGAACTGGAGTGGCCTTTTGATCAATCCAAACTCCTAGAATTTCTTCAGCGTGTGTCTAATTGAGTCCAAAGAATTCGCATGTGGTTTGATAAACATCTTGCTGTAGCTGATCTAACTCTACGTCTCTTAGTTCAGCGACTTTTGTCGCTATGTGCGGCAGATAGATTGGAAGGTTGCGGCGAGATTTTGGTTTCGGTTTTATATCTCGAGGAAGAAGGTAAGGAGCATCCGTTTCAAGCATCAAACGATTGGAAGGAATGTCTTTGACCAGCTTTTGTAGATCTAATCCACGTCTTTCATCACAGATCCAACCTGTAATGCCAATGTGCATATCCAGATCAAGGTAGTTATAAAGCTCTACCTTAGTGCCCGTAAAGCAGTGTGCTACAGCATGGGGAATATGATCTCTATAGCTGTATAGCATCTCTAGTTGTTTTTTATGGGCGTCTCGCTCATGTAAAAACAGAGGCTGTCGGTGTGTACATGCGATTTCAAGTTGCTTTTCAAAAGCATTGATTTGCTGTTCCGGTGTAGAAAAATTTCGATTGAAGTCTAACCCCATCTCGCCCGCTGCGACGACACAGTCTTCTTTTAATAACGCGTTGAACTCTTGCAGTTGATTGCCTGTGTGATCTTTTGCGTAGTGGGGATGAATTCCCGCTGTGCAGTAGAGATGTTCAGGAAATTTTTGGCATAAATCGATAGCTTGTAAGCTCTCATCGAGTGTTGTGCCTGTAATGATTAGGCGTTCAATACCCTGTTCTAATGCTTGCTGGATTACATCTTCCCTGTCTTTATCAAAACTACTGTCAGTAAGGTTAACGCCAATATCAATCCAGCAAGGATTCGTCATACAGATATCTTCTTTTACTATTTGTTTATAAAGCGGTTTTCTTGCTTTGGTTAACGGCTAACAAGGCGATTTGCTTATCGTTAAGTAAGCTGGCCTGCCGACCTTCTAAGCGATCATAAATGACGCGGAATGCTAATACACTTTGAACATATTTGCGCGTTTCTTTAAACGGAATAGTTTCAATCCAGATGTCTAAAGGTAGATCGCCACGTTGTTTAAGCCACTTAGTTACACGGTGAGGGCCTGCATTATAGGCCGCTGCTGCATGGGCGGGGTTGTTATCGAATTTTTTCAGCATATCCCCTAAGTAGGCTGAACCCAGCGTAATATTAATCTCAGGTTTATCTAGCTCTGCATTTTTCTTATACGGAACTTTATGCTTTTTGGCTGTAAGTTTGGCTGTTTGGGGCATTAACTGCATTAAACCACGGGCGCCGACACGGGATGTAGCGTTAAATAGGAATGCACTTTCCTGACGGGCTATAGCAACAGGGAAGCTTAGATCGAGATCGTTCTTAAGCGCATGTTCTTTAAAAAGTTTTGCGTGGGGGTAAGGAAAGCGAAGATCTATATGGTCCCAACGCTCTGTTTTGGCAGCATTGATGATCGCTTGTAGGTGCCAACCCCAAGAGTTAGCTAGATAACCTGCAAGGTTCTTTTGCTGATCATCCATCTGAGACAGAGCGAGGCGCCATTCTCGATTCGCTTCGGTCAATCGACCTAGTTTGAATAACTCACCTGCGCGGGCTGCAGCAGGTAATTTGGCTAACTCATCAAGTTGCTCTTGAGTTACAGCATCTGATTTAGCGTTAAGCTGGAAAGGGCTTTTATTTAACTCTGCCGCTAAAAAACCGTAAAAGCTTCTGTCTTTCGCGACTTCGGCGATTTTTTCTTTTTGGTCGGTATTAGGCTTGAGATGCCTTTCAGCAATGAGAGACCAGTATTGCCATTTAGAATCTTTTTTCTCTTCTTCATTGAGATGACTAATTGCTTCTACAACCGTCTTCCAATCCTGTTTAGCTAAGGCATTACGAATACGTCGCTCTGTTAGTTCCTCAATGCGGTATTCAGGGTCAAGCTGCTTACTCAGCTTGATTGCTTGGCTGTGATAGGTCCAATTCAGCCGCTCGCCCATGTATAGGCTGACTTCATCTTGATCAACCTGCGGCATCAGCCCGTCGCGCTTTTTAAGCCAAGACTGAGTGGCTGTTATTGGTTGTTTACGATACCAGCGTTTATAAGCGATAGATGCCGCTATAGGGCGTTGAACTTTATCAATTTTATTTATAGTTGAGCCATCAACAAGTTCTGGAGAATTGTAAAGTGTCCAGAAAAGCTCAGCTTGTTGTTTCTGTTTTTTATCTTTGATCTTCTTGGTTAGGTAACGAGCGAGTTTGATCTCATTTTGTTCAACGCTCATCCAAAAACGCTGGGAAGCTTCATTCGTTGTCGGTCGACCGGTTGCCATCCAAGCTTTAAACAGCGGGTCGCATGCTTTAGGTTGGGATTTGCCTACCATCCATAGTTCACGCGCCTGATACAGTGCTGCTTTTTTCTGCTGAGAATTGCCATTGAGTAGCGCTGTTTGTTGTTGGCACTCGTAGCGAATGCTAGTAACTGGGTGGTTACTAAAATGCTTACGGTAGGTCGTCCATTTTTTGTTTTTCGCGAGGTGATTTAACCAAGTGCGGTTGAGTCGGTTAGCGATCGGTAGTTTCGGATATTTTTCGATAAATGCAGATACGTTTCCAGAATTGGATTTATACAGCCGTTTTAGCTCGTATTGATAATCTAAATAAGGTGCTAAAGGGTAATCATTAAGTGCTTTTCGAGCCTTCTTAAAAGACTGGGTTTTGTTCTGTTTTAGGTAGGTTTCAGCTTGCAAAAATTGTTTGCGTTGTTGTTCTATGGATGCGTAAGAAATCGGTGCTGTAATAAGTAGCGATGTTAAAGTGAACACACCGGTTGTTGTTTGCCAAAAAGGTTTCATTTTCAAGTCCTATGAATAATCCATTATCACTTTATACGATAGATTAACGGCTTAATTAAATAATAATTTACCTGAATGCAGCATTTTCATGCATATCTGTCGAAAATGAGTAAAATAGCGGCCTCAATGAACAAAAGCTGACCTATCATGCCTCTGATTCGACTCGATAAAATATCCATGGCCTTTGGCGCCAAACCTTTACTAGATAACGTTGATTTCCAAATTGATCCCGGTGAAAGGGTTGCTTTGGTCGGTATGAATGGTGCTGGTAAATCAACACTGTTAAAGCTGGTTGCAGGTCATCACAAAGCTGATGGTGGTGAGTTTTGGGTTTCGCCAACGTGTCGAATCGCAGAATTACCTCAGGCAATGCCAGCGGCAGATGAGCGTTTAGTACGTGATGTAGTTACTGCAGGTTTGGGTGATATCCAAAAGCTACGTCAGGATTACGATGAGCTTGCTGCATCTGAAAATGCAGACATGAAGGTGCTGGATAAGCTTCAGCATCAGATTGAAGCGGTTGATGGTTGGCATTTAGAGCAGCGTGTTCAGCGCGTCATTGAACAGTTGGATCTGCCTGGCGACAAATTAATGTCTGAGTTGTCAGGAGGTTGGCGTCGTCGCACAGCCTTAGGTGCCGCGTTAGTTCAGAATCCTGATCTTTTATTACTCGATGAGCCTACCAACCATTTAGATATCGAGACTATCGAATGGCTAGAGCAGCAACTGCTTGAATTTAAAGGTGGCCTGTTGATTATCTCTCACGATAGAGCGTTGGTGGATCGCTTGGCGACGCGTATCGTAGAGCTTGATCGTGGCGTGCTGTCATCGTTCCCGGGTAGCTATTCTGCTTATATGGATCTAAAGCAGAAGATGCTTGAGGACGAAGAGAAGCAGAATGCGCTATTCGATAAGCGTCTGGCGCAAGAAGAAACTTGGATTCGTCAAGGCATTAAGGCGCGTCGAACCCGTAATGAAGGGCGTGTCCGAGCTCTTAAAAAGATGCGTAATGAACGAGCGGACCGACGTGAACGAGGCGGTAAGGCTAAGTTCTCCTTAGAGGAGGCGGCTCGCAGCGGTAAGCTAGTTGCAGAGCTTAAAAATGTGTCGTTGGGGTATGCTGGCAAGCCATTGTTTAGTAACTTTGATTTTGTCTTGCAACGAGGTGATCGTATCGGTCTTATCGGGCCAAATGGTGCCGGTAAGAGTAGTTTGTTAAGCGTGCTTTTAGGTAAGCAATCTCCTGATCAAGGTGAAGTGAAGCTCGGTACGAATCTGAAAATTGCTTACTTTGATCAGTTACGTGCTCAGGTTGATCCAGAAAAAACAGTGATGGATAACATAGCTGAAGGTCGAGAGAGTATCAGCATCAATGGCCGTGATCGTCATCTGATCAGTTACTTGAATGACTTTATGTTTGCGCCTGAAAGAGCGCGAACGCCTGTAAAAGCGTTATCCGGTGGTGAGACAAACAGGGTTTTGTTAGCCAAACTCTTTAGTCAGCCTGCAAACCTGTTAGTGCTGGATGAGCCGACCAACGATCTGGATATTGAAACACTCGAATTGCTTGAAGAGATCATTCTAGATTTTGATGGCACGATTCTTCTAGTAAGCCATGACCGTTCTTTCTTGGATAATGTGGTCACTAGCACCTTGGTATTCGAAGGTGAAGGCGAACTGAATGAATATGTTGGTGGTTATCAAGATTGGTTGAGGCAGCGCCCGGAACCTGTCAAACAGGAGAGTAAGCAGCCTAAAGCTGAAAAGCCTCAAGTCAAAGAAGCGGCGCCTTCTCAGCCTGCGAAGAAGAAAAAGCTAAGTTACAAACTACAGCGTGAATTAGATGAGCTCCCTGCTCAGTTAGAACAAGCGGAAGCGGCTCTGGAAGCATTGCAAACAGAAACGGCTGCCCCTGATTTTTATCAGCAGGATCACGAATTCGTGAGTCAAAAACTCGGTGAATTACAGGATCAGGAATCACTGGTTGAGCAACTGATGGACCGCTGGGTCGAGTTGGAGGCGCTGCAGGAAGGGGAGTAAACCCTTCCTAGTCTTGATCCTGAATTCTGACTGCTAAAACATCACACTTAGCCCCATGTAAAACGCCGTTAGCGGTTGAGCCAAGTAGAAGGGCAATACCGTGGCGGCCATGGCTGCCTACAATAACCAGATCTATATCATAATCGTCGGCGAGTCGGTGGATCTCTGATTCGGTTTGACCCGTTACCACTAACTGTTCAGTTACCGGATATTCAAGGGTCTCACAATAGCGCTTGAGCTTTTGCTCGGCGTGTTTATCTAGTTGTTCCTGTATCGAGGTTAAATCCATCGGGACATCGCCCCCATAAGCAAAGCTAAGAGGTTCAATAACGTGAACTGCATAGAGCTGTGCGTCGTTCGCTTTTGCAAGTTCATAGGCTTTACTTTTGAGCTGATCAGATTCGCTTGAGAGGTCTAAGGCTAAAAGTATCTTGGAATAAGTTCCCATAACTGCATCTCCACTAGCAAAGTGTTTAAGGCTGTTGAGAGTGACTTACAGACTCTTTTAACAGATTAGCATAGAGCGTTGCTGTACGTACTCTGGTAAACTCGCGGCAGCTGATTTCTATCAATATTTTAATAGGTTGTGTTATTTCTGGGTGTTTTATGCCAGTCATGTACAGCCTGCTATTCAATGTTTCCGCGCGTACGGTAATTGGGCTGAGGGTTTAGTAATGGAATGGATGATAATCGTCCTGATAATGATGTCTTTGTTAGGCTCAATGATGTGGGTTATGCCCACTAAAAAGCAAAAATACCAAGCATCTCTAAGGCTTAAAGCAAAAGCGCTGGGCTTCCAGATACAACTCGAAAAGATGAAGCCGCCTAGAGCACAAGGCGAAATGGAGCCAGATGAGCGTAATATGACCGCTTATCGAGTTTTACGTGAAGGCTTAAGCCGTGAGCAGAAGAATAACTTCAACGCTTGGCAAGTGTTCCGAGTAGAGTCCATTGCTAATATCGGTTTGAATGCTGGTTGGTGCTGGGCTCAAGGTGAGCGCACTTTATCTGAGCCGCAATTAGATAAATTAAATGCGCTGTTAGAGGAGCTTCCAAAGGGGGTTTTTTCTTTAGAATCAACGCCAGCTTATGTAGGTGTTCATTGGGACGAGGCTGGAAATAGTGATAAAGGTGAAGAGATCATGGAATCTCTTTATCAACAGCTTAAAGAATTTAGTGAGGGCAATTTTTGATGTTACCACCGGTTGAAGTACCTGCAGGTCGTTACCAGCACTATAAAGGGCCAGAATACGTTGTTTTAGATGTGGCGCGACATTCTGAAACTGAAGAGTGGCTAGTGGTATACAAGTTGGGCTACGGTGATGAATCTACTTGGGTGCGCCCGTTAGATATGTTTGTTGAGACGGTAACCCTAGAAAACGGTTCAGTTGTTCCTCGTTTTAATAAGATCGACTAGAGAAGGCGATCTAAGGAGTCTGCCAAGGTACCTTTGGAACGTGGTTTTCTTGGTTGGATCTCTTCAATTAGTTTATCTACAGTGTCCAAGCGTGGTTTTTTAACCGTATGAGGGATATTTGCCCTTACTAGCAGAGCTTTTGCGTGACGATAATGGGAAACTGCCGTCATGGAGTCTTCGCTCTGTAAAAAACGGTTACCTTGGCTTACATGAGCATCAGCAACCACAGTTATACGTAGCCAGTACAACTCTTGCTGATAGCTACGAGCAAGCGTTAAAGTGATTTTTCCACCCCGTGCCAATTGAAGTACGAGCTTCTCAGCAAAGTTGATATAGATTTGTGCTCGTTTTAAAGCTTTATCGCTATCGAATACATCAGGAGAAGCAAATGCTTTATCAGCGGTGTCTTTCTGCTGGGTGAGAGAATTAAATAGTTCCGAGTCTGGTGCTAACATAGCAACCTCTTCAAGAAGAGAGGTTGCATGCTCATTAATCTTTTGAATAATTTCGGGCTTGCAGTCTGCTTCACGTAGTACAGAAATGGCCTGCAGAATATGTTCTGCCTGTCCTTTTAGCCAAGTAAGACGCTGATCTTTAGCGTCTTCCTGCTGCTCTCGAGTCGTAATTACAAAATTCACAGTAATGGCGACTAGGCCGACCACTGCGATAAGAATTACAAATAAAAGATTATCGTTAAGCATCAGTATTTTCTGGACGATTAAATTATTGTTAATTATGGTGATTATTGTGGCTTGTAAGTGCTGATAGGTAAAGTTCTTGTTGATCCATTGGTCTACTTTTATCGCAATTGCTGCTTGACCACAGCATTCTCAACACTTATATATGCTCCCAAATATTATTGTTAGTTAAGCGCTAAACTCGAAAGTGAACGGTTTTTGCACAGTAATATCGTGACAAGTTGCAAAAATAGATAGTTCGTCAGCGTTTAACCATGTAGCCCGAGGAAAGAAGGACGCTATGGGAAAATCCCTGGTAATCGTGGAATCACCCGCGAAAGCGAAGACCATTAACAAATATCTGGGTAATCAGTACGTTGTAAAATCCAGTGTGGGTCATATTCGCGACCTGCCAACCAGTGGCAGTACTAAAAAGAGCGATCCGAAAGAACGGGCTCGCCAAGCGGCACTGACGCGTAAAATGTCGCCTGAACAAAAAGTTATACATAAAAAGAAGAAGGCGCGTGAGCAGCTTATTGGACGCATGGGGATCGATCCTGATAAAGGATGGGATCCGCATTACGAGATTCTTCCGGGTAAAGAGAAGGTTGTTGATGAACTTAAACGTCTAGCTAAGAATGCTGACGAAATCTATCTCGCAACCGATTTGGACCGCGAAGGGGAAGCGATCGCATGGCACTTGCGTGAAGCGATTGGCGGTGATGATACGCGTTACCGTCGTGTTGTCTTTAACGAGATCACTAAAAAAGCGATCTCTGAAGCCTTTGAGCAGCCTTCTGCGTTGGATATGGATCGTGTTAATGCCCAGCAGGCACGCCGATTCCTTGATCGTGTAGTTGGCTATATGGTCTCTCCGCTACTTTGGGAGAAAGTGGCACGCGGTTTATCTGCCGGTCGAGTTCAGTCGGTTGCCGTTAAGTTGGTTGTTGAGCGGGAAAAAGAGATTCGTGCATTTATCCCTGAAGAATTTTGGGAAGTGCAGGCTGATACGCTAACGAAAGATAAAGTGGCACTGAAATTACAGGTGCATCGAATAAACGGCGAAACTTTCCGTCCAAGTTCAGAAGAAGAAACTAAAGCGCATTTAGAGCAGTTGCGTTCGGCTTCATTTGAAGTGATCAGCCGTAAAGATAGACCGACCAGCAGTAAACCTTCAGCTCCATTTATTACATCAACACTGCAGCAGGCTGCAAGTACGCGCCTTGGTTTTGGTGTTAAGAAAACCATGATGATGGCGCAGCGTTTGTACGAAGCAGGTTACATCACCTATATGCGTACAGACTCGACAAACCTAAGTGCGGAAGCCGTTGCGAACTGTCGAGAGTACATTGGCGATCATTTCGGTAGTAAATACCTACCTGAAGCCCCTAACAGCTATAGCAGCAAAGAGGGCGCTCAAGAGGCCCACGAGGCGATTCGACCATCTGATGTGAATGTGGAAGCTACCTCGCTTAAAAACATGGATAGAGACGCTGAGCGCTTATACGAGCTTATTCGTCGTCAGTTCTTAGCTTGTCAGATGACTCCAGCGAAGTTCCTGAGCACGCGTGTGACTGTGTCTGCCGGCGACTTTGAATTGGTTACTAAAGGTCGAATCCTGCAGTTTGATGGCTATACCCGTGTTATGCCTGCGAAGGGCAAAGGCGAAGAAGATATTATCCTGCCGGATGTTCAGGCTGGCGATAATCTAAATTTAGTTGATCTGTTGCCGAAGCAGCATTTTACCAAACCGGCTCCTCGTTTCACTGAGGCAAGCCTTGTTAAAGAGCTTGAAAAACGAGGGATTGGTCGTCCGTCGACCTACGCAGCGATTATTTCGACGATTCAAGATCGTGGCTATGTAGAAGTTCAACACCGACGTTTCTATGCTCAGAAAATGGGTGATATTGTTACAGAACGTCTAGGTGAAAACTTTTCTGACCTGATGGATTACAGCTTTACAGCACGGATGGAAGAAAGCCTTGATGATGTGGCTGAAGGCAGTGCTGATTGGAAAGCGCTTCTAGATCAGTTTTACGCTGACTTCTCTATGAAGTTGGAAGAGGCGCAGGATGCTGAGAATGGTATGCGCCCGAATGCTCCTACAGAGACCGATATCTCCTGCCCTGATTGTGGTCGAGATATGATGATCCGCACGGGCAGTACCGGTGTTTTCTTAGGCTGTTCCGGCTATAGCTTGCCACCAAAAGAACGTTGTAAGTGTACGATCAACTTAGTCTCTGGTGATGAGGTTGTTAGCGCTGATGGCGATGATGAGGAAGAATCTCGCATTCTGCGTAAGAAGCATCGTTGTAATTTATGTGGCTCAGCAATGGATTCTTATCTGATAGATGAGAATCGCAAGTTACATGTATGTGGTAATAACCCAGATTGTTCCGGTTTTGAAGTTGAGAAGGGTGAATATCGTATCAAAGGATATGATGGTCCTGTTCTAGAGTGTGATAAGTGCTCAGCTGAGATGCAGCTTAAGACCGGTCGTTTTGGTAAATACTTCGGTTGTACTGAGTGTAAAAATACCCGTAAGTTGTTGAAGAACGGTGAGCCAGCGCCACCTAAGATGGATCCTGTTCCAATGCCTGAACTTCAGTGCGAAAAGGTAGAGGATACGTACATCCTGCGTGATGGTGCGTCTGGTTTGTTCTTGGCAGCAAGCCAGTTCCCGAGAAACAGAGAAACACGTGCTCCGAAGATTGTGGAAATACTGCCACATCAGGCTGAGATTGATCCGAAATATGAGTTCTTGTTCAGTGCGCCTAAGAATGACTCTGAAGGCAACCTGAGTGTCATTCGCTACAGCAGAAAGACCAAAGAGCAGTACGTTATGACCGAGGTCAATGGTAAAGCGACAGGTTGGCGTGCATTCTATCGCGATGGTAAATGGGTCGAAGAAGAGACCCGTAAAAAAGCGAAGAAGAAATAGTCGGGGATTTATGAGCGGTATATATCAGGCACGCACGAATCAGAAGTTAAGCTTTACACGACTTCATCTAGAGCAACTTAAAAAAGCTCAAGATGACACTAGCTGGAGTAAGCATGCATTGATTGAGTCTTATAATGAATCAGTGCTGTTCCACCTAACATCAGCCTACGATGCTTTTTTACGCGAAATTGCTGAATGGTATAAGGTCGATACTGAAAGCTTTCAAGGTTATCGTGCGTTAGCTGCTGAAATGGGTAAGACTGGCGTCGAAAGCCCTGAATTGAGACAGTTAAGCAACCTAGAGTCCGATAATTCATCTTGGTTGCATAAAATGATGTCTGCTTATGAAGCATGCTGGCATGGTTCTGATGCTAAACAGACTGTGACTGAAACTAGCAGTGTTTCTGAAATACATGTGTTGCAGATCAATCCTGATCATGCAGAGGATGGTGAAATCATTACTGAGTATCAAACTTGGTTTGATTCACTCTCTGAATTAGTTAATCGCCTTAGAGAAGGCATGCAAGAGTGGTAAATTAAGTGTCAGGACTAACACCCGAGACTGTGCTTGAAATAATCGAACTTGATGAAGGCGGCTTAGCAATCCGAAATATGGATAGCGATGAAGAGCCGATGATTAAAGTTAATTTTTCTGATGCGCTTAAAGAACAATTAAGTGATCAATATCTAGATGTCGCTCGCGTTATGTTAACTGCAGGCATTCAGATGATGGCAGAATCTGGGGTGGGTTTAGAACAAGAGCCTGAAGAAGAGATCCCACCAACTATCCATTAAGTCATTTCAGATAATGAGCTCCTTTCAGGTAAAGCTCATTATTGGGGTGATATTACTTCGGTTAGGCGCCCTTAACAAAACTAGAAAATACTTTTAGCTATGTTGACGGCGTCTAATTATAATTCCGTGACTTTGTCCTTTCTTAGCGGCACTTTCTAAGTCGTTAAACTCTTCATCATTTAAGTATCCAGGCCATGATATTACCGCGTGGCTAGTGCCTGTGCTTAGTGCCTGTTTAGCAAGCTCAAAGGTGCTATGTTTGTTATCTGGGTTGAGCAGAATGACTTTAGTCAGATCAATGCCTGCCTCAATCAGAAGGTTTTTTGGTAATAACACAGGTGGAGCAATCCACACAAACCAGCGATCATCCTGACTTAGTTGTGCAAGTAATGGCATCAACATTGGGATGTTAGAAAAATTCTCATCTTGGACAACGATTTCAGTCATCGTACCTGCTAGCTGATTAGCTGGTTTTTGCTTGGTGAAAATCTTTTCATTTGCAGATGTGCTCTGCATTATTGTTGCAGTTTGGTTTGCGTGAAATGCCATCATGGTTAGTTACCTCTACGAATAACGCCGACGCTTAAACCTTCTATTGCCAGTGGTTGTTCGTTTAAATCCACTACAATCGGTTCAAACTCTTCATTTTCAGCAATTAGATAAACGATGTTACCTTCACGCTTAAAGCGTTTTACGGTGACCTCATCTTCTATTCGAGCGACTACAATCTGCCCATCCTTTGCTGTTTGGCATTGGTGTACTGCCAGTAGATCACCGTCCATGATGCCTACATCTTTCATGCTGCTACCTTTCACCCTTAAAAGATAATCCGCCTTAGGGTGGAAGAAGTCAGAGGAGATTGTGCAGTGATCTTCAACATGCTCTTGAGCAAGTATTGGCGATCCTGCTGCTACCTGACCGACAATCGGTAGGCCGCTATTTTCCTCTTCCAATTCAGGTACTCTAATACCTCGTGAAGTACCCGGAATAATTTCTATAGCGCCTTTTTTTGCCAGCGCTTTTAAGTGTTCTTCAGCTGCATTGGCTGATTTAAACCCTAAATCGCGGGCAATATCTGCGCGAGTAGGTGGGTAGCCGGTATCGCCAATGTGACGCTTGATGCAATCCAGAACTTCCGTTTGTCGTTTAGTCAGCTTCATGATCATGTCTGTTTGTTTATACAGTATGTGTATTTTTATACAGTATTTTGGTTTTGTAAAGCAACTTATGTTTTTTTATACAGTATTTTTGTTATTAAACCTTCAGAACTGTTAGAATCGCGCCTAGATATTTTATGGATTACGGTTTTGTTAGATAAGCAGCTCAAGCAAACAATACAGCAGGCCTATAGTACTTTTCTCAATAACAGAGGATTGAAGTCTCGCTATGGCCAGAAGTTGATGATTGCGGAGGTTGCGAAAACTCTGGGTGCTATTACTGCCAATTCTGAGGGCGAGAGAACGAGTGGTCAGCATATCTGTGTTACTGAGGCTGGTACTGGTACGGGTAAGACGATGGCCTATCTTTTGGCTTCTGTCCCTATAGCCCAGCAACGAAAAAAGAAAGTCGTTGTTTCTACAGCAACAGTTGCTCTTCAAGAACAGCTGATTCTTAAAGACCTTCCACAGCTGATTAGCGATGCCGGAATCAATCTTACTTATGGTTTAGCTAAAGGCCGAGGACGATATTTTTGTATTTCCAATGCAGAGAAGATATTGGAGCAACAGAATGAATTAGGCCAAATTGCATTGTATGAAGATGAAGTGGCTCAAAAACTTCAGACCTCAGATATTGACGAGGTTAAATCTCTACTTAGTCACTATGCCTCGGGTGAGTGGGATGGCGATAGGGATGCTTTAAAGAATACAGTGCCTGATGCTGTTTGGCGGTTGTCTACTAGCGATCATATGCAGTGTACAAATCGTCGCTGCAGTAACTTTTCAATCTGTCCATTCTTTAAGGCGAGACAAGAATTGGATAAATGGGATCTGATAGTTGCCAACCACGATCTTGTTTTAGCTGATCTCTCTCTTGGAGGCGGCGCTATTCTGTCGCCGCCGGAAGATACCATCTATGTCTTTGATGAAGGCCATCACCTAGGCACTAAAACTACGGGGCATTTTTCTTATAGCTTACGTGTTAAATCCAGTATCCGTTGGATGAGCAAAGCAACACGCAGCCTCAATAAATTATTGAATGACGCGTCTGATCACATAGTGCTTCGAAATTATATCGAGAAGTTAGCTAACCCTTTTGCAGATATGGAAAATTCCTTGAAGGAAGTCCAACTTCTGTTAAATCAAATACTTGAAGATAAACTCCAAGGCCCAAGTGATCGCTATCGTTTTGCGCAAGGTATGATTCCTGAACCTTTACAGTTGTCCTTTCATAATTTTGCTCAGGCTGCTGAGAGAGTCGTTTTAAAATTTGAGCAGATTGTTGATCTTCTGAAAGAAGGAATGGATGGTGAGTTAGCCGATCTGCCCCTAGCTATCTGTGAAGCTTGGTATCCGCAGATGGGTGTGCTTTTATCCCGTATGCAATCGATGTATTGGTTAGCTAAGTCTTACGCTGCATCTGATTCGACAACAGGACTGCCGACGGCACGCTGGATCGTTAAAGTAGATGGTAATGATGGCATTGATATTGAGTGTTGCAGTAGCCCAGTGTCAGCGGCGGAAACCTTACAAGAGCACCTCTGGAAAAACTGCTACGGTGCTGTTATTACTTCGGCTACGCTAACCGCTTTAGGGCGTTTTGATCGTTTGTATGCTGATCTTGGCATACCAACGGATAGTCCTTGTAATATATTTATGAGTCCATTTGATTTTCAAAATGCGGCCGAATTGCATGTCCCTGCAATGAAGACCGATCCTGGAAATCCTGATGACCATAATGAAGAAATTTCGGCAATGTTACTGCCAATTTTAGAACAGGGAAGTGCATCCTTGGTGTTATTCAGCTCATGGCGTCAGATGCGGTATGTTCTTGAGCGTATGCCTGCTAGTATATCAGCAGATATTCTTGTGCAAGGCGAACTTGCCAAGCATGAAATTTTGCGACAACACAGAGAGCGTATCGATGCTAATAAACCAAGTGTTATTTTTGGTTTAGCTTCTTTTGCTGAAGGCGTAGATTTACCTGGTGATTACCTTACACATGTAATTATTACGAAGTTACCATTTGGTGTACCGGATGACCCGGTTGAGGCAACCTACGGTGAATGGTTAGAATCGCAAGGGCGTAACCCGTTTCAAGAATGGGTTATCCCGATGGCATCAATGCGCCTCACCCAGGCTACAGGGCGTTTACTACGAACTGAGAGCGATAGCGGCAAAATAACATTGCTTGATCGACGGTTTATTACCCGTCGTTATGGAAAGCAGCTTTTAGCCGCTTTACCGCCTTATCGGCGAAATTTTTCTTAGGAATTGTTGAATTGAGTACAGAAAATAAATCAGTTGAGCAGACTGAAAGTGCTAACAAAAAAAGAAATTCATCTGCACGTAAGCCTCAACGACGTCGTCGTTACAACAACCGCTCTAAAGCTGCGTCTTGGAACCCAGAACAATTCGTCGTGCCTGAGGTAGAAGGTAAGAAGCGTTTCTTAGATTTTAATCTGCCGGATGACGTCCTTCATGCGGTTTATGACCTTAAATTTGAATACTGCACAGGGATCCAAGCTGAAACTATTCCTGCTGCACTCGCGGGCAAAGATATCATTGGTAAAGCGCAGACTGGTACCGGTAAAACTGCAGCTTTCCTTCTGGGTATTGTTACGGATTTGATTGACTACCCGTTAGACGAGAAACCTCGTTTAGCAGAACCTCGAGCTTTGGTCGTTGCACCTACGCGCGAGCTTGCACTGCAAATTGCTGAAGACGCAAAAGGCCTAGCGAAGTACACAGGTTTACATATTGTTAGCCTTGTTGGCGGTATGGATTATGAAAAGCAGCGCCAAAATCTGAAACGTAAGCCAGTTGATATCTTAGTAGCTACGCCAGGACGATTAATTGATTTCATCAATCGTAAAGATGTTGATTTATGGAATGTTGAAGTACTTGTTCTTGATGAAGCCGATCGCATGCTGAGCATGGGCTTTATCCCCGATGTAAGAACTATTGTCCGTAACACACCGCGTAAAGGTAGTGATCGACAGACACTACTTTACAGTGCAACGTTTACGGATGAAGTACTTAACCTTGCAGAGCAGTGGACTTTGGATGCGGTTAAAATCGAGATCGCACCAGAAATTAAAACGACGGACAATGTTAGTCAGACCGTTTATTTAGTCTCTGGCGAGCAAAAGTACCGTTTGCTTCGTAATTACATGGATAAGGATCACGCGGAAAAGGTTATCGTTTTTGGTAACCGCCGTGATGAGACGCGTAAGCTAGCAGACCGTCTATGTAAAGATGGAATTAAAGCTGCGCTTATGTCTGGTGAAATTCCACAGCAAAAACGCGTAAAAACGTTAGAAGATTTCCGCAGCGGTAAAATTCAGGTGCTAGTTGCGACCGATGTCGCAGGTCGTGGTATCCACATTGATGGTGTTACTCACGTATTTAACTATCAGCTGCCAGAAGACCCTGATGACTATGTTCACCGCATAGGTCGTACAGGTCGTGCCGGTGCCACAGGTGCATCAATCTGTTTCGCTTGTGAAGATGATTCCTTCCTTATTCCAGAAATTGAAGCTGAAACAGGTGTTAAGCTGGAATGTGTTCACCCTGAAGCCGAGCTTTTAGCTGAGCCTAAGTCTGCTGTTTCTGAACCCGCAATGGAAGAAGCACCTGAAACTACTGCTGAAGCTCCTGTTACAGAGACAGAGGGCGAAGAATCAAACGTAGAACAAGCACCGATTGACGAAGCAGAGCTTGAAGAGAAAAAGGTTGAAGAAACTGGCGAAGATAAAACGGCTGAAGTAACGCCTGAAGCTGTTCAGGAACCAAACGCTGACCTAGTGGAAGAAAAAACAAACGAAGACGTAGCTGATGAAAGTGCGGTTGAGCCTGTTGCAGCTGATGAACCTTCGGTTGAGACAGTAATTAACCCTGAAAGTGATGTTGAAAGTGACAGATCAGGACAAACACAAAACTAATCGTATCGCCTCTATTGCTGCAGTTGTTTTCAGCGCAGTCATTGCAGCTTTAGGTGTGGCAGGTTATCAGCGCACGGAAGATCCATTGCAGCTTATGCTTTTTTTAGGCTTGGCTGCTTTGGGCTATCTAATCGTGATTTACCTGTTTAAAGGCGTTAATAAAGTCCTAGATAGTATGGACGATTCGGAAAAATAGTTGGTAGAAGCGAAATTTATCTATGTCTGATATTCGTAAGGTTGCAGTGCTAGGGGCTGGTAGCTTTGGCACGGTGATAGCGAACATTGTCGCTGATAATGGTCATAAAGTTAGTTTGTGGTTACGTGATCAGGAAAGAGCTGATCATATAAACGAGTTCCATGAAAATCCTCGTTACCTTCCTGACTACCAACTCTCTAAAAATATTACGGCATCTTGTTCGTTAGAAGATGTTCTCCTTGATGCAGAACTGGTTTTTGTCTCTATTCCGAGTCAGTCCTTTAGGCAAGTGATTAAGCAGGCTAAGCCTTGGTTAAAGCCGGAGCAGATGCTTGTAAGTACAACTAAGGGGATTGAGGCTAAGACATTTAGCTTGATGAGCGAGATCCTGACAGAAGAAGTGCCTGATGCTCGTATTGGCGTCTTAAGTGGACCTAATCTGGCAAAAGAGGTGGCTGCTAAACAGTTAACTGCAACGGTAATTGCTAGTGATTCAGCAGATGTTAGAACACTCGTTCAGGATATCCTGCATAGCTCTTATTTTCGTGTTTATGCTAGCTCCGATACTTACGGTGTAGAGCTTGGTGGCACGCTGAAGAATATTTATGCGATTGCGGCGGGTTTGAGTGCTGCACTTGGTATGGGTGAAAACACCAAGAGTATGTTAATGACACGTAGCTTGGCTGAAATGAGTCGATTTGCGGTGTGCATGGGTGCAAACCCCATGACATTTATTGGTCTTGCAGGTGTTGGTGATTTGATTGTGACCTGTATGTCGCCTTTAAGTCGTAACTACCGCGTTGGATATGCCTTAGGTGAGGGCAAAACCTTAGATGAAGCGGTTGAGGCTTTAGGGCAAGTTGCCGAAGGTGTTAACACGATTAAACACGTCAAAGAAAAAGCTGCTGCAATGGGTGTTTATATGCCTCTTGTTGCAGGTTTATATGAAGTTGTTTTTAACCATGCACCTGTCGCGCAAGTTGTAAAAATGCTGATGATGAGCGAGCAGAGTACTGATGTTGAATTTGTCTTGCCTAGAGAAGGCGAATGAATTTCTTCTTAATGCGGCATGGTGAAGCCGAGTTTTTTGCTGAATCTGATGCACAGCGTAAACTAACGCCTGAGGGCGTGGAAAGGCTCAGGTCAAGATTGAAGACAGCTGTATCTTATCTCAAAGGCGTGGATTGTGTTATTCATAGCCCTTATGTCAGAGCCTGTCAGACTGCGGAAATAGTTAATCAGCAGTTAGGTGGGGTTGAGCAGTTTATTTCGGAGCTGTGGACGCCAGAATCTGATCCTGCGAATGCTTTAGCCTTTCTAGAGAACTTTGAAAATCGTTGCCCACTCGTGGTTACGCATATGCCCTTAATCTCTTATGTAGAGGCTATATGTTGTGAAGGGAATGCTTATAACCCTGCGGCATTTAATTGTGGTGAAATAGCCCAACTGGAAGCTGATTGGCCAGCAGCTGGGCTTGGGTGTTTAGTTCGACGTATCTAACTGTTTGGTAGCGCCACTACTATTTTTATCCTTAAGATCTTTTTGCATAAACTGCTGGTTAAGCTGCTGCAGATCTAAATTATTCAGATAAGTACTCATCGCAATTTTCATTATCTTATCACGCTCATTATTACGATTCGTATAGTCATAGGCGATGGCTAAGTTTCTGTAGTAGATCAAAGCCGGATTAACCTTAATTTGCTCTTCAGCCCAATTCGCGTAAGTAATTGCATGTTTAGGGTTGTTTTGCGAAATACCCATAAACATATTATTCCTCAGAATTAAAAAGCTTGTGTAATCTTCGAAATATGAAGATTTAATTGATGATTGAAGTAAAGCAGGATTTTTTTGTCCGCTCTTAAAGTAGTTCAGTATCCCTGCATTTCCCACTTGCGCTTGAACTAGGCTGTTTGTTGAAACTAATGCAATGATCGTAGTGCTAATAGGTATTGTTCGGCGAGCAGTTAATGATAACCCTCTCATTGAGTATGTTTTTTTACTGAATTGATGAACTAGAAACAGTAAAACGAGTAGTAGGAACCAAGGTGTATTTGAAATGTAAAAAGGTAGCTCTACTTGTGTGTGTAATGTTATAGGAACAAGTAGTGCCGCATAACCGAAGCCTCTTTGCCAACCTAACCGAATTAATTGTATAAATGTATACAAGCTCGCTGCAATTATGCCAACGATTGCGAAGCTTCCCCCTTCAATTAGCCAGAAGATAAATTCATTATGTGGGTGGCCAAATTTCGGGGACTTACCTAGGTTGTGTATTCCTTTTTCTTGGTGGTCCGCTCTTTTATCTTGGAATACTTTCTGAAAACTACCTAGGCCATGCCCGAAGATTGGAGCTTCTGTGTATAGCTCCCAAGACATTTCGTAAATGCTCCATCTGATATCTTGCCCCATTATTCGATCAAACTTTTTAGTAGTAGAACCAAGACCCTGGCTTCCTAAAAATCCACCAATGAGCGCACTTATCAATACACTGATAAAAATTGTTTTTGATGCTGCAAAAATTTTCCAACGGCCAATAACTAATAATGTTAAAGCAATTGTGACGCCTAGCACGCCCACCCTTGAGCCACTAATTGCTATGTTATAACTGGATGCTAACGCAGCTAAATGTAATGCAATAATAATTATGGGGTGGAGGCTTCTGCATGCTGGGCGACTTATAAGATAAAACACCAAAGTTAATGTGGTAGCCATCATTGCAGCTTGAACATTAACTTGCTGAAAAATGCCTATAGCGATTGTTTTATTTGTTTTGGGGACAATGTTGAACAAAAGAGGAATGTCGAGAACTTGAACTATCCCATAAAAGGCCGCAATAAGCCCCATAGATAAGAGAATATATAGGCTTCTTTCTAGTTGCTTAGCATTCAATTTAAATTGGAATAGCGCTATGAAAAATACATATCCACCACTGATAACTAAAAGCCTAACTAGCCACTCTGTGGGATTGTTATTGTCTGCTATATAGCTGGTTATAACGGCACCTAAGGGCAATAGAGCTAAGGGAAACCAAAACTTAGGCAAAACCAGTTGTTGTGTTTTGAAAACGATATAACTTGCTGCGGCGATAATCCAGCAGGCTACTATCCATAATGAGCTATTATGGGGAATATTTAAGCCTTCACCGCCTAAATTGGGTTGATAATAAAAAGGAGCAATTAGAAACATTAAGCCAAACAGTACAAAAAAGACTTTTTGTGGCTTTTTGAGGGAAGGATCCTTTTCCAGTTCAAGTCGTAGAGTCATGTTTCGCTAGTTCCAATTACTTTCTTTAGCTGAGATCTTATCGTAATTTCGGTTTATAGTACCTAACTGATTATCGTTAATAGTGTTTTTCTACCTATGTTCAAAAAAGTTAGCTTCAATATACAGATTCCTGGTTATACCGTAGCAGTCATTGAATTTGGAGATCCTAATGGCACTCCAGTGGTTGCATTACATGGTTGGTTGGATAATGCAGCTAGTTTTTATTGCCTAGCGAAAAATCTCAAAGGTATAAGGTTAATAGCAATAGATTTAATTGGTCATGGGCGTTCAGACCATCGACCAGATGTAATGCCTTATTATATTTGGGATAACGTTACTGATCTTTGCGCGGTTTTAGACGCGCTTTCGATTAAGAAAGTAAGTCTTATTGGGCATTCGATGGGGGCGAGTATTGCGATGCTATTTGCTGGAGCCTTTCCTGAAAGGGTTGAGCGTTTAATGTTGATAGAGGGTTTGGCACCGCTGTTCTATGAAGAGGAATATTTACCTCAGTTATTTGCTGATGCCGTTATTAAGCGCAGCAAGATGGTTGCTAAAACGTTACGTCCTTATGCATGCTACGAAGATGCAATTCAAGCGCGTATTAATGGTCGTTGGCCAGTTTCTAGAGAAGCGGCTGAGGCTTTGTTAGAACGAGGGCTATCAAAAACAGAGAGGGGCTATATTTGGAGTAATGATCCAAAATTGATGATGCCATCATTGGTTCGATTTAGTTTTTCACAGATCTCGTCTTTTATTAAATCCGTAAAATCAGAAGCTATAGTTATAAGAGGGTCGAGTGGTGCAGCAGATAGCATCATTAACCCTTGGTTAGGTGATTTCTTTCATGCTGAAGTGATTGATATGGAAGGAGGGCATCATTTGCACTTAGAGCCTCATCCAGCGAAATTGTTAGCTGAACGTATTAATCAATGGGCCTAAACTCTATTATTGGCTTTACGTTTTCAGGAGTATTGAATGCGTTTTTTAGTACCTTGTTTGTTTTTAATTTTATCAATGAATGTTCAGTCTGCTTCCGATGTTAGAGGAAGTCGTGACTATGGCTTATTTGAGCGCTTTCCTCGATCTACCATTGTTCAGTATAAAGAGATAGAAAACGCGGATTATCGTTTCGTTTTGGGCGGCTTGGAGAAAATTAATGGCGTTATTGCCCCTGAAAAAGAAGAGCGTTTAAACGGTAAATTGTTTCAACTGACCTACCGCATTCCTCAAAATCATTCCTCCGGTGAAGCATTCCAATTTTTCTCAGCGCAGTTAGAGGAGCAGGGAGCAGTCGAGCAATTTAATTGTCAGGGGCGGGCATGCGGTAGCAGTAATCAATGGGCGAATACCATTTTTAAGTATTCGAGATTATACGGTATTGACACCACTCAACGAGTAGCTAGCTTCAAGCTTAATCAACGTTACTTCGCTTTGTATTCAGTCCAGAGAGGCAACAAAAAAGTTTATTTACGATTAGATGTTTTGGAAATGGCTTCTGATCGTTCTGTTTCAGATAAGAGTGAGTTGGTTCAAGAGTATGTTGATACTGACGAAGGCTTCCAAAAACTTTTAGCCTTCATTCAAAATACACCTAAGCAAAAAATTTGGATTGTTTCTGCCGATTTTACAGCTGGTTCCTATCAGGAAAAACTTAATAGCGCCCTGGAACAGGGTAATCAGTTAAAAGCGAAGTTAATCACTAATGGCGTTTTGGCTCAGCAAGTGAATGTACACCCCGTTGGAGCTTTTGGAACAAAGTCAAAAACGGGTGATGTAACAATCATGATTTATAAAGAAGAGCTTTAATAAGCTCAAAGGAGATCGAACGCTAACTTAATTTTCCTGGCTTTCAGTGCTTAGGAGGTCATTATGGCAACAGTCTCATTAGTTCTTGGTAGTGGTGGAGCGAGAGGATATGCCCATATCGGAGCGATTGAAGAGATAGAGCGTCGAGGATATGAGATCGTATCTATCTCAGGAAGCTCAATGGGTGCCTTAGTGGGAGGAATGCACGCTGCCGGGAAATTAAACGAATATAAAGAGTGGGTAACCAGCCTCAACTGGATGAGAGTGGTTAGGTTATTAGATTTTACCCTGTCACGAGGGGCTATTCGTGGCGACAAAATATTTGTGCAGTTGGCTGAAATTTTAGGTTCGCCTAATATCGAAAATTTTGAGATTGATTTTACAGCTGTGGCTGCTGATATAGCTCATCAAAAAGAAGTTTGGTACCAAAAAGGCCCACTACTTGACGCCATTCGTGCGTCCGTTGCTGTTCCAGGTTTATTTACTCCCGTCGTCAAAGAGGGGAGAGTGCTGGTTGATGGTGGTATACTAAACCCTCTTCCAATCATCCCCGTTGTTGCTGCTCAAGCTGATCTTATTATTGCGGTAGATTTGAATACAGGGGATTCAAACCATAGTCATTTGCAGCTACCAAGTAATCAGTACTTAAAACGCAGCGGTATGAGTGATGAATGGCATATGCTGGATGCGAATGCTGCTGAAGGCAGTGAAGAGGTTACTGCCGATCAGCCGACAGAGATCGGGGGGCGTATGGATGTCCTACTTAACTCTGTGGAGGTGATGCAGGCGAGTTTAGCTGAATATAAAATTGCCGGTTACCCGCCTGATTTACTTGTGCGTATTCCTAAAGACCTATGTAGCTTTTATGAGTTTCATCGTGCAACAGAGGCCATCGAGTATGGGCGGCTTGCAACGCGAGATAGATTGGAAGCGTTAGAAAACGGTGATCCGATCAATTAGCTATTTATCGCGTTTAAGCAAAACGTAAAGGGCTCCTGCGCCGCCATCTTTTGCCTGTGCGGAACAGAATGCGAGTACTCCGTTTAGGCGTTTTAACCACTCGTTAACGTAAGACTTGATCATTGCCTGCTGGCTTTCTGATGAATGCGCTTTGCCGTGCACGACAATGACGCATCTCGCTTTGTTTCTTCTCGCTTCAAAAATAAATTTACTGAGCTGATCGCGGGCTTGATCAACTGTGTATCCGTGAAGATCTAAACCCTGTTCCCAAGGGATATGCCCTTGTTTCAGGCGTTTTAGAACACGAAACTGTACCCCAGGGTTCGCAAATAAAAGCTCCTCGCTTGATTCCACCAGCTCCACTGCTTCATCGGATAAACCATCGATGACCTTATCTTCCTGCTGAATAGCAGCTTGGCGACGGTATTGCTTGTTATGAAGATCACTCTTTGATCTCTTTATTTGAGTATCAGCTTTGTCGTGCTTATGGCGGGTTACGCCCTCCATTGCAGACATAAAATCGATGTCTTCATTCTCACGGGGGTCTTTCATGGTGTTCCTGTGCGAGTTTTATTAATATTGCCCTTTAAATTTAACAAAATATCGGTCCAGACTGAATGAGCCAGCAAGCTTTAACTTCAAACTCGATTACTAACCAGTTGCACAGCTTACGCGATTACATCCGTTATGCGATGAGTCAATTTGCGCAACATAAGGTCTATTTCGGTCATGGCACTGATAATGCGTGGGATGAGGCCACTCAGCTCGTATTAGGTGCAGTTTATCTTCCATGGGATGTTAACTCTGCAGTTTTAGATGGTCGCCTTACTGAGGAAGAAAAAGAGCGGGTCATCTCTTTTATTCATCAACGCGCAGTAGAGCGTAGACCCTTGCCTTACATTATTGGCGAATCTTGGTTCTGCTCATTACCTTTCTTTGTCGATGAGAGAGTGCTAATTCCGCGATCACCTATTGCTGAGTTGATTGAGAATCAATTTAGTCCATGGCTGCGAGACGGTCCGGTTGAACGTGTTTTGGACCTCTGTACAGGTAGTGGTTGTATTGGTTTAGCTTGTGCTTATGCCTTCGAAGAAGCGGAAGTTGATTTGGCCGATATCTCTTCTGATGCTATCGATGTTTCTAACATCAATATAGCGAAACATGAAATGGGTGATCGTGTTCAAGCTATTGAAAGTGATCTGTTTTCTAACTTACAGGGTAAGAAGTATGATCTGATTGTGAGTAATCCTCCTTACGTGGACGAAAGCGATTTGGCTTCAATGCCGGAGGAATACGATCATGAGCCAGAACTAGCGTTGGGTTCTGGCCCTGATGGATTGGATATTACACGTCAGATTCTTGCGCAAGCAAATGATTATCTAACTGAAGATGGCCTTTTGGTGGTTGAGGTAGGTAATAGTGAAGTGCATATGATGGAGAAATACCCACAGATTCCGGTCATTTGGTTAGAGTTTGAACGCGGCGGTAATGGTGTGTTTGCGATTACTGCTAAGGAACTGCGCCAACATCGGGATTGTTTGGTATAATCCCGCCCTGAATTTTTAAGAACGTTTTGGATGGAATACTGCGATGTCAGGAAATAGTTACGGTAAGCTGTTTACAGTCACTACATTTGGTGAGAGCCACGGTAAGGCTCTTGGCTGTATTGTTGATGGTTGCCCTCCAGGCATCGAGCTTTCTGAAGCTGACCTACAGTTAGATTTAGACCGCCGTAAGCCAGGTACTTCTCGTCATACAACTCAGCGCCGTGAAGCTGATGAAGTAGAGATTTTATCAGGTGTTTTCGAAGGTAAAACTACTGGTACACCAATTGGCTTGCTGATCAAAAACACCGATCAACGTTCTAAAGATTACTCCAATATCGAAGAGACGTTCCGTCCAGCCCATGCTGACTACGTTTACACGCATAAATATGGTTTCCGTGATTATCGTGGTGGCGGCCGTTCATCTGCGCGTGAAACTGCTATGCGTGTTGCAGCAGGTGCTATTGCGAAAAAGTATCTAGCGTCTAAAGGTATCGAAGTTAAAGGTTACCTATCTCAATTAGGTCCGATTGCAATTAACGAAGCTAACTTCGATTGGAATGAAGTACCTAACAATCCATTCTTCTCTCCAGATGCCGAAGCTGTGTCTGAGATGGAAACTTATATGGATGCGCTTCGAAAAGAGGGTAACTCTGTAGGTGCTAAAATCTCTGTAGTGGCTTCAGGCGCACCTGTTGGTTTAGGTGAGCCGATTTTCGATCGACTTGATGCTGACCTTGCTCATGCGTTGATGAGCATCAACGCTGTAAAAGGTGTTGAGATTGGTGATGGATTTGATTGTGTCTCACAGAAAGGCACGGAGCACAGGGATGAGATGACGCCTGAAGGTTTCTTGTCGAATCATTCGGGTGGTATCTTAGGTGGTTTATCTACAGGTCAAGATATCGTTGCGCATATTGCCTTGAAACCGACTTCTAGTTTGCGTCTGCCGGGCCGTAGTATTAATAGTCGCGGTGAAGAGATTGAAGTTGTGACGAAAGGTCGTCATGACCCTTGCGTGGGTATTCGAGCAACACCAATTGCCGAAGCGATGATGGCAATTGTGTTGATGGATCACTTACTCCGTGATCGAGCACAAAACGCAGATGTTAAATCTGAGATACCTGTTATCACCTGATATTAAAATTCGCCAATCGAATCTAGGAAAGGATAAATTAGCGATAATTTATCCTTTTTTGTTTTAGGGCTATAGAGGATTCAAAGCCGTTATGTCGTTTGATCTACTTGATCATTACTCATTAGATAAACAGCCAAACTTTCCGCCAAGAACCTTGCCGGTGGGTTTTATGCTGCGCTTAGCCAAAGCTCTGCACACCTATGGGATGACGGCTTATGAGCTAGAAAATACGATGAAACGAGTGGGTGAGACCCTTGGTTTTGGTGTTCAGTGTTTAGCGCAGCCTACAAACCTTATAATGAGCTTCTCACACCCAGAAGAGCCTGAGCCTAAAACCTATGTTTTCCGTGTAGATCAAGGCGAAGTAAACCTTGAGAGGCAGATCCAAGTAAATACGGTGGTTCGGGATGTCATGTCTGAATCTATCAAGGTGTCAGAAGGTGCTCATCAACTTAAAGCTATTTCTAACTCAGGTGCAAGGTTTGGCGTTAAAGGTCAGATGGCTGGATTTGCGTTGCTATCAGCAGGTATCGCTCACCTTTTAGGGGGTGCTGTAGCTGAGATGCTGGTGGCTTTTTTTATCGGCATGCTCACAGCACTTATCGCGGTTAAATTTTTAAAAACTGATTCACTTAAATATCTATTTCCGACGTTATCGGCGATTTTGTCGGCTTTAGTGGCCAATTTTGTTGCTAGTTTAGGGTGGCTGTCATCTCCCTATATTGCAACAGTTGCAGGGGTGATTGTGTTAGTCCCCGGTTTGCCGTTGACCACTGCAGTAGCAGAGTTGGCTCGGCAAAATATGGTTTCGGGCACAGCACGATTGGTTTATGCCGGTACTATATTCTTACAGATAGGCTTTGGCGTAGCCATTGGTAATGCTATTGGAACAGGCTTGTTTCCAGCACAACCTGTGACCTTTGAATGGTATCTGCCTGACTGGAGTCTATGGCTATCAATCGCCTATGCAGGCATCGGGCTGTGCTTTCTTTTCCAGAGCCGTCCAGTTGATATGCATTGGGTGGTACTAGGTGGTTGTATTGCTTTTGCAGCAACCTGGTATGGGGCTCAGCTATTTGGTCAGGTCTTAGGTGCTTTTATTGGCGCATTTATTACAGGCTTGGTAGCGAACTTGTTTGAGCGTATTTCAGGGATTACCCGAGCGGTCATGTTAATGCCGGGTATTATCTTACTGGTACCGGGAAGTGTTGGTTTTCAGAGCCTCTCCCTTATGGTTGAAAAGAATGTGCTTGAAGGGATCGATACGGCATTTAGCATGAGCTTTGTTGCTATCGCGCTGGTGACAGGGTTGCTGTTTTCCTCATTAATTCTTCCCCCTAAAGAGCTGTGATGGCGAAGGGTTAACCTCCGGGATTAATAGCTGCTAAACTGCTGTTTATGAAGATATGGAAAGCTACGGCTTCAACCGCAGTTTTAACGATTATTGGTGTTTTCGTTTCGCTAACGCCAGTAAATCTTATTGCGGGCGAAATTCGGAAAATTGTGCACCCAGATGGACGGGTCGAATATACCAACCTTAGCGATAAGCAGAGGAAGGTTAACTACACCAATAAAAGCTCCTCTTCACTCAAAAAAGTTTATAAGTACCGTAATGATGACGGGGTATTGTCATTCTCAGATCAAAGACCGTTGAATATAGGATTTGAAGTTCTGAGGTTTGATTGTTTTGCATGTGGTGTAGCTTCAACTGTTAATTGGCACACCACGCCTTTAAATTTGAATGCACATAGTGATCAAGTTAAAGAGATGTCGAAAAAATACGGCGTTGATGAAGCCTTAGTCCGTGCAGTCATTCATGCTGAATCGGCTTTCCGAGTTAATGCTGTCTCTCGGGTAGGGGCGCAAGGTCTGATGCAACTAATGCCGGCGACAGCGAAAGATCTTGGGGTTACAAATAGCATGGATGCCAATCAAAACATTGAGGGCGGGACTAAGTATCTAGCCCAGCTATTACAGAACTTCTCTGGTGATCTCACCCTAAGTACAGCAGCTTACAATGCCGGCCCAGGAGCGGTGACACGCTATAATGGCGTGCCTCCCTATGCTGAAACTAAAGCCTATGTTGAGCGCGTTGCTATCTTAAAAGAGCGTTATGCTAAAGCGTTGTAGCTTTTTCGCTCTGTTCTAACAAAATTGTACTCAATTCCGTCGCTACAGCTGAGCCAAACATAGGATGCGGTCGAGGAGCGATCGCTAGAACGATATCGACAGAGGGTAGAGGGGGTAAGCGTTTCTCATCAATGATCACTAGATCTTTACTAATGCTAGAAGTCGCCATAGCGCTTATACCTATGCCTTCTCTTAATAATCCCTTGAGTGCAGTTGAACTGGAAGAAGCGCAAACTAAACGATAATCGACCCCTTGCTTTTCTAAGCCATCAACAGCTGTGGTTCGAAATTTACAATCTGGTTCAAATAACACCAAAGGCAGTGGCGATTGCTCTAGCAGTGCTGGATAACCTCCATGTACCCATACGCCGGTGTCATGTTTAAGTACAAAGCCTTCGTCGCCATCTGGCGCCCGGGTAAGAATGGCGATATCTAATTCACCCGAATCCAGCATTGAACGTAATTTACTGCTGCAATTGCATTCAATATTAAAATTTAAATCTGGGATTCTTTCGCTGATAAGCTGGCATAGTTGTGGGAGAACCGATTCCGCATAATCATCAGGGCATCCAATTCTTAATGGTCTTTGTGCTTGGGTAATGGAAAAGTGTCCAATAGCTTCATCATGCAAAGCGATAAGTCTTCGAGCATAACTGACCAGTTCTTGGCCTTGGTCGGTTAAAGAAAGGTTACGCCCTTCTTTGGTAAATAGGCTATGGCCTGTTTCCTCTTCTAATTTTTTCATCTGCATGCTGATTGCACTTTGCGTACGAAAGGTCTGTTTAGCCGCGCGAGTAAAACTTCCAGTATCAACAAAAGCGATAAAGCTGCGAAGTGCATCTATATCCATACAGGGGTCATCCATCAATATTTCGAATAGGAGCTATCAAAACTATTCGTTAGTCAGATAGAAAGCAAGTTGCCACAATCTTAGGTCTAGATACGGAGGATGTTATGCAGTTAATAATTGGGAATAAAAACTACTCGTCTTGGTCATTAAGAGCTTGGTTGATGCTCAAAGCTTTTGAGGTCGAATTTGATGAACTTAAAATAAACCTCTTCACTGATGAATTTTATGAGACGTTAAAGCAGCATACTCCCGTAGCTAAAGTGCCTGTATTGCTCGATGGTGAATTGAATGTTTGGGACTCTCTCGCTATTTGCGAGTATGTTAATGAGCGCTATCTAGAAGGTGCTGCATGGCCGAGTGATATGTCTGAACGGGCCAAAGCACGAGCTATCGTCAGTGAAATGCACTCTGGCTTTAACGCGTTACGTAACGAGATGCCGATGAACTGCCGAGCTAAACGTAAAATAGAGCTAAGCCCAGCAGCACAGCAAGATATTCAAAGAATGGATGCTCTTTGGGCAGAATTAAGAGCTACGCATCAACATTCAGGGCCTTGGTTATTTGGCAGTTTTACGATTGTTGATGTGTTTTTCGCTCCAGCTGTTTTGCGTTTTGTAACTTACGGTATTGAGCTATCACCGCAATCCTCTGCTTATATGCAGACAGTTTTACAACATCCCGCTCTTCAGGCTTGGGTAAATGATGCTCTGCAGGAAACTGAAATGGTTGAAGAAGATGAAGCTGGGGAACCTGTAGAGTAAATTATTAAAATAAAAAAAGCCGCTTAGCTGTAACACAGGTAAGCGGCTTTGCTTTCGCTGGAAAGTTCGTTTTTATTAGGTATTGGCTATTAGTGATCCAATATCTGGCTTAGGAACAGCTGTAAACGATCTGTTTGTGGATTGTGGAAGATCTCCTCTGGGGTATTTTGTTCCACAATTTCACCTGCATCCATAAAGATTACACGGTCAGCAACCTTCTTAGCGAAGCCCATCTCGTGGGTTACGCAAAGCATCGTCATGCCTTCTTCGGCTAGCTCGATCATTACGTCTAGCACTTCCTTGATCATCTCAGGGTCAAGCGCAGATGTTGGTTCATCGAAAAGCATAATTTCAGGGTTCATACACAGGGATCGAGCGATAGCTACACGCTGTTGCTGACCACCTGATAACTGGCCTGGAAATTTATTCGCTTGGTCAGGAATTTTAACCCTTTCCAAATACTTCATCGCGATTGCTTCAGCTTCTTTTTTAGGCTTCTTTTGAACCCAGATAGGTCCTAGCGTTAGGTTTTCTAGAATAGTTAGATGAGGAAATAGGTTGAAGTGTTGGAATACCATACCTACCTCACGGCGGATAGCTTCGATATTCTTCACATCTTCAATCATCTCTACACCGTTTACGGTAAGAGAACCTCGTTGAAACTCTTCCAGTCGGTTAATGCAGCGAGTCATAGTTGACTTACCTGAGCCGGAAGGGCCACAGATAACTATACGCTCGCCTTTTTTAACGCGTAGGTTGATATCTTTTAATACGTGGAACTCGCCATACCATTTGTTGAGGTCCTTGATAACGATGATATCGTCGTTGTTTTCGATACGTTGTTCGTGTTCTATGCTCACAAGGAAAACCTCTTAGTTCTTATGGCTTGTGTCGAGTTTACGTTCAATTGATGCGCTGATCATGGACATGCTGAAACAGCAGATCCAGAAGACTATGGCTACAAAAAGGTAACCTTCAGTAGAATGACCGCCTAACCAACTTGAATTAGCAAGTGCTGTTTGAGTAGTACTCAACATTTCAAAGATACCGATGATCAATAAGAACGTCGTATTTTTGAAGAGCATGATAAATGTTGCCAGAATGTTTGGCATAGAGATCTTGATGACTTGAGGTAGGATGATCAGCAAGGTTTTTTGCCAAAAGCCTAGACCCAGTGAATCCGCTGCCTCGTACTGCCCTTTAGGGACAGCCTGAAAACCGCCTCGGAAAACCTCAGCCATATAACCAGACATAAAGAGCGTAAGCACAATCCATACACGAACGAGCTTATCTACATTTGTTCCTTCAGGGAAAAATAGTGGCAACATTACTGAACCCATAAAGAACAGAGCCAGAACGGGTACACCACGGAAGAACTCAATCAGTACAATGCTCACACTTTTTATAAAAGGCATATCAGAACGTCGTCCCAAAGCCCATAAAAAGCTTAATGGGAAGGCAACGATAATACTCGCAGCCGCCAGTAAAACGTTCAGTGAGAAACCGCCCCAGTAATCAGTGGAAACATATTCCAAACCGATCCAGCTACCATCCAAAATCAAAATAGACAGGAAAGGTAGTGCTAAGAAAAGAGGAATAGCGACCTTGTTGCGCAGTTCCTTACTCAGCATATTAGATGCGGTTATGATACCGACTAGGGCAATTAAACAGACATTGATACGCCAAATTTCTTCGGCAGGGTAGCTACCATAGAAGAACTGCTTCGACCAAGCTTTTACAAATACCCAACATGCACCATCTTTTGTGCAAGCGTCTTGAGTAGCGCCAGCCCAATTGGCCGAGATAAATAGCCAATCGACCAGAGGAGGAATTACCGTCACTAAACCTGCAAGGATAAGTAGTGTTGCAATCGAATTGGATATTGAGTCAAAGAAATTATCTCTGATCCAATGAATTGGACCTACAGTATCACGCGGTGCTGGTTGATCGGGTAGTGGTTTAAATTCTTTCATTTCATCACTCCCGATTAACGTTCAGTCAGAGAAACGCTTGCATTGAAGCGGTTCATAACAAAAGAAATGGACATGTTAACGACAAAATAAACCGCCATTGTCATAAATACGATCTCGATCGCCTGACCTGTTTGGTTAAGTGTCGTGCCAACAAATACGGTGAATAGATCGGGATAGCCTATCGCTGTTGCCAGAGTCGAGTTTTTAACTAGGCTCTGATACTCACTGTTAAGCAGAGGCACAATAACGCGCATGGCTTGAGGAACAACGATCAACTTCATGATCTTGCTCTCTTTTAAGCCGATACTACGTGCTGCTTCTGTTTGACCATGAGGTACTGCTTGAACACCCGCCCTTACTGCTTCCGCAATAAATGCTCCGGTATAAACCGTAAGTGCTAAGGCAAGTGCCATCAGTTCAGGAATAACCGTTACACCACCTCGGAAGTTAAAGCCTTTAAGCTCAGGGAAGTCCCAAGTGAACGGTACGCCTGCTGCAAATAGGGCAACAAGAGGTAAAACAAACAGAATAGCCAAACTAGCTTGTAATACTGGGAACTGCTGGCCGGTGTCATCTTGACGTTTCTTAGCCCAACGCTTGAGGATAAAGATAGAGGCAATGGCAGCAGCAATCGCACCATAAACAATACCTGCACCACTTTCAGCATTTAGTCCTGGGAAGTAGAGGCCGCGAACGTTTAAGAAGATCACTTCCCCAAGGCTCAAGCTTTGACGAGCACTTGGTAGTGCTGCCAATACTGCGAAATACCAGAAGAAAATCTGAAGTAGTAGTGGGATGTTTCGGAAAGTTTCTACATAAGCGACAGCCAGCTTTCTGATCAGTAAGTTATGAGAGAAGTGCGCAACCCCCATAATAAAGCCAACGATCGTCGAAAGAATGATCCCGATTGTCGAAACAAGAATAGTATTTAATAAACCGACAATAAATGTACGACCATAAGTATGCGTTGCATCGTATGGCACCAACGACATTAGAATATCGAATCCGGCAGTCGTAAACAGGAAGTCATAACCGCTTTTGATACCGCGGGCTTCTAAGTTAGCCAGCGTGTTAGAAATAATACCGTAAAAGAAATACCCCAAACCTGCTAGTAACAGCAGCTGGTAAATAATTGAACGGTTTCTAGGGTTGTTGAAGAAGGAGGGTGATGACGTCACCTGTGGCTTTTCAGACATAATTAAGCACTTATCTTCAGAAGGTTATAAGTAAAAATAGCAGAGGGGCATGAAAAATGCCCCTCTGTTTGATCCTTCCTTAGCGTACTGGTGAAGAGTACATGATACCGCCTTGGTTCCACTGGGCGTTTAGACCACGGGAAATTTTAAGCGGAGAACCCTGACCTACATTGCGCTCAAAGCTTTCAGCGTAGTTACCTACTTGCTTCACAATGTTGTATGCCCAATCAGCAGGAATGCCAAGTTTTTGACCTGCATCGCCTTCAGAACCCATTAGGCGTTTCTGAGAAGGATTTCCTTCTGTTTTCGCTTTATCAGCAGAAGCACTGTCGATTTTTAGGAATTCAGCTTCAACCATCGCCATTAGAGACCAGCGAACCACGTTAAACCATGCATCGTCACCTTGACGAACAACAGGTCCTAGCGGCTCTTTAGAGATAACTTCTGGCAGTACCATCGCTGCTGAAGGATCTTTTAGGCCTATACGTAGAGCGTATAATTGAGATTGGTCTGATGTTAGGACGTCACAACGACCGCTTTCGAAACCAGAGCGTGTTTGGTCAGAAGTATCGAATGTGATTGCTTTGTAGCTGATGCCGTTGGCACGGAAGTAGTCTGCAAGGTTAAGTTCAGTTGTTGTACCTGCTTGGATACATACAGCTGCACCGTCTAGTTCTAGCGCACTTTTTACGCCAAGGTCTTTAGAAACCATGAAACCTTGACCGTCATAATAGTTTACGCCAGCAAAGTTAAGACCTAGAGAGGTATCACGTGTGTGAGTCCAAGTAGTGTTACGAGAAAGAATATCGATTTCACCAGACTGAAGTGCGGTGAAACGCTCTTTAGCTGTAAGAGGCTTGTATTGAACTTTGCTTGCGTCACCTAGAACAGCAGCAGCAACAGAACGACATACGTCTACATCAAGACCGCTCCAAGTACCGTTCTCATCTTTCTGAGAAAAACCTGCAAGGCCAGTACTTACCCCGCAAGATACGCTGCCTCTTTTTTGTACATCTTCTAACGTGCCTGCCTGAGCACCAAAAGCTAAACCAAGTGCCATACCTGTAGCAACAACCGAGGTAAGTAATTTCATTATGTTTCTCCATCCTTTCTGAGGCTATATACGCCGCAAAACTGTCTTGTTTTTGTTATCTGTTGTAGTAAGCGTAGGTAAAAATTCCAGTTCCTAACAAACTTAGAAGAATACAACGAAAATGGTAGTAAAATTAGACTTTGGTTGTAGTTTGGCGCTAGGCCTTTGGTTGTAGGGGCTGGAGCGTGATTCGGTAGATTCTAATGTTGTAAAAAAAAGTTCATAAAATGGATAAAGGAGCAAATAATAAATTTATTTCTGATTGCTTGATCAAAAATGTTATTAGGGTTGAATGAAAATGTTAGTCCAATAAATGGGTTAAATTCCACGAAATAGCGGTGTTGAATGATGTGGGATTTTTGTGCTCTAGATAGTGTGGAAATGCTTTGTTTTTTACCTTTTTCAGGGTATAAATGCGGCCAAAATTTAAGGCCTGCGAAGTTAGGTTTATACTCTAAATTAATGTAGTGCGTTTAGCAGTGCTACCCCTTTTTTCGTTAGTTAGCGAGTAAAGCAAGTGACAACGTCTTTAAAAGAAAATTTATACAAAGAAACACTCCATAAAGGCTACGGTCAGGAATTTGATGTAGAGGAAGTGTTGTTCGAGCAACAAACGGATTCTTGGCATCTGATTATTTTCCGTAATCCAGTTTATGGCACTGTCATGGCGTTGGACGGAATTATTCAAACGACGGAGAGAGATGAATTTGTTTACCATGAAATGCTAACGCATGTACCGATCTTAGCGCATGGAAATGCAAAACGCGTTTTGATCATCGGCGGAGGTGATGGCGGCATTTTGCGTGAAGTATGTCGTCACCAATCGGTAGAGCATGTTACGCAAGTAGAGATCGATCAAGCAGTAATCGATATGTGTAAAACATATCTTCCAAATCACTCAGCAGGTGCTTTTGAAGATCCACGTGCCAATATAGTGATTGCTGATGGTGTTGAGTACGTTAATCAAACAGATGAAAAATTCGACGTTATCATTTCTGACTGCACAGACCCTGTAGGCCCAGGTGAAGTTCTGTTCTCAAGCCGTTTTTACGAAGGATGTAAGAACTTACTGACAGACGGCGGTATTTTTGTCGCACAGAATGGTGTGCCTTTCCTACAGCAAGATGAAGTGATTACGACACGCCGTCGTTTAAGCCCGTACTTCAAAGACCAATCTTTCTACACCGCAGCTGTACCTACTTATATTGGTGGTGTAATGACTTTAGCGTGGGGTTCCGATAATGAATCATTACGATCTATCGATTTGGCAGAGTTGCAAAAGCGCTATGACAACAGCGAAATCGAAACCCGTTACTACAATCCACAGATGCACTTAGGTTGCTTTGGCCTTCCGCAATATTTATTAAATGCCTTAAAAGAGGCATGATGACGAACGGTACTATCTAGTTAACTTACTAGTTAAAATAGTTATCTAGTCTACTCGATAGCCGGTTGCCGTTAGGTGAACCGGCTTTTTACTTCTTATCAGTCTAGAAAGGAACAGATCAGCTTATGCCGCAGTTCGATCAGTATATTCGCCTTTCTGGATTTTATTTCTTCTATTTTGCCTTATTAGGTGCTTTGGTTCCGTACTGGAGCCTCTATCTAAAATCATTTCAGTTTGATGCTCAGACCATTGGTTCACTGATGGCTTTGTTGCAATTGTCCAGGATAGTAGCGCCCAATTTATGGGGGTGGATGGCTGATAAAAGTGGTAAGCGTGTCGAGATAGTCCGATTTGGCGCGTTAATGACCTGCATAATGTTTGTTGGGATTTTCTGGCAAACAACCGCTTTAGGCATAGGTCTGGTGATGTTAGGTTTTAGCTTCTTCTGGAATGCAGTACTCCCTCAATTTGAGGTGATAACCTTAAGTCAGCTTGGTAAAGAAAAATCCCGTTACAGCCGTATCCGGCTATGGGGATCGATCGGATTTATCGTAACGGTCGCAGGCCTTGGCGCTTTACTTGATAATATTGATATCCGTTGGTTGCCTTGGATTCTTTTGGTGTTAATGGTTTTAATCTGGCTGAACACGCTGTTTATCCCTCCAGCCACTGCTCAATTAGATGCGGCCCAAATATCAGCGGATAATCGTAGTTTTATGCAGTTGTTGCTTCGTCCGCAGGTAATGGTCTTTTTTATTATTTGCTTCTTAGTTCAATTCGCCCACGGGGCTTACTACACCTTCTATAGCGTATTGATGGTTGATGTTGGATTTAGTCGATCAGAAGTAGGGGTGCTTTGGGCTGTAGGTGTTATCGCAGAAGTGATCATCTTTATTTATATGCATTGGATGATACAGCGATGGGGTATACGTAATATCATGTTAGTCAGCTTGCTGCTTTGTGTAGTGCGCTGGTGGCTGATAGGCCTAGTCCCAGAAAACTTATGGATTATGCTATTTGCCCAAACGCTTCACGCAGCAACATTCGGCACACTTCACGCCGTTGGCATTGCTTTAGTTCATCAATACTTTACCGAGAAAACTCATGGGCAGGGACAAGCCTTATTCTCTAGCGTAGGATTTGGCTTGGGCGGCGCACTTGGTGCTTATGTCAGTGGCTTGTTATGGGATGATTTTGGTTCTTTCACCACTTTCTCTGTATCTGCTTTGGCTAGTCTGATTGCAGTTGTCTTGGCTTTTGTTTGGATTTTTCCTAACCAAGTAAACTCAAAATAGCATTCGTCTATTTTGCGTTTATTGGTTATTCATACATTGAAGGAAGTTTTGCACCTAAAGCGATTACGCTGTGATTACAAGTCACATAATTGGTTGCCCCAATGGTAATAAAGCCCTCACTATTCAGAGCATTAATGCATAAAAGATCAAACGAACTCTCACCAGATTTTGCAATTAACTCACTTTGTGTGCTGGGTAAGCCAATATATATATCAGCTTTGTCAGGATTTGTTGGGAACGATATTTTAAATGCCGGAGATGATAGATCGGTTAATACTTCTACATGGATAGACTCTTGGCCATCAAACAAATACGCTAATAGTTTATAAGCATAGTAGCCTGGTTTTGCTTGGTTGTTTTTATCGAATAGTGGAACCTTTTGATTTCCCCAAGTTGTTGACATTGCTTCACCTAGGCCAAACCAGAGGCAGAATTTAGCTCCTGATGCCAATATATTTAAATTACGATCAATAACGGCGTGAAAATGGTTTTCATCACTGTAATTGTCCTCATAGTCTAGGGAGGGGCCACCGCACTCAGCCGAAATAATTTTATCCGTTGATAAATTTGTTTCTTCCGCGAGAATGTCTATTCGAGACTTATCCCTCTCTTGTGGTCCGTACAAATGAGCATCTGCGTAATCATACTGGCTATGGAAAAGCACTTCTCTAAAGTGATGATTAATTATTCCTTGTATGTATTCAGTTTGGGTGTCTTCATAATCCATAGTTGTACTGGAAAATGTGCCCCATCTTTGTTGTACCGTGAAGCTTTCGATTCCTTCAGCCAATAATAAAACGTCAAGGTTAAACGCCGCTATGCCTCCCAAAACGAATGTGGCATCAGAATCAAAGCGTTTAACAGCATTATATGTTGCGTTTATATGATCAATTAAATACTCAGTTGAGCTTGCCCAGCCTCCTGACTTGTTTTGATCGCTTATCCATTCGTTAGCTACCTGGTAATACTCCACTGGTGCTTCTAACTCAGGAGCGTCGGAATACCCGTCAAAGTTATAGCGTTCTACTACCGCTTCTACGAAAGTAATCCATTGATTTAAATCTAAGGGTGCTCCGTTTCTTATATGGTGAGTGTCAGGATGAGTAGCCCAAGGTGCATTAGATTCAAAGGTAATGAATGGCTTAAGGTTTAATTGTTGAAGAGCTTTGATGCGCGCATCCATCCCTTGCCACTCAAATGTGCCTTCTTCAGGTTGAATTTTCCCCCAGGAAGCAGTGATTCTAACAGTACCTATCCCCGCATCCTTAACTACAGGGTAGTTGTATACGTTCCCGCTAGGGAATGCTAAGCCCAGCGAATAATTTATAGGGACGTCAATTACTTTTAAATCAACAGGAAGCGTTTCAGCTTTTGCTGCGAGGCTTAATATCAATAGAGTTGTTATTGAAATGCAGCAGTAAAGAACCTTATTTAAATGTGACACTTGGGTCTCCTTGATGCTTGATTATGCAGGAGCCTAGGAATCCAACGTTTCATTAGATTGCTTTTGATAGCTTTCATTTGCGGAAAAGCACTAACAGAAGTGTTTTAGCTCATGGTAAATGGAGCTAAAGTTGCACCTAGCTGTAAAAGTTTAGCTTGTGTTATCAAACCGTTAAGAGAATGTTTTTCAATTGGATTGAAAAATACATGCGCAGTAATACTACTACCATAAACTATAGTTTACCCTGTTGAGATGCAAGACTAACTATATGATTTTTTTAATTTTTTAATTGGTGTTAAAGAAATAATTAGTCGTTAAAGGCATTAGCTATTGTTCGGTAGTCCTACACTGCTTTCTGCAAGATAGAATCAGTGCCCAAAATTCTGAAAAGTCATTTACGACTACGTCAGGTTTATAAGGGTAGCGTTCATTCCCCGGGAATATTTTATTTAACCAAGGCTGATCCCACTGAGCGCCGTTAAAGAAGACACTGGTGATCCCGGCTGATTTAGCGGCAATCACATCGGTTGTACTGTCTCCGACGTACCAGATATCCATGCCTAGATCACAATTTAGATTGTCTGCGGCTTTTAAAATCTGGTCAGTGTGAGGTTTGCGCTGGACCGTATCATCGCCACAAATTTCGGTATCAAATAGATGCGCCCAACCATCATCGACCGTATTGAGTTCGTGAATAAAGAATTCGCGATCGCGATTGGTGATGACGCCAACGGTCAATCCCAGTTTTCTCAGGCCTTCTAGCATATTCCTAACTTTGGGTTCAAAGGGCAGGGCTGTTCCGTAATATTTTCGGTAATGCTCAGTAAAACCTTTGTGAGCGACTTTCTTAGCAACTTCATTGTCGGCAAAGAGGATCTCGAAGATATCGGTTCTGGATATCTTGCGGTCGAGTTTTATTTTTGGGTGTAGGCTTAAATTTTCACGGACATATTGTACAAGTCGTTGATCATCGGGGGATTTACACTTTGCAGAATCTACTAAATGTTCAAGCAGACCCATATTACGAAGGTCTTTGAGCATATCATCCACTGCGTGATACATAGCATCCAGAGTATCTACAAGAGTGGCATGCCAATCAAATAGAACAACTTTAGGGTAGGTTAGATTCACGACAGCAGGATGCCAGTCAGGTTCTTCCCTCTGTGGTTGTGGTTTTCTTGGAGGTAGTCGGGGGGGGCGTTGCTGTACCAATTCTGGGGTGGTAATGCCATTGCGGCTTTGTAAAACGAGATCTAATAACTCGTCAAAATCATCAATGATAATATCTGGATCGTATTGATGATGAGCCGTTTCAGCAAAGACTTGTTCGAACCAGTGAGGGCTCCACAGCGCGCCGTTATAAAAGACTCGTGTCACGCCAGCCTTAGTAGCTGTCATCATATCGGTAACGCTATCGCCTACATACCAGAGGTGCTGGTCGGCGAGTTCATCGACTGATTTACTCGCCTGAATCATCGAGCTAGGCGCGGGTTTATAGTGCAGCATCTCATCGCCGCAAAGTGTGACATCAAATAACTCTTTCCAACGGCCATTTTCTACAGCCGCTAATTCGGGTTCTAGAAATTCACGACTACGGTTGGTCACAACACCGATCTTAATACCTAATTTCTTTAGATAAGTGAGGTACTCATACATACCTGCTTGGAAAGGCTTAACGCTGCCGTAGTGGTTTCGATAGCAGTCATTGTAAGCTTTGTGAGCAATAGCATTAGCTTCATCGTTATTGCCAAACAAAACCTCAAATACATCGGTTCTGGATATGCGTTGTTCTGCTAAAACGCGTGGATGCAGATGTCGATAGATACGGATATAGCGGATGAGCTTTTCGTCATCTTCTGTTTTGGCTTTCTCTTCGGGCAGAATGTGTCGGGTGAGATTTAGCTCGTCTAATTGAGCAAGCATCTCTTCGATGGCTTGATACATTGCGCCGTGGGTATCGACAAGGGTGCCATGCCAGTCAAACAGCATGAGCTTAGGGTAGGGGAGTACAACGGTATCCATATCTGATCTCCTCAGCCAAAATTGAGGGTGGCATAGAAATCAGTATAGACAGGATATTGATTAATAAAGAAAAAGCCTTCAGTAGGTTTTCTCTACTGAGGGCTTTTAGCTATTTGAGTAGGGGTGTTTTATACCGCTAGAAGAAGCTTCTCTAGCTTGACCTGATCAGCTGCAAAGCTGCGGATACCTTGAGCTAGCTTCTCTGTAGCCATGGCATCTTCGTTCATCATCCAGCGGAACTCAGCTTCGCTCATAGAAAGTTTGCCTTGCTCAGAAGCCGCAGATTCAGGTGCCAGTTTAGTTGGCAGCTCATCAGTGCTGTCTTCTAATTCTTGCATCAGGGCAGGCGCGATTGTTAAGCGATCACAACCTGCTAGCTCTTGGATCTCGCCAATGTTACGGAAGCTCGCACCCATCACGATGGTGTTATAACCATTCGCTTTGTAATAGTTGTAGATGCCCGTTACTGATTGAACGCCTGGGTCGTTAGCACCCGTAAAGTCGCCATCTTCGTTCGCTTTAAACCAATCAAGAATACGGCCAACGAAAGGAGAGATCAGGTAAACGCCAGCATCTGCGCATGCTGCCGCTTGGGCAAAGCTAAATAGCAGAGTTAGGTTGCAGTTAATGCCTTCTTGCTCAAGCTGACGTGCTGCTTGAATTCCTTCCCAAGTAGAAGCAATCTTAATCAGGATGCGGTCTTTAGAGATACCGGCTTCTTCATAAAGGCCGATCAACTTACGTGCACGTTCCAATGTTGCTTGAGTATCAAACGATAAACGTGCATCAACTTCTGTCGAGATGCGCCCTGGAATGATATTTAGAATCTCACGACCGATCTCAACCGCAAGGCGATCAGTCATGTTGTCCAACACTTCTTGCTCGCTACCGCCTTTTTCAGTCGCCCAGCGCTTAGCTGTTTGTAATAGAGCGCTGTATTGTGGAAGCTCAGCGGCTTTTAGCAGTAGAGATGGGTTAGTGGTCGCATCAACGGGTTTAAAGCGAGCAATGGCTTCGATATCACCGGTATCAGCAACAACAGTAGTAATTTCTTTTAGCTTTTCTAACTGACTTGTCATCTTTCTAGTAGTCCATTCTAATCTGGTACACGTTCCAGTGCTTCAAAGAGTACATCAATTGAAGCGCCAGGTTTATGCGCATTTTCGCTAATAAAGCGGCGGAATTGTTTGCCACCGCGTTGCGCGTGAAATAGTCCAAGCATATGCCGCGTTATGTGGTGTAGCGAAACACCTTCTGCTAACTGTTCTTGAATATACGGCACCATCGCGAGAGCAGCCCCTTTACGGCTGATCTTCTCATCAGGACAGTTGTATAACTCGTTATCTACATCTGCCAAAAGATAAGGGTTTTGGTAGGCTTCGCGGCCTAGCATTACACCATCAACATGTTGCAAATGTGTGTGACACTCTTCGAGAGTCTTGATGCCGCCATTGATGTGCACTTCTAAATCAGGGAATTCCTGTTTTATTTGGTAAACCCAGTCATATTTCAATGGTGGGATATCGCGGTTTTCTTTAGGGCTCAGGCCCTGAAGAATCGCTTTGCGCGCATGGATAATAAAAACATTACAACCACTGTTACGCACTGTCTCTACAAAGCTGACTAACTCTTCGTAGCTATCCATATCGTCGATGCCAAGACGGTGTTTTACCGTAACAGGGATCTTCACCTCGGCTTGCATCGTCTCTAAACATTCAGCGACTAACTGAGGGTGAGCCATTAGGCAGGCACCGATCATATTGTTTTGAACGCGATCGCTAGGGCAGCCGACGTTAAGATTCACCTCATTGTAACCATAATCCTCAGCCATCTTGGTACATTGAGCTAAATCGGTTGGGTTGCTGCCACCTAACTGCAATGCAACAGGTTGTTCCTGCGTGTTGTAACGCAAAAAACGATCTGCTTCTGCATGGATCAAAGCACCGGTAGTTACCATCTCGGTATATAAAACCGCTTGGCGGCTCAAAATACGGTGAAAATAACGGCAGTGGCGGTCCGTCCAGTCCATCATAGGTGCAACGGTAAAACGACGGTTTAGGTTATCTGTTGTAGAGGTCATTAAATGTGTAGATACAATCAAAATCGAAGAACAGAGGCGATTATATACTGTCTACCGATTTTGCGCTGCACATAGGTGGATTTTGTCCAACTATTTGTACGGAATCCAATGTAGAAGTGATAGCCTTAGTTTCTAACGCTAGGCGATAAATTTAGGGAAATGACTTTACGATGAGCGATAAACCACAGGGTGCGACTGCCAAGAATACGGGCTTAAAGCGTTTTTATTACGCTTCTATCTATTCATGGCAGGGCCTGAAAGCTGCTTATGTTCAAGAGCCTGCTTTTCGCTATGAGGTATGGGGAAGTGCGGTGCTGATTCCCCTATCTTTTTTAGTTGCGCAAAGCCCCATGCAATTGGCGGCTTTAATTTGTACTTGCTTGCTGGTGTTAGCTTTTGAGCTGGTAAACAGTGCCATTGAAGCGGTGGTCGATCGCGCGGGCACTGAGTTTCATGAGTTAGCAGGGCTTGCCAAAGATCTAGGCTCAGCCGTCGTGATGGTCGCACTGATTATGGGTGGCCTGATCTGGGGTGCGGTACTTTGGGAAAACTATTTATAGTTTCTCTCCCATTATCTATCGCCTAATTGATTTCTTAGTGGCTCGAAAAGGGCCGCTAAGTATATAATTGCCGCTATTCATTTTTATCAGATTTCCAAGGACACCAATGACGACCGTTCGTACCCGTGTTGCACCTTCTCCAACAGGTGACCCTCATGTAGGCACAGCCTATATCGCATTGTTCAATTTAGCCTTTGCTCGTCAGCATGGCGGTCAGTTTATCTTGCGCATCGAAGATACAGACCAAACACGTAGTACGGATGAATCTGAACAGAAGATTCTGGACTCGCTACGTTGGTTAGGTTTGGAATGGGATGAAGGTCCAGACGTAGGTGGTCCTCACGGTCCTTACCGTCAAAGCGAACGTAAAGCAGACTATGCAAAATACGCGATGCAGCTGGTGGAAGAAGGCAAAGCATTTCTTTGCTACCGTACATCTGAAGAGTTGGATGAGCTACGTACAGCTCGCCGTGCTGCAGGTGGTCACACTGCGCTTAAGCAAAGCGATCTAGCCCTTCCTGAAGAGGAAGTAGAAAAGCGTAAAGCAGCGGGCGCGCCTTATGTAGTGCGTATGGTTGTACCTGAAGGTGAAGGTGCCTGTGAAGTTGACGATATGCTTCGCGGTACAATTGAGTTGGAATGGGGCATGGTTGATGCTCAAATTCTGCTTAAATCTGATGGTATGCCGACTTACCACTTAGCAAACGTTGTAGATGATCACCTAATGGAGATCACGCACGTTATCCGTGGTGAAGAGTGGATCAACTCAGCGCCTAAGCATAAGTTGCTTTACGAATACTTTGGTTGGGATATGCCGAAGCTATGCCACATGCCGCTTCTTCGTAACCCGGATAAATCTAAGCTATCTAAGCGTAAGAACCCTACTAGTATTCTTTACTATCAGCGTATGGGCTTCTTGCCAGAAGCATTGTTGAACTACCTTGCTCGCATGGGTTGGTCTATGCCGGATGAGAGCGAGAAATTCACACGTCAACAGATGTTCGATAACTTCGATATTCAGCGTGTATCTCTTGGTGGTCCAATCTTCGATCAGGAAAAACTAAGCTGGTTGAATGGCCTATGGTTGCGTGAAGACTTAGATCCTGAGCAATTTGCAGCTAAGTATCAGGAGTGGGCGTTAAACCCTGAATACCTGATGCAAATCGTTCCATTGATTCAACAGCGTGTTGAAAAACTGTCTGATGTCGCTCCACTTGCGAGCTTCTTCCTATCCGGCATGTTGGATATCACAGAAGAAGATTTTGCGCATAAATCATTGGAACTTGATGATATCCGCAAAATGCTACAGTACTCAGTATGGTTGCTAGATACCGAAACTCAGTGGAATAAAGATCGTTTATTCGGTCAGCTTAAACAGCTTGCTGAAGCAATGGATTACAAAATCCGTGACTTCCTATTCCCATTGTTTATCGCAGTAGCGGGTACTAACCAGACAGTATCTGTAATGGATTCTATGGCGATTCTTGGCCCAGATATGACACGTGCGCGTTTACGCCATGCGGTCAATGTTCTTGGCGGCCCTTCTAAGAAAGAAGCGAAACGTTGGGAAAAAGAATACCGTGTTCTAAGTTCGAATATATCTTAAATACAAGCTCTGTCTAAATAAGGCCCATAAAACAAAACTTTTTTGGGCCTTTGTCGTTTTAGCAGTTTCTATTTTTGCTATCAGAGATAAGTGAAAGGTCGATGTAGAGGAGTTAATTGATAACGGTCTGCCTGTACGTACCTAGCTTTTGGTGGAAGTTTTAAGAAAACAAACCGTTAGACAGCCTTAGTGGAAGGAAGAGTTTTTCTCTGATCTTCCCTTATCTCTCTTATTCTTTGATAACTAGCGCGTTGGATTATTCGTATGACCAGCTGCCTTGCTCTTCTAGCAGTATTTCCTGAGATTCACGAATCACTTGTAGTAAACCAGATTCATAAACGTTGTAGGTGATATTGCCGTTTTGAAAACGGTAACCAAGAAACCGACACGGGGTAATGCCATCAGCACAGGTTTGATGCAGGGTTTTACCTTTTAAATTGATACTGTTACCAGATCTCTTTGACGTGCCTGTATAAGAGATCTCTTCACAACTAACTTCGCCTTCAGCGCAATGCTTAGTGATAACTACTTGGTAGTTCTCTGTTTCAAGTATCTCGCCAAATGCAGTATTGGCTAGAAAGAATAGGGCTATCGCAAAAAATCTCATAACATCACTCATCAATCTATCAGCTCCCATGCTACACGAGCGCATGTGCAGTAAATACCATTATAAAGATATTTAAAAAGAAGGTCTTTGTTGGTTTTATGAACTAACGCGATGTGAGGGGGTCTATGAAGCTCATATAGATGATGAGATTAATATGTCGTATCTAATCGAAAAGTTGAAATCTAGCACGAGCAAGCAGCACTTAACGCGGCGTCAGTGGCTTAAATCAGCCGCTTTAACAACTGCAGGAATAGGCGCATTTGGGCTACTGTCTGGTCCGTCCATAGCTAAAGAAAATACTCGTGGCATCAGGGGGCGTATAGCGCCTGAGTTAAACGTGAATTATTGGATCGATGGCCAAGGGAATAAGACTGAACCATTTTCGGTATCAGAGCATAGAGGTAAATGGGTCTATCTGAAGTGTTTTCAGGAGTGGTGCCCAGCTTGTCATTCTGTAGGCTTTCCAAATTTGCAGAAGTTGAAAGCCGCTTTCCCCGATGACGACAAAATTGTGGCTGCGGTTATCCAAACAACATTTGAAGGTCACTCTATTAATAATGAAGATGCTTTACGTAAAAATCAGCTGAAATACGGTTTGGATCTGCCTTTTGGCCATGATCCGGGTAATGCTGATCTGCCTCGAACTAATCCAGGTCATTTCCCAAATACTATGGTGGAATATCGTACAGGCGGAACCCCTTGGGTTACGTTGATCGATCCGAATGGCGTGGTAGCCTTTGATGGTTTCCATATCGATATCGATCAACTGATAAGTTATTTAAAAGAGAATGCTTAACGTTTCCGGAATCACTGCCTGATTTTAGGAATATTAACGTTGTTAGTATTCCTAAGTGATTCGGTAAAATGTTAAGCGGTTAACGTTTCGCAGATTAAGTACTTTTCTAAATCTTCTTCATTTAGAGGTTTGCTGAAATAGTACCCTTGGTAATGCTTGCAACCCTGTCTTAAAAGCACTTGCTGCTGTTCTAGTGTCTCTACCCCTTCTGCTATAACTGTATAGCCCAACTCGTGGGTCATTGAGATAATATTTCCAACAATGACGGCATCATTCGGGTCGGTGGTGATGTCGTTGATAAAACTTTTATCAATTTTTAATTCATCTAACGGCAGTAATCTTAGGTAGGTCAGGGAGGAATACCCTGTACCAAAATCATCCATAGAAATTTTGACACCTAGCTCTTTTAAGGTGTGCATTTTAGTAATGGCCGTTTCAGTGTCATCGATGATGACTCCTTCTGTTATTTCCAGCATAAGCTGTTCTGGCTTAATCTGAAAACGATGAATACTGGCTTTAATATCGTTTACGAAGTTGGCCTGATTAAATTGAAGTGGACTTACGTTAACAGCTATATAACGAATAGATTTGCCTTGGTGATACCATTTTTTCATTTGGCAACAGGCTTGTTCGATTACCCAATGCCCTAGCTGGATGATTAAACCGCTTTCTTCGGCAATTGGTATAAATTCGTTGGGTGAAATAAAACCTCGTTTAGGGTGGCTCCAGCGCAGCAGTGTTTCAACACTTTCACATTCACCGTCAGCATTAACCTGAGGCTGATAAACCAAGTTTAATTCATTGTGGGAAATTGCATAGCGCAGTTCAGCTTCTATTCGTAAGCGTTCATCTGCTTTGGTTTGCATATCTTTTTCAAAAAAACAGTAATGGTGGCGACCATTTGATTTGGCTTGATACATCGCTGTATCTGCCTGTTTCAGTAGTTCCTCAGCGCCAAAGTGCACTTGGTTGAAGAAGGTGATACCGATGCTCGTAGTGATATGGAAGTGGTTTGAATTAAGTTCAAAAGGGACATCAAGTGCTTCGATTATTTTGTTTGCAACTAGACGTGCGCGTTCATAAATTTGTTCTTGATTTAAGCGAGGGAGGGCAACAATAACAACAAATTCATCGCCACCTAATCGGGCTATAGTATCTTCTTTTCGTAAGCATTCGGTGAGCCTGTTACCTACCTGAATAAGCAGCTCATCTCCGATGCTGTGGCCTAAAGAATCATTAAGGTGTTTGAAATGATCTAAATCCAAGAACATCACTGCACCACTACAACGTTGCCTTTCGGCACTGGCTAGACGCTGATTTAAACGATCATAGAGTAATCGTCTATTTGGGAGGCCGGTTAAAGGATCAAAAAAAGCTAGTTTTTGAATTTGAAATTGGCTTTCTAAAAGCTGTTCTGTCTTGCGGTTAAACCAATGGGTTAAAGCACCTAATTCGCCTTTATCTGTTGTTTTTATCAACTGCTGTGAGCGATGATCGTCAGTTAAGCCCTCTTGTAGTTGTTGCGTAAGTTGAAAGAGAGGATACGTTAGGTGGTAACGCAATAGGGCCCAGACAAGTATGATGGCTATCAGAACAATAAAAATAGTAGCCATAAGGAGTTGATTAAAGAGTGCTTTAGCATCTTTACGGGCGGAACTGTTTGGCATAACTGTAACAATCTGCCAAGCCGTTTTAGGCATAGTGGTTACTGTAACGAACACGGCCTCGTTTAAAAAGTGATCTTGTTCAATAAGTTTATTAGCTCTTTGAGAAGTTTTAAATTCAGGTCTACTTAGTAAAGACGCAATGATTTTTGCTTCTGGCAGATCGATTTGATAACTATCGTTTGCAAGCAATGTAGCAAGCGTATCGGTCTCAATGCCGTTAGGTGAATTTAGAGATCTATTCTGAATACGAAGTAATCTGGCGAGAGATTCAAATGTCCCAAATTCTTTTGCTAGCTCTTCCATTGTTATGTAAGGGAGTAGACTTCCTTCGTCGGAAGAAGGATTTGATAGGCGAGCCAGTTTGTCATCAGGAAAGGATAGAAACCTACCGTTACGGTCCAGCGCGAAAGCATATCCACCAAACTCTTGTGTTGCTTCATGGAGTAACTTTTGCAGCCCTTCGAGTTTGAGATCGACAGTTGTAGCACCTAAGAATTTTTCATTCTCATAAAGTGGTGCAGTCACTGTGACCATGGGCTGCAGAGAGTAGGGGTCAGTATAGGATTTGGACCAGTAGCGTTGGTTTCTGCCAAGATGCTGAGCCGGCACATACCACTCTTCATGATGATAGCCATTGCCTTCTGGAAGGTTGTAGTCGTTGTAAAAATTTAATTTTCCTTGTTTATCTCTGCCCCAAAAATGGCTATTCCGTTCAACATTTTTATTTAGTATGTAGGGCTCTGGCCAAGTACCACCTCCTGCTATGAGATGTTTGGAACCTGCTCTATCTAGAAGAGACAGCATTAAGGATGAGAAACGTTTATCTTCAGAGGGGATTACTTTGGCGATATCAGCCATAGAGGTGACAATTGATTCCGCAATGGTGGTACGCTGGTTTAGTTCTGAAACAACCTTATCGCCCGCCTTACTTAATTTTAGATACGCCTGGTTTTCAATTAGGTGATCACCGATAGCGCTTACCACGGCGATTATGGTCACCATTATTAGAAAGAAAATAGTAAGGAAGATTGCCGACACGCGAAACTGTAGACTGTGGTACCAGTGGATATTGAAATCAGGTGTACTACGCATAGTTCAGCCTCCTGCTGATCTAATTCTTATCCTTAGAATGGCGATGATCTCAATTTTTAGGCCGTTCCAAGTTGCCTGTTGGACTTGCCGTCTGATTACAAAGTAGTACATATATCTCGCAGTTGCGAGAGAACGAGAAATTAAATTTTTACGAATGTTGGAACCTGAATTTACAGTTCCAAGGGAAAGTATTTACTTTTTTAAGCCCTGACTACAAACCATTAAAAAAGGCCCTGTAAAACAGAGCCTTAATTTATTCAAAAGGGGATTAGTGATGGTGGTGGTTAGTCTCTACGACATTTTTTATTGGTGCTGAAACATTGATCTTCTCACCATTAGAAAAGGTAAGTTCTAGATCAACTGTATTGCCAACATTTAAGGACTTGTCTAGTTTCATAAGCATCAGGTGATAACCACCAGGTTTCAACGCTACTATTTGAGTGCTTGGGATTTGAATTTTTTCGACTTGACGCATCATCATGACGCCGTCTTCCGATATGTGATTATGAAGTTCTGTTCTTTTAGCAGAAGCAGTTTTTGCAGATGTTAAATATACATCGCTTCTATTTCTGTTTGTTATGTTTAAAAAAGCTGCAGTATGGCCAGAACCTGGAATAAGTGCTCTTACGTATGCGTCACTGGTAATGATCTCCGCCATTGCAGAAAAGGAGGTTAGGCTGAGTACTGTCGCCAGGCATGTATTTAGCAGAGTTTTCTTGTTCATTATGTTTCCTCGCTTAGTAACGCTTGAATCTCTTTAGTGAGTTCAATTGGTGTAAGTGCATGGTTTAAAGCTTTTGAAAGTTTGCCATTTTGATCGATTAAGTACAGGCGCGATGAGTGGTCCACAGCGTAGCCCAAAGCCGAATCATTTAACTCGACCATACGATAAAAAGCACCATACTGTTTTACTACTTTATCTATAGTTTCACGATCTGCTGTAGCGCCGTGAAAATTAGGATGGAAGTAGCTTGCGTATTTCTCTAGTTTCTCCGGTGAATCTCTATCCGGATCTACACTCATAAAAATTCCCGCTACGTTTTCTTGCTGAGCAGGTGTTAGGTCCTTGAGCCCTTGGGCAGCGACTGCTAACGCTGTTGGGCAAACATCTGGACAAGAAGCATAGCCAATAAAAAATAGTACAACTTTACCACGGTAATCTTCTAATTTTAGCTCACCTTGCTGAGACTGAAGGGTAAAATCCCCCCCCAATTTTTCACCTAATGCGATGCGTTGTTCTACTGGCTGTGGGCGAAGGTAAAAAGCTAAAGCTACACCTGCTAGCATAACGAGTGTTAGTAGAAGAAGATTTCTTAAAGTGGTCATTTAATCATCTGTCCTTTAGGTTAAAGGTTATCGGGCATCAAACTCGAAATTGGCTTGTGTAATTTGTCCCTGTTCTTCAATCTTAATGGAAGATACCCAGGTCATCTTTCCGGTTGTACAAATTGGGAGGGTGATACTCCCTTGCCATCTGTTGTCCGTACCTGGGATCTTTGTCAGTAAAGTTTGGTTGATTCCCATGTACATCGATTTGCCTTGAAGGTCGACTAGGACTTGTTCGGCAGCAATATTTTCGATAGTCACATCAAACAATAATGGCTTACTTGAGCTGATCTCTTCTGCAACGATCGATAGCTCTACTTGCAAATTATCATCAGCCGCAAGACATTTTCCTTGATGCAGATCGCACTCAGGAGCTGTTAGCAATTGACGAGTGTGAGGGGGCGTTTCTTGTAACAGCTGCGGCAAATATATTACAGACCCCAACCCGATGATTATGACAAAGATAATCAAAATCTGTAGGGGGAGGGTATTGCGACCCTGAGTTGGTTCGTTCATATATCTGTTCCTGAGTACCGCTATAGTCTACTTTCTTGTAGTGTGACAACAAAAGTGACAAATTGTCGCACCAAGAATACATCTTTTTATTAATTGATGATGCAACTTACTAATTGTTGCTCAAAGCTTTTCCAATCATGTTCTTGGTGGGAAATAACTTCGATCCGGTTATCTCTACGATAAGCGATGGTTTCGATACCAAGCTCATTGCCTACTTGGTTAAAAAACTTCCAACCTCGATCGGTGTGAAATACACCTTTGACTCGATCTACATTTTCAATACCTTGTAGAACCACTTCGAGCTTGGAAGTCGAGAATTTATCATCTGGATTAAAAATCCACCCCATTGTATGTAAACCGTCATTAACATTTCCTTTATGAAACGGAATTTTAGGGCGAGGCTGAAATAACATACCGATCATTGGAGTTGCACTATTATCCTCGTTAGATAAGTGTCGATGATGCTGTTGTGATTCAGTTTCTTTGGTTGTGTGAGTGATATCTAGAAGTGAAAGGTTAATTTGCCCTTGGGTAGTTACTATTTGCTGTTGTTTTGGGGGGTAAAGCCCCGCCATTTTCTGTTCTGTAGCCGAAACTTGTTCTGATGAAGCAAGATCCGTTTTGTTTAATACAATCACGTCGGCTAAATTAATTTGGTCTTGAAAAGTAGGATGTTCAGTTATCTCGCTGTTTTCGATCGAGCGCGGGTCAACGAGGCAGATAATTGAGCGTAGTTCTAGAGCATCTTTGAAATGTTCATTTTTCAGCGTGTCTACGATGCCAGCAGGGTGGCCTATACCAGTAGGTTCAATGATGAGTCGGTCAGGTTTTGTTTGCCTTAGTAGTGTCGCTAAAGTTGAGGTAAGGCTGGGGCCTAACGTACAACAAATACAACCACCAACGAGCTCTTTTACTTTCACCCCTTCGTTACTTTTCGTTAGGACTGCTTGGTCTATGCCTATTTGACCAAATTCATTCACTAAAACGGCCCAAGTTTTGTCATCGGGCTTTTGAGCTAGCAGATGATTGAGAGCTGTTGTTTTACCTGTCCCTAAAAAACCAGTGATGATGTTGGTTGGAATATTTTTTAATTGGGACATCTCAGGTTCTCTTCTTATAGATTGAAGGCAGTTGTGAAAGCAGCATACCAAATAACATTAAGCCACAACCTAGTATACCTAGCGTGTTGAACTGTTCTTCTAGAATCAACCATCCACCAAATGCAGCAGCTACGGCTTCAAGGCTCATAATGATCGCTGCATGAGCTGGAGGGGCATGTCTTTGGGCAAAAATTTGTAATGTGTAAGCAATGCCTACAGAGATAAGGCCTGCATAAGCGATTGGGGCCCAAGAGTCGAATGCATTATTAAGCGTAAAGCTATCAGATTCGATAGTCATCGCTACGAGTCCACTACAAACAGCACAAACTAAAAACTGAATTATGGCTAGTCGGAGGTTATCAAGCTTTGGGGCTAATTTTGCAATCAGTAGTACGTGTATAGCCCAGCAAGCGGCTCCTAGTAGCTCTAAAATATCTCCAAAGTTTATGGCGCTGAGGTCCCGGAAGCTAAGAACATACAAACCGAGAACAGCAAATAGCCCACCTAGCCAAGTATTGATATTAGTCGTTTGACCAAGCGCTAAACCAATGATGGGTACGAAGATGATATATAGTCCTGTGATAAACCCAGCATTACCTGCAGTCGTATAGACTAAGCCTGCTTGCTGAAATGAAGCACCGGCAAAAAGTACTAGTCCAGCTAATGTGCCACTTATTATTAGAGTTCGATTATCAGTGCAGTGATCTGACCTTTTGAATAAAAACAAAAGAGGGAGTAGGGAGCAGGCACCAAGCAGAAATCTTAATGCGTTAAAGCCGAATGGCCCTAAAGATTCCATTCCAAGTCGTTGTGCTACAAATGCAAATCCCCAGATGCATGCAACTAAGAGCAACATGAGATCAGCTTGTATTTTTTGCGAATTCATAGGCTAAATTTGAGTGTTACAGATGAGGCGCTAAAGGTACTCTAAAAGTGAGCGAAAGATAAATTTAAATTTCTACAAAATGGTGTTGCTAATCATTCTCAATAGCATTAATATCGTAGTCGCTCATAAGTGATAGGCAATGAACGACCTCACCTCACTGACATTGCCGAACTTAGCGTCAACTTTCACTGCTCACTGAAAGTTTTCGCGGACGTTGATACTCCCCTCGATTATCAGTGTCGCAAGCTGAACTCTCACCGGTTTAGTATTGGTTAAAAAGCCGGATCTTTTGATCCGGCTTTTTAATGTCTATCTTTCTTTAGTAATCCCATTCATACCTGATCTCTGTAGCTAAATTGGCATTAGGCAAATATGTAAGTGCAGATCAGGGGCTACATTCTCTTTAATCTACGTCTATAGTTTTGCGTTAAGAAAAGAGTAGAGGAATAAAAGCAAAAAAATAAATTATTTATCTAAATGCAGTTGAAAACCGTTCTCATTATCGATAATATCGTAGTCGCTCATAAGTGAAAGGCAATGCACGACCTCACCTCACAGTCATTGCCGAACTTAACATTATTTTTCACTGCTCACTGAAAAATAGTGCTGACATTGGTACTCCCCTCGATTATCAATGTCTTAAACTGAACCCTCACCTGTTCGGTTTATTTCAAAAAGCCGGATCTTTGATCCGGCTTTTTGCTATCTATTGGTAATGTCCACCTTCATCCATATTGAACGAACTTATGCTGAATAAATTTGTCTATATAAGTCGGCTCTAATTTATATGCTAAACTCAAGGGTACATTCCTTTCTTAGATACTAGGGCATGGAAGCTCACCTTAAACCGTAGTGAAAAGTTACGAGGAGTTATAGGTGAGATTAGTTAAAGATATTGATAAAAATGGCATCTTTTTCTATTGGTCCGATCCTGATTTTATAGACGTCCCAATAAGTCCCCGTTTGCCCTGCATTGAACTTGCAAAAGAGTGGCGAGATAAACATCTATTCTCGCTATATAGGGGAGATGAACGGAGGCACTCACATATTGATAGAAGACTCAACAGAGCAAAGCGGAAGCAAGTCGATGAAGCTCTGTTCTACTCCAGACAACGTCCAGAGGGAAGGCGGTCGACAGATAAGCCCCTTACTGTAGATATTGATTTAGTAGCGGACAAAGTCCAGTTGTACTCTTAGTAGGAGTAAAACATACGCAGTGAAAATATTCCCATTTTTATTGTTAATATAGTTGCAAATCATTCTCATTCATATATTATGAATATCAACACGGCAGGCGGCAGGCTCCCCTCACTAGCTAGGCCGCCATGCACTAGCGATATTGCATGTTCGTGTATGTGTTAGCACATCTGCCTCCGCAGAAGCTACAAGCACATGGCTCTTGTCATTGAAGCAAATTGCTTAACCGGACCCCCAAGGGGATCCGGTTTTTTTTTGCTTAAATTCTCTGTGTTATAATTGCGTACTTCAAAAAAGAGGGGGCGGGTATGCAAGAGATAATAACCTTTTCAATCGTTGCTCTACTGCTAGTGATTTCACCAGGTCCTAATGGTGTATTAATTGTAAAAACAGCCTCTGTTCAGGGCCGTACAGCTTCTTTTGCTAATGTCCTAGGTTTGTTTACCGCTACATTTTTCCATGGCGCTTTTTCAATTTTGGGATTGTCCGCACTTCTGCTCCAATCTGCTGAATTATTCTTTGTAATCAAATTACTGGGTGCACTCTATCTGTTCTATATAGGCGCTAAAGCGATCTACCAATCTTTTTTGACTCCGGTAATTGATCAAGCAGATGCTCAACATACAGCGAATAACAAAAGGGCTAAATCTTTACTTGGAAGCTTTATCGAAGGCTTCTTGACTCAGTTACTAAACCCGAAAGTTTCGATGTTTTATCTAGCGGCATTCCCGCAATTTGTTCAATTTGGCTCGTCTAGTTATCTAGCAGCGTTTGTTCTAGTGGCTATCCATGCAGTCATTATTGCTTTTTGGTTTATCGGTATGACGTTGATGATTGATAAACTAAAAGCTCGCAGTAAGCACTCTACCGCAGGTCGGTGGGTTCAGCGGATATCAGGGTCAGTGATGATCTACTTCAGCTCTTTATTGATAGGCCATAAAGCATAGAGGTTCAGTTGTGTACGCAGTTATCTTTCGAGCAAATACAGGAAAACAGGACGAACAATATTTAGAAACTGTCGCGCGAATGCGTCAGTTGGCTTTTGAAAAGTATGGTTGTCTAGACTTTATTGCAGTAACAGAAGGGGAACAAGAGATTGCAATCTCCTACTGGGAAAACGAAGCCGATATATTAGCTTGGAAAAAAGATCCCGAACATCACTTAGCGCAACAACAGGGGCAGAAACATTGGTATAGCGCTTATACAGTGCAAGTGGTTAAGATCGAGCGGGAATATAGCTTCTCAGCCGATTAAGTATCCTTTCTTTGTTACCCCGGTTCTTAGAAATAACATTAAGAAAACTTTGGCGATTCTTTTTCGGTTCAGCGTCACCAATTTTTCATCTTTTCGTTAGAAAGTTGTCACGATAGTTTTTCAGACTGGTCATAACTCATAAAGAGAGAATTTATGACCGTGTCTGCACTTATCAATGCTCGTACTATTTTTATCTCCGATGTTCATCTCGGTTTCAAAGACTGTAAGGCTGATTATCTGTATCAATTCTTATCTTCAATCAAATGTGAAACCTTGTATTTGGTTGGGGATATTGTCGATCTATGGTCATTGAAGCGCCGACTGTTCTGGCCTGAAGAACATTATCGAATACTTTTAAAACTTTATGAGCTCGCTGACCAGGGTACGTGTGTTATTTACGTGCCTGGTAATCATGATGACCCTTTGCGTCACTTTGACGGTCAATGTTTCGGGCCTATAGAGATCATTCATGAACATGAATTTAAGACCGTTAAAGATAAGCGATTTTTAATCATGCATGGCGATGCCATGGATGCGTATATGAAGCACACTTGGCTGACAAAGTGGGCAGGTGATTTAGCGTATGACTTCCTACTGTTCCTAAATCGCTGGTCCAATCGATTACGGAAAATCAGTGGCCGTCCGTTTTACTCTTTAGCAGGGCAGGTCAAAGATAATATTCGCGGAGCTAAGCATGCTATCCACCGTTATAAAACCGAGTGTAAGGCTGAAGCTAAAAGACGTGGTTTTGATGGAGTGATTTGCGGTCATATTCATTACCCAGAATATGACGACGCAACCGATGTGGTTTACGCAAATACCGGTGATTGGATTGAGAACTGCTCGGCGCTTATAGAAGATTATTCTGGTGAGTTAAAACTGCTGCATTTTAGTGATCGTTTAGAATGGAAAAATTTAGTTAAGGAAAAACAACTTCAAGTTGCATGAGGGCTTGTAAGTGGGGCGGGTGCAACAGAAATCTGTTGCACCATCGAACATATGGTTACAGCCCCAGTTTGTCTGCGACGTAATCGGCGTCCTTATCGCCACGGCCTGATAGGTTTACAAGGATGGTTTGGTCTTTTGAAAGTTCAGGTGCTTTACGCATTGCCCATGCAACAGCATGAGAGCTTTCCAGTGCAGGTATAATGCCTTCAACCTGAGATAGGGTCATAAAGGCATCTAGGCACTCTTGATCAGAAGCGGTTTCGTATTCAACGCGTCCGAGCTCTTTAAGGTAGCTGTGCTGAGGGCCTACACCAGGGTAATCAAGGCCTGAGGCAATTGAGTGAACAGGTAAAGGTTCGCCATTGTCATCTTCAAGGACATAACATTTCATGCCGTGAAGAGAGCTTGGTTTACCAAGAGTCAACGTTGCTGAATGCTCTGAGGTGTCTAAGCCTTTCCCTGCAGGTTCAACCCCAACAATATTGACCGCTTCATCATTCAAAAATGCGGTAAATAACCCCATTGCGTTTGAACCACCACCTACACAAGCGGTGATGTAATTTGGTAGCTGGCCCTTTTTCGCTTGGAACTGTTCGCGTGCTTCGTTACCAATAACACTTTGGAAATCGCGGACCATTTTCGGGAAAGGGTGAGGACCGACCACTGAGCCGATTGCATAGATATAGTTAACGGGATCTTTTAGGTACTCTTCAAATGCGCTATCCACCGCATCCTTCAATGTCGCGGTACCCTGAGTGACGGGTACTAACTTACAACCAAGAATTTTCATTTTGGTGACGTTAGGGTGCTCTTTCTCAATATCTACTTGGCCCATGTGAATTTCACAAGGGATGCCTACGAGTGCGCAGGCCGTTGCTAAAGCAACGCCGTGTTGGCCAGCACCTGTTTCGGCGATCACTTTAGTTTTGCCCATATATTTTGCAAGAAGGGCTTCACCTAGGCAGTGGTTGATCTTATGTGCACCTGTGTGGTTCAGGTCTTCACGTTTTAGGTAGATCTGTGCGCCACCTAATTTGTCACTTAGACGTTTTGCATGATAGATCGGACTTGGACGGCCAACATAGTCAGCAAATAGCGTGTCTAGCTCTTGTTGGAATTCCGGTTGTTGGCGGATCTCTTCGTAGGCGTCGTTGATCTCATCCATGATTTTTTTAAGTTCTGGTGGGATCTCTTGCCCACCAAATTGACCGAAGAAACCCTCTTTATTTGGCATCTCGGAAAATTCAAATTTCTTCATCTTCTTCCCGCAATCTATCTTATTGGTTTTAAAGGGATATCAGCACGGACAAACGCCATGCGCGTTATATGATTAGATTATATGCACTTAATCTTAAGTAATAAATTGTTTCAAGTGTAAAAAAAGCCGCTATGAAAGCGGCTTTTTTAGAAAGTTTAACTAGTGATTTTCTGGCCAATAACCTATGCGTAAACCACCCCAGTGGCGACCATTGATAAAGATAGGTACCGATAGGTCGTGCATTATTTCACCGGTATCACGCTTATAAGTTTGTAGAAGCATGGTTTCGGTATGGCAACCACAACGTGCGCCCGTTCGGTCATTAAACAGGCGTTTACTTCGGCTTTTTACAAGATCGGTTTCAAAGTCACCCGTAGGAGGGTTAGCAAACTGATTATTGTGAGTTGGGACATAGCCGTTCGGGTCAGTCATAATGGCGTAGACCATTTTGTTATGACGAGAAAGCGCTGGCTCTTGAATGCCTGGTAAAATTTGATCGCAATATTTATCAAACTGCGTTGTATATTTTTGCGGATTAGTACCATTTACGGGTACGTAGTTGCGATCAAATAAACTACCTTCATGCATTTGCCCGGAAGATAGTGCTTGTTGGAATGATTCGGCTACTTGATCAGCAGTATCACGTGCAATCTGATAGAACTGTTGATGGAAGTTTTGGTCTGAGGATGCGGCTAAGATCGCATTGGATCTTTCAGCAGCCTCCATCAACGCTGATGCTTGAGTCGCAAGTTGGCTAACCTCTACATCACTTTCTTCCAGTTCGTGGCGAACCGTTTGCAGAGAGTTAAAGATGACTTCTAGGTTCTGGCGATTGGCACGAGCGCCTTCGGCGATAACTGAGATCTGTTCTTCTACAGCGGAAGATTGCTCTGAAATCCCCCCTAGTTGATTGCTGATAAGTTCCATTGCTTCAGTGCCGCTTTCGACATCACCTGATAGGGTCTTAATGCGCGCAACAACTTGCTGAGTTTCAGCGCGGATCTCGTCAACAATTGTTTCTACTTCACCGGTAGCGCTGGCCGTTCTGGAAGCGAGTTGTCTTACCTCGTCAGCAACAACGGCAAATCCGCGTCCATGATCACCAGCTCGAGCAGCTTCGATTGCTGCGTTAAGTGCAAGCAAGTTGGTTTGCTCAGCAATCTCTTCAATAACCTTGGTCACATCTTGGATTTTCAGAGATTTCTCATTCAGCTGCTCGATGAGTGTTAATGTCTCAGCTGCTTGAGAGTTAAGCTCGCGAATGTTGCCCATCGCTTCTGTCAGCGCTTGTTGACCTTCTGCCCCCGTGGTTTTCGCTTGAATTGCCATATCTGCGGCAATTTCCGCTTGTTGTGCAGAATGTTGGACAGTCACAGTCATCTCTTCAGAGTTCTGTGCAATTTGAGAGACTTCTTGAACTTGATTATCGAGCTTAGTTTTTAGGGTATCTGCTGAGTAGGAAACCTCAGCTGCTGCTACGGCGTTTGCGTTTGCGCTAGAGGATAGCTTAGCGCTGACATCTTCATTGCCTTGGCGATTACTGAACAGGTCGCCAAATAAAGTCGGGAGTAATTCTAATTCGTCAGTTTTATTAGCATTAACTAGAGAGGCTTCTTTGCTCAGTTTGCCTAAAACTGAGTTGTGTAACACTAGGATTGAAAGACTTGATGCTAAAAGAGCGGTGACGATCAGAATGATCAGCGCAGTGCTGTCGACTCCTAAATAGAATGATGCTGCGCCAGCAATAACAATAATAAAAACTGCCGCAAAAAAACTTTTAAAGTAAAAGCTAGAAATGGACCTGTTCATGCAATTTCCCTATTTTGTTGTTATTTAGGGGAGGTGATAGTTAAGGCTACAAGTGTTTATAGATATTTCTTGATAGTACCCTAACTGCCTGTATTACAAGCTTATATACAGGAATATATCATCACAAAAATAGGGTAAATGCTGTACTTTAGTAGAGATTTTTAACGGTGGTAGGGGAATATAGAAGGGAATGCGCTCAGAATAATTTTTCTGAAAACAGTAGAGCATGTTTTTTTGGTGTATCTATATGAATAGGGTCAAATTCAAATCCCAACTGAGTTTCCTTGCGAGCGATAAGCCTAAAACCCTCAGTTTTTAATTGCTTACGAATTTCTCTCACAATAAAACGAGCATCTTGATATGATTTGGCAACTGTTTGATTACACTCGTTTTTATCGTCAGTCGAATTACCCCAACTTTGGGTTACAATCCAATCACCGACCAGGTCTTGGTACATCCGAACGATGTAGTATTCCTGTTGTTTTTGCCAGCGTATGATCAAACTGATGTAATCCGTAGAATGACAGCAGGTTTTGCCCGCTGATAGCCAATGAAAACCGCGCATTGAGCCTGATATCGCGCGGTTTGTAAAGACTGGAGATAGATAAATTGTTGAACCGGAAACTAAAAATCTTGGCTGATGAGAATATGCCTATGGCTGAGGCTATTTTTTCTCGTTTTGGAGAAGTTAGACTCTGTGCTGGTCGAGGCTTATCCGCAGAGCAACTTTCAGATGCTGATGTACTTTTAGTTCGTTCTATCACTCAAGTTAATAAAGCGCTGTTACAGGGTAGTCAGGTGCAATTTGTCGGAACCGCGACTATAGGTACCGATCACATCGATAAGGCTTATCTGGAAGACAACGATATCGCGTTTGCCAATGCGCCCGGCTGTAATGCCGATGCTGTTGTGGAATATGTATTAAGTGTGATCTATCAATTGGCGGCGAAATATCAGTTTGATCCTAAGGAAAGAACCTATGGCATTATTGGCGTAGGCAACGTTGGTGGGAGATTACAAAAACGTTTTGAAAAGTTAGGCTTCAAGGTTTTACTAAATGACCCGCCTCGGGCTGAATCAGAAGCTGGTTTTTCTGATCTAGACACTTTGCTTGAGCAAGCTGATGTCCTTTGTTTGCATACCCCACTTACCTTAGATGGTGATCACCCGACAAAACATCTGCTATCGACTGAGCAACTCCAGACACTGCGTAAAAATGCGATTGTTATTAATGCGGGACGTGGCCCTGTGATTGATAACACTGCTTTGCTTAAAGTTGGCCAGCAGCGTTCTGATCTGCTTTTTGCCTTAGATGTTTGGGAGCATGAACCCGAGGTCAATGCAGAGTTAGCTGCACGTTGTGAATTCGTATCACCGCATATAGCAGGCTATAGCTTAGATGGCAAAATTCGAGGCACTTACATGCTCTATCAAGCACTATGTAAGCATTTGCAGGTTAGGTGTGAAGAGCCTCTAACCGATTTTCTTCCAGAGGCGGAATTGTCATTTAAGGAGCAGGGGAGTTTGACAGCGTTAGAATTAATGACGTTGATTTACGATCCACAGGTGGATGATCAACTCTTGAGAGGAACGTTAGAATTACCGGAGGCAGATCAAAAACTAGCGTTTGATCAACTTCGTAAGCAGTATAGGGTACGTCGTGAATTTGCATCTCTAAAAGTGGCTAATGCAACGAATCCAAAAGAGCTATCGGCATTGGGTTTTCAGCTCGCAGACTAACCCTAAATCCCTTAAGCTATAGTCTTTATTAATGCAGTTATAAGAACCTTGAATGACCGAAGCGTTAGCACAGTTAAAATCCGTTAGAACTCTTGCTGAACTGAACCCTAAAGTGGGTGAAAAGGTTCAGATAGAAACGCGTACTCCCCGTGGGCGTTATTCGGTCCAGCTATTAGGCTATCGAGAAAACGGTAGTATGATGGTTTCAGCACCACGTACCTCGAATTCCATTAACGTGGGTTCGCGAGTTACCGTCCGTTTGATGAGTGGTAACTTTATCTGTGCCTTCAGTGCTAAGGTACTCAAAATACAGACCAGCCCGTTTGCTTATTGGCATCTTGAATATCCAACTGATACTGAAGTTAGGCGCATACGCAGTCACACGCGCGTGCCTGTTAATTTGATGGTGTCGATTGATGAATTTGAGTTGGGTAAAGGGCTAAGATTAGATTGGCCTATCAATGCTTACTGTACTGATATTAGTATCAAAGGTGCCTGTATAGATGCGCCCGTTACCCTAGGTAAAAAAGGTGACAAGTTATTTATTACGACGCGCTTTCAAGTGGCAGGTGCCGATCAGGTCGTGCTCACCCCTGTTGTGATAAGAAGTGTGCAAGCGGCAGAAGATGGTTTGACCAAAGTGGTGAGCCACGGTGTTGAATTTGAAGAGATGGATGATGACACCCACCTCATTCTAGCTGCTTTTGTATACCAGCAATTTTTAATTGAAACCGGTAATTTGGAGATCATAGGTGTTTAAACTCGGTCTTATTATTAACCCTTTAGCAGGAGTTGGCGGCAGTGTCGCGCTTAAGGGAAGTGACGGTGAGGAGACCGCGAAGAAAGCTCTGGAATTAGGTGCTGAACCTAAAGCGGGCTTACGTACCCTCCAGGCTTTGGAAGTACTTCAAGGTTTAGATATCCAAGTTATCACTTATCCTGCTGAAATGGGTGAAGAGGTTGCCGTTAAAGCTGGGTTTGAACCGCAAGTCGTTGGCCAGATCGAATCAGGCAATACTCATGCAGAAGATACCTTAAGAGCTGCCAAAGATCTGGTTGCTGCAGGGGTTGATATCATCCTATTTGCCGGAGGTGACGGTACCGCTCGTAATATATGCGAATCGATTGCCGGTGAAGTACCCGTTTTAGGTGTACCTGCAGGAGTAAAAATTCACTCGGGTGTTTATGCTGTTACGCCCAAAGCCGCGGGTGAAATTGTTGCCATGCTGGTCAAAGGTGAGTTAGTAACTCTAGGTGATCAGGAAGTCCGTGATATTGATGAAGAGGCGTTCCGGGAAGGGCGTGTTCGGGCTAAATATTATGGCGAGTTAGTTGTGCCTCAAGAGCACCGTTTTTTACAACACGTAAAAAATGGTGGCAAAGAATCTGAAGAGCTGGTGTTGGATGATATCGCGGCAGATGTGATCGAAAAGATGGATCCTGATTCTTACTATGTTATGGGATCTGGTTCTACGGTAGCTGCAGTGATGGAACAGTTAGGTTTGCCAAATACCTTGTTAGGGGTCGATCTGATTAAAGATAACGAGATCGTTGCTTCAGACTGCACAGCACAACAACTACTGGAGTTAACCGAAGGTGAGCCTTGCGAACTAGTGATTACATTGATCGGTGGTCAAGGGCACATTGTTGGGCGTGGCAATCAGCAGCTGAGCCCCGCATTGCTTAAGCGAATTGGCAAAGAAAATATCAATGTGATTGCGACCAAAACAAAACTGCGTGAACTGGAAGGCCGCCCGTTAATCGTAGACAGTGGAGACCCAGAGTTGAACGCGAAGCTCTCGGGAGTGATACCAGTTACAACCGGTTATCATGATTCTGTGCTGTATCGAGTGGCAGATTACTAAGAGCTTATCTATGCTTTAAAGGCCTGTGTTACAGGTCTTTTTTATATGGGCAGGTGACGGTTGTGGTTAATCACTTATTCAATTTTTTTCTTATGCTGCTTGCGCCAGAATGGATGCGTGATCAAACCCCTGATAAAGATCACTTCTATCGGCGTTTATTCACTGCTAAGCACCGCGCTAAGCGAAATAAAATTAAACTACTCTGGATCTGCGTACTTAGTCTTTGCGTCCTCTTCCCATTTCCTCATGCAATTGCTGCGTTGGTATTGCTGACCACATTTATTACATTCAGTTGGTTGGATGAATCAAACTGACATCGTTCTGTCATAGAGTCTCGGTAAAGTTTCGCCTGATATTTTTTATAAGAACTTATTGAGGCTCACCCCATGAAAAAACTGATCGCAGGCGCTGTTGTTGCAAGCGCAATGATTGCTCTAACTGGTTGCCACACAAATCAGGCGAAGCAGGAAGAAACTAAAGAAGTTGCACAACTAAACAATGATGACCTATACGAAGTTTCTCACGAAGGTCGTCACTATGTGTTTGACGATTTCACAACTTATCAGTCTTTCCTAACAGTTGGCGAAACTTCTTACCGTAAAGTATTTATTGGTGGTGGCCCTAAAGGCGAAACATTGGTATTCGGTCTAACTGGCGCAGACAAAAAGAAAATGTCTGGTATCGCTAGTATCGATATGTTTAATGGCGAAATGGCTGGTGCAGAAAGCTTCTACGGCGAAATGCGTGGCGAAGATGGCCGTCTATATGTTTTCAGTACTCTTGAAGATATGGAAGACGTACGTACTGTAGGTGAAGCACCATACCGTTTCACTCAGATCGCTGCGGGTCCTCAAGGTCAGACAGTTGTATTTGTTCTAAACAAAAACAACAAGAAAAAGCAGCCTGTTGCTTTGATGGCTAAATTCAAAGAAATGAACAATATGAAGTAACCCTTCGAACAAGGGCTTGTTTATTTATTGGTCGATAAACGGGTCCTTTGTTTGGCGATACTATTTTCCCATATTGCATTTGTATTAGAAGTCTGTAGAAAAAAATCTATTTTACTAATGGAACTTTTCTATACGCAGCACAGTCAATAAATACATCCTGTAAGACGGGAAGGCCTTTCGATATGTCATAGGAAAGTTTGGGTTCTGTTATTTACGAAAGGTCTTATTTTAGGCGCTGTTTACGTGAGTAAACGGCGCTTTTTTTATCGGGTTAAACTAATTCAGGCAATAAAAAAGCCTGCTGAATAAGCAGGCTTTTTAGAATTAGCGAGAGATTAGATCTCAGCGTTGTGATAAATGTTCTGAACGTCGTCGAGATCATTCAACATATCGATAAATTTCTCGAACATTGGTAGGTCGTCTGCAGAGACAGGTGAGCCGTTATGAGGTACAAATTGGATCTCATCAACGTCTAAGTCCAGACCTTCAATGTTTTCTTGAAGCGCTTTCTTCGCTTTAAAGTAATCAGTGTGAGGTGCGAAAACAGTAATCTTGCCGTCTTCGGCTTCGATATCTGTTACATCAACATCTTCCATCATTAGCGCTTCTAGCACAGCATCTTCGTCATCGCCGTTGAATACGAAGATCGCACTGTGGTCGAACATGTGGCTTACGCTGCCTTGAGAACCAATTTTACATTTGGTTTTGTTAAAGCAGTTACGAACATCACCAAAGGTACGGTTAGGGTTATCGGTTAGACACTCAACGATAACCATGCAGCCGCCAGGGCCGAAACCTTCATAACGAGCTTCAGAGAAATCTTCACCGCCGCCGCCTTTAGCTTTATCTAGCGCTTTGTCGATTACGTGAGCAGGCACCTGAGCCTTTTTAGCACGTTCGATTAAGCCTGCTAATGCAAGGTTTCCTTCGATTTCGATGCCGCCTGCTTTCGCACAAACATAGATTTCACGGCTAAATTTACTGTAAACCTTAGCCTTAGCATCGGATGTTTTTGCCATCGACTCTTTACGGTTTTGATAGGCTCGACCCATTGCGATATTCCATACACTGAGAAAAAAGAAGAAAATTCTACCGTTTCAGAGCCAAACAGGAAACCCGCATTTAGGGTGTGCGGCTAAGTAATCCACAAAAATATGGTTCTTAATCGAGATCTGGGCAAACTTACAACGTTTGCTAGTAGGTTAAAGCGGACAAGGGCTAATTAAATAACATCATGCCCTCTAACTTCTGCCTTTCTTGAAAATATCTGATTGATAGCCCCAGAGACGATTTCTTTGATAATAGGGTGTTCACCCTCAAGGTCTGCTAGTTGAGCGCAAAACAGAGGTTTATCCTTAGCGGAAGCCCAAGCGGTGAAGTTATCATCGATAACAATAGATCTAATGACCGAAAAGTACTTATTAATTTCCATGATCAGCTCCATTGTACATTTATTGTGCTTGTGCAGCATTTTTGCACTTGATTATGTCTAAATGGTTAAAGTTTCCTTTCGTTTATGTTGTTTGTTTAATGTACAGCACTAAACGTGCCATAAAGCACTAGTCCTGATGAGCAAGTGCTTTTCATTTTGCGTGATAGCTATTGCCTCACGTATAGTTCCAAATAACTTCACCAGCATCGCTAAATGGATTTAGCGCTAAGGAATTTTCTATGGATCTGCAACAATCGCTACAACAACACTTTTCGTTCGATCAATTTCGGGATGGGCAAGAGCAAACAATTCGTCAGTTACTTGATGGTCAATCGACACTCTCAGTATTTCCAACGGGTGCAGGCAAATCGCTTTGCTATCAATTTACAGCGATTCATCTACCTAATTTGACCTTGGTTGTCTCGCCGTTATTAGCGCTGATGAAAGATCAGTTAGCTTTTTTAAAAGAAAAAGGGATTGCTGCGGCAAGTATAGATTCGACGTTGACGCCTGATGAAAACCGTCAGGTTATGCAGGATATTCGTCAGGGCAATATTAAGATTTTGATGGTCTCTGTTGAGCGGTTTAAGAATGAGCGTTTTCGAGAGTTTATTAGTTCTGTGCCAATCTCAATGTTGGTGGTGGATGAGGCGCATTGTATCTCTGAGTGGGGGCATAATTTTCGCCCGGATTATTTGAAACTCCCTCAGTATTGTCAGCAATTAAACATTCCGACCGTATTATTACTGACGGCGACTGCTACCCGAAAAGTTAAAAGAGATATGGCGCAGCGCTTTAATATTGCTACGGAGCATATAGTTCAAACAGGTTTTTATCGCTCGAATTTGGATTTATCTGTATTGCCGGTTAATGAAGGGGATAAAAAGGCCAAGCTAGCTCACGTTGTTGCTGCGCAAAACGGTGCAGGTATTGTGTATGTCACTTTACAACAAACAGCAGAGGAGGTTGCCAATCACCTAAAGCGGCAAGGAATCGCGGCAGTTGCTTATCATGCAGGTTTGGACAATGAGCTTCGACATCACATTCAAACTGATTTTATGGCGGGAAGAATTGGTGTTGTGGTTGCGACTATCGCTTTTGGAATGGGGGTTGATAAGTCTGATGTTCGCTTTGTAATCCATTATGATCTGCCGAAATCTATTGAAAACTACAGCCAGGAAATCGGTAGGGCCGGTAGGGATGGTCAGCTATCTCACTGTATTACCTTGGCCAATCTGGATGGTATAACTACGGTAGAGAACTTCATATACGGTGATACGCCAGAGCTACCGGGCATCGAATATGTGATCAACAATATTCGGGATGAGGAGAGTGATCAGATATGGGAAATGCAGGTATCTCCATTATCCAGCGCTTCTAATATTCGCCAGCTTCCGCTAAAAACTCTTTTGGTACAGTTAGAGCTTCGAGGTGTTATTCAGCCTAAATACTCCTATTTTGCTGATTTTAAGTATAAATTTTTGGTCGATCAGCAAGCGATATTAGAGCGATTTAAAGATGAGCGGCGTCAGTTTATAGAAGCTATTTTCCAACATACCCAGTTTAAAAAAGTGTGGGGGAATTTAGATTTTGAAAGCCTTTATCAGCATTATGGTTGTGATCGGCAGCGGGTTATTTCTGCGATGGAATACCTGCAAGAGCAGCAGTTGATCGCGCTTGAGACTAAGAAGATTACCGAAGTCTTTGCAGTTAATGCCAATAAACTTGCTGAACCTCAATTGGCTCAATCCCTTGCTGATTATTTTAGCGAAAAAGAGGAGAAAGAAGTTCAGCGTATTGCTCAGTTAATTCGCTTTTTTGAATTGGGTCGGTGTTTAACTGCAAATTTAGCACGTTATTTTGATGATCAACTTGCACCAGAAACGTGTGGTCATTGCTCGGCCTGTCGTGGTGAAATTGCTAAACTAAGTTATTCCTCGGAGCCCGTATTGCCAAACGATTCTGAACTGATACTGCAGTTAACAGAGTTGAAAGAGCGTTTAGGTCAGTCGGAATCACAAATCGGTGCTGGCAGCTACAGCCGGTTTTTAGCCGGTGTATCCCTTCCTGCCTTTAGCCGAAATAAAATCAGACAACTAGTTGGTTTTGGTAGTTGCGAAAAGGTCAGGTTCTCCGAGATTAAAGACAAAGTATCTGCATTATTCCCCTCGCTATAAGTACAAAAAAGCCCTCCTAAAAGGAGGGCAAAGAGGCCTTTAAGCCTAAAGGAGCCCAACAGCTCCGGAGTGGTAACACCACCATCGTGAAGAGCGTAAAAACGAAGGTCTAAAGCTGTTCAATATCCAAAGCAAAAGTATGATTTAAGCCAGTCTGTAGGGTTGCTGCATGTTGGCTTACTCTTGGTAGGTAATGGTCAGCAAAGAACAATGCGGTAGAAACTTTAGCGTTAAGGAAGTCATTGCCGTAGTCGTTATCCGCGCCTTTTAACTCTTCAGCTTTGATGGCGCCTTGCGCTAGTAACCAGCCACCAGTTAGGTAGCCCATCATCATTAGGTTGTCGACACTGATATTGCCCATTAGTTGTTTATCGCTACCAGCATTTTCTAGAATGAACTTACCGGCTGCAGTCGCATCACTCAGAGCTGTCATAAGTTTTTTACCAAGCTCTTGTAGTGCTTCTGAATCTGAATGTAATAGCAGTTCAGTTGTGGCTTGAACATCAGCTTGTAGTTGCGATAGAGCAGCGCCTTTATCGAATAGTGTTTTACGGCCGATAAGATCTAAGGCTTGGATACCTGTAGTACCCTCGTAAATCGGTAAAATACGGGCGTCACGGTAATGTTGTGCCGCACCAGTTTCTTCGATGAAACCCATGCCGCCGTGAACTTGGATATTCAGTGATGTCAGTTCTTGGGCCAGTTCAGTCATCCAGCCTTTAACAATTGGCGTGTAAAACTCTACCCGTGATTTGCTTGTTTGATCGCCATGATGTGCGCGGTCAATATCCGCAGCAGCGGTATAGGCAAGAGCACGCATTGCTTCATTACCTGCTTTCATCGCCATCAACATACGACGTACATCTGGGTGATTGATGATCGCTATTTTGCTGCCATCAGGATTGCTACCTTGGAAGCGTTCTTGGCTGTATTGCAGTGCTTGTTGGTAAGCGCGCTCGGAGATAGATAAACCTTGCAGGCCTACGGATTGGCGAGCATGGTTCATCATTGTGAACATGTAGCTCAGGCCTTTGTTTGCTTCACCTACGAGGTAACCGATCGCGCCTTCGTTATCACCAAAGCTCATGACACAGGTTGGGCTGCCATGAATACCCAGTTTGTGCTCTAGGGATACGCAGCTTACGTCGTTTAATTCACCCGGTTGGCCTTGCTCATCTAAAAGGTACTTCGGCACGATAAACAGGGAGATGCCTTTAACACCGGCAGGTGCGTCTGGCAGACGAGCAAGCACGAGATGTACGATGTTTGATGTCATCTGGTGATCACCCCAAGTGATAAAGATCTTCTGACCCGTAATCTTGTAGTGATCGCCTTCAGGGATGGCTTTGGATGCTACCGCAGCAAGATCCGAACCCGCATTGGGTTCAGTTAGGTTCATGGTACCGGTCCATTCACCACTAATCAGTTGTGGTAGGTATTGTGATTTTAATTCGTCGCTACCATGCGCAATCAGAGCTTCTACAGCGCCTTGGCTTAGCATAGGGCAGAGTGCAAAGCCCATATTAGCCGAATGCCACAGCTCATTAACGGCTGTACCTATGACATTGGGTAGCGCCTGGCCACCAAACTCTTCAGGGCCCGTCAGCGTAGCCCAACCATTTTCGACAAACTGCTGATAAGCATCTGAGAAGCCAGCAGTTTCTTGTACTGCACCATCTGCAACCGTAGCGCCGTTTTGGTCGCCCACACTATTAAGAGGGGCCAATACATCAGAAGCGAGTTTTCCAGCCTCTTCAACGATCACATTGGCAAGCTCAGAGTTAACTTCGTCTAGGTTTTGTTCTCTGCATAGCTGATCTAGTTCGATCAGATGGTTTAGTAGAAAGCTGGCATCTTGTAGTGGTGGAGTATAAGTGCTCATAAATCTCTCATCTCTTGATTAGCGCGGCTATATAAAAACATCCAAGCGGCTCTTTAAATTGTATCGTGTTTGTTACTTTAAAAAGGCGAGCTGGGTAAAAAGGCGACAAGTACCCAGCCCGCATCAAAGGAGCTACAGTTTATTTTGTAGCTCTGGCATCACGTCGAACAGGTCAGCAACTAAGCCATAATCTGCGACGGAAAAAATAGGTGCCTCTTCATCTTTGTTGATAGCAACAATAGTTTTGGAATCTTTCATTCCAGCAAGATGTTGAATAGCACCTGAAATACCTACAGCGATATAAAGCTCTGGCGCGACGATCTTACCGGTCTGGCCTACTTGCATATCGTTTGGAACAAAGCCGGCGTCAACCGCTGCGCGGGATGCACCTACGGCAGCGCCTAGCTTGTCTGCTACTTGTTCGAGCAGACCGAAATTCTCACCGTTGCCCATACCACGGCCACCGGAAATAATGATGTTGGCAGCAGTCAGCTCGGGACGATCAGACTCAGCGACCTCTTCACTAACAAAACTTGATAGTTGGGCATCATGAGCAATTGATATCTCACTGATCTCTGCCGAATTGTCTGTTTCAGCAGCGTCAAAAGCGGTTGTTCGCACGGTGATGACTTTAATTGGGTCTAATGATTCTACGGTTGCGACCGCGTTACCTGCGTAGATAGGGCGCTGGAAAGTAGTGGCTGATTCAACTGCGGTGATATCTGAGATCTGAACCACATCAAGTAGCGCTGCAACACGTGGAAGGTAGTTTTTACCTGAGGTAGTGGCAGGCGCGAGGATATGATCATAGTCCTTACCTAACTCGGTAATCAGCTTAGCCATGTTCTCTGCAAGCTGGTATTCATAAGCTAGCTCATCAGCAAGTAACACTTTACTAACGCCTGCGATCTCTGAAGCTGAAACAGCTACAGCTTTACAGTTACTGCCCGCAACCAATAGATGAATATCACCACCGATTTGTGTCGCTGCTGTAATCGTGTTGAGAGTGACTGGTTTTAGTGTACGGTTGTCATGTTCTGCAATAACGAGAATAGTCATATATCACCCCCTTAAATTACTTTTGCTTCGTTCTGAAGTTTCTCGATCAATTCATCAACGCTGTTTATTCGGATACCCGCTGCACGCTCTGCTGGTGGCGTGACTTTCAACAACTTGGTGTGGTTTTTTAGCTCTACACCTAAGTCCGCAGGGGATTTGACCGCTAAAGGCTTGCGCTTAGCTTTCATAATGTTTGGCAAAGACGCGTAGCGAGGTTCGTTGAGTCGAAGATCAGTGGTCACGATTGCTGGTAGTTTGAGCTCGACGGTTTGTAGACCGCCGTCCACTTCGCGTGTAACAACAGCTTTGTCATCTTCGACCTTAACTTCTGAAGCAAATGTACCTTGTGGCATATCGGTTAGCGCCGCTAACATCTGACCTGTCTGGTTGTTATCGCTATCAATCGCTTGTTTGCCCATAATGACCAGATCAGGTTGCTCCTCATCGATCACTTTGCTTAATAGCTTCGCTACATTCAGCGATTCAGGAAGCTCATCTGTTTCAATTTGAATACCACGATCTGCACCTAAAGCTAGGGCTGTTCTAATCTGTTCCTGGCAGGCTTTAGGTCCGATCGATACGATGACGATTTCGTCTGTTTTGCCTGCTTCTTTTAGGCGAACTGCTTCTTCTACAGCAATCTCGCAAAACGGGTTGAGTGCCATTTTTACATTGGCTAGATCTACATCGCTATTGTCTGCTTTAACGCGCACTTTTACGTTGTAATCAATTACGCGTTTTACGGTAACTAAAATTTTCATCTGTTTACCTCTCCGACCTAGGGGCTAAGCCCCTAGGCTTTCACTCTGGTGTTATAAGTCTTATGATTTTTGAGGTTCAGTGCCATTGGCACGATCACGAAGTAGGAACTTCTGGATCTTACCGGTGGATGTTTTAGGTAGTGGACCGAAAACAATATCCTTTGGTGCTTTAAAGTGAGCCATGTGTTCACGACAGAAATCGATTAATTCTTTCTCTGTGATACCGCAATCAGCACCGTCTTTTAGAGCAACGAAAGCACAAGGTGTTTCACCCCATTTCTCGTTGTTTTTGGCAACCACAGCAGCTTCTTGGATAAATGGATGGCGGTATAGAACATCTTCCACTTCGATAGAGGAGATGTTTTCACCACCTGAGATGATGATGTCTTTAGAGCGATCTTTGATCTCGATATAACCATCCGCATGCCATACCGCTAGATCACCTGAGTGGAACCAACCACCTTCAAAGGCTTTCTCAGTGGTTTCTTGATTCTTTAGATAGCCTTTCATCACAAGGTTACCCTGCATGAAGATCTCACCCATCGTTTCGCCATCTTGAGGTACCGGCTCCATCGTTGTCGGATCCGCAACCATTAGGCCGTCAAGCATCGGTGCTCTAACACCTTGACGAGATTTTAAGCGTGCTTTTTCATCAGCCGTTTTGTCATTCCACTCATCGTGCCAAGCACAAACCACAGAAGGACCGTAGGTTTCAGTCAAGCCGTAAACGTGGGTTACACTAAAGCCAAGCGCTTCCATACCTGCAATAACCGCTGCTGGTGGCGCAGCACCCGCTGTCATTACATTTACTTGATGCTCGATACCGGCTTTAAGTTCATCATCAGCGGAGTTCAGCATGTTCAGAACGATAGGTGCACCACAGAAGAAACCAACTTTTTCTTCTTTGATCGCATTGAAAATGTGATCTGCGCGTACATGGCGAAGGCAGACATTAACACCTGCCATAGCAGCGATTGTCCATGGGAAACACCAACCATTGCAGTGGAACATGGGTAGGGTCCATAGATATACCGGGTGCTGGCCCATACCCCATGAAATGGAGTTACTGATAGCGTTTAGGTAAGCACCGCGATGGTGGTATACAACACCTTTTGGGTTACCAGTAGTGCCTGATGTGTAGTTGAGCGTGATGGCGTTCCATTCATCATTCACATGATGTGGAGTGAAGTTTTCGTCTCCTAGCTTGAGGAAATCATCGTATTTGATATCGCCGATGAATTCGCCTTCGGTCCAATAAGGATCATCGATATCAATGATGAAAGGTTTCTGGTCCATCAGCTCAAGAGCACCTTTAACGACAGAACTGAACTCACGGTCAGTAATAAGAACCTTGCTCTCAGCATGCTGCAAAATAAATGCAACGGCTTCTGAATCTAGACGGATATTGATTGAATTAAGAACTGCACCACACATAGGTACGGCGAAATGCGCTTCAAAGTGTTCAGCTAGGTTTGGCGCTAAAATTGAAACGGCATCGCCTGGATTGACGCCTTTTTGTTTCAAAGCGCTGGCTAGTTTCTTGCAACGATTATAGGTTTCGGCCCAGCTGCGGCGAATTTCACCGTGAACAGTGGCTGTACGTTCGGGATAGACACTAGCTGCACGTTCGATAAACGTAATAGGTGTTAGTGCAGAATAATTGGCCAGATTTTTATCCAGATCGGTTTCGAAAGCTGAAGTGATCACTGTCTCTCTCCTTGCTATTTATCGCTAACGCTCAGTTTCGCGCTTAGCTAAAGTTATTACGTTTAAATTTGATCAATTGGCCGACTATTCCGCTGCGGAAGCTCAAAACGCAAACCACAAAAACAGCGCCCATAATGATGTGAATGTAGTTACCCATCTCGCCACCAGAGAGGTAGTTCTGCATGCTGACGATAAAGCCTGCACCCAACACTGGTCCAAAGATCGTGCCCACGCCGCCAACAAGTGTCATAAGGATGACTTCGCCTGACATGTGCCAATGAACATCGGTTAGGGATGCCAATTGGAAAACCAGCGTTTTGGTCGAGCCAGCAAGTGCTGCCAAAGCAGATGAGATGATGAACGCAATCCATTTGTAACGATTAACGTCGTAACCCAATGAAGTCGCGCGGGCTTCGTTATCACGAATTGCTTTTAATACTTGGCCAAATGGTGAATGAATGGTGCGGTTGATCATCCAGTAACCGAATACAAAGATGGCCAGCACAAAGTAATACATGGTGTAGTTATCGCTTAGGTCTAGAAGCCCAAACAGCTCGCCACGAGGCACACCTTGCATACCATCTTCACCATTGGTGAATGGTGCTTGTAGGTAGAGGAAAAACACTAACTGTGCTAAAGCCAAGGTCACCATAGCGAAGTAGATACCTTCGCGTTTAACCGCAAGCTTGCCAAAAATTGCACCTAATAAACCACCGGCAACGGTACCCGCAAGAATGGCGAGTTCAGGTGTAATACCGCTATTGATCATGAGGTAACCAGTGATGTATCCACCTGTTCCTAAGATCGCCGCATGACCAAAGGAAAGTAAGCCTACAAATCCAAGCAATAAGTTAAATGCGCAGGCAAATAGTGCAAAGCACAGTACTTTAGCTAGAAAAACAGGGTAAAGAGCTGCTGGTGCGATCAACGCTAGAGCCAGCAGTGCAATGTTTAGTTTTTGATTATTCATACCTATCTCCTAAGCTTCTTTACCGAATAAACCGGCTGGCTTGAGTAGCAGCACAATAACCATCACCAAGAAGATAATGGTGGTAGAGGCTTCGGGATAAAAATATTTGGTTAAGCCTTCCACGATCCCCATACCAAGGCCCGTGAGAATAGCGCCGCCGATAGAGCCCATACCGCCAATAACTACGATGGCAAACACCACGATTAAGATGTTTGAGCCCATATCAGGTGATACTGAATAGACTGGAGCGGCCATAACGCCGGCAAAGCCTGCTAGAGCAACGCCGAAACCAAAGGTCAAAGTAACGATCAATGGCACGTTGATCCCAAAGGCTTGCATCAGTTGTGGGTTCTCTGTGCCCGCTCTCAGGTAAGCACCTAATTTCGTCTTTTCGATCATCCACCAAGTGCCAGCGCAAACAATGATGGAAGCGATAATGATCCAAGCCCGATAATTAGGCAGATACATAAATGGCAGGCGGTTACCGCCTTTTAGTTCTTCAGGAATGGCGTATGACATGCCTGAAGAGCCAAACATATGGGTAAAAGCACCTTGAATAATCAAGGCTAAGCCGAACGTTAGCAGGAGGCTGTAGAGGTGATCTTCGTTAGCGATAGGGCGGATAAGGAAGCGCTCCATCAATATGCCGATCGCGCCAATGCAGATCGGTACAAGGATCAAAGCCACCCAGTAATTGATGCCCATATATTTAAGGGCAAGAAAAGCGATAAATGCACCCAGCATATAGAGTGCACCTTGCGCGAAGTTAATGATCTTCAGTAGACCGAAGATAATGGCCAGTCCAAGGCTAAGCAAGGCGTAGAATGAGCCGTTGATCAACCCAACCAATAACTGGCCAAATAGGGCAAAGAGGTTAATATCAAACATAATAATCATCTACCTGTAGTCATCCCAGAGGAATGTATGAAGCAGGTGTGGTGGCAAAGCCAAATAGCATTTGCCACCACGCATTTTTCTTATGAGAAGTTGCACTGAGGTAGCATTGGGCTGTAAGCCTCATCTGCTGGAATAACCTTCAGTACTTTGTAGATGTCGTTTTGATCTTTACGCTCGGCTGCTTTCTTAATCTCTACATACAGCATGTCGTGTACCATACGGCCGTCTGGACGTAGAGTTGCATTACGTGCGAAGAAGTCTTCAGGTTTTGTCTCTTTCATCTTCTTAGCGATCGCTTCTGCGTTATCGCTGCCTACCGCTTTTACTGCATTTAGATAGTGAGTTGTTACCGAGTAAACACCTGCGTGAATCATGCTTGGAATAGCGCCGTGACGCTCTTCAAAACGTTGACTCCACTGACGTGTTTTCTCATCCATGTCCCAGTAGAATCCAGACGTTAAGCGCATACCGCCAGCAACATCTGCATCCATCGCTTGAGCGTTTGGTGTAAATACCAATAGGCCAGCAACATCCATCTCTTGAGTTAGACCAAATTCAGTGGCTGTTTTAAGTGCGTTTACTGTGTCGTTACCAGCATTCGCTAGTGCAACTACATCCGCACCAGAAGCCTGAGCCTGAAGAACATAAGAGGAGAAGTCTGTTGTGCCTAGTGGCGCACGAATAGTGCCAACAACTTCACCACCGTTTTCTTTGATGACCTTGGATGCAACACCTTCTAGGGCGTGACCAAAACTGTAGTCAGCTGTGATGAAGAACCATTTCTTCTTACCCGCTTGAACCATTGGCTTTACAGTGCCGTTTGCTAGGGCAACAACGTTGTAAGTCCAGTGAACGTTGTAAGGGTTACAGCTCTTGGTTGTGAAAGTGTTGGATGCTGAGCCAGAGATCAGTGTTAGCTTTTTAGCATTCAGGTTAACTTTTGATACTGCGCCAGATACCGCAGAAGAAACTAAGCCACCGATTGCATCAACGTCTTCAGCTTCTACCCACTTACGCGCAATAGAAGAGGCTATATCTGGTTTTAGCTGCGAGTCAGCTGTAACTAGTTCGATCTCTTGTCCAAGTGCCTTACCACCAAAATCTTCAATCGCCATCTCTGCTGCGGTTACACAACCTTGACCACAAATGTCGGCATATGTGCCACCCATATCTGCCAAAATGCCCAGCTTAATTTTGCCGTCAGATTCTGCCAGTGTAGCACCTGAAACTGTTGTAGCCATTGCGCCTGTGATAACTGCTGAGATTAGTGATTTTTTAAATGTCTTCATTGACTCGCTCCAGTTGCCGTACCTTCTACTCAAAGGCCGTATCTATGTTGTTTTTATTCTTTAAAGGCTTAAACACCGAGGTAGGTATTTAATAAATCTGTTTTAGCTTCGAGTTCATGAGCATGAACTTCTTCAACGATGTGGCCGTGCTCCATCACGTAGTGGCGGTCAGCAATAGGCGCTGCAAAGCGGAAGTTTTGCTCGACTAGCAGAATGGTTAATCCTCTCTCTTTGAGGAGACTAAGAACCTCGCCCAGTTTCTGCACAATGACGGGGGCGAGGCCCTCAGTAATTTCATCCAGCAATAGGATGTTTGCGCCAGTACGCAAAATTCTTCCTAGGGCAAGCATCTGTTGCTCACCACCAGATAAACGTGTGCCTTGACTGGCTTTGCGTTCGTAAAGGTTTGGGAATATTTCGTAGATCTCTTCCACACTCATGCCGTCAGAACGTACTTGAGGTGGCAGCATGAGGTTTTCTTCAACATTAAGGCTGGAGAAAATGCCGCGCTCTTCCGGGCAAAAACCTAGGCCTAAACGGGCAATCTTATGTGCTGGCAGGGACATAGTTTCTTCGCCATTGACCACAATGTTGCCGGTACGTTTGCCGACCATGTTCATGATGGCTTTGAGGGTGGTAGAGCGACCTGAACCGTTACGGCCCAATAGGGTTACTAATTCACCTTGGTTTACTGTTAGGTCGATGCCATGCAGAATATGTGACTCGCCATAAAAGGCGTGTAGATTATTAATACGAAGCTTTTCGCGCTGATTACCATGAACAGCTTCGTGTTTGGTCTGTAAGTTAACGGCCTGATTCATACCACAGCCTCCGCTTCTTGTTTTGCTTGTTCAGCTTCAACTTCTTCGGCTGCAGTGCCCATATAAGCTTCACGGACACGTGGGTCTGCGGAAACAGTGTCGTAATCACCCTCGGTTAAGATGGCGCCTCGTTGTAGCACGGTGATGCGATCTGCAAGTTTGGAAACCACATGTAAGTTGTGTTCAACCATCAAAATGGTGCGGTTGGCAGAGACTTTTTTGATTAGGTCGGTCACTACATCGACATCTTCGTGCCCCATGCCTTGTGTCGGCTCATCAAGCAGCATCAATTCAGGCTCTAAGGCCAGTGTGGTTGCGATCTCTAGAGCACGCTTGCGGCCATAAGGCAGGTCAACGGTAACGCTGTTGGCAAAACTCTCTAAACCTACAGATTCGAGAAGCTCTAAAGCGCGCGCATTTAAATGGTTGAGAATTTTTTCAGAACGCCAAAAGTGAAAGCTATTGCCTTCTTTGCGCTGCAGGGCAATACGAACGTTTTCTAGAACCGTTAAGTGCGGAAAAACAGCAGAGATTTGAAAAGAACGGACAACCCCTTTGCGTGCTATCGCTGCAGATTGCATCGAGGTGATATCTTCATTGTTAAACAAGATCTGACCGTTCGTTGGTTGCAAAAATTTGGTCAGTAAATTGAATACGGTGGTCTTACCAGCGCCATTAGGGCCGATAAGGGCGTGAATGTGTCCTCGTTGAATCTTTAGATTGACATCATCAACCGCAGTAAAGCCTTTAAAGGCTTTGGTCAGATCCCGAGTTTCCAGAATGAAGTCTTGATTAGGCTGAGTCATCGTGGCGCTACTCTTTTCTTTGAATGACCTTTTCTGCTACCGCTTCAGATAGGTGATTCTCGATTTTTGTTTTTATGTGGCATCCAGATTAATGGAGAAAGTTTGCTTAACTATTTTTGTAATCTAACGAAATGTAACAAGTCGCCGTTGTAATTCCGGTTTGTGTTACATTCGATATAAAGAAATACTGTTGTATGAAGCAGTTATCTCTCATGGAGGGGAGAGTTGTGTTTGTAACATCAACGAGATAGTAGATTCGATGTATCGCCGTTCACCTATTACTATTCGCTTGTTCTTAATGCTATTAGCGCTAATCGGTAGCATTTTTGCCGCAATTTATTTCTTTACCGTTCCTTTGATTAAACAGAATGTTTTCAATCTTGAATTGAATTCCAACCGCCAGGTTTTGAACATTGTTTATGATCTTGCTAATCGAATGTATGCAGGGACGGAACGTTACGTAGATAACACCCTTAAATCTCATGAACAGCGTTTGGGCTCTGTTCTTGATATAGCCGAAAACCATATTCATCTTGCGCTGCGTGATGGTAGGCAAAGTGGTTTAAGCGACGCGGAAATATGGGAGAAGGTATTTACAGACCTTCGCAAGTTTCAATTTGGTAATGGCGATTATATTTGGATCTCAGATTATGACGCTAACCTGATTTCTCACCCGGATGATGCTTACTATCAGCAAAATATGTCAGATGTAAAAGATGCTGATGGCAATCTGATTATTCCAGGGATTCTCTCTCTCGCTTTAACCGACGGTACTGGCTTTTATAAGTACAAATGGAACCGTCTTAACGAAACCGAAGCAATCGATAAATATTCCTATGTAAAACATTACCCAGAATGGGGCTTTGTGATGGGGGCTGGGGTTTATATCGACGATATTCAGCGCGAGGTTGCTGCGCAAAAAGAGCGAGCGATAGCAGAGATAAACCGAGCGCTTAAAGATATTAAAATTGCGCAGAATGGCTATCTTTACGTCTTTGATTCGCAAGGGAATATGCTCTTTCATCCCAACCGAAATATTCATGGGATCAACTTTAAAACGCAGTTAAATCCTGTAACAGGGCAGCCTATCTATCAAGATCTGATGGCAGTGTCAGATACTGGTAAAGAGCTGTATTACAAATGGGATAGACCCGATGATCCAGGGCATTATGAATACGAAAAGCTATCGTTGGTAAGACACTTATCAGGGTTTGATTGGTATATAAGCTCGTCGGTGTATCTGGACGACTTAAAAGCAAGCTCGGTACAAATCAGTCAGCGCATTATGGCAATGGGCTTTTTTGGTCTGTTGGCGTCTATTGTTGCGGTATTTATCTTTGCCGAGTGGTTAACTTCTCCCATTAAATCTCTTTCGCAGACGGCGTATAAAATCAGCCGTGGTGATCTATCTGCTAAAACAGGTATCTCTCGAAATGATGAGCTTGGTATCTTGGCTGAATCATTCGACTACATGGTCGATCGCTTACGGGGAAATATTAACAACCTGAATAGCCGCGTGAATGAACGCACCAAAGAGTTATCAGAATCGAATAGTCGTTTATTAGAAGCAGTTAACTCCCTGCAAACTACGCAAGACGAATTGCGTGCAGTCGAGACTCGACAGCGTTTGATTCTAGATGCACTACCAGCTCAGGTGGCTTACCTCGATAACCAACTACGTTATGTGTTTGCAAACCGTCAGTACCGAGATATGTTTGATCAAACCAAAGAGGGGATTGTTGGTAAAACTTTTGAAGACGTAGTCGGCGAAGATATGAATCAGGCTCTGCAGCCGTATATTGCCAAAGCGATGCAGGGTGAGACGCCGGTGTACGAATATCGGCTTAATGATCACGGTAAAGATATTTTAACTCGTCGTACTGTGCTGCCATTTTATAACGTACGCAAAGAAGTCGAAGGGATGTTAACTCTCTCTATCGATATTACGCATGAGCGTGAAGTAGAACAGCGTATGGCTGAGGCGAGCAAGATGAAAGCGGTTGGGCAGATGTCGGGTGGTCTAGCTCATGACTTCAATAACCTACTTACGATCATTCTGGGTAATCTTCTCGAGCTGCAAGGAAAACACGATCTACCTAAGCATCTGCAACAGCATCTCACCCCAGCGGTAAGAGCGACTCGAAGAGGGGCGGATATGACGAAACGTTTGTTAGCGTTCTCACGACGTCAGCCGCTTAAGCCTAGCTATGTGCAACCTGAACAGCTTATCAACGATTTAGTCGGTCTATTGGCTGCGCCTCTGCCCGAAAATATTCAGCTAAGAACTCAAATTAAACCAAACCTGCCTGCTGTCTATGTTGATAGCGCTCAAATGGAAGATGCCTTGGTAAATTTAGCGCTTAATTCGGCTGATGCAATGCCTAAGGGTGGGGAGTTGTGCTTAATGGTATCCGCGGTTAGTTCAGATAGCAGAGAAGTTCAGCAAGCAGCATGGGATGAAGAGGTGGTTTCAGGCGAGTATTTATTACTTAGCGTGATAGATACGGGTGAAGGTTTTAGTGATGAAGCCTTAGATAAGGCTTGTGAGCCATTTTTTACTACCAAAGGCACCGGTGCAGGATCAGGCTTAGGTTTGAGTATGGTTTACGGGTTTGTAAAACAATCTAAGGGTTATTTCAGAATTCAAAATCGCGCTCATTACCATCATGGTCAAGTAGGCGCGAGAATTGATCTGTTGTTAGGTGCGATGGAGCAACAGAGTCCGCAGGCAACCCAAACCACAAAAACAGTTGAGGGAATCGATCGGGCGGAGATCACTGAAAGTTCTCTTATCTTATTAGTTGAGGACGATGCCGATGTGCGTCAGTTGGTTCGTGGGCAATTAAGGTCGATGGGCTTTTCCGTAGTTGAAGCGACTAGTGGTGATGAGGCCTTAGCTATGCTGACAGGTTTATCGGATTTGGCTGGTGTTGTAAGTGATGTTGTGATGCCGGGAGCTGCGACGGGTTATGATGTTGCGACAGCAGTGAATATGATTTTCCCTAGGGCATTTGTTGTAATTATGACAGGTTACAGTGAACAGCCATCCAAGCTCGAGTTTGAATATAGCTTGATTCAAAAACCTTTCGATGCTGAAACCTTAGAAAGAAAAATAGTGCCTTGCCTAAAAGAACATAATCAGGAGAGCAGATGATGACAGATGTCAGCACCCCGTTGATCTATGTAATTGAAGACGAAGAGGATCTAGGCCAACTCATTTGCACGACCCTACAGGGCTTTCGTTACCAAGCTAAACCTTTCACAAACGGTGAAGCGGCTCTTGTTGAGATAGGCTGGGCGAAACCAGATATCTGCATTGTGGATCTTAACCTGCCCGATATGGATGGTATGGAGTTAGTTAAGAAGCTTGATGAAGATGAGGTAGGGGTTATCATTGTTTCAGGTCGTGATGGGCTAACTGATAGGATTTTAGGGTTAGAGTTTGGTGCTGATGACTATATCACTAAGCCATTTGAGCCAAGAGAACTTGTAGCTCGTGTTCAGAGTTTACTGCGTCGTATTCGTAAAAAGAAAAACTTGGTGATAGATACGCCAACCAAAGCTCGCTTTGGGCAATGGGTCTACCAACCTGATTCGTTGAGTTTAAAGCATGCACATAAGCCCGCTGAATCTTTAAGCCGGGCTGAGGGTGATATGTTGCTAGCGTTGTTAAAGCATCCCTTCCAAATACTTTCGCGGGATCAGCTATTAGGCGAAAACTGTGTTCCCTATGATCGTAGTATTGATGTGAGAATGTCGAGGTTACGTAAAAAAATAGAAGAAGATCCTCAACAGCCCGCGTTTATCAAAACAGTTTATGGGGCGGGGTACATGTTTACTTCTGAAGTGCGCTGGGAGTGATTGATTGTGAAAATAAAAAAGGGAGCTAATCTTAGCTCCCTTTTTTGTTGATTCGAAGCAATTAAACCTTGAACAATGCGATTACGCGTTTCAGTTCTTGTCCTGCATTTCCTAATTCATTGATTGCTGAATTCATTTGCTGACTAGAGTTAGCTGTCTCTTGAGCGATACTACTAATACTTTCAACGTTACGACTAATGTCTTCACTCACAGAAGTTTGCTCTTCTGCCGCAGAGGCAATTTGAGCGCTAGCATCAGAGATATTCGCAACAGAATCCGTAATGGAAGTTAGTGCTTGGCCGGCTTGACTGGTCATATCGACGCTGTTCTGGACTTTGTTATTGCTTTTTTCCATACGATCAACAGCACTTCGAGTATTACCTTGTAGGCGCTCGATCATCTCTCTGATCTCTGTTGTTGATGAAGCTGTTTGTTGAGCTAGATTTCGAACTTCATCAGCAACAACGGAGAAACCTCGACCTGCTTCACCTGCGCGTGCTGCTTCAATGGCGGCATTGAGCGCTAGTAGGTTGGTTTGTTCAGCAATGTTTTGGATTACATCCATAACGGTGCCAATGGCATTACTGTTATTTTCAACCTGTTCGATCATGTTTGTCAGTTCATTAACCTCAGAGGATATGCCCTGAATAGATTCAACAACTTCTTGTACTAGATTATCGCCATGATCTGCTTCGTTGTTTGCACGCTGTGTTTGTTCCGCTGTGGCGGCGGCATTACGAGCAACTTCTTCAGAAGTAGAGGTCATCTCTGAAATTGCTGCTGCAACCATCTCTGTTTCTTGTTGCTGGCGGTTGATATCAACATTCAAACGATCAATACCAGACGAAACTGTACCCAGATGGTTTTGAATAGTATTCATGGTTGTATTCAATTCGCCTGTTACTTTGCGTAAACCAGCAATTGTCTTCTTGGCACTTCGACTTAATTTGTGTATCTCGTTGTGAGTCTCATCACTGTCACCCATATCGGTATCAATATGAGTAGTTAAGTCGCCTTGGCCAATAGCCTGCATATAATTACAGATGGTATCGATTGGCTGTAATTTTATTCTCAATGTAATGAATAAAAGCCCAGCAATTAGAAGCGCGCAAAGAACAGAGAGAACAATCATCTCAAGGCGAAGCTTCTCACTTTCAGTCAGAAATTCTTCAGTTGCAGCTCCTGCAACTATAGCCCAGTTGAAGCTGGAAACCTGAGAATAAGCAATCAACTTGTCTTTGATGTCACCATCCTCATGGGTAAAGGGAATATGAGTGAATCCGTGGTCGTTGCTGCTAATTGTATCAAGCAAGTTGTTGCCGCTTTCCGATACCTCAGTAAGATTTTTGCCTTTAGCGAAAGGGTGTAAAAGCAACTGACCAAATTGAGCGCCTTGTTTCAGATTGACGATGTAAGCAAAACCAGTTTCACCAATTTTTAGATCGGAGATTGTTTTTTGTAAGGCTGCTAGTCGCTCAGTGTAATCAAAGCCTACGTATAGAATACCGATGACCTTACCTTGAGTATCTTTGAATGGAATATATTTGGTCATGTAGTCACGGCCAAATAGATGCGCTGGGCCACTATATTCTTCGCCATTTATTAGCTTTTGATAACCAGGGTGCTTTTTACCAAGCATTGTACCGAAAGCTCGGCTACCGTCTGTTTTGCGTAGGGACGTGCTAACACGTAAAAAATCATCTTCTACGCGCATAAAGATGGTCGCGGTACCACCTGTCATACTTGTGAATTGATCAGGTTTGGAAAAATTCTGTGTGACTGTTTCGTAGTCATGGAGAAGTGTCGGAACTGTAAATTTACCAACTTTAACCTGATTTAGATCGTCGATAAGCATATCACCAGGAAACATCTGGATAAAAACATCGGCAATCTGATTTGTTTGCAGTTGTAATGTCTGATTAAAAAAGTCGATGTTTTTAGCTAATTGATCGACTTGTTGATCAAGTGAATGCTCGACATTTTTTATGAAGCCTTTGTCTACTTCGTGATTGACAAACATAGACAAAGCCGTAAATACGGCAAATACAATTAATAAAACAATAATGGCTAGTTGATTAACAATCGACGCGTGTCGAAAAAATGATGGCATGCGAACTACCTCAATGGCTGGGCCAAAGTAAATGCTTTGAGTTATCTCAGGCAAGGAGCCTTAAATTCTACATAACTATATGCTCATGTAGTCTCAAAGCAACTCTATAGCGGGCAAAAAGTGCTTATGTACTATAGAAAGGTAATGCAATTATTTAAAAAATCCTACAAAGGTATGAATGTTTTAATATTTTCTTCGCCTAGTTATAAGATAATGATTCTTAATTGTTTTTATGGGGCTAGTTTAGAATGTCTTGTTTCATTTCGTTAAACTTTTCAGGCGTTAGATCAAGATCTACTACAGGCACTTTGTCGGTTACACGACGCCCTTCTGGGTTCAAACGTCTAGAGTAAACCAGTTCCATTTCAGCAGTGGTCGCAGCGGTATTTTTTTTGCGCCTGTCGACCATGGATTTGCGTCTTTCATTACCTTTGTAACTAGTAGAATTATGTTCGATGATCCATTCTCCAGCATGGAGAAGAGTAGGGAGGCTTGGGCTTACTTTTCCTTGATCTGGACAAGCCCAGTAGTAAACAAACTTAAAATTATCGAGATCTTTAATTAGCTTTAGAGGACTACGAGACATCTAATACATTCCTTGTAATAAGAGATTGATAAAGCCTGTTTACATCCACGGGTAGGCTTTGTGGGCGTATATTAATCGCCCTGATTATGCGCACAATGATACTTTGATAATAAAGGATAGCCAATTAGGAAAAATTCCTAATTTGTTAAGGGATTTATATCACTGACTCCTTATTATTCTTTAGGCTTAGGTATCTCTGTGCATGAGTGCTCAATATAAACGATTTATTGCAAATTATTTTGGAAACACAATGAGTCCAAGCCTTTGACCAATCTTTAGTCTTGCTGTCTGTAAGTATTGGCCTATCTCTAGAAAGCCTTTCAAGACCGCTATCCACGGGGGCTGCTAAACTGTAGCAATAACGTTTAAGTGGAGTGTCAGTGTTTTGTGGTGTCCTTGCTTAAGATAAATCTGACTTATTTTTTATTTGCTCTGAGGCTTTAGGTTTCTAACTTCCGACAATTAAAAACTATTTTCGTGGAAAAGCGCAGCAAAAGTATTGATTTGAAAATTTTGCACCGCCGAAGTTTTACTATAGGATTAGGGTATTATTCTGCTTGCTTAAGGAGTCGGGGTGTGAAGTTCAAAATCGATATTGATATGTCGCCGGAAGAACTGCGTAAAGTTCTGGGTTTACCAGATGTGCAGAAATTTCAGCAAGATATGATGGATAAGATCACTGAACAGATGGATGCTGGTGCGGAAGGGTATGATCCATTGACGTTGTTCAAACCTTACCTAAACAGTGGCCTCGGTTCTATGGAAGCACTGCAAAAAATAATGATGGGTCTTATGACCTCGGGCTATGGTAGCTCTGATAATAAAAAAGACTGATCAAGGTGAAGTGATCAGTTAAACCAAGGGAATGATACGAGAGAGAAAAGTACATTGCGTATTCTAAGAAAATATACAAATCGCCGTTTGTACGATACCTCGCGCAGCTGTTACGTCACGTTAGATGATGTAAAGCAATTGGTACTCAATGGTGAAGCCTTTAAAGTTGAAGATTCTAAAACTGGAAATGATCTGACAAGAAATATTCTATTGCAGATCATTAGTGAGCAAGAAGCGCAAGGACATGGCACTTTATTGACAAATCAGGTACTGCAACAATTGATCCGTTTTTATGGTGACAGTATGCAGGGTATGATGAGTCAATACCTTGAGCAGAGTATTGCTTCTTTCCTTGAGCATCAGGATCGAATTCGAGATCAGATGCAGACGATGATGGGCGCAGCGAACCCGCTCACTATGATGAACCGCATCGCGGATCAAAATATGCAGATGTGGGGAATGTTCAAGCCGGGTGAAGGCCCAGAGCATCAGCAGCATTCATCAGAATCAGATCCTAAAAAAGATCAGTAATAAAAAAGGCCGCTAAGCGGCCTTTTTTATATCAGGGACTTTACTTCATATCTGGCATATTACGGCCATAAAAAATTTCATTCATCTCTTTAGATAACCGCTCGGTGATCTGTTGAACTTCCGCTTCTGGAAGCTCCTCTTTTGTAGTACCAAAGAGATAAGTATTTAAATCTACATCTTTCAACATCATCTTAGTGTGAAAGATATTTTCCTGATAAACATTCACATCAAGCATCTGATAATGATCATGAATATCGGACGTGAAGAAATTCTGAATAGAGTTAATATCATGGTCGATATAGTGCTTGATGCCATGAATGTCTCGAGTAAATCCACGGACACGATAATCTACCGTCACGATATCCGATTCCAGACGGTGAATCAGATAGTTCAGTGCTTTTAGAGGCGAGATAATGCCGCAAGTCGACACTTCGATATCTGCACGGAAAGTACAGATTCCATCATCTGGATGCGCTTCTGGATAAGTGTGCACGCAGATATGACTCTTATCTAAGTGAGCTACAACCGAATCCGGCATAGGGCCTGGCTTTTCTGTGGTATCTACGGATTCTGAATCTTTAATCGGTTCTTCGGCGACTAGAATCGTAACGCTAGCCCCTTGAGGGTCATAATCTTGTCGTGCAACATTTAATATATTTGCACCAATAATGTCACAACATTCGCTTAAAATTTCAGTTAAACGGTCGGCACTATATTGTTCATCGATGTACTCGATGTATTCCGCTTTTTGCTCAGGTGTTTGTGCATAGCAGACGTCATAGATACAGAAGCTTAAACTTTTAGTTAGATTGTTAAAGCCCTGTAGCTTAATTTTGTCATTAGTCGCCAAGGTGGTTAGCTCCAAGTGAGGACTACTATATTTTGACGCGGATTTTAGTCGACAAATTCACTCTGAGAAAGAAAAAAATCACGCTAAATGAGGTGAAAATTACTAATACAGGCAAAAAAAGGTAGGGAATAGGAGAGAACGGGGGATTAGTCCCGTTCTGATAGCCAATCTACGATAGCGGGTGCTACTTGGGTTTGTGACTTGCCAGAAACGAAAACACCAATGTGTCCGCCTTTTACTTCTAGCTCTGTGTAATCTTTAGTTTTTACATGCTCAGCTAATGCTGTAGAGGCTTTAGGTGGTACTAAATGATCGAAGCTGCCAAATACATTGAGGACTGGTTGCTTGATGTTGCCTAGGTTGACTTGTTTATCGCCGATCATCGCTTCACCTTTTATCAACTTGTTTTGCTGAAAAAACTGAGTAATAAATTGGCGGAAGGCCTCGCCTGCTTGATCAGGGCTATCGTAAATCCACTTTTCCATTCGTAAAAAGCTTAGGGCGCTTTCACGATTTTCTAACTGGTTAGGCATACCCAAGTTTTTCTGTACGCCTAAACGCATCGGCATTAACGAATTATAGGAATCATTCAGCATGCTGCCTGGAATATTGCCATAGGTTTCAACGGCTAGATCAGCGTCAACATATTTTGCTAAATGATAGAGAAGGTTATCTTCGGTCTGAAAATCGACCGGAGTTACCATAGTGATCAAGTTTTTGATCTTCTCTGGATTTAAAGCTGTATAGCAAAGGCTGAATGTACCGCCTTGGCAGATGCCTAGAAGGTTGGTTTGATCGGAGCCTGCATGCTCGCATGTAGCCGCTACACAGTTATTGAGGTATTCATTGATGTAATCATCAAGATCTAGATATCGATCAGCAGCATCTGGATAGCCCCAGTCGATTAGGTACACATCTAAACCCAGTTCTAAAAGGCGCTGCAGCATTGAACGTTTGGCTTCAAGGTCGATCATGTAAGGGCGATTAACCAGTGCATAACAGATCAATAATGGGGTAGAGCAACGCTTCTCACCCTGGCTTTGGTAGTAGCGCAAACGAAGTTTATCTTCTGTATAAATTACGTCGTAAGGCGTGGAGTCGACATCAACTTCTTTTAGCTGCGAAAGCGTATTGTAGCTTTTGAGAAGCTTGCGATTAAATTCGAAAAGTTCATGAGAGACAACGCTAGGGTCAAGATTAAAGCCATTCATCATTTAGTCCCTTTAGCTTGTTTTTTCAAAGCGGTGACTTCTTTCTTGAGAGCTGAGATCTCTTTCTTAAGTTCAGAGATTAGATCTGCAGTAGTTTGTTCTTTTAAAGCCGCTATCTCCTGCTGCATTGCTAGCATTTCTCGGCGATTATTCCGCATCTCTTTGCGCATTTGGTGTTGGCGTTGAAGTGCTGTATCTAGTCCTTTTCGAGTGGCTAAGCCGACAGATTGAAAGTGTACATCGCGTACATCCTGTGCAAACTTACGCATCTGCATGAGTGCATTACTAATGCGGCCATGTGAGCGTTGGTAATCGTCGGTGAAAACTGTATCTGCGTATGCTGATTCATAGGCTTCTACCCAGATGTCATGAAGCTGTTGCAGGGTTGATACCTTATCGCCAGCCTCAGTCAGCTTGTTAAGCATCTGAGTTGAAGCATTCTGATTAATTGAGCTGTAATGCTCAACGTACTCTTGCAATGCTTCTTGGTACTCAATAGTGAGCTTTGTTGCTTCTCGTATTTGTTGCTGGGTTTCGCGGTTTGTACCAATGATAGGGGTTTCCAAAAGGCTCTTCATACCACTGGAAAATGGGTTCTCGAAGAGAAGGTCGTCGCGAAAGCTGTGGGTCTTAAATAGGGAGGCAAACTGTTCGGGTAGCTGCCATTGTTGCATAAGTGCATCGGCGGTTTGTTTTTGCATGTACTTCTGAAACTCATGTACCGCTTGGTTGAGGTGTTGTTCTCCACCGTTGCGGTACTGGTTTAAAAGCTCTTCGCCGTATTGAGTAAAATTCTTAGATTGGGCACCGAGGATGTCGAGCATTTGTGCAAATTGCTCAGGCGCTTCTTGTTTGATCGTTTCTTGGCTTTTACTAAAAAGCTCCGCCCATTCCTGTGGTTGAGGCATCTCTGCACTGGAAGTGATTTTTTTCCAATACTCTTTCTGGGCATCTAACAAGGCTTCGATTGATAAGCCGTTATTTTCCATCAGCCAACTCTCCGATTTTTACTCGATGAAAACTATCTTATTACAACTGGCTTTCGCTTACATCCGCTTATCGCTCATTCCTAAGCATTTCTACTAAATAGTTTGCGGCGTTCGATAAGGTGCGATTGCGGTGGTAGATAATCCCAAGATTTCGATGAACGGGTTCTGAATCGGTTACATCAAGGACACATAAATCATCATTTACTAAACTATCGGGTAAAAGGCTCCAGCCGAGACCAATACTGACCATCATGCGAATTGTATCGAGGTAGTTTGTCGACATACTTACATTCAGTTCGAGCGCGTGCTGTTTAAATAGTTGCTCTACTAGGCTCCGAGTAAATGTATTACTGCCGGGTAGAATGGCGTTGACCTGAGTGAGCTGTTCAAGGTTGATTTGATCGCAATCTGCTAATGGGTGATCTTTCGCTACAACATATCTAAGTACATCATCCCAGATGATTTCCGAATGAATGGATGGATCGGGCTCAGGGGATAAGGTTATCAAGGCGAGTTCTAGATCGCCTCTAAGCACTCCCTCATAGGCGATTTCTGATTCGGCAAATTCAAGATCGAGCTCTACTTTTGGACAGGCTTCAGCATACTGTTTTAATAAAGGAGGGAGTCTGTGCAAGCTGATATGGTGGCTAGCTGCAAGTTTAAAATTACCTATAATTTCGCCTGCGTTTAGATTGCTAATCAGCCTTTTTGCATCATCCAATTGCAGCAAAATATCTTTAGCTCTAGGTAATAGGGCGGTGCCTGCTTCTGTCATCGTTACTGTGCGGCCAATCCTATCAAACAGTTTGCTGTTCAATTGATCTTCTAATAAAGCCACTCGTTTGCTGATGGCTGATTGGGTTAGAAAGAGTTGGTCGGCAGCCTTTGAAAATGAACCTGTAGCAGCTACAGCCAAGAATGCTTGTAGTGTATTGGTATCCATAAATTTCTTTCCTATAACTCTTTCTTTAATGCAGTAACCTTCTGAATCTTTATTGTATTCCTATTTGGAATCTAAAGCATAAAAAATATGAATTTGTGTTGTAGCTTAGTGTGCACTAGGATTGCTGCATAAATTAGTTGGCTCAGCAGTTTTGGAAGTGTTGAGCGAATGAAAAGAATAAAGTGAGGTGAGCTTCCATGGCTGGTAAAACGTTATATGACAAGTTGTTCGAATCACATTTGGTTCGTACAAATGATGACGGCAGTTCTTTGATTTATATCGACCGTCAGGTTCTGCACGAAGTAACTTCTCCGCAGGCTTTTGAAGGTCTTCGTATGGCTGGTCGTCAGCCATGGCGTATTGATGCAAACATCGCGACTCCAGATCACAACGTACCTACTACTGAGCGTTCTGGTGGTGTTGATCAGATTGTTGACCCTGTTTCTAAAATTCAGGTGAAAACGCTGGATAGCAACTGTGATGAGTTTGGCATTTTAGAATTTAAAATGAACGATCAGCGTCAAGGTATCGTTCACGTAATGGCGCCAGAACAGGGTGCAATTCTTCCTGGTGTGACAGCTGTTTGTGGTGATTCTCATACAGCAACGCTGGGTGCTCTAGGTGCGCTTGCACATGGTGTTGGTACATCTGAAGTTGAGCATGTGTTGGCAACTCAGTGCCTGATCACTAAGAAAATGAAAAACATGCTTGTGCGCGTTGATGGCGAACTAGGCCTTGGTGTAACGCCGAAAGATGTTGTGCTGCATGTGATTGGTGTGATCGGTACTGCAGGCGGTACGGGTTATGCGATCGAGTTTGGTGGCGATGTTTTCCGTAACATGTCTATGGAAGGCCGTATGACCGTTTGCAACATGGCAATTGAAGCAGGCGCTCGTGTTGGTTTGGTTTCTGTTGATCAGATTACGCTGGATTACGTTGAAGGTCGTCCATTTGCGCCTAAAGGTGAGCAGTGGGATATGGCAGTAGCAGCATGGAAAGATCTAGTGTCTGACGATGATGCTGAGTTCGACGAAGTGGTTGTTATTGACGGCGCTGATATTGAACCTCAGGTGACTTGGGGTACATCTCCAGAGATGGTTGTTGGTGTATCTGCACAAGTACCTAACCCAGCTAACGAAACGGATCAGGTTAAGATTGATGGTATCAATCGTGCACTTGAATATATGGGTTTGAATGCTGATCAGAATATTACTGATATCAAACTTGATCGTGTATTCATCGGTTCTTGCACAAACTCCCGTATTGAAGATCTACGTGACGCTGCGAAAGTAGTTGAAGGTCGTCAAGTGGCTGACAACATTATTCAGGCTTTGGTTGTACCGGGTTCGGGTTTGGTAAAAGAGCAAGCTGAGAAAGAAGGCTTGGATAAGATCTTTACAGCTGCGGGCCTAGAATGGCGTGAGCCAGGTTGCTCTATGTGTTTGGCAATGAACCCAGATAAATTGGGTAATGGTGAGCACTGTGCATCTACTTCTAACCGTAACTTCGAAGGCCGTCAGGGCTTCGGTGGTCGTACTCATCTGGTAAGTCCTGCTATGGCTGCAGCCGCTGCAGTAACGGGTCACTTCATCGATGTACGTGAGTTGATTAAGTAAGGTATCAGGAGAGCGACATGAACAAATTTACTTTGCACACAGGTATCGCAGCTCCATTGGATCGTGCCAATGTTGATACCGATATGATTATTCCAAAGCAGTTTTTGAAATCGATCAAGCGTTCTGGTTTCGGTAAGAACTTGTTTGATGAACTGCGCTATCTAGATGAAGGTCAGCCAGACCAAGAGTGTACGGGTCGTCCGTTAAACGAAGAGTTCGTTTTGAACTTGCCGCGCTATAAAGGCACAAGTGTTCTACTAGCGCGCGAAAATTTCGGTTGTGGTTCTAGCCGCGAGCACGCGCCTTGGGCTTTAGATGATTTTGGTATCCGCTCTGTAATCGCACCGAGCTTTGCAGAGATTTTCTACAATAACTGCTTTAAAAATGGTTTGTTGCCAATCATCTTAAGTGAAGAACAGGTTGATCAGTTATTTAAAGAGGTAGCTGCAACTGAAGGTTACGCACTAACCGTTGATCTTGAAAATCAGGTTGTTAAGACGCCTTCTGGTGAAGAGATGGCTTTTGAAATTGATGATTTCCGTAAGCATTGCTTGCTAAATGGTTTAGACGATATCGGTCTAACACTGCGGCATGCAGATGATATTAAGGCTTACGAAGAGAAGCGTCGTCAGTCAGCGCCTTGGTTGTTTGGCGCAATCAAATAATCGAATTTAAGAATTAGATAAAGCCTCTGTATGAGGCAATCGGGAAGGTTATAAGAATGTCTAAAAATGTTTTGATTTTGCCGGGTGACGGCATTGGTCCTGAGATTGTTACAGAAGCGCGCCGCGTTTTGGAATTGGTTAACGAGCAAGATAATCTAGGTCTTGAGTTCAGCGAAGCTGACGTAGGTGGTGCTGCAATTGATGCTGCTGGCGTACCACTGCCAGAAGCGACTCTAGAAGCTGCGAAAGCATCTGATGCGATTCTACTGGGTGCTGTTGGTGGTCCTAAGTGGGATACAAACCCTGATTTTCAGATTCGTCCAGAAAAAGGTCTATTGGGTATCCGTTCTCAGCTAGAGCTATTTGGTAACTTGCGCCCAGCAATTCTTTACCCTCAGCTTGCTCACGCATCTACCTTAAAGCCGGAAGTTGTATCTGGTTTGGATATTTTGATCGTTCGTGAATTGACGGGTGGTATCTACTTCGGTCAGCCTCGTGGTATCCGTGAAAAAGAGGGTGGTGTTCGCGAAGGCTATAACACTTACGTTTACGATGAGAATGAGATCCGTCGTATTGGTCGTGTTGCATTTGAAGCTGCGATGGCTCGTGACAAGCGTCTATGTTCTGTAGACAAAGCTAACGTGCTAGAAGTAACTGTGCTATGGCGTGAAATTATGGATGATCTGGCAAAAGAATATCCAGAAGTTGAACTAAGCCACATGTACGTAGATAACGCTGCGATGCAGTTGGTACGTGCACCTAAACAGTTTGATGTTGTAGTAACAGGGAACATGTTCGGCGATATCTTGTCTGATGCTGCTGCAATGTTGACGGGTTCTATCGGTATGTTGCCGTCTGCGTCTCTAGATGAAAATGGTAAAGGTATGTATGAACCGTGCCACGGTTCTGCACCTGATATTGCAGGTCAAGGCCTTGCAAATCCATTGGCGACTATTTTGTCTGCTGCAATGATGCTGCGTTATTCTCTAGATGCTGGTGAATCTGCAGATCGTATCGAAGCTGCGGTAAGCCAGGTTCTGGATCAGAATCTGCGTACTGCAGATATCATGTCAGAAGGTATGACTAAAGTGTCTACTTCTGAGATGGGTGATGCAGTGGTTGCTGCTCTGCAATAAATAATAGAAAAATAGTCGTAATCTACTGATGTCTCGGTAGATTACGATAGTCTCAAATGCAGAAATAATGCATAATTGAGCAACTCTGATGCGTTCGGAGTATACGAAAGCTGGTATCGATGGCGGTACCGGCTTTGTTGTTTATATTTGATTATTTGGTGAATTTAATGAAACGTGTAGGTTTTGTTGGCTGGCGTGGAATGGTGGGTTCCGTGCTGATGCAACGCATGATGGAAGAGCGTGATTTCGATCATATCGAAGAACCGGTCTTCTTCACCACATCCCAGGTAGGTCAGGCTGGTCCAGATATTGGTAAAGACATTCCAGCGCTGAAAGATGCGACATCTATTGAAGAATTGAAACAGATGGATGCCATTATTTCCTGTCAGGGCGGTGACTACACGAAACAGGTTTACTCTGATCTGCGTGGTGCAGGTTGGGAAGGTTACTGGATCGATGCCGCTTCTTCTTTGCGTATGGATGACAGCGCAATCATCGTACTTGATCCAGTAAATATGAATGTGATCAAAGACGGTCTATCTAACGGCATCAAAACTTACGTGGGTGGTAACTGCACAGTTTCACTGATGTTGATGGGCTTGGGTGGTTTGTTCAATGCGGGTCAGATCGAGTGGATGACCTCCATGACATACCAGGCTGCATCCGGTGGCGGTGCACGTCACATGCGTGAGCTGATCTCTCAGATGGGTATCATCAAAGAGTCTGTTGCTACAGATCTTGCTAACCCAGCATCTGCTATCTTGGATATTGATCGTCAAGTTGCAGAAACTATTCGCAGCGATGCAATGCCTGTCGATAACTTCGGTGTACCGCTTGCGGGTTCTTTGATCCCTTGGATCGATACTAAACTGGATAATGGTCAAAGCCGTGAAGAGTGGAAAGCGTTTGCTGAAACTAACAAAATTCTAGGTTTGGGTGAAAGCCCAATTCCAATTGATGGTACTTGTGTGCGTATTGGCGCGATGCGTTGCCATAGCCAGGCATTCACGATTAAGCTGAAGCAAAATGTTCCAATGGATGAGATCGAGTCAATGCTGGCAGAAGCAAATGACTGGGTTAAAGTTATTCCTAACGAGCGTGATATTACTGCTCAGGAACTTACACCAGCTAAAATTACAGGCACATTGAATGTTCCTGTAGGTCGTCTTCGTAAGATGAACCTAGGGGACGAATATCTAAACGCGTTTAGCGTTGGTGACCAGCTATTATGGGGTGCGGCTGAACCGCTGCGCCGTATGCTGAGAATTCTGTTAGAAGACTAATAAATCAGTCTTTAATTAAGAATATTGACCAGCCCGACTTAGTTCGGGCTGGTTTGCTTTTGGGGAAACGAAAATGAGTCAAGGTTTTAATATTGCTGTTGTTGGCGCAACAGGCATGGTTGGTGAAGCAATTCTAGAAATTCTAGAGCAGCGTGAATTTCCTGTAGAGAATCTGTATTTGGTAGCAAGTGAAAACAGTGCCGGAAAGCAGATTCAGTTCAATGACAAGAACTATAAAGTCGAAGCGATAGAAGATTTTGATTTTTCTCAGGCTCAGATTGCCTTTTTTACTGCTGGAGCTGCAGTCTCAGAAGAGTATGCACAGATGGCTGCAGATCAGGGCTGTATCGTTATAGATAACACATCATGTTTTCGTTATGACTATGATGTGCCGTTAGTAGTGCCAGAAGTAAATCCTGAAGCTGTAGCCGAATATCCGAATAGAGGGATTATTGCAAATCCTAACTGTTCCACAATACAGATGCTTTTAGCGGTTGCTCCAATTCATCGTCATGCTTCCGTTAAGCGTATCAATGTTGCAACTTATCAGGCGGTATCTGGTAGCGGTAAGAGTGGCGTGGAAGAGTTGGCTGGTCAGACTGCTAGGCTACTAAATGCGCAAACGCCTGAGAGTAAGGTCTACCCTAAGCAGATTGCGTTTAATGTGTTACCACAGATCGATGCGTTGCAAGATAATGGTTATACCCGCGAAGAGATGAAAATGGTTTGGGAGACACAGAAAATCCTTGGTGATGAAGGTGTCATGGTCAACCCAACTTGCGTTCGTGTACCGGTTTTCTTTGGTCATAGTGCAGCAGTGCATATCGAGTGCTGGGATCCAATTAGTGCTGAAGAAGTGCGAGAGCTATTGGGTCATTCTGCTGGTGTAGAGGTGGTTGATGATCAGGAAGAGGGTGGTTACGCGACTGCTGTAACAGATGCGGCTAAAAACGATGAGGTGTTCATTAGTCGTATTCGCGAAGATATTTCCTGTGAAAATGCTATAAATTTATGGGTGGTTGCCGATAATGTGCGTAAAGGAGCTGCTCTAAATAGCATTCAAATAGCTGAGATTTTGATCCAACAGTATATTTAGATCGATTTTTTAAGAGGAAATACAAACAGTTGTTTGTATTTCCTTGACCCGTAAGCGGTTTATAAACAATACTGTGGAAGGATTTCAGAATCGCAACCCTCTGAATTACTCAGAGTTTTGAGGGTAGGGGAACAAGGAAACTGATGATGTTGCGAAAACTCGCCGTCAGCCTTGCTGTAGCAGGGATTATAAGTGCCTCCAACGCAAATGCGCTGGGATTGGGCGAAATTAAAATTCACTCAGCATTGAATGAGCCGTTAAATGCGGAAATTCAACTACTTGAAGTGAGGAAGCTAGGCCCATTACAGATACAGCCAAGAATGGCGAATATTGACGAATTCGCTTTGGCTGGTTTGGAAAAATCACGCTTTCTAACCGATGTTAGCTTTCAGGTGAAAGTTAATCCTGATGGCTCAGGCTTAATCACTATGCGGTCAGATCGACCTGTGAAAGAGCCTTTTCTTAACTTTTTGGTGGAAGTGAATTGGCCAAGTGGGCGTTTGGTTCGTGAATATACTTTGTTGCTTGATCCTCCCGTCTATGATCCAACACCTGTCCGTAAGACTGTTCAGCCTTCTACCACCCCTGTAGAGACCTCATCGGCTGTAAAGTCAAAGTCTATGCAGGTGACGAACGATAGTTCAAGATCAATAAGCACGAATGCTTCTCAAGTGTATGTCGATGTAAAGGATACTCTATGGTCCATTGCTATTAAGCACAGACCGAGTGCAAGCGTCTCTGCAAAGAAGATGATGATCGCTTTGCAGAAAAAGAATCCTCATGCATTTGTAAATGGCAACATCAACGCGCTAAGGGCGGGTGTTGTTTTGGATCTGCCTACTAGAGAAGAAATTAATCGTCTTAACTCCAAAGATGCTGCACTTGAAGTGGTGCGTCAGACGTCCGAATGGAAAAATAAAGGTAAGACAAGCTCTGCGCCTGTAGAGGCTTCTAAAAAGAAGCCGGTTACTAAAGCTGTAGAGGAGGAGCCTAAACCAGCGCCTGAAGATGATAAGTCTGCAGAACTTAAGATTGTTACGCCAAAAGATTCCATTGAGCCTGAAAAAGGAGCAATGACGGATCAGTCTGACAAGGCTGAAGGTGATAAGCCGCAAGACCAAGAAAATGACATGCAGGATGAGTCTGCTGAAACTAAGCCTGAGGGTGATGTGGATGCTGAGAAGCAAGAATTGCTCGCGCGTAATCAGGAGCTTGAAGATAGGCTGAGTCAGTCTCTTGAAAACGTAGATAAAATTACCCGTGATAATGCAGAGCTAAATGAAAAGCTGGATTCTATTCAGTATGAATTAGCCAAATTGCGTGAAATGCTAGAGCTGAAAGATAAAGAACTAGCTACGTTACAGAATAAAGTTGAAGCTGCAGAAAAGGCGGCTACTCCGCCTCCACCACCGCCAGAAAAAAGTTTCTTAGACACTATTTTGCAATCACCGGCAATGCTAGGTGGTATTGGCGCTGCGCTTATAGCGTTATTGGGTGGTTTCTTCTTCTTCCTTCGTCGCGGTAAAAAAGATGAAGAGACCGTAGAAGAAGAAAATGCATTAGTTCAAGTGCCTGAGGATCTAGAAACTCCTGAAGAGGTTGATGCAGCAGAGGTGCCTGAAGAAGCCTCAGAAGCTGATGCTGAAGTCAGTGAAGCAGAAGATGATGTTGCTGCTGAAGATCTGGATTTAGGTGCAGACGATGATCTGTTAGATGATGCAGATTTGGATCTTACAGATACCGATGATCTGGAAGATTTGGACGATCTGGATCTAGATATGGATATGGATTTGGATCTTGAAGAGGATGCAACGGGTGATGTCCTTCAGGCAGTAGAAACTGATGATCCAGATGAGCTTGATTCGCTGCTGGAAGATGATGAATTTGACTTAGGTCTAGATGACGACGAAGTTGAGGAAGCGGAAGAGGCATCAGCAGAGTCTGAAGCTGATGAGCTAGATGCCATTCTGGAAGAGCCGTCAGATATTGTTGAAACTGATGAGCAGCTGGAAGTGGCGGACGCTGATGAGCCCGATGCGCTGGATGATATTTTAGGTGAGGTCGAAGATGCTGAGCCTATAATTGATGAGACTGATCTTGACGCAGCTCTAGAATCTGATTCAGCAGAAGGGGTTGATGAGGAAGAAATCGATTTAGGTCTTGATGATACTGATCTAGAGTTTGACCTTGATAGTGTAGCTGATGAAAAGGTTGATGAAGTTGCCGAAGAGTCAGTGACTGAAGCGCTTGAAAACGATGATGCAGACTTGGATTTTGTTGTTGATGAGATGCCGGATCTTGTAACTGCGGAAGATGTTGCTGAGCTTGAAGCAGAAGGTCCCGACCTAGAAGCGGATCTGGCTTCTGATATGGAAGTAGATACGGTTCCTGAAGAGCTTGACGAATCAGGTTTGGATGACTTGCTTGATTCCGTATCCGATGAAGATATCCAAGAACTGACAGATGCTGCTGAACAAACAGATGTAGAGCCAGAAATAGACGACCTTGATGATCTATTAGCAGAAGTAGAAGAAGAGCCGTTGACAGAAGCGTCTGTTGAGGCGGTGCAATCTGATGCTACTGATGACTTAGAAGCTCTTCTAGCTGAAGATTTAGACATGGGGAATCTAGAAGAGGCTGTCGAAGATTCTGAACAAGAGTCTGCAGAAGAAGATGTTACGGACGAAGCATTGGAAGCAATGCTTGCTGAGAATCCAGATCCAGGTGATATTTCTCTTCCAGGTCAGCTTGAAGCTCAGGATGAATTGGACACAGAATCGCTAGAATCAGATGAAGACTTTGATGCGTTGCTTGCTGAAGTCGATGACAGTATGGATCAGGAAATAGCTCCTGATCTAGAGATCGGTGAGCTTGAAGAGCAGCAATCAGAAGAAGCACCATCCGATGCGGCAGCCGATGATCTAGATGCAATGCTGGATGATTTGGGATCCGATTTAGATCTAACCGATGCTGCTGTTGGTGGGGCTGCTGCGACCACCGCTTCTTCAGAGGAAGAGGTTGTATTAGAGGATGATGATTTGGAATCATCTATCTCTGATGATCTGGAAGCTGATTTAGATTCTGAATTGGATGCGCTACTTAATAGTGAAGAGGGTGATATAGTACTGGAAGAGAGTGCTGTAGAAGAAGAGGATGCCTCAGTGGATGAAGATTTTGACGAGCTGGCAGGGTTAAACCTGTTAGAGGGAGCAGATGAAGTTGAAACTAAGCTTGATCTGGCTCGTGCCTATATGGATATGGAAGACCTCGAAGGCGCTAAAGATATTCTGGAAGAAATTGCTGTAGAAGGCACTGATGACCAGAAGAAAGAAGCTGAAGCGTTGATAAAATCCATTAACGAAAAGTAGTATGTCAGAAAAAAGTTGTACTGAACTTAACAGTTCACCAGAAGGGGCGATTTCTATCGCCCCTTCTTATCGTTATGCTCTTTGTGTTGAATACTCTGGTGCGGCGTATCGTGGTTGGCAGATTCAGAAAGAGGGTGATGTGCCAAGCATTCAAGAGGAAGTGGAAAAAGCGCTTTCAAAAATTGCGAATGCACCTGTATCGGTTATCTGTGCAGGTAGAACTGATGCGCGGGTAAACGCAACCTATCAAATTATTCATTTTGATAGTCCTGTACAAAGAGAGGACCGTGCTTGGGTTTTAGGTACGAATACCAATCTACCCGATGATATTGCTATCCAGTGGGCTGTACCTGTATCGGATGAGTTTCATGCACGTTTTTCTGCTGTAGAGCGACGTTATAGATATCTTATCTACTGTAATCCGGTAAAGCCTGCGATTTTGCCAAAAGGTATTACCTGGACATACAAGCAGATGGATGTAGAGCGGATGCAGGAAGCAGCAAACTATCTCATTGGTGAGCATGACTTTACCTCCTATCGTGCGGTAGGCTGTCAAGCGCACAGTCCGGTTCGTACGGTGAAGCAGCTAGATGTTTATCACAGTGGTCAACTGATTGTTCTAGATGTGCGAGCCAATGCGTTTTTGCATCATATGATTCGAAACTTTGCCGGGGTATTGATGAGCGTTGGTTGCGGTGAGGCTGATCCTATATGGGCAAAAGAGGTTTTGGATGCTAAGGATCGCCGTCAGGGTGGTGTAACAGCTCCTCCTTATGGTCTTTATTTCGTCGATGCTAAGTATCCTGATGAATTTGAATTGCCAAAATCAAAAATAGGGCCTTTTTTCCTGTCATAGTTGACTGACTTAGTGGCCTTCTATCTGCTACTATTTGCAACCTGATATTTTCTAAGTGAACTGTATCTGTGAACCGAACGCGCGTTAAAATTTGTGGTATTACGAATATAGAGGATGCTTTAGCAGCAATTACTGCTGGAGCCGATTCTCTTGGCTTTGTTTTTTATGCGCCGAGCCCTCGTGCTGTAGAGGTTGAACAAGCGGCAGAAATCATTGCAAAGCTTCCAGCGTTCGTCACAACAACAGCGCTGTTTGTTAACGCAGAGCGAGAGTTTATTGATCGAGTTATCGAACAAACTCGTATAGATTTACTTCAATTTCATGGTGATGAAACTGAAGCGTTCTGTAGCAGTTTGAGCCGCCCGTACATCAAAGCTATACGGATGAAGCCAGAACTGGATTTAACAGAGACGGTAGAACAATTTACATCAGCGCAGGCTATTCTGCTGGACGCTTATCGTCCGGGTGTACCAGGTGGAACTGGTGAAGCCTTCGACTGGGATCGTATTCCTACACCTCATCCAGCTACGATTATTCTTGCTGGGGGGCTTAACTGTGAGAATGTAGCAGAGGCTGTTCAAACCGTTAAACCTTACGCGATAGACGTGAGTGGTGGGGTAGAGAAGAGTAAAGGTATCAAAGATACCGACAAAATTAATAGATTTATAAATGAGGTAACCCGTGCCAACTAATATCGATCTTAAAGCACTTGCTCAGTTGCCCGATAGTAAAGGCCATTTTGGCCCTTACGGTGGTCGTTTCGTATCTGAAACTCTAATGGCTGCGCTTAAGCAGCTAGAAGAAACTTATGAGAAGTTGTGGCGAGATCCAGCGTTCCAGGAAGAATTTGATCGTGATCTGGCACATTATGTTGGACGCCCTTCGCCTTTGTATCATGCGAAGCACCTTTCAGAAAAAGTAGGTGGTGCACAAATTTACCTGAAACGTGAAGACCTCAACCATACGGGTGCTCACAAGGTTAATAATACAATTGGTCAGGCGCTTCTTGCTAAATACACTGGCAAGCCGCGTGTTATCGCAGAGACAGGTGCTGGTCAGCATGGTGTAGCTTCTGCAACTGTAGCGGCACGTTTAGGTCTTGAGTGTCAGGTATATATGGGCGCTGAAGATGTTCAGCGTCAGGCACTTAACGTTTATCGTATGAAGCTTCTTGGTGCAGAAGTTATTGCGGTTGAATCGGGTACTCGCACGCTTAAAGATGCGATGAATGAAGCGATGCGCGATTGGGTAACCAATGTTGATAATACTTTCTACATCATTGGTACTGCAGCGGGTCCACATCCATACCCTAAGTTGGTTCGAGATTTCCAGTGTGTAATAGGTCGTGAAGCACGTCAACAGTGTTTAGATCAAACGGGCCGTCTACCTGATGCACTTGTAGCTTGTGTTGGTGGTGGTTCAAACGCTATTGGTCTATTCCACCCATTCATCGAAGATGAATCTGTAAAAATGTATGGTGTTGAAGCTGGCGGTTATGGTGTAGAAACGGGACAGCATGCCGCGCCACTATCTGCAGGTAGCCCTGGTGTGCTTCATGGTAACCGTACATATTTGATGTCTGACGAAGGTGGTCAGATCATTGGTACTCACTCTGTATCTGCTGGCCTGGATTACCCAGGCGTTGGTCCAGAGCATGCTTACCTAAAAGATACTGGTCGTGCCACTTATGTTGATGCGACAGATGATGAAGCTATGGATGCATTCCGTGCACTAACACGCGTTGAAGGTATCATGCCGGCAATTGAATCAAGCCACGCAGTTGCATATGCAATGAAGTTGGCTAAAGAGATGGATAAGGATCAGACAATTGTTGTTAACTTGTCTGGTCGTGGTGATAAAGATATTCATACGGTCGCACAGATCGATGGCATCAATATCTGATTTGTGCGAGGAAAAGTAGAATGAGTCGTATTGCTGCAAGCTTTGCAAAGCTTAAATCTGAAGGCCGCAAAGCCCTAATCCCTTATGTAACAGCGGGCGATCCTGCACCGGAAGTTACAGTAGGTTTACTACACGCTATGGTTGAAGCGGGTGCCGATGTTATCGAATTGGGTATCCCATTTTCAGATCCAATGGCAGATGGTCCAGTTATCCAACTAGCTTGTGAGCGTGCGTTGACACACAATGTACGGTTGCTTGATGTGCTGGCAATGGTAGCTGAGTTCCGTCAGAAAGATAATGAAACGCCAATCGTTTTGATGGGTTATCTTAATCCGATCGAAATTCTGGGTTACCAGCGCTTTGCTGAAGAAGCGAAGAAAGCAGGTGTGGATGGTGTTTTAACCGTTGATCTTCCTCCTGAAGAATCAGGTGAGTTCAACCAGATCATGCGTGAGCATGATATTGATACCATCTACCTATTGGCGCCGACTACTGAAGAAGAGCGTATTAAATACGTTTGCGAGAACGGTAGTGGTTACCTGTACTATGTATCAGTGAAAGGGGTTACAGGCTCCGCTTCACTTGATGTTCAGGCTGTAGCTGACAGACTAGACATCGTTCGTAAATACACTGACATTCCTTTAGGTGTAGGTTTTGGTATCAAAGATGCTGAATCAGCTACTGCCGTGTCAAAAATTGCGGATGGTGTTATTGTCGGCAGTGTTTTAGTTAATAAGATTGCATCTCTAGTAAAAGATCAGGGCAAAATCGCTCCTGAGGTAGCTGCAATTATCAAAGATATGCGTCAAGCAATGGACAGCTAATAAGGTTTTAAAATAATGAGTAACTGGCTGGAAAAAATTGTTCCTTCTCTTGTTCGTTCAGAGAAAAAGCGCTCGAATATCCCTGAGGGCTTGTGGAAAAAATGCCCTAAGTGTGAATCTGTTCTTTACCGCCCTGAGTTGGAAAAGAACCTGAATGTTTGTCCTAAGTGCGATCACCACATGCGTCTAAACGCACGTCGTCGCCTTGAATTGTTCTTAGATGAAGATAACCGCCAAGAGCTAGCAACAGATGTAGAGCCTATCGATCGTCTGAAGTTTAAAGACTCTAAGAAATATAAAGACCGTTTGAGTGCAGCACAGAAAAGCACGGGTGAAAAAGATGCATTGATCGCTATGCGCGGCGAACTAGAAGGTTTGCCTGTTGTAGCGGTTGCATTTGAATTTAGCTTCATGGGTGGTTCTATGGGTGCAGTTGTTGGTGAGCGTTTTGTTCGCGCTGCCAATATCGCTCTAGAAGAGAATATCCCACTGATCTGTTTCTCAGCATCAGGTGGTGCGCGTATGCAGGAAGCCTTGTTCTCTCTATTCCAGATGGCGAAAACAAGTGCGATCCTAGAAAAGCTACGTCTACAAGGTACGCCTTATATTTCTGTACTGACAGACCCAGTATATGGTGGCGTTTCTGCATCGCTGGCGATGTTGGGTGACTTGAATGTTGCTGAGCCTAAAGCGCTTATGGGCTTTGCGGGACCTCGCGTAATCGAACAAACAGTTCGTGAAAAATTACCTGAAGGTTTCCAACGCAGTGAGTTCCTACTAGAGCATGGCCAGGTTGATATGATTATTAACCGCGGTGAAATGCGCTCTCGCTTGTCTCGCATCTTGCGTAAGCTAACCAACCAAAGCCCGCTACCTCCTGTAGAAACAGTTGAGGGTGAGGTTGTTGTTGAGGAAGAGCCTGCGAAACCTGAAGCAGAGTAATTGCTCAAGGTAATAAAAATGGCCGACGTGAAAACGCCGGCCTTTTTGGTTTCTGGTGATTGTTAAAAGTTGTTGGTCTTATGAATACCGCTAATCAAAAAATGAATCTTTCTGAATGGTTGTCTTGGATGGAGCAGTGCCATCCGTCTGAAATCGAACTAGGTTTAGGCCGTGTCAGTCAAGTTGCAGAAAAGTTAAAAATCGATCTGTCAGCATCAACTGTTGTGACTGTTGCAGGTACAAATGGAAAAGGTTCAACGATTAGTTACTTGAACAGCATCTACCAACAGGCTGGATACAGTGTCGGCTGCTACACATCTCCTCATTTTATCGACTATAACGAGCGAGTTAAGTTAAACGGCCAAAATTCAACTGACCAACAATTGTGCGATGCTTTCGAAAAAATAGACCAGGCGCGTGGTCAGATACCACTGACTTACTTTGAGTTTGGCACTTTAGCTGCCTTAGTTATTTTTTCTGAAACGAAACCGGATCTGGTTCTGCTTGAAGTAGGCTTGGGTGGCCGTTTAGATGCAGTGAACATCATTGATGCGGACATTAGTGCGGTCACTACCGTCTCGATTGACCATGTTGATTGGTTAGGTGATAACCGCGAAGTGATTGGTCGTGAGAAATCAGGTATTTTCCGTGCTGCTAAGCCTGCTATCTGCGGTGATCTCAATCCTCCAAAGTCTGTTGCTATTTATGCTGATGAGATTGGTGCCGATCTACATCAATCAGGTGTTGATTTTACCTATGAAGAAAACGGCGAACTGTGGTGCTGGCAGGGAAAGGATGCTCAAGGTCAGTCTAAATCGATTACCGACCTCAAGCAGCCAGAGCTACCAATTCAAAATGCAGCTACCGCAATCAAAATTGTTCAGCATATTCCGTTAGCGATTTCGGATGAGCAGATTAAAACAGGTATTCAGCAAGCAGCGCTAACAGGTCGTATGCAACATGTAGAACAAGACAATCTGCATTATTGGCTAGATGTAGCCCATAACCCTGAAGCAGCAGAGCTGTTGAGTGATCGTATCCAAGGATTATCGGGCGATGTGTATCTCGTTTTGGGGATGTTAGCGGATAAAGATTGTCAGCAAGTTATAGATACACTAGCTCCAGTAGTGAAAGCTACTTATCTTTCTGACATCAATGTTCCGCGAGGGCAAAAAGCTGCTGAGTTAGCCGAGCTATTCCCTAATGAGGCTTCGGTTCAGGAATTTTCATCAGTTAAAGCGGCAATTGAAGCGGTTCGAATAGACACTAACCCAAATGACAATGTTATTATTGCGGGATCATTCTTTACCGTCAGTGATGCGTTGACGATTTTGGCAAGGAAATAGCTAATGCAGCAGAAAGTAAAATACCGCTTAGTAGGGTTTGCAGTGATTCTTCTCTCTGCAGCGGTGATCTTTCCTGTTTTTTTTGACGGTGCTGGTTATAAAGAGCGACACCTTCAGTCCGAAATTCCTCCAGGCCCCGAACGTCCTGAAATTGTACGTATAGAACCACAGAATAAACCGTTGCCTGATACTTCTAAGCCTGCTGAACCTAAGCCGCCGGTTGAGTTGCCTAAACCACCAAAACAGGTGAAGCAGGTAATCGAGAAGATTGAAAAAGAGCAAAAGGTTGAGCTAGAAATTCATAAAGATCAGCCTGTACTTGACCAAGAAGGTGTTCCAGTGGCTTGGACGCTGCAGCTTGCTAGTTTTAAAGATGAAGCTAATGCTAAGAGCTTGCGTAAGCAACTAATCGGTGAAGGGCACAAAGTCTTTACTCGTAAACAGGGTGAATTGATTAAGGTTTATGTAGGGCCTGAATTCCAAAAGAGCCGATTAGAGTCGCTTAAGTTATCACTTAAAAAAGATTTTGGATTGAATGGCATTATTGTTCGTTTTACTACGCAATAATAAAGCGTGAAGCGATCCTATAAACTCTGTTAAAATGCGCGCAATTTCTTACTGAGCTGTAAAGATGAACTGGGCTGACTGGACCATACTTAGCATCATTGCGATATCAAGCCTTATGAGCTTAAGGCGAGGCTTTGTTCGAGAAGCACTTTCCCTGATCACATGGGTAACGGCTTTTATCGTTGCGCGCCTATTTTCGCAGTCATTGTCAGTTCTGTTAGAAGCTTATATTCAAACGCCGTCAGTACGTTTAGTCGCAGCGTTTGCTATCCTCTTTATAGCCACTCTTGTTGTTGGAGTCATGATCAATAAACTGATCGGTGCGCTCGTAGAAGCAACGGGGTTGTCTGCAACTGACCGTATTCTTGGAATCGGATTTGGTGCAGCACGAGGTGGTTTAATTATCGTGGCTATAGTCGCGCTGATTGGAATGAGCCCAGCGGTTGAAGATCGCTGGTTCAAGGAATCACAATTGATTCCACACTTTTTACTTATGGAAGCATGGACCAAAGAGACAGCGAGCGAAGTGGGTCGCTTGATCTGGAATGCGGGACGCTAAATTTTTCTTTTGTTAGTTTGCACTTTGAGGTGAGTTTTAATGTGCGGCATTGTTGGCATCGTAGCCAAATCTAATGTAAACCAGACTATTTTTGATGCTCTGACTGTTCTACAACATCGTGGACAGGATGCAGCGGGCATGGTTACTTGTGAAGGTAACCGTTTCTTCTTACGCAAGGATAACGGCCTGGTAAACGAAGTATTTCGTACCCGCCATATGAAACGTCTGGTAGGTAACGTGGGCATCGGTCACGTTCGTTACCCTACGGCCGGTAGTTCTAGCTCGGCTGAAGCGCAGCCGTTCTATGTGAACTCTCCATACGGTATCGCGTTAGCTCATAACGGCAACCTGACAAATGCAGAAGATGTAGCTGAACAAATGTTCCGTGCTGATCTGCGTCACATCAATACAACATCTGATTCAGAAGTGTTGTTAAACGTATTTGCTCATGAGCTTCAACGTCAGGGCAAACTGCAGCCACAAGCTGAAGATATGTTTGAAGCGGTTCGTCGTGTTCACGAGCGCTGTAAAGGTGGTTATGCCGCAGTAGCAATGATTACGGGTTACGGCATGTTGGCGTTCCGTGATCCTCACGGTATTCGCCCACTGACTTACGGTAAGCGCGAAACTGCAGAAGGTACTGAGTACATGGTAGCTTCTGAAAGTGTTGCTCTAGATATCTCTGGTTTCGAACGTGTTCGTGATATCGAGCCGGGCGAAGCGATCTACATCGATATGGAAGGTAACGTATCTACTAAGCTTTGTGCAGATAACACGCAGCTTGCGCCGTGCCTATTTGAATACGTATACCTAGCGCGTCCAGATTCAATTATTGATGATGTAAACGTACATATCTCTCGTATGCGTATGGGTAAGAAGCTAGCAGAGAAGGTTTTACGTGAGCGCCCAGACCACGATATTGATGTGATCATCCCAATCCCAGATACAAGCCGTACCTCTGCTATGGAGATGGCTAAAGATTTGGGTGTTACGTTCCGTGAAGGTTTTATCAAAAACCGTTACATCGGTCGTACTTTCATCATGCCAGGTCAGACACAGCGTAAGAAGTCTGTTCGTCGTAAGCTGAACCCAATTGGTATGGAATTTAAAGATAAAGTTGTCATGTTGGTTGATGACTCTATCGTACGTGGCACTACCTCTAGCCAGATTGTTCAGATGGCTCGTGATGCAGGTGCTAAGAAAGTTTACTTTGCATCTGCTGCGCCAGCGGTTAAATACCCGAACGTTTACGGTATTGATATGCCAGCAGCGGAAGAGCTTATCGCTCATGGCCGTACAGATGATGAAGTGGGTGAAGAGATCGGTTGTGACTGGATGATCTACCAAGAGCTAGATGATCTTAAAGCATCTGTATCTGAAGGTAACCCAGAAATTACGGCGTTCGATACCTGCGTATTTGATGGTAAATACGTAGCGGGTGATATCGATGAGCAGTATCTTGAGCGCTTGAAGGCTGCCCGTAACGATGACGCTAAAGGCAGTAATAACAAAAAGGTTGAGAGTAACGAATCCTCTAACCTTTGTAGTAAGATCGATTAAGGAGCAATAGTCGATGTCTATTTCTGATTACGAACGCGCTGAGCGTATCCAGTTCGAGCCTTCAGAAGGTTACGATCTGGAAACACTTGCTTTGCGTTCAGGTCAACACCGTTCCTTAGAAGGGGAGCACAGTGACCCAATCTACCCGACATCAAGCTATGTCTTCTCGAGTGCGCGTGAAGCAGCTGCACGTTTTGGTGGTGAAGAGGAGGGTAACATCTACTCTCGCTTCACTAATCCAACTGTACAGTGTTTTGAAGAACGCATCGCAGCACTAGAAGGCGGAGAAAGAGCAGTCGCAACAGCTTCTGGCATGGCGGCAATTCTTAGTACCTGCCTATCGTTAATGCAAAATGGCGATCATGTTGTTTGTTCGCGCAGTGTATTTGGTTCTACTGTATCTCTGTTTGATAAGTACCTTACACGTACAGGCATCAAAGTTTCTTATGTTGACCCAACTAATCTTGATAGCTGGGAATCAGCAATTACAGAAGATACTAAGATGCTGTTCTTGGAGACGCCTTCTAATCCGTTGTCTGAGCTAACAGACGTTGTAGCCGTTGCTGAGATCGCACATAAGTATGATGCATTGTTGGTCGTTGATAACTGCTTCTGCACGCCGATGCTTCAGCAGCCGTTGAAGCAAGGTGCAGACATCATTATTCACTCAGCGACTAAGTACCTTGATGGTCAAGGTCGTTGTGTCGGTGGTGTGGTTGTTGGCAGCGATAAGCATATGGAAGAGGTGTTTGGCTTTATTCGTACTGGCGGCGCTTGCTTGAGCCCTTTCAACGCTTGGGTTTTCCTTAAAGGCTTAGAGACCCTTAAATTGCGTATGGATGCTCACTGCACCAACGCTATGGAGATGGCGAAATGGCTAGAAGAGCAAGACGGTATTGATCGTGTCTTCTACTCAGGCCTTCCAAGCCATCCACAGCACGAGCTAGCTAAGAAGCAGCAAAAAGGTTTTGGTGGTGTGCTTTCCTTCGAAGTGAAAGGCGGTAAAGACGCAGCGTGGCGCTTTATTGATGCAACTAAGATGGTGTCCATCACCGGTAACCTAGGTGATGTGAAAACAACAATCACACACCCAGCGACCACGACTCACGGTCGTATGACACCTGAAGCTCGAGCTGAAGCGGGCATCAAAGACAACTTGGTTCGTCTCTCTGTTGGTATTGAATCGATCGAAGATCTTAAAGCAGATATGCTTAGAGGTCTGGCAGCAGTTTAATCGTTGCAGTTAAGATCTAAAAAAAGCGGCTCTCGGGCCGCTTTTTTGTGCTTCAAATAAAGAGTCTAAATGCTTTTCTGGCTTAAATTAATATCTCCAATCTCCACATCTTTAGAGAGTGACATAATCATTTCTATCGAGGTTATGATATCCGAGATTGGAATAGGGGCTTGATCCGCCATGCGGCCCTCTTCTATATCCGTTAGCACTTCTTCAGTACCGACATTTCCCGGGTTTATGACAGTAAATCCGATGTTTTCTTGTGTTAGTGCTTTACGTAGGCTTTGTATAGCACCGCGTAGGCCGAACTTGCTTGCAGCATAAGCGACTTGCTCTGAACCTATATTTTCTAAACCTGAGTTTGCACCTAGATAGATTGCTCTTGGGTTAGAAGCGCGTGCTAGGTTTGATGCGATAGCCTTAGTGAGCTCGATGGGCGCAACAAGGTTCACCTGCATGATCTGCTGGGTTTCTTCGTATTTGGTCTTTCTGAAGTCAAAGTCGTCGGTGAAGCCTTCATCCTCCCAAATCCCGCTGGAATAGATCAGGGTGTCTATAGGTTGCTCCCCTAGCTGAGCTGCAATCGTTTTTATTTCTTCTTCCACAGAAAGGTCTGCACGAATCCATTCGCAGTTTTTAGATGGGCTTCGAGATACACCTATAACGTTGTGGCCAGCGTCAGAAAAGTGCCTCGTTAGCTCTTCACCAATACCTCGGCTGCTACCAACAATCAAAACTGTCTTCATCAAATTGCCATCCATCTAGTTTTATAGGGTATCTCGGTTATCACACTGTTTTATAACTGTTTAACTTTGATATAAACATTCATTTCGACAAAGCGGTCTTTCCTTGTATCGTTTAGATAGTGCGCAATAGGCGCTAAGTCATCTGGTTCAAAGCCGCTGTTAGGGAGCCAATGAGAGTAGAGCTCCATATAGAAATTACTTACTTTATCACCGTCTCCTTTGTAATAAGCCGAGGCATATTGACCGGACGGAATAGTTGCTACTTCAAATGGTTCGCTCACCGGCGTGTCGTCTTCAATCTGAACACAAGCATCGTAACGGCAATGCTCAGTTGGCGTGATCATAGGGTTATCATGGCAGATAGCAAAGCGTTGGTTTTCAAAATTTTGTAACTTTAGGCTTCTAGCCCAGTTATCTAGTTTATCCCAAGTTTCAAAAATGGCGGGAAGGTCATATCCCTTTGGTGCTGTCAGATAAGCGATTCGTTTAGCTTTAAGCTCTTCAATGGTTACTCGCATGAGTATTTCCTCTAATTTGTCAGGATCAAACTTCACTTGGTCAGTGACAAATTGAGAGTACAGATCACTTGGATTGAATACTTTTCCATACTTGCTAGTTAGTTTTCCAATCTTGCTATCTTTTATTTCGCTGGGGTCCCTTATTTGACTAGGGGTGATGCCAAAGTAATTTTTAAATGCTTTTGAAAAGTTAGCGCTAGAGGAGTAACCGCCGGCGTTGGCTACCTCGGTAATGCTCATTTCTTTGTGGCAAATCAGTCTATTAGCAGAGGCTTCCATCCTTTTGCGGATGATAAAGTCATTAACGGTTTCACCTGTGAGGGCGTGAAAAATACGGTGGAAATGAAAAGGGGAGAAGCAGCTAACTTGAGCAATCTTATCTAGGTTTAATTGCTGCTCTAGGTTTGAGCAAATGTATGTAGTTGCTAGATTGATGCGGCGTAAATACTCTTTGTTCGCCTGATTTTTATTCATGTTTACTTTTCACTAATACCACTTGTTGCTTAGTTTCTACGTACCCTAGTTCTTGATAAAACTTGTGGGCCGATGTACGAATCGAATTGGCCCGAATTCGAATGCTATTCACTCGTTCCGACAACCAATGTTCAGCTGTTTTCACTAACCCTTTGCCTAAGCCATATCCACGGTGTTCTTTATCAACAACAAGGCTTACGATTTCACCTTGAGTGCCTTCAGCTAAGCGAATATCAATGATAGCTGAGATACAGCCTACAACAACGCCATTTAACTCGGCGATAAAAACCTCTCCGCCGGCTTTATGAACTGATCTTATATTTGTGAGTAGAGATTGTTCCGAGTGGGTGTAACCTAATTGCTTCATTAGGGCGATTAAGGCCTGAAGATCCTTTTCTTGGTAAGTGCGATAGATAGGTTCCATCAATTGACTATATCACAGGTTTTCTAAGGTTAGTCAGAGAGACTAAGCTGGTTAATCAGGCAGAAATTCCACTTCGGTTAGGTACTCAGCGCCATCCACCTTCAAAACACTACTTTTAAGCTGGAAAGCACTAACCTCCAAATTCGCAGTGAATCCCAGTCCTTTATGGCTGACCCGACTGACCACTTGAGGTGTTAATTTTTTGCTGCGCCCCAATGTGATATGAGGCATGTATTTTCGTTGTTCTAGTTCTATGCCAAGCCCTCTAACTTTGTGGCTTAGTGACTTTTGTAAACGCTTTAAGGGCTCAGATTCTTCTACGCCTAACCAGATTATTCCTGATTTGAAATAGCCTATCTTCTGTAGACAAAGTTCAAAAGGTTCAAAACTTGTTTCAGACACCGCTTCAATTATCTCTTCCAAGTGTTGATGGGGCTGATCGCCAATAAACACTAAGGTGATATGCAGTTGATGACTCACGGTCCAGCGAACTTGTTCGAGTTCAGGGCAATAGAGTTCGGTAATTCGATCCTGAAGATCTTCAGGCAGATCGATAGCTAGGAATAGGCGCATAGCGGAAACTAAAAAACACAGCTTATGGTTATTTCTATCTTAGTAAATCATAGGTGTGTTTGGAAGGAATGCTACAAAGCTTTATAAAGCGACTTTCAAAGTCATCTACTCATTTTTATCACCTCCATAGCAGCTTATAATAACCGTCCTTTTTTATTTCTATAGATAGCCTACTTTGAAAATTGTCTTAGCCCCGATGGAGGGCGTCGTTGATTACACTATGCGCGATCTGCTAACACAGGTCGGTGGTATAGATCACTGTGTTACAGAGTTCTTGCGTGTTAGTGATCGTGTTTTGCCGGCTAAAGTGTTCCGACGTTTATGTCCTGAGTTACATAATGGCGGGAAAACGCCTTCAGGTACGCCCGTTATTCTTCAGTTGCTTGGGAGTGATCCAAGTGTCCTAGCCGGTAACGCACGTAAAGGCGCTAAGCTTGGTGCACCTGGGATCGATCTGAATTTTGGCTGTCCAGCCAAAACAGTGAACCGCAGTAAAGGTGGAGCTGTATTATTGGATACGCCAGAGCTTGTTCATGAGATCGTAAAGGCAGTAAGAGAAGCTGTTCCTGCAGAAATTCCGGTATCGGCAAAGATGCGTTTGGGCAATAAAGATAAATCTTTGGCTATGGAAAATGCCCATGCAATTGCTGAAGCGGGCGCTGATAGTTTAGCTGTACATGCACGAACAAAACTCGAAGGTTACAAGCCACCCGCTCACTGGGAATGGATTGCGAGAATTCGAGAGGCGGTTGATCTTCCTGTGGTTGCTAATGGTGAGGTATGGAATTGGCAGGATTTTCAACGTTGCCGTGAAGTCAGTGGTTGCGACACGATTATGATCGGTCGCGGCCTTATTGCTAAGCCTGACCTAGCCAAGATCATCAAATATCACCTTGCCGGTGAAGAAGTGTCCAGTTATAACTGGACTCAGGTTGTGCCATTTATTGAGGCTTATTTAAATCGTATTGAGCGAGATATATCCCCTAAATATGTACATGGTCGTATAAAACAGTGGTTACATCATTTACAGCGAGAATATCCTGAAGCGGGTGAGTTGTTTAGTCAAATTAAGTGTCTGAAAGCTCCATCGGAAATCCGTCAAACGTTACTTTTATAATCATCATTCTATTAAGGATAATTGGATGAAAGCGATCTCAATCATTAAATACCTGTTCAGCCTGATTGGTTTAGGTCTGTTGATTCTAGCGTTTGTGTTATTCACAAATACTAAGAGCTTTTTGGAAACCGCTGTTACTGCTGAAGGAACAGTTATAGAGCTAAGAGCCTCTAGAAGCAGTGATTCTCTTACTTATCACCCAGTCGTCTCATTTGTTACTAATGAGGGGCAGAAAGTGACATTTTCATCTAGCGCTGGGAGTAACCCGCCAAGCTACTCCCAAGGCGAGATCGTTGAGGTTCTATACCAAGCGAAATCGCCGCAAGACGCTAAGATTAATGGCTTTTTCACCCTCTGGGGTGGGGCAACCATTGTGGCTGGCCTTGGAACTGTTTTCTTCATCGTAGGCATACTTATTCTGATATTTAGCGGTATGAAAGGCAGAAAACGTGATTACCTGAAAACTCAGGGTGTACCTATCAAAGCTCAGATTCATACACTAGACCGGAACACCTGTATGGAAACGGATGGTGTAAGCCCGTTTGTGATTAGTTTGCAGTGGCACAATCCAGAAGATAACAAGATCTATCTATTTAGAAGTGATGATATTTGGTTTGATCCTACTGAATATGTTGTGACTGATGAACTCACTGTTTATATCGATCGGAACAATCCCACTAAGTACCACGTCGATCTCTCTTTTTTACCGGAAGTAGCCTAACTTTATAGCGTGTCACTTAAGTGTCATGAAAGTGGTTTATAAATTAATTGAGCAGGCAGTGACATGGTCTGCTCCAATCAGTGAGTGGTAGCACTATGAACCTCTATGACCTGTCAGGCTCGGGACCAGAATCAGAAAAGTTCGACCCGTTACTCTCTACTGATCAGTTTCGCATTGAACGCATTATCTCTCATGCCCATGCAACCCCCGAAGGGGAATGGTACGACCAAGCTTGGGATGAGTGGGTAATCGTTATCTCTGGAAGCGCAGGGCTTCGTACAGAAAATCCAGATCAAGAATTTACCCTCAATGCAGGAGACAGTTACTGTTTTCCTGCACATCAACGACACCGTGTTGAATGGACTGATTCTGATCTGCCGACGATCTGGCTCGCTGTTCACTACAATGAACCTAAGGAGGCTGAATCATGACAGCCAAAATTAGCTTTGTTAAGAACGATATTACTCAATTGGATGTTGATGCAATTGTTAATGCTGCTAACAACAGTTTGCTGGGTGGTGGCGGTGTAGACGGTGCTATTCATTCTGCAGCTGGCCCCGATCTGTTAGCTGAGTGTCGCACGCTTAATGGCTGTGACACGGGTAACGCGAAAATTACCCAAGGTTATCGCCTTCCTGCTCAATACATCATTCATACGGTAGGGCCAGTTTGGCGGGGTGGTAATCAGGGAGAGTCAGTAGCGTTGGAAGCTTGTTATCGTAACGCGCTGGCTGTAGCCAACGAAAACAAAATCAAAACTATCGCATTTCCGGCGATCAGTTGCGGTGTTTATGGCTACCCATTAGAACAGGCTGCAGAGATTGCGCTATTAACGGTTAAGAGCGAACTGAAAAAAGAGACAAGCGTAGAAGAGGTAGTCTTTTGCTTGTTCAGTGATGAACTGCTTTCGGTATATCAAGAGGCTGCCTCTAAACTTCCTGAAGCCATTAAAAAAGGAGGCAACATGACCTCCTTTTTTGTCCTAGAGCGCTGTCAGTGAGAGTTCTAACAGTATTAGTGTTCGATCTGGATCTGACGAGGCTTCATCGCTTCAGGGATTTCATGAATCAGATCAACATGAAGCAAACCGTTTTCCATAGAGGCTTTAGTCACTTTTACGTGATCCGCTAGCTGAAAACGTCTTTCAAAATTGCGCGCTGCTATACCTTGGTAAAGGTATTGGCGATCTTGAGTTTGTTCTTTCTTCTGACCCGTAATCGTCAGAGTGCCGCTTTCACTTTGAATATCTAATTCGTCTTTTTCAAAGCCTGCCACAGCCATGGTAATACGGTAATTATTTTCTCCAAGTAGTTCGATGTTGTATGGAGGAAATGAAGGCTGATTGTCGTTGCGGTTAGCGTTATCTAGCATGTTAGCTAGACGGTCAAAACCAATGGCAGAACGGTATAGTGGAGATAGATCGAATTCACGCATCTGTATATCCTCATCAAGCAATATATCTAAATTTAAAAGTCTGGCCCCTCTCTTGAGCGAGCCGTTAACCGACCTCTTTTGAGCCTCGGTTAACTATTTAGATAATGTCACTTGATGAGAATTCAAGCGTAAGGGGAATTATTTTTCTTCTTCAACGTTAAATCGATCAACGTCGTTGGTGATTTCTACATCAACATCGTGCGAAGGAATGCGGTAATCGTGCACACGTTCCCATGAGTCTGAACCAGGAACACGTTCCCAAACTGTACCTGCATTGTAGGTAACCAGCTCGCTCAAGGATGGGTCTAGGCGGCACATCTTTTCTACTGGGACAGGAAGAAGGTTGGAAAGCTGATCTTCCAAAAACTCTTCAGTTTCATAACCAGTAAACATGCGCCAGCCGGTGTCGTTTAAGTGTTCAGGAACTGTCTTATACATAAAACGAATAGGCAGAGTTTCATCAAAACAAAGTTTTGAAACCAGCGCTAAGAAGCCGTTTTTGGTTTGGTTTGTTTCGGATTCAGTAGTTTTAGGCGTATCAACGTCAACAGATTTCATGAGCACTCAAACAGTAATAAATTAATAGCCATTCTATTTTAAACGCTGATTGAGCCCTATGCCAGCCGCTAAAAGGTTAAGAAAATGGATGTTTTTATGCTTTTCCGACTAAAGGGATAGAAATCAGTCTGAACGTCGAATTAGTCATGCTAGAATACGCTACTTATACAGATTGACCTGCTAGGAATAAATGAATGGCCAAAGGTAAAAAGTACGATTTTCAGTTAGTAGCCGAAGGGGAAACTTGGAGCGCTAAAATTTTGCGTCAGGCAAGTGCTCGTAAGACCGTTGTCTCCAAGAAGCAGGATGGCTTTGCTACTGAAGATGAGGCTAAAGCGTGGGCGGAAGCTCAGCTACAGAAATTCCTAGAGCAGCAGCAGGAGCGTAATAAGCGCAAAGCTGAAAAGCGCGAAGAGCGTGCGGAGATTGAAGCACGTCAGGCTGAAGCTCGTGCGCGTAATGACGAGTCTTATTTCGACGAAGACGAGTAAGATCGCCCAGTAATAAAAAAGCCGAGTTACGTGTTTAGCGTACTCGGCTTTTTTGTAGACGTTACATCTAAACTTGTACTTATTTAAACACTTCTTTTAGCAGGTCAGTTGTACGTGCTGCTGGGTTTTCGCGAATCTTCTTCTCTTCTGCAGCAAGCATGGTGAATAAGCCATTTAGTGCTTCTTCAGTTACATAGTTGTCTAAATCTACGTTAACTTTTTCGCCCACAAATGGGATATCTTTGGCTTCGCCGGCAAGGTCATTGTAGTAACGAGTCGCACCAACCTGACCTAGGGATTCTTTTACGCTTGGCTGGAACAACTGGCGCAACTTATCGCTGGTCTTCTCTTTGAAGTATTGAGTCGCTGCATCGTCAGAGCCTTGGTAGATCTTTTTTGCATCTTCAAAGCTCATCTCTTTTACCGCACCGACAATCAGATCGGTTGCTTGAGGAGCTGCTTTCTCCGCTGCGCGGTTCATGCTTTCTTCAAACTGATTAACTTGTTTTTCTAGACCGTATTTGCGAAGAAGGGAAGCAACTTTATCGATACCATCTGGCAGAGGAATACGGATGTTTTTGTTATCTAGATAACCGCCTGGTTGACTAATTTCTTCGATAGCGCGTTTGCTACCAACTTCTAACGCTTCTTTAAGGCCTTTAATTAGCGTTTCCGTGTCTAGATTAGTCACTTTACCACTGCTAGCACTGCCTGTTGCTGTATCAAGTACTTTCTTTTGAAGCTCTTCATCTTGAACGGCTTCTTTAAGTGCGTCAGCCCAACCTGCGTGAGCTGTAACGGAAGCCATTGATGCCGTTAGGATAGAGGCGATCAGATATGATTTTTTCATGTGTAAAAGTTCCCTTTGTCGCTATTGGGCCTAGCATAGCAAAGAACCACGAACAGAGCCTTAACATCCTAAGCAATCTAGTGAGTAAAAAACGTGAACTATTGGACTATAAAAAAGTATTTTTTGTGTAGAGCGACTAAGCTAGTATCGGTAGGGTAAGTACCCATCGTTTAGAGGTGGGTATTTGAGTTAAGGGTTTACCGTCTGAGGAAAGGATATAGGTGCCTAGGTTTTATCAGGACATATCTGATTTATTATCCGCCAGCGGGAGGGTCTTCGCTTTCCTCCTGTGTACTCTTCTTTTGATTTTTTCATTTCCCATCTATGCCGGTCAGAGTAGTGAAAAATCCTTTGCCGTAGAGCCATTTAATACTCGGTACCTTCAAGAAGTTGATGGTATTAACCTTCACCCAAATCAAGCGTTAAAAGATGTTCGCTCTAAGGGAACGCGCTCGGAGTTCGATATCCTTAATTTCGGTCTGGGTGCACCTCCGGTTTGGGTTCATTTTGAAGTAAGTAACTTCAGTGAAAGCGAACAGCTTCGTTATATTCAGATCGAAAACTCTTGGCTAGATCATATACACCTCTACGTTTTTAAGGAGGGTAAGTTACTTCAAAGCGATAAAGCTGGTGATGCTATACCCTATGAAGAGAATCGTACGAGTCGATTCTTTTCATTTCCTCACAATTTCCAGCCAGGCGAAACCTCAGTATTAATTAGAGTCGAAACGCCAGAACCGCAACTGTTGCCGTTGTTTGTTTTAACAGAAAACGACATGTTGGAGCGGAAGATTAATACAGGTTATGAATATGGGATAATCTATGGTTTTCTGACCGCGTTGCTGATCTACAATGTATTGCTGTACTTCAGTTTGCGCAGTAGTCGATATCTATTTTATTCGCTCTACTTGGCAACCTTTATCATCTTAAATCTGGCATATACCGGCCATGCATTCAAATGGATCTGGCCGAACTGGCCCGAATTCCAGAACCAGATGATCCCACCCATGATGATGCTGTTTGCCTATCTAGGGAACCTATTTTGTCGAGCCTTTCTGGCCTTGCCAATGAAATTTCCTAGGATAAATACCAGTTTCAATCTGCTAAACACATTTATGCTCTGTTCGGTGATCTGGTATGCCCTGTCAGGCAATTACCTGACTATGTTGGTAACTGCTTTTATCTGTGTAATCCCATTTGCTCTCTTAATGATTACTGCCGGTGTAGTAGCCTGTCATGCAGGTGTTAAAGAAGCTAAATACTTTTTGGGCGCCGCGATTTTTGCCATGATCAGCGCAATTGTTACGGCTTTTACCGTGTCTGGTGTTGTTGAGTACCATCCATTTGGCTTCCACGCGGTAGAGTACGGAATTTTGATTGAGGCAGTACTCTTTGCCTTAGCGCTTGCCTACCAATTCCGCATTAGCCAAACCGAAAAAATAGAGGCTCAACGTTTAGCCGATCGAGATCAGTTAACCGGTTTATATAACCGCCGCGGCTTTCAGAAAGTGATGGAGCCTATATACAGTAATGCTACGCGTTATAACCGTAATATTTGTGTGATGTTAATGGACATCGATCATTTTAAAGAGATCAATGATACTCACGGTCATGGTTTTGGGGATCAGGTTTTATTGGATCTATCTGGTTTATTAATGCGAGAGCTTCGAGCGGGAGATATTATTGCTCGTTGGGGTGGGGAAGAGTTTATTTTGGTGCTTCCTGAAACTCAGCATGATGAGGCGATCACGTTAGCTGAACGTTTGATTGGTGTTATCTCTAATCAGGTGGTTCGGCAGCAACAGATAGAGGCGCAATATACGGTTAGTATTGGTATAGCCGATATGAGTGATCCGATGGATAGTATGTCTAACCTTATCGATAATGCTGATCATTACTTATATAAGGCCAAAGCTTCGGGTCGTAATAGGGTTGCTTACAAAGTTGAAAAAACTTCAAATTGGCTAGTTAAATTTTAAAAGGATTTTTATGAAAACGATCGGCTTACTGGGTGGAATGAGCTGGGAGAGCACGCAGGGATATTATCGCTCGATAAACGAGGGTGTTAAGTCGCGCTTAGGTGGTTTACATTCTGCGCAGATAGCGATGTATAGCGTAGATTTCGATCCCATTGAAAAACTACAGCATCAAGGTGATTGGGCAGGAACTGCTGCTATTTTGTCGCAAGCAGCTAAAAATATTCAGGCGGCAGGTGCTGACTTTCTCCTTATCTGTACCAACACTATGCATAAAGTGGCGCCTCAGATTGAAGCGGCGATCGATATCCCACTGATTCATATTGCTGATGCCACAGCTGAAGAATTGATTAAACAAAATGTAAAAACTGTCGGCTTATTAGGCACTGCATTCACTATGGAGCAGGGTTTTTATAAAGACCGATTAACAGATAAGTTTGGTCTATCGGTTGTTGTCCCGAATGAAGCTGATCGAGCGGTTATTCACGAGGTTATCTATAAAGAACTGTGCTTAGGTCAGATCAATCCCAACTCTAAATCCGAGTATCTAAGAATTATCAAAGTACTGGCAGAGCAGGGGGCAGAAGCTGTGATATTAGGCTGTACCGAAATTGGTATGTTGGTGAAACAGAGTGATACGCACATCCGACTGATTGATACCACAGCGATTCATGCGCAAGCGGCAGTTGAATTGGCGCTGGCATAGCCTTCATCGTCATCGTTATTTAGAACAGAGAGAGCAGTTCATTTAACTGTACCCACTGTACCTATCTTTTTTCTTCTCATTATCCTCCTATTTAGGCCGATAGGGTTTCTTACACTATCTTTTTATCTCTGGGTGCAGCGGCAGGGAGGCCTTATGAAAATCTCCAGCTCGATGATTGGTTTTAATAGCCAGCACGAAAAACAGATTACCGATTCAGCTCAACAACAGAGCGCTGCGGTCAGTCAGCAAGTGACGCTTTCTCCTGAGGCGGCTTCTAACTGGCGAGCGGGGACGAGCGTTGATCTTTCCTACGACGCGCGTATGCGTTCCGAGAAAGCTGCCAGTGTTAATAGCGTCAGTAGTGTGCAATCGGCGCAAGGTACCAAGCAAATCCAGCAAACACACAATGTAATCTCTCTCGTTGAAACCGTGTTGCATGAAGGGATGCAGCTTGAACGTTTGGCGATGAACCCGCCAATCCCAGTACAGAATATTCAGCTTGCATCGTTAGAGACGTTTCAGGCGATAGAAGCCTTTAGCGAGCAAGAGATACAAGCCCTTAGCGCTCAAAATATACAAGCCCCTAGTGCCGAAGAGTTACAAGCACAAGTGAGCTTGGAACAGCTCGATATCAATATATCTGATATCACCTTGAATGTAGGTAGACAGGTCGCTGATGAGGTCCGAGTCCAGATAGCGAATCAACGCGTATATACCGAAGAGGAAAAACTCTCGGTAGGCACGCAAGGTGTCATTACCACCGAGGATGGTCGAGAGATCAACTTCCTGTTAGAGCTAGAAATGGAGCGTAGCTTTGTTTTGGAAGAACGTTTTAGTGAAGAGCGAGTCGACCGGAGTCTGATCGATCCGTTGGTGATCAATCTCCATGGTGGTGCCGCCGGTTTAACCAATAGTAGTTTCAGTTTTGACCTCAATGCTGATGGCACTGAAGAAGAGATCTCTTTTGTTGCTCAGGGTAGTGGGTTCTTGGCTTTAGACATCAACAATGACGGCCAAATTAATGATGGTTCTGAGCTGTTTGGTACGCAGGGGCAAGATGGTTTCTCCGATCTAGCTAAATATGACTCGGACAATAATCATTGGATTGATGAAAACGATGAAATTTTCAGCAAGCTAAAAGTTTGGACCCGTGATGAAGAGGGTAACGATCAGCTAACCAGTCTGAAAGATGCTGGTGTTGGTGCGATCTATCTGGGCTCAACCTCATCTTCGTTTGATCTGACCGATGATCAGAATAATCTATTAGGCCAAGTAAAACGCAGCGGTGTATTCCTATTTGAAGATGGTACTGTCTCCAGCATTCAAGAGTTGGATATCGCAGTACATGAGGAGAATGCCGCCACAGCTGGTGGATTGGCTGAGCAGTACCAAAATGCCATTGATCGTTTTGGGCAGGAGCAGACCGTAACTAGGGATCAGGAGGTGTTTGAAGAGCGTCCTACATTCTTAGATCTGCTGTTAGCACAAGACCAAGCGGAAGCCGAGTTAGCTGAGCAAAGAGGTGAAAGTGAAACACGGCAGAGTGTGCGGGCTGAAAGCACTGTAGAGCAGAGAGAAACGAGCCAGAGCCGAGAAGTAACACAAACCGATGGTAAGACTGAACAAGAGGAAGCTAGGGTTTATGTAGAACATGAACGGCTTTCTGTCTTGCAAGATCTAAGAGAGAGAACCGAGATTCAAATCGCGGATGAGCAGGATAAATATGATTACCTTAAGTCCATTATAGAAACGCTAAAACAAGTGCATTCAAACCAAGCTAACGAAGTTTAACGCTTAGTGACGGGACGCTAAATAGGCACCCGCTGCAACCATAATGGATCCTGCGCTTCGATTTAGCCTTTTAACACCTTTCTCTGATTGGAAAAAACGACGTGATTTTGCCGCAAAAATGGCGATCATCATGATTCCAATCATTAATGCTATCAGCGTTAATACAGACGCTAAGATTATGTCTCCTCCGGTGAGCGCCTCTAAATCCATAAATGTTGGAAGAAAGGCGATGTAAAAGAGGATGACTTTGGGGTTTGAAGCGGATATCAAAAAGCCTTGCACAAATCCCGAAATCGCACCTGATCTAGAATTCTTGTCAGGCTCTGAATCCAGATTTAATGGTGCATTCCACATCTTCCATCCTAGATAGACAAGATAAATCGCCCCGACAATGCGGATTACAGTAAATAGTTCACCCCATTGGTTGGCTATAACGGCAAGGCCAAAACAAGCTGCGATTAAGTAGAGAATATCGCTGATGGTCATACCCAAAGCTAGGGATATGCACGAGCGGGCATTAGAGGTCAGAGCTCTTGCTAATATGGCGAACACGCCTGGTCCTGGAGTAACCCCGAAGACTAAAACGGCCAAAAAGAAAGAGATAGCGCTCTCTAAAGACATAATTGAACTCTGAGATAGTGTAGCGTTTAAGATGGTAAATATTAGCTAGTCACTATGTAATTTGAGCCTATAAAAGGCAAGGGATTTATCTTCATATAGCAGTAAAAGAGAACCTCTGTGCCGTGTGTAAATTGTGCCAAAGAAAAAGGCGATCAAAGTGATCGCCTTTTGGGGACAGGTGAGAGCAATATTAGCGAGTCGCTGTGTTGTAACTCTGAGCGTTGTTGCTATCGATCCAAATCTCTACGCGGCGATTCTTCTCGCGGCCAAGCTTAGTTAAGTTAGAGGCGATCGGGGCCATCTCACCTAAACCTATTGAGCGTTGAATATTAATTCCGCGAGCAAGTAGCGCTTGTTCAACGGCTCTTGCGCGTTGCAAAGACAAGCTTTTATTTATTACAGGGTCGCCAATACTGTCGGAAAAACCGATCAACGTGGCTTGCTGACCCGGGTTGGATTCAAAGAATTGAATCACACGCTCCAAGTCTCGCACCGCTTTGTTATCTAAAACTACAGTGCCACTTTTAAAACGGAAGTTTAGTGATAAACGCTGAGCATTCTTAACGGATTGAATATATTCCTGCGGGTAGGTATCCGTTAATGCAGGCGTGGTCGGGTAGATATTCTGCGAAATAAAACCAGCTTTCTTAACAACATCTTGCCCCTCTTTAGATAGAACAAAACTGATAAAGCTATGAGCTTCTGACTGCGTGCTAATGGTGCTCGGCTCGTATATATAAAGACGACGAACCAACGGATAGTCTTCTGTAGAGATCGTGAAAGAGGTTGGGTAGATCGGTAAACCTTTTTCACCATCAGAGATCGCCAGGGCTTTAGCACGTAAAACGTAAGGTAGACCGATAAAGCCAATGGCTCCTGCTGTTTTACTAACGTTATCTGATAGTTCAACGCTGGACTCTAATCGCTCGGCAGATTCAGAAAGCTTAACACCGTGCTTTTTAAGCACCATGGATTTAAATGAGTCCCAAGTGCCCGAGTTGCTATCGCGGGCATAGATCTTAACTGCTAGATCAGGGCCGCCTAACTCGCTCCAGTTAGTAATATTACCGGCAAACAGCTTAGCCAGATCTTCTGTGCTGAGGTGAGCAATTGGGTTATCTGGGTTAACAATGACTGCCAAACCATCCATCCCAATGATGTGTTCGGTACTTTTAGATTTTAGATTGCCGTAACGGCTTTCTAACTGCTCAACTTCTTTATCTTTGATTCGACGAGAAGCCATCGCAAGGTCGGTTTTATTTTCGTTTAAGGCTTTAAAGCCCGTACTAGAACCGTGCGCATGAATTGGGATAACCGAGATCTCTTTTTTACCCGGGTAAGTAATCTCTAGGTTGTTTTCGACTTCAATATCACTCGCTACCAAAGTGGATTGCTGGGCTCCTTCGCTAGCGTAAAACGCTTTTAGCAATTCTGGCGCAAGTACTTCACCGATCGTATTTGATCCTTGGATGCGAAAAGGTGTTGTTTTAACAATCTTTTCAACTTCGACAACGGCTGCAGCTACAACCGGTACTGGTTGCATTGCTGGTGGAGCAGATTCAACTTTCTTAACTTCAGTTCTGACTACTTCAACGGCATTAGCTGGTTGAGCTGCAGTTGTCTCTGCTGTCGGTTTCGGCTGCTCGGCCACCTTTGCAGCTGAGCTTGTAGGTTTGGGTGCATTAATCGCTGCGATTGGTGCTTTAGCTTCTTGGGTTGTGCTAGAAAATTGGAATACAGCGAAGCCAAATACCAGTAAAACGACTGCGGCAATACCGTAGAAAATAGGTTTGTCGTTTGGATCTTTATTCGATTTTTGCTTCTCTTGAGCTGGAATAGGCGCTGGCTTTGGCTCAGGTGGTAGCTCGACCTCTTTAGCCAACTCTAGCTCGTCTGCTTCTAGTAGATCTTTATAGATCTTCTGTAGAGAGTGACTTAGCGGTAGCTCACTAATATCTACATTGAGTAAGATCGCTTTACGATAGTCTCTTTCGTGGGTAAAGCGGTGTAGATCTATTTTTTCATGGCCCTGTTTTTCCAGCGCGTTCTTAAACTTCCAGATAAGGTCAAAAACAGTAGTCTTCACAGCAATACTCTCATCTATTTGTGTGGTGATCTGTCACGGAGGCGGCTATTGTAGGAGGCAAAGGTTTCTGCAATATGACAATGCAGACATATAACTTAAGATCTGTATTAATTAGCTAAAGTGATCAGTTAGTAGAGTAATAGGGCATGTTACACACACATAAGATAGAGCCTGTGGTGCAAGAGGAAGTGACAGGCTGTGGAATCGCCTCTGTGGCCAATATCGTGGGTAAAACATATGCCGAGATGAAACAGATCGCCAATGCAATGGGGATCTTTGCAGACGACAAATCGCTCTGGTCTCAAACCGATTACGTTCGTCAACTTTTGAAGAGCCAGAATGCCTCAGTTTCAAATATAGAAACGCCGTTTAACACTTGGGAAGAGTTGCCCGATTTAGCGCTTTTATCGATTAAGCACTATCAAGAAGAGGGCAAAGATTTTTGGCATTGGGTTGTGTTTCAAAGGCTAGACGGGAAGCCATTTGTGCTGGATTCAGCAAGCTATCTGGACAGCAAGATCAGAACCGATTTTGATCAAATGCAGCCGAAGTGGTTTATCGAGGTTGGGTTACATATGAATAATTCGGAATTTAGGGAAGGCGAGTAAACACTTTACTTATTTATTCGCCTTATCCACTTCTAACGTATTTGGCTTTTATCTGTGACGCTTTTCAGCTTAGTTTCATGTTTAAAAAGCGGTCCAAATTATCCATGAAATATTGATTAATTTTGGACTTGTTTTGGCTTTGATAAGCACCAAAATTATCCGGCTGGTCATTGAGCTTTTGTTGTTTGGCACTGTATTGCTCTAATGCTAATTCATTCTCTTTCCAGAATTCTTGAATTGCTAGCTCTTGAGGATGTATCGAACCATCTTCGAGTTGTGCTAACGGTTTGTTCTCAAGGTGGTTATCGATCATATCTTGTAAGCTGTAAGGACTATTCCCGCTGCTTTTACCAAACAGGTCAGAAAACTCAGAATACAGATCTTTACTTAAGATTTGCATTTCAGCATAAGTCTGTCGGAGATCATGTTGTAAAAACTCTTTGCCTGCGTATTCGAGCAAATTATCTTTAAAGCCAAAAGATGTGTAATCAATCTGTGCATTTTTAAGAGCTACTTGTTCAAGGCTTTGCAGCAATGAAGAGCCTTTATCCGATTCAGAAATAGCTACTGTGTTCGGTGTTGAGGCACCTTCTTCTATTTGAAGGTCAAAGCTTCGCGCTTGGTAGTCTTTTTCTGGACCTGTAGATTCTATATTCACCCAGCTATTTTTCAGCTGATCTACAATTTGAAAGACTTCATCGCTGATAGGCTCGTCTTGATGCTGAAGCCAATTATCAAGATCTTTTGGAAAGCTTTGTAAACGAGTCAGGCTATTATCAAGTCGATTTAAATTAGCCGTTTGGTCCTGCCAAAACTGCTCAACTTTTTTAACGTCAGACTCGCTCAAATGATCCAGGCCGTGAGTCAAAGAATTTCCAGCCTGCGCGTTATCTAACACCTGATGAAAACTAATCTTATCCATGCTGAGATCATTGAACTCTGTAGCTAAGGATGTAACTTGGCTGAGGTATTGGTTGGCGATATCTTGTCGCTCAGCAATCATCTGTTTGTGATACTCAGCAGCTTGTAGAGCAGCATCACTGCCTTCTTGGTTATAGGCTTTCCATTGAGCATGACTTTGATTGCTCCAGTAACTGATGGAACCGGACTGAGCACCAAAACCAATTAAACTGTCTTCACCAATAAGGCCTTCTTTTACCAAATCGTTAGCTTCTGCTGCGAAATCTGTAGCAGCCGTTTTTATTTGATTATTGGTGTTTAATAAAGATGATCCGTAGACAGCGGAGTATGAATTAATGCTAGACATCTAAGGTTCCTTGAATATTAGCTAAATGTATCTTTTGTACATTTTTAAGCATAAATCATTCCAGAACTAGATAGGCCGTAATTATAGGGATTAAGCAGGTTTCTTTGCTCTGAGGGGAAAGGCTCTTCCGCACGAGTGCGGAAGTTTTTTACCGCCATGTTACCGAAGGGAAGTCTGTAAAGTTGTCGAAGCTAGGTTGTAGGTGAATCTATTTTACGTATGAAGGTGGAGTCTTCTTTAGAATAGTTGACGACGATCACTAGCTAGATTTTGCTTCTTCCTCAATCATTCTTGTCTATACTGCTCTAGCAGCTTGGAAAAAGCTTATAGATTTCAGTGCATAACACTCTCCGGCAACAACAAGAATAAGGAAGCGAAGTATGTCACGAGATAAATTTCGGTTGGTAACCCGTAGTGACTTTGATGGTTTAGTTTGTGCAGTTTTGCTTAAACATCTGGATCTGATTGATGATATTAAATTTGTTCATCCTAAGGATATGCAGGATGGGACAGTCGATATAACCTCCAACGACATCACCACAAACCTGCCGTATGTCGAAGCTGCTCATCTTGTATTTGATCACCATCTATCTGAAACCATTCGAAATAAAGGCGAGAGAGAAAACCACATCATCGATCCCGAAGCCCCATCAGCTGCAAGAGTGGTGTGGCTACATTATGGCGGCATCGATGGTTTCCCCGATGAATGGACCGACATGATGGAAGCGGTCGATAAGGGCGACTCGGCGCAATATAACCAAGAAGAAGTTCTGAACCCTAAGGGGTGGGAACTGCTCAATTTCTTGATGGATGCCCGTACCGGTCTTGGCCGTTTTAGAGAGTTTAGAATCTCCAACTACAACCTGATGATGGACCTGATCGATTACTGCAAAGATCACAATATCGATGAGATCCTAGCGCTGCCGGATGTAAAAGAAAGGGTCGACCTTTACTTTGAGCAAGAAGCGAAGTTTAAAGATCAGATCAAACGTTGCGCTACCGTACATGGCAATCTCGTTGTCTTAGATCTACGTAACGAAGAGACTATCTACGCCGGTAACCGTTTTGTTATCTACGCCTTATACCCTGAATGTAATATCTCCATCCATGTTCTTTGGGGCCTAAAACAACAGAACACTGTATTTGCGACTGGTAAGTCGATCTTTGACCGAGGTTCTAAAACCAATGTGGGCGAGCTGATGCTGAAATATGGCGGTGGTGGTCATCATGCAGCAGGCACTTGTCAGGTTGAGAATGACGCCGCTGAATCCACCTTAAATGAGTTGATCGGCCAGATTACTCAGGATGGCTAGGAAGAAAGTGTTTTTGCTTTAATTGACCGAGCCTATCTGGGCTCGGTATTTTTGTGACTTTCCTAAAAAAACCTCTGTTTCAAAGGTGTCTAGCTAAGCTGGATGGGCTATATAGAGCTATACAAAATAATATTTTGCTTCTTGAATGGGGCGGATTCTAATTCGATTTTCTATAAAAGATTGCCGCTGGTAAAAGATATCTTGTTTTGGATACTTCAGCTCATTACTCAGTTGCTTGGGAGATAACGCCCGTATTTGGGGCGGACTGAGCAACGCGAAGGCCGTCCCAGCACCGCAGGGGCGACCAACATACGCTGGTTATGTGATTACAAAATTGGATTGTCTGTATGTTTCAAATTAAGCTGCATGGCGACCCGTTCTTTGAGAACTTCGCAAGAATGTGCACGATTTGCTGTTTGACAGTTAACGCTGCGTCCTTGATTTTGGCATTCACAAACTTTCTTGTTCCAGCTTGTATCGTCAGTCATAGGGCCAACAATGTTAAATACACCTTGATCTCTGTCTGTAATAATTAAATAAAATGGTTCAACCGACATTTTCTCTCCTTTTCACATAACGCCCGCATAAGCAGCGGGAAACAGTTGGCTAAAATTAGTGAGGAACGAACGGCAGCCAACTGTGAACCGTCTGAGCTTAATGCGCTTGTTATACGTTAAACGCATTTAATTACATTTAAAGACTCTAAATACGTTATCGTTTTTTCGAGCAATTCTTCTGTTGATGCAACGAGGCTGAGAGTTTGTTCTTTGCCTGAAACAGGATCAACATCTATACGCTGAGCTTCGTCTGCTCTCAATATTAATGTCAACTCAGTCCAATTTCCTGATTCAGGATTAATCGAGTCACCATCTGAATCATAGTCTGCGTCTATACCCCAAAGGTACTCTGCGATTTTATAATAAGGAGGTAATTCATTTAATACTTTAAATTCTCGAGAAAGCATTGAATTCATCCTTGACGTATAACAGCTAAATATACGACAAGTGGTTTGCGGAAAGGCGACACTTTGTCGTATATCTCCAAATTAATATTAATCGGTAATAGTTTTTAATCCGTTGAAATTAAATGTATTAGTCAGGAATTATGAAAATGAAAAATTGTAGAAAGGCGACAAAGTTTCGTGTTTCTACATCAAATTTGGAAAATGATCATTTTTACGAATCATTCTCAATAATCCATTAAGGTGGGTTAACCTATTTCCTTAGTTGTCTCCATACTGGCAGAGATAAGTGAATATGAAAAGTGCAGGAAAGTATTGGTTTGAGTCTTTTTCTCTAGCCACGAAGTGGCGTCCTAAAAGCGTAGCGTTCTCTAGGCGCAGCCGTCCTCTAGCAGCGAAGCTGCGTCCTGCCTTAACCAACAACACCCAACTCCCTTTGCTTAAACTCCGCACCCAATCCCTCAACAATCTCTCGACACTGAACAACATCAACACCCTCTAAACCATTAATTGCCGATACCTGAACATCATCAATCAGTTCGCTGGCGCGTTTGATAAAGGCTTTTACTGCTTGGTAAGAGTCGGGTAGGGCAGGTTGACAGTGTTGTTGGTAGACCTCTTCGTTTTGAGCATTAAGCGAGATCGATAGTGCGTCTATGCATCCAGCTAATTCAGGCACTATATCGCGTTTGTGGAAGAGGCTGCCGAGGCCATCGGTATTGATACGGGTTTTACCGCCGTTTTCTTTTACCCAAGTAGCGATTTGTAACAGGGCTGTTAGGCGCAAGGTGGGTTCGCCGTAGCCACAAAATACGATTTCATCGTAATCGGTTGGTTTGCCGATTAAGGGAATAATGGTATCTGCTTCTGGGCGTTTGCTTAGATAGAGTTCGTGACCTTTAACTTCGGTTGAGCCGTTATGTTTTGGGCAGAACTGGCAGGCGAGAGTGCAACGGTCGGTTAAGTTGATGTAGAGGCTATTGCGGATCTGATAAACGTAGCTGTCTTGGTGTTCACATGGGGTAGAGCGCTTTGCAGGGTTGGGGCGTTTTTGTGTCATTGCGTACTGCTTATCAGCGATATTTATAGATAGAAGTCTACTTTAGCAGGGCTAGTTAACAGGGGTGTTGATGCTTATCAAAAGTGACCCGGTTAGGGTGCAAATGCACCCTTAAACCGGTATCGAAGGGGAAGGTTTCGCTATGAATTTGGTGCGTTTTACGCGGCTGCTTGCTGGGCGCCGTGTTCTGGGTGAGTCGCTATAAAGTGCTGCAACACTTTTTGCAGCATTTCTGCATGAGCATAGTTATGATCACGCTGCGCTTTAGCGATGTCATCCATAATAATTCGTTTAATTTTCTGTTCGCCGTCATGGGTAATCATGTAATGACCAAGAGCCATGGCGATCATTGGGTCCATGTGTTCGTGTTCTGCAATGGCATCAACTTCGTCTGCAGTTAGGTCACTTAGTTCCAGGCATTCTTCGTAGGTCAACATTTCTCTCTTCCTCTGCCTTTAACAGGCTATTTTTTTATGTCTATCGGAGTCTCTACCGGTCTCTCTCCAAACCGGCAAATATGAGTTTAGAAGAGGAATTTAAGATTCTCTAATACATTAGGAGGATAAAAATTCACAATGAATATTCATTCAAGTATTGAAATTCATGTTGCATCTGCGAAAGATGAGTTTAATTCAACTAAGGAGTTGCCGTATCTAAAGGGCTAGCAGCGTGGTGCAGAACAGCAGCCCCATTGTGGTGCAAGCGAACCATAATGGGGAGCTATAAAAATAATTCTTTTAGATGATTAAAGAATAACTGGGAAGTCGCTTTTTAGGCGTTCTAAAAGCGCTTGTTTTCCTTGCGGATTCTTTTGGGTGACATCTTCCCCAGCAGTAGGGAAATGGATGTCGCGAAGTCGGGATAACCAGAAGCGCAGCGCTGCGGTTTTCATCATTGCCGCTAACAGATCGATCTCCATCGGATCTAAAGGGCGGATCTCCTGATACATGTGCAGCATCTGCTGCGCTTTCTGGATATCAAACTGATTATTGGTTTCGTCAAAGCACCAAGCGTTAAGGGTAACGCTTAGATCGTATAGATAAGGTGTAGAGCACGCGTGATAGAAATCGATTAGCCCCGATAAACGCTCGCCATCAAACATAGCGTTGTCCGGGAACAGGTCTGCGTGTACAGGTCCTGAGGGTAATGTCGTCCAGTCGATATCACCGGTTTCCATCAAGCTGTTTTGTAATAACGTTTGCTGCTCTTTATCTAGCTTCGGTAACACACGAGAAGCCAACTCGTTACACCACTGCGGAATATGGCTGTATTCATCGAGCTCTAATTGTGACGAAAGCTGGTGGAACTGAGCTAGGGTGCTACCAATTGTTTTCGCTTGAGAAAGCGTTGGCTGATTTAGTGGTGCGCCTTCTAAACAGTTCATTAATACGGCGGGTTTGCCGTTGAGCATACCGAATAGATCACCGTTATTCAGGTGAATAGGCTGAGCGCAGGCAAGCTCGTTAATCGCTAGATGATCAACTAGGCCCAGAATAAAGGGCAGTTTCTCTTTAGGTACAGATTCAACCAGTGTTAGGACAAAGCGGCCTTGATCGGTATCGACAAAAAAGTTGCTGTTCTCAACGCCTGCACTAATGCCTTTATAGCTTTGTAACTCACCGACAGCGTAGTTCTGAAGGTGAGTTTGAAGTTCTGAAAAGCTAACTGCGGTGTAAACTGACATTATCGGTCTTTGTCCTACTGGTGTATCTGTTAGTGATTTTTTGGTGATTCAGTGTTCTTTTGTAGCCACTGCCATAGGCTTTCTGCACAGCTCTTACGTACCAGAATGTCGTAATTCTTAGTGTCGTGCAGAGACATAATGTTGATGCCTTCAGCTAGCTCAACATCAGTCACGGGTAAGCATGAAAACTGTTGGGTATTAGAGCTGCTTAGTAGGTAATGAATCGCTGCTTTATTTAGATACGCTTTTGAGCCGTCTTCGGAGGTTTCTAGTTTAAGATCTTCCCCAAAGGTTTCGCGTAGAGCTTGGAATACAGATTCATGCGCACCGGTAGGTGGAAGAACCAACCAACGGTTCTCGTTGATCCACAGAATCGCTAAACGGCCCATGCAAGAGATGCGATTAACCGTTAGCGGTTGAGCAACGCCCATCACTTCACCCACGGCGATAAGCAAATCTTGGTCAGGCTCGGTATCCAGTGCAAGATCGCCAATAAAAGGGCGTTCTCGAACAATAATGCTATTAATTCGGCTGTCGTTGTCTATCGCTGCTTGAATATTCAAGTGAACAAGCGTGCCGCCTTGAGTGGCTTTGTTAGTATTGTTTTGCATAGACATTTTTACTCCTTTACAGGGCTTTCGCCTGTAAATCAGCGTGGTAAGAGGAGCGAACCATCGGGCCACTGGCAACATTCTTAAAGCCAAGTTCGTAACCGATCTCTTCGTACTCTTTAAATTCTTCTGGCGTTACATAACGCTCTACAGCGAGGTGATATTTACTTGGCTGTAGGTATTGGCCGATGGTTAACATGTCGACATCATTAGCACGAAGGTCTTTCATTACTTTGATGATCTCTTCTTTGGTTTCACCCAAACCAACCATCAATCCAGATTTTGTATCGACTTCTGGATTTAAGCGCTTAAATTGGTAAAGCAGGTTGAGCGAGTTATGGTAATCCGCACCCGGGCGTACCGATGGGTACAAGCTAGGTACAGTTTCCATATTGTGATTCAGAACATCTGGAACCTGCTGAGATAAGATCTCTAATGCAAGATCAACTTTGCCGCGAAAATCTGGAACTAAGATCTCAACCTTTAGGTCGTCACTGACTTTACGTGCTTCTTTTACAACTTCAGAAAAATGCGCTGCACCGCCGTCTCTTAGATCGTCGCGATCTACCGAGGTGATAACCACATATTTAAGACCGAGCTTTTCGATAGTGGATGCACAATTCTTTGGCTCTTCTGGATCAAGCGCCATTGGTCGACCATGCGCTACATCACAGAAAGGGCAGCGACGTGTACAAATAGCACCCATGATCATCAATGTCGCAGTTTTGTGACTAAAGCACTCTGCCAAGTTAGGGCAGGATGCTTCTTCACAAACTGTATGTAATTTAAGGTCGCGAAGTTGTTTCTTAACCTTTTTTACATTGGCATTTGAGCGGGCATCTATACGAATCCATTCCGGTTTACGTAGGCGTTCTCTTTCTGGGTCCGGTTTATGACGCAGACGAGACATTTTTGATTCGCCTTTCAGCTCTTGTAGTGGAATCAATTCCATAGTGACACCTCGCGATGTTCAATTAAAAATAGAGGCCAAGCTGATAAGGGTGGCAGCCCGGCCTCCAAGACTTACAGGGATGGAAACGGATTAACCGCGGAAGTAACGCTGCTCAATAAATGGTGCTTTCGAAACCACCATTGGTAGCTGCTTGCCACGTACTAGAGCGAAAACTTCTGTTTCAAGTGCAGAGTAAGCGGTTTCTACATAACCCATAGCTACTGGCTTGCCTACAGTTGGGCCGAAGCTGCCAGAAGTAACAGTACCGATCTTTTCACCGTCAGCATTAACAAGGTCAGCGCCCTCACGGATCGGAGCTTTACCCGATGCGATAAGGCCAACACGCTTACGGCTGTAGTTTTTGTTAGCGATCTGATCAAGGATCTTGTCAGCGCCAGGGAAACCGCCAGCACGTTCACCATCGGCACGACGGCACTTGCTGATCGCCCAGATAAGGCTGCCTTCGATTGGCGTTGTTGTTGGATCTAGGTCGTGACCGTATAGGCATAGGCCAGATTCCAAACGTAGGGAGTCACGTGCACCAAGACCAATAAATTCAACTTCTGGCTGCTCTAGGAATAGGCGGCATAGACGATCTGCTTCAGCAGATGGGATAGAGATCTCATAACCATCTTCACCTGTGTAACCAGAACGGCTGACGAAGCAATCAACACCATCGATAGCGATGTGACGAGAGTCCATAAATACAAGTTCATTTACTTCTGGGCAGATGCGCGATAATGCTTGTGCCGCTTCTGGGCCTTGAAGTGCAACCAATGCACGATCATCTAGAACTTCCAACTCAACGCCTTCACCAAGGTGTGCGCGCATGTGAGCGATGTCCTGGTCTTTACATGCAGCGTTAACTACAACGTAAAGGTGGTCACCGTAGTTAGTCACCATCAGGTCGTCCATGATGCCTCCTTCATCGTTAGTGAAAAGGGCATAACGCTGTTTACCTGTAGGAAGATCGATAATGTCTACAGGTACTAGTTTCTCTAGTTCAGCTGCAACATTTTCGCCTGTTAGCTTAACCTGACCCATGTGAGATACATCAAAAAGACCAGCGTGATCACGGGTATGAACGTGCTCTTTCTTTACACCTAGCGGGTATTGAACCGGCATTTCAAAACCTGCGAAAGGTACCATTTTTCCACCTAGCTCAATGTGCAGGTCATATAGAGGTGTTTTGCTCAGTTCGGACATCGTGTTCTCCATAATGCTTGTTCTGTGCAGCCTTCGTCTTTGCGAAGCTGCTCGTGTTCTTCAGGTGCAGTTCTTTGACTACAGTTCTTTAAGTACAATCTGATGGAAAAGCTCTATTGAGATAAAACTCTTTCAATAGATTGTTCTGGCTTTAAAGGATCGGACCACCATCGGTGATCCGATCCTTGGAACCTGCGAATAAGTCTCATACTTTCTCAGTGGGCTATAAAACGACCAGATACGCGAAAGCCAGTGCAGTGAAATGTCTAGACCTTTTCAAACTGGCTGACAAAGTAGATGGTCGTTTTAGAGCCCACCCTTCGGGGCTAACAGAGCAACAGAATCACTTTGTTAATGATTTTCGACAGGCAACCAGCATGCCTATAATCATTGCCTCGTGCTTCAATTGCTCTGTAAGCCTGAGTCGTATAAGGCTTGTTAGCAGGTTCCTTCTTTACTGATTAAGCGTTTTTACCGTCAGTTGTATCAACTGGAGCACCGTTACGCGCGAAGTACTCTTTAGTCAGTTTGAAGACAACCGGGCTTAATAGCGCCAGAGCAATCAAGTTAGGCAGCGCCATCATGGCATTTAGCGTATCTGCTACTAGCCAGATGAAATCCAGACTTACGATTGCGCCTACAGGCACCGCAATAATCCAAAGAACACGGTATGGTTTGATCGCTTTAACACCGAATAGGAACTCAACACAGCGTTCGCCGTAGAAGGACCAGCCGATGATTGTAGTGAAAGCGAATACCGCTAGAGCGATAGCTACTAGGTAGTTACCAACGCCAGGAAGTGCATGAGCGAACGCTGCAGACGTTAGTGCTGCGCCAGACTCGCCTGATGTCCAAGCACCAGAAGTAATGATAACCAGACCGGTAATCGAACAGATGATTAGGGTATCGATAAACGTACCCAGCATCGCGATTAGACCTTGGCGAACAGGATCTTTTGTTTGAGACGCAGCGTGGGCAATAGGTGCAGAACCTAGACCCGCTTCGTTAGAGAAGACACCACGTGCTACACCGAAACGGATAGCAGCCCAAACAGCAGCACCCGCAAAACCACCTTCAGCCGCAGCTGGAGAGAATGCGTGAGTGAATACTAGATCCAAGGCTGCAGGGATTGCTTCAGCATTAATAGCTAGTACAACAAGGCCAGCACCTAGGTAAGCGATTGCCATTAGAGGTACTAGAGAACCAGCAACGGCACCGATACGCTTGATACCACCAATCAGAACAGCACCTACTAGTACCATTAGGATTACGCCTGTTACCCAAACATCTAGGCCAAAGTTAGACTCTAGAACGTCTGCAACAGAGTTGGACTGTACCGTGTTACCGATACCGAAAGCGGCTACTGCACCAAAGATTGCAAATGCAGTACCTAGCCAAGCCCACTTAGCGCCAAGACCGTTTTTGATGTAGTACATCGGACCACCAACATGGCGGCCTTCTTCATCTACTTCACGGTACTTCACAGCCAGTACTGCTTCAGAGAACTTAGTTGCCATACCAACCAGTGCGGTACACCACATCCAGAATAGAGCACCAGGGCCACCTAGGAATACAGCTGTTGCTACACCGGCAATGTTACCTGTACCAACCGTTGCTGATAGCGCAGTCATTAGTGCTTGGAAGGGAGAGATTTCGCCTTCTTTTTCTTCTCCTTTTTTAGTTTTACGGCCTTCGAACAGCAGTTTGAAACCCGTACCTAGTTTAAGAAGAGGCATAAGACGTAGACCCAGCATTAGGAATAAACCAACGCCAAGAATAAGAACAAGCATCATAGGACCCCACACGATCCCATTAATGCTGCTGATGATAGAGGTTAATGTTTCCATGAACCTAGACTCCAATCGGATTGTTATTTTTATTTGAACGCACTTGGATTGTTTAAAACTTCTTAAAGCACCAGGGCAGAGCTTTTAGATTTCCAAACATGCTTACTTACAAAAGGTGAAGCTTTCGGCTTCGCTTACTTCGCTTGAATCTGCCACTCAAGATAAAGAAAGGTTATTTGTGAAATAAGTTTCCAATACGAAACAAAGCTAGCGTAAGGGAAAATTAATTTCAACGAAAATATGTTGAAAAAGATTTGATTAGAGCTGTCTAATTCTTGTTTTTTGAATAAAGCATAATAAAAACAAGTAGTTGGCGTTGCGGGAAAAATTTTCATCTTAGACTAGTAGGTTAAAAAGCTTATCAGCAGGGCGGTTTACTATGATGAATCTAGCGTCGTTAGCTAGTTTTAGGCTGCTTTTTATTCATAGGGGCTCTCTCTATTGAGTTAGGTGCGCCAATGAAATTAGACACAGGCTTTAATGTAGCAAGAAGCGTTTAAGGTGAATTTGAGAGCAACAAAACTGGATTTAAATGAAAAAAGTTTCCAATAGGAAACTTTTTGTTGATTTTGGAAAATCTCACTGCTAGTCTGAAATCAAATCGACGGTATTTGAACAATTAATGATCAATTTGTTCGAAGTTATATAGCTCTTTAGTAAGCGGACTATAACCGCAACCGTACATAGAGACGGTTTAAAGAGTAGATACATAAAATAATAAAAAGAGCGGTTAGACCGCTGTAGTGAGGTCGCAGTGCCATTAAGTATTTTTGATCTATATAAAGTAGGGATTGGTCCTTCCAGTTCTCATACGGTAGGCCCAGTCGTTGCGGCTAATCGTTTCTTAGATGAATTACGTAAGCGTGATCAGCTGGATCAAGTTGCCTCAGTACATGTAGGTTTGTTCGGTTCTTTAGCGATGACAGGTAAAGGTCACGCAACCGATGTTGCTGTGATGATCGGTCTAATGGGTGAGAAGCCTGACCTAGTCGATCCAGATAAAGTACCTGTTTACGTTGATCAGATTCGTAGCACTAAGCAGATCAATTTAGCAGGCGAGCGAATGATTGCGTTCAACCCTGAAACGGATCTGCCTTTTAACTTTGGTGAGTCCTTACCAAAGCATCCAAACGGCATGCATTTTAAAGCGTACGATGCAGCCGGCATTATTTTGCACGACAACATCTTTTACTCCGTAGGCGGTGGCTTTGTACTAAGTGACGCCGAAGCAGGTAAAGAGAAAGGTGCAGAACCTGAATTCAAGCTTCCTTTCCACTTCGATAATGGCGTTGAGCTATTAGAAGTCTGTGAGCGTGAAGGCAAAACCATTGCTGAAATCGTTTTAGCCAATGAGCTGACATGGGCCGAACAAGACGTGTTAGAAGAGCGTCTGTGGAACCTTTGGCAGGTGATGGATAACTGCATTAAGCGTGGCTGTACAGAAGAGGGTGAGCTACCGGGTGGTCTACATGTTAAACGCCGTGCCCACGAGCTTTATGAAGAACTCAAATCTAGCCCAGAAGCAGCTCTGAAAGATCAGCTAACCGTAATGGATTGGGTCAATCTATTTGCTATTGCGGTTAACGAAGAGAACGCAGCGGGAGGTCGTGTGGTGACGGCGCCAACAAATGGTGCTGCCGGTGTTATCCCTGCTGTTCTAGCTTACTACGACCGTTTTGTCCCGGGTTCAAATCGCCAGGGTATTTTTGACTTCTTAGCAACCTCCGCTGCGATCGGCATGCTTTATAAGAAGAACGCTTCTATCTCGGCTGCCGAAGTGGGCTGCCAAGGTGAGATCGGCGTAGCTTGTTCTATGGCTGCTGGTGCACTTTGTGCCGTGATGGGCGGTACCAACCAGCAAATCGAGAACGCTGCGGAAATTGGCATGGAGCATAACTTAGGCCTGACCTGTGACCCGATTGGCGGTCTTGTGCAAGTGCCATGTATTGAACGTAACACTATGGGTGCTGTGAAAGCGATCAATGCTGCACGCTTAGCGCTTCGTGGTGATGGTGAACATCATGTATCTCTAGACTCTGTTATCGAAACGATGCGTCAAACAGGTCTGGATATGCAGGATAAATATAAAGAAACCTCTCAAGGTGGGCTGGCCGTGAACGTGGTTGCCTGCTGATTCTTCGTAATAAAAAAATAAGAGAATAAAAAATCATGAGTCACAGTGATCTGTATCGCAACGACGCTGTTTGCGAAGCATTTTTTACCCAAGACCTAGCAGAGCGCGATGCTGATCTGCTGTCTGCAGTAAATGAAGAGTTTGATCGTCAGGAGATGGGGATTGAGCTGATAGCCTCTGAAAATATTGTATCTAAAGCCGTAATGCAGGCGCAGGGTACAGTACTAACAAACAAATATGCAGAAGGTTATCCGGGCCGTCGTTACTACGGTGGTTGTGAGTACGTTGATAAGGCTGAAGGCCTAGCTATCGAGCGTGCAAAGGAGCTGTTTGGTTGTGAGTTCGTCAATGTGCAACCGCACTCAGGTGCGCAAGCAAACGGCGCGGTTATGTTGGCGCTGTTACAGCCGGGCGATACTGTATTGGGCATGTCTCTGGATGCAGGTGGTCACTTGACTCACGGTGCGCGTCCAGCCCTTTCCGGTAAATGGTTTAACGCTGTGCAATACGGTGTATCTCGTGAAGATAGCCGCATAGACTACGATGAAATTGAGAAGCTAGCGGTTGAATGTCAGCCGAAGATGATTATTGCAGGTGGTTCTGCGATTCCGCGTCAGATCGATTTTGCGCGTTTCCGTGAGATCGCTGACAAAGTAGGCGCATACCTGTTTGTTGATATGGCGCACATTGCAGGTCTAGTTGCGACGGGTGCTCACCCATCACCGCTTCCACATGCTCATGTTGTAACGACGACAACACACAAAACTCTCCGCGGCCCACGAGGCGGCATGATCCTATCTAACGATCTGGATCTAGGTAAGAAGATCAACTCTGCGGTATTCCCAGGTCTTCAGGGTGGTCCACTGATGCACGTGATTGCGGCGAAAGCGGTTGCTTTCGGTGAAGCGCTACAGCCTGAATTTAAAGTGTACATCGATCGTGTTGTAGAGAATGCCAAAGTACTTGCGGGCGTTATGGTTGAACGTGGTTGCGACATCGTAACCGGCGGTACAGATACGCACCTGATGTTGGTCGATCTTCGTCCTAAAGGTCTGAAAGGTAATGTGGTTGATGAAGCGCTAGAGCGTGCGGGCATTACTTGTAACAAAAATGGCATCCCATTTGACCCTGAAAAACCAATGGTAACCTCTGGTATTCGTCTAGGTACACCAGCAGGAACGAGCCGTGGTTTTGGTCCAGAAGAATTTAAGCTGATTGGTAACCTGATTAGCGATGTATTGGATGGTCTAGTGGCTAACCCAGAAGATAACTCCAAAGTTGAAGCGGAAGTGCGTGCGCAGGTCGAAGAGCTGTGCAAGAAGTTCCCTCTTTACCGTTAATAAACCTGTGTAACGAATGAGCAATAGGAAAACAATATGAGCATTCCATCTAACTACCTTTTCACACCAAGCCATGAGTGGGTTCTGGACAATGGTGACGGCACTATCTCTCTAGGCGTATCTGATCACGCTCAGGAACTTCTAGGTGATGTGGTTTTCGTTGAACTTCCAGAGATCGGCCACGCAGTAGAAGCGGGTGAAGAGTTCTCTCTAGTTGAGTCTGTAAAAGCAGCGTCTGACATCTACTCTCCAGTAAGCGGTGAAGTAGTTGAAGTAAACGAAGCGTTGGAAGATGCGCCAGAGACCGTAAACGAAGCGCCTTACACAGACGGCTGGATCGTAAAAATTAAGCTGTCTGATTCATCTGAATTGGCAAAACTTCTAAACGCAGAAGCGTACGAAGCAACGATTGCAGAAGAAGCTTAATTGGTTGAGTTACTAGGTATTTGTAAGGGTCTAATCAGCCTGAATACCTAGTAACCCTGTCCCCCAATTAGCTTTAGCAAGGCGAAGCGGCAGTGCAGGACCGCTTCGCACCCTTAAATATATTTGGTTTAAGTGTCTGTTACACATACTTAAATCGATCGGTTACCACAGGTTATTGTTATGGCAGTAGAAACTCGCACTTTGAGTGATCTTCAGCAGACGACTGACTTTACTCGTCGTCATATTGGTCCAGATAGTGAGCAGACTCAGGATATGTTGTCCTTTTTGGGTCTTAACTCAATGGATGAACTGATTACACAGACCGTTCCAGATTCCATCCGCTTAGATGATGCGTTAGATATGGCGGATAGCAAGACTGAAGCTGATGCACTTGCGTATATCAAAACACTAGCTGATAAAAATAAGGTTAATAAATCTTATATTGGTATGGGCTATAGCAATACTTTGGTCCCAAACGTTATCTTGCGTAACGTTATGGAAAACCCAGGTTGGTACACGGCTTATACACCTTACCAGCCAGAAATTGCTCAGGGTCGACTAGAAGCACTGCTTAACTTCCAGCAGATGGTGATGGACCTAACCGGAATGGAATTGGCCAACGCTTCTCTACTTGATGAAGCGACAGCCGCTGCAGAAGCGATGACGCTGTGCAAGCGCTCAAATCGTAAGAAAACCAATACTTATTTTGTTGCTGATGATGTTCACCCACAGACGCTGGACGTTATCAAAACACGTGCCGAATACTTTGGTTACGACATTGTAGTAGGTAACCCGCTAACAGATCTTGAAGCGGCAGATCCATTTGGTGTTCAGCTACAGTACCCAAGTACTTACGGCGATATCACTGATATCAAATCAATTATTGATGCGGCTAAAGGCCAGAAAGCAATGGTTTCCGTTGCTGCTGATATCCTAGCCTTGGTTCTTCTTAAATCACCAGGTGAACTGGGTGCTGATGTTGTACTAGGTTCCTCTCAGCGCTTTGGTGTACCAATGGGCTTTGGTGGTCCACACGCAGCTTTCTTTGCTGCATCTGAAAAGCTAAAACGTTCTGTGCCTGGTCGTATCATCGGTGTATCTATCGATGTAAACGGTAACCAAGCATTGCGTATGGCGATGCAAACACGTGAGCAGCATATCCGTCGTGAGAAGGCGACTTCTAACATCTGTACAGCTCAAGCGTTGCTTGCCAATATGGCTTCTTTCTACGCTGTATATCACGGTCCAGAAGGCCTTAAGACGATTGCAGAGCGCGTACATCGTTTGACGGCTGTGCTTGCTAATGGTCTTAAGGCGAAAGGTGTTGCGGTTAACGACACGTACTTCGATACGTTGACTGTTTCTCTGCCTGAGACTCAAGAGGTTGTTTACCAAAGAGCAATCGATGCGGGTTGTAACTTCCGCAAGGTTGGTTCTGATAAGTTGGGTATCAGCTTGGATGAAACAACATCGTCTGAAGATGTTGCGCAGTTGCTAGACGTTATATTGGGCGACGATCACGGTCTAAGCGTTGCTGAGCTAGATGCAGCAATTGTTGCAGGTGAAGCGACGGGTATCTCTACAGAGATGCGTCGTGAAGATGCAATCCTGACGCACCCGACGTTCAACAGCTACCACAGCGAAACCGACATGCTTCGTTACATGAAGAAGCTAGAGAACAAAGATTACTCTTTGGCGCATGGCATGATCCCACTCGGTTCTTGCACCATGAAGCTAAACGCTACGGCTGAAATGATCCCGGTTACATGGCCTGAGTTTGCAAACATTCACCCGTTTGCACCGGCTGACCAAGTGCAGGGCTATCACCAAATGCTGCACGAACTGGAAGATCAATTGGTAGAGATTACCGGTTACGACAAGGTTTCTTTGCAGCCTAACTCTGGTGCTTCTGGTGAATACGCAGGTCTATTGGCGATTCGTAAGTACCAAGAGTCCGTTGGTGAAGGCCATCGTAATGTTTGCTTGATCCCATCATCTGCGCACGGTACTAACCCTGCTTCTGCTGCAATGATGGATATGAAGATCATTGTGACTAAGTGTGATGACAACGGTAACGTTGATGTTGCTGATCTTCGTGCGCAAGCAGAACTACACAAAGATGATCTATCTTGCTTGATGATCACTTACCCATCTACACACGGTGTTTATGAGGAAGATATCGTAGAAATCTGCGACATCATTCACAAAAACGGCGGTCAGGTGTATATGGATGGCGCGAACATGAATGCGCAGGTAGGTATCTCTAAGCCGGGCGCAATCGGATCTGATGTATCTCACCTAAACCTACACAAAACATTTGCTATCCCGCACGGTGGCGGTGGCCCAGGTATGGGTCCAATCGGCGTTAAGAGCCACTTGGCACCGTTCCTAGCGAGCCACAAAGTAAGCCCAGTTGAAGGCGTAAACCCTGAAAACGGTGCGGTTGCAGCGACGCCTTATGGTTCTGCTTCGATCCTACCGATCACGTGGATGTACAACGTCATGCTAGGTAAGTCTGGCCTTAAAGCATCGACAGAGATGGCGATCCTTAATGCTAACTACATGACTGAGAAATTGGCTGAGCACTATCCGGTACTTTACCGTGGTCGTAATAACAAGGTTGCCCACGAATGTATCGTTGATATTCGCCCAATCAAAGAGGAAAGCGGTGTTACTGAAGAAGATATTGCTAAGCGTCTGATGGACTACGGTTTCCACGCGCCAACCATGTCTTTCCCGGTAGCGGGCACTTTGATGATCGAGCCAACTGAATCGGAATCTAAAGCGGAGATTGATCGCTTTATCGATGCCATGGTTCAGATCCGTGAAGAGATCAACAAAGTACAAAACGGCGAATGGCCTGCGGATAACAACCCGCTGTTTAATGCGCCGCATACGCAATCGGACATTATGAGCGCTGCTTGGGAGCGTCCATATAGTCGTGAAGAGGCTGTGTTCCCGAATGAAGTGACTCGTCAGAACAAGTTCTGGCCGACAGCAAACCGTATCGACAACGTATACGGCGATCGGAACTTTATCTGTTCTTGTCCAGGTATCGAAGCTTATCAAGACCAGTAATTATCTTTGGTTGCGGGGTAATACCTGTAACTAGGTTAAAAAGTCGAACTACTGGTCTTGAACCAAGTGAACCGGAGATCCACTTGGTTTAATTCAGCGAGAGCCAATCTGTGCCGGCTTGAGCTGAACAGCGGGTAAAACGTCAGATTTACCCGTTACTCCCGCAGTTACCAGGGGGGAATCTGGTAACTGCAACTTTCTATTTTATAGGTCGTTAGAGTGGATTTGGTGTCTACTCGAAATTGGTGTGCTCCCAGCCTTGTGTTGGAGCTTTTTGCGGGGCTAATTTAGCCCCGTTTTTTTTGATCTTTAAAAATATCCATCAGATCACTAAGTATCTTTAGAGATTTTCAAGATGCATCGTCGGTGAACAGCTGCGTTCTCAACTAAAATAACTGTATGAAAAATGATCTGTTTTTCATTGGGAGCGTAATGGCTAGAGGCAACTCGAAGCTAATAACTCGCAAAATAACAAGCCTAAGAGGTGATCATTATGCTGCTGAGTCACATACCCGGAATGTTTACCCACCCTGATGCAGAGTGGGAATTGATCAAAAAAGAGCACAGTAATCCCAGTCGTATCTATATGGCCTATACCTGTTTATTGGCGCTTATAGGTCCTGTGTGTGCTTACATTTCTACAACTCAATTTGGTTGGCGTGTCGGTGATGGTGAGCTGATTAAGCTTACTGCAATCAGTGCATTGCAATTGAACGTTTTAACCTATGTAGCAATCCTTGTTGGTGTGTTTGGTTTAGGCTGGATGATTGACTGGATGTCAAAAACTTACGGTAGTGGTCATGATGATTACGCGGCTAATGGTATTGCTTTAGCTGCTTATTCTTGTACGCCGCTTTTCTTAGCTGGCTTTATCTCTTTATACCCCGTTCCATGGGCTAACATGTTGGTATATTTAGCGGCAGCTGCGTATACAGGCTATCTGATCTATGACGGTTTACCACATGTGTTGGGTATCGATAAAGATCAGGCTTTCTTCTTCTGTGGAGCAATTCTGGCGGTAGGGCTTGTCTATTTGGTTATTACTCGCGTAGGTACAGTGATTGTGTGGAACCTTGGGTTCGCACCGGTATTTATCTCTGGGTGATAAGGTTACTGAAACGAAAAAGAGCAGCTTATAAGCTGCTCTTTTTGTTTTTGATGAGTGTTTTAGAAAAGCTCTACGTCATCATCGGGTACTTCAATTCGAGAGCTAACTTCGTTGAAGTGTACAATGAGGTTTCGGCCGTTGTTTTTTGCGTGGTATAGCGCTCGGTCGGCTTGCTCAAAGTGCAGCATTGGAGGTGTAACCGGGTCAATCTCTGTATAGCCAACACTTACAGTTAGTTTGCCTGATGGGAATGTGTAATCCTGAACTGCTTTGTGGAAGCGTTCGAGTATTTGTAGAGCTTGATCTTGATCGGCATTGTTCAGTATGACGACAAACTCTTCGCCGCCATAACGGAACAGAAAATCGGTATAACGGAAGGTTTTCTTCATTAGTTCGGCAAAGTGAAGCAGAACTTCATCTCCATAGAGATGGCCGAAGGTATCATTAATATTTTTGAAGTGGTCAATATCGAGAACAACCATCCAGGATGAGTTTATGTGGTTGTTCTTATGGCCGCGGTGAAACGCTACGACCTCGTTAAGGCTTAATTCCATGGTTTGTCGGTTAGGTAAGCCTGTTAACATATCGCGCTCTTTTGCATCTAATAATGCAACCTGCTTTTCATAGATGCTGAAGACACCTTCGATCAAAACCATATCCGTTTCAGATACTTTGCCCGTGATCAAAATGATACGTCGAGGAATAACATCTTTAGTAATGTCTAAGAATATATAGTCTTCACCTTTGAACTTCATGCATGCTACACCGCCTTTACTTTTTGGCAGCGTTTTGAGCATGAGATCGCTATGCCGATCTTCAAATGATTCATCTAAGGTAATTGGAAAGCGTCTGATGGAAAGGCCGGTATCGGACTTAGCATCACCGAAAATTTCATACGATACCGCATCCTCTACGCCTTCTAGAGAACAGAAGTAGTGAAGAACTGCATGGGTCAGCGAATTATAAGATTTATGCGCTAGAAACTTTGCGGATAATTCAAACGCTTGTTTGATGTGAAGGTGTTCGCTCATAGTTACTACTTAACGCTACAAGGCCCGTAGAAATTAGGTTTCTATAAATTGTAGCAGTCTACACGATATTTCTGAATAAACGGTTAATATAAATTAGTCTTGTCTGTTTTATTTGCTTTTTATCTCCTGCCATTTGCTGTTTGCATCCTTCAAAACTGCAAAATATTCCTCTTCAAATTCTGTGCGATCAAAAGCTCCTTCGCATTCAGCTGTGAGTTCCATTTTGCTTTTCAGGTCTAATAAGCGATTTCTTATTTCTATCTCCATGATCCACAAGTTTTCTGGGCCCCTTAAAAGCGTGTATCCGGTAATGACAGGTAGGAATATCGCTAAAAGGGCTGTGAGCTTGGCAGAAGAAAGGTTGAGTATTTCGAAAGAGAAATTGGCGCAGATCGCAATCGCGACCGATGTGAATGAGGAGATAAACCAAAGCGTGTGGTTCATCTTTTTATGCCTAGCAGCATGTTTGGCAAACCAGTTGGCTTGGGTTTGAATTTTCTTATAGAGAGTATCTTCCATGATATTCATAGATTGGGCTCTTAAAAGTTAGAAAGAGCGCAACTGCTTATATGCGCTATGAATGTTTGATTGTTTCCAATAGGGATTATTTTGCGACTTGCTCGATAACGGGTTGAGCATTGGTTTTGCGGTGTTGTCTCCAGGTATACCAGCCGCCTAAGGCAAGGGCTAACCAGGCGAGTGTGTCGATTATTGCAACGCCATTGATATCAATCCCGGTTTCACGAAATACTCGATCCCAATGGGATTTGCCAGCACCTGCTTTGTAGGCATAGCGTTTACCGTTTTCATCTATCCCGATGAGTTGGTCATATTTGTAGGCGTAGTCATGAATTAAGCCCGGTAGGAATAAAAGGCCAGTGGGTGAGAGTATGGCCCAAAGAGGGCGGGGAATGGATGCACCATCAAATTCGAAGCCTTTAGGTATCACTATCTTGGTGCCGTCACGCATCGTGTAGGTCCAGTCTTCAGTTAATACCCATTTTCGTACAGCAAATATCCAACGTAGGATTCGAATAATAAGGGATTCGTTTTTGGTTTTTATAGGTAGGGGACGAATAGTTGGCATATTCATCACATGACTCCTTGTCTTGTTGTTTAACTCCTTTCTACATTATAGCGCTTTGTAGGGTAAATACTTTTGCAGTTGCTCGATCTGTTCATCAATCGCGGAGGTCTCTTCATCAATAAACTGCTGTACTGCTTTATTGAATCCAACCTCCTTAAGCCAGTGGACCGAATACGTCGGTACAGGGGTGAATCCTCGCTGTATTTTATGCTCTCCCTGAGCGCCAGAATCAAATCGCTTTAACCCCAGACTAATACAATACTCAATACCTTGGTAGTAGCAGGTTTCGAAATGAAGACTGTCGTATTCATCAAAACAACCCCAGTATCGCCCGTATAAGGTGGTGGAATCTTGTAGTGACAGTGCGCCTGCAACCGGTGTTTCGTCTTTGTAAGCTAAAACGAGTAAGAGGTTTTCAGGCATGGTCTGTTTTAATTGGGTGAAAAACGATTTACTGAGATAGGCTTCGCGTCCGCGTTTAAGATAGGTTAGGCGGTAAAAATCATAAAAAGTGTCAATCTCGTTATCGGTTATATCTTTGCCCTGAATTTGGCGATGAGTGATGCCTTGCTCATCGATCTTTTTGCGCTCTTTATTTAGGTTTTTACGCTTACGAGACGTTAGGTTTTGCAGAAAGTCATCGTAGGTCGAGTAGTCTTGATTAAACCACTGGTACTGACAGCCCTTACGGATCATGTAGTTTGCGCTATCCAGCGAGTCCGCTTCCTTCTTTGATGGGAAGAGTAGGTGCCAAGAGTTAGCTTTGAAATGTTGGCATAGCTGTGGAATGGCTTGGCTCAAACTTTCAAATAAAGGCTCTATAGGTTGTTTTGTTAATAACCTCGGACCACCCACAGGAGAGAATGGGATTGATGATACGAGTTTTGGGTAATAGTCCATGCCATAACGTTCGTAAGCTTCTGCCCAAGCCCAATCAAATACATATTCACCGTAGGAATGATTCTTAAGATAGAGCGGCACTATGGCTACAGTTATACCGTTATCTTGAAGTTGGATGTGAAGGGGCTGCCAGCCTGTTTTCGCACTTACGCTGCCTGATTCCTCAAGTGCGTGGAGGAATTCGTATCGGCAAAAAGGGTAATCAGAGGGAAGGAGGTTGTTCCAAGTGTCTGGGCCTATTTCACTGATTTTATGGCAAATTTTTATTTCTAACATATCGCGGCTTCGGTTTTGTGTTGCTAAGCTAAATAGTGTTGGGGCGACGCGTTATCTATTTGAATCGAGAAGGATGTCAGTGTCAAAGCCATTGTTTTGTATAAGGCCCCTAGAGAAGATGATAGGAGTATTGTAATGGACGAATTAGAGCTTGAGTTTGAACTTCACCCGCAGTTAGCCGCTGATTGTATAGTGTTAGGGGATTTTCCGATTAGTCGGCTCTTACTGTTAAACGATGCTAATTATCCTTGGTTTATTTTGGTGCCAAGGCGTGCAGGTGCAACAGAAATCTATCATCTTTCTGATGATGAGCAATGCGAGTTAATCAAGGAATCATCTTTCTTGGCATCTAACTTGGCAGATAGTTTTGCTGCTAGAAAAATGAATGTAGCGTCTTTGGGGAATATAGTGCCGCAATTACACCTTCATCATATCGTTCGTTATGAGACTGATAAGGCTTGGCCTGGGCCTGTTTGGGGTAAGGTGCCAGCGGAGCCGTATACAGCTGAACAGATTCATGAAATTAGACGAAAACTAGAAGCGTTAATGTCTGGTGAGCTGGAATTTGTACCGGAAGAATAAGCTTCATTTAGCTTCATTGAAAATTAGTCACCTGTATTTTAAATCTTTAGGGCCTCAATCCCATTTGGGGCCTGTTCCCTCTGCTTAAATAAGGTATAATCCGCCGTTTTTAAAATACGCTTCCTGCGTTTAGGAAGTTTCGATCGGGTTTATTTCCAATGCCAATCTTTGATTTTCAGTGTGACAGCTGTGGTCACGAGTTTGAAAAACTTGTTCTTAAAAGTGATGCGCCTGCGCCTGCATGTGTTTCCTGCGCAAGTGAGGAAGTGACCAAAAAAGTATCGGCTCCGGGTTTTCGCCTTTCTGGTTCCGGCTGGTACGAGACAGATTTTAAAACCGGCAAGAAGAAAAATCTTGCAGGTGGTTCCGGTGCTTCGTCAGGTACAGACAGCTAACTCCGGATAGATAAAGTATTAATTCATTGACCGTTTGGTGAAAACCAAACCGAGACAGTTAACAGGAACAGTAAATTATGCGCAGTCATTATTGCGGCGATCTCAGAAAAGAGCATATCGGCGAAGACATTACCCTTTGTGGTTGGGTTCATCGTCGTCGTGACCACGGTGGTGTTATCTTCCTAGACGTGCGTGACCGTGAAGGTCTAGCACAGGTTGTATTTGATCCAGATCGTGAAGAGAGCTTCGCGCTAGCAGATAGCTGCCGTAATGAATTCGTAGTTGAGATCAAAGGTACTGTTCGTGGTCGTCCAGAAGGCACGATCAACTCTGAAATGCCAACAGGTGAGATCGAAGTTCTAGGTAAAGAGCTTGTTATCCTAAACAAGTCTGAAACACCTCCGTTCCAGTTGGATGAGCACCAAAACGTTGGTGAAGATGTGCGTCTACGTAATCGTTACATCGATCTACGTCGTCCAGAAATGCAGGAAAAGCTACGTTTCCGTTCTAAAGTATCTAACGCGATCCGTAACTACCTAGATGATAATGGTTTCCTAGATATCGAAACGCCGATTCTAAACCGTGCTACACCTGAAGGTGCCCGTGACTACCTAGTGCCAAGCCGTGTTCATGATGGTCAGTTCTTCGCGCTGCCGCAGTCTCCACAGCTATTTAAACAGTTGTTGATGGTGTCTGGTTTCGACCGTTACTACCAGATCGCTAAATGCTTCCGTGATGAAGATTTGCGTGCTGACCGACAGCCTGAATTCACTCAGATCGATATCGAAACTTCGTTCATGGACGAAGAAGGTATCATGGGTCTGACTGAAACTATGATCCGCAAGCTGTTCCTTGAGCTGAAAGGTGTGGATTTGGGTGATTTCCCACGCATGCCTTACTCAGAAGCGATGCAGCGTTACGGTTCTGATAAGCCAGATCTTCGTTACCCAATGGAATTGGTTGACGTTGCTGACCTAATGGCGGATATCGAATTTAAAGTATTCGCAGGCCCAGCAAACGATCCTAAGTGCCGCGTAACTGCACTTAAAGTACCTAGTGGCGCTAAGCTGACTCGTAAGAATATTGATGATTACACTAAGTACGTAAGCATCTACGGTGCTAAAGGTCTTGCTTGGATCAAGGTTAACGAAATTGAAAACGGCGTTAACGGCCTACAGTCTCCAATTATCAAGTTCCTAGGTGATGAAGTGACTATGTCGATCATGGATCGTCTAGGCGTTGAAAATGGTGACATCGTATTCTTCGGTGCTGACAAAGCTAAGGTGGTTTCTGAAGCGCTTGGTGCTCTACGTATCAAAGTGGGTGAAGATCTTGAGATGGCTCAGTGTGAGTGGGCACCTCTATGGGTTGTTGATTTCCCAATGTTCGAAGAAACAGATGGCGGCCTAACAGCGCTTCATCACCCATTCACTGCGCCAAGCTGCTCTCCAGAAGAGCTTAAAGCGAATCCGCTAGAAGCGCTATCTCGTGCATACGACATGGTACTTAATGGCTGTGAGCTTGGTGGTGGTTCTGTTCGTATTCACGATCAGGCGATGCAAGCAACAGTACTGGAGATTCTAGGTATCTCTGATGAAGAAGCTGACGACAAGTTTGGCTTCCTACTAAACGCATTGCAGTACGGTGCGCCTCCGCACGGTGGTTTGGCGTTTGGTCTTGATCGTTTGATCATGCTGATGACTGGCACTGACTCTATCCGTGAAGTAATTGCTTTCCCTAAAACGCAAAGTGCATCTTGTATGATGACTGAAGCGCCAGGTGAAGTAAGTGCTGCACAACTACGCGAATTGAACATTAAGCTACGTAAAACACCTTAATAGCATCGCGTTGTCCTAGTTCAAGCTAGGGATCGGTTAAAACTAAAAAGCTGCCTTCGGGCGGCTTTTTTTGTTTATATTGGATAAAAAATAATAACGAAAGGGAGTAGGGGTTATGGCAGGTCACTCTAAATGGGCCAATATCAAACACCGTAAAGCGGCACAGGACGCAAAGCGCGGAAAGATTTTTACCAAGCTCATTCGAGAGCTGGTGGTTGCAGCAAAAGAAGGTGGTGGTAACCCAGACGATAATCCGCGGCTGCGCGCAGCGGTTGATAAAGCTCTTGGCGCTAATATGAAGCGCGACACTATCGATAAGGCAATTCACCGTGGTGCTGGTGGCGGTGAAGGTGAGCATTACGACGAGTTAACCTACGAGGGTTATGGTTCTAACGGTGTGGCCATCCTAGTTGAGTGTATGACAGATAACGTTAATCGGACTGTGGCGGCAGTGCGTGCTGCATTTAATAAGTACAACGGTAATCTTGGTACGAGTGGTTCAGTTGCCTATCTGTTCAATAAAAAAGGCCAGATCACCTTTGTAGAAATAGATGAAGAAACCATCATGGATGCAGCGCTAGAAGCGGGTGCGGATGATGTTGTTGCCAACGACGACGGCTTGATAGATGTATTCACTGATTGGCATGACTTTCTCGATGTTAAACAGGCTCTCGTAGATGCAGGTCTTGAGCCTGTGCATGCTGAAGTGGCGATGATTCCGTCAACAGCCGTTGAGCTTGATGTGGATACGGCGCGAAAAGTACTGAAGCTAATCGATGTATTGGATGATCTGGATGACTCCCAGAATGTATACCACAACGCGATTATTCCAGAAGAAGCAATGGAGGGCTGATTCGTAAAGTATTATGGCTGGTCGACGTCTCTATTTCTTCTGTGTTGTTTGCTTCAAAATCACTTTGTAAACCAAGACTAGTCCTGTATGCTTGCCTGTATAAATAACCAGTAAATGAGTTTGATGCTGATATTAGGAATAGACCCAGGATCCCGAATCACCGGTTACGGTGTAATTAACTGCGTTGGCAATAAAAATGAGTATGTTGCCAGTGGCTGTATTCGTATTAAAGGTGATGAATTACCAGAGCGATTACAGCAGGTGTATACGGGGGTATCGGAAGTGATCGAGCGCTATTGTCCGCAAGAGTTCGCTATTGAGCAGGTGTTTATGGCGCGTAATGCCGACTCTGCACTTAAGCTTGGTCAGGCGCGTGGTGTCGCTATTGTTGCAGGCACTAATGCTGAGTTGCCGGTATACGAATATGCTGCTCGTAAAGTTAAACAGTCGGTCGTAGGTAAAGGCTCGGCTGATAAATCACAAGTTCAGCATATGGTGGCGCATATTCTAAAATTACCAGGTTTACCGCAAGCGGATGCTGCCGATGCACTCGCAATTGCACTCTGTCATGCGCATACTCGTAATAGCTTAATTAAAACAGCAGGTTCTATGTCTAGTCGCAATGCCAGTTGGAGGCGTCAATAAACCTCATGAATGAGATGTCTTACGCTGATTTTATCTATATAGCTGATCTAATTGGAGTTGCAGTATTTGCAACTGCAGGGGCATTAGCAGCTCAAGGTAAGCAGTTGGATATTCTAGGAGTGGTTGTTTTAGCGATAGTGACGGCTTTAGGTGGCGGCACGATTCGCGATATTACCTTAGATATTCATCCTGTTGTGTGGGTGGCTGATACCTCTTATTTATGGACTGCAATTATATCTGCGGTCGTTGCTTTCTTTGTTTGTCGATATATTCAGTACCCTCGACGCACTTTGTTAGTGTTGGATGCTATGGGGCTGGCGTTGTTTGCCGTGTTAGGTGCCGAAAAAGCCTTAGGTCTTGGTTTGCCACCGATTATTGTTGTAATGATGGCCGTTATCACCGGTTGTGCTGGTGGTATGATCCGAGATCTTTTAACTGGGCAGATACCGCTGATTTTACAGCGAGATGGTGAGCTGTATGCGACCTGTGCATTAGCAGGCTCGGTATTTTTTGTGGTGTTTCAGTCGTATATTCCTGGGCAGCCAGTCGCGCTGATCTCTATGGTAATCATCTTTGTATTGCGTATGGCTGCGATGTTCGCAGATCTCAGGTTGCCTGAATTTATTGTGGCAGGTCATAAGCTCGAAAAATTGGATAAGGATAAAAAGTAAGTGATTGGTCGATTAAAAGGTGAGTTGTTAGAAAAGCAGCCTCCACAGTTAGTGATTGATGTAAATGGTGTGGGCTACGAAGTGGAAGCTTCTATGAACACATTTTATCGACTACCTGAAGTTGGATTACAGGTGACCCTCTTTACTCACTTTGTTGTACGAGAGGATGCGCAGTTACTTTATGGCTTTATCGATAAGCAAGAGCGTTCGCTTTTTAGAACCTTGATTAAGGCTAATGGTGTTGGGCCGAAATTGGCGATCACTATCCTGTCCGGTATTTCTACAACTGAGTTCGTGCGTTGCGTAAATGATGGTGATACCGCGTCTTTGATTAAGTTGCCGGGTGTTGGTAAGAAGACAGCTGAACGCTTAATTGTAGAGATGAAAGACAAGATTAAAGCGCTTGGGTTGGAATCTTCGGATGAGTTTCAGTTGTCGGCAGCAGATGGCCCCGATATGGCGTCATTCGAAACGGTTAGTGATAACCGCGCTGAAGCTGAAAGTGCATTGGTTGCGTTGGGCTATAAGCCGGTTCAGGCAACTAAGTCGATTGAGCAGGCGCATAAATCGCTTGGTTCTGGTGCGAGCTGTGAAGATCTTATTCGCGTTGCTTTACGCTCCATGGTTGGTTAATAGAGTAAAAAATTATGATTGAAGCTGATCGTTTTATCTCGCCTTTAAGTAACCCAGTAGAAGAAGCGCATGATCGCGCTATCCGCCCTAAAGCGTTGGAGGATTACGTTGGCCAGCCTGTTGTTCGTGAGCAGATGGAGATCTTCATCCAAGCGGCAAAGATGCGTAATGAGGCGTTAGATCATACTTTGATATTTGGCCCGCCAGGTTTGGGTAAAACAACTTTAGCGAACATCATTGCCAATGAAATGGGCTCGGAGATCAAAACTACTTCTGGCCCGGTGCTTGAAAAAGCAGGGGACCTTGCTGCGTTGTTGACCAATCTTGAGCCAAATGACGTTCTTTTTATCGATGAAATTCACCGTCTAAGCCCGAATGTTGAAGAGGTGCTCTATCCAGCAATGGAAGATTACCAGCTGGATATTATGATTGGTGAAGGCCCTGCAGCACGTTCTATCAAGTTAGAGCTACCTCCATTTACATTAGTAGGTGCGACAACACGCGCAGGTTTGCTGACCTCTCCGTTGCGTGATCGTTTCGGTATTGTGCAGCGCTTAGAGTTTTATAACGTTGAAGATCTGACCAGTATCGTTGCTCGATCAGCTGATCTTTCGGGTACTAAAATCGATACGCAAGGTGCGTGCGAAGTGGCAAAACGCTCTCGCGGTACGCCGCGTATTGCTAACCGTTTGTTACGCCGTGCCCGTGATTACGCAGAAGTAAAAGGTGATGGTGTAATTGATAGCGATATCGCCGATCGTGCACTGAATATGTTGAACGTCGATCACCATGGCTTCGATCATCTCGATCGTCGTATGTTGCTGACTATGATTGAAAAATTTGGTGGCGGTCCTGTCGGTGTAGAAAGCCTTGCTGCTGCAATTAGTGAGGAGCGTGACACCATTGAAGATGTGCTAGAGCCTTATCTAATTCAGCAAGGGTTTGTGATGCGCACGCCGCGTGGTCGTGTTGTAACTGATCATGCTTACCAGCACTTCGGAATCGCCAAGCCCGAAGAGGCTTAAAATACGATCTGGATCAATAAACCCTATAAAAAATAGGATTTGTTGGTTAATCTGACATCAATCAAGATACGACAGAAGAAAAGCCGTCTAATATGCCTGCCAAATAACTGAAAAAAATAACAGGTAACAATATGACGGCCATACTTCGTAATGCAGAGATTACTGCATTCCGACTTGAGCTTAATCGTTTACTTATTCAGCTGAAAGCCGAGCTCGAAGAGGAGTTGCGAGATCAAATCTCATCCACTTCTGTGTCCGAAGTGCGAGATATTGGTGAAGAAGTCGAGCATACTGTTGAATTGGAACGGCAGTTTGAAGCGCTCCAACGTCACCATGATGAAATAGCTGAATGCCAAGCTGCGCTTAAGCGTATTGAAGAGGGTAGTTTTGGAGAATGCATCAACTGTGGTGAAGAGATTGAGCTTACACGTCTTAAGGCTAATCCTACTGCATCACGCTGTATTCGCTGCCAATCTATTCACGAATCTGCGTTAAAGAAAATCGCCTAGATCTATTCGCCAGCTATCTAATCTGATGGCTGGCAACACCCTTACAAACAGCTAATTCAAACGCTGGTTTTTCCTTGTATTAATCGCCATGACTGTTATTGTTGTGCCTTCATTTTTTTATCTATTAAATGGATGGAACTTATTGGTTTTTGACGAATCACAAAGCCGGTAAATTATATCCTGTACCAAATTTTTAGAGGGAAGTGCTGTGGTCGAAAAAATGTCGATCTGGAGTCTGGTTGCCGACGCAAGTATCGTGGTTCAACTAGTAATGTTAATGCTTTTATTAGCGTCAGTACTTTCTTGGGTGATGATCTTTCAACGCCAATCGGTGTTAGGTAGTGCGCGTAAATCACTTCGTAACTTTGAAGATCGCTTCTGGTCTGGTGTCGATCTTGGCCAACTTTTCCGTGAAATTAATCACGAACCAAATTCTGACTGTGGTGCCGAGAATATCTTTCGTGCTGGTATCAAAGAATATACGCGTCTAACTCAGCAAGCGGGTTATGATCCCGATTCAGTAATGGACGGTGTACAGCGTAGTATGCGTGTAGCCCTAGCACGGGAAGAAGATAAGCTAGAAAAGCACCTGCCATTCCTTGCAACAGTAGGTTCTACCAGCCCTTATATCGGCCTTTTTGGTACCGTATGGGGGATTATGAACTCCTTCCGTGGTTTGGCGAATGTTCATCAAGCAACATTGTCCGCTGTAGCACCTGGTATCGCTGAAGCCTTGATCGCTACAGCGATTGGTCTATTTGCTGCGATTCCAGCCGTAATTGCTTATAACCGCTACTCTGCGCAGGTTGAGTATCTGTTAGGTAACTACGAAACCTTTGCTGACGAATTCTCTTCTATCTTGCATCGTCGTATGCACGCATCCAACTAAGCGGGTGTGATCGATGATCAGACGGCATAAGAAAAAACGTAAGTTAAACGCTGATATCAATGTAGTGCCTTACATTGATGTCATGATGGTGCTCTTGGTGATCTTTATGGTGACGGCACCCATGCTGACGCAAGGCGTTAATGTTGATCTGCCTAAAGCAGCGGCGGAGCCTGTCGATGACGAAGATAATGAACCGGTTATCGTGACGGTTAATTCAGAAGGTGAATACTTTATCGATATTGGTGGTGACCCTAAAGAAGCGGTTACGGCTGATGTTGTTCAGGATCGTGTGGCTAAAATTTTAGCAAGTAACCCCAAGAAAATGCTGCTGGTACGCGGTGATCGTAATGTAAATTACGATTCGGTTGTGCAGTTGATGGTTTTGCTACAGAAAGCAGGCGCGCCGAGCGTAGGCTTGGTGACGGAGTAGGGGTTGATTTTGCGACCGGGTAGTTATCTTCTTCCTACAGTCCTTGCTGTCATACTTCATATATTTGTTGTGGTTTTGTTGGCACAGAGCTGGTTTGAGCACAAAGAGGAGGAGCGTAAAGTCCCTCGTCATGTTCAGGCGCAGATTGTCGACCTGACCACGCTATCTGCTCAGCGTAAAAAAGCCTCTGAAGCTAAGGCCAAGCAGAAGGCGGATCAAATCCGCAAAGCTGAAGAAGATAAGAAGCGTAAAGCGGACGAAAAGCGTAGGCAGGAAAAAGCTAAGAAAGAAGCTGAAAAGAAAAAACAGCTAGAGAAAAAGAAAGCTGAGGCTGAAAAGAAGCGTAAAGCTGACGAAAAACGTAAAAAAGAAGCAGCTAAAAAGAAAGCTGAGCAAGATCGTTTAAAGAAAGCCGCAGCTGAAAAAAAGCGTAAAGCCGACGAAAAGAAACGTAAAGACGCTGAGAAAAAAGCGGCCGAAGAGAAGAAAAGAAACGCTGAAGCTGCAGCGAAAAAACAAGCAGAAGAAAAAGCACGTAACGAAGCACTAATGCAGGCGTTACAGGCTGAAGAGGCGGCTCTGCAAGCTGAAGAACAGCGTGCTGCTGCGATGAGTTATGAAGCGTATATAGTTTCACAGATTACCCGTAACTGGCGTCGATCACCGACTGCACGAAATGGTATGGTTGTAGAAATTACCGTACATTTCTTGCCATCAGGTCGTGTGAATGATCTGTATGTAAGTAAATCGAGTGGTGATGCTCGCTTCGATAACGATGCTTTACGTGCGATTGAGCGTGTACAAGTATTTGAAAAACTTCAGGAGATGGATTCGATTGTGTTTGATCGCTATTTCCGTAAGCGTGTATTGCGTTTCCGTCCTGAAGATCTACGGAATTAAGCCTGTTTTAAATTGGTATGGCGGCTATGTGTTTAAGGAGAACTAAATGAACAGAGTTTTACAGCGAGTATTAGCTACATTTGCGCTGTTGTTTTCGGTTTCCGTAATCGCTGAAGGTGATTTGGCTATCGAAATTACCCAAGGTATTGATGAGCCAACGCCGGTTGCTGTAGTGCCGTTTTCTTGGGATGGTAGTTTCGCTCTGCCAGAAGATATTGCGCAGATTGTATCTGATGACTTAGGCCGTACCGGTCTGTTCTCGATGATGGATCGCCGCAATATGCTGAGCTTTCCAAACAAACGTGATCAGGTTTACTTCCGCGATTGGCGCGTGAGCAAAACTGAGTTTCTATTAATTGGACGTCAGTTGCCATCAGAGGGTAAAGAGCTAAAAGTAGAGTTTGAGTTGTACGATGTACTGAAAGAGCAGCAGCTACTTGCGGAGCGTGTATCAGGTAACCAAGCGAATATGCGTGATATTGCTCACTATATCTCGGATATGGTGTACGAAAAGCTAACCGGTGTTCGCGGTGCATTCTCAACTCGTATCGTTTACGTAACAGCTCAGCAGTTTGGTGGTGGTAAAGGTCGCTATCGTTTGAAGATGGCTGATTCCGATGGTGCGCGTCCAATTACCATTCGTGAACAGAGCGAGCCGCTAATGTCTCCGGCTTGGTCTCGTGATGCGTCTAAATTGGCGTATGTGTCTTTTGAATCCGGTAAGCCTGCTATCTACATTCAGTATTTAGCAACAGGTAAGCGTGAAAAGGTTCAGTCGTTCCGAGGCTTGAATGGTGCGCCTGCTTGGTCACCTGACGGTAATAAACTTGCGATAGTGTTATCTAAAGATGGTAACCCTGAGGTTTATGTTCTAGACCTGCGTTCTCGTAGCCTGGCACGAATTACTCACCATTATGGCATCGATACGGAACCTTCTTGGTCGCCTGATGGTCAGTCACTTATCTTTACCTCTGACCGTGGTGGTCAGCCGCAGATCTATCGTATTCATCTGCCAACACGTCAGTTAGAGCGTGTAACTTATGAAGGTAACTATAACTCCCGTGGTCGTTTGACTCAGGATGGTCGTTTCTTGGCGATGGTTCACCGTGGCGTAGATAACGTATTCAGAATTGCAGTTCAGGATCTTAAAACGGGTCGTTTAGATATCCTGACCGATACATTTTTAGATGAGTCCCCAACCATTGCGCCTAATGGCAGCATTATTCTGTATGCTACGCAAAAAGGTGTAAGAGGGGTCTTGGGCGGCGTTACCTTAGATGGTGGTGTGCGCTTCATTTTACCGGCAAGTAGTGGTGACGTTAGGGAACCAGCATGGAGCCCCTACTTGCAATAAAAGTTTATAGACATTAACTTATGTTCAGATTTGGACATGGCGGCATTCAATAATATTTTGCTTGCTGGGAAGACCAGCAAATATACAGGAGTGATCAATGCGAGCTTCCAACGTAACTAAAGCAGCTGCACTAGCGCTATCCGTAGCATGGGTAGCAGGTTGTTCTACAGGTGGTTCATCTACTGAAGGTGGCGCAACTACAGGTACTGATACAGGCACTACACAAGGTGTTAATCAGGGTTCAGTTTCCGGCTCTTCTATGGATTCTGTTGCTAACCTACAAACTGTTTTCTACTTCGATTTCGATAAATCAGTAGTTAAAGCAGGCGGCTTTGCTGATCTAGAGAAGCATGCAGCTTACCTTGCTGCTAATCCATCAGTTCAGGTTGTGCTGGAAGGTCATGCCGATGAGCGTGGTACTCGTGAGTACAACATCGCATTAGGCGAGCGTCGTGCTAAGGCGGTTTCTCGTTTTATGCAGGTTAACGGTGCATCTGCTTCTCAGATCGAAACTGTTAGCTTTGGTGAAGAAAAGCCAGCGAATTTGGGCCACAGCGAATCTAGCTGGAGCCAGAACCGTCGTGTGGAACTGAAGTACGTATCTCGTTAATTTATGACTTCGAACTCTACCGTTCTTTCTACTGCATTAGCGCTGGCGATCAGCGCTAATGTTGTAGCAGAAGAAGTACCCGTTATTGAGTTGGGTGTTGGCGATTCGCCTGCCAATGTTCAACAACCTTCCTACAATGCTCACTCGGCTTCTAAAAACAGTGAACTGATACTTATTGTCCAGCAGTTGCAGGACGAAGTGCGTTCTCTACGTGGTCAAGTAGAGCAGCAAGATTACCGTCTAAAGCAGATGGAACGCCAGCAGCTAGAACGCTATCGTGATCTAGATGGTCGTATCACCGCTTTAAGAGATCCTGCTTTAACACCGCCAGCTACAACTGGTCAGTTAGGTGCTGATAACGCGCCTGTGTTAGAGGGCGATTCGTCGGTATCTAGACCGCAAGTGCCAGCAGATGTAGCGCCTCTAGCGCCATCAGCGGGTGATGCACAGGCCTACCGAGAAGCCTTTGGTCTGGTTAAGCTAAGAAACTTCCCAAAAGCTGCTGAAGCATTCTCTGCTTTTGTGAAGGATTACCCGCAAAGTGTACGTCTACCTAATGCTTATTACTGGTTGGGTGAGATTCATTTAGCTGAGCAAAAGCCTGAACAAGCGCGTGAATCATTCGTGCAGGTGTTAACCCAGTTCCCGGATAACCCTAAAGCACCGGATGCAGCGTATAAGCTTGGTATCATCTACAATCAGTTAGGTGACATGGCTAAGGCAACTGAATACCTTGATCTGGTAATCAATAAATACCCTGATTCTGATGCAGTTCGCTTAGCTAAAGAGTTTAAGCGTCAGCTCTAATCAATCTTTGGAATACACATGAATTCTTCTGCTTCAAAAAAAGCAGTGGTGTTGCTGTCTGGTGGTCTGGATTCGGCAACAGCGCTGGCAATGGCTGCTGAACGCGGCTACAGCTGTTATGTATTGAGCTTTGATTACGGTCAGCGCTCTTTAACTGAGTTAAACGCGGCTAAGAAAATTGCCAAGCAACTGAATACGGCCGAGCACCGTGTTATTCGTCTTCACTTAGAAGACTTTGGTGGCTCAGCACTAACAGACCACAGTATCGATGTTCCTGAAGAGGAAACCGACGAAATTCCGGTGACCTACGTTCCGGCACGAAATACGGTTTTCATGTCCTTGGCGTTAGGTTGGGCAGAAGTGCTAGAAGCTGATGCGATCTTTATTGGTGTAAACGCAGTCGATTACTCTGGTTACCCTGATTGCCGCCCAGAATATATCGCTGCCTTCGAAACCATGGCTAATCTTGCGACTAAGCGTGGTGTTAGCGGTGATCCAATCAAGATTGAAACACCACTAATCGACCTGACCAAAGAAGAGATCATCCAAGAGGGTACTCGTCTGGGTGTTGATTACGGTTTAACGGTTTCTTGCTACCAAGCAGACGATGAAGGCCAGGCGTGTGGTGCGTGTGACAGTTGTCGTTTACGTGCAAAAGGCTTTGTTGATGCTGGCTTGGAAGATCCAACCCGATATCAATAAAAAAGCCTTGCTTTTGCATTAAGGATACGTAAAATACGCGTCCTCTGTGTGGGTCGTTAGCTCAGTCGGTAGAGCAGTTGGCTTTTAACCAATTGGTCATAGGTTCGAATCCTATACGACCCACCACTTAAAATCTCCAGCCTATGTGCTGGTTTTTTTATGCCTAAAAGATACTCGTTGTATAGGATGAGAACCGTTAAAGGTTCGATTCGGAAGGCGAAGCCTGTAGAAAACAGCGGAGCTTGCGACGCTGGCCCGAAGGGCAAAGTAATCCTATACGACCCACCACTTAAAAACTTCAGCCTTCGAGCTGGTTTTTTTATGTCTGAAGATCAGCACGGCTTCGCCGTTTAGGACGCCACTTTGTGGCTAGAGGACGCAGCTGCGCTGCTAGAGATCGCTTCGCTTGTAGAAAAAGACTTAGCGTTGCGTTTAGCAACTCACTTGTTGCATTCTAGTTATCACTTTTTATCAGCCAGTAAGTAACTTCTAGCTACTAGTATCTCTATGTTATACTACGTCCCCTAATTTTTATCTGGGTGATCCTCAGGTAATAAAGCTACCTAGGTGAGCAGGTAGTCGATCAGTACAACTTATGAGTATTACGTCACATGTTGAGCCAACAGGATATTTCAGATCGCATCCTCGTGCAGGAGCACTTCGCTAAAGAACACTTGCCTCTAGATATGACCATAGAGCAAGTTGAAGAGTATAAGCAGAAGATCAAAAAACTGCTTAAAGAGAAAGATGCTTGTCTGGTAGCGCATTATTACACCTCAGCAGTTTTGCAGCAGTTAGCTGATGAAACGGGTGGCTGTGTATCTGACTCTTTAGAGATGGCGCGTTTTGGTAATGCTCATTCTGCTAGCACGTTGGTTGTTGCTGGTGTTAAATTTATGGGCGAAACGGCTAAGATCCTTACGCCTGAAAAGCGCGTAATTATGCCAACAATTGAAGCGACTTGTTCTCTTGATATTGGTTGTCCAATCGAAGAATTCTCCGCATTTTGTGATGCTCATCCGGACCACGAAGTGGTTGTTTATGCTAATACTTCTGCCGCAGTAAAAGCGCGTGCCGATTGGGTGGTGACTTCCAGTATTGCACTACAAGTTGTTGAGCACTTGGCGGATCAAGGTAAAAAGATTATCTGGGCGCCAGATAAGCACCTAGGCACTTACGTACAGCGTCAAACAGGTATTGAGATGCTGATGTGGGATGGCGCTTGTATCGTACACGAAGAGTTTAAAGCGCAGGGTATTCTAGATCTTAAAAAGGTTTACCCAGATGCTGCGGTACTGGTTCACCCAGAATCACCAGATTCGGTCGTAGAGATTGCGGATGCGGTCGGCTCTACTACGCAAATTATCAATGCTGCACGTGATCTGCCAAATGAGCAGTTTATCGTTGCGACGGATAAAGCGATCTTCTACAAAATGCAGCAAGCAGCGCCTGGTAAGCAGTTTATCGAAGCGCCTACCGGTGGTTCTGGTGCAACTTGCCGAAGCTGTGCCCACTGCCCTTGGATGGCGATGAACGGTCTAGAGAGCGTGCTTCACGCACTAGAAACAGGGCAAGATGAGATTCATGTCGATGAATCCTTAATCGTCGATGCGCGTAAGCCTCTACAGCGAATGCTCGATTTCTCGGCAGAGCTGAATAAGTAAATTAGAAACCCGCGAAAGCGGGTTTTTTTATTGCGTGCGTTTTGGGTGGGTGTATAAATCGGTAGTCCCTAAGGTTGGATCTGTCAAATCAAAAGTTGTAATTATTTTGGTGATTGCTTATCCTTGTTGATATAAATCAACAAGGATAAGTTGTCGCCAGTATGGAAACACAGGCAGAGTCTGTAGTAGACACAGGTCTACGTTCGCTAATTACCATTGCACGTTTTCACCAGTTACCCGCTGAAGAGCCTCAGATTCAGCATCAATTTGCTGTACCCGGCGAACACTTTAGCAGTACTGAAATTCTCCGTGCTGCAAAATCTTTAGGGTTTAAAACCCGTCAGTCCCAACTCACATTTAATAAACTCAATAACGCTGTTTTACCTGCTATCTTGCAAGGTAAAGATGGCCAGTATTTTGTTTTAGCCAAAGTTGCGCAAGCCTCCGAGTTAAGTGGTAATGAGGTCGATCAGCCTGACGGCGATCAATCTCAATTGGGGCAGGGCAAAGCGCTGGTCTTGTTTGCAGATAAAAACCAACCGGATTCATTGACTGAGGATGAGCTCAATGAGATCTGGAACGGAGAAGTGATTCTGATTAGTAAGCGGGAAGGCCTGCTTACCAGTTTTAAAGAGTTTGATATTAAGTGGTTCATACCGGCGTTATTAAAATATAAAAAGTTCTTTGCAGAAGTTTTTGTAATCTCCTTCTTCCTACAGTTGTTTGCGCTAGCAACACCGCTCTTATTTCAGGTGGTAATGGATAAAGTCCTAGTGCATAGAGGCTTTACCACGCTTGATGTATTGGCCTTTGGATTTGTCGCCATTGCTATATTTGACGCGATTTTGGGTGGTTTACGTAATTACGTATTTGCTCATACTACGAACCGAGTGGATGTAGAACTTGGAGCGCGGTTATTTAACCATCTTGTCTCTTTGCCGCTGTCCTACTTTGAATCACGACAGGTCGGTCAAAGTGTGGCGCGTGTGCGTGAACTGGATACTATCCGTAACTTTATTACCGGTACTGCGTTAACACTGGTGATCGATCTGTTTTTCACCATCGTGTTTTTTGCGGTGATGTGGTTTTACAGTCCTACCTTAACCATTATTGTTCTGCTGACGATTCCATTTTATATAGCACTTTCTATTTTTATCACGCCGATACTACGCCACCGTTTGGATGAAAAATTTAAGCATGGCGCAGAAAATCAGGCATTTCTGGTTGAGTCTGTTACCGGTGTGGAAACGCTTAAAGCGATGTCGGTTGAGCCGCAAATGCAGCGTAAGTGGGAAGATCAGCTGTCTAAATATGTCACCGCTTCCTTCCGTACCCAAAACCTCAATAACATCGCTAACCAGATTGCTGGTTTTATCAGTAAGGTCACTACGGTGTTGATTATTTGGTACGGTGCACATTTGGTAATTGATGGTCACCTTACCGTTGGTCAGCTTGTGGCCTTTAATATGATTGCTGGGCGTGTTTCTGGTCCGATTCTTAAGCTTGTTCAGCTTTGGCAGGATTTCCAGCAAGCGGGTATTTCAGTCAAACGCTTGGGTGATATTCTCAATACACCAACGGAGCCGGGGTATAACCCTAACCGCAGCACATTGCCACAACTACAAGGTAAGGTGAATTTCGAGCATATAAACTTCCGTTACCGTCCAGATGGGCCGCGTATACTGAATGATATCTCGCTACAGGTTAAACCGGGCGAGGTGATAGGTATTGTCGGCCGTTCTGGATCAGGTAAAAGTACCCTTACTAAGCTCATACAACGTATGTATGTGCCAGAAGGCGGTCGTGTGATGATTGATGGTGTAGATCTAGCAATGGTCGATACCGCATGGCTGCGTCGTAATATCGGTGTAGTTCTGCAAGAGAACTTCCTGTTTAACCGCAGTGTGCGTGAAAACATTGCCTTAGCTAACCCGGGGCTGCCAATGGAGGCCGTGGTGCAAGCGGCTAAGTTGGCGGGGGCGCATGAGTTTATCTTAGAGCTACCAGAAGGCTACGATAACTCTGTAGGTGAGCATGGCTGCAATTTGTCGGGTGGTCAACGCCAGCGTATAGCAATAGCTCGAGCATTGATTACTAATCCTCGTATCCTTATTTTTGATGAAGCGACCAGTGCGCTGGATTATGAATCCGAACGGATAATCCAGCACAACATGGCTTCAATCTGTAAAAACCGTACGGTATTTATCATTGCGCACCGCCTTAGTACGGTACGTCAATGTGATCGCATTATCGTGATGGATAAAGGTCGTATCGTAGAGAGTGGTAACCATGATGCCTTGATTAAACAACAAGGGTATTACCATCAGTTACATAGTATGCAAAGCGGTATAGGTAAGCCTTTAAGGCCGGTTGAAAGTACTTAGATCATCTAGAAGGTAATGCCTTTACTGTCATTTCAGCGAAAGCTGGAATCTATACCTAGAGAGTAAAGAGAAAGCTTCAAGCTTCTTAGGGCCTTGCGCAAAAGGCTGATAAAACGGATTAACGCTGTATCAGGGAATAAACAGCATGAAATGGATGAATTCACTAAAACAACGCTGGGAAGAGCGTTCTACCATGGGCGATAACGACCTAGCCCGTCAGGAACTGGCTTTCCTTCCAGCTGCGCTTGAGATCAAAGAGAAACCACCGCACCCGGCCAGCCGCATAACCGCATGGGTGCTACTGGCACTGTTCACGATTGGTCTTGTTTGGGCTTGTCTAGGTGAGGTCGATATTGTTGCGACAGCAGAAGGGAAAATTATTCCTTCAGGCCAAGTTAAACAGATCCAGCCGTATGAGCGTGGTGTTGTATCAAAAATATTAGTAAAAGACGGCCAAATTGTTAAAGCTGGTCAAGCACTGATCGAATTGGACCGAGGGCAAACCAGTGCAAACCAAAAGCGTTTTGAACAAGAAATTATTCAAAACCGTCTTAATCATCAGCGTTTAACTTACTTTAAAGCCTATTTGGATCAAGCCTTCGCTGCTGCGCAAAACTCCACTCAGCCACAGCAATTGGTACAAACTCCTGATCTTCTATCCATAGAAACTAAAATTTGGCCTGAAGCTCCGGAATACCAACAACAGCAGCAAGCGTTATTGCTCATTCAACAACAAGAAAACTATCGCGCAGAACAAGCGCGTATCGATCAGCTCCTGATTGATAAAAAGGCTGAACAGCAAGTTAACTTTGCGCTGATAAACAAGCTTAAAGGCACGCTTCCGCTCATTAGTCAGCGTGTATCTGCCCTTAAAAAAATGATGCAGAAAAAGATGGTGGCTAAGGTTCAGTACCTGGAGCTTGAGCAACAACGGGTAGAACAACGGCAAGACCTCATTGGTGCAAGAGCACGTAACCAACAGTTATTAGCCCAGATAGACGAACTCAAACAGCAGCGTAAAGGTTTAATTGCTCGCTACCGTAGTGAAAACTTGCAAGAGCTCCTACAAACAGACCGTGAATATCTAACCCTCCAAGAAGAGTTGAATAAAGCTAAAGATTTGAATAAGAAGCAGATTCTTACATCTCCGGTCGATGGCATTGTGCAAGAGTTGGCTATCCATACCATCGGTGGTGTTGTCACAGAAGCACAGCCGCTAATGAAAATCGTACCTGAAAACCAGCAGCTGGAAGTTGAAGCGTGGTTAGAAAATAAGGACATAGGTTTTGTTTATGCCGATCAAGTCGCAGAAGTAAAAGTTCACACTTTCCCATTTACCAAATACGGCGTAATTGATGGCCGTGTAGAAACTATCTCGACCGATGCCACTGTAGATGAGCAAAGAGGGCTTATATATAAAGCCAAGGTTTTGTTAGCGAAAAATAGTTTAAACGTTGATGGAAGAAATGTTGAGTTAGTGCCGGGGATGGGTGTAAGTGCGGAAATTAAAATAGGTAAGCGCTATTTGATTGAATATATTTTGGCACCTTTGTTGAGATATAAAGATGAAAGTTTGGTTGAAAGGTGATGGTTTACTTTATTTTTTTGGTTTTCTCTTTTGTGATTGCTCTTTATTTGTTAACAGAGCCAGTAAATTTAAAGAAGGTTAGTATAAATACATGGTTTGTACTTATTTCGGTATTAATTTTTTTGTTTTGTACTGTTGGGTATGAAATTTCATATTACAAAGGAATGAGTTCATCAGAAGGGTGTTTTGAAAGTAGGTCTGAGGGCCGTAATGTTGGAGTCTATTTTTTGATCGATGGTGAGCGCTATTTCTTTAAAACATCATCGAGAAGTAGATTTAATAGATTGAATATAGAAGTAAGCGAATGTTACGAACTTAAATATCATGAATTCATGAAAGTAAATTATTTAATTGACTATGAATTGATTAAGGAAGATTAAATGGCCAGTTCTATTGTTAGTGCTAATGCTGTAAAAGATGTGATGGTTGGAGCTGCAGAAGGTTCTGTTAAAAGTAGTCAATATATCGACTCGGTGATATTAGGTAGCCATAGTGATCCTTATCATGCTGCTCTTAATTATGCGACAGGAGCTGTTGTTATTGGGGAAACGGCATTAACCTCTATGAGCAGAGTGAATCCGGTTACTTCAATTGCTGTAGATGTTACGTCTTTAACAAATGGTATTCGAAACGCAAACGAAGAATTAAAGGACAAAAAAGCTATCCAATATAGTACTTTGCTATCTATCGAATCAGATGTGGCAGGGTTGTTGGCAGCTGGCGCAGTTGTCACTGCAGGGATAGTAACAGGACCTGCTTTGGTTGTGCTTGCTTTAGGAGTTGCTGTTGCAGCTACAACGGTAAGTTTAACATTAGCTGCGGGTTCTGTAGTGGTTGAAGGCTCAGTTCCTGATGGCTTTCAGTCGACAATAGCGTCGAGTATAGAATCTTTATTAGCCTTAATACATGAGATGGAATCTGTTGTTGGTGATTTCGAATCAGTATTAGAACAAATAGAGCAAGAGCGAGAGGAAATATTTGATGAATTTATTAATGAGACATTACCAGATATAAGAAATGATTCATTATTGAATTATGTGAATTCACTCAGAGAAGAAGCTGACTTAATTGGTGTTGATTATCAAGATTTAGAAATTGAGATTGAAAGCGCAGCATTGGATTTAGGTTATAAGAAAGGTCTATTTGAGCAACAATCTGTTGTTTTAATGGATGCTATAAATAAAGCTGAACTGTTTAAAAATAAAATGGTTGACGGTCTTGATGTTTATAATCAAAACTTTATAGATTATCTGGATGTTTTTTCAGGGTACTATGATCCGGAATTAGATTCTTATATTGATGGAGAAGTTAATGTTCAGCTTGAATCTATCTCCAATGATTATTTGATGTTGGCAAAGGAATATGTAGGAGCTGAGCTTTTATCTTTACATGAGGGCGACGTTGATGCGCTGATAGCTCAAAGTAAATTTGAATCATCAGTGTTTATCAATTCTGAACTTGAAATTATTGGTGAAACAGATGTGCTGGGTTTTGTAACTAAAGTATCGAAAGAAGTCGATGAGTTGAAATACCCCGAAATCAATAAGTCCAAAATAGCTTTCGATAATTCAGATAGTAATATAATCCTAAAAAATAAATTGGATACTTATAAGTCAAGTTTTGAAAGGTCTGTTCAGGAAATTGCGAATGTTACTAAAAATCAAGTTAGACTCTATGTGAGAAATAAACTTGAGTCTGATGCTAAGAACGATTTGTCTACAATTATTAATGGCCTTTTAGTGGTTGTTTCAAATGCTGTTGCTGCTGAAAAAACTGAAGTGGTTACCGACGATTCTTTGGTTAAAATCAATGATTGGGAGCGGGGAGCTTTATCACTGATTAATCTTGCTGCTCATAATGAATCTATCGATACCCTGTCTGATAGTGCGGTAGATAATGCCGATAGAGATATAAAACTCTCTGCCTATATAGAAAATGCAGAAACTAATCTTACTAATTTAATTAATCAAAAGATTGTAGAGCTAGATGCAATTTCAGATGGTGAGCAAGGGGATTCTCCAGCGCTAGCCGATTTAACTCACGACGATGATGAAGTTGAAGGCACTGATGAGCGTGATTTATTAAATGCTTTGGGTGGTAATGACTTAGTACATAGCTTGGGTGGCAATGATTATATTCAGCTTGGACAGGGAGATGATGAAGCCTACTCCGGTTCTGGGGATGATACAGTCGATGGTGGTAGTGGTAACGACTATATAGATACTGGGAGTGGTAACGATAGTGTTACTGGTGGTATTGGTCGTGATCAAATAAAAGGTGGAAGTGGTAACGACTACCTTAGTGGTGGTGATGACAACGATATCATTCATGCTGGTTCAGGCTTGGATACATTAGAAGGAGGAGTTGGTGCAGATGTTCTCTCTGGAGGGGAGGATGACGACGTTATCTATGCGAATACTCAATCAGATTTAACTTCGATACTACAAGCTAACGGACAAAATTCTGCTGCTGTAACAGATTGGCTTTCTGGTGGGGCTGGAAATGATTTATTAGTTGGCGATCAAGCAACAAATGGTATAGCTGGCGGCGAAGGTGATGACACTATCTACGGTGGTGGAGGTAGAGATTTTATTCACGCTGATTCAGGTGCGGTTGCATACGATGGTGACTGGTTAGTTGAAGATATTAATGGTTACACCTTAAGAACACAGGGATCTTGGAATGTTGTACAGTATGGAAACGATACAATTTTCGCTGGCTCTGGAGATGACTTCGTATCTGGACAAGGTGGAGATGATTTCATCAATGGTGGCGAAGGTAATGATGAATTACTAGGGGATGACCTTATAACCACGGCCTCTGGAAATATTGTCGAAGGCTCAGCCCATGGAGAGGATTACATTGTCGGTGGTGCAGGTGATGACAGTATCTATGGCGGTGGGCGTGCCGATACTCTGGAAGGTGGGGAAGGCGATGACTTTATCGCAGGTGACTCCAAATCTGTTGATGAGGTCTTTCATGCGGATGACTGGGTCTTTGGTGGTGACGGTAGTGACACTATCTTAGGACAAGGTGGAAGCGATTATCTTTATGGTGGTTCGGGAGACGATGTCATTTATGGTGATCATGATGGTCATTCTGAGAATAATATTGGTGACGACCAGCTTTATGGTGGTGCAGGTGACGATACACTCATTGGAGAATCCGGTGATGATGAGTTAACTGGCGGGACAGGTGTCGATTACCTTGAAGGTGGTTTGGGAGATGATACCTACCTTTTTGAGCTAGGTGATGCGCTACTTGTAGACGGTGTTGCTGACAGTGTAACGGACATCTACGGCGAAAATAACACGATTGTTTTTGGCTCCGGTATCAATTTTGATGATGTCTCTCTTGAGTTTCGAGACGAAGATCTATTACTTACCTATTTCAATGAAGCTATATGGATTAATAACGGTGCAAATGGTGTAGTTAGCTCCTTTAAATTTGCTGACCGCACGAACCCAATCGACTTTGAGAGCTTGGTAGAGGAGAAGCTATCTTTATCATCTCCTTCTCCCGATAGTGGCAGCGATTCAGGCAACGGTGATTCGAGTAGTACTGATTCTTCCAATAATTCCGATGGCAATGTAAGTGGCACTGTCACTGAACTTGGCTCCATTTTATTTGATGGGCATGATTTAGTTGCGACTTCTTACAATGATTTATTGGATTTACTAGCTCAGTATTCAGATGCAGAAATTAGCGGTTTAAAACTTGATTTTATATGGGGGGGGTTAAACTTTGGCGGCGTATTAGCTGGACATGGTAGCTCTACACTCGCTAGTGGTCAGCCAGTTATATCTTTAGATATACGTATGACAGACGGTCAATTCGCCGGTAACAAAATTAGATTGCGAGTGCGGTGTGCTGATACAGCTGAAAATGCAACAAATGAAACGGGTGATTCAGGAGCTGCTACTGGTGATTCGGGTACTACTTCAGATACAGATAATGATGGAACAGGGACGAGTACTAATGATTCTGAAACAGATGCTGAAGGTTCCCAAAGTTCAGGGACAGGTGAAGCGACTACTCCTACTGCTGGCAATGAAATTGACTTCGAATATGAAGACAGAGGCGACCTTCTCGAAGAGGCAGTTGACAAGCAGAACAATCTAGATCCTTCTGATGCTTTTGCTGAAGCCAAGACAAAAGGTTCTCCTATTGCGATTGACTTAGATCGCGATGGAGTTATTGAAACCCTTTCTCATAAACAAGGTATTCATTTTGATGTTGATGCCAACGGTTTTGCGGAACGCACAGGGTGGATCGATAGCGACGATGCTTTATTAGTCAGAGATCTAAACAATGATGGTCTGATAACGTCTGGTAGTGAACTCTTTGGTAATAATACAGTAATTGAGAGCGGTACTAAGGCTGCCAATGGTTATGAGGCACTTAAGGAGTTAGACCTCAATGATGATGGTGTAGTGGATTTGGATGAAGCCGCAGCTGCGGGTCTTAAGTTATGGCGTGACCTTAATAGCGATGGTAAAAGCCAAGAATGGGAAATGACCACGCTTGATAATGCCGGCATCCAGTCTTTAAACACCAATTATTCAGACATATTAATTGATGACGGCAAAGGCAATACACTAGAGCAAATAAGTACAGCAACAGCAGCTGATGGCAGTTCAGTTGATACTGCAGACGTTTGGTTTAGAGTGAATTTAACTGATACGGAAGAAGTTGATTTACTAGAGTTAAGTGATGAGATAAAAGCGCTTCCTGACGCACATGCGTTTGGTAATGTTCATAGCCTACAACAGGCAATGGCTAGAGATGACGTGCTTAAAAGTATGATCTTAGACTTCATCGAACTGTCGCCGGCTGAGCGTCTGTCATCGATGAATGACATAATTTACCAATGGACTGGTGTATCTGATGTCGACCCAAATAGTCGTGATGAATACGGCAGGGTTTATATGGATGGTAGGAAGGTTGCTGCCCTAGAAAAATTGATTGGTAGGCCTTACTCAAACAACATTGGTCAAGATCATGTTCAAGGCCCGCAAGCTGCTGGTGTTCTCTCGACTGAATTTAATCGATTCAAACAGTATGTCTATTCTCAAATTATAAGCCAGGTTGAGTACTCAGAGGCATTCGATAAAATTCAGCTCAATTTTAATAATGAAGCTCTTTCTTATAGTCCTAATTTTTCTCTTTTGCGTGAAGATCTTGTGAAGCATCATGAGCTGGGAGATGAGACGTACGTAAAAGGCGTAATTAAGACACTTATTGGTATTTCATCTTATTCCACGACTTTTGAAAACAGTTTAGACATTATCAAATTTGATCCTGTTTTATATGAATATTCTCATGAGTTAATTTTAGGTACGGATGAAAACGATATTCTTAAAGGTACATTTGGGAATGATTCTTTAAAGGGTAATGACGGCGACGATGTAATAAACGGAGGATCTGGAAACGATTACATTGTTGGCGGATTAGGTGATGATATTCTTAATGGTGATCATGGATCTGATATTTATATTTTCAATCGTGGTGATGGGCAAGATCAAATAAGTGATCCAACTAAAAGTAATAACGATAGGATTATATTAGGTGATGGTATTTTGCGTGAGCATGTATCAATTTACCGAAATGATGGGGATATCGTATTAGACATAGCTGACCCTGATGGTATCGCATCAGACAGACTCACATTGAAATATGCATTTTCTTCAAGTACCGAATTATATCGTATAGAACGAGTTGCTTTTGCTGACGGGTCATTGCTCACTCATGATGAGTTATATCGTGAAGCTCAGAACATGTACGGTACTGAAGGCAACGATAGTCTCGTTGGTTCAAATAAAGTTGATTATATCTATGGCTATGGTGGCAATGATGTTGTCCAAGCCGGTTCGGGTGGTGATTATCTCTACGGTCATGAAGGAGATGATACGCTGAAAGGTGAATCCGGAAACGATCGTATTACTGGCGGTGTCGGTAACGATAATCTTCAGGGTGGTGATGGTAGCGATACCTATTACTTTAACCGCGGAGATGGCCAAGATGTGATTAAAGATACTTCCACATCAGGCACAGATAAGATCATCTTCGGAGAAGGCATTCTTAGAGAGCATGTGACGATTACGCGTTCGGGCTACGATATTGTCCTAACGCTCACAGATCCTGCAGGCCTAGCAACGGATAGCCTTACCCTCAATAATGCTCATAACTCGACCAGTGCTGCTTACCGTATCGAGGAGGCTCATTTTGCTGATGGTACTGTTCTGACGCACGATGAAATGTATCGTGAAGCTCAGAACATGTACGGTACTGAAGGCAACGATAGCCTCGTTGGTTCAAATAAAGCTGATTATATCTATGGCTATGGTGGCAATGATGTTGTCCAAGCTGGTTCGGGTGGTGACTATCTCTACGGTCATGAAGGAGATGATACGCTGAAAGGTGAATCAGGAAACGATCGTATTACTGGTGGTGTTGGTAACGATAATCTTCAAGGTGGTGCTGATAGCGATACCTATTACTTTAACCGCGGAGATGGTCAAGATGTGATTAAAGATACTTCCACATCAGGCACAGATAAGATCATCTTCGGAGAAGGCATTCTTAGAGAGCACGTGACGATTACGCGTTCGGGCTACGATATTGTCCTAACGCTCACAGATCCTGCAGGCCTAGCAACGGATAGCCTTACCCTCAATAATGCTCATAACTCGACCAGTGCTGCTTACCGTATCGAGGAGGCTCATTTTGCTGATGGTACTGTTCTGACGCACGATGAAATGTATCGTGAAGCTCAGAACATGTACGGTACTGAAGGCAACGATAGCCTCGTTGGTTCAAATAAAGCTGATTATCTCTTTGGTTATTCTGGCGATGATACCTTGAAGGGTGAATCCGGAAATGATCGTATTACTGGTGGTGCCGGTAACGATAATCTTCAAGGTGGTGCTGATAGCGATACCTATTACTTCAACCGTGGTGACGGTCAAGATGTGATTAAAGATACTTCAACATCTGGTACGGATAAGATCGTATTTGGAGAAGGTATTCTGCAAGAACACATCAATATCCAGCGTTCAGGAAACGACATTCTTCTGACGATCACTGATCCAGAGGGTGTGGCGACAGACAGCATTAAGTTGATCAGTGCTTTCACATCGACTAGCGCAGCTTATCGAATTGAAAAGGTTCAATTTGCTGATGGTTCGTTGCTGACTCATGATGAGTTATATCGTGAAGCTCAGAACATGTATGGCACAGAAGGCGATAACAGTATGACAGGTTCTTCTGCGATTGATTATATGTATGGTTACGCGGGCAACGATACCCTGAAAGGCGGTAGTGGCTCAGACCGAATTACTGGCGGATTGGGTAACGATCATCTTGAAGGTAGCAGTGGTAGTGATACTTACTACTTCAACCGTGGTGACGGTCAAGATGTGATTAAAGATACTTCAACATCTGGTACGGATAAGATCGTATTTGGAGAAGGTATTCTGCAAGAACACATCAATATCCAGCGTTCAGGAAACGACATTCTTCTGACGATCACTGATCCAGAGGGTGTGGCGACAGACAGCATTAAGTTGATTAGTGCTTTCACATCGACTAGCGCAGCTTATCGAATTGAAAAGGTTCAATTTGCTGATGGTTCGTTGCTGACTCATGATGAGTTATATCGTGAAGCTCAGAACATGTATGGCACAGAAGGCGATAACAGTATGACAGGTTCTTCTGCGATTGATTATATGTATGGTTACGCGGGCAACGATACCCTGAAAGGCGGTAGTGGCTCAGACCGAATTACTGGCGGATTGGGTAACGATCATCTTGAAGGTAGCAGTGGTAGTGATATCTACTACTTCAACCGTGGTGACGGTCAAGATGTGATTAAAGATACTTCCACATCAGGCACAGATAAGATCATCTTCGGAGAAGGCATTCTTAGAGAGCATGTGACGATTACGCGTTCGGGCTACGATATTGTCCTAACGCTCACAGATCCTGCAGGCCTAGCAACGGATAGCCTTACCCTCAATAATGCTCATAACTCGACCAGTGCTGCTTACCGTATCGAGGAGGCTCATTTTGCTGACGGGACGGTGCTTACACACGATGATATGTATTTGGCTACTCAAAGTATGTATGGTACTGAGAGCAATGACACGCTAGTAGGATCCTCCGCAAAGGATTATATCTATGGCTATGGTGGCAATGATGTTGTCCAAGCTGGTTCGGGAGGTGACTATCTCTACGGTCATGAAGGAGATGATACGCTGAAAGGTGAATCAGGAAACGATCGTATTACTGGTGGTGTTGGTAACGATAATCTTCAAGGTGGTGCTGATAGCGATACCTATTACTTTAACCGCGGAGATGGTCAAGATGTGATTAAAGATACTTCCACATCAGGCACAGATAAGATCATCTTCGGAGAAGGCATTCTTAGAGAGCACGTGACGATTACGCGTTCGGGCTACGATATTGTCCTAACGCTCACAGATCCTGCAGGCCTAGCAACGGATAGCCTTACCCTCAATAATGCTCATAACTCGACCAGTGCTGCTTACCGTATCGAGGAGGCTCATTTTGCTGATGGTACTGTTCTGACGCACGATGAAATGTATCGTGAAGCTCAGAACATGTACGGTACTGAAGGCAACGATAGCCTCGTTGGTTCAAATAAAGCTGATTATCTCTTTGGTTATTCTGGCGATGATACCTTGAAGGGTGAATCCGGAAATGATCGTATTACTGGTGGTGCCGGTAACGATAATCTTCAAGGTGGTGCTGATAGCGATACCTATTACTTCAACCGTGGTGACGGTCAAGATGTGATTAAAGATACTTCAACATCTGGTACGGATAAGATCGTATTTGGAGAAGGTATTCTGCAAGAACACATCAATATCCAGCGTTCAGGAAACGACATTCTTCTGACGATCACTGATCCAGAGGGTGTGGCGACAGACAGCATTAAGTTGATCAGTGCTTTCACATCGACTAGCGCAGCTTATCGAATTGAAAAGGTTCAATTTGCTGATGGTTCGTTGCTGACTCATGATGAGTTATATCGTGAAGCTCAGAACATGTATGGCACAGAAGGCGATAACAGTATGACAGGTTCTTCTGCGATTGATTATATGTATGGTTACGCGGGCAACGATACCCTGAAAGGCGGTAGTGGCTCAGACCGAATTACTGGCGGATTGGGTAACGATCATCTTGAAGGTAGCAGTGGTAGTGATATCTACTACTTCAACCGTGGTGACGGTCAAGATGTGATTAAAGATACTTCCACATCAGGCACAGATAAGATCATCTTCGGAGAAGGCATTCTTAGAGAGCATGTGACGATTACGCGTTCAGGAAACGACATTCTTCTGACGATCACTGATCCAGAGGGTGTGGCGACAGACAGCATTAAGTTGATCAGTGCTTTCACATCGACTAGCGCAGCTTATCGAATTGAAAAGGTTCAATTTGCTGATGGTTCGTTGCTGACTCATGATGAGTTATATCGTGAAGCTCAGAACATGTATGGCACAGAAGGCGATAACAGTATGACAGGTTCTTCTGCGATTGATTATATGTATGGTTACGCGGGCAACGATACCCTGAAAGGCGGTAGTGGCTCAGACCGAATTACTGGCGGATTGGGTAACGATCATCTTGAAGGTAGCAGTGGTAGTGATATCTACTACTTCAACCGTGGTGACGGTCAAGATGTGATTAAAGATACTTCCACATCAGGCACAGATAAGATCATCTTCGGAGAAGGCATTCTTAGAGAGCATGTGACGATTACGCGTTCGGGCTACGATATTGTCCTAACGCTCACAGATCCTGCAGGCCTAGCAACGGATAGCCTTACCCTCAATAATGCTCATAACTCGACCAGTGCTGCTTACCGTATCGAGGAGGCTCATTTTGCTGACGGGACGGTGCTTACACACGATGATATGTATTTGGCTACTCAAAGTATGTATGGTACTGAGAGCAATGACACGCTAGTAGGATCCTCCGCAAAGGATTATATCTATGGCTATGGTGGCAATGATGTTGTCCAAGCTGGTTCGGGAGGTGACTATCTCTACGGTCATGAAGGAGATGATACGCTGAAAGGTGAATCAGGAAACGATCGTATTACTGGTGGTGTTGGTAACGATAATCTTCAAGGTGGTGCTGATAGCGATACCTATTACTTTAACCGCGGAGATGGTCAAGATGTGATTAAAGATACTTCCACATCAGGCACAGATAAGATCATCTTCGGAGAAGGCATTCTTAGAGAGCACGTGACGATTACGCGTTCGGGCTACGATATTGTCCTAACGCTCACAGATCCTGCAGGCCTAGCAACGGATAGCCTTACCCTCAATAATGCTCATAACTCGACCAGTGCTGCTTACCGTATCGAGGAGGCTCATTTTGCTGATGGTACTGTTCTGACGCACGATGAAATGTATCGTGAAGCTCAGAACATGTACGGTACTGAAGGCAACGATAGCCTCGTTGGTTCAAATAAAGCTGATTATCTCTTTGGTTATTCTGGCGATGATACCTTGAAGGGTGAATCCGGAAATGATCGTATTACTGGTGGTGCCGGTAACGATAATCTTCAAGGTGGTGCTGATAGCGATACCTATTACTTCAACCGTGGTGACGGTCAAGATGTGATTAAAGATACTTCAACATCTGGTACGGATAAGATCGTATTTGGAGAAGGTATTCTGCAAGAACACATCAATATCCAGCGTTCAGGAAACGACATTCTTCTGACGATCACTGATCCAGAGGGTGTGGCGACAGACAGCATTAAGTTGATCAGTGCTTTCACATCGACTAGCGCAGCTTATCGAATTGAAAAGGTTCAATTTGCTGATGGTTCGTTGCTGACTCATGATGAGTTATATCGTGAAGCTCAGAACATGTATGGCACAGAAGGCGATAACAGTATGACAGGTTCTTCTGCGATTGATTATATGTATGGTTACGCGGGCAACGATACCCTGAAAGGCGGTAGTGGCTCAGACCGAATTACTGGCGGATTGGGTAACGATCATCTTGAAGGTAGCAGTGGTAGTGATACTTACTACTTCAACCGTGGTGACGGTCAAGATGTGATTAAAGATACTTCAACATCTGGTACGGATAAGATCGTATTTGGAGAAGGTATTCTGCAAGAACACATCAATATCCAGCGTTCAGGAAACGACATTCTTCTGACGATCACTGATCCAGAGGGTGTGGCGACAGACAGCATTAAGTTGATCAGTGCTTTCACATCGACTAGCGCAGCTTATCGAATTGAAAAGGTTCAATTTGCTGATGGTTCGTTGCTGACTCATGATGAGTTATATCGTGAAGCTCAGAACATGTATGGCACAGAAGGCGATAACAGTATGACAGGTTCTTCTGCGATTGATTATATGTATGGTTACGCGGGCAACGATACCCTGAAAGGCGGTAGTGGCTCAGACCGAATTACTGGCGGATTGGGTAACGATCATCTTGAAGGTAGCAGTGGTAGTGATACTTACTACTTCAACCGTGGTGACGGTCAAGATGTGATTAAAGATACTTCAACATCTGGTACGGATAAGATCGTATTTGGAGAAGGTATTCTGCAAGAACACATCAATATCCAGCGTTCAGAAAACGACATTCTTCTGACGATCACTGATCCAGAGGGTGTGGCGACAGACAGCATTAAGTTGATCAGTGCTTTCACATCGACTAGCGCAGCTTATCGAATTGAAAAGGTTCAATTTGCTGATGGTTCGTTGCTGACTCATGATGAGTTATATCGTGAAGCTCAGAACATGTATGGCACAGAAGGCGATAACAGTATGACAGGTTCTTCTGCGATTGATTATATGTATGGTTACGCGGGCAACGATACCCTGAAAGGCGGTAGTGGCTCAGACCGAATTACTGGCGGATTGGGTAACGATCATCTTGAAGGTAGCAGTGGTAGTGATACTTACTACTTCAACCGTGGTGACGGTCAAGATGTGATTAAAGATACTTCAACATCTGGTACGGATAAGATCGTATTTGGAGAAGGTATTCTGCAAGAACACATCAATATCCAGCGTTCAGGAAACGACATTCTTCTGACGATCACTGATCCAGAGGGTGTGGCGACAGACAGCATTAAGTTGATCAGTGCTTTCACATCGACTAGCGCAGCTTATCGAATTGAAAAGGTTCAATTTGCTGATGGTTCGTTGCTGACTCATGATGAGTTATATCGTGAAGCTCAGAACATGTATGGCACAGAAGGCGATAACAGTATGACAGGTTCTTCTGCGATTGATTATATGTATGGTTACGCGGGCAACGATACCCTGAAAGGCGGTAGTGGCTCAGACCGAATTACTGGCGGATTGGGTAACGATCATCTTGAAGGTAGCAGTGGTAGTGATACTTACTACTTCAACCGTGGTGACGGTCAAGATGTGATTAAAGATACTTCAACATCTGGTACGGATAAGATCGTATTTGGAGAAGGTATTCTGCAAGAACACATCAATATCCAGCGTTCAGGAAACGACATTCTTCTGACGATCACTGATCCAGAGGGTGTGGCGACAGACAGCATTAAGTTGATTAGTGCTTTCACATCGACTAGCGCAGCTTATCGAATTGAAAAGGTTCAATTTGCTGATGGTTCGTTGCTGACTCATGATGAGTTATATCGTGAAGCTCAGAACATGTATGGCACAGAAGGCGATAACAGTATGACAGGTTCTTCTGCGATTGATTATATGTATGGTTACGCGGGCAACGATACCCTGAAAGGCGGTAGTGGCTCTGATCGAATTACCGGTGGGTTGGGTAATGATTATCTTGAAGGTGGCAGTGGTAGCGACATTTACTACTTCAATCAAGGTGATGGTCAGGACACCGTCAAGGAAAGTTCTAGTAGTTCAAACGATCAACTAGTGTTGGGAGAATCAATCTCTTATGACAACGTTTGGTTTAGTCGTTCTGGGAATGATTTGGTGATTGATTTCAACTCTTCGACTGATCAGGTGAAAATACAGAGTTGGTACTCTAGCAGTAGCTATGAGGTTGAACAGATCAAAGCTTCAGGGAATGTGCTGGATCATTCCAAAGTAGATGCTCTGGTTCAAGCCATGGCTCAATTTGATGCACCGAATGGCGTTGGTGAGGAGATTCCTCAGAATGTTAAGGATCAATTGCAGCCGGTATTAGCGTCTAGTTGGCAGCCGGTTAGCTAATTGCTAAATGAGCTAGATTAAAAAGCGGGACTCATCAGTCCCGTTTTTCTTTTTTAATAATCCAACTTCAATGATTCCCTGATCTCTTTAGCATCTTCCTGTCTTTGCTCTAATCGCGCACGTTCTGTATTGCTAATGGTCGGTTCTCTTAGTGCATAATCTATCTGCCTTAAGGCTCTATCTACATTGGCGGTTAACAAGAAATATTCAATTCGGGCTTCGTGCACGCCGACTATATCACCAGCTAACCCGTAGGCTTCTGCCAGTAGGTACCATGCACGGCTGTCATTTGGGTCTTTTTCGACCAAGTCTTCATAAGCTTGTACCGCTAGGTGCGGCTGGTTTAGCTTTATTTGTGTATCGGCGTAAATAAAAGATACCGCTTGGCTGCCCGGGAATAGGTTTCTTAGATGTTGCAGTTGCCTCGCGGCCTCTGGGTAGTTCTCTTTACCGAGTTCAAGTTCTGCTTTGATTAAACGAGCGCTTAGGCGGCTTTTAAAGCTTTTACTAAAGCGGTTGATGTTCTTTTGTGCAAGCTCAAAGTCTTTAACCGCTATTGCAGTATGGGCAATAGCGTATCTTAGGCTGTCGTTGTCCTGCTGTTTTTGCGTGTTTAGGTATTTCTCTAATAGCTGTTTTTGATCTTTAGCGTATCCGGTGCGAATACGTGCACTAGCGATATTAAAGTGGATGCTGTTTTCTTTGGCGTTAATCACATTGATTGTTTCAGCACGGTTTAGTGCGTCAGATACACGTGACTGTGTGACTGGGTGAGTTAGCAAAAATTCAGGCGGTATACGGCTAAAGCGCGCTTGTTGCTGTAGCTGACTGAACATATCGGCCATGGATTTTGGATCGTAGCCTGCTTGCGTCAGGGTTTGCATGCCAATGTAATCGGCTTCACGTTCATTCTGGCGACTAAAAGAGAGGCGGGAGGAGGCGGAGGCTGCCATAGACGATTGCATGCCGACAACGCCGGCTTCAGGATCTGCTGCGGCTAATAAGATACTGCCTAATAAACTGGCTATAAAAAATGGCTTATTGCGGCGTTGTTCTTCTAGTTGTGAAGCAAAATGGCGTTGGCTTAAGTGAGCTAGCTCATGTGCGAGTACTGAGGCTAACTGCGCTTCATTTTGTGCTGTAAGGAGTAGACCGGTGTGAACACCGATAATGCCACCCGGTGCTGCAAACGCGTTAACGGTAGGATTATCTAGCACTAAAATTTCTAAGCGGCGATCCGTGAGTTGGCTATATGTGACTAGATTCCAAGTGAGTTCTTCGACGTATTGGCTGACAACGGCATCCTTATATAAGCGCGAGCTGCCGCGAAGCATGCGCACCCAAGCGCGACCCAAAAGGTACTCTTGTTGCTGAGAGATAATGCTGTAGCCACTGCCACCGATATCGGGTAGTTGGGTATCTGCTTTCAGGCTTAAAGGTGAAACACTTAACAAAATTGTTAAGAGGAAAGCAATAAGTCCATTGTGCATACTGGTATCCGAAAAAGCCCGTGCTAATACAAACAAGAATGGTATATAGTGCTGAACTTAATTGATAACGACAACAAAAATTACGTTAAGAAAAGTTAATGACTACACATTCGTTCGACGAGACATTAGACGCGTCTGGATTAAATTGTCCTTTGCCGCTCCTGAAAGCTAAACAAGCGCTAAATAAATTAGAAGCGGGAAAGGTGTTAAAAGTTATCGCTACTGATAGTGGTTCTATCAGAGATTTTAAAGCCTATACCGATCAATCTGACCATGAATTGTTGGAATCGTTCACTGATCAGGAACCTTATGTTTATTTGATTCGTCGAGGCTAAGCAGAGTTTCTTATGCGCAAGATATTTAGTAAATGGATAGAGCGCTACTTTTCTGACGAAGAGGCGTTGTTGCTCTTTGTTTTGTTAGGTGCTGCATTGCTGGTGATCCTTACCTTAGGTCAGGCTTTAGCGCCGGTTTTTGCGGGTATTATCCTAGCGTTTTTGATGCAGGGTGGGGTTAACCGCTTAAAGCAGTTAAATGTTCCACATCTGCTTTCGGTCATATTGGTCTTTTTAGCTTTTGTTGGTGGTTTGGCTGCGCTGTTCTTGATCGTTATGCCGCTGGCTTGGCGTCAGGCGGTAAATCTGTTTAATGAACTCCCCGGCATCTTGTCGGAAATACAAACTGTATTACTTCTGTTGCCGCAAAAATACCCAGAGTTTATATCGGAGGCTCGTATTCTAGAGCTGATCGACCTGGCTGCTGCTGAGCTATCGCAGATGGGGCAGTTGGTGGTGACCTTCTCTTTAAACTCGATTACTGGGGTGATGGCGCTACTGATCTATCTCGTATTGGTGCCTATACTAGTCTTCTTCTTCCTCAAAGATGGCGCAGTTATGACTAAGTGGTGGGTATCATTTTTGCCTGAGAAGCGCGATATGATGACCAGCGTTTGGACTGAAATGGATGATCAGATTGCCAACTATATTCGTGGTAAGGCTATTGAGATCATCGTAGTAGGTACTGTGACCTATATTACCTTTATCTTCTTGGGCATTAACTATGCTGCGCTACTGGGGATTTTGGTCGGATTATCTGTACTGATCCCATATATTGGTGCTGCACTGGTAACGATTCCAGTAGCGTTGATTGCTTTCTTCCAGTGGGGCTGGAGTAGTGAGTTTATGACCCTGATGGTGGCGTACGGCATCATCCAGGCGTTGGATGGTAACGCACTTGTTCCATTGTTGTTCTCTGAAGCGGTAAACCTGCATCCGGTTGCTATTATCGTAGCGGTGTTGGTCTTTGGTGGGCTTTGGGGATTCTGGGGGTTGTTCTTTGCGATTCCGCTAGCGACTTTGATCAAAGCTATTTTGAGTTCTTGGCCAAAGGCGAAGCAACATCCTGTAGAATTAGAAGAAAGCGGTGTTTAAACACCGCTTTTTTTGTGTCTGTTATTCTGATTTATAGTGCTTGAGCCGCAGCGAGTACTTCATCGACATGGCCTTTAACTTTTACAGTGCGCCACTCCTGTTGTAATACGCCTTCAGCATCAATCAAGAACGTAGAGCGGTCGATGCCCATGTACTCGCGACCGTAGTTCTTTTTCAGCTTGATTACGTCAAATAGTTTGCACAGTTCTTCATCTGGGTCGCTGATCAGCTCGAATGGAAACTCTTGTTTTGCTTTGAAGTTTTCATGAGCGCGCATGCCGTCACGAGAAACACCGAAAATCACGGTGTTTGCTGCTTCAAACTGATCGATAGCGTCGCGGAAGTTTTGACCTTCGGTTGTGCAGCCAGGGGTGCTGTCTTTAGGGTAAAAATAGATAACAATGTTTTTGCCCTTCAGTGCATCTAGTTCAACAGTCTGCTCGCTAGTGGCTTGAGCGGTAAAAGATGGGACTTTTTGATCAATAGCAACGTTGCTCATAGTAAATCCTTAGTGATGATGGCTACTCAACAAAGTATAAAATCGTATAGAATACGTCTCTTAATACGATACCAGATATGGTTTAGATTATAAGTGATCTATTTCACGAGTAATTGGCAATCTTTTGTGAGTGAAAGTAGAAATATCCCTTCTTAGCCCTCTATTTGGATCGACCTTAGGAAAAATTGAATCTTTTCAGCCGCCTAGGGTCGATTAGTCAAGTTTTAAGGTTGTAATACGCACTAGGGCAGAGTAGTTTTGTCCTTTGCAAAACCTGATATAAATCTCATGGAGAAAAAAATGATTACTGGCAGCATTGTTGCTCTTGTTACCCCTATGCTTTCTAACGGAGACGTCGATTGGGATTCCCTTGACAAACTGGTAGATTGGCATCTGGATAAGGGCACTGATTCCATCGTCGCTGTGGGCACTACTGGTGAGTCCGCTACACTAAACTGCGATGAGCATTGCCAAGTGATTAAACGTGTAGTTGAACGTGTTGCAGGCCGCATCCCAGTGATTGCAGGCACAGGTGCAAACTCAACTTCCGAAGCAATCGAGCTAACTGCTGAAGCTAAAAACGCGGGTGCAGATGCGTGTTTGCTTGTGACTCCTTACTACAACAAACCGACTCAAGAAGGTTTGTACCAGCATTACAAAGCTATTGCTGAAGCGGTAGATATCCCACAGATCCTTTACAACGTACCAGGCCGTACTGCTTGCGATATGCAGACTGAAACTGTGCTGCGTCTTGCTGAGATCAGCAACATTGTTGGTGTTAAAGAAGCAACAGGTGACGTGCCTCGCGGTATCGATTTAATCTCTAAAGCACCGGCTGATTTTGCTGTTTATTCTGGTGATGATGCTACTGCGGTAGAGCTAATGCTCGAGGGTGGTAAAGGTAACATCTCTGTGACTGCAAACGTTGCACCTGCTGAGATGGCTGAAATGTGTGCTTTGGCGATGTCTGGTAAAGCAGAAGAAGCGCGTACGCTAAATAACAGCCTAATGCCACTTCACGAGAAGCTGTTTGTTGAAGCTAACCCAATTCCGGTTAAATGGGCGCTAGCTGAAATGGGCTACATGGGACTTGGGATTCGTTTGCCACTAACTGTATTGGCAGATGAGTGTCACGACACTGTTCGTGAAGCGATGCGTAGCACTAACATTATCTAAACGGCTATATTCATGAAGAAAATTGTATCTGTAACAGTGGTTACTGGAGCGCTGCTTTCTGGCTGCAGTATGTTGGATGATAACCCTATCTACGGTGACAATGGCATAGTCCGTGACCGTAGTCAGGATTACGAATTGGCGCAAACGAGCCAGCGTCTAGAGTTGCCTGCTCACCTCAAGGCAAAGCAGACAGCAGATACATTGACTATTCCTGAAATTAGTAATGTTGCTACGGCTCGTACGGGGGACTTTATAGTTCCTCGCCCTGAATTTTTCTACGCAGAAGCGGGCAGTGAATCTGTTAACCTGAAACGTGAAAACGGTCAAAAGCTAATCATTGTTGATGAAGGAATCACCAGTGTTTGGGTTAAGTTACAAGAATTCTGGCAATTTAATGGTATTGATATAGCGAAGTCAGATCCACGTCAGGGTCGTATGGAAACACAATGGATCCATCACGATGCTAAAGAGTTTGGTTTGGTTGATACTTGGGTTAAGCGTTTAACCTTCCAGGATATACCTGGCGATACTAAAGATAAGTTACGTGTTAGTTTGAAGCCAGTTGCTGGTGATCCGTCTAGAACCACTATTGGCATGGAGCACGTTCGTTTTGCTGCCGATGAAGAGGTATCCAGTATTGATTGGGCGACTCAAGCTAAGGGTGTAACTTTTAAATCAGATATGATGTTTGAGATGCTGCGTTACCTGGGTAAAGCTTCAGGTCAGCGTAATGCCCAAACACTTATTGCATTCAATGAAAAACGTCGTGTTGGAACGCAGCTAGGTCGTGATTCCCGTGGTAATCCAGTTCTGAAGATGAACACCGATTCAGGTACTGCATGGAGTGAAATTAGTAGTGCTTTAGATAAGGCGGATATGGATGTAGGTACTCGTGATTCAGATACGGGGTACTTTTATATGACCTATACGACTTCTACTCCATTTGAAAATATCGAAGAACAAGGTTTCTTCGAATGGTTACACTCTGATCGTGAAGAGATTAAGTTAGATACTAGCTCAATTTCTGCTGCGTTAGGTTTTGATGGAGAAGAAGAGGGCGGCATTAGCTATACAACGGGTAAAACCGCAGCATACCTTCAAGGTGTCAAAGAGGGTGAAGCCAAAGACACCTTGGTGGACCCAGAAGATGAAGGCAACAAAAAAGGTTATAAAATCTGGTTTGCTGGTAAGCCGATCTACGTCTTCGGCGGTGAAGAGTCAGGTATCTTCAATGAGTCTACAGGAAAATTTGAACATACAGGTCAGTATCAGTTAAAACTAATTCGTACTCGTTCAGGTGTCTTCCTGAGCGTATTAACTTCGGAAGGTCTATCGGCTCCTGCTATTGTTGCGGAAGAGATTCTTTGGGAAATTAAAGAGAATTTACCTAAAGCATAAAAGATGATGTTGTGAGCAATATTGTCATTATAAAAAGGGCCACGAGGCCCTTTTTTTGTGGTTATTTATATCAATAGGAGAGATTCATGCGTGCTGTAATTTTGGATTTAAAAGGGTTGGAGGCGATAGATCTTTCTCCTATTAAAGAGCATGTTTCAGAATTACTTTGCTACGAATTGACTCGGCCTGATCAAGTGTTAGAGCGAGTTAAAGATGCAGATGTTCTGATAACTAATAAAACTGCGATTACGGCTGAAGTAATGGATGCCGCTGGGCAGCTTGAATATATTTGTGTGCTTGCAACCGGTACCAACGTCGTTGATAAAGCCGAAGCTGCTGAGCGAGGTATTCCAGTGTCTAATTGTGTTGCCTATGGTGTTAGTTCCGTTGTTCAGCATGTATGGTCAATGATTTTAGCTTTGCACACTAATTTAGTTTCTTACGCTAATGATGTGCAAAAAGGTCAATGGCAGCGTTCGGATCAATTCTGTTTTCTGGATTACCCGATTGTGGAACTTGAAGGGAAGACGCTAGGTATCATTGGTTATGGCAATTTAGGTCAGGGGGTGGCGAGCGTGGCGTCTGCTTTTGGAATGAAAGTGATTGTGGCGCAAAGTTTGAGCGGTAATGTGCAAGATCCAGCTAGAGTAAGCCTAGATGAGTTGATTGCGACATCTGATGTAATTAGCATTCATTGCCCATTAACAGATGATACGGAAAACTTATTTGATCATTCTGTCTTCAAGCAGATGAAAAACACGGCGTTTTTAGTTAATGCTGCTCGTGGCGGAATTGTAAATGAACAAGACCTTGTGGATGCGTTAAAGTCTGCTGAGATCGCGGGGGCGGCAACTGATGTGCTCACCGTCGAGCCACCAAAAGATGGAAATCCTCTGTTAGATCCTTCTATTCCAAACTTACTGGTGACGCCGCATATCGCTTGGGGAACCCTAGAAGCTCGTACCCGCATTATTCAGCAAACAGCAGACAATATTCAGGCGTTCTTACGTGGTGAACACGCTAATCCAGTTTAATTCTTGAGATGCTTAGAATGGGCAGGGTGCGAAAAATTCGACCTGCTCATCAGTATCTGGGTGTGGAAAGGCTAAGTACTCGGCATGAAGAAGTAGTCGCTCTGAAGCGGCTATGCCTTCTTCGGTTGCGTAGAAGCGATCGCCAACGATTGGATGACCCATGGCTTGCATATGTACCCTAAGTTGGTGCGAGCGGCCAGTGATTGGTTTTAGTGCGACTCTTGTACCAAGCGACTCTTTCGAAAGTTGTTCCCACTGAGTATGAGCGCTTTTGCCCTGCTCAAAATCTACAATCTGCAATGGACGATTTTCCCAATCGCATCGAAGAGGTAGCTTTACTTCACCCGCTGTTTCGCTTGGCTCTCCACAGATAATCGCTTGGTAGCGTTTACTGGTCAGTCTCTCTTGAAAACTGCGACTGAGGTGACGTTGTGCTTCAAGGGTTAGGGCTAATACCATCAAGCCAGATGTGGCGTAATCCAAACGGTGAACGACCCGTGCTGTGGGGAATTGTTCTTGTACTCTGCGCCATAAGCAATCTTGTTTATCTTCCCCTCGACCGGGAACAGATAGCATGTCATAAGGTTTATTAGCTATGACGAGTGAGTCATCGCTATAAATGATTTCAATCACGCGGTTTTCCGTTCGAATAAGACCATGGATTCAACATGGGACGTGTGAGGGAACATATCCATGACACAGAAGCGGCTTGCTACATAGCCTTGCTCAATCAATTCGGCTCCATCTCTCGATAGGGCGGCTGGGTTGCAAGATACATAAAGAATCATCTCTGGCTGGTGATTCTTAAGCTGCTTAATTATCTCTAAGGCGCCCGTTCTTGGAGGGTCTAGTAGGATTTTATTAAAGCCTTGTTTGTACCATGGCATAGCTCGTAGATCTTTGCTTAGATCAGCTCGATAAAATTCACAGTTGTCTAGATCATTATTAGCTGCATTTGTATTAGCGCGGGCAACCATATCTTCAACACCTTCAATGCCAACAACATGCGCTGCTGTTTTCGCTAACGGGAGACTGAAGTTACCTATGCCACAAAAGAGATCTAATACTCTATCGTTAGCTTCTAAGTTAAGCCAAGAGATCGCTCGATCAATCATCTGTTGGTTAACTTGGTTGTTTACCTGAATAAAGTCGCCCGGCTCAAATTCGATGTTTGTGGCGGTTGGCTGATGTTCATAGCTTAAAACCGCCTTGTCAGAATGGGGTTCTATCTTATCGCCGTGATCAAAATAGAGTTTAAAGTTCTGTTGTTCAGCTAAATCGCTTAGCGCTTGGCAAAGCGCTTCACTCGGGCGTTTTTTTACGCGAAGCGTTAATGCGCCTTGGTTGTCTCCCAGAGTTAATTCGCCGTGTGTTATCTCTTTGAACTGTTCTTCTGCTTCCAGTGCTTTTGGTAGCGCCGACAAGATCTTATCTAGAGGTTCCGCGAGGACGGGGCAATGATTTATTTGGGTCAGCTTGCTGCTGCCACGGCGTCTAAAGCCAACCAGTGCACTGCCATCTCGCATCATCTGGTTGATGCCTATTCGGCAGCTACGGCGATAGTTCCATTCTGCACTTGTAATGGGTGCTTCAACTTTTTCAGGCGCAAATTTACCTAAACGACTGAGTTGATCTAAAACCAATGTTTGTTTGGTTGGGATTTGGTGTTCGTGAGCAAGGTGTTGTAGATCGCAACCACCGCAAGTACCGAAATGCTCGCACTTTGGCGACGTGCGTTGCGAGGATTCAGTTAGCACTTGAGTGCAGTTAGCTTCATCGTAGCGGCGATGTTTGCTGGTAATCTCGTATTTAACTTCTTCATTTGGAAGCGCGCCAGCTACAAATATAGTTTTACCATCATGTTTGGTGATACCTCGGCCTTCATGGCTTAGTCCTTCAATTTTCAGAGTATCTGGATAAGGCGTGGCTGCCTTAGGCTTCTTTTTCTGAGGAATTGGTTTGGCAAAAAGGCTTTGTTTACGTTTCATGATGAGTACCGGCTTAAGAAGGCGGCGATTCTATCAGAAAGCGACCTGCACGTCCTATGACTTGTAGGAAAGTGATCTGTCACATGTGTTGATCGATATTAGTCAGATAAGAAAGATCGGTATACACAGCCAGAGATAGATCAATAATTCATTGACTTGCTGACAGCAGCCTAAGCAATCACCATTATAGCCGTCGATCCAATGTTTGAAGAAATGGATCATACAAGCGGTAGCGATAAGGGTTGGGGCTAAAACGCTAAGATAGCTGAGTGGTAAAAAGATAAAACATGCCGCAACTGGCAGGGCAGCAATAAGCAGATCCATTTTACTCAAGGGGCTTAGCATCTGTTTGGATTTGCTAGTCTCTTCATCACTAACGTATTTTTCACGATAGATGATGATGAGCGGGAATAAGCGACTGAGACAGTGGCCTAACACAATGAGGGCAATGGTATGCTGGACTTCTAGTAGGGCGTTGAATTTAAGTAATAAGACAACGATCAAGCCAATCACACCGTAGCTGCCCACTCTGGAGTCTTTCATGATGCGAAGGATCTGTTCTTTATCCCAGCCTCCGCCAAACCCGTCACAACAATCCGCTAAGCCATCTTCATGGAGTGCTCCTGTCATCCAAATACTGGATAACATCGATAGAATTACAGCTATGCTATCTGTGAAGATAAAACTAGAAAGCCAATAGATCAGAGCGGCGTAAAATCCAATTAGAAGGCCTACCCATGGCAAGTACTTAGTCGATTTTGCTTGTGTTTCTTTTGTGTAATGCACCCAGGATGGCGAAGTGAATCGGGTAAAATAGGTTAGGGCATTAAAAAAAAGATGTAGCTGCTCGGGGTAAGATTTCATTAAACTTGGGGCCTGTGAAAAAGAGTCCATACTTTAGTAATTCCTTTAACTAAGGACAAGGTTTAAACGACTGATGATCGAAGAACACAAGTTTGCTCCCTTTGTTCGTATTTTGGGCAAAGGCAAAAATGGTACTAGATCGCTTAGCCGCGAAGAGGCTGAAGCTGCAATGGCCATGATCTTGGATGGAGAGGTAACGCCTGAACAGCTCGGAGCCTTTTTGATGTTGTTGCGAGTAAAGGAGGAGGCGCCAGAGGAGCTTGCGGGGTTTGCCGATGCTGTGCGCAGTCGTTATTCGGTTGGTCGTGAAATGCAAGTCGATCTTGATTGGTCGACTTATGCAGGTAAAAAGAGACGTCACACTTGGTATCTGCTGGTTGCTTTATGTCTAGCAAGCCATGGCTATCGTGTTTTTATGCATGGTTCAAAAGGTCACACGCCGGGGCGTATCTATGTAGAAGATATGCTGAGTTTGTTTAACTTAAATCCCTGCCAGGATTGGTCTGAGACCGAGGCTGAGTTAGACCGAGTTAACTTTGCGTATATGTCTGTGGATCAGTTTTGCCCTCCGCTCGGGAAAATTATTCAACTGCGCCCAATTCTTGGACTGCGTTCTCCGGTTCATACCTTATGTCGCATGCTCAATCCTGCTGATGCGCCAGCAAGTATCGATGGCGTTTTTCATCCCGCTTACGGCCCTATGCATCAAAAAACTGCCCAGCTCTTAGGTGTTAAACGCAACGTCACTATGCGTGGTGATGGTGGTGAGGCCGAGATTAGACCGGATACAGAGTGTTTGCTGCAGTGGTCAGACAGCGGTGAGTTAACGGAATACGACTGGCCTCGTATCGTTGAAAAACGCTTTATCAAAGAGGATGAGCTTCCTGCGCAAACCTTATTAGATGTTTGGAAAGGCGCAGGTGAGCATGAATACGGCCATAAGGCGATCATCTCATCTATGGCTGTAGTTTTGAGGTTGTTAGGCGAGTCAGCGGAAATGCCTGAACTATTAGATAAAGCTGAGCAGCTGTGGCAGAGCCGTAATATCTCTCAATTTGCTTGAACGAGTAGCTTCGCCGGTTAATCTCGGCGAAGCTTATCTGAAACTGCGATCGGTGATGGGAAGTTGAAGATCACCACATAACTGGATAACAAGAAGGTTAAGATCGCAGTTGCCTGAATAACATGAGAGGCTTCTTCGCCAATCATCATACTTCCCGCCGCGATATAAGCTATCAACAGTGAAAACTCACTTATCTGGCCCAAGCGAAAACCCACTTCCCAGCCAAGTTGCTTCGATTCACTAATACGGCTTAGTAAAAAGCGGAAAACTACTGGCTTAATCGCAAGGACCAAAATTGCCAGAATAATTGCTGGAATCGCAATCGTGCTAACTAAGGTAAGATTAAAGCTTGCTCCAATTGAGAAGAAGAATAGGATCAAGAAAAAGTCACGTAGTGGCTTTAGGCTTGTAGCGATGTATTGAGCAATTGGGCTGGTGGCTATGGAGACGCCAGCAACAAATGCACCAATCTCTGCAGATAGGCCTGCCAAATGTGCCATTTCTGCTAGGCCAAGACACCAGCCGATCGCAAGTAGAAAAATGTATTCATGAAAGCGATCAAATTTCTGGATCAGTTTTAGCAGCACGTATTTTACAAAGACAAATGCGCCAATGATCAAGAGAGGTAATGCGGCGAGCGTTGTGGCGAATTGAGCCATAGTATCGCTACTTGTACCGCCGTTTGTGCCACTGTAAAGAAACAGTAAGACCATAATTGCGATAACGTCTTGTAGCAGCAGAAGGCCTACGACGAGTTCACCAGTATGGCGGTGGTGAAGTACTGTTGTAGGTAATAGCTTGATGCCTATGATCGTACTCGAAAACATCACAGCGGCGCCGATGATTAGGTTTTCTGTTTGGGTGTAACCGAAGGCGTATCCCACGCTGTAGCCTAGGGCAAAGAAGATCAATGAGCTTCCTATGGCGACCAAGGTGGCTTTACGTAACATCTGCAATAGATGTGAGGGCTGCATGTCTAGGCCAAGAAGAAATAGCAGGAAGATGATACCGACGTGGGATATATCAGATAGCAGTTTAGTATCAGTCACCATGCTCATGCCGTATGGACCTAAAATGGCTCCCAAAACGATATAGGCCACGAGTAAAGGCTGACGGGTGTAGAGCGCCAAAGACGCAACAATGGCAGCACCCGTAAAAATTAAGAAGAACGAAAAAACCAGTGACTGATCAGTCATTTACATATCCCTAAATGTGGTTTTTAAACTATAGCAAGATGAAACAGCGCGGTTCAAACAATCAAGCTGCTTGGGGGGTTAAATTTTGACTTTTTGCCAATGCTGTTGAGACCAGATGCGGATAAAGATTGCTGACGAAAGCAATCGATGAACAATCTGTACAATCCAGATGCCTAACAATCCGAAGCCTAAAATAGGTCCAAATAGCCAAGCTAGCGGTAAAAAGAAGCACCACTGGCCAAATGTAGATATAAGTAAAACTGAGCGATTGGCACCAACGCCGAGTAGCGCTTGGGTTAATACAATTGCAGCAGCATCTAAACAGATTGCTAGCGCAGTTAGTTGTAAGGGCAGTACAGCGATATCGATCAGTTGCTCTGATTGTAAAAACGCAGAAAGAACTGCTTCAGGAAAGATTGCAAGTGGAATGCTTAGTAGGCTGATGCAAACCAGCGCCGTGACAATCACATCCCATCCCCAGCGAGCTGCTTCTTGATAGTTATCTTCACCAATTGAATGGCTCACAAGCGAAGTGCATGCAACGCCAAAACCTACCGCAGGAAGGATCAAGAAAAGAGAGAGGTTAATCAGTACATGTGCGATTGCTTGTTCGCTGGTGCCCAGCTGACCAATGATCCAGATAAGAATGCAAATAGCCAAAGCCAAAAAGAACTGTTGTATTGAATGAGGGATTGCGAGCTTGATCACTCTATAAATTGAGGATGCTTGCTGAGTGCTGAATTTAAATAACCCGTTAGTTTTGGCGTCCTTGTAGACCATTACAGCGTTTAATAGAGCGCCTATATACAATGCTATAGCGGTGCCTAAACCTGCTCCTGGTGCGCCAAGTCTTGGTAAGCCCAGTTCACCAAAGATTAAACAGTAACTAATAATCACGTTCAGTAGATGAGTGGCTATCAGAACTTTAAAGTAGGTCGCAGGCCGCTTGGTGCCGTTCCACCAACCACGGAAAGAGAGGTTGAGCCCAATAGCAAGCATGGCTGCAGTTCTGTAATCAAAATAGGCTTCAGAGATATCTTGTACCGCTGAATCCTCAGTCATCAGTGAGACTATGGAGCCTGAGTAATAGATCAATACACAACTGACAGGTAGTGCAAAAATAAGTGAGATCATTAGCCCCCAGTGAACTGGGGAGGCGGCATGATCGTTCTGACCTTCGCCTTGATGGCGGGCCACTAGGGTCTGTACTCCAGAAGACAAGCCAAGAATAAGGCTGATTGCCACGAAATTGGCATAACCTCCTATGCCTACGCCGGCGAGAGATGCTTCACCGAGCTGACCGACAAGTACGGCATCTACAAGGTTTAGTAGGCTTTGGGAAAGCATTCCTGCGATAATCGGCAGCCCTAAACCTATTATTATTTTTTGTCGGTTGAAGAATGTCATAGGGGTCAAAATAGGAAAAAAGCAATTCTATCAGATTCTCTTTGAAATAAGCGCTTTCTATTTGTGCAAATAAAAGGATCTGTATATCAATGCCTAAAGGATAAGACGGTTTTGGTAGCAGAATTAAACAAGGATACGATAGAATTCCCCACCTATTGATTAATAGTTGATCAATTTACTCGGGTTTACTTTGAGTGTATCCTAGAGCTTAAGAATTGATTGGTTCAACATACAGGACACCGTATGAATATCACCGTCACAGAAACGGCAGAAGAATACTTAAAAGAGCTACTTTCTAAACAGGATGTTGAGGGTATGGCTGTGCGCATGTTCGTTACACAGCCAGGAACATCTTATGCAGAAACTTGCCTAGCTTATTGTCGTCCAGATGAAGTTATCGAAGATGATGAAATTCTGGAGCTTACACAGCTGCGATTCTACATTGAAAAGAACAGTGTTCCTTATCTTGATGAAGCGCATGTGGACTTCGCGAAAGATCGTATGGGTGGTCAGTTAACGATCAAGGCGCCGAATGCCAAAGTGCCTAAGGTTTCACCTGATAGCCCGATATCAGAGCAGATTAACTACATTCTCTATTCAGAAATTAATCCAGGTTTGGCTTCCCATGGTGGTGAAGTAAAACTGATGGAAGTGGTTGAGGAAGAGGAAGGACATATTGCTGTACTTCAATTTGGCGGTGGTTGCCAGGGTTGTAGTGCAGTTGATATGACATTGAAAGATGGCGTAGAAGCGACATTGGTAGAGCGTATAGCAACGTTGGTTGGTGTGCGTGACATAACAGACCACAGTGTTACTGATAAAGCCTATTACAAGTAAGTGTTACAAACTGTGAAAAAAGGGGATTAAATTCCCCTTTTTTGATTGTCTCCATAAAGGGATACTGCTATAAGATTTAGTATCCCGGTTCTCTTACCTCGATATATTCCCAACGCGTTGTTTTTTGTATCTAATTGGTTGCATTTGAAATTTTGACCCCCATGTAACCCTAAGACACGCTTTTTTAGAATTTCTCCGCAATACATCGCGGACTGGTTGATGAGGCTTTTGCTCATGACACAACATGACGACATTCAGGAACAACTAATCGAATTGCCGGTGCTCCCGTTAAGGGATGTAGTGGTATATCCGCATATGGTTATCCCATTATTCGTGGGAAGGGAAAAATCAATCGAAGCCCTAGAAGCTGCAATGTCTGGGGAAAAAGAAATTCTTCTTGTTGCACAAAAAAACGCATCAGATGATGAGCCGTTAGCTGAAGACCTATTTGAAGTGGGTACCGTTGCTAGCGTATTACAAATGCTTAAATTGCCTGACGGAACTGTAAAGGTGCTGGTGGAAGGTGATTACCGCGCAACCATTCACGCATTGAGTGAAGACGAAGGCTTCTTTACTGCTCAAGCAAATATGCTTGCAATTGAAGAGCTGACGGAAGCTGAAAGCGAGCTATACAAGCGTACAGTTTTAGAGCAATTTGAACGATTCGTTCAAGTAAATAAGAAAATTCCATCTGAAGTGCTTTCTTCTCTCCAGAATATCGACGATGTAGGGCGTTTGGCAGATACCATTGCAGCCCACATGTCGCTTAAGTTAGAAGAGAAGCAGCAGATTTTAGAGATGCTTAGCAATAAAGAGCGCCTAGAGCATCTAATGGCGTTGATGGAATCTGAAATTGACCTGGTTGAAGTGGAAAAGCGTATCCGCGGACGGGTTAAAAAGCAGATGGAGAAAAGTCAACGCGAGTACTATCTGAATGAACAGATGAAAGCTATCCAAAAAGAGTTAGGTGATCTGGATGAGTCCGGTACTAACGATATGGATGAGCTGAAAAATCGAATTGCTGAAGCAAAAATGCCACAAGAAGCTTTCGATAAAACCATGAGTGAATACAACAAGTTGAAGATGATGTCGCCAATGTCGGCTGAAGCAACAGTTGTTCGTGGTTACATCGATTGGATGATCCAGATTCCTTGGGCTAAGCGCTCTAAAGTTCGCCATGATATGAAGCGAGCAGAGAAGGTACTTAATCAAGATCACTTCGGTCTTGAAGAAGTTAAAGACCGAATTTTGGAATACTTGGCGGTTCAGAAACGAGTTAAGAAACTTAAAGGCCCGATCCTTTGTTTGGTTGGTCCTCCAGGTGTAGGTAAAACATCTCTAGGCCGTTCAATCGCTCGTGCTACGAATCGTGAATACGTGCGTATGGCGCTAGGCGGCGTGCGTGATGAAGCAGAGATTCGTGGTCACCGCCGTACATACATCGGCTCTATGCCAGGTAAGCTGTTGCAGAAGATGTCGAAAGTAGGTGTGAAAAACCCGCTGTTTTTGTTGGATGAGATCGACAAAATGGGTATGGATCAGCGTGGAGATCCAGCATCGGCTCTTCTTGAAGTACTAGATCCAGAACAAAACAACAGTTTTAACGATCACTACCTAGAGGTGGATTACGATCTGTCTGATGTAATGTTTGTATGTACTTCCAACTCTATGAATATTCCGGGTCCTTTGTTGGATCGTATGGAGATCATTCGCATCCCGGGTTACACCGAAGATGAGAAGTTGAATATTGCTCGAAATTACCTTGTTGAGAAGCAGTTTAAGAATAATGGCTTGAAAAAAGGTGAAGTGGAGATAAAGGATAGTGCCATTACTGGTTTGATCCGTTACTATACCCGCGAAGCTGGTGTGCGTGGCCTTGAGCGAGAGATCGCTAAGCTTTGTCGTAAGGTAGTTAAAGAGCTTGCCTTGGCTGATAAGAAAGATCTGCCAGTGGTTATTGAAGAAGCTCAGTTGGAGCACTACAGTGGTGTTCGTAAACATAACTTCGGTATCGCTGAAGAGCAAGATCAGGTTGGCCTAGTCACAGGTCTAGCTTGGACCCAAGTGGGTGGCGATATCCTTAGCATCGAAACGGCAGTGGTACCAGGTAAAGGCCGTCAGGTGACTACAGGTAGCTTAGGGGATGTGATGAAAGAATCCATCCAAGCTGCGCTGACTGTTGTAAGAAACCGTGCTGAAGCCCTAGGTATTGCGTCTGACTTCCACGAGAAACAAGACGTTCATATTCACGTTCCAGAAGGCGCTACACCAAAAGATGGCCCAAGTGCGGGTATTGGAATGTGTACGGCTTTAGTATCGGTTTTAACCAATATTCCGGTTAAGGCTGACGTAGCAATGACAGGTGAAATCACCCTAAGAGGGCAGGTTTTACCTATTGGCGGATTGAAAGAAAAACTGCTCGCAGCACACCGCGGGGGAATTAAAACGGTCATTATTCCAAAGGAAAATGAGCGCGATTTAAAGGAAATTCCCGACAATATCAAAGCAGATATCGATATTAAGGCGGTTAAATGGATTGATGAGGTGCTGGACATCGCACTAAAGTATCAACCAAAACCTGTAGAGAAAAGCGAGAAAGAAGTGGTAGCGGCAAAGGAAAAGGCTACAAAAGCTGAGCCGGAGCAAATAAAGCCACATTAGTATTCATCAGGGGTAGAAAGGTGTTCTAGGTGTCTTGACACTCCTTTCTGCACCTTGGTATAAATGCCTGACCATCTTGCTGGGCATGGATAACGGAACAATTAAAAATAACGATCTATTTAAAGGGGAACAACGTGAATAAGTCTGAACTGATCGACGCTATCGCAGCTTCAGCCGACATTCCTAAAGCAGCTGCGGGTCGCGCGCTGGATGCTACACTGGAAGCGGTTACTGGTGCACTTCAAAACGGTGATTCTGTTGCACTTGTAGGTTTCGGTACATTTTCTGTGAAAGAGCGTGCTGCTCGTACGGGCCGTAACCCACAGACAGGCAAGCCAATTGAAATTGCTGCCGCTACACTGCCAACTTTCAAGCCTGGTAAGGCTCTGAAAGACGCAGTAAACAAGTAAGATCTGATCGCGTCACGATCTTACTTAGGGGAGGTAGCTCATTAGTTTAGTGAGTTACCCAGCCTGAAGTACTGATAAAGTACTTTAGGTGCGGGTTAAAGACCCGCGAAAGGAGCGGTAGTTCAGTTGGTTAGAATACCTGCCTGTCACGCAGGGGGTCGCGGGTTCGAGTCCCGTCCGTTCCGCCAACTTTGTTTAACAGACGATCTCTGTTCTACATAGAATGACGAGCTAAATCATATTAGTGAGTCAGGTACAAAATTCTTGAAAGGCGCATTTGTAAGAATGCGCCTTTTTTATGTGTTAAAGATTTTGCCAGGGGTTTAGAGGCATAATGCTACAGTCCATTCGTGATAACTCTCAGGGAATCATTGCCAAGATTATTGTTGGCTTGATTGCAGTTACTTTTGCATTATTTGGTGTTGAATCGCTGGTTAGTTTAACTGCTGGCAGTAATGCTCCTGCGACCGTTAATGGTGAAGAGATCAGTCAGCAAGATCTCTATCAAGGTGTTCAATTGCAACGTCGTCAAATGTTGTCGCAGATGGGGGAGGATGCTGATCCTTCGCTACTGGATGACGGTTTGATCAGCAATATGGTTTTGGAAGGCCTGATTGAGCAATCTGTTTTAGTTCAATCTGCACAAAATCAAGGTCTGACATTCTCTGATGCAATGATTGATCAACTGATCCTTTCTACGAAAGAGTTTCATTTAGACGGTAAGTTTGATCGTGCTCAATTTGAAGCGACGTTACGTAACGCTGGTCTTACGCCGTTGATGTATCGTGATATCGTGCGTAAAGAGAAGGTGACTGAGCAAGAGCGTATAGCGTTCATGTTATCTGCATTTACTCTGCCAAATGAACTGAATTCTCTAAACGTTCTACAGAATCAAACGCGTGATCTTCGCTACTTCACACTGCCTGCGGACAATGTTCGTGCTGAAATTACGGTTTCTGATGAGCAGATTGCCGATTACTATGCAGAGAACAGTTCACAGTTTATGACTGAAGAGCAGGTAGCGATTGAATACCTTCTTTTAGAAAGAAGTGCTTTAGAAGCAGGTATTGAAGTTTCTAATGATGAACTTCAAGCAGCCTACCAGCAGCTTGTTGATACATTCCAAGCACAAGAGCAGCGTCATTCAGCACATATCTTTATCGAGATTTCTGAACAGCAAGGCGATGCTGCTGCAAAAGCTAAGATTGATGCAATTGCTGAGCGCCTAAAAGCAGGTGAAGTATTTGAAGAGTTGGCTAAGTCAGAATCTCAAGACCCAGCATCTGCTGAGATGGGTGGTGATTTAGGTATTAATGAGAAAGGTGTTTTCTCAACTGACTTTGAAGACGCTTTGTATGCTCTAGAAAAAGGTGCTGTTTCAGAGCCAGTTCGTTCAGAATTTGGTTATCACTTAATTAAACTAGTTGATGTTGTTGAGTCTGAAGTGCCTGTTTTTGCAAAAGCTGAAGCAGAGCTTCGTTCTGATCTCCTAAATCAGAAGGCTGAAGAAGAGTATGTTGAGCAGTTAGAGCGTTTAGCTGATGTGTCTTTCTCTTCTGGTGATCTGGTAGAGCCATCTGAAGAGCTAGAACTAGAGATTCAGAAAACTGAGCTATTTGCGCGTTCTGGTAACGAAGATGCGATTACTTCCAACGCGAAGATTCTTGCTGTTGCTTTCGATCAGGAGCTGATCAATGAAGGTTTGAACAGCACGCCAGTAGAATTGGATTCTGGTCGCTCTGTTGTTTTACGTGTAGTTGAACATCAACTACCTCGTGAAAAAGCACAAGACGAAGTGGCTGATCAGATCCGCGCTATTCTGGTTGAGCAGCAAGTTGCTGCAGCGATGACTGAAAAAGCGAACGCTATTGTTGCTCAGCTTACTGAAGGTGCAGATCTAGCAACTGTTGCAGAAGGTAATGAAGTAGTAGCGCAGCCTGCAGTTAATCGTAGCCAGAGAGAGCTTCCACAAGAGCTTCTTACCGCCGCATTCAAAATGGTAAAACCGCAAAGTGGTTCTACCTATGCAGCAGTTGATACTGTAGATGGCAGCAAAATGATTATCGCGCTAGACGCAATCGGTCAGCAAGATATTGAGCTGCAAGAAGACGAGATTCGTTTTATGGGTATGATGCTTAATAACCGTCAAGGTCAGCAGGATTACCAAGATCACCTTGCTCAGTTAAAAGCTAAAGCTGAAATTGAAAAGCTTTAAGCTAATTTGATCTATTCTAAAACCACCTTCGGGTGGTTTTTTTATATTGGCTGTTTTAGCAGCTTTAGGGGGGAATATGAAAAAATTAATGTTACTGATTAGTCATGGCCTAGTTGGCTTTGCTGGCTTTGCCTTAGGCGTATACCTGTTACCTATCCTAATTCAGCCACAGGGACCTTCTGAGCAAGAGATCTCTTCGGCTGTAGCTCAGGCGCAGTTTGAAGGGCAATTTGTGAAAGAGTTAAAAGGCAGTGACTTTTTGCATTGGGGAGAAGGCTCAGTGATGTTGGGTGGCGGTGTTGCAGCATTCAAAGGTAAATTAGCTCCTGGTCCTGATTATAAGCTTTACCTTTCTCCTGTATTTGTAGATGACGAGACGAGTTTTCTTGAGAATAAGCGAGATATGGTACAAGTTGCAGAAATCAAAACATTTGATGGCTTTGTGGTTAACTTACCAGAAGGGGTAGATCCGGCTAAATATTCTACGGCTGTGATTTGGTGTGAAACCTTCTCTGAATTTATCAGTGCTGCTCGTTATAACTCTTTGTAAGAAACAGTCCTGACTGTCAGTGTTTGGGAATCTGCGAATAAGTCCAATGCTTTCTCAGTGGGTTCTAAAGCGGCCAGATACGCGAAAGTCAGTGCAGTGAAATGTCTGGACCTTTTCAAGCTGGCTGACAAAGTAGATGGGCGCTTTAGAGCTCACCCTACGGGGCTTACATAGCAACTGAATCACTTTGTTAATGATTTTCGACAGGCAACCAGCATGCCTGTAATCATTGCCTCGTGCTTCAATTGCTCTGTAAGCCTGAGTCGCATAAGACTTGTTCTCAGGTTCCCTGACTGACAGTCGTATAGATCGTTTCGAGTTGCGGGTCATTCAATTGACTGGCAGGCGTAATTGTCTTTCGTTGCCAAGGTACAAAACCAAAGTACCAGCAGCGCCAAAAGTTAACGCTGGCTTGTGGGTTTTCATCCAATAGTTCAGCTAGCGTTTGTACTTTACCTAACTCTATCCCTAACGCCTCCTTAAAGGTTAAATAAACAAATTTCGAACAAAACTGTCGCTTGGAATCGAATTTAAAGCCTAAGTGATAAAAGCGCCCCTTACGTTTCTCAGCGGTTTGTTTTAATTTGCTAATATCTGCATCAATTAACGGCTCTTTAAGTCGTAATATGCTCACTTCATCGTTGGTTGTGCGCGATACAAAATCTTTTAGGCTCGTGCGTCTAACGCAGGGAACAGCACTTTCTAAAACAAACCATTCATCATTTTCTTTAACGACAAAGCCTACATGCGAAGTCCAGCTGCCAGTGCCTTTTGCGACCTGGCGGTATAGAAAACTATTGATGGAGATAAAAATAATGTCTCCTTCTTGTACGCAGTTTTCTAGGTCATTGATTACGCTGTTGAACTTTGTCATTTTCATTATGGTTTCCTCAAAAGTTGATACGTAAAGTATGTGTGCTTTGAGGAAGCAGGGCTAAATATTCAAAAAAGGTATCGTATTTTGATACTTTTGGTTTTGTGACTCAGTTTTAAGTGTAATAGGACAAAGCAAAATTTGGCTGATACACTAGCGCTTTTTTTCAACGGCGGCTTTATGCGAATACTCCTTCTCTCAGCTTACGATGCGGATAGTCATGTTTATTGGCGTAAAGGGCTTGTTGAGCACTTGAATGAACACGAATGGACAGTTTTGTCTCTGCCAGGACGTTATTTTAGTTGGCGTATGAGAGGGAACAGTCTTAGTTGGGCGTTTAATGAAAGGGAAACACTAAGCCAGCCTTATGATCTGGTCGTGGCGACCTCTATGACAGACCTGTCTGCCTTGCGTGGTTTTGTACCATCTTTAGCCCAAATTCCAGCACTGGTTTACTTTCACGAAAACCAATTCGCTTATCCTGAGTCTGGTAAAGCATTTAAAACCGTTGAGCCATGCATTCTGAACCTTTATACCGCGCTGGCTGCGGATTATTGTTTATTTAACAGTGAATATAATCGACAGACGCTTTTGGATGGCGCGAAAGCTCTCTTGAAAAAGATGCCCGATCAAGTACCAGCAAATTTGATCGAACGGATTAGAGATAATTCATCGGTGCTGTCTGTTCCTATCAAGTCTGATAGCTACCAAATACATTCTCCTGTATCTGATGAAGTTCATATCGTTTGGAATCACCGTTGGGAATACGATAAAAACCCTCAACTGCTACTTGATGCAGTTGAACAGCTTATCCAGAAACGCAAGGACTTTAAGCTCCATGTGGTCGGGCAGCAGTTTAGAAAGGTGCCAGAGCAATTTGAACAACTCCGTGTGCTACTCGGTGATTGCGCTGGAGAGTGGGGTTATCTTTCGTCGCGTGAGGATTATCTGGCTCTACTGCGTAAAGCGGATGTTGTGCTTTCAACGGCTGTACATGATTACCAAGGGATAGCTGTTCTAGAAGGGGTTGCGTCTGGGGCGGAGCCCTTAGTCCCTGAAAGGTTAGCGTATAGAGAATTGTTCCCTGAAGCCTGCCGGTATAAAGAAGAAAGCGAAGCTGAAGTCTTGGCTGAACGATTAGATCAGTTAGTAGAAAGAAAGTACGCAGGTGAGTGGGGGGAGCAAGTGAATGTCGATCGGTTTAAATGGGCGATACTGGCAGACCAGTATCGCCGTCACTTTGAGCGTTTAGCCCGTAAAAAAGGTTAAAGACGACGGACCTTAAACTTGCGGCCTTTAATTTTACCTTGGCTCAAGCGCTCGGCTGCCTTTCGTGCAACTTTGCGTTCAACGGCAACGTAAGCAGCAAAATCATACACATTAATCTTGCCTACTTGGCTGCCTTGTATTCCAGCATCGCCTGTTAATGCACCTAAGATATCGCCAGGGCGAACTTTGTTCTTCTTACCTCCAGCAATCGCAAGCGTAGCCATTGGTGGGTTATTCGGCTGATAGTTCGGATCTGCGTCTGGTAGTTCAGTCACGGGGAACTCTGTATCCAAATACTTTTCAATGGAAGCCACTTTATAAGCTTCTGATGGCTGATAAAGATTTAGTGCCATGCCTTGCTTACCTGCACGGCCTGTACGACCGATACGGTGAGTATGAACTTCAGCGTCGCGAGTAAGATCGTAGTTGATGACACAAGGGAGGTCATCAATATCTAATCCACGCGCTGCTACATCAGTCGCGATAAGGATAGAGCAACTGCGGTTGGCGAATTGCACTAGTATTTGGTCACGATCGCGTTGTTCTAAATCGCCGTGTATCGCTTTTGCGCTATAGCCCAAGGATTTTAGGTGCTGCTGAACATCATTACAGGTTTGCTTCATGTTGCAGAAAATCACTGCAAACTCTGGTTTGAACTGAGCTAAAATCGCGCTCAAATTCTCTAGCTTATTTTCTTTTTCGATCTCAAAGAAATGTTGTTCAATCTGAGATTGTTGGTGAGTGGATTCTACCTCTACCGTAATTGGCTGATTGAGAATGTCTGCACTCAGGCTCGCAATGGTCTTTGGGTAAGTAGCAGAAAATAGCAGTGTTTGGCGTTTCTTTGGGGTCTGCCCTATGATGTCACGAATGTCATCAGAAAAACCCATATCAAGCATGCGATCCGCTTCATCAAGCACTACGGTAGTGGCTTTATCTAAGCGCAGAGTTTTCTTACGTAGATGGTCTTTGATACGACCCGGTGTACCTACAACAATATGTGCGCCATGCTCCAAAGAGCCAATCTGAGGCCCAATTGATTGGCCACCACAGAGAGTAAGAATCTTCACGTTTTCAGTAAAGCGAGCAAGCTTTCTTAGCTCATTAGCAACTTGTGTTGCTAATTCACGTGTAGGGCAAAGTACTAAGGCTTGTGTGGCAAAACTACGAAGGTTTAAATTCAGTAGTGTACCTATACCAAACGCAGCTGTTTTGCCGCTGCCTGTTTTTGCTTTCGCAATGAGGTCATTACCTCGCAAAACCTCGGGTAGGGCTTTCTCTTGGATAGCCGTCATCTGCTTATAGCCTAGATGATCCAGGTTCTTTAGCATCGGTTTTGGAAGATTGAGATTTGAGAAGCAGGTATCAGACACAGGGCACTCGGTAAAAGTAAAGTTGGTTAGGTTTTGTTGCAAAGCGGCATTATAGAGCAAACCGCTTTGGGAGAATATGAATACCCTGAAGAATCACTCGCTAATCAAAGCGCGTTAACAATTGTTGATCTTTCTCAAGATGTTGGCAGGCTCTTTGGGTATACTTCGGGACAGTCAAAAATAAGTAAGTTGGTTGGGAATTATGAATACGCGTTACGATGTCGTCATTGTCGGTGGTGGTATGGTGGGTGCAACGATCGCTTGTGCTCTTGGAAATAGCCCGTTATCAGTTGCCGTCTTGGAAAGTCGATATCCTGCGGAATATGAAGCTTCCCAACCAAATGATTTGCGTGTTTCTGCTATCAGCGTTGCTTCGGAGAATATTCTTCAGAGAGTAGGTGCATGGGAGGGGATTCTATCTCGTCGTAGTTGCCCTTACCGACGTATGAAGGTTTGGGAAGCAAGCGAAGAAAAGGCATCTACCGAATTTGTTTCCGATAATATTGGCCGTGATCACCTTGGTCATATTGTCGAAAACCGTGTGATTCAGCTAGCACTTTTAGAGCGTTTACAGACATTTGAAAATGTTGATCTGATCTGTCCCGCTGAAGTTGAGGCTATCGATTATTCTCCTGGTAGCAGCATCGTTAGATTGAAAGATGATCGCGAAATAATTGGGCGTCTACTGATCGCTGCGGATGGTGGTGAGTCTCGTGTTCGTCAAGCTGCAGGTATAGGTGTAACCCGTTGGGACTATGAGCAGCATGCACTGGTTGCTTCTGTGACGACTAAGTTTGCTCAAGAAGATATCACTTGGCAGCAGTTTACACCGACAGGTCCGCTTGCCTTTCTACCTCTTTCAGGCAATAACGCTTCTCTGGTTTGGTATAACACACCGGATAACGTAAAGCGTCTCTTAGCTCAGGATGATGAAAGCTTTATGCAAGAGCTTAAATCTACGTTCCCTGATGCGTTGGGCGAAATTGATCAGTTACTTAGCCGAGGAGCTTTCCCGCTTCGTCGCCAACATGCGCAGGAATATGTCTTAGAAGGTCTGGCTTTAGCAGGTGACGCTGCACATATGATTCATCCTCTAGCTGGACAGGGTGTTAATATAGGCCTGCTTGATGCAGCTGCTCTCTCTGAAGTGATTTTAGCGGCTGCTAATACAGGTGAAGATATTACTGAATTGGCGTTGCTGAAGGAGTATGAAAAGCAGCGCCGTAAGCATAATTTATTGATGATGCAGACAATGGATGCGTTCTACCGAGTATTTAGTAATCAGAACGGTCCACTAAAAGTTTTGCGCAATATTGGTTTGGGTTTGGCAGGTCGTGTAACGCCAGCTAAAAACAAAGTTATGCAGTTCGCGATGGGCTTGGAAGGGCCTTTGCCTGAAATGGCCAAAGAGCAATAATCAAAGGCTTAAATAAAAAAAGCCGGTCTGGGAGACCGGCAAAGAAATACGGCTGATTAAACCAGCCAGAGTAGAGAAGTGGGGTCGTTACGTGACCCCCAACGATGAATTACTCAGCAGTCGCTGCTTTTTTCGCAGGTGCTTTCTTTGCAGGAGCTTTTTTCGCAGGTGCTTTCTTAGCTGGAGCCGCTGCTTGTTCAGCTGGTGCTGCTTCAGTTTTAGTTGCGTTAGCTACTACAGCAGAAGTTGCTTCAGCTGCTTCAGTTAGAAACTTGTTGAAATCAGATACGTAAGGCATCTCACGAATTTCGCTAAGGCTCTTTTCTACGATCTCAGAGATCTCTTCTTTTGCAGAGTTTAGAGCAGCTAGCTCTTTTTCTGCAGTCGCAGTAGTTTTGGTTTCTAGAGCTTTGAAAAACTCAACTTGTAGTTCAATAGCTTCTTTAGGCTCTTTTACTTCAGATAGAGCTTTAAGCTGAGCTACGCTTGAATCTACGAAATCAGTTACATATTCAGACTGCAAAGAGAACAGAGTTTCTAGTGCTTTTTTGTTCACTTCAGCAACGTCGATTGCTGGTTGCATTTTTTCCTGAACATCTTTCATTAGATCATCGTACATTTTCCATTCCTCTGAGAATCTTTAATAAAGTGTTTTTGTGCGTTGCAGCATTTGAGATAAATATAGTGGTTAATAAATAACCTGTCAAATATTTTTTTGTGCATTGCACAAAAATATTTATATGCATTGCTTTAGATGATTAAACACCTATATAACAATGAGTTAGAGTGATTGGTATAAAAGAGTTAAGTTCTACTCAAATCAGCTTTTTGAGCTGTTTTTGGAGAAAAATAAAAATTCTTGAAGTCAAATTGCACCCGCTTTGTGCCTATATTGGCCGATAGGTTGTTCATATAACCAAATAGCTATTACAATCAGGTGATACTCTTTAGCCCAAAAACAGGGCTTATATGGGAGGGGTTGGCTATAGCGGGATTGGCTATCTGCTTGAAAGCTTTCTTCACCTCAATACCTCGGGACAGCTAACTAACGTTTAGCTTTGGTAGAGTCCCTTTAGTAACAGGATCAAGTATTTTCATGACGCAATCGAATACAGTCGTAGAATCACACTCATCTTTTGAATTTGTTAGATCAGAAAAGATTGAGTCTTTAGGAATTGATGTAACGGAATACGAGCATAAAAAGACTGGCCTTTCTCATTTCCATATAGCGGCTGATCATACTGAGAATGTTTTCCTTGTCGGTCTAAGGACTGTGCCGGAAGACTCAAAAGGCGTTGCGCATATTCTAGAGCACACAGCGTTGTGTGGTAGTGAACGTTTCCCGGTACGTGATCCATTCTTTATGATGACGCGCCGTTCACTTAATACATTTATGAACGCAATGACGAGCAGTGACTGGACCTCTTATCCATTTGCTAGCCAAAACCGCAAAGATTTCTTCAACCTTTTAGATGTCTATCTTGATGCTGTTTTCTTCAGTCGTTTAGATCCTCTGGATTTTGAACAAGAAGGGCATCGTATCGAGTTTTCTGAAACAGGTGATGTTGAATCCGATTTAGAATACAAAGGTGTTGTTTACAACGAGATGAAAGGTGCGATGAGTTCGCCGGTTTCTCGTTTGTGGCAGTCAGTGACGAAATACCTGTTCCCGACAACAACCTATCATCACAACAGCGGCGGTGAGCCAGAGAGCATCCCTGACCTAAGTTATGATGAGCTAATTGAATTTTATAAAACCCATTACCACCCGAGTAATGCGGTCATTATGACTTTTGGTGATATTCCTGCTGCTGAACTTCAGGGCTTCTTTGAAGAGAAAGCGCTAAGCCGTTTTGAAAAGCTGGGCACTTCTATCGAAATTCATGATGAGAAACGCTACCACTCGCCATTGCGGGTGGAAGAAGGTTATGACCTTGACCAAGTGGATCTAAGTGGCAAAACACACCATGTTTTAGCTTGGCTTCTGGGTCATTCCAATGATTTAGAAGCACAACTTAAAGCACACCTTATGTCACGTGTGTTACTGGATAATAGTGCTTCTCCGCTACGTTATGCGCTTGAATCAACTGATTTAGGCAGCGCTCCTTCGCCATTATGTGGTTTAGAAGATTCCAATCGTGAAATGAGCTTCATGTGCGGTATTGAAGGCAGTGAGCCCGAATCTGCGGCAGAATTTGAAAAATTGGTATTGAATACCTTGCATAAGGTTGCTGAAGAGGGTGTACCTCAAGCTATGCTGGAAGCCCAGTTGCATCAGTTAGAACTGCAACAGCGCGAAATTAATGGTGATGGCTATCCTTATGGCCTGAGTTTGATCATGTCTTCGCTCGGGGCAGCCGTTAACAAAGGCGATCCAATCGCTATTCTGAACCTTGATCCAGTGCTAGAAAAGCTGCGTGAAGCGATCAAACAGCCTGACTTTGTGCAGTCCATGGTTAAGGAACTGTTAGATAACCCGCATCGCGTTCGTTTGACTTTAAGCCCAGACAACAAACTAGCAGCTAATCGTGATGCTGCAGAGAAAGCGCAGTTAGCTCAAATTAAAGCGGGTTTATCGGATGCAGATAAACAGCAGCTAATTGATCGTGCAGCTGAGTTAGCCGAGCGTCAAGAACAGGTCGATGATGAATCGATTCTACCTAAAGTGACATTGACCGATGTACCGGATGAGATGTCTGTGCCTGAAAATGTGGCGGTTGAGTCTACGCTACCTTTGACCCGTTATGATCGAGGCACTAACGGTATTGTTTATCAGCAGGTAATTATGCAGCTTCCGCAGTTAACGGAAGATGAGCAGCACATATTGCCGCTATACAGCTATCTTCTTACTGAATTGGGCTGTGGTGATCGCACTTATCAAGAAAATCAGCAGTATCAAACTGAAGTGACCGGTGGCGTTCATGGTTTTGCTTCGGTAAGAGGTGCACCTGATAATGAACAGGATGTAAAAGGTTACTTCACATTAACCGGTAAAGCCTTAGTGTCTAAACATGAGGCGTTGTTGGATCTGCTGAAAGAGACGCTGCAATTTGCACGCTTTGATGAGTTGCCTCGTATTCGTGAAGTGGTATCTCAACAACGTACTCGTAAAGAACAAAGTATCACCGGGCAAGGCCATGCATTCGCAATGATGGCTGCAGCAGCTAAGATGAGCCCGGCTGCAGCACTATCTCATGCAACAAAAGGTCTTGAGTCTATCTGTTACTACAAACAGTTAGATGATCAGCTAGAGAATGAAGATGCTCTGAAACAGCTTTCACAACGTCTTCAAGAGCTGCATAGCAAGATCCAGCTTGCCCCACGTCAATACCTTGTAGTGGCTGAAGACGAGTATCAGGCTAGTGTTCAGAGCTACTTAGAGTCTATCTGGGCAGATGTGCCGAGTGAAACCTCTGCAGGGTTTTTACTGCCAGAGTTACGTAGCAAGGTGAAGCAAGCTTGGGTGACTAGTACTCAGGTAAGCTTCTGTGCTAAAGCATTCCCTACCGTGGCGGTAGATCACCCTGATTCTGCGCCACTTACAATTTTGGGGGACTTTCTGCGTAATGGCTATCTACACCGAGTTATTCGCGAAAAAGGCGGTGCTTACGGCTCTGGCGCTGGTCAGGATTCAGGTGATGCAGCTTTCCGTTTCTTCTCTTACCGTGATCCTCGTTTATCTGAAACCTTGGATGACTTTGATGGTGCGGTGAAATGGCTTCTGGAGACTGATCATGATGCTCAGAAATTAGAAGAAGCGATTCTGGGTGTTGTCAGCTCGATTGATAAGCCAGGATCACCGGCTGGTGAAGCTAAGCAGGCATTCCACAGCGCTTTGTTTGGACGTACGCCTGAGCAGCGTAAAGCGTTTCGTGCGCGTATCTTGAATGTGACATTGGATGATCTAAAGCGCGTTGCCAAAACTTATCTTTTGGATAAAGAAGGCAGTGTGGCAGTGATCACCAGTAAAGAGCAGGCAGACAGTCTATCCGACGACTTTGAAGTAATTGAAGTCTAATTAAGGTAAAATTCGACTAGCGATCAAGGTAGACTTTGATTGCTAGTCATTTATTCCTTAATAATCCTCAAGCCTCTATGCCCACACAAGCGCTTTATCAAGGTGCGCTGTTTATCATTCTGTCAGAACTGTTTTTGGTCTGTTCTGGCATGGTCGTAAAGCAGATCACTCATCAGCTACCCACTGAGATTATCGTATTTGCCCGTAACCTCTTTGCGTTAATTCTATTGATGCCTTGGTTATTGCGAAATGGGATCTCCTCGATAAAAACGAGCTCTCTTCGATTTCATATTGCGCGTGCGGCGGTCGGTGTGACTGCCATGATGTGTCTTTACTATTCATGGGGACACTTGCCTTTAGCAGAGGCGGCGTTGATCAAACAAACAGCTCCATTCTTTATTCCATTATTCGCCTTATGGTGGTTAGGTGAAAAGATTTCTGGGGTAGTGAAACTGGCAATATGTGTTGGTTTCTTTGGTGTTTTTCTAGTGTTGAATCCCGGGCAGGGAACACTCAATGTTGCTGTGCTAATTGCGCTTTTTGGTGCAATGCTGGGGGCGCTAGCAAAAGTTATTATCCGTAGGATGAGCGATACAGAACCAGCCAGTCGCATCGTTTTTTATTTCGCTTTGTTTAGTACCGTTTTAGCTTTGCCGCCAGCGATGCTTAATTGGGTTACGCCCAATTTAGTTGAATTGGGTTGGTTATTGCTGATGGCCATTACCTCAACAGTTGCCCAGCTGTTATTGAGTAAAGGCTATGGTCTTGCACCAGCAGGACAGTTGGGGCCGTACACATACGCTTCGGTAGTCTTTGCTGCACTGTTTGGTTGGTTATTATGGGATGAAGTATTAGGCGTCTACAGCTTAATAGGTTTGTGCTTGATCTTCTCGGCTGGATTTTTGTCCCTTTCTTCCCGTAAAACGGCTAAATCCTAGTAACAACTGTTTGGTGTTTGAACAGTTTTGCCTGTCAGCTATCAATTTTTCTTCATGAAGCGAAAAAAGTACTTGTAATCCATTGTCAGAATGGTACTACTGTAAGTGTACAGGGGCGCACAAAAACATTAATTCATAGCGCTCTCACTGCAACAAGGCATTAAGGATTTGCACATGAATATCAAAATTACTCACCGCAATGCTAAAGTTTCTGACAGTGTAAAAGAGAAAGTAGAGGAATGGCTGAACAGCAGCCAAGAACGTTACGAAGTTATTACTAGTGCTCACGTTATTATTGAAAAAAATGATCGTGAGGACGTTGCTGAAGCAACAATTCACGTAGCAGGTAAAGATATCTTTGCGAAAGCATCCGCTGATAACTTGTATGCTGCTCTGGATGCGATGGCTGATAAAATTGATCGTCAGCTAGATAAGATTCACCAGAAAAACGTGAATAAAAAAGGAAATCAGAGACCCGCTGCAACAGTTGAAATGGCAGCGGATGAGGAACTCAGCTTAGCCTGATCTAGGATATAAAGTTTCTAAAGCCCAGCTATATGCTGGGCTTTTTTATTTCTAGAACAAAATTTTATATGCATCAGGCTTGCATAAGTGTCGTTATTAGATGGATAATGATAAGTGTTATCATTAGCGTGTAGGTATTGGAGTAGGTAGTGAAGGCAGCGTTATTTTACGGCACCACAACAGGTAATACTGGCGATATTGCAGATAAGATAAAAGGTAGTTGGGATGCCGGCGAACTAGAGTTATTTGATGTCGCAGACAGTTCACTCTCTGCAGCAAAAGATTTTGATATTCTTATTTTTGCTATACCTACGTGGGATTATGGTGAAGTACAGGAAGATTGGCTGGAAGTATGGGATGAAGTGGACCAGTTGGATTTCAGTGGTAAACAGGCTGCCTTTATCGGTCTTGGTGATCAGTTTGGCTATCCTGAATGGTTTGTCGATGCAATGGGTATGCTACATGATAAAATCGTAGCCAAAGGTGCAGAAATTGTTGGTCACTGGTCTGTAGAAGGTTATGAATTTGAAGAATCTAAAGCACTAACAGACGATAAAAAACATTTTATCGGCTTAGCTCTAGATGAAGATTGGCAGCGTGATCAAACCGATGAGCGCCTTTCTGATTGGTTAGATCAGGTTAAATTGGAATTAGGCGTTTTCTAATCTAACTAACTGAATTTTTAGAGCCCTGTTTTTACGGGGCTTTTTTGTGTCTGTCGTTCTCTGGCCTATGCTGTATTAAAGCTACTTTCTATAAGGTAGTAACAAACTAGGTCAGATAAGGATGGCTATGCCCGCCAGCAAACTCCTCTCGGAAATCAAAGCTATCTCAGTGCTGAGTATTTTATTTTGCTTATTTGCTGCCTTTAATTTCCATTCACCACTGCTTCCACCGCTCGAAAACTACTGGCTTGATTTAACGCTTCAACAGCGAGCAGACAAAAGAGTCGCAAGTGAGCATATCGTGGTTATCGATATAGATGATTCGAGCCTGAATAATCTTGCGCCTATTGCGGGTGGTTGGCCTTGGCCAAGGGCTGTACATGCCGAGCTGGTCGAGTTGTTGCAGTTACAGAAGCCTGCAGCAGTGGTGTTTGATGTTCTGTTTGCTGATAGAGATATTTTTAACCCAGAAAGTGATCAGTATTTTAGCGAGGTGTTGGCTACATCGGATAATGTTTATCTACCTTTCTTACATCTGCAAACCTATTCTGATCATCTGTTTCCGCGTTTAGATCAATATCCAGAAACCGTCCCCATTCGAAAGCCGGATACAGTTTCATCTATTCCTCATGCAAGTTTGGTCTTACCTAATGCGGTTGACGCGAGTGTTTGGCGTTTAGGCAGTATTAATTTCCATCCTGATGATGATGGTGTTGGGCGCAAGTACGCTGCAATTCATCCAATATCTGATTGGGGGATTATGACGATGCCTGCGCGAATCGCTGTTGACCTTAATGGTTTTGAAATTGAAGAGCAGTCAATCTGGATCGATTGGTATCAAGGCAAAGGTGAGCCCTATCCTAGACTTTCTTATAGCGAAGTATATAAGCAGTTGACCCAAGGAGATGATTTCAAAGAGGTAAACTATTTTAAGGACAAAATTATTGTTATCGGTTCAACTGCTGCGGGTTTACATGATATCCAAGTCACACCGATTAGTAGTACTTACCCCGGTGTTTTTATCTTAGCTACGGCTATTAATAACTTTATTGATCAGAGCTTTCTTCAACCAGTAGACACTTTGCTGGCTTTGGTGATTGTGGGCGTAAGCTTTGGTGTTTTAGTGCTATTGCTGGTTCGTGTGGGAAGTTTCTATTACGCACTCATCGGAATAGGCATTTTAATCGGAGTAAACGTGCTGTTCAGTTATCTGCTTTTGATCATGGAAGGGATGATGTTCCCTGTTATGACTTGGCTGGTCGCGTATATTTTTATTGCGGTTTCTTTTTACGCATTCCGTTTATTGCAGCAACAGAGAGAGATGAGAAAAACGGTCGATATTTTTGGCCGTTTTTTGGACCCGAAAGTAGTGAATATTTTGCTTGAACAAGGTATCACCGATCAAGCTTTGGCAGGAAAGAGCACGCGGGTAACCATCTTATTTACCGATATTCGTGAGTTTACTCATCTTTCTGAATATCGCAGTGCTACCGAAATTGTCGATCTGCTTAATCATTACTTTTCTCGTCAAGTTGAAGTTATTTTTCAGTATAAAGGTACCCTCGATAAATTTATTGGTGATGCCATTATGGCATTTTGGGGTGAGCCCATTGAAAATCCCGGACAAGAGATTGCTGCTGTAAACGCGGCTTTGGATATGGTGGATCAAATGCTCGGCTTCAGACGGGAGTTTGGTTTGTTTGATTTCGATATCGGCATTGGCCTCCATACAGGGGAAGTAGTTGTTGGGGCTATAGGCACGCAAAGTCGCTATGATTACACTGCCATTGGTGATGCGGTAAACGTAGCCAGTCGTATTGAAGGGCTGACTAAAGAAACGGGACGAAGAATTTTAGTTTCTGAAGAAACTCGGCAGGCATGTGGGGATGCTTTTGACTTCGAGCTGATTGGTGACTATAAGGTTAAAGGCCGGGAAAAATTGGTAACCGTCTATCAGCCAAGGAGGTTGAGTGATGAACCTTAAATTACTAATTATCGGTCTTCCATTTATGTGCTCCACTTGGGCGACTGCTCAAACTGCCTACACAGTCAGAGATATCTCTGTCTACCAAACTCCCTCAATTTCTAGCACTGTCGTTACGAAACTCTCTGAAAAATCCTCTGTAAATATTCTGCGACGAAGCGGTGGTTGGTACGAAGTACGAACGGGTAATGCTGACTCTGGTTGGGTGAAAATGATAAACCTTCGATATGTGAGTAAGCCTAGCACGCAACAAGTTGCGGGCAATATGAAATATCGCTCCAAAACAACCCTGACTACCGGTGTTAGGGGGTTGGATGAAGGCGGGATTATATCGAGTGGGTCAGGTGTCTCCCTTAGCAAAGTAAAAGGTTATAAAGTGAGTGCAGATGCGGCTACCAAGTTTGCACGGGAAGGGGGATTGAAAGCACGAAGCATGAATTATGTGGAGTAGCTTATGTCTATATTGAAAATAAACGCTATCAAAGGGGTTGTTGCTGGTTTTCTATTGCTGGGTTTAAGCGGCTGTCAGGTCAATAACATCAATCTGACCCCATTAATGGAAGCAGGAAAAAAATCGACCGATCTATTTGAGAAAAGCTTGGCTGAAGAAGTTGAGATCGGTGAGGAAGTGAGTGCTGTTCTGCTTCAAAAAGCCTCCATATATAACGTCCGAGATGTTCAAAAGTATGTGAATTCAGTGGGAATGTGGCTCGCTCAACAAACTGAACGATCTGATATCCCTTGGACCTTTTCAGTGTTACGAGATGATAGTTTTAATGCTTTCGCCACGCCCGGTGGATTTATCTATATCACAACGGGGACTTTAGAGCAGTTGGAGAGCGAAGCTGAGCTTGCAGGTGTGCTAGCTCATGAAATTGCACATGTGGTTCAAAAGCACCACCTCCGAGCTATTCAGAAGGAAGCAAAAATCGGTATTGCAGCAGATCTTGCTCGGTTCTTACGTGACAGTCAAAGCGATTCAGATAGCAGTGGAACTACGGTATTTGGTGACCACTCAGTTGAAAATAAACTGCTGAATACCATTCAGGATGTTTACAGTGATGGTTTGGCTCGAAGCGATGAATTAGAAGCGGATAAGATGGGCATGGTGATCTCTGCCAGAGCTGGCTACGATCCAATGGCTTATATCGCGGTATTGCAAAAGATAGATGCTCAACAGGATGATAGTTCCTTTTGGCAGGCATTTAGTAAGCGTCACCCAAGCGCTGAAGACCGTTTGTCAGAACTACACAAGTTAGCGGATAAGATGACTTATATAGAAGGTAAAGAACTTAATAATCGTTATTCCAAAATGATAAAGTAGATGTACATGGAATATCGGAATATATGTAATGGATTTTTCCAATAAAGAGTCTTTTCAAATCAGTGTGGCCGGGCCTGATCGCGTAGATGTTGTGCTTAAACAGTGGCAGCAACTTACATCGTATCTGCCTATTCACCATGCAAAGCCTTTTGGTTTGCCTATTCCTGAACATCTTGAAAATCAGCTTTATCATACCCTTGAACAATGTATTGAAAGAGATGATGCAATGATATTTATAGCTGAGGGGGATAAGGTTTGTGGGACGATTGCCGTCATTCTGAATCAGCAAACAGGTTATACTCAGCCTAATAGTAGTGTTTTGTTTAATTTATGGGTAGAACCTGATCTGCGTAGAAAAGGGATAGGGCAAGCATTGGTCGCGGAAGCTAAACAGTGGCTTAAAGCTCAAGGGGTGACCTCTGTTCAGGCTGGATGGCACCCAGGAAATACAGAGGCTGATGATTTTTGGTTGAAACAAGGCTTTTCACCTTACGAAACAATTGGCTCTGCATTTTTATAGCTAAGCAATCATTGTTAATTAACCTTCTTCTGCACATATCTATTCTTAAGGATTTCAATGAGCAAAGCACAGCAAAAATGGGATCAGCGATACTTGGCAAAAAGCCAAGGTCTAGCATCTGAACCTGTTGCACCAGAATATCTAAAACGTCAGTGGCGTTTTTTAAAAACAGGTCGTGTATTAGATTTGGCAGCAGGAGATGGGGCGGCCTCTATTTTTTTGGCGAAACAAGGCTTTAGTACGGTAGCGACAGATATCTCTCAAGTAGGTTTGGATCGTTTGTCTGAGGCAATGACTAAGTTGGGCTTGGAAGTGGAAACACATCAGATGGATCTAGAGGAGGAATCGGTTGATTTGTCAGATCTGGGATTGTTCGATTCGATAGTTGTCTCCAGATATAAACCTGCTGATGGATTCTGGGAAAAACTGTTAAGTCTATTGAAGCCAGAAGGTACTTTATTAATGACTACGTTCAATCTGCTCCAGCATGAACGTACCGGTTTTTCGAAGCGATTTTGCTTAAGAGAAAATGAACTTTTAGGTCATTGTGCCGAATTGACTTTAGTGGATTTTGAGTCGGACCGAATTGAGTCGGGAATGGACTCATATATTTTTAGGAAAGATGTGAACAAATAGATCGTAATTAAACCTTACTAGCTTTATGTATATGCATTGTGATGCAACGGATTTACAAGGCATATTCGCAGTACATCATTTGTCTGCCTTGCATCAAATATTTCAGTTTTTTTACTGAAAAATGACGGTTTTGTAACAAAACTGTAATTACTCTACGCAATAATTCCGTCATAATTCGCGCGCCTGAACACAGGTGTGTTCAATTTATTTTTTGACTTTTAAGGTGCGTTGTATGGTAGCAACCAGTACCCCATTCTTGCAGATGTTTGCGCGTTCACCGTTCAAACCAATGCAGGATCACATTGCAAAAGCGCAAGAGTGTGCTGTTGAGCTTATTCCATTTTTTGATGCGGTGATCGCAGATGATTGGAATGAGGCTGATAAAGTACAAGCACGTATCGCCGTTTTAGAAGGCGAAGCGGATGCTATGAAAAAAGAGATTCGCCAGAATCTGCCTAAAAGTATTTTCCTTCCAGTTCCTCGTACAGATCTCTTAGAAGTTGTACGTATGCAGGACAAAATTGCTAATCGTGCGAAAGATATCGCAGGCATTATGCTTGGCCGTCAAATGAAAGTGCCAGCAGAGATGCAACAAGATATGAAAGACTACGTTCGCGTCGCTTTGCAAACGTCTGAGCAAGCATTGACTGCACTTAAAGAACTGGACGAACTTGTAAATAGCGGTTTCGGTGGTCATGAGATCGACGTCATCGAAAAAATGCTAGAAAAATTGGATGCCCTAGAGCACAACACGGATGAACACGAACGTGCTATTCGCCTGAAACTGTTTAGCATCGAGAAAGAACTTCCGCCGGTAGATGTTATGTTCCTCTATCAGGTTATTAGTTCAATCGGTGACCTGGCAGATCGCGCACAACAGGTTGGTAGTCGTTTACAGCTATTAGTTGCTCGTTAATTCATTCGGTAAGTAAAGATGGAAATCATTTCTCAATACGGCCATATCCTTGTAATTATGGCATGTGTGTTTGGCTTCTTTATGGCTTGGGGCGTTGGTGCAAACGATGTTGCCAATGCCATGGGTACTTCGGTTGGTTCAAAGGCATTGACTTTGAAACAAGCGATTATGATCGCAATTATTTTCGAATTTCTTGGGGCTTATCTTGCGGGTGGTGCGGTAACAGCAACAATTCGTAAGGGTATTATAGACCCGGCGATCTTGTCTGGAACGCCTGATTTGCTCGTGTTTGGTATGTTATCTGCGCTATTAGCTGCGGGTATCTGGTTGTTAATTGCTACTCACTTTGGCTGGCCTGTATCTACTACACACTCTATCGTAGGTGCGATTGTTGGCTTCGCAGCAGTTGGTATCTCTGTTGATGCGGTTAACTGGGGTAAAGTATCTAAGATCGTAGCAAGTTGGGTCGTATCGCCGGTTACGGCCGGGCTGATAGCCTTCTTCTTATTTAGAAGCGTACAAAAGTTGATACTCGATACTGATAATCCTTTTGCTAACGCTAAAAAATATATCCCAGGTTATATCTTCCTAGTAGGCTTCATGGTTTCCATGGTGACCTTCACTAAAGGTCTTAAACACGTTGGTTTAGATCTTAGCTGGGGTCAAAGCGCATTAGCATCAATTGGTATTGCTGTAATCATCATGTTGATCGGTATGAAGATGCAAAAACGCATCACGCCTGATCCAGAAGCTGATCGCGAACATCACTTTACTAGTGTAGAGAAGCTATTTGGTATCTTGATGATGTTCACTGCCTGCGCAATGGCTTTTGCCCACGGTTCTAACGATGTTGCAAACGCGGTAGGCCCTCTAGCTGCTGTAGTAGGTGTTGTATCAGCTGGTGGTGAAGTGGCGCAGAAATCTGCAATGCCTGTATGGATCTTGCTACTTGGTGGTGGCGGTATCGTTGCTGGTCTTGTTATGTACGGCCATAAGGTAATCGCTACGGTAGGTAACAACATTACTGAGCTTACGCCAAGCCGTGGCTTCGCTGCGACACTTGCTGCTGCAACAACAGTTGTATTTGCGTCGGGTACTGGTTTGCCGATCTCTACTACTCACACATTGGTTGGTGCTGTATTGGGCGTAGGTCTTGCGCGAGGTATGGCTGCACTTAACCTACGTATTGTAGGTACGATCTTTGTATCTTGGGTGGTGACACTGCCTGCAGGTGCCGGTCTAGCGATTATGTTCTTCTTTATGTTTAAAGGTATGTTTACCTAAACATAGAATAGCTTTAAGCAGAAAAGCCCTGTATTCGCGAGAATACGGGGCTTTTTTCTGTCTGAAGGCAATTAAATGATCACAAATCCATCATATTGATGTAAAATTTGGGCCCAATTTTTTTTGCTTTGGGAGTAAATCCCTAAGCTAGAACCAGAAATATCCGGAAAGAAGATGCATACAGTTGAGAAGATCGGCGGCACTTCCATGAGCCGCTTTGAGGAATTGATGGACACCATTTTGGTGGGTAAGCGCACCACACCAGAGGAACTGTATAACCGAATTTTTGTTGTGTCAGCTTATGGCGGTATTACCAACTATCTTCTTGAACACAAGAAAACCGGTGAGCCTGGTGTTTATGCACGTTTTGCTAACGCAGAAAGTGAGCAGGCATGGATCGATGAGCTGAGTAAAGTTCAGGCGAAAATGGAAGAGATCAACGCTGAACTTTTCGCTGATATGGAATTTGAGCGAAACGCTGCGGATGCTTTTGTAATCGAGCGTTTGAATGACGTTCGCGATTGCATGAAGAGCCTGCACCACCTTTGTACTTACGGTCACTTCCAGTTGGAAGAACACCTGATGAAAGTACGTGAGATGCTAGCATCTATCGGTGAGGCGCACAGTGCATACAACTCTGTACTTGTTCTACGTAATTCTGGCATCAATGCACGTTTTGTTGATCTGACAGGTTGGCACCTAGATCAGCCTCTACCGTTTGAAGAGATGGTTAAGACTCAGTTTGCCGATGTTCAGATCGACAAAGAGATGGTTATTGCTACGGGCTATACGCACTGTGAAGAAGGTCTGATGAAGACTTTTGACCGTGGTTACAGCGAGATGACTTTTAGCACGATTGCGACTGTAACAGGTGCTGATGAGGCGATTATCCATAAGGAATATCACCTGAGTTCTGCAGATCCAATGCTCGTTGGAACTGATAACGTAGTAACTATCGGTGCGACTAATTACGATGTAGCCGATCAGCTTTCTAACTTAGGTATGGAAGCTATCCATCCTAAAGCTGCGAAAGGTTTGCGTCGTAACGGTGTTAAATTGCGCATTAAAAACGCATTTGAGCCAGAGCACGAAGGTACGGTTATTAGTCAGGATTACCACAGCAATGCACCTCGTGTTGAGATCATTGCAGGTCGTAATGATGTATTTGGTATCGAAATCTTTGACCAAGAGATGCTTGGTGATGCGGCGTATGATATTGAAATCTCTAAGCTGCTAGCTCAGTTGAAGCTTTACGTGATTAACAAAGATGCTGATGCGAACAGTATCACGTACTATGTTGGCGGTTCTCGTAAGATGGTAAACCGTGCAACGCGCCTAATGGAAGAGATGTATCCAGAAGGCCAGATTCGTTTGCACAATCTTGCGATCGTTTCTGCTATCGGTTCACATATGAAGGTTAAAGGCATCCTTGCTCGTACAGTAAGTGCTTTGGCTGAAGCTGATATCAACGTAATGGCGCTTCACCAGTCTATCCGTCAGGTAGAGATGCAGTGTGTTGTCTCTGAAGATGACTACGAGAAGGCGATCATTGCATTGCATGCCGCTCTGATTGAGCAGAGCCCGCAGAACGTAAATACTGCGGCTTAATCGCAAACTTCTGTAAAGCCCGCGCAAGCGGGCTTTTTTATTAAACATATTTAAATTAATTTGAACGTTTTTTGACCCTGTCTTTCTATAGATGTATGTTTAATACATTTATATAGGTGTGGGTTGAGATATGTTGAGTAATAACAGAGTAGAGTTAAGTCTAGTAGAAAAGCGTTATTTAACACCTCGCTCGATTGAATTAACTTACAAGGGCGAAGGTCCGATTCGTTATATCCCCGGTCAATTTTTTTCGATTGAGTTCACCTACCAAGGTCAGACAAAGGCGAGAAGTTACAGTGTGGCAAATGGGGATTTACCCAGTGTAGATAACAGATTACTCACTTTTGTCATTACTTTGGTCCCTGATGGTGCTGCCAGCGAATATTTTAGAGCTGCAGAACTTGGTAGCACCGTTGCTGTTAATGGGCCTTTTGGCAATTTGATCTTACCTAAAGTCTCCCCCAAGAGGTTTGTCTTTATCGCAACAGGTGCGGGAGTGACGCCGTTTAGGTCTATGTTGCCGGAGCTTCGATCCCGTATCTCTGAAAATCCTGAGTTGAAAATGGTTGTTATCCAAGGGGTGAGGAATAGGGGTGAGTTGCTCTACGCCGATGAGTTTTTCGAGCTTACTCAATTTACTGCCCATGCTAAGTTTATTGCCTGCTTTAGCCGAGAGGAGAGTGAGGCCTTGTCCGAGAATGAAGCATCTGGTTATGTGTCTGACTTATATGTGGATTTGAACGCAAATCCTGATCAGGACATAGTCTATCTCTGTGGTCATCCGGACATGATTGATCAAGCAGTCAGTTATTTTGATCAGCACGGGTTTAACCCCGCCAATCTTAAGCGCGAGAAGTACCAATTCTCTTTACTATAAATGTTTTTCTAGAGGTTAACGAAGCTGGTGATTCAATAGGCGGTAAAATGGAAGCTATGTACTATTCTGATTACAGAGGCAAATCAGAGAGGGAACAGTATGCTTCAGGAATTTCGGCACATCCGATTACAAACAACGACTGATATCGATTACATTTTATCGCCAGATAAAACCGCAACACCTGCTAGCTTGTATAGTCCAGCCTTTGAAGTATTCACCGACTTTACTGAAGTAAAGCCTGTAACAATTCCTGAGTCTTTACCTATTCAAGAAGCGCTTGAGTATATGAAGAGTCAGCACGTGCGGTTGCTCTTTGTCTTGGATAACCAAGATAATTTTACCGGTATTATCACTGCGTCAGATGCCGCAGGTCGAAAAGTCATGGCCTTTATGCAGCGTGATGGGGTTAGTCGAGATCAGGTTCAAGTAAGACATATTATGTTGAGTAAATTGAATATGAATGCGCTTACATATGAGCAACTTAAGGATGCAAGGGTAGGGGATATTATGTTGACCCTTAAAGGGTCTGGAGATCAGCATGTAGTGGTCATTGATGAAAGTTCAGCGGGAGTCCTGAGAATTAGAGGGATAATCTCGGCAAGTGATATCTCAAGGCGCCTGAAAATTGGCTTTGATGTGATGTACGAATCTAAAAGTTTTGCGGAAATAGAACGGGTGATTCGTAGTGGTGAAGGGGCTTAGTTTTAAAGCATAAATCTAATGCTGGACTTGGAATTCTATTACTGACTATACTTCGCGCCTTTACTGTACTAGGCACTGCTAGAGTACTTTGTCTAACCCAATTGTGTGGTGCAATTGCGCATGATTTTACCAAACCAATTTAGTCCCGATGTTCCTAATAAGTTAGAAGCATTAACTCAGACTAAACCTACACCTTTTTTAGCTTTAGACCTTTCAGTTATCGAAACTCGTTTTGCTGAATTGAGTAAGGGGTTTCCTAAAGCTGATGTGTATTACGCAGTAAAAGCAAACCCCGCTAATGAGGTGATTGAGCTATTAGTGAAAGAGGGGGCTAGCTTTGATATCGCTTCCCCGCAGGAGTTAGATAAAGTACTGCAATTTGATGTTGCGCCAGAGCGTATAAGCTACGGAAATACGATTAAGAAGTGCTCTGCAATTAAATACTTCTATGATCACGGTGTACGCCTGTTTGCGACCGACTCTGAGGCCGATCTACGCAATATAGCGGAGTATGCGCCAGGTTCTGATGTCTATATCCGTGTGCTCACTGATGGCTCAGAAGGTGCTGATTGGCCTTTGTCGCGTAAGTTTGGCTGTAACCCAGAAATGGCAATTGAACTTGCTGTGCTTGCGCGTGATTTGGGTTTAAACCCTTATGGGGTTTCCTTCCATGTGGGTTCTCAACAGCGTGATATCGATGTTTGGGATGGTGCGATTGCCAAGGTCAAAGTGATCTTTGAGCGTTTGGTTGAAGAGCATGGCATCCGTTTGCAAATGATTAATATGGGCGGTGGTTTTCCTGCGACCTATTTACAGAAGACCAATGAATTTGAAACCTATGCGGAAGAGATTACGCGCTTTCTAAAAGAAGATTTTGGTGAAGAGCTACCAAGAATTATCCTTGAGCCTGGCCGCTCGTTGGTTGGCGATGCTGGAATCATCGTATCAGAAGTGGTGTTGATCTCTCGAAAATCTTCTACAGCGTTGGAACGTTGGGTCTATACCGATGTAGGCATGTTTAACGGTTTGATTGAAACTTTGGGTGAGGCAATTAAATATCCGCTATCTACTTCAAAGTCAGGGCCTGAGGAGGAGGTGATTCTTGCCGGCCCTACCTGTGATAGTCTAGATATCATGTATGAGCAGCATAAATATGAGTTGCCGCTATCTCTAGAGATCGGTGATCATATCTATTGGTTCTCTACCGGTGCTTACACCACCAGTTATAGCTCGATCGAGTTTAACGGTTTCCCCCCTCTGGATTACTATATTTTGTAATCTTGGTCGCAGTATTTCGGTACTGCGACTAAAAATATCCTTTTTGAATCAAGCTTCTGCGCATAAAAACTGCAAAACAGGTTGTTCATCCTGCCTCAAACAGCTATCTTTTTGGTATGCCAATTTTTATCGTCTGGTTGAGTGGAGAGTAGTGGATGTCGGATAAACAGATTCAAGCTCGCTATGGTGCTGTTCTGGAAGCAACAGCGGATGTAGTGATGGTACTTGAACCAACAGGTTTGATCATGGCGTGTTCTGCAGGTGACGCAGGTTGGTTGGATGCCGATGCGATCATGGGACGTAAACTCGAAGATATTTTCCCTGCTGATATTAGCGGTAATATTACTGCTGCTGGGGTTAAGTCTATTGAGAAGAATACAGCGATTAAGACTTACATTCAGTTAAGACCTGAACACGTACCTGTGTTGAAAGACCAAGGTTTAAGTGAAACAAAATGGATGGAGCTGCGTTGTTCTGCTGCAGGTGATGAGGTTGTAGCGGTTTTTCGAGACATCTCTGCCCAACGAAGACTTGAAAGGCAGGTCACGAATCAGGCCCAGCGTGACCCTCTGACAGGTGCTTATAACCGTCGCGCACTAAGACCTGTATTAGAACAGGCTATCGCACAAGCGCAGCGTTACGATTGGGTCTGCAGCTTGATGGTTATTGATGTTGATGATTTTAGCGACCTTAATGACAGATACTCTTGGGATTGTGGTGATCAAGTTCTACAACAGTTAGTTACCTCTATCCATGGTATGAAGCGTACTTCAGATTTCCTTGCACGTTACGGTGACGATCAGTTTGTAATGTTTATGCCGGAAACGAACCATGAACAGGGTATGGCTGCTGGTAATCGTGTGCGCAAAATGATGGAAGAGATGGAAATCCCTTACGCAGCTGGCGATGTTAAATTTACTGTCAGTGTTGGTGTTGCAGCGCTAGATGGCCTGGAAGACGATCCTGATAACATGTTGAGACGCGCCAACGAGAACCTATTCGTAGCTAAGCAAAGCGGTTGTAACCGTGTTGAAGGTGAAGGATAACCATAGTCCGCTTTCTTTTAAAAAGGGAGCTATTCAGCTCCCTTTTTCTTTTTTTGTGAATCTTAGAAAATTTTGAGTAAACAATGAAATATATTCCGTTGGAAGAGTACACCAAGGCTTGGATCTTTCGTCACAGGGATTTGCCTGTTTCTGAAGAAGATCTTGCGCAGATCAATCCTTTGACGGAAAGTCGTGCGGAGCAGATTTGGTCAGAGCATATAAGCAGAGGTTGCTCTCATCCAGAACACTTTGGAGAAGGTGATTGGGCCGCCAAAGATAAAAACTGGTTTGAGAAAGATTTTTGGCAGAGTGCTTGGGATGCGCAATCAAGTCAAATGCCGGAGCTACTGACAGCCCATATGGCTGAGTGGGATGATAACATCACAGTGTATTTCTGTTACCAAAGTGATCATATTATTGAGACTAAGTGGGGTGTTTTTCGCCGTAATTGGAAGAACTTTCTCTTTTTTGACAATGGGCCTGTATTATTAGGCCGAAAACGTCAGCAGGTTGCTCAGTTTTTCGATAATGGAAGTTATCGCTTAGGTATGCGTACCTAATGAATGCACTTTAGTGGGGGGTAGGCACGATACTGATTGTGCCTCTATTCCTTTCTTATCGCTAAGCTCATTTCTTGATAGCTGTTCACTAGTTTCTAACTTTCTAACGCATAAGCTTAATGAAAATTAATTGCAATATTATTAAGTGAATGTTCAGTATCTATAGATAAATATACAAAACTCCTCTCTAAACAAGTCGTATTTCTTATTAAAAATCTAAAAGAATGCGATGTAATAAATTTGTAATTTGATTTAGCTTAAGTATTGTTTGTTTTTACAAATCTTTGTTTGAATTTTTTATCTTTATATGTCAAAAATAGACTCTTAATATGTTTACTTGTTGTTGCCTTATTCCTTACGAGTTGTGTGTGATATGGGGTCGGTAGTAGTACTAAAGTTCTGATTTTACCATATATATCAGAGTGATTTAGTACAGTATTAGAGAAATTTAAATCAGCTGGAAGGCAAAGAATTCAATGAGCCTACGGCTTTAGTCCATGAAAAATTGACCTGAGAGCGAAAAACACCCTCGATACTATATTTTTTGGTACTTCTTCCATTTTGGAATACGCTTATCATTAACATATGGATTGGGGAATCTATGTTTTTAGGAGTCATAGGTTAATTTTTGTTAAAGCCCCTTTTGTTTGAATTTATGTAATTTGGTCATACCTCTTGGGTGTTTATCTTTAACAAGAATTATTTCCCCTTTAGGTATCAGGACTCACTTTTCAACGGAGTGTTTTAGTGCAAGATATGGAAAGCCTGATTCTACAGCTAAAACAACAGCCAGCACTTCAAGAAAAAACAGTGTTAGCTATTGAATGTACTTGGGATAGGCTATTACAGGAACTAGACGAGTTACTATGCCAGCTTGGTTTTACTTCCTTCACATACTCAGTGCTGACGCGTCAGCATATTGAAGGTTTGTCAGATCATCAGAGGCAGCGTTGGGAAAATGGTTTTGATATTGTCGGTTCGTTACCGGATGCAGTTGTTAAAGCTTATTATCGAGACGTTGCTCATGCTGACCCGTTATGGAAAGTGTTACCAGAAGCGCGTTCTCCACTCGTCGTTAAGAATACCGATAGTAGTGTTGGTTCACAGGCAGAATCGTTTTGGAAACAAAATAATATAGCGTCTCGTGTCTATGTACCTATGACGGGTGCGAGTGATAATTATTGGTTTCATTACTTTGGTCTTTTTCATAGTTTGCCAGCTGGCGAATTTGAAGAGTTTTTCGAGTCAGTAAAGGAGTGGCTGGTACCTATTTTAGCTCGTTATCACTCATTACTGCAGGTTGTTTGTGAGAAAGAGCAAAACCCTTTCCTTAAGCAGGAGCTGTTATCGCATACTTGCCGTCAGATTATTCAGATGACAGCTGAGGGCATGGCGGTAAAAAGAATCGCTGATAAGCTGGCGTTAACTGAGGAAGGAATTACGTATCATATTACTCGAGCCAAACGTGTGTTTGGTGCGCGTAATAAAACTCAGCTTGTTGCGATTTTGTATGAAGTAGGTCTTTTGTAACCATAAGCTATCAATTACGGTTGATAGCTTATGCGTTTGCCGAAACTTAGATTCTCAGTTTCGTACTCTGTAGATTGACTCTCAGTTTCAACCTGATCGACAGGCTTGCCGCTAAAGTCTCCACCACTGATTATTTCCCACTCGTTGTCATGCTTGTGTAAGTAGGCGTAACAGCAACAGCATTTATACAACTCACTACCTTTCAATTCACTAATCTTTTTTAGTGCTGAGTGTGGTTTGTGATGCAATACAAGGCTGTAGCATAGCGTACATGCCTTTTCCATTAGCTTGATCCTCCATGATAAGGCTATCAATAGATACAAATTAGCACAGGGATCTAGATTTGGAGCTAAGAAAAATTCCTATTTTCTAGTGAAGGTGTAATTTCTTTGTGTGATAGATAGCTAGAACTAGCAGCATTTTGGTGCAATCTGTATGATTGACTTAACTAAGTTTTTACTTGTGGTTGGACCTTTAGCTAGGTTTCCAAATCCTAATCAGGGTGATGGTTTATTGCAGTGTTAATTTCATCTGCAGCTTAAGTGTATCTCCCTCTAAATAGAGAATTCTTTGTATGCAAATTGCTGAAAATCTAGTTGGTTACATCCACTACACACTAAAAAATGAAGAAGGTGAAGTTCTAGATTCTTCTCAGGGCCAAGAGCCATTACCATTCGTTTGTGGCGCTAACAATATTGTTCCTGGTTTGGAAAAAGCGCTGATTGGCAAAACGGTTGGTGATAAGTTAGATGTTGTTGTGACACCTGAAGAAGGTTACGGCGATGTGCGTGAAGAGCTAGTGCAGACAGTTGATCGTGCTAATTTTCAAGGTATTGATGACATTCAGGTTGGTATGCAGTTTATGGCTGAAGCACCTTGGGGGCAGCAGCCAGTTACAGTTGTAGCTCTTGAAGAAGATGGCGTTATCCTTGATGGTAACCACCCTCTAGCGGGCCAAACACTGACTTTTAATGTCGAAGTGACTAATGTTCGTGAAGCGACAGAAGAAGAGTTATCTCATGGCCACGTACACGAAGGTGGTGAAAGCTGCTGTGATAGTGGTGATTCTTGCTGTGACTAATATGTCTGATCTGTAATTATAAAAGCCCGGTTTATACCGGGTTTTTTTGTGACTATCTATGCCCTCTAGCCTTCGTAATACCTGATCTTTGACTATTATTAATCTAAACGTTTCGGTGTTACGTACAATGCTCATCTCTTTTTAAATTATCCGCAAGCATAGTTCTGGAGGCTTTTTATGAACATAGAGCAAATGGGTATGCTAAAGCAGCAGGCAAGAATCAAGGGTGTTAATTTTATCGAATCTGGGTGTGGCCCTATGGTTATCGAGGTGGAATTCGATGATCATGATCATTTACACAAAGAGTTGATCAAAGATCAGGAAGGTAAGGTTGTTACCTGTCACAATGTAAAAGAGGGTTATGATATCTGCCTTAAAGCCGGCATTCATGAGGCCAACCTTGTTCAGATCGAGACTCATGATGAAGCGTGCCGTTCTGATTTTGCGGATTATCACCAAGATTCAATCCCTCTTAAATTTTAACAGTAAGATGGGATAAGCTCGTGCAGGAGCTAAACCAAACTGGCATAGTAATTACTCAGGGATATGGAGTAAGGTGTTCATGCGCGAAAAGCTAGATCAGATTGTTGAGGCAGTTGGCCAGGTTTTATATGGGAAAGAAGTTCAAATCAGGCAGGCGCTTACTTGTTTGATTACTGGGGGGCATCTATTAATTGAAGATCTGCCTGGGATGGGGAAAACGACTTTATCCCATGCCTTGGCTAAAGTGCTTGGGCTAGATTATCAACGAATTCAATTTACTAGTGATATGTTGCCCGCTGATATTTTAGGGGCATCTATTTTTGATTCTGCTAACGGTCAGTTTATTTTTCATAAAGGGCCTGTTTTTGCCCAGCTCATATTAGCTGACGAAATTAATCGTACAACACCAAAAACACAAAGCGCACTGCTAGAGGCGATGGAAGAAAGGCAGGTAACGGTTGAAGGGCGTAGTTACGATTTACCTCAACCTTTCTTTGTTATTGCCACCCAAAACCCAATTTCCCAATATGGTACTTTTCCACTGCCTGAATCTCAGCTCGATCGTTTCTTAATGCGTATTCATCTTGGTTACCCTTCATTAGAAGCTGAAAGGGAGCTTTTATTAGGTGGGGATGCCCGTAAGAAAATCCCGGACCTTAATGAGCAGCTTGAGCTTATCGAGCTTGATCAGATTCGAGGTGAGTGTGCTCAGGTTTCTGTATCAGGTAGTGTGCTGGATTATATTCAGAGGCTGGTTAAGTACAGTCGCGAATCAACAGAATTTGAATATGGCATATCTCCGCGAGGGAGTTTGGCGTTACTAAATACAGCTAAAACCTGGGCCTATATTAGTGGTAGAGAGTATGTGATTCCTGAAGATATACAATCTTTGCTAGGACCTGTATTTGCACACCGTCTACGTTCATCGGAGGATTACATGGATCAGAGTGGTACTGCGCTGGTTCGTAAATTGCTGAGTGAAGTTGATGTGGTTGGTTGATCAAGTCGGTGGCCGGTTTCAAGTATGGGTTGATAAGGTTATCAGTTCTAGGCGGCCTAAAGGTCATTCCATCCTTTTAAATCAAAAACGTATCTATATTTTTCCGACTGCTTCAGGTTGGAGTTTTCTCTTTCTTTGTATCCTTCTTTTTTTTATCGCAACGAATTATCAAAACAACCTTATCCATGCGGTAGCTTACTTGTTGGTAGCCCTTGGAGTGCTAACTATACATTTTACCTATCTAAACCTATCAGGTTTAAGAATCACTGCGCTAAGAGGTAAAAACTGTTTTGCAGGTGATTCAACTTACCTTTCGGTGCTGTTGGAATCTGAAAATAATCGGAACTACGAAACTATTCAGTTGAACTGGAAGGGGCAACCTGAAGAAACGGTCCACCTTGAGAAAGAACAAGCGCGAGATGTAGAACTGAATCTGACTACCCATAAACGAGGTCGTTTAAAGCCGGGTCCACTGAAGATAGAAACCACTTATCCATTTGGTTTATTAAGGGCTTGGAGTTGGGTTGAGTTAGATTTAGATATAGTCGTATTTCCAAAACCTCAAAAAGGACCGCGGCCTGATTTAAATAGTGGTGATCAAGATAGTTATTCTGGGGATAAAAGGGCTGGTGATGATTTTTTTGGTTTGGAAGAGTATCAGCCGGGACAGTCAACTAAACATATCGCTTGGAAGCAATTTGCGCAGGGGCGAGGGTTGTTAGTAAAGCGCTATGTCGGACAGCAAAGTCGTCAGGTGTGGTTGAATTGGGAGTCGTGGCCAGATCTTCCAATGGAGCCTAGGCTCAGTGTTATCTGTTATTGGGCAATTCAATTAGAGCATGAAGGAATAGATTTTGGATTGATGTTGCCCAATAACCGAATTCAACCTTCATCAGGCCCGGATCATTTAGAAAAGGTTTTAACGGTGCTAGCGGTATTTGGAGGTGCGAATGGCAACACTGGCCATGCATAACCAGCAGCTAAGCCGTACGGCACTACTATGGCAGTTGATTAGTGTGTTTGTGGTTGTTCTGCCTCACGTTAGCCATCTGCCTGTTTGGGTGCCAGGTATAGTGCTGTTCACATTAAGCTGGCGAGTGATGGTCTTTATTGGTCGTTGGTCGTTTCCTGCTAAATGGTTTAAATCTGTTTTGGTTTTTGTCGCAGGAGCATCCGTTCTGCTCAGTTATCAAGAGGGAGGGGGGATTAGCTCTACCGTTTCCTTATTAGTTGTTGCCTTCTCCTTAAAACTGTTGGAAATCTACAAGCGGCGTGATGCTTTGGTTGTTCTCTATGTGGCATATCTTATCGCTGCATCTATTTTTCTTTTCACGCAAACAATATGGATGGCATTTTACACATTATTCTGTTTGTTGGTTGTAAGTACTGCTTTACAGGCGATACATATTCATCGTGCAGTGCCATTCTTTCAGCCGTTTAAGCGAACCTGCTTGATGTTTATTCCGGTGTTCCCATTAATGATTGTCTTATTTATGGGCATGCCGCGAATAGATCCACTCTGGCAGATTAGTTTTGATAAAAGTGCGGCCAAAACCGGTTTGTCTGACACCATGACTCCAGGCGATATCACACGATTGACTCGCTCAGCAGAGGTGGCTTTTAGAGCGACTTTTGAGGGAGTAAAGCCGCCGCAATCAAGCTTATATTGGCGCGCGATTGTTCTTCATGACTTTGATGGTCGTAGTTGGAGTAATCTAGAAAGTAGTTTGGTAAATAGAGATAAAGCGACAGAGTCAGAGCGTTCTGGTGCAAAAATTGGTTATGAGCTCATTTTAGAGCCTACTCAGGCGACTTATGTTCCCGCATTAGATTATGTAAGCAAAACCCCCAGTGAATTAGAGTTCCGTGCTGGGCGAGTATTAGAAACACGTAGCCCATTAATTCAGCGGAAACAATTTTCATTAGTTGCAAGGCCTGCTTTGTCTATAGGCTCTGAGCGAAGCTATCAGAGCTTTACCCGAGAAATTTATTTGCCCGAAGGCAATCCTGTGACAATGGAATTAGCTCGACAATGGTGGCGAGAAACCGGAACTGAAGAGGCGTTTATTCGGCGAATACTTGAATTTTTCAATAAAAACTTCAGCTATACACTCTCCCCGCCACCGCTGGGGGTGAATACTGTGGATGATTTTCTCTTCAAAACACAAAGGGGGTTCTGTGGCCATTACTCAAGCGCTACGGCATTTATGCTTCGTTCGGTGGGTATTCCAGCAAGGATTGTCACTGGCTATCAAGGCGGAGAGTGGAATCATTATGAAAATTATCTATTAGTAAGGCAGTATGATGCTCATGCTTGGGTGGAAGCATGGCTTCCGAATAAGGGCTGGGTGCGGATTGATCCAACAGCAGCAGTCTCTCCCGATCGTATTGAAGAGGCGTCGAGTGAAGTGTTATCCCGTGAGCCCGAGTTTTTAAACGAAAGCCCTGTGCAAAGTTTAGGTATTAAGGGCGATGGTTTTTTATCAGAATTAAGGCTGCGTATAGAAGGGTTTAACTATGCTTGGCATCGTTGGGTTTTACACTATCATCATCGACAGATAGATCTGCTTCGTGATCTCTTAGGAGAGGTAACTGCGTGGCGTTTAGTCATATTCCTACTCGTCCCGTTTGCTATAGTGATAACCATCACAATGCTGTTAATGGCTCGGTCTAGTGCTGCGCCACCACAAGATCCCTTTGACTCAAACATTATTCGTTTATCTAATGGTTTAAAGCCGAAGGGCTTACAGAGATCAAAAGGTGAAACGGTAGGTGATTACTGTGCGAGATTAGCTAATGTGCGGCCTGATTTAGCCGAGGTTTGTGGTCAAATTGCTCTGCAATATGAATGTGTTAAATATGCTGCAAATGATGACGGTCCAACAGTTACAGAATTTTCAAAAACTATAGATCAATGCATAGTTTCATTTAGATGATTTAAAGATTGATCATAGCTAATTTTTTTCTTAACAGCGGTAGCGTTTCCGCTTCAAACCAAGGGTTTTTCTTCAACCATAGCTGATTTCTCGGTGAGGGGTGAGGTAAAGGGAAGATAGCTGTAGGTGCTTTATAAGCATTTTTTACACGTTCGGTGAGAGTTTTGTAATTAGCTAAGACTTGATCCTGATTTAGGTAATAACGCTGAGCATACTGTCCAATTAAAAGAGTTAATTGGATGGAAGGCATCTCATTCAATAGGCGCTCGTGCCATGTGGGGGCGCATTCAGGTCTGGGTGGGTTGTCACCTGATCGTCCTTTACCTGGATAACAAAACCCCATAGGCATAATTGCAATCTTGTTATCATTGTAAAAAGTTTCTTTGTCTAATTTTAGCCATTCTCGTAATCTATCGCCGCTGGGGTTGTCCCAAGGGATACCTGAATGATGAACTTTGCTACCTGGGGCTTGGCCGATAATTATAAGCTTAGAATCAGCAGAAGCTTGTACTATTGGGCGAGGCCCTAAAGGGAGTGCTTTTTCACAGAGTCTGCAGCTTCTTATTTGATCAAGAAGTTCGATCAATTTTGAATCCCTCCTAGTAAAAAATTATTTAGCAGTTTTTCTAAACAAGCAGTTATAACCTAATGAATGAAACTATAGAGCAGTACACAATAATTAGAAGTGCGCGTAGAAAAACAGCGGCTATTCAGGTGGATGAAAAAGGCGTCTCAATTCGGGTTCCTGAATGGGTAACTGATCAGTGGATAGAGGCTTGGATTTCTAAGAAACAGGGATGGATATCGCAAAAACAGGCAGTTATGTCACAAAATCTTAAAACGTTTTGTTTGAAAACTGAAAAAGGTGCTTTGTTTCCATTCCTAGGTAACGAATATGTTCTGGATTGGTGTCATGGGGATCGATGGGGTGTTGTATTCGAGGGTGCCAAGCTATTAGTGGTTATGGGTAAACGTCGTTCAAATACGAAGAGTGATTCAGAGCGTGTTGAGGCATTTTTGAAAAAATGGTTTAAAGAGCAGGCTGAACAGGTTATAGCTGAACGAGTTAAACATTGGGCTGATAAAAAAAATGTAAAATATAACTCATTGAAATGTAAGAGTTTTAAGCGTAGGTGGGGCAGCTGTTCGGCGCAAGGTGAAATTACCTTTAACTGGCGACTAGTATTTGCGGATAAAAATATTATAGATTATGTGGTTATTCATGAGTTATCACACCTGACTCATTTAAATCACAGTCCTAAATTTTGGGCGCTTGTTGAGAGGCACTGCCCGGATTGGAAAGAAAAGCGTTCTTATCTTCAATCAAAAAATGCTTGGGTTCTTTGGTGACTGTTTGTTTGAATTGCTGAATGGTTGTGTTATTTTTGATGTGTTTTCATAGTGTTAACAAATAACGCATCGCTATATAAATAGTCTATGCTGTTTGGAAAAGGAGTTTTAGCACTATTCGCCAAATGAGATGGCACAGGCAGCGATAAAAATAATGAGAGCGAAAATGAGCCTATACAAGAGTATCGAGAAATCCTTATTCAATACGTTAACTAAGAAGATCTTGGGTAACGTCCTATTCCTACTTTTACCCCATATCGTTTTACTGCTTATTGGTTACTATCACTTTGAGAAGCTTGAGCAAGGCCTCTCAGGAGTTGAGGCCGCTTCTGTACCTGTAGAGCTTATTCAGTCCCATCTGGATTCCTTTGGCTTTTACGGTGCTTTAACGGTTGGATTCGCTCTTATTACAGGTATTGGTACCATCTTCTTTATGCGTCACCTATTCCTGCGTCCAATTAATGAAATGACAGACATTTTGAAGGCGATTAAGGATAAGGATGGTGATATTTCAGCGACGCTACCTGAGTATACTTACGATGAGATCTCAGAGATGGCAGAAAGCTATAATGGATTCTCTTCTAGCTTAAAAGCAATGATTGCGGAAAGCCGTCGTCGTAGTGTAAGCGTTGCACTTAGCTCAACTCGCTTGCAGAAAGTTCTTATCGAAGCGCAAGGTTCAGCCTCTCAACAAGAAGAGCAGGCACAGAAAGTCTTCCAATCATCTCAAGAGGCCACCCAAGCCATTGATAATATTGCCGGCAGTACTCTTGAGATCTCTGAACGTAACACGCGCAATCTTGATGAAATTCGCACTTCAAGTAACGAACTTGGACGGGTACAGAATCAGGTTGAAGCGATTAGAGAGCAGGTGACTGATTTTCAAGAGACGGTTCATCAGCTTGAGATTAATTCCCGTAACATCACTGAGATCCTGGGCATGGTTAAGGATTTCTCAGATCAAACTAACCTGTTGGCGCTTAATGCATCGATTGAGGCAGCTCGTGCAGGTGAAGCAGGTCGTGGTTTCTCGGTCGTAGCCGATGAAGTACGTAATCTGTCTCAGAAAGTTAGCACAGCTACAAGCGAGATTGATCAAAACATTAGTCAGATGTCTTCTTTAGTAGGTAGTACACGAAACAGTGCTTCTACGATTTTGGAGTATGTTGGCTCTACAGAAGAGTTTATCGGTAGCACAAATGATCAATTCCACGGATTGGTCAGTGACTTTGAAGAATTAAACAGTCAGTTAAGTAGTATTAGTGCTGCCATTGACGAGCTGGCTTATACAAACCGTGAATCGCATAATCATGTTTCAGAAATTACCAACATCTCTACATCAATGCATGGAGAGATTGAGCAATCACGTCGCTTCTCTGAAGAGCTAGAGCACTCGACTGAGGAAACACAGGAACTGCTTTCTCGCTTCATCATCGGTTACGGTGGTTTTGAGGGCATGATCCAAACGGGTCGTCAGTGGAGTCAGCAGGTTCAAGATGCTTTGGAAGAGTTAAGCAATCGTGGTTGTAACATGTTTGATACTAACTACGTCCGTACAAATGATGGTCAGATGCCGGAGAAGTACGACACAAGTTATGCTGATCAATACGAAGCGATGATGCGTCCGTTATTCGATAGCTTTATCAATCAGCGTTCTGAGTTTATCTATGCTATTGCAGTAGATCGTAATGGTTATGCAGCAGCTCACCACACTAAAGTGTCGGAGCGCATTACGGGTAATTTTGAGGTAGATAACTTGAAGAGCCGTAACCGTCGAATCTTTGCCGGTAATCGTGCGGAAGTTCGTCGTGCATCTTCTACAGCACCATTCTTACTGCAGACCTTCATCCGCGATACTGGGGAAATCTTGAATGACCTATCGATTCCTCTGTATATTAATGGTCAGCACTGGGGGGCTTTGATCATGGGCTTTGCCCCAGAAAACTTGCTTGATGATAAAAGTTAAATGATTAAAGACATAAAAAAACGCGGTTAATACCGCGTTTTTTTATGTCTACTTGTATGTCTCTTACATATCAAAGTCTGTAACAAGCTGTTCCACGAGCTGCTTTACGGTGTCGTAAGAAAGAGGTTTGCTACAAATAGCTGAGACACCAGCGCTTTGCACAGCTGCTAAACGGCTCTCGTTTTGCTCACTTGTTACCATCAAAATAGGGACAGTAGGCTGTTCACTATGGCTTCTAATGTGCTCTACAAGTTCTTTACCGTCGACATTAGGCATATTGTAGTCAGTAATGATTAGGTCATATCGACTGCCGTTAGCGATGAATTCAAGGGCTTCAGAGCCGTCTTTGGCTGTATCAACTGAGTGGATTGACAGCGAATCGAGCATTTGCTTTATGTAGTTGCGCGACATTTTGCTGTCATCAACGATCAAAACTCTCAAAGCATCATATTCTTCTCTGTCGCTGTCCGATTCAAAGTCAGTGATGTAATCAAGTGTACTTCTTAATGCCATGCCCATCTCTTCACGGCTAAATGGTTTGGGCAGGATCGCTATGGCACCAGCTTGGCGAATAGGCTCAAGATAACGATAGTGTGTTTCAGAAGATATTAAGAGAAAGGTTATGTGCTCTAAAGCACCTAAACCACGCATCTGGGTAACTAAGTCAGTACCAGTCATATCTGGTAGATGCATAGATGAAAGCACCAAATCCGGAGGAGAGGAAAGCATATGCTCAAGAGCTGGCTTTGCTTCGGAGAATTCTTCGATATTATTTATGCCGAAACTGTTTAAGTGGCCGATGATGATGTGGCGCTGAACTTTAGAAGGCTCGATTACAGTGACATATATACTACTTAATTCCATATCCTAATCCATTGGCTGGTAACTTAGCTGAGTTCGCTAAGGGATAGATAGTTAATTAAAGTTTAGATCATGACAGAGATAACCCTAGCAGAAAAGTGGTGAATAGCGCTTTATATGATTAAAAATACAAGTTTTTGAGTGTTTGGTCTTAAAAGATAAAAATCCACTTACATTTGGTTGTTATTTGACCGATTAAGTTTATGTTTTTGTTTGAATTTTGTTCGATTTTTGAAGATGAGTTTTATGCTTCTTCAGCGATAGACTTATTGATTTGGAACTTTTTGTCATTAAATTGATAGTTTTTGTAACTCTTATCTTATAGGTGCATAGGAAAAGCAAATTCCTGTAGGAAATTGAATTTATAATTTCCCTATAGTCTGTGTATAACTCATTGATATTAAATGGATATGTTTGAAGTTTTAAGGTGGTTTGACTGTTCATTCAAGTGGGTATTTTCTTTAAAACTATAAGGTATCTTATAAATTTCACTATGATGAAATTTTGCCATTAAATTTTGGATTTATTGGTTATATTGATAAGCTAATGCAGCTTGATCTAAATCAGTAAATTCTTATGTTTTGATGTTGTTTGTATAACTAGAGGCGTAGCATAGGAAAAGAGAGGTGGAAAAGCTGATTTATTTTCTGGCGTTTTACCTCATGTGTTCCAAGCAAAAAAGGTCAAAGTGATGTGCCCAAATGGAAACGCCGATCTAACTAGGAGTTTGATTCTTAATGCTGCAACTCGCATCATCAGTCAAGATGGATTACAAGCGCTGACGGCGGGTAGGTTGATTGAAGAGGCAGGGGTTAGCAAAGGAGGACTCTATCATCATTTCCGAACAATGACGGAAGTTGAGATTGAGGTGCTCCAATTACTTTCCAGTAGGATGCTCTTAACATTACAAGGTTACAAAACCCCGAAAACTAAGGAAGAGTTTCTAGATCGAATAGAATCCGAGCTATTTGATTGTTTGATTACCCATGATGAGACAGCGCGAGCACTGTTCGGATATGTGTCATCATCTACATATAATCAACAAGTTCAGGTGTTACTGCGTCAATTAAATGATGATATCTCGCTGCAACGGCTACTCATTCTTCAAAAGATCAATGGTGGGGTGTCTACTGCATCATTGCAGAATACTGTGCAGATGATTTCTACGATTCAAGCTGGTTTGATGATGCGGTTTTACGTTTCAGAAGATCCAGTTAGTGTGAGGAATTACTGGCGCCCCTGCCGATCCTCATTACAGGAGCTGTTGGGTATCAAAGATCAGGCTGATATCAATTGGGAGGTCGTGCAGGCTCCGCCAACACCAGTTTCTTCAATCTGTTCTTAGTTAAGATAAGTGGCCTTGTAGAGATTTCTGCAAGGCCATATATATGTTTATTGATCTGAAAGTTGCTCAGCCATTTGAGTTTTCAAAGTCGAAACGAACTTGTCGCTGTCTTTAAGTGCTTTAATCTCAAGCTTATCTTCATTCTCTTTGAGGTAAAGCGTGATGATCTGCACCATGTTCTCTTTGTGTTGGTTAATCTCTTCGATCTCGCGAAATGTCACGCGTGTTTCTGTCTCTTCAGAAGGTAGCTTTAACAGGATTGATTTAGGTGCAATCTCCACAGACATATTTTTCATTTGATCTTTGGTTTGTTCTAGGTGGTGTTTGTACCAACTAGCTAAGATCAAGCCTACGCCGAGAGGTGCGAGAAGATAGATCTTGGAAAGGTTCATCATCATCAACATGAGCGCAGCGCCAACAAAGCCTAACTGGCAGTTTGTTAGTAGTGATATTTTTTTCTCAAAGAACTCTTTGTCCCAGTGATAAATAGAATCTGATTTGTCCACGCTATTACCTCTCAATAATCAGGCATGAGTCTCGCTTTAAAGGTAATCTTTTGCAAGTATGAAAAGCAGGACAAAAGTCGTGTAACTTGATGTACTATCAAATAGTCTTCGAAGCTTAGATAAAAAGCTCAAATCTGCCCTACAAAATGTAAAGGAGTACTGAATGTCACGTTCTAAATTGCTGGGGTCTGTACTGGTTACCTGTGCGCTGATAGCGGGATGTGATGATAATAAGGACGTTGTAAATGCTGCTAAAAAAGATGCGGCAAGTGATAAGGTTCAAAATGCTGTTGCTGAAGCCTTAGGTGTTCTAGATATATCAGAACGTGAATACGGTGATGTTAATGCGCTAACACTCCTGTTTAATTCTCCTTTAGATCCGGATCAAAAGTTTGAACGTCATGTGGTGATTTCACCAGATCTGGGTACGCCGGTGCTCAGTAAAGATGGACGTTCTCTTAGATTTATTGGTCCAGAGCCGCTTCAAAAATATGATATTCAAATTAAACAAGGCCTAAAAAGCGCTACAGGGGCAGTGCTTGAAACAGGCGTAAGCAAATCGTTAAAGGCTAGAGATTTACCTAAGCTAGTCGCGTTCGAAGCGGGTGGTGCCGTAATGATTCCAGGTAAGGTGGAATCCTTACCTCTGATTGCAGTCAATGTGCCGGAAGCAGAGATCAATATTTATCGGGTAAAGCCGGAAAGTAGCGTTCAGTTTTTTGATGAATATCAATCACTGAAAAGTGGCGATCGATGGTATTTCGACGAAGATGCCCTGGCACGTTCAGTCGATCACGTTTACACAGCACGTATTCGGATTGGAGAAGATAGAAACAAGCGTAATAGAGCCGGATTTGCCGTTGCCTCTGTCCCTAATATTGATCAAGGCGGTGTTTATTTAGCAACGGTTCGTGAGCCCGGTGGGTTTAGTTATCAAGCAACCTGGTTTAGCGTTTCTGCTATAGGCCTGCAAGCCAGAGACTATGGAAAGAGTACGACCTATATTGCCCAAAATGCTGCAACCGGAGATCTACTTAAAGGCGTAACCCTTAATATCCTTGATCGTAATAGTAAGGTGATCGCAACGGGTGAAACAGATGAACAAGGTAGCTGGCAAGTTGATAATGAGTGGCAACGAAAGAGCCCTCGCTTGATCCTAGCGCAACATAATCAGCAGGTGAGCGTTCTCAAATACCACGCACCTTCTCTAGATCTGTCTGATTATCCTGTTCATGGCAGGCCGACTAAAGAAGTAGAAATTTTTACCTTCGCCCCTCGTAATATCTACCGTCCCGGTGAGGAGTTAGTCTTTGGTTCACTTATGCGTGATCAAGACGGCAACTTACTTTCAGGGCCTTTAAAAATAGAGTTAATTAAACCCGATGCAGATTCAGCAGGAACATGGCGAATTGAGCCTTCAAAGCCAGGTTACTATGAGTTCCGATATGATTTTCCAAGTAATGCGATCTTAGGTGGTTGGCAAGCTAAAGTATTTAGCCCAGCAAGTAAGAAAAATGCGGCTTATTTTGATTTCAAAGTAGAGGCCTTTTTACCAGAGCGGCTTCGTCTGGTATTTGATCAAGCAGCATCACCGCTAAGTTTTGATCTGAACGATAAAATCAAAATACCTGTAAAAGGGGAATACTTGTACGGTGCAGTTGCTGCTGGGAATCGTCTGGATACACAGGTGACATTAAATGCGTGGACAGAACCGTTTGCAAACCTAAAAGGTTTTAAATTTGGCGTACCTTCTTCAGTAGATTGGCAGCAGTTTAGTCTATCGTCTGTAAATCTGAATGATACAGGTGAAACCTCAACTGAGTTCAATCTATCTCAATATAACCCGCAATCTTTTGAAAGCCCCGCTCGTATTAATGTGCGCTATAGCTTGTTCGAAAGCGGCGGTCGCGCTATTAACCGATCTCGTTCAGCACTTTTCTGGCCCAAAGCTAGTTTTGTCGGTGTGAAGCCTTCTTTCGAAAATGATCAATCTGGGAAAGATGACAAGGTTAGTTTTGAATTGGTGAGAGCTGATAAACAGGGCCAATTACTGAACTCTGGAGAAGTCAAAGCAACGCTTTATCGATTGGAAGAGAAGTATTTCTGGAGTCATACCCCTGAGCGCGGTTGGCACTATCAAATCGAGAAAAATGAATACCCTGTAGCGACTGAATTTATTCGGTTAGCATCAGATCAGCCTCAGCAATTGTCCATGCCAGTCGAATGGGGTCCATACCGTTTAGAACTGGATGATATTACTGGTAAGAGTAAAACCGTTTATACCTTCCAAGCGGGCGAACCTTGGTATTACAGCTGGCAGACAGCTTCGGATCGTATCCGCCCTGATTTGGTGACCTTGGCGTTAGATAAAGAGTCATATCAAGCGGGAGACCGCGTTAAAGTAAAACTGGCTTCGCCAACCGAGGGCAAAGCGGTGGTACTTCTTGAAACCGATCAGGTTCTACATTCCCAAGAAGTTCTGTTAAACAATCGTGAAGCTGAGGTAGAGATTCCTCTACCTGCAGATCTAAATCGTCACGATGTTTATATTAGTGCCTTTGTCGTCGCGCCAACAGAGCATAAAGACAAAGTAAGTAAGCGTAGTGTAGGTATTGTACATCTTCCTTTGGATCGTGCTGATCGTGAACTCGATGTAACTATTGACGTTGCTGAATCACTACTTCCAGAAACCAAAGCTAACTTAACCCTTAAAGTCACTGACAAAGCAGGTAAGCCTGTCGAGGGTGATTACTACATCAGCCTAACAGCAGTTGATAGCGGTGTGTTAAGTGTGACGGGCTATAAGCAAGCCGATCCTTTTAACTTCTTCTACGGCCGTCGTTCTTATAAACCGAAAATCAGCGATATGTACAATGATTTAATTGAGCCTCATATGTATAAGGACGCTCAGATTCTTTGGGGCGGTGATGGTGAGCTAGAGCGTGGTGGCGAAGTGCCTCCGACTGAAGTAGAGATTTTGAGCCTATACCACTCTCCAATTTCTTTGGAAAATGGAGAAGCGACGGTTGAACTTGATCTGCCAGCATTTGATGGCGAGCTGACGTTAACTGCGTTGGCGATGTCTGAAAATAGCTTTGGTTTAGAGAGTGAAACAACCAAAGTTGCTTCTCCTGTAGTGGCTCAGTTATCCATGCCTCGCTTTTTAGCTGTCGGAGATCAAACGACCTTAGCGTTGGATTTAGCCAATGTGTCTGATGAAGCTCAAAATATATCTGTGAAGTTAACTCATCAGGGTGTAGTGAGTTTAAGGCAAGATAGTTTTGAACTGTCACTGGATAAAGGCGAGAAGCAGGTATTGCCTTTGGTTGCCGATGCAGTTGAGTTGGGCGAAGGGTTAATCATTGCCGAGATTACTTTCGGTGATGTTCAGTTAAATCGTGAATGGGTGCTAGGTGTACGCTCGGCATATCCAGCGGTTTACGGCTCAAATATGCGTGTATTGGCAGAAGGGGAAAGCATTCAATTTCCTTCCGGAGCTATTCAAGACCTCACCAAACTTCAATCGCAGTTACGTGTGGCGAATACGCCGGATCTGAATGCTCAGCAGCATTTTAAAACCCTGATGAGTTATCCATATGGTTGTTTAGAGCAAACTACCAGTAAGTCACAACCTTTGGCGTTGTTATTGGCAGGTGAGAAAGCTCCGGCTTACACGCGTTCTATCACTAATTCTCAATTTGAAAATGGTATTAATGCTGCGATCAGTCGTTACAGCGAGTTGCAGCTAGGCAATGGTGGTTTTGGTTTGTGGGATAAGTTCTCGCCAGAAGAGCATTGGTTAACGGCTTACGCGACAGATTTCTTGCTGCATTTAGATCGTTCAGGTTTTGCTGTACCTAACGCCATGCTGACTAATTCTGTAGGTCGTCTACGTGCTTACGTACATAACCGTAAAGCGATTTCGGTTAGAACTTGGTCAGATATCCCTTCCCATTATGAAATATCCTACAAAGCTTATGCTGCTTATGTTTTGGCTAAGCAGGGTGAAGTGACCTTAGGGCCATTGCGCGATCTGGCAGAGCAGCAACTCAACGACTCTCGTGGTGTGCTGCCGGGAGTGCACTTAGGGTTAGCAATTTTTGAAACCGGTAGTTTGCAAGAAGGCGAAAACCTAGTGAAGCAGGCTCTGGAAAATGAAAGAGCTGAGGGTTATCTAGGGGATTATGGTTCGGTCATTCGCGATAAAGCGATGGCGATCCATACCATTCTGGAACAGCCTAATGCCCATTCATTACACAACGTTGCCTTGCAACAGATCCCAGACCTACTAGCTCTTTTGAAGCAGCAGCGTTGGTTAAGCACACAGGAAAAGGCAGCTTTACTGCACTTGTCGAATACCCTTAATCAAATGGATAAAGAGGGAGAATGGCAGGGGAAATTGCTTCAAGGTGAAATTGAGACGCTGCTGGAAGCTACGACCGAGCTAGGTCGTAATCTTGATAGTTCAGAACTAGCTTCTATTGTGTTCACCAATACAAAAGACAAACCGGCTTATGCAAGTTTCCATTGGACGGGTATCCCTAAACAGATGCCTAAAGAAGTGAATGAAGGGATCAATTTAGATATAGATCAATTCCGTGTCTTGGATGGCAATGCGCAATTACTGAAGAAGAATCAGGTATTAAAAACTGGCGATCTGCTGTTAACGCGTGTGAGGCTTTATAGCGAAAAACGTGTGCCAGATGGTTTATTGGTAAGTTTGTTGCCTGCTGGGGTAGAGCTTGAAAATCAGAACCTACAGCATGCGCTTAAGTTAAAAGATATTCGTATTGACGGAGAGGCCGTGTCTCAGAGGGCGATGATCTCCTATCAGGCATTTAAAGATGATCGTTATGTTGCCGCCGTTGATATTCCAGAAAAACGCGAGCAGGTGGTTTATTTCTTAAGCCGAGCTGTAACGCCAGGGCATTACTTAGTACCACCTGTACAGGCTGAGTCAATGTACAAACCGGCCCACCGGGGTGTTGCTAATAGTCTTGAGTACTTAACAGTTATCCCTTAAACGAGGGCTCCTTGAATCTATGTACCTAAACGTATGCACCTTAAGCGTTTGATGTGAGGAAAGATGCGATTTGTTTTTAAATTTACCTGTTGTGTGCTTTGTCTTATCGCGGCAGGTTTATGGATAGCAAATCGTGCTTTCCCCTTACATGACAATTCAGCCGGAGGAGCAGCTACGGTTGTTCTCGACCGTAATGGCGAACCCTTGCGTACCTTCGCTGATCACAATGGCGTATGGCGATACCCCGTCTCCATTGATCAAGTTTCGCCTCGGTATATCGAGGCTCTACTTACTTACGAAGATCGTTATTTTTACCGACACCCCGGCGTCAATCCATTGAGTTTGCTGCGTGCAAGTTGGCAGTGGATTAAAGAGGGTAGGATTATCTCTGGTGGTTCCACGCTGACCATGCAAGTGGCGCGTTTGCACGATCCGAGCCCGCGTAGTGTAAGGGGGAAATTGCAGCAGATATTAAGAGCATTGCAGTTGGAATGGCATCTGTCTAAAGATGAAATCTTAAACATGTATCTTAATAAGGCACCCTTTGGTGGAACCATCGAAGGGGTGCAAGCTGCTAGCTTACAATATCTGCAAAAACCAGCTTCGCAACTACGCTTTTCTGAAGCTGCTCTATTAGCTGTTTTACCTCAGGCACCTTCACGATTAAGGCCGGATAGGCATCCAAAACTAGCACAGCAATATCGAGATAAAGTATTGGATCGTTTGCTTAGCTTTCAAGTTTGGAGTGAAGAAAGTGTTAACCGGGCGAAGCAAGAAAATATCGCGGTATGGCCTCTATCCAACCCGATACACGCGCCACTTTTGAGTCGACGCTTGAAACAGTCGGAACCTGAAAACAAAGTTATACGTTCGACGATTGATAGTGGTATCCAGCAGCAGTTCTCTGATCAGATAAAGCGTTATGTATCTCGACAGGCTAAAGGCATTTCGGCGGCGGCATTGTTAGTTGATAATCAGAGCCGTCAGGTTATTTCGTACGTGGGATCTGCAGACTTTCTAAATGAACAGCGCTTCGGTCATGTCGATATGGTCACAGCGATACGCTCTCCGGGCTCCACCTTAAAGCCCTTTTTATATGGCTTGTCGCTGGATGACAGTCTTATCCATAGTGAGTCCCTATTAGCTGATGTGCCTATAGTGACTGGGCAATATCGGCCTGGTAATTTCAGCCAAGGATTCTCGGGGCCTGTATCCGCATCCTCAGCATTACAACGCTCACTTAATTTGCCATTTGTTCAAATGATACAGCATTACGATTCTCAGCGTTTTGCTAACAAACTCGATCATGTTGGTGCTTCTCTGCGAATTCCCGGTGGGCGCGCTAATCCCGCAATTATCTTAGGTGGTGCTGGCAGCTCTTTAGAGCATTTAGTAACGCTCTACACGAGCTTGGCGAATTCAGGCAGAGTTGCGCCATTAAAGTATTCTGTCGCTGGTGGAGTTGAAGACGCCGGTGATGATGAATCTGGGCAACTACCTCGGCAATTGATGAGCACCGAAGCTGCATGGATTACTTGGAATGCCCTTGCAAATATTGATCCGCCAGATCAATTTATCGATGGTTACTCTCGGGCTCACCTTCCCAAAATTGGTTGGAAGACTGGCACCAGTTGGGACTATCGCGATGTCTGGGCAGTGGGCGTATCTAAAAGATATACGCTAGGGGTCTGGCTCGGTAGGCCTGATGGTTCGCCAATGGAGAAAACTATGGGACGTGTTTTGGCAGGTCCTTTATTGTTCCAGCTCTATCAATTGCTTGAGCCCGAAGCCGATACAATCACAAAACCTGAGGATGTTGTGGAGCAGTCTGTCTGTTGGCCGGATGGTAGGGTTGTGATGTCTAGTGATCAGGCCTGCGATCAAGTTAGAGTTGCTTATACGATTGCTAAAAATACCCCGCGTACTTTGGATCCTGAGCCTCTAGGGCAAAACCGATTTTATAACCCGCAATATAATTATTTAGTGGATCAACAATCAGGCTTAAGGGTGACAAGGGAGTGCGATATTGGTCCTATGAAAAGCCAATCAGGTTTTGTTTGGCCTGCAGCGATGGAGCCTTGGATATCTAAACAGTGGCGAAGGGATGAGCGTATTCCCCTTTTTAATAGCGAATGCAAAACAATCTTACAAACCAGTGCACTTTTAAGATTGCATGGAATCAACCCGCAACAGGTATATCACACCAACGGTTTGGAGATGATAGAAGTGGATGTTAGAGCCGAGGGACGTGAAGGCAGTCTTAATTGGTATCTCAATGGCAAGTTGCTTGAAGGGTCCAGCAATAAACAAAAGCTGACTCTGCAGGGAGGCCAAACTTATCAGCTTTATGTTCAAAGTATTTCAGGGGCGAGCGCTCAAATTGAATTTAGCGTCCTGTAATGACTTGAATAAAATCGTATAGCTCTACACTCCAGCACCCGATAAAATATAGAGACTAACTGTAGAGGCTGTTGAATGAAAAAGTTAATTATTGGTTTGGTTTCCGCTGTTTTATGTATGCCTGTTTTCGCAGCAGACCCATATTGGGAAGAGGGTAAAACAGATCAAAGTTATGAGATCGATGTCTACCATAGCCCGACTTGTGGTTGCTGTAAGGAATGGATCACCCATCTTGAGCAACACAATTTCAACGTAAATAGTATTGAGATGCATGATGTATCGCCAATCAAGCAGCGTTTAGGTGTACCTGCTCAAGGTGCGTCTTGTCATACTGGTGTAGTAAATGGCTTGGTCGTTGAAGGTCATGTACCGGCGCAGGATATTAAAAAGTTATTGGCTGATAATTCCGATAATATCCGTTTGTTGACTGTACCAGGCATGCCATCAGGTGGCCCAGGTATGGATATGGAAGGCGCTCGAAAGGACGATTTTAAAGTCTATGCGGTATCAGATAAAAACGAAGTCAGCGTTTATTCGGAATATGCAGATTACTAAATCCAGTTTTGAATATAAAAAAGGCGAACCATAAGGTTCGCCTTTTTTGTTTTGAGATGAAATCGAAATTACTTACGAATACCTTCGATATGAAGTTCTAGGTATACAGTTTCAGCTGCAGGGCCTAGCTGGTAGTTCATGCCAAAATCTTTAGGTTGGATCTCTGTAGTACCTTCGAAGCCTGCACGGTATCCGCCCCAAGGGTCTTTTCCTTCACCTACCTTTTTCACGTCGATAGAGATCTCTTTGCTTGTTCCGTAAAGTGTTAGCATGCCTTTCATTACGCCGCTGCCATCTTCATTTGGCGTGTATGAAGAGCTAACAAAAGACGCTTTAGGGTGTTTAGCTACGTCTAGGTATTCATCGCCACGGATATGCTTATCACGCTCAGCGTGGTTAGAGTCAAACGAGTTAACATCAATATCAACATTTACTTTAGATGCCGCAGGGTTTGCAGCATCGTAGCTGAATTCACCCGAGAATGTGTTGAAACGGCCAGTTAACCAGCTAGTGCCCAAATGGCTGATGCGGAATTGAATAGATGCATGCGCACCTTTTGTATCAATAACGTAATCCGCAGCATAAAGAGGGGACGTAGTGATTAGAGAGGCTAGCGCCAACCCTTTAATAAATTTAGATTTCATCAATGTTCCTCGCGTAGCGCTAGCATGCGCTTTAGTGTTGTATCTTTATCTATGTAATGGTGCTTTATTGCAGCGAATGCATGTAATGCTGCTAGCACGATGAGTGTTGTTGCTATCAAAAAGTGAATCTCACCTGCAATATCCTCCTGCTGTTCCATTGCGAAGGGTAGTGCTGGAATACTAAACCAAGTAAAAACTTCTATTGCTCGACCATCAGCGGTAGAAATCAGGTAGCCCGAACACAAGGTAAGTAGAAGTAAAACTTCGAGCAATACATGTGCGGCTTTTGCTGCAATTGCCATCTTTTTTGGTTGCGGCAGGGCTTTTGGCGAGCGGTTGAATAAACGCCACAAGATGCGTGTAATCAACAAACCTGCTAGTAGGATGCCGATACTTTTATGCCAGATCGGCACCGTCCGGTATTCGGGATCGTAATAGCTTAAGCTTTCTATATATAAACCGAGGGGGTAAAGGCCAATAACCGATAATGCAATGAACCAATGAAGTAGGACTGGGCCCCACCCATAGCTGTCATTATCATTCAAAATTTTGTGGTTAAATGGCATCTACTTCTGTCCTCAAATTATCTTAGCTATGCAACCATAAATAACATTGTGCTGCAGTCAAGTTTACGAATCTTTACAAGTTGTTAGCGTCATCTTTTGGATTTGCTTTTCAAACTTTAATGGCTAATCATAAATGCGTCTAATGCATATTTTATATTTCGGTTATTCGTTTAATGAATTTACGTTCGGTCGACCTAAATCTCCTCGTTGTGCTACAAGCGTTGTTAGCTGAGCGCCATGTTTCTAAAGCAGCTGAACGCCTGCAGATGAGCCAACCAGCTGTGAGCAGAGCGTTACAGCGATTGCGTCAAACACTTGATGATCCTCTCTTAGTTAGAACTGGAAATGGCTATGACCTTAGTGCGCGTGCTGTTGATCTGGAAAAGCAGTTAAAGCCATTGTTACAGGATGTCGCATCGATTATGCAGCCGGAGGAATTCAACCCAGAACTAGCCGAGGGCGTAGTTAAGCTAACAGGCTTGGATTTAGAATTGATTCTGTTGATGCCAGATGTGGTAAGGATGCTGCGTGAAAAGGCACCGAGCTTACGGGTAGAGATTGTTTCTCAGCGACCAGAACATTTCGAATACCTCGCAAAAGGTGAAGTGCATTTTACAATCACTGGGCTATCTCCTGATTCAGGGCAAGACCAATTCAGACGCTTTCCAATTGCACGTACAGGTCATGTTTGTGTTCTGGATCAAACTAACCCTTTAGCCAGCCAAGGTTCTATTAGTTTGAATGATTACGCACAGGCATCTCATGGACTTGTTTCCATTACTGGTAAGGGCCCTGGCATGATGGATATCGAATTAGAAAAATTCGGTTTGGATCGGAAGGTGATGCTGAGGCTCGCAAGTTTTATGTCGGTTGCGGAGTTTGGTCAGGGGTCTGATCTGATTTTTACACTGCCCGAAGTAATGGCCCAGCATTTGGTAAAAAGCAGCAGCCTAGTGATTAAGCCGCTGCCTATTGAATTTGATCTACCTGAGGTTGTGCTCTACCTCTATTGGCATGAGCGCTTCCATCAAGATCCAATGTGCCGCTGGGTGAGGGCTCAGCTGTTATCGATTTTTCAGCCTGATTTATAAGTGAGAACCTGACATAAGCTGCATGGTCTCATTACTCCAGCTCAAAGCATCATAATAAGCATCGGCATAAATTTCTTGAATATGAGGTGGCAGCTTAAATGCCGATTGGCCAATCATGTAGAAGTTGACTGCTTGCAGTAAACGACCAGCAGGACCTTCGTAACTTGTCACTGCTTCGACAATTTCATCAGAGACGGATAGTTGCTCAAGTAAGGAGTCTTGTTCAATCTCAAGTAGCGCGTCCAGCATTGAAATTACGCCCGTAATAAAAGCGAGTTCAGAATCAATCTCTTCAGTGCGATAAGCGACGGATTCGCACATTCTTGCTGTCATTAGGATCTGTCGGATCAGTTCGCTTGGTTTCTCATCATTACTTGACAGGGCAAGTAGGGTGGCCCACTTGTTAATTTCATTCATGCCCAAGGCAATGATCGCCTGACTTAAACTCTCGATTTTATTCGGCAGGTTATATTGCGCAGAATTGACGATACGCAACAGTTTGAAGGTCAGTTGCGGGTCGCGAGATGAGATGTCTGCTAGTACTGCAGGAGTGACATCTTGATCCTGAAGGGCAGCCAATAGATGAATTACGATAGCTTGATTGGACGTTAACTTTTTACCTTCGACTAGTGTTGGTCTTGAGAGGAATGTACCTTGGAAAAGTCTGAACCCTAAGGCATGGCAGCGCTCATACTCATCATGAGTCTCAACATTTTCTGCAAGAGAAACTACCTTAAAAGGTCGCATGCTTTCCAAGTGGGAAACAATCGCTTCATCACTATGTTTACGAATATCAACTCGTACCATATGCGCAAGTTTGAGCAGCTCATCGTAGTCACTACTGTAAGTGAAATCGTCTAAAACTAAGCGGTAGCCAGCATCGACATATTTTTTCAGTGAACCAAGCAATTCAGGCGTGATATTAGGCTGCTGTTTAACATCTAGAACCAAATTATGTCGCGATAGGCTTGGTAGGCTTTCGGTACGAATAAAGCCTTCAGTGACATTGAGAAACGCGGGTAAGGACTTTAATGTGCCAGAATCATAGATGCTGGTGAAGTTATTGATTAGGACGTTACAGGATTCTTGGTCGCCTTTTAAAAACTTGGCTACAGCTTCACCATGTTCCGACTGATATAGCAGCTCGTAAGCCACGACATTGAGTTCGCGGTCAAAAATTGGTTGTCGGGCAAGTCCTAGCTGGTTTAAATGTTCTTCCATGTGCATTTATCCTGTTGTTTGTTCATACAACAAATCCTAGATCGTTTAACTCTAACAGCAGAGCCACTATAAAAGCCATGGTATTAAGAAACCCTTAACAAATTAATCAGTGGTTTTGTTATCTGGTCGTATCAGTATAGGTTAGATCCTAATCATCGACGGCTAAAATGAAGAGAAACATCAGGAGTTCAGTAGAGACCTTGAGGGTTGAGTCATGGGTCTGAATATGAATTTTATTTCTATAAAAACAGAGAGTTAAATAATTGCATTTGCATCTCAAAAAATCACTGGTATACTGCGCGCCTGTCTTGAGTGATCTAGCTCAGACAAGGCCCTTCAGGCCCGCTATGGTGGCCCTGCTGGTCCTTCCGCAATGATAAATCGTGAACCTGGTCAGGCCCGGAAGGGAGCAGCCACAGCGGTGGATTCATGTGCCGGAATGTGGCTGGTGGGGTCATCACCAATTTCTCGTTATTTCCTCTATCTTCAAGTTTCTACGTAAGATTTACGAATTCGTTAACATTGTTCTTTCTGAAATATCTATTTCGAAAATAGTAGGCGTTCTTAGATAGGTTGCATTGCTCTACATTTTCTTGCCGCATCCACTACCAACATAAATTTATTCTGAACAAGCTGTTTCTTGAAGTGATTTAATTTTCTTTTTAGATAGGTCGATATCAATCTGTATTGGTTTATCCGTTATTCTTCTTCCTCGGTTGGAGGCGTTTCTCTTACAGAGGATTGGATTGAATCGGTTGTTTGAATTTTTTCGTTGATCTTGTTTAGACTTTCTTCTTTCTATCCCATTATATTGCGCATAATGATAATCAATGAACCATTCCCTTGCATGTTCCAGTGTTGGGAGTTTTTTGCTTATTCTACGGGCTTTAGTGCCGGATGATTCAACCCAAAAGTAAGTGAATTGATAATCAATGAAATCCTTAACCAGTTTCAGCATTTTCATATCCGTGAATAGAGGGTGTTACGTTTGCATTTATGTTGTTGAACGTTTGAATTTTACCTTGCTGGTTACATTTTGATCTATTGTTCAAAGGGTGTAGTGCAAGCAATATTAGTTTGTGCTAATTGAGTGTGGGTTGATGCGCGGATTTGAAAGAATGAAATATTGTTGTGGAAATACTTCATAACAGAAGTGAGGATTAAAAGTCTTGATACTTCGACTTTGAAAGAAAAATAAGCTCTCCAGTTACCACATATTTTAACTTGGAGAAATGCTAAGTTATTTAACTGTATTAGCCTTTAAACGATACAGTACAAAGAAAAGGATGCTGAAGGTTATAAGGAAAATATAAGGACAATAAATTATTCCAGCGAGGCCGCTGAAACTAGTCACGACGAGTAATAATATATCTTTTATTTCTTCCATGAGATTAGAACGTTCCTTAGTTCTTCCCAAAAACCCAAACGGTCATTTGAATTCTAGCTTACTTTTATCCTTGATCAAAGCAAGGCTATTCTATAGGGCTATGTTTTTACGCTAAGAGTACGAGGTTTATTAGAGTCTGCTGGTCGTTCACCAATCGTCATCAGCGCCAGAATCAAGCCTGATCCCGCTACCATGACAATGGCTGAAAGATATAAGCCTAGATTGTAGTTCCCCAAATTCTCGGCTAATAGCCCGGTTAAAAATGGCGCAATTATTTGAGCGCAGCCATAAGCGAGGGTCATCTTGCCCATGAATTTAGAAGGATTGCTAGGGAAGAAGTGGCCTGCCATCGTCAGCACGAGGCTTACGCAGGCAACAAAGGTGCCTCCAAATAATATTGCTGACAGGGCAATTAATGGTAATGCATCACTCAGTGTAGGAATCATGATGCCAATGATTTGCAGGCTATAAGCACCAAATAGAGCTTTTAAATAGCCGTACTTGCGTGCGACTCTATCCCATAGAACCACGGCTGGAATAGCAGAAAGTCCTATTAATACAAAGGATAAGGCGCCTTGACCTTCTAAACCTTCTAGACCTTCAATGATATCGACAATAAAAGTCGCACTAACGACATAACCATAACCTGCACAGAAGTATGCCAGTAAGAATAGGCGAGTAAATTTTTTGCTGGGTGGATTGTCTTTAGGTGCTGCCTGAGCGTGATCAGAATGGTTGTTAGGATGAGGTATCCATAACCATGCCGGTACTGCAATAATTGCTGCTACGGCGGCAAAAAATAGCCATTGTTGCTGCCAGTTAGCAGAGAATTGTAAAAGGATTTCTACGATGATAGCTGAGACAGCTATGCTCATGCCTATCCCCGAAAAGTGGATGCCGAGCTCGCCCCTGTGACCATTGTTGACCAGCCATCTTAAGATTAGCCCAGAGGAGATGATTAACCCACCTGAAGCACAGATTCCTGCCAATAAGCGCATAACAGACCAAGTATAAAGGTCGCTAGAGATAACCATTGCTGCACTTGTTACCACGCTGAGTACCAAATATAACTTCTGTAATAGATACTTGTGGTGAAGATTGTTTAGGCTTGCCGCAATCAGAACACCGATCATATAGCCAATGTAGTTAACGGTTGCGAGCCAGCCGCCGCCCGTTTCAGTAAGGCCTGCCTCTGCCTGCATGATTGGCAGTAAAGGTGTGTAGGAAAAGCGAGCGACTCCCACTGTAACAACTAGGCTACAGATACCTGCAAAATAGACCTGGCTTTTTGTAAGTGTGTTGTTCATAAATGCTTTTTGGGTTTTTATTGTATTTATGTTCAACAACCATAGCGCTTTCTGATAATCTTAAAAAGTGAATCTTTTAGAATTAAAACTTCAATAAAAGAGAATTATATGGAGATTGTAGCGTTACGCACGTTTAAGGCTGTTGTTGATGAAGAGGGTATTAAAGGTGCCTCTGAAAAACTTAATACAGTGCAGTCTAATATCACTACAAGAATTCAGAAGTTAGAAGACGAACTTGATTCTAAATTATTTATTCGGGTAGGGAGAAAGCTCGAGCTTACAACGACAGGCCAGCTTTTATATAAATATGCCTCCCAGATTTTGCAGCTGGAATATCAAGCATCAACCGCTATCTTAAAAAGCAAAGGGAACTACGAACTTCGTATAGGCATGCCTGAAACTTTTGCTGCGGTTCACCTACCCACGACGCTGAAACAGCTTAAACGCAAGCATCCAGAAATCCTTCCTCGAATCTATACAGATACAAGTGACCGATTAGCACTCGCTATTTTGAACGATCAGTTAGATTGCGCGTTAGTCGGAAATGCTAAGTCGCATGAGGATCTACGGATCATACCCGTTGTTCATGAGTCGCTTGTGCTTGTAACTCCAGTAGATCAAGAATACGAGCCCGTTCTGTTTGTGAGAGAAGAGGGCTGTGGTTACAGGAAGTGTGCCCTAGCATGGCAAGAATTAGGTGATAGATTTACTGATGAGATGATGGTGATGAGTAGTGCTGATGGCATTCTTGGCTGCATTGCCGCTGGATTGGGATACACCGTTATCGGCGAAAATATGGTGATAGGGAGCCGCTATGAAAATGCACTTAAATCAGTGCCCGTTACCCAAGGACAGCAAAGAATAGAGATCTCGGTTATCTATCGAAAAGGTCATCCCTTAGAACAAGGTATTTTAAACTTTGTCAGCCAATTTCCTGAAAATAAACAATAAAGTAGCTTGAGCCTTCAGTGTTTGAATTGAAAACATTAAGCAATTACTCTCTGGTTGCAACGGTAAAGTCGCTTTAGCGTTATCGTTTGAATTGTTTGTTAATTGTCCAATAAATCCTTCTGTACTGTATAGATCGTAACCAGCCTGAAAATAATCTCGATTTTTGATCGATTATTATTGAAATGGATCTAAATGATAAATACTATCAACTGCTATTGATTATCCTTTGTATTTAATTCTTTAATCCTAATGTAGTAAGTGCAAATACATGAATAAGCTAAACAGATTTAATTTACGTAGTAAGATCGGCTTGAGTTTCGGTTTTATCTTGTTATTGCTGGTAGCGGCATCGTTTACAGGTATTAAAGGCTTACACCACGCGGAAGATGGCTTTGTTCAATACCGTGAGTTGGCGCGCGATAGTAATCTATCAGGGCGCTTACAGGCCAATATGCTGAAAGTGCGTATGTCGGTAAAAAACTTTCTTATCAGTCATGACAAACAATCATTAGAGCAATATGAAGAACGTATGGCGCTAATGAACCAGTTTTTAGAACATTCTAAGCAAGAGATTAACAACCCAGAGCGTAGCCGTTTAATTACGGAAACGGCATTGCTTTTAGAAGAGTATAAAACTACTTTCCAGAAAGTTATTGACCTCGTTAAGACTGAGGATGAGTTGTATTACAACACGTTAGCACAACAAGGACCGGTGATGCGTGACAGTATTACTCAGTTACGAAAGTTAGCTAATAACCGTGGTGAACCTGAATTGGCATTTTTAGCTTCTAATTTGCAGGAAGATCTGCTGTTAGCAAGGCTATATCTTGTTCGTTTTATGGAAAAGAACCATCAAGAAGATTTTCAGATTTCGATCAATAAATTGGATGGTGCTCTAACAAAACATCTAGAAAGCCTGAAAAAGGTGTTCCTGCTGGACAATGAAATACAGCTGTTAGATCGTTTTGCTAAAGCACGAGATAAATATCTGGCTGCAACTTTAGAAATCCATAAGACAATCGATCAGCGCAATAACCTAGTGATTGGGACTCTTGATGTGATCGGTCCCCAAGTTGCGAGTAATGTTGAAAAAGTAAAGCTGTCAGTTATTGCTGATCAAGACTCGCTAGGACCAATGTTACAGTCACACAATCATCAGGGCCTTATTTCTGTGATTGTGATCTCTGTTATTGCGGTCATTTTAGGCGTTTTCTTTGCGCTTTGGATTACTCGAATGATTACTCGTCCTATCCTCGAAGCTGTTAGTTACGCCGATACATTGGCTGAAGGTGATTTGACTCAGGTTCTGGAAACAAGCCGTAAAGATGAAGTGGGGAAATTACAGGGGGCTTTGGGGCATACCACCATTAGATTCCGTGAAATGATCACTGAAATTAACAAGGCAGGTTATAACATGAGTATGTCTGCAGAAGAGTTAGCGGCTCTGACAGAACAGGCTCGTGCGGGAACTATGCAGCAGCAAGAAGAGACTGATCAGGTTGCCTCTGCAGTGACTGAAATGGCGTATACGGCGCAGCATGTTGCGGATAATGCGTCTAGTGCAGCCTCTTCTGCGGATAGTGCTAACCATCAGGTGATGGAAGGCCGTCAAAAAATGCAGATTGCTACAGAGGGTATGAATCGCCTTTCTTTAAGTTTGGATAAAACATCTTCGGAAGTGGAGCATCTGCAGCAAAAAACACGGGATATTAATGCCATTCTCGATGTGATTCGTGAGATTGCAGAACAGACCAATCTTCTCGCTTTGAATGCAGCGATTGAGGCGGCACGAGCGGGTGAGCAGGGGCGAGGTTTTGCCGTAGTTGCTGATGAAGTGAGGTCTTTGGCGCAGCGTACGCAGCAATCCACTGAGATGATTCACAATCTGATTGATGATCTACAAGCGCGTGCTAACTTGACTGTAAGCGTTGTTAATCAAGGTACACAAGAAGCAAATCAGTGTATTGAGCTGGTTGATCAGGCGGATTCTGCATTGAACCAGATTAGTATGACGGTTGAGCAGATGAATGAAGTAAATGCTCAGATTGCTAGTTCTGCTGAACAGCAAAGTGTTGTCGCAGATGAAATCAGTCAAAGTTTGAGTAATGTACGTGTTATTGCTGAACAGAGCCGAGTAGCGGCTGATGAGACGGCAAATTCAAGTATAGCGTTAAGCGACGTGGCGGCACGCATGCAGGAAATGGTGCAGCGCTTCAAAGTGAACTAGGTTTTAGGCGTGCTAATGGCAGAGGGGTGATTTATCACCCCTTTTTTATGCCTATTCTAAAGTAACCTTTTAATATATGTGTTTTTCGCTATCTTTTATCAAAGAATGGATTTTCGCCGATATAGATGGGTATCAGGGAGTTAACAGTGGCCGATCAAGTAAACGTAACAAACATGTCTTCGTCTGAGTCTTTAAGTGAGTTGATGTCGTTGCCTGCCTTCAATGAGGCAACAGCAATTGCGCTAAAGCTAGATGGTAAATATTTAGAGAACGTATTTAACATCTACTGGGAAAGTGCTCAACGGGAGATTAACGAGATTGGTCAGGTGCTTGACGATGCTGATCAAACACAACTAAGAAAAGTTGCTCATTCCCTAAAAGGTTCATCTCGCATGTTAGGGGGCGAAAGGTTAGGTGCTTTGGCCGGTTTTGTAGAAGAAAAAGCTAAGCAAAATGTGAGTATTTCAGAGCCTCAACTCTTGGATTGTTTGAACACTAGTTTAGCTGAGTTTAAAAGTGCAGTGCTTCAGTCCAATTTACTCTCTTAACTGCACTTTACGATCCTAGTAGGTTGAGTACGAGCCCTCGATTAGCATTGGCTTGTGCTTGCAGTGCGATACCTACATCTTGTTGGATAAGCGCGCTTGCACGTTCTGATGCCGTTTGAGCAAAGTCTGTGTCACCAATAAAAGAAGCTGCTGAAGCTTCATTGATATTAGTTTCGGTAAGTCTATTTATCGTGCTGTCTAATCTGTTTTGGCTTGCGCCTATTTCACCTGATACCGTCGCTAAAAACGACTGGTTTTGATCGATAATATCCAGAGCACCTACGTCGCTAATATCTAAAGTGAATAGACCACTGTTATCAAACTCATCACTGACATTGAAAGTACTGATGTTTTGAGAATCCTCTGTACCAGGACCTGTTTGCAGGCGTAGCTGACCCTCTTCTGCGAGTAATGATTGGCCGTTAAAAGTACTTTGCCCAAGGGTTTCCTGTATGCCGCTTAATAGTGCATCTGCTTCACCTTGCAAGGCTGCACGGTCACTTTCATTTAGAATCCCATTTTGAGCTTGAATGGACAGTTCGCGAATACGTTGTAGAGAATCATTGACTTGATTAACACCACCATCTGCAATCTGAAGTGCTGATACACCATCAAGACTATTTCGAATGGCTGCGCTGTTTCCTCTAATTTGAGTTTGGAAGTCGATGAGCACTTGCAAGCCGGCAGGATCGATTGCTGCATTATTTATTCGCTGGCCGGAAGCGAGCTGTTCTTCCGTTTCATTTATTCGATTCTGAATCTGATTGAATTGAGAGTAGGGGTTGGTGGCAAACCCAGTTGGATTAATAGGCATGAGTGCGCTCCTGATTTAACTATATCAGTATAGTGCGTACATACGGTTTATGAGTTGATTTTTGTTCAGGTGAAATGGATAAAAAAAGGGCGCACAACTGTGCGCCCTGAAATCTTGCAATGGAATAAACACGGACGAGTACAAAACCGTTGTACTCATAAACTCTAGGTAAAGAAGCAGCCCTAAAGTAAAACTAATAATAGGTATAAATATTCGTGACGCCAATGGTTCCTTAGTGTCCATTAAATAATCAGGGGTATTTACACCTTTCTGACCCTGTATATTGAGTATTACTTAAGTTTGATTAATCTAAGGGGCTAATAAGATAAAGCTACCTGAAAGGCAGCTTTATCAGAGGTTTTGCAGTAGCTAAGCAGTGTTGTTTAAGGCTTAACAGGCATCTTACAGATATCAGGATGTTGTTCTAAGGTACTGATTAGCAGTTCCATCTCTTTTTGTGTGCCAATCGATATGCGAAGGTAATTATCGATTCCTGGTTTGCTGAAGTAGCGTACCAAGACCTTCTTCGTACGAAGGAAACCCATCAATTCAGCGGCCTCAATAAAGCGATGCGTGCTGAATAAGAAGTTAGTTTTAGACGGTAAGCTAATAAAACCTAACTCTTCTAAACGATTAACCGTCCACTCGCGGGTCGAGATAATTTTCTTCGTAGTCGCTTCGAAGTAGTCATTATCTTCAACAGCAGCAACTGCCGATTCAATTGCTAGCATGTCTAGAGGGTAAGAGTTAAAGCTATTTTTGACGCGTTCTAGACCTGCAATTAGATCTTCGTGACCAATTGCGAATCCAACTCGCATACCTGCTAGGGAACGAGATTTGGAGAAGGTCTGAATAACCAAAACATTGTCATATTTTTGGGTTAATTCAACAGCGCTAGAAGCGCCAAAATCTACATAGGCTTCATCAACCACAATCACGGTTTCAGTATTGCGTTGAGCTAATGCTTCAATTTCACCTAACTCGATTGCACGGCTAGTCGGCGCATTCGGGTTAGCGAAAATAATACCGCCATTTGGCTGGTTATAGTCTTCTAGGTTTAACTCAAAGTTATCACCTAGGGGTAACAGCTTAAATTCGATATCAAAAAGATTGCAGTAAACCGGATAGAAACTGTATGTGAATTCTGGCATCAGTAGTGGTTGTTCTTGTTGGAAGAACGCTGCAAAGGTATGAGCAAGTACCTCATCAGAACCGTTACCAACAAAGACATTCTTACGCTCAACTTCAAAGTGGTTAGCAAGTGCATCTTTTAACTGAGTGCAATCTGGGTCGGAGTAGAGTCGTAATCTAGCTGTATCAAAGTTATTGATCACCGCTGCCGCCTTCGGCGAAGGAGGGTAAGGGTTTTCGTTGGTGTTTAACTTTGTAATACCGCTTTCTTTAGGCTGCTCACCCGGCACGTAAGGTGTTAGACGCTGAATTGCGTCACTCCAATATTTGCTCATTATTGATCCGTAATACTCAAAGACAGCAATTTGCTGTGTTATTTGGCATGAGTGAATAATTTCGCAGAAGGATAGCAGAATTTGCTTACGCGTTTAACAATAGACTGGATTGTTAATCTATGATAAGAAATTTATACCGTTATCTTGCTCGATTTCTTTGGAGTGCAGTACAAGGTTAACAGCCGAGAGGGGAGGCTCGACTGTTAGTTAAAATTCGGATTATTAGTAGCCGATTCTGGTTAGGCGCAATGTTGGCTGATAAACATGGCTGTCACTGTATCCATGGTATTTATATGATTTACAAACCAAGGAATAACCGTGTTTTTAAGGTAGCTGTTTAATTCTGCGCGGTCATGGTTTGCTTGCCATTGTTGTTGAGTTTCACGCATCTCCTGTAAAACGCGTTCATGCTCACCTTTATGGCATGTATAGGGTGGAAAGTTGATTCGGATCATCTGTTCTTCTTCGCGGGCGAAGTGTTCGGCATTGTGTTGGTAAAAGCTGGATAAAGCATCATCAACTTCATGGTCATTACCTGTTTCTAAAGTGTTGAATAACCGATTAAGAAGGGTGACAGCTTCTGCATGATCATCATTCATAAAATCAACCGCGACTTGTGGGATATCGGTTACATCAACTTGCATAGGTAAGTCCTCTCTATTGGAAACGCAAATCCATCTTATCTCTTCGTCTCTTTTCAGATATTGATATCAGTCAATAAACATATATTTAAAATACATTTAAGTGGCCTTAGACTTTATAGGTGTTAAGGGATTAACCATTTTATCTGGATGACTGGTTAGTCTTTATCCTTCCTTATATACGAATGCTTTTATAAGTGACTGAAATTTAAGGGTAATATTTTTGGCCCGATCTTTGCCAATAGGATAGCTGAACAAAAAAATAAAAATGTTACACGTAGTTATGCATAGCTAATCAAAGATGAGGGCATAGCTGTGGTGGCTGGCATTGGCGGAGAGACATATGTCACAAATTGAAACCTTCTATGAGGTTATGCGACGTCAGGGTATTACACGTCGTAGCTTCCTGAAATATTGTAGTTTAACGGCAGCAGCCTTAGGTTTAGGGCCAACATTTGCGCCTAGAATTGCGCATGCAATGGAAACCAAAGAGCGTACACCGGTAATCTGGTTGCATGGTTTAGAGTGCACCTGTTGTTCAGAATCGTTTATTCGTTCGGCTCACCCGTTGGTAAAAGATGTTGTTCTATCCATGATCTCTTTGGATTACGACGACACCTTGATGGCATCAGCTGGCCACCAAGCGCAGGAAATCCTTTATGAAACGATGGAAAAATATAAAGGTAAATACATCCTTGCCGTAGAAGGTAACCCACCATTAAATGAAGATGGCATGTTCTGTATCTCCGGTGGAAAACCTTTTGTTGAAAAACTGAAGTATGCAGCCAAGGATGCTGCTGCCATTATTGCATGGGGCTCTTGTGCATCTTGGGGCTGTGTTCAGGCTGCACGTCCAAACCCAACCCAAGCGGTTCCTATCCATAAAGTTATTACTGATAAACCAATTATTAAAGTACCAGGTTGTCCTCCAATCGCTGAGGTAATGACTGGTGTTATTACTTATATGCTGACCTTCGGCAAAATGCCTGAACTAGACCGTCAAGGTCGTCCAAAAATGTTCTACAGCCAGCGTATTCACGATAAGTGTTATCGCCGTCCACACTTTGATGCAGGCCAGTTCGTAGAAGAGTGGGATGATGAAGGTGCGCGTAAAGGTTACTGCCTTTATAAAGTGGGTTGTAAAGGCCCCACTACTTATAACGCATGTTCTACAGTGCGTTGGAATGAGGGCGTCTCTTTCCCAATTCAGGCAGGCCACGGTTGTATTGGTTGTTCTGAAGATGGTTTCTGGGACAAAGGTTCGTTCTATAACCGTTTAACCGATATTCATCAGTTTGGTATCGAGAAAAATGCAGATGAGATTGGTATGGCTGTAGCAGGCGGTGTTGGTGCCGCTGTTGCTGCGCATGCAGCTGTCAGTGCGGTTAAGCGTGCTCAGCATAAAGGAGATCAGGAATAATGAATAAGCCATTTAATGCGAGTGATCTAGATAACAGTGGCCGACGCATTGTTGTAGACCCTGTAACTCGAATTGAAGGACATATGCGTTGTGAGGTGAATGTTGATGAAAACAACATTATCCGTAACGCCGTATCAACAGGCACCATGTGGCGTGGGCTTGAAGTGATTCTTAAAGGCCGTGACCCACGTGATGCTTGGGCCTTTGTAGAGCGAATTTGTGGTGTTTGTACGGGTACTCATGCACTGACATCAGTACGTGCGGTAGAAGATGCTTTAGGTATTCAGGTACCTTTGAATGCACACCTTATCCGTCACATGATGGATAAAACTCTACAGATTCATGATCACATCGTACATTTTTATCATCTGCATGCGTTGGACTGGGTAAATCCGGTTAATGCACTGAAAGCAGATCCTAAGGCTACTTCTGAACTTCAGCAGATGGTCTCTCCGCACCATTCGAAATCTAGCCCAGGTTATTTTAAGGATGTACAAACGCGTCTTAAAAAGTTCGTTGAAAGCGGACAGTTAGGTCTATTTGCTAACGGCTATTGGGACAACCCTGCTTACAAACTTCCTCCAGAAGCGGATTTGATGGCGGTTGCTCACTACCTTGAAGCACTCGATTTCCAAAAAGAAGTGGTAAAAATTCATACCATCTTTGGTGGTAAGAACCCGCACCCTAACTACATGGTAGGTGGTGTGCCATGTGCTATTAACTTGGATGACGTTGGTGCTTCAGGTGCGCCAATCAATATGACTAGTTTGAACTATGTGTTGGAGCGTATTCGTGAAGCACAAGAGTTTACTAAGAACGTATACATCCCTGATGTTATGGCAATTGCTGGCATTTACAAAAATTGGTTGTACGGTGGTGGCTTAGCTTCAGAGAACCTTCTGTCTTACGGTACGTACACTCAAGTGCCATATGACAAATCTACAGATCTGTTACCTGCAGGTGCGATTGTTAATGGTAACTGGGATGAAGTGCATCCAGTTGATGTTCGTGATCCAGAACAGATTAAAGAGTTTGTTGATCACTCTTGGTACCGTTATGAAGGCGAGAAGCAGGGCTTGCACCCATGGGAAGGTGAGACAGAGCCTAGCTTCGAGCTTGGCCCTAATACAAAAGGTACTAAAACAGATATTAAAGAACTGGATGAATCTGCGAAGTACAGCTGGATTAAAGCACCTCGCTGGCGTGGTCATGCAATGGAAGTGGGACCTTTAGCGCGCTACATCATTGCTTATGCTTCTGGTACTGAGCATGTTCAGGAGCAGGTTGATCGCTCGTTATCTGAATTTAATCAGTCTACGGGGCTGGATCTCGGCATTAAGCAGTTCTTACCAAGTACATTAGGTCGAACATTGGCGCGTGCACTTGAGTGTCAGCTTTGTGCGGACACTATGTTGGATGATTGGTATCAACTGGTTAACAACATTAAAGCGGGTGATAGCTCGACTGCCAATGTTGAGAAATGGGATCCAAGTAGTTGGCCGAAAGAGGCGATGGGAGTTGGTATTAACGAAGCTCCTCGTGGTGCTTTAGGTCACTGGATCAAGATCAAAGATGGCAAAATCGATAACTATCAAGCGATCGTTCCTACTACTTGGAATGGTTCGCCTCGTGATAGCAAAGGGAATATTGGCGCATTCGAAGCTTCTTTGTTGGATACTCCAATGGAGCGTCCTGATGAGCCGGTTGAAATTCTTCGCACCCTGCATAGTTTTGACCCATGTCTTGCGTGTTCAACACACGTTATGTCTGAAGATGGTCAAGAGCTGACTAAGGTGAAAATTCGATAAGAATAGTGGCGCTGTGCACGCAGCGCCTAAATTCAGGAGGTTATTTATATGACTGCATCGGTTAAACCTGACAAGTCAGATAAAGCTCAGGAAGTCGCTTCAGATCAGGTTGTGGGAGAATCAGTTATTACACGTAAACAGACTGCTGTTTATGTGTATGAAGCGCCATTACGTTTATGGCACTGGGTAACTGTCTTTTCTATTATCACGCTTTGTGTAACTGGCTATTTTATTGGTGTTCCTTTGCCAACGATGCCGGGTGAAGCAATTGATAACTATCTGATGGGTTATATCCGCTTTGCACATTTTACAGCGGGATATATCGTAACTATTGGATTCCTAGGTCGGATCTACTGGGCGTTTGTGGGCAACCATCATGCACGTGAATTATTTGTGCCGCCGTTCTTTAGCGGTAAATTCTGGAAAGAAGCTTGGCATGAAGTGCGCTGGTATCTGTTTTTGGAGAAGACTCCAAAGAAATATATCGGCCACAATCCATTGGCTCAGGTGGGTATGTTTTTCTTCTTCGTGCTCGGCATGATGTTTATGATCGTTACAGGCTTCGCTCTATACAGCGAAGGCCTAGGTCACGGCAGTTGGGCTGATACTTTGTTCGGCTGGGTTATTCCGCTCATGGGGCAGAGTCAAGACGTACATACCTGGCACCGCCTAGGGATGTGGTATCTGATCACGTTTATTTTGATCCACGTTTATGTGGCGATTCGTGAAGATATTATGTCGCGCCAGAGCTTGATCTCGACCATGATCGGTGGCTGGCGAATGTTCAAGGACGACCGTCCAGATTAATCAATAGATAAATGAGTATCTCAAAACCGGACAATAGTCCGGTTTTTTTATTGTGTTTTTGGTGATAATTTAAACAATTGTTTTAAATTCTGGAATAAGCCAGATTCTTATTCCATACTCATTAGTCAAACAAGGATGATTAAAAGCCAACAGGGAGGTCATATGAATCAGACTGTGCGTACACTCGTTGTACCTTACCTTATCGATGCGGGTTTTTTACCCGATTCCAGCGCTACTAACGACGCCAGTGTAGAGCATGCGGTTATTGCTGCACTAACGACACAGGTGGGGAAAATCAGCAGTAATTGGCAGCAGTGGTCAATACAACGAATGGAAGTGGCTTATCTGCAATCCGTTTGTCATCAGCATCGTATTGATGCTGGTGTGATTGACGGGCTTTATGGTCCGCAAACCGATTACGCTGTAGAGCGTTTGATCCAGCTTCAGGAGCAAGGGAGCTTAAGGCGGTCCTTTGCTGATATCAGTCCTTCTAATTCCAATCCAGATAACTTCCCTTTAGAGAATGAATCTGACTTAACTCATTACTATGGCGAGCCGGGTCAAGTGCCACTTGCAAAAGCTACTTGCCCTTGGGAGCTGAGGCTAGATTGGAATTTAAACCAGACAACACGCTCTATAAGTATTCATGAATCGTTAAAAGACAATTTGGAATCAGTTCTAACTCAAGTACATGATCATTATGGTCCGGCAGGAATAAGAGAATATGGTTTAGACCGATATGGAGGAAGCTATAATCCTCGTAAAAAACGCGGTAGTGTCAGTGCCTGGTCGACTCATGCTTGGGGTATCGCGTTAGACTGGTTTCCTTCGCAGAATAAACTTCGTTGGCGTAGTGATCGTGCGAGTTTAGCCAAAGAGGAGTTAGATCCTTGGTGGGATATCTGGGAGTCGCATGGTTGGCTTAGTTTAGGTCGTTCTGAGGACCGCGATTGGATGCATGTTCAGGCTGCAAAGCGCGGCTAACGCCAGTGAATCCAGTATGAGTATTCAATTCTGTTTGAATGATTAAGTGTTTGTTGAAAGCTAGGACTGGGGGAGCTTGAACACTGAAATCCGGTAAATTCAGGTTCGCTCCAGCCAGTCATTCCTCCCATATAATCTCTGCGATAGCCCCAATGGCCACAAGATAAAACAGTATCGAATTGGCTTTCTCTCTCACAGACGGCACAGGTTTCAAACTTAACCTCAATATCTTGACCTTCAATCCCCCAGCTATCGGAAACATAGGGTGTGTCATAAAGTGCGACAGCAGAGTCTCGGTACGGCCGACCTTGCCAAGGTTTATCTGAATCATCTATGGGTGTTTGATGTAGGCCGTAACCGTGCTCAAGAGGGGCGCTGTCATAAAAAGGGTTGGTGAATTGATCGGGTACATCAATCTGAATGTTTTTCTCTCCGGGTAGTAGTTTGGCTGTTGTTCTGCGAATTTGTAATAGCCTAAAGCGATCGCAATCAGCCAGATTTAAACCATCCACCTGCCCACTAAAGTTATTTTTTAAATGAATTTCGATACCTATCCCAGTGGCGTTGTCACTCGCAATGTAGTGAGCATTACTTCGACTACTGTGATACCAAGGTTTGGAAAGGATCAGTGAACCAATCGGCTCATTTTTAAAAGTAACGGGGCAGGTTTGTCCTTCGACCAATTCTGCAGCCGCGAGGAAATTTGACGTTATTAACATGGTAACTGTTGTAATAAATACCTTGTATGTCATTCTTACTCCAATCAGGTCAGACTGAATTGGTTGCTTTTAACGAAGGTATATACAAAGCATAGACGCTTTTTGGGTTTTGCAAGTTTTCAAATCAAGAGGATGTGAAATGAGTTCTGCGCACAATCAAATTAATTACATTGAGTTACCGGCTAATAATTTAGGCGGCACTAAGCGCTTTTACTCTGACCTTTTTGACTGGAAGTTTACCGACTATGGGCCTGAATATAGCGCTTTTGAAGGCGCAGGATTAGCGGGTGGTTTTTATAAAGCTGATCTGAAATCCAATTCAAGTAATGGTGCTGCACTGGTGGTTTTGTATAGTACAAACCTTGAGGCGAGTCAGGCGCTAATTGAATCAGCTGGTGGTGAGATCAAAGTACCAATTTTCAGTTTTCCCGGCGGGCGACGTTTTCATTTTCTTGATCCAAATGGCAATGAACTGGCTGTTTGGTCAGATCAAGAATAAAGCTGTGATATCAATTTAAAGCTGGTTAGCTTTACGATATCGACCTTGGTAATCAAATATTCTCTCTTGCACACGCCAATAGTGTTTTTGCTCACGTCCAATGACAAAATCTGGTGCAACTAGAAGTGATTCATAAGCTATCGCTTCTTCTATGTTTGAAAAGTTTTGGGGTGCTTGGCTATTCGCAACCCGGCGCCCAAATATTTCATTAAAGCGCTTTAACTGGGCAGGCTTAGCAAAATCGAAGCTCTCCTTCAGTTCTTCGCCTTCTTCGCCATGATAAATGACCTGAAGCTTGGACTGATTCTGGATCAACGATAATCCAGCACATCGGATCACCATGGCATCTTTCAGTTTCAGTGCATCTTTTAATTGATCGTCTGGGTCGATAATCGCTTTATTGCACTGGTGACATTTACGGGCAGCGATATCATTTTCAGCATTACAGTGAGGGCATTCTTTAAATCGAAAGCGAAAATCACACTGCTCTGAAGGCGTGTCACTTTCGTCGCTTTCAAGCAGACCTTTGCAGCGTCGGCCATGATGCTCAATTACTTTGCCATCGCTGTCTGTTTTACCCCAAAAGATATTGGCAAAGCCACAGGAAGGGCAAAATACTTGTACCGGTTCGGAATCCGGGGAAGGACGTTTTTCACCCACTTCCGGATGATGCAGGTTATAGTTATTGCCTGCGTAGTCGATGACTAAGCAATCTTTCTTTCCAGGGGCGAGCCTCAGACCGCGCCCAACAATCTGTTGATACAGGCTAACAGATTCGGTGGGCCTTAAAATTGCAATTAAATCGACATGGGGAGCATCAAATCCTGTCGTAAGAACGGATACGTTAACCAGATACTTTATTTTCTTAAGCTTGAAGTCACTGATCAAGCGGTCTCTATCTTCGCTGGTGGAGGAACCAGTGATCAAAGCGGTTTGATCTTCGGGAAGGTAAGTGCTGATCTCTTTGGCGTGATCAACTGTTGCTGCAAAGATCATCACGCCTTGGCGATCTTGAGCACGTTCAATTATTTGTTCAATGATCGCCCTAGTGACGCGATTGTATTTTGTTAGTAGATTATTGATATCTTTTTCAGCATAAGTGCCAAATGCAGTTTGATCTAAGGCTGAAAAGTCATATTGCGCGACTGCTGCATCTTCCATTTCTGGAGGAGTTAAGTAGTTACGGCTAATCATGTAACTGAGCGGGAGTTCGTAGATGCAGTTAAGAAATGGTTTTTCCTGCTCGCTTCTAACAAAACCACGATAATGCTGCTGATAGATCCAGCCCATCCCCATTCTGTAAGGCGTAGCTGTTAACCCAAGCACTTTTAGGTTGGGATTGATCTCTTGGAGTTTGCTGATGATTCGTCCGTATTGGCTATCTTCGTCGTCATTAATGCGGTGGCACTCGTCGACGATCAGTAACGAATATTCGTTATTAAAAAGATCAATATTCGCTGCTACAGATTGCACACTGGCAAACGTAACCTGTTTTTCGATCTCTTTGCGATTCAAGCCCGCTGCAAAAATACCCCCTTCTAAACCATAGGCTTCATACTTAGCGTGATTTTGCTCAACCAACTCTTTGACATGAGCGAGCACCATAATCTTTTTACGTGCTAAACGAGCAAGCTCTGCTATAACAAGGCTTTTTCCTGCACCCGTTGGTAGCACGATCACAGCAGGGTCATCAGTTATGCGGAAGTGATTTAATGTCGCATCAACGGCTTCTTGTTGATAGGGGCGTAGGGTAAACGCACTCATATAAGGTTCAGATCCAATAGAAACAGCTAAAACAGAGTGATTCTAACCTATGAAAGTTAGAAGTCCCATTCAATGGTGATTCTTGATGTTTCTAATGATTAAGCAATTAGTATTTGAGAATGAATACTATTTATTTAGTTACGCATATTGATCATTCATAAAAACAAACATACACTCGATTAAAAGCAGTTTATGACAAAGGAAAGCACAAGGTTTAGTGCGTGGTCATAATAGATAGGACATATTTATGGATTTTCTCTTAGGGTTTTTCTCATTCCCGCTGGCCGTTACGGCAATTCCTTTTTTATTTTTATTTTTGCTAATGCTGATCTCAGTATTAACGGGCTTTGTTGATGATATTCCATTTCTTAGCACCGATGTTGATATGGAGATTGAGGTTGATGCCGAAGTGCCTGGTGGAACTTTGTTACCCGTTGGCATCACCAAAGTTCCGCTGATTATTAGCCTAACCACTGTTAGTTTCGTCGCTACCATACTGCTCTATTACATCGATTCATTTGTCTTGAGTGGAATGAGTGGCGCGGTTTTTTATGGTGCTGCTTCGGGTTCAATCTTGGCCAGCTTATTTGTAAGCCTCTATATTGCGGCTTTCCTACTAAAGCCCCTACAGCCATTGTTTGATCATGAAAAGAGCTTTGCTGCGATTAACTATGTTGGCATGAATGCTGTCGTTCGCTCGAATTCAGTTAACCAGACATTTGGCGAAGCAGTGGTTACTAAGGGCAGTCTGGAAAACCAGCTGGATATTTATTGTGACAGTGACACCCCAATTTCTTATGGCGATGAAGTGCTCATCGTTTCATTAAATCCTGAAAATAAACGATATCTCGTTATCAAAAAATAACTCTTTTTGGAGAACAGCATGGACGCAGGAGCTTCTGTATTCTTTGTTTCAACCACGGGCGTTGTCGCGCTTGTCCTTATCATGTTTTTAACTTCGCGCTACAAAAAAGTACGCCGTGAAGGTGAAGCAATGATTGTAAACGGTACACGAGGTACGCGTGCCTCTCTAACAGGTACGTTTGTATGGCCTGTAGTTAATCGCTACGAATATATGGATATTACCCGTAAAAATATCTCAGTGACTCGAAGCGGTAGTAGAGATCAGGAGGGTGAGGAATATGAAGGCCTTCATTGTAAAGACAATATCCGTGCTGACCTCAAGGTTGATTTTTATATTGGTGTAAATCACGAAGAGCAGGACATTGTTCGTGTCGCTAAACTATTTACGACGCAAGGTGCTTCCGATCCAATGGGTCTTCGAGATCACTTCCAGCCAAAATTCTCTGAAGCGTTGAAAACAGCGGTAAAACAATTTGAGTTTGAAGAACTGCTAACTAACCGTCGCGCTTTCCGTGATGCTGTGGTGGAGGTGATTGGCAGCGAAATGGATGGTTTTAAAATCTATGACGTTGTAATCGATAAAGTGGATCAAACAGCTTTCGATGCCCATAACCCGCAGAATATTTTGGATGTAGAGGGTATTCGTAAGATAGCCTCAATCACTTCTACCAAAAATATCGAAACCAATGCGATCCGTCAGGATGAGCAAACCAATATCAAACAGAAAAACGTTGAAGCGGAAGCTAACCGTAAACAACTTGATAAGCAGCATGCTGAAAACGAAGCCCGCGTACAGCGTGAAATCGAGATCATTGAATCACAGGAACAAGCTCTTACAGAAGAAAAGCGTCAAGAGTATGAACGTCTTGTTGAGGTCGCTAAGCTTGAAACTGAAGAAGAAGTTGAGAAGAAACGCGAAACAGTTCAATTGGAAGTTGAACTAACAAAAGTCGCGAATGAACGTCAGCTCGCAATTCAGCAAGAAGAAGTGAACCGCGCTCGTGAAACCGAACGAGTTCGTACCGAGAAAGAGATCTCCCAGCAAGAGATGGAGAAAGAAGCTGCCATCGAAGAATCTAAGAAGTCTGTGGTTGAAACACGTTCCCAGCGTGTAGAGATCGAACGTAAGATCGCTCGTGAAGAGGAAGAGACCAAGAACCTACGTGCGTTCGAAACAGTGGAACGTAGCAAGAAAGTCCAAGTAATCGAAGCGGAAGCAGAAGCTGAGGCCGAAGGTATTAAGGCTATTGCCCATGCTCGTGCAGAGAAAGAAGCTGAAGCGGAACTGGCTGAAAAGAGACTGATTCGTAACGAAGCTGAGCTTAAAATTAAGAACCGTGAAGCTGAAAACGATCTTAATGTTAAGACACGTAACGCTGAAGCCGAATTGATTTCTGAAACAAAAGCAGCAGAAGCCAAAGAGCGTATGGCGAAAGCAACGCGTGAAGAGATTCAGGTTGAAGGTTTGGCTGAAGTTGAAGTTGAGCGTCAACGAGCTGATGCTATTCGCGAAAAAGGCATAGCCGAAGCAGAAAGCCTCCGTGCGATTGGTACTGCAGAAGCAGAAACTATGCAGGCTAAAGGAACAGCGGACGCTGACGCTAAGCAGGCAATTGGTTTTGCTGAGGCTGAAGCACTACAAGCGAAAGGCTTGGCGGAAGCTAAAGCTCAGACTGCTCGTTTTGAAGCTGCTCAAGCACACGATGAGCAGACCCGTGAATACGATAAGTGGGTTGTTGAACTACAGAAAGATAAAGAGCTCGAACTGGCTCGTATCGAAGCACAGCGCCACATGTCTGTTGATAATGCTAAGGCATTGGCTTCTGCGCTTGCTGAAGCTGATATCAAACTATTCGGTGGCCAAGGTATGGAAGAACTACGCCGTACAGTAATGGATTCTGCGCGAATCGATACGCGCTTTACCAACTCCGAAGTTCTTAACCCATTGGTACGTGAGTACGTTGAAAATGACCGCAGTTTGCCTGATGACGTCCGTGCGATTCTTGAAAAGTGCAATGTAAATACTGGCGATATGAGCAATATCGCGCTGGCTGGCTTGGCTAACAAGCTAACTAGCAATTCCGATGTACTTTCATCACTTAAAGAATTGGTTACTGGTACTGAGAAATCAGAATCTTAATCGCTTAGGAACTCCAAAGTAACTTTAGCCTCCTTATCACCTGGGAGGCTTTGTTCTTTGGACTAGAGGTCACTGTAGGGAAAGTTTGATGGATCAGAATCAGGACGTTTTGAACCAGGCCGTTGAATCGGGCGGTGCTTATGAAATCTTAAAAGCGCGCTTAGCCAGCCAAGGGGCTGAACTAAAAGGGTTAGTTGATCAATTAAATAAGGCTCGTCAGGAGGCATTTGGTGCGTCCAGTACTGAGTTGGTCGGCAAGGTTAATGTTCATACCCAAAATAACTGTCTTCCTGTCGATATGGCACAGGTCAACGATCAGTTACTCTTTGGCTATCAAGTATTTGTTGGGCTTAAAGCAGCGCCTGAAGTCAAAGATGTTCTAGGCCTATATCGTCTATCAGAAACTGATAATCAGTTTCGGATTGATAGTGAGCCTTTAGCAGATTCTTTTCTTGATGATCCTCGCTTTGTTCATTCTTTTAACGAACTTTTTCGTTACTACAGTGACGCTAAACTAGTTCAAATTAGCCGAAGGGATTTCTGGCTATTTGTCGTTTTCCAAATTGGTAGTCGCCCAGAAGATCGTAAGGTTTATCGTTGGCAGCTTAAAGATAGTGGTGCGATCGAATATATAGACGATCAAGGCCATAAAGAGCTGGATGGAGTCGGTAATCAGCTTGATGTTGATTGGCGTGAAACCGGGCGTAAGAATCATATAACCGGTGATTACCCTCATGTATCGATTAATGATCGTATCTTTGTTGAGTGTGTTGGCGGTGATCTGACTGTAAAGCTTGAGAACAATACTCAAGAAGGGCGAGGGATCTATTCTGAGCCTGTCGAAGATCCTCATCAAACTGTTGCTGATGCAGAGATAAGTTACGCAGAAGTATCTAGTTTTATTCTGCTACGTATCAGACCAAACCGTGAGAAAGATTACCGATATTTTGTTTACGACAGCCTGACTGAAAAGGTGCAACGGGTCGACTCCATAGGCCAATGCTGTAAGTTGCTACCTGAGGATCACGGTCTGTTATTTGCCAATGGTTACGCTTTGGCGAATGGAGAATTAAAACTCTTCCAAGATGATTGGAGTGGGATGCAATTCTTCCATGATATTCACGCCCCTAATGGTGAAGATGCGTTTTACATTTTCTTCGATCCACAACACGGCGCTTACCTACAATATCAATATAACCTGATAGAAAAGACGGTATCTCCACCTGTATATAGTCATGGTTACAGTTTATATCCTGACGGACGCATGCTGGTTTTCCGTGTCAGTGATAATGCTGAAGCCAGTAAAACCCACCCTATGCGTATTTGGCAGACGCCTTTCATGAGTGCCGATCTTTATGAAGCATCGCGACAAGAGGGTGGTGAAGGTTTTTATCGCAATTTAGGGAATGCCGAGTTAGTGAAAGGTATTTCTGAATTGAATTCGGTCATTCAAATGACCAAAACGACAGAAGTTAGCCAAACACTTTATGAAGCCTTGGTAACTCATTGTGGTGCAGCAGTCGATCAATATCATTGGTTAACGGATACAGAATCTCAAGGCGTTGACCATAAACTATCTGAATTAGCGACCACGGCTGAACAGATCATTGATGAGTTCGCTAAAGTCCGAACACTGCAGAAACAAGCGAAACAACAAACTGAAGAGCAAGCTCAGAAGCAGCATGATCTCCTAGGTAGAATTAAGCTAGTTCCGTCGGATAGCACAACCGATCTGATCGAATTATTAGACGAGACCAAGTCGCAGCTTGGCCACGTCATTAGCCTGCGTGAAATGCGTTATGTCAACGCTAGCCAGCTTGATGAAATGGAAGTTGCGTTAGAAGAAGCTAGAAGTGGCTTGAACGCTAAGTTACTAGAGCTTTTACAACAAGAGAAAGCTTACCAACCTTATCTAAAGCGCATCGATAAATTGGATTTGGCGCTTCCAGAAACTGAAAAAACAGCTGCATTAGACCTTTTAGCTGAAGATGCCGGAAAGATTCGAAGAGATCTTAATCTGGTCAACCAAGAAGTTTCAGATATTGAAACTGATGATCCTACTAGCACGACAAAAATCCTTGATCTAACGACTGAGGTGATGGCGCGGTTAAACGCTACCGAAGCGCGTTTACGTAATCGTCGTTCCGAATTAAGAGATGGCGAAGCTAAAGCTGAATTTGCATCACAGCTGAAACTCCTTACTCAGGCGATGACATCTGCTCTTGGCCAAGTTGATACACCGGAAGCCTGTGATGATCAACTTGCACGTTTAATGGGAATTGTAGATAAGCTTGAAAGTCGATTTGCTGAATTCGATCAGTATCTAGCGGAGATCTATAACAGACGGGACGAAGTTCAAGCAGCCTTTGAAGCACAGAAGCAGCAGCTTTTATCTGCTCGACAAAAGCGAGTTGAAAATATTAGCCAAGCAGCTCAAATCACGCTGAAAAGTATCCAAAAGCGTGTAGGGAAATTCGCTGAGCTTGACGACCTGAATAGCTATTTTGCAGCAGATGCGATGGTGCAGAAGTATCGCCAATTATGTAAAGACGTTCAGGATCTTGGAGATAGCGTCAAAGCTGATGAATTAAGTGGTCGCATCAAAGCACTGCAGGATCAATCTCTACGTTCACTCCGAGATAATCAAGATATCTTCGAGCAGGGCGGCGATATCTTACGACTTGGTCGACACAAATTTAGCGTCAATCAACAGCCCTTAGAACTTACTTTAGTCGATCGAGATGATGGTCTTAATTTACACCTAACGGGGACTGACTTTTACCAGCCGGTCGTTGATGATGAGTTTCTGCGTTTACGTAAATACGCAGCGATGGACGTTAGTTCGGAAAGTAATGATGTCTATCGAGCGGAGTATCTGGCTTATCTTATTTTAACTTCGGCAGAATCAAAGCAATCTGGCCTGTCATTGGATCTTCTAGTCAAAGCCGCAAGTGAAAATGAATTGCAGCCTTTAGTTGATAAGTTTGCAGCCCCTCGGTATCGAGAGGGCTATGTTAAAGGTGTACATGACAAAGATGCAGGGACATTACTCAAGGCTATTATGCCGGTGTACGCCGATGCTGGTTTATTAAGGTTTAGTCAGCAAATACGTACAACGGGTTTACTGTTTATCGCAGGGCTCGATAACAGTGCAGCTGATGCACTTAAGAAACAATGCCGTTCAGCCTTGCTAATGCAAAAAGAGTTGGGTTCAGATAGTGCATTTGATGTGCTATTAGAAAATTACCAAACTCAAGTTTGTGAATGTCCAATACTAGCTAAACAAGCGCTTGAATATTTGATGTATCAGTTTGGCTTAGATCAGCAGGTCTCTGTTAGCCGTGATGCCGCCGAACTTGCAGAAAATTACTTAGCATTCAGGCATGGATTAGATTGGCGTAAAAACCAAGAAAGCCTAGCAGAACAATATCAGGATCACTTACTTTGGGTTGAAGCCTACTGTGAACATCATAAAGAGGGTATTGAGTTTGTTACAGAGGCCGCTTTAATTGCAGCCTTATCTGACAGTAGCATCCATCTAACCCCTGTCGATTTCTCTTTGAGTATCAAGGTAAACGGCTTGTTAGGTGAACACCTTCGCGTTGAAGAGGGTAAGTGGAGCGAGACCATCAATGATTGGTTAGATCGCTGTCGTCACCACATTGAAACGGTCGTACCTGCATACGAAAAATACCTTTCTCAACGTCAAGAGATGTTAGAAAAGCAAAGAGAGACGATGCGCATACAAGAGTTTGTCGCTAGGCCGCTAACCTCTTTTGTGCGTAACAAGTTGATCAGTGAATCCTATCTAAAATTGATGGGCGATAACTTTGCTAAGCAGATGGGTACAACCGGCGATGATCGTCGAACTGACCAGATGGGGATGTTACTACTTATATCTCCCCCGGGTTACGGTAAAACCACATTGATCGAATATATCGCCGGTAAGTTGGGCTTGGTATTTATGAAGATCAATTGCCCCTCTTTAGGCCATGATGTTGTATCACTAGATCCAAATGATGCACCAAACGCAACCGCTGCAAATGAGGTTAATAAAATTAACCTTGCGCTGGAAATGGGTAATAACGTGATGCTGTATCTAGATGATATTCAGCATACAAATCCTGAATTCTTGCAGAAATTTATCTCCTTAAGTGATGGTACTCGTCGAATTGACGGTGTTTGGAACGGTGTTACTAAAACTTACGATATGCGTGGTCGAAAGTTCTCAATCGTTATGGCGGGTAACCCTTATACCGAATCTGGGGATGTGTTCAAAATTCCAGACATGCTAGCTAACCGAGCAGATATTTATAACCTCGGTGATATGCTATCTGATCAGCGTGATGCATTCGAGCTTTCGTACATTGAAAACTCTTTAACCTCTAACAGAGTGTTGGCTCCGCTGGCCAATAGAAATCTACAAGACCTCTACAAACTCGTAGATATGGCACGTGGGCAAAATATCCCGCTTTCTGATTTAGAACATAGTTATTCTTCAGCAGAAGCTTCCGAAATTGTAGCTGTGCTAGAGAAGATGCTTAAGGTTCAGCAAGTTGTACTCACTGTAAACCAGCAATATATCGCTTCAGCTGCAACCGCCGAGCAGTATCGTATAGAACCACCTTTCAAGCTTCAGGGTAGTTACCGAAATATGAACAAGCTTGCCGAAAAGGTGGTGTCGGTCATGACCGATGATGAGCTGGAGACACTTATTAATGATCACTACATTGGTGAGGCACAAACCCTGACTCATGGCGCTGAAGAAAACCTGCTTAAATTGGCTGAACTGAGAGGCATTTTAGATGATGAGTCTGAAGAGCGTTGGGACACCATTAAGCAGCGCTTTACTCGATCCTTAGAGGCGGGTGAGGGAGAAGATGCCGGCGATCGAATGGTCAACCAGATGGTTGATGTGAATCGGAACATTCGCCTGATCGCTTGGGCAATGATGCGTGCAACTAAGGAAATTGAAGCCGCAGAGGAGCTAGAGGAAATATGATTACTCAAATGGATATTGAGAAAATGCTGGTTGATAGCTTTGAGGACCAACGTCTCTCCTCAGACGAAAGAGTTGAACTTCGAGAGTTGATTGAGGAACTCGCAGATCAACCAGAACTGCAATCGTTTACGCGTAATAAAGCTTTTTCAATTGCAAAGAATTCTGCGGAAAATGGCTTAATTGAGATCGCTTCTCTGAATTGGTTGGACAAGGTTGTTAAGACACTAGACAACACGGGTAAATCAGCGCCTATCAGAACTCAGGCAGCTTTTTCGCCGGGAGACGATTGTAGATCTCTGATTCAACAGGAGATAAAACGTAGTCAGAAATCTATAGATATCTGTGTTTTCACAATTACCGATCAGCCGCTACGTGACGCTATTCTAGCTGCACATAAACGAGGAATTAAGGTTCGTATCCTTACAGATCAGGATAAAGCGAACGATTTAGGTAGCGATATCGACTATCTAATGCATAAAGGAGTGGATGTGCTTTTGGACACGAGCCCATGGCACATGCACCATAAATTTGCCCTGTTTGATGGGGTGAGACTACTGAATGGAAGTTTTAATTGGACGCGTTCAGCAAGCGATCGTAATCAAGAGAACTTAACGCTGACGGACAATCAAGAAATCGTATCGGCATTTGCCGCTGAATTTGAAGCACTATGGACTCGTCACAGCAGTGTGCGGGTAGAGAGGGAGCCAGCATGACACAGGAAATAAGCACTCAAATCGAGAAGTTTGAACCGAGTCAAATGACTGAAGAGCAGCAGCAACGTGCGGTTGCCATTTCGCAGGATTATGACCCCTTAGACTCTATGGCGACAATTACCTTTGGCAAAGAGGCGATGGAAAGCATCACCGCTTTTTCAGATCAGGTGTTAGAGCAAGTCCGTACTAAAGATACTGGAGAAGCGGGAGATATCCTAGAAGCGATGGTGACTCAGATGAAGAGCTCCCGCTTTGAAGATATTAAACCTGATTCATACCTCTCGCGTTTACCTCTTATCGGTGAGCTTTTCCAAACTTTCGGTAAGTTTGTAAAAGGTTTTGATTCGGTTAAAGGCCGTTTAGATGAATTAGAACAAAAACTAAATGCCCAAGGTCATCGTCTTGAGAAAGATATTGTTCAGCTAGATGGTTTGTATGATGAAAACTTAAACTTGCTGCAACAGTTAGATATCTACTTAGAAGCGGGTCAAATCACGCTTGATCGACTGAATAACGAGCAGATTCCTGAGCTAAGTAAGTTGGCTGAGACCAGTGGTGATCCAGTAGATAGTCAAAAACTACGAGATCTACAGCAAGCAACAGGTCGCCTAGAAAAACGCCTGCATAACTTAAAACAAGCGCGCCTAGCTGCGTTGCAAACTGCACCTCAAATCCGATTGTCTCAAGAGGGTAACAAAATGTTGATGGAAGATATTCAAGATATCATCCATAACACTATCCCTCTATGGAAGCGTCAGTTCCTTATTGCGATCTCTAACTATGAGAAAGAGAAAGCGCTCAAGGTTACGCGTACAGTTAAGGATTACACCAACCAACAGTACCTGCAAAATGCTCAAAAGCTACAAAGCCTAGAAGAGCAGATCGCGGAAAATTACCAGCGTGGTATTTTGGATCTGGATACCCTAAAAGAAGTTAACCAAATCACTATCGATACGCTAAACAACACGCTTAAGCACTACGAAGAAGGTCGTCGTATGCGTCAAGAAGCTGAGAAGGCTATTACTCAAGCTGAGGAAGAGCTAAAACAAGCGCTGATGCAGACAGTATAAAAAGATTAAACCTCTTGTTATTTAATAAAGGCTAATGTTGTTCATTAGCCTTTTTTATTTTTAAAGCGTATAAAAAAAAACCGGCCTAAGTAGGCCGGTTTAAAGTATCGCAGCGATTAAGAAGGGGGGTTAATCGTCTGCGTCGTCCTGATCAAACCGGGTCATAAGGTCACGCAAAAGACCGAAGTTATCATCCAGTTTGCTCTGGGATTCTTCATCAGCATCTTTGTAGCGGATATCTTGATGAATCAAGCTGTCCAATAGATCTACCCCGAATAATGAACTGTCTTCTAAGAACGCCATGGCTGGGTTAGCAACCAAATTATCGAAGTTGTTCATCATCTGGCCTAAGTGGCGGCCATTATTGCCTAATGGGTTATCTAGTTGTTGCACTTGCTCATAAGCAGCTACCGCTGAGTAACTTGCTGATTGAGTCATAGTTACATTCAAGTTCATCAACTCGGATTTGTCCATTTCAAATTCAGCTGCTTGTTCAAAAGCGTCTTGAACATCACCGCTGAAGAAGTCTTCGGCAATAAGATTGATATCCTGAATTAGGGTTGTCAGCGCGTCTAACTCGTCTTCGTTTAGATCACCCTCAACACTAAAGCTATAGCTACTGCTGGCGCTACGCTCAAGGCCGAAAGATACAGCGCTACTGTTACCGTCAGAGTAGGCGCCTAAAGAGGCTGTTTGACTTGCTTCACTGTTGAAACGAATTGAAACTTTGTCTCCTTCCTGGGTCATGACATCAAGGGAGAAAGACTCAGCTTTTGAATAACGTTCAGCAGCAGAGATAGAAGTCTGGCGTGTGGACGCTGTTTCGTTGGTAGGCGCAAGGCCGGCCAGCGCTTCGAACGTCAGATCTTTGGTTTGCTCGATTGTTGCGGAGATATCAGGGGTTAACATATTGAGATCTTCTAGAATCTCAGTTGCTTCTTTAAAGCCTTTTTCTACACCTGAAACGGCCGCTTTATACATACGATCTAGGTCAGCATCAGACGCTCCGCGGGCACGGGCTTGTTCAAGGCCTTGTGCTACAAAGTCGGAGATACGTGATGCAACTTTTTCCGGAGAGTAGTCATTTGCGTCGAGACTTTTCATCTCTGACACGCTCATACCCGGAATGTTTTCTGCTAGTTTGGCTACTAACTTATCTGCCGCAGATGCAGAACGACCGTTGCTATCTTTACCATCAGCAAACCCACCAGTAACCAGTGTTTCCTGGCGAACCTGAGAGTAGGCTGCTTGGCTGCTTAATAGAACTTGCACGGTGTTTTCCTCCACAGACAAAAAAGGATCAAATGATCCCATTGTTTTAGTTGTACTACTAAATATAAGAGGGTTATCGACGTTTTGTTGAGAGACTTTAATAAAAAGCGTATCTGATGAAATTGTTTCATCTAAAGGTTAGAGGGAAGAAGTAAGAACTATTTCCCATCTTGGATGATCGATTCAGCTATTTCAATTTTATCATTAGGCCCTTGAAGGATAATGATATCGCCCTGTTGGATATGAGTATCTCCACTTGGGTTGTGCTCTGAGTGATCGCCACGACGGATCATTGCAACAGAGACTTGGTGTTTGGATAAAGGTATATCTCGTAAAGTTTTACCGATCGACTTACAGTTATTTTCAATTTGAACGGGATGCAGTATCTCTTTCATACGGCCTGTACTATCAATTTTTTCGGAATGCTGGCCGTGATAGTAGCCATGTAGGAGGTTGTACCTTTCGGCGCGCACTTGATTGATTTGCTGTTCAATCTGTTGATGGTTGATACCCAGCATCGATAACACATGGGATACCATCATTAAACTACCTTCCAATGCTTCCGGAATGATTTCGGTTGCTCCTGCTTTCTGGAATGCTTCTATCTGAGAATCATCGCGTGTTCTGACCAATATAGGCAGCGTCACAAAGCGTGTGCGGATATGCTTGAGTGCTTGCATCGCTGTTTCGGCTTCTGGAAAACTGAGAATCAACATCCGAGCACGATCAGCACCAACCGCCGCCATGACATCATCACGTTTAGCATCACCAAAACAGATGTGTTCACCAGCGGTAGCAGCCTCCATAACTCTCACTGGATCATTATCTACGACGATGTAAGGAATGTTTGCTTGGTCCAAAAAGCGCGCGATAATTTGCCCTACACGGCCGAAGCCACAAATAATCACATGTTTGTCTAGGTTATGCGGATTCAGTTGGCTAGCGTCAGGTAATTTTTGTTGTTTTGATTCAATTGGATCATCTTTGTGCAGCCAGCGGCTGAGACTATATGTGTGGTTCATCAAAATTGGGGTCACAATCATACTGATGATAATCGTCGAGACTACGATGGTATTGATATCAGGTTCAATAAGATTGTTACCTAAGGCTAAAGCTAATAGAGCAAAACCGAATTCACCCCCTTGGCTAAGGCTCAAACCCGCTCTTAAGGCATTTACTGGGTCTTTATGTAGCAATGTACCGAGTAGAGTGATAATAAAAGTCTTTAATAGGATTAAGCTGACACTGAACAGGATAATCCAATACCAGCTATCAATTAGAGCAGACAGATCTAATTGCATCCCTACAGAAACAAAGAATAGTCCCAAGAGTACATCTCTGAACGGCCGTATATCTGCTTCTAATTGATACCTGTAACGACTCTCACCCAACATCATTCCTGCTAAGAATCCACCGAGGGCCATCGATAAACCTGCAGCGTGAGTAATCCAAGCGGCCAAAAGGGCAGCAGCCAGTGTAGTAAGAACAAACACATCGCTGGAGCCGCTACGTGCTGATTCATGGAACAGCAATGGCATCACAATATGGCCAACCAGTAATAGGATAATGAGTAGTGTTGAGCCCTCAAGTAGCATCAACGCTATTTCGGCACTGTCAATTTCTGTTGCTGAACTACTGAGTGTTGGGACAACGATCAGGAAGAATACAGCCGCTAAGTCTTGGAAGATTAATGTACCAACTGAAAGTTGACCGTGAGGGCTGTTGAGTTCATCTCGCTGGATGAGCTCGCGACTTACAATCGCTGTAGACGATAGGGCGAGTGCACCGGCGATGACTAAAGAGGTAGTTTGTGGAAGGCCAAAAATATTACAGACAGCCATCAAGCAGGCTGCGGTGATGATTACCTGTAAACTACCCAGCCCAAATACAGCCTTTCGCATGGCAAACATACGAGAGACAGAAAATTCTAAGCCGAGCATAAAGAGTAAAAAAACAACCCCAAGCTCACTGAGTAGCTCTATGCTATGGGTGTCTTTGATGACCCCTAAACTATAAGGGCCTACGATAGCGCCAACACTTAAGTAAGCAAGGAGAGGAGGGAGTTTGATACGCCGAAACAGGGTTGTGGCAACAACGGCACAACACAAAATGACCAAAAATTGCTCGAAAAAACCCTGTGACATGCGTTTCCCTTACTACATGAAGACGCTTTTGATGTGCGGAATTACCACATCAGGTCGTCTGGAATCTTATAATCCGCGTACGGATCATCTTCTTCTGGTTCTTCTTCCGGCTGAACGCGAATAACGTAATTTGGCAGACGTTGTTCAATCTTTTCTGCAAATTTATCTGGGATCAAATAGAACTTCTCATCTAAAACAGCGATCGCTACTTGACCACGGAACAGTTGTCCTTGAATAAGCGAAGTAACATACATAGTTTTAACTTTATTATCGTATACAAAGTTGTAACTTACTTCGGCACCTTCTGGCAGTTCGATCTGTTGCTGTGTGATCATCTGACGGCATTGCGCTTCAATCTCTTTGTTACGGCGCTCTTCGTCACGTTGACGATTCAGTTCACGATCATGCTCTTGCTTAGCTTTACGCTGTTCTTCTAGCGCCAGCTTTTTCTCTGCTTGCGTATCAACAACTTGCTGGCCCGATTTGCGTGCCTTTTTCGCTTTTTTGTTTTGCTTACGCTTTTCAGTATCTGCTTGCTTAGCTTTTTTCTGGTCAACCAGTCCCATATTTAGCAACTGATCTTTAAGTGAACCTGCCATAACTTACTCGTACTACTTCTGTTGATTATTTGGGAACTATAACAAAAGTTAACGCTACTATTTAAAAAATAACGGAAAATAGGGCAAATCTATTAGGAATTTGACTTGTTCACCTATGGGCTAAAGCGTACCCTGCATCTGCAATTATTTTATAGCTGGATTTTTTATGTCTGAACATGACCTAACACACCCTTTTGAACGGTTAACGCCATCTTTTTTGATGGATGCAATCGAAAGCCAAGGACATTGGTGTGATGGTCGTACATTTCCTCTGAATAGCTACGAGAACCGTGTTTATCAGGTGGGTATAGAAGACCGAGAGCCGATGATTGCAAAGTTCTATCGCCCGCAGCGTTGGAGCCGAGAGCAAATTTTAGAAGAGCATGAGTTTAGTTTCGATTTAGCGGAGCAGTCTCTACCTGCAGTTACGCCTTGGCGAAATGAAAAGGGAGACACCCTGTTTGATTATGATGGGTTCATGTTTTCGTTGTTTCCTCGTCGTGGAGGACATGCTCCCGAACTAGATAATTTAGATAACCTCTTCACTCTAGGGCGGCTACTTGGACGAATGCATCTGGTAGGAGCTTCTAAAAAATTCACTCATAGGCCGACATTAACCAGCCAAACGTTTGGCCATGACAGTGTTGCATTTTTAAGTGATCGGTTTATTCCAGCAGAGCTTAAACCTGCTTACGACTCTGTCGCTAGGGATCTTCTACAGGGTGTCGATGAAATCTTAAAAGCTTGTGGTGAGATAGAACATATTCGTGTTCATGGTGATTGTCATTCAGGCAACATGCTATGGCGTGATGATGCACCTCATTTTGTCGATTTCGATGACGCCCGTATGGCCCCTGCGATGCAGGATATTTGGATGCTGCTGTCGGGCGATCGACATGAACAGACACAGCAGTTGTCTGAAATTGTTGATGGCTACAATGAGTTTTGCGATTTTAAACTCAAAGAGCTGCGCTTGATTGAGGTGCTTCGTAGCCTAAGGATAATGCATTATAGTGCTTGGCTTGGCCGCCGTTGGGAAGATCCTGCGTTTCCGCACAGTTTCGGATGGTTTAATACTGAACGTTACTGGGGGGAGCATATCCTCCAGCTACGAGAGCAATTAGCTTTACTGGATGAAGAGCCTTTGAAGCTTCTTTAAAGGGTTGATCTGAAAGTGCTACAGCTGCTTAGTAGTGACAACCATATTTCGACCGCGGTCTTTGGCTAAGAATAGGGCATCGTCAGCACCGCTGACTAGCTGGTCATAATTAGTGTAGTTAGAATCCAAGGTGGCGCAGCCTAGGCTTGCTGAAAGCGTATGATATGCGCCACGTAGTTTTATTTTGGTATTCAGTGCTTTTCTAATTCTTTCAGCGCAAGCTTGGGCATCAGCCTCGTCGCTATGAGGTAACAAAACAATAAACTCTTCGCCACCATAACGTGCTGCAATATCTCCAACTCTTAACATTGATTCGATTATCTTGGCCGACTTTTGAAGCACATAATCTCCTGCTTGATGGCCATAGTTATCATTAATTTGCTTAAAAAAATCTAAGTCGATCATGATGATCGATAAAGGTAGTTGATATCTTTGTGCTCGATGTATTTCTGTATCTGCTAGTTCTCTGAAATGCTGCCTATTAAAGAGTGATGTAAGGGGGTCACTAATCGAGCGTTGATAAGTTTTGTTTAATAGGCTGCACGTAAAACCGCTGAGTAAACCGAGAATCAGAGAGCCTAGGGTTGCCCAACCAGTTAAATATGACATCGGTACGCCATGCACATGCTCATCATTATCAAGTCGCGCTGAAAGTTGCCAAAAACCTCCGGGTACTTCTATGAAGCCGCTAAGGTATTCATCTTCAAATACTGATGTAGAACCGAAAAATACGTCCCCTTGCTTGCCTTTGGCGTCACTTCCACGGATAGCATAAGTTGCAAGTTCATCGCTTAAAGCTAACCCAGTCTCTTTGAATATTCGATCTAAATCTATGATGAGGGTAATGAACCCCCAGAATTTAGTTTCTGTATCTTCTCGGTTGTAAAGGGGTTGTCTGGCAATGACTCCTCTTCCTCCTTGAATTAGATCTAATGGACCTGCCATGATCATCTCTTTCATCGCTATAGATCGCTCCACGACTTCTCTTTGTTCGGGGATTTTTCGTAGGTTTAATCCAATCACTTTATTGCCATCAATGATGGGGTAAATGTACTTAACGATTGCATCGGGAGCCAATTGAGCTTGTCGAATGGTTGTTCTAGTGGACAAAAACCGTGTGGCCAAAACCTGAAAGTCGTTTTCATCTATATCGTTTTGTAGCAAAAGTAGTGATTCCAAAGCTTCGATAATGATGAGGTTGTCATCCAGCGCGAGCTGAATGCGCGAAGTGAGATAATTGATTCTAGCTTCAACCTGCGCTTTATCTTGTTGATCATGGATATTGTGATCTAATTTAACCAGCCATCCAGTAGTAACAAATGCACATGCGGTGACGATTAGGCCGACCAGCCAAGGTAAACAAAATCGAAGTGTAAATTTCCGCATGCTCTGAACACACCACTGCAAATTTCGGTGAATATACATAAGCGTAGCTGTTTTTTCTGGAATGACAGGAGTGTTTAGATTACTCTTGAGCTGTTTTTATATACAGTACTTTGAGTATGCGTTTATTCATAGCCGAAAAGCCAAGTTTAGGTAGGGCCATTGCAGATGTGTTGCCTAAGCCATTAAAAAAAGAAGATGGTTGTATTCGTGCCGCAAATGGTGATGTGGTTAGTTGGTGTTTCGGTCATCTTTTGGAATTGGCTGAACCGAGTGAATATGACCCGCGGTTTAAACAATGGAACCTACAGCACCTTCCCATTGTCCCTTCTGAATGGAAGATGCAGGCCAAGCCAAAAACGCGTAAGCAGATAGCGTTACTAAGAAAACTCTGTAAAGAGGCTGAAGAGCTTGTTCATGCAGGAGATCCTGATCGTGAGGGGCAGCTGTTGGTTGATGAAGTAATCGACTTTCTGAAACTGCCCCAGTATAAGCGCCAAAGCATGAAACGCTGCCTGATCAGCGACCTCAACCCAAGTGCTGTGAAAAAAGCGATTGCGCAGTTAAGAGATAACCGTGAATTTATTCCTCTTTCTGTATCAGCTTTGGCACGGAGTCGAGCAGATTGGCTTTACGGTATTAATCTAACTCGTGCATATACGTTGCAAGGGCAATCAGCAGGCTATCAAGGGGTTTTATCAGTTGGAAGGGTGCAGACACCGGTACTGGGATTGGTGGTAAGACGTGATCAGGCGATCGATGACTTCAAAGCAAAACCATTTTATGAAGTCCTAGCTCATCTCAAGACAGATACCGAAGAGAGATTTAAAGCTAAATGGCAGCCGAGTGAAGCTTGTCAAAAATGGCAGGATGAAGAAGGGCGAGTACTCTCTAGACCATTAGCGGAAAACGTTGCTGGGCGGATTACAGCTAAACCGGGCGAAGTAACTGCAGTAGATAAAAAGCCTAAAAAGGCTGGGGCTCCACTCCCTTACAATTTATCTGCGTTGCAAATTGATGCGAATAAACGTTTTGCTTTAAATGCTCAGCAAGTTTTAGATACCTGCCAAAGCTTGTATGAAAAACATAAGCTAATTACTTATCCGCGTTCAGACTGTCGCTACTTACCCCAAGGGCATTTTGCTGAGGGCGCTAAAGTATCTTCAGCTGTCTTTAAGCATTGCCCGCAGTTTCAACCGCATCAAAGCCAGATTGACTTAAGCAAAAAAGGAAAGGCTTGGAACGATCGCAAAGTTGAAGCCCATCATGCAATTATTCCGACCAGCAAAACCGTAGACTTTTCTCGTCTTAATAAAACTGAGCAGCAAGTGTATGAGCTGGTGGCAAGACAGTATCTGATCCAGTTTATGCCAGATCATCGCTATTCAGAAACACGAGTCGAGGTGTTGATTGAAGGCGGCAGGTTTACTGCTTCCGCTAAACAAGTATTCGATATCGGCTGGAAGGTCCTGTTTGGTAAAAAAGAGGGCGAGGACGATCAAGTACAACTTCCTAATCTCACTGTGGGGCAGGTTCTCTACTGTGAGCAAGGTGAGGTCGTAGATAAAGAAACTCAGCCACCTAAACCTTTTACCGATGCCACCCTTTTAGCAGCCATGACAGGTATTGCGCGATTTGTTGAAGATACCGATGTTAAAAAGGTGCTTAAGGAAACTGATGGTTTAGGCACCGAAGCGACTAGAGCAGGCATCATCGAATTACTGTTTAAACGGGGTTTCTTGCAGCGTCAGGGTAAAACTATTCGTAGTACTGATACAGGTAGAGCGCTCATAAATAGCTTACCAGATAATGCGAGCAAGCCTGATATGACTGCTCGTTGGGAGGCTTCATTGAATGATATTAGTGAGCAGAAATTAAATTATCAAACATTTATGCAGCCTTTGACTGAAGAGATCTCTTTGATGATTCAGAAAGCAAGTAGCATGGATGTGCAACTGCTACGTCATATCAAACAACAGCCGAAACCTGCTTATAAGAAAACACGTAGAAGGAAGACCAAACCCAAAGCTAAATCCAAAGCTTAAGATGAATAAAGCTATCTAGTTGGGCAGTTAATCTATTTAGGGTTTATCTCAATATCTTGTGCTCTATATTTCTCATATAATGACGATTTTATGTAAGTCGTTCACTTCTGATGAACTAGGCATTGGAAGCGCAGGGTAATTTATGGAACTTCTCTCACTCAAAACCTTTAAATACGTGGTTGAATTCGGTGGCGTTCAAGCGGCATCGAAAGAGCTACATACTGTTCAATCTAACGTCACCGCACGAATCAAAAGGTTGGAAGAAGAGATAGGTTCGCCCCTGTTTTATCGTAAAGGGCGCAAACTTGAGCTGACGCCTACCGGTTATACCTTGATGGATTACGCTAACCAACTGCTACAGTTAGAACATCAAGCCAGTATTGCTGTTAAACAAGTAGGAGAAGCGACAGGGGAGATTAGGATTGGTTCTATGGAATCTTTCGCCGCTGTTCGTATGCCTGGCCTGATCCAATCCCTACGAAAAAAACACCCTAATCTGTTACCTAGAGTGCAAACAGAAACCAGTGGTCAATTGATTGAAGCTGTTCTTAATTACAAGCTGGATTGTGCCTTTGTCGGTGGGCCTGTACAGCACAAGGATCTTGTTTGTCGTCAGGTGTTAATGGAAGAGCTGGTTTTGGCCACTGCGAAAGGAGTGGATGTTCCAGACTCGTTAATCATGTTCAGACAAGGCTGTGCGTACAGAGATAAGGCTCTAAATTGGCTACGTGATAACGGCAGATTAGACACTGAGGTGTTAGATATGGGAACTCAAGAAGGGATTTTGGGTTGTGTGGCTGTGGGTTTGGGTTTCACCTTAGTACCTAGGAAGGTGGCAGAAGAGTCGAGGTATGCAAAAGATCTAAATCTCGAGGTGCTCGATGATCAGTTTAGCCAGATACCTACAATTATGATTACGCATAAAAATGCTATTGATATGGCAGGCATAGATACTTTACTAGCGCTGTTTGATGGTAAACCGCCTGAGTGGGAATCAGCTGCTTAAGTAGCTATTTAAGCCAAGGATGGGCTTTTAGATTTTCAACAACATGGTCTAGGAATAAACGGACCTTAGGATTTAGGTTTTTACGGCTAGGGTAGAGCGCGTGGATACCTACAGTAGGCACCTTATAATCGGCTAATACTTCTTTTATCTCCCCTGACTCAAGTTCATCAATGCAGAACGCTTTCGGTAAGCGAGCAATCCCCAAATTACGTTTAAGCATCTCCAGGCTGAAGCTCAAGCTATTCGCACGTAAACGGAAGTTAATGGAAACCGCTTTACCTTCATTCCAGTTTTCAAAGACCCATTCATTGGAGTTTAGATGAGTGCCGATACATTGATGTTCTTTTAAATCGTCTGGAGTTAGTGGTTCACCAAATCGATCTATATAGGCTTGGCTGGCATATAACTTAGAAGACGCATTGGCGATCTTACGCCCTACGAGGCTCGAGTCATCTAAATTTCCTACACGCAGTGCTAAGTCGATACCTTCTTGGACAAGATCGACGACACGAGGGCTGAGCTCTATATCGATCTGAATGAGCGGGTACTTCTCCATAAAACTGGAGATGAGATCATTCATAATGAATATCCCAATTTCAGGCGGCATGGTAATGCGTAACCTACCCTTGGGTTCACCTTGGGTGGAGGTTACGTGATTCTCGATATCTTCTAGTTCAGAAAAAAGGGGGAGGCAGCGTTCGTAGAAGTTTTGGCCGTCAGCTGTGAGGTTTAACTTACGAGTCGTACGTTGTAAAAGTCTTAAACCTAAGTCATCTTCTAGTTGAGTAATGCGTCGGCTAATAGTCGATTTTTGAATGCCTAATTTATCCGCGGCTGCGGTAAATCCATTGTGCTCAATAACCTGAATAAACAAACGGACGTCATTAAGATTCATAAACGGCTACAACTACGGATTATTACTTAAGGTCAGTTTGATTAAATGCTCGAGCTTTAGGAGCAGCTACCTTGGGTTGTCAGTACAACAGAAGGCGTTGTCGTCTTAACGCTCTGGAAGCTCATATCAGATTTATTAATGATCAAGTTTGTTGTGTCCATACCGCCCATAACTGGGTCTTTAGCCGTTCGACTTAACTTGATCTGTTCATCAGACTGTTCAACGCTAAAGCCAGCAACACCGTTTACAACAGCAGAGCCATTTTTAATTACAACAGAATAGCTGCAGCGGCCTTCAGGGCAGTTGCGTGTCTTAGGCGCTTTCATAAATGGGGCCGTGTAACTGGCATGTGTGTAGGAGCACGTATATTGCTTATCTTCGGCCACGGCAGTTAATGGCGTTGCGATACCTGTAGTTAAAGCAATACTCGCGACAAGTAGATTAATTTTGGTGTTCATAATCCTTCCCCGTAGTTTCCTTTAGTAAGTCTAGGGTAAATTTTCAATCCCTGAAAGCCTAAGTCTTAGTTTAACCCTGATAGCTTCCTGTTTTTTCAAATAAAGTACCTAATTTAGTGAAAAAATTACGGGCTATTAGTGCCTATGACATCGAGTGATTCATCAACTAAGGCATACAAAAGTAGCTCACCACTATCATCTGTTTTGAACATGCCGTATTTGGCCGCTTCATATCTTTCCGCTGTACCTTCTTGAAAGAAAAAAGCATTGGTTGCAAATTGTACTCGGCTATTGCGAATACGGTATTGAAGAATAGCTTGGTTCGATGCGAGTTCTTTATCCTTTTCTGAACGGGTTAAAAGCTGCAAAAAACTAGCCTTATGATTTTCATCAAGTTCAACTAAAAGAAAGCCATCAGCAGGGACGTCGTTAAGTGAGCGGTTAAATGCTTCATTGGTGATTTGGAATCTAAGTCGCATGTAGTCACCTTGCATTAAGGACCGAGGATCTACAGGCGCAAGCTCTAATAAAACGGTTTTGCCTTCAGCCAATAAGGTCTCTTTTTGGTAGATATTAATATTTACCGCTATTAGCAAGAGGAAGGCAGTGATTAATGCGCTCCATTTAGCTCGGTTCATATGGGCAGCATGACTAAGACCCATTTTCTCATCTGGAAGATAGATCTTGCTCAGCAGAAAATAACTGACTAACGCAACCGTGCCTAAACCCACTAAATAGATTGATTTAACTAGTAAGGTTTCCTGAAGGTTGTAGTAATACCAAGATACAAAACTAATTAATGCAACTAGACCCAAGCCGAGCAGGGCCCGTTGCTGTCTATGAAAGCCGACTAACAGTAACAAGAGTGCAGCAGGTAAACCGGCAATCGTAAATGAGGTTACCGCCATGATAATAATTAGGGCTAAATAGCCAGCAATGTTTTTACTGTCTTTTGTGACTTGTTGCTCTTTGAATATATAAGCTAGTAGAAATGCGAAAGTGGCTATTTGTGCAATCGATCCAATCAGAGGGCCATTAAGTTGCAGAAAGCCGACATCACTGATTTTGTAGAGAAATGAGAGTTCATTTTGTAACAGCGAATGACCACTAAACTGTAATAGCGAGATAGCCATACCGTAGCTGATAGGAATCAGAAACTTATGCCACTTTAGCCATTGCTGTTCTTTACACCAGATCAATGTAAAAGCGAGGGCGGCTACAGCACTATCTAGCCCATGTATACCTTGGCGGTTTAAACCCCAGAATAGAGCGATCATGGCAAACCAACTCGAGATGACTCTATGAAGGAAACTCGGCATTACAAGGGCTAGGACCGCTTGGTAGATCGCTAGCGCCAGAAAAACCGTAACTTCATTATCTCCCAGAAATTCAAATAAACCCCAGCCAAACATAAATTGGCCGCAAATACTGATAGCTAAAGCTAATTGATTGTAGAAAGGGGACTCGCCACTGTGACGATAGATGGTATAGGCGCCAATGGAACATCCGAGTCCAGCGACCATCAGAAGAATATGGTTATCATAACGGAACAACCATCCGAATATGCTACCTACAAAGCCAAGCATAAACAAAGCTGCTAACCAACCAGAGAAGCCTTGCATCAGATGGATAAACCATGCTGATTGGCTCGGGTGCTCTTCTGGTTGATCCGCAGTGACTATCCCTTCGGTTTGTAGTTTCTGCCAAAGTGCTTGATCTGAATTAGTCATCTTGAGCACTCCTTTGCTGTTTTTGAGCTTGGTATAGATTCTTTAGCCAAATTCCTGCTGCCGTGGACATGCCGATAATTGCCAAACTGATAACCAAAAATGCACCGCCATCGAATGCATCACCAAAGGTTTTAATCAGCAAGGAGCTTGCAGTGATAATAAGGCTGGTGGCTACACCGGAGAGAACAAATAGATCGAGTTGGCAGTGGCGATAGTAGTAGAAAGCGAGAGAGATCCAGATCAGATAGAAGAGTCCGCCCCAATGAAAATCATCAAAATCAAAGATGGACCACATTGCTAACCAAGTTGCCAGTGACCCTGGGAAGAAGAGGGTAATTTGAATAGCAAAGCGATTCTTAATAAGACACTGCTTAAATCTGTATCCGAACTCCAAAATCACAATAAACGCGGTATTGATGGCTAAAAAGATACTGGTCAGATCTTCAGTTCTAAGCAAGAAGCCAAATAGTCCACGGAAGGTTTCGGAATAGAGATAGAGCGCGAGATTGACCAAGGTAATAAAGATTACCCAGATCGTGCTTGCGCGATGAATAATTGCCCAGGGAAGAGTGAATACTGCCCAGATAGCAAAAAGCTGCCAAGGATCGGCACCGGTTTGATAGATTTGACCTACAAGAGCCAGTAGCGCTCCAGTTAATAAAGTAATCAGCGTGATACAGCTGATACCCGAAATACTGTGATGGTCTAATCGTGAATAGACTATGCCTGCAAGCACAATAGTGATTTGAAGTGTTGCAAACTTGGTTAAATTAGAAATAGATTGCCAATTGAAGGCAAAAAAGAAAATAACGCCCGCAGCAAGTGCTACAGCGCTAAGCCAGAGAAGTAGCTTTGCCGTGAAAGCTAACCACTGATTGTTGCTTGGGGAGGCTTGGGTAAGCGCTAAAGCACGCTCTACTTCGTCTGGTTTAATATGGCCTTGTTTGGCCCAATTCAGAATTGTTTGTCGTTCTGGTGTTTGCCCTGAAAGCATAGTTTGGCATCCAGCCTTTGAAAAAGTGAGTGACTCGTATTATCTACTATCACTCACCTTACTATGGCTGTCAAAAACCGCAGCCACCACTTGGACAGCCGCCACCACTCATGCATGGAGGAGCTTCAGGGTTTTTGAGCGTCGAACTTTTTACAACCCCTGCGGTTGATAAAAGTTTTGTAACTTCCGAGTCTTCAGGGATCTCTTGTGGGTCTAGATTAGCGAGAATACATAGCTCACCCCAAGTCTTAGGGGTTAGAGCCATAGTGTGCTTCACTTCAACCACATCACCTGTCGCTTCAATGCGATAATCGTATGTAGGCATAATTAGTCCAGTTTAGGTTCATGCCAGTTGATAGATTTTAGGAATTTGTGAGCCGGGTAGAATTTACCGTCGCTGCCTTCCTGATCCTTGGAGGATTTGATGTAAGCTTCAGGTAGTTCACCGCCTACGTATACATCCAGTTGCTTTTCATTTTGGTAAAAAGCCAATGTTTGGTCAACTTCGTCTTGTGTCTTGCACAGCTTAGATAGGTTGCTTGCTTGAACAGCAGCCATATCTTTGTCGGCATCAATACCCATGATGTGGGCCATACCGTAAGTCACAACAAGGATATCTGCTACAGCATCACGAATTTCAGAGGTATCTTTGTTTTCGAGTCCTTCAACTAATTCAGCTAGCTCTTCTTTGATTAGGTGTAATTGCTTGCCAGCTTTTTCCCAATTTGGGTTCTCAAGGTTGCCTTGTTCATTACCAAATACAGTGTTTAGGTAAGAAACGTCAGTAAAGTTGCTCATTGTCGCTCCAAAAGGAATTCAGTTGTCTTAGTTTGCTTGTTGGGCAAACTGATAAATTTTGTCGATGACAGCACGCAGTCCGTTACCACGTGATGGGCTTAGATGGCGATCAAGTTCTAGTTGCTTAAACAAACCGTCGACATCAAAAGCACAGATCTGATCCGCTGTTTTATGGTTGAAAGCGGTTTCAACCAATACCAGTAATCCACGAATAATACGGGCATCTGAGTCAGTAGCAAAGGTTAACGTACCGTTGTGCTCTTTATTAATGACCAGCCAAGTATTACTTTCACAGCCTTTAACGAGGTGTTCGTCTGTTTTTAACTGTTGGGGAAGGCCTTTAGCAGATTTCCCAAGCAGCATTATCTCTCTGTAACGAGCATTCCAGCCTGAGATACCTTTAAGCTTATCGATCAACGATTCTGGCGATGAGTTTGATTCAACAGCCACAGCCGTAGGGCGAGTAATCGAATCCAGTGTCTGAATGAAATGGTTTACTTCCGCTTCAGTATTATAAAAAGCGAAAGATGCTCGAGTCGTACCCGGTAATCCCAGTCTTTGCATTAGAGGCATTGCGCAATGATGCCCTGTACGGACAGCAATACCTTGTTGATCTAACAGCAAACCAATATCTTGCTGATGTTGGTCGGTCAGTGTGAAAGATACCAAACTGACACATTCAGATGCTGAACCAATACGATTAAACCCTTTGATTTGAGAGCAGCCATCGATAGCTGTTTTAAGCAAATGTTGTTCGTGTTGTTCCAGCAATGATCGATCAAAACCAGATAACCAGTTCAGCGCGGTTGCTAAACCGATCGTGGCACTGATATTCGGTGTGCCTGCTTCAAACTTGAAAGGCAGATCGTTATAAGTCGTTTGATCAAAACTCACGTGTTTGATCATCTCGCCACCGCCTTGCCAAGGAGGCATAGCAGATAAAAGTTCTTCCTTGCCGTAGAGAACGCCAATACCTGTTGGAGCGAAAATTTTATGCCCCGAAAACAGGTAAAAATCAGCATCGAGATCTTGAAGGTCTACTTTAAGATGAGGCAGAGCTTGGGCACCGTCGATAAGTACCAGCGCGCCAGCCTGATGAGTTAACTCTACAATGCGCTTCACAGGGTTAATCGTGCCCAATGCATTAGATGCATGAGTGACCGCGACTAAGCGTGTTTTATTGGAAAGTAATTTTGCAAATTGCTCTAGATCTAATTCGCCATTGTCTAAGAGTGGAATGATTTTGAGAGCAACACCCTTTCTCTGAGCAAGCATCTGCCAAGGAACGATATTAGCGTGATGTTCCAGTGTACTTAAGATGATCTCGTCGCCAGCTTTTAACTGCTGTCCCCAGCTGTTGGCAACTAGGTTGATCCCCTCTGTTGTACCCCGTGTCCAGATGATCTCTTTTTCACTACGGGCATTTAGATAGCGAGCAACGGTGCTGCGAGCAGACTCAAAAAGCAGTGTCGCATCCGCGCTGAGCGCATGACTTGCGCGGTGAACATTAGCGTTGCTCTGCTGATAATAATCTGAGACAGAATCTATGACACATTGCGGCTTTTGAGTTGTAGCAGCATTGTCTAAATAGATTAAAGAGTTTCCATTAACTGTTTGATCTAAAATGGGAAACTGCTTTCTTATGCCCTGTAATAAAGTCTTAGGATCTCGCATGCTTCGGCTTAGCTATCCTTAGATGCTTCATCTTTATCTGCAGCCTGTTCAGCCCAGTGAGCCAGCTGTTTGTTATAGCGCGCACGCCAGCGTGTGTACATCATGGCGCTGGTGAAAAGCGTACCTACAAGTAAGGAATAGCCAATGCCATAGACAGCCGTATTTGGATTAGTCGCAGCTAATACCGCCTGCATAAACAGCAGTAGAAGTACGAAGCAAAGCCATGCGTGCCCACGAGGATTACCTTTAATAATCACCCCTGCAAATGCTAGCAGTGGAGCCATATGGATAAGCCAAATAACCCAAGGTTTTCCGGTTGGAACAGGAATAAGGAAAAGGTGCCAAAGCGTAAACCAACCAAGCAAACCTAGGTAGCTTCCTACACAAAGGATACGCCCTAATTTAGCTTTGCTTTGATAATCGTGATCATCAGGAATATATGCTTTCAACTGCTTGTACTCTCGTGGTTTTACTAGGTGTTTAAAATTAAACGTTGTTTGCTAATCGGCGGGCCAGTTCACCCAAGCGCTTACCTTGGGCAATACATAAATTCTTTTCGATTGGGTCTAGCTCATTGCTATTGTCTGGCCCCGCTACATGTGTCGGCCCATAAGGAGTGCCGCCGCTTTTAGTTTTTAATAACTCAGATTCGGAATAGGGTAAGCCGGCAATGACCATGCCGTGATGTAGTAAAGGCATCATCATGGTAAGCAAAGTAGTTTCTTGGCCACCATGTAAACTAGAACTGGAGCTAAACACAGCAGCAGGTTTATCAATCAGCGCTCCTGACATCCATAAGCTGCTAGTGCTATCGATAAAGTACTTTAATGGCGATGCCATATTTCCAAAACGAGTCGGGCTCCCTAGCGCTAAACCTACACAGTTGGCTAAATCCTGTTCGGAGCAGTAAAGCGCGCCTTGATCAGGAATTGAAGGTTCTGTTGCTTCAGCAACCGTTGAAACTTCAGGTACTGTGCGAAGGCGAGCTTCAATACCGGACTGTTCTACACCACGGGCAATATGTTTAGCCATCGATTGCGTGGCACCGTGGCGGCTGTAGTACAGAACGAGGACGTAGGGAGCGCTCATATTAGATGATTTCCAGAACAGACTCTGGTGGACGACCGATTCGTGCTTGATCGCCTTTGATAACGATAGGGCGTTCGATTAGTTTTGGCACATTGGTCATGATCTCAATGATCTGATCTTCAGAAAGAGACATATCATCTAAGCCGTTTTCTTTGAATTCAGCTTCTTTTTTGCGAAGTAGATCGCGAGCAGAAATACCTAACTGGCTTAGCACTACTTTCAGCTCATCAGCAGAAGGTGCTTCATCAAGATATTTACGAACTTGTGGCTCTACACCGTTCTCTTCTAATAGTGCTAGAGTCTGGCGAGACTTAGAACAACGCGGGTTGTGATAGATAGTTACTTCACTCATTGTGCTATACCGTACTAAGGGATCAAGGTGAAATGATCCGTTCATTGTGTTGGATTATGCGATATTGTATACGCCTGTGTTGCAGATTTCATGAAGGAACTGCATTTTAGGCTAGTGCTTAGCTTATTATTATGAGGATGGAAATGGCTTCGCTGTTAAATCACCGCGTTACACTGTTTATTCGTTATCTATTTCGACAGTTTCTGCAGAACCAAGGGATTCTTAATGCTGCGGCATTAACTTATACCACGCTGTTTGCTGTAGTCCCATTGATGACTGTGTCTTACGCGATGTTGGCGGCAGTTCCCTCTTTTCAGGGAGTAGGGCAGGAACTACAAGGTTGGGTGTTTGATAATTTCGTGCCTGCCACCGGCGCCGTAGTACAGGATTACCTCAACGATTTCTCTTCTCAAGCACGTAAATTAACCGCAGTAGGTATCGCGCTGCTGGCCATCACATCGATTATGATGATGAAAAATATAGAGGCTGCATTTAACCGTATCTGGCGAGTTAATGAGCCTCGTAAAGGACTATCTAGCTTTCTGCTTTATTGGGCTATTTTGAGCCTCGGGCCAATTTTGATCGGTTTAGGCTTAGTTTTAACTTCTTATATCGCAAGTTTGCCGTTTATCAGTGAGGCGACAGAGGCGGTGGGGCGTGCGCGCTTATTGTCAGCATTACCAACGATCTTGTCGGCTACCGCTTTTACTTTGATGTATGTCGCTGTACCTAACTGTCCTGTGCCCTTTAAAAGCGCGCTATTAGGTGGTGTCGGCGTAGCACTGTTATTTGAAACAGCGAAAAGAGGCTTTACTGCGTTTGTTACCCAGTTCCCATCTTATGAACTGATCTACGGTGCTTTCGCAGCCGTGCCTCTGTTTCTGCTTTGGATCTTTATCAGTTGGGTCATCATATTGATGGGCGCTGAGCTAACGCGCTGTATTACAGTTTATCGGCCAAATGAGCGGACTAACGATCTTCCGCACCTATATTCGGTTGTGGCGGTATTACACCGTTTATGGAAGGCTCAACAGCAGGGGAAATCAATCTCGGATCACAAGCTTCTACAAGAGGTGGATGCTTTGGATCAGGGGCGTTGGGATAGCTATCTAAAGATTCTGTTGGAGGGAGGTATTGTTAAGCGTAGTGACCAAGGTGAATACCTATTAAGCCGTGATTTAGGTAATTTAACGTTATATCAACTTAACCAACTACTTCCTTGGCCTACACCTATACCGGTAACTACTACCAGCTTAGTGGAGTGGGAGAGAGTGCTTAACGAAAAGCTAGTTAAGACCTCGGAACAGGAACAGCAGGCGTTTTCTCTGACTTTAGAATCATTGTTTTCTGACAAAGATGAAAACAGTATTAGCACTACAAAACAAATAAACGGTTAAATTTTTAGGTTTTATAAAGTGGCAGATTTATCTATTCATGCATTTGTCAGCGGTCGGGTCCAAGGTGTTTGGTTTAGACAATCAACGAAAGAGAAAGCCATCTCTTTAGGCGTTCAAGGTTGGGTGAGAAACTTAAATGATGGACGTGTCGAGCTTATGGCAACGGGTGAAGAGCAGGCTGTGCTTCAATTGGAAGCTTGGCTGAGCCAAGGACCTGAGCTGGCAAACGTCGCTGAAGTTATTAGTGATAGAGTTGATAACATTGATGCGCCTCAAACCTTCGAAGTGCGTTAATCGACTACACTGCTAGTGATATGTTTTTGTCTTGGAGTAGGTATGTTTGCCAAATTCAAATCAATTTTTGGCTTTTCAAATGATGAAAGATCAGAAGAAGTCAATCAGCCGCAGTCATCAATGGTTGACGGTTCTGAAGATAACGCTTGCGCTGTAACTGATGATGCTCCAAAGGTAATGGAACATTCCCGTGAATTAACGCTTTCATTTATTAGTAATCTTTTAGGTGTAAGATCATTAGGTACTGAAGAATCGCACCAACAGGAGCGTATCCTAAGGGCCTCATTAGATGAAGAGATGGTGGGGTTGAGTGAAGAATCAATTCCCAAATTATCGAAAAATGCTTTATTGCTGATGAATGATCTGGTTAACCCGGATACTCCTCAATCGAAAATTGTTTCTGCTATTAAAGAAGACCCTGCCTTAGCTGGGAAAGTGATCTCTATCGCTAATTCTCCCGCATTTGTCGGATCAGGTGTTGTGATTCAAGATTTAGAGCACGCATTAAGTATGCTAGGTCAGCAGCGTTTAAGGGATGTAGTGTTATCTTCTTTGGTTGCTGACAAGTTCCAAATTGATAGTTTTTATTTTGAGACCTTCGGTAAGGCTTTGTGGGATCACTCTTCAGAGGTTGCCAATAATGCCAAAAAGATTTGTGAAAATCTGGGAGGAAATCCCAGTTTAGCGTATTTTGTTGGTTTGATACACGATGTTGGTAAATTGATCATTTTTAAAAAATTGATTGAAATACATGCTGTTGAAAAGCAAGAACCGCACCCTGAGGTTTTTAGTCATCTTTTAAGTGATTTTTCTCATGCGCTAACAAGACGTGCGTGTGAAGTATGGGAACTGCCAGAGCATTGGTGTCAGCCAATTACTGACTTCCAAATGGCAACAGAAAATGATCTTAAGCGGCCTGAATCAATAGCGTTGTTCTTGGCGAATGCCTATGCTGAACTTCATGCTTTGTATCGTGAGGGTGAGATCACAGAGTTTGAGTTGGTATGGCGTTTACAACAGACAGGCTCGAATATTGATGATTTTAGACGGTTATATCCTCAAGAAGAGGATTGATAGAAGAAAAAACGGGCGCTAAGCCCGTTTTTTTATGGAGCAATGATCTGAAAAATAATCTTACAGATTGATACGCTCAGCTAGTAGTGGTAACACGCCATCTACTGCAACGTCTTGTTTCTCGTCGTCACGACGGCCTTTGTATTCTAAAGTGCCTGCTTCGATACCACGAGGAGAGATAACCACGCGGTGTGGGATACCCATAAGATCAGAATCAGCAAACTTAACGCCAGGGCTGGTCTTCTTATCACGGTCATCCATGATTACATCGTAACCTGCCTGCTTTAGTTCATTGTAAAGCTTGTCAGTTAGTTCGCGTACTTCATCAGACTTATCGTATTGAAGCGGAATTAGTGCAACGTGGAATGGAGCGATCGCTTCTGGCCAGATAATACCGCCGTCATCGTGGTTCTGCTCAATCGCAGCTGCAATGACACGGGTAACACCGATACCATAACAGCCCATATCCATTACTACAGACTTACCATTTTGATCCAAAACTTCAGCGCTTAGGGCTTTTGAGTATTTCTGACCAAGCTGGAAAATGTGACCTACTTCGATACCACGTTTGATGACAAGTGTACCTTCACCACATGGGCTCGGATCACCTTCAACAACGTTACGAAGATCTGCGACTTCTGGTAGATCAACATCGCGATTCCAGTTGATACCAAATAGATGCTTGCCGTCGATGTTAGCGCCAGCACTGAAGTCAGATGTTTTAGCAACCGTACGGTCAACAATCACTGGGATGTTTAAGCCAACAGGGCCAAGAGAGCCTGGGCCAGCACCGATTAGATCACGGATCTGTTCTTCTGTAGCAAATTCTAGAGGTTCAGCAACTTGTGCAAGTTTCTCTGCCTTGATCTCGTTTAACTCGTGATCACCACGAACCAACAGAGCAACAAAATCTGCTTCGCACTCTTCAGATGCTGCAACGATCAACGTTTTAACTGTTTTCTCAATTGGTTGATCAAACTGTTCAACCAATTCATCAATTGTTTTCGCATTTGGCGTATCTACTGTCGTCATCTCAACAGATGGCGCTGCTAGATCGCCTTCAGGAGATAGTGCTTCAGCTAATTCTACGTTTGCTGCGTAATCGCTAACATTAGAGAATGCGATGTCATCTTCACCAGAGTCAGCAAGTACGTGGAACTCGTGAGAAGTAGCACCACCGATTGAACCTGTGTCCGCAAGTACAGGACGGAAATCCAAGCCTAGGCGGTTAAAGATGTTGGTGTAAGTTTGGTGCATTACATCGTAAGTCTGTTGAAGAGATTCCTGACCTACGTGGAAAGAGTATGCGTCTTTCATGATAAATTCACGGGAGCGCATTACGCCAAAGCGAGGGCGAATTTCGTCACGGAATTTCGTTTGGATCTGGTAAAAGTTTGCAGGAAGCTGCTTGTAGCTTTTGATCTCACGACGGATAAGGTCAGTGATTACCTCTTCGTGCGTAGGGCCTACACAGAATTCACGGTTGTGACGATCATTAACGCGCAGTAGCTCAGGACCGTAAAGCTCCCAACGGCCAGACTCTTCCCAAAGCTCAGCAGGCTGAATTGCTGGCATTAGAACTTCCATCGCACCGGATTTGTCCATCTCTTCACGAACGATACGCTCAACTTTGCGAAGCGTGCGAAGGCCAAGCGGCAACCAGTTATAAAGACCTGAAGCAACTTTACGAATAAGGCCTGCTCGAAGCATCAACTGGTGGCTGATGACTTCTGCATCGGATGGCGTTTCCTTAACGGTGGATATGAGATACTGGCTAGTGCGCATACTTTTACTCAATCAATTTTAAATTCGTTTCAAATCGCCACATTGTAGGTGGCTGCAGTGGTGCTGCCAAGGAAAAAACTACTCAGCAGCTGCATTTTTCAATGTAACTTCCCGTTGAGGGAATGGGATTTCTATATCAGCGGTTTGAAGTGCTTTAAATACAGCTAAATTCACTTGATATTGCACTTCAAAATAGCGGTCCGTTGGCACCCAATAACGATAAGCAATATTTATAGAAGAATCGGCAAAGGCTTCGATGCCAACTTGTGGCGGTGATTCTTGGGAGAGTTCATCAAACTGGGCTAAAGATCGTTTGATTATTTGAATCGCAACTTCTGGATCTGCACTGTAGCTAATACCTACAGAGGCTTCGACAACTTTATTAGCGAATGAATTGGTGATCACTTCGCCGACGATGTGCTTGTTTGGAATTGTAATGATCTCGCCGTCTTCTGTGGCCAGTAGGGTATGTGCGAGCTTAATCTCTGTTACGACACCAGAAATATCGTTAATCGTAATTGTATTACCGACGACAAAAGGGCGGGTCAAGATAATGGTGAAACCTGCACCATAATTGGAGAACACGCCTTGTAGAGCTAGTCCAGCGCTTAGAGATACGGCACCGATTGCTGCCACAAAAGGCGCAACGCTGATACCAAATTTACCTAAACAAATCACCAATACCATCGCTACGATTAGCAGCTTTACGGTACTGGCTATAAATAAGCTCAGGGTAACATCAACGCTATTCTTTTCGCATAGCTTAAGAGCGAACTTGCCTATTGATCGAGCGACAATCAGGCCGATCAAAAAGATGATGATTGCGCCAATTACCTGAAAACTGTAATTGACGAAAAAATCTATGACCATATTTGTTAAACGAGTAATGGTTTCTAGCTCGTTTTGAATCTCTTGCTCCATCAATAGGCCTCTTAACTAATTCGTTTCAGGCCGTCATCCTTTCAGAATCTTCGATAAAAGCAAAGAGTTCAGGCAGTTCTTTTTCACTGAATACAGGGATGCCGTTACGCATTAATTCAGCTGCGGCTACACCTGAGCCTTCAACGAGGTTGCCGGAAAAATTACCGTCATAGATACGTTTGTTGCCGCAAGAAGGGCTTTTAGCCTTCATAAGCGCGCAAGCGACACCTTCGCGTTTGGCAATTTCTAAGGTTCTTTCAGCACCTGATAAAAACTCAGGCGTAACGTCGTTGCCATCTTGTGTGGTGATCAGAATAGGGAATTTGCACTGAGTTTCTGCTGGTGGGCGCGGTGTGCTTAAGCCACCAGCGACTTCAGGGCAGATAGGGACAAAGCGGCCTTCCTTGTGCCAACGCTGCAATGTTGGGTGGTCAATTAAGTGATGGCCGCCATCATAGCGTACGCGATCACCTAGCATGCAGGCGCTAATTAAAATCTTCTTCATGGTAGTCCATTTTTGTTGTTATTTTTTTGCTGGCACATTCTACTCATGGGTAGAAGGATCGCAATCGACTAAAGTCTAGAATTTAATCAATTCTATTGATAAGGATCATGAAAATTAGGAAGGGATGATAAATGTGGGGTAGGAGGCGCTAGCTTAGATAAAGCTAGCGCATAGAAAGAGGAAATTAAGCTTCTTTCTTATCTACCATAAAGGTTGCTGTACCTGTAGCAACAACTTTATCGCCCACAGTTACGTCTGTTTTGCACTTTACGCGTCGGCGACGTGTATCAATCTCTTCAACTGTTAGTGTAGCTTTCGCTGTGTCACCAATAAATACAGGCGCGCGGAACTTAATCTGTTGATCAACATAAATAGCGCCCGGCCCTGGAAGCTTAGTGCCTGCAACAGTAGAGATTAGCGCAGCACTGAACATGCCGTGGACAATACGCTTTTCAAATGGTGTTGTTTTAGCGTAATCATCATTTATGTGAACTGGGTTAGTATCACCGGAAATACCCGCAAACATGCACACGTCTGCATCAGTAATGGTTTTGGCAAAGCTATCGCTCATACCTACTTCTAAATCTTCTAGGTAGTAACCGTGTAGTTCCTGCATGGGGATGTTCCTTTAAATAGAATATGCAATCTGCGCATCATAACCAAAAGAAACCGCCTCTGCCTATTTATAAAATCAGTTAGTAACAATTCGTAAGAATTAATTATCTGGGTATATTTGGCCTGTGAATTAGGGATGCCGCATGAAACTGTCAACTTGCAATGAATTGCTGTATCTTACAGACCAAATTTTTCTAATGGATTTGAGACCCGTTTAGCCATGATTATCAAACCAAAAATTCGCGGTTTTATTTGTACTACTACTCACCCAACTGGCTGTGCAGCTAATGTGCGTGAGCAAATCGAATACACTCAGAAGAAGGGCGCTATTGAAAATGGCCCTAAGCGTGTTCTAGTAATTGGTGCATCCAGTGGCTACGGTTTATCTTCCCGTATCGCAGCAGCATTTGGTTCGGGCGCAGCGACAATTGGTGTGTTTTTCGAAAAGCCAGGTACTGAGCGTAAAACAGGTACTGCAGGCTGGTATAACTCTGCAGCATTTGATTCAGAAGCTAAGGCGGCTGGTCTTTACTCTAAAAGCTTGAATGGCGATGCTTTCTCTCACGAAGCCAAAGAGAAAACGATTGCGCTAATTAAGGAAGAGATGAAGCAGGTTGATCTAGTTGTTTACTCTCTAGCTTCTCCTGTTCGTAAAATGCCAGATTCTGGTGAAGTTATCCGTTCTTGCCTTAAACCTATTGGTGAGCCGTACAAATCCACAGCGATTGACACTAATAAAGATGTCATCATCAATGCTGAGGTTGAGCCGGCTACTGAAGAAGAGATCGCAGCTACTGTAACGGTAATGGGCGGTGAAGATTGGGAGCTATGGATGGACGCGCTTTCTGAAGCAGGCGTACTAGCTGATGGCTGTAAATCTGTAGCGTACTCTTACATCGGTTCAGATATTACTTGGCCAATCTACTGGGATGGTGCATTAGGTAAAGCTAAGCAGGATCTTGATCGTGCTGCTAAAGTAATCGATAGCAAGCTCAACGCAACAGGCGGTCAAGCGAACATTGGTGTTTTGAAATCTGTTGTAACTCAGGCAAGTTCTGCAATCCCAGTTATGCCTCTATATTTGGCAATGTGCTTTAAGGTAATGCGTGAACAGAACCTACACGAAGGTTGCATGGAGCAGGTTCAGCGTTTATTCGATACAGGTCTATACGGTGATACAGCAGAAATGGACGATACTAACCGTTTCCGTATGGATGACTGGGAGCTTAAAGAAGAAGTTCAGAATGCGTGCCGTGAAATCTGGCCTCAAGTAACGTCTGAGAACCTATTCGATCTTACAGATTACCAGCTGTATAAAGATGAGTTCTTGAAACTATTTGGTTTTGGCATCGACTCCGTAGATTACGAAGCAGATGTCAGCCCTGTAGCTGAATTTGATGTTAGCGATATTTAATCGTTTATACATAACAGGAAGCCAATTGGCTTCCTGTTTACTTTATATCTTGCCTCAATTTAGCATTCTGTCAGAGATTGTTTAGTTCTTAAAATCTAACAGTTCAACATCAAATATAAGCACTGACCCTGGTGTAATAACGCCAGCAGATCCATTTCCGTAAGCTAGATTTGATGGGATGTAGAAACGGTATTTGTCGCCCGTTGCCATCAATTGTAAGCCTTCTGTCCAGCCTTTAATGACTTGATTTAAACCAAATTCAATAGGCTCTCCACGATCGACCGAGCTATCAAACACTGTGCCGTCTATCAATGTGCCATGATAATGAACTTTAACTGTGGATGTGGCACTGGGCTTGGATGTTCCATCAGCCTTTTCGATAACCTTAAACTGTAAACCAGAACTTGTCTGGGTGACGTCCGGATCGTTTGTGTTTTCAGCTAAAAATTCTTCGCCAGCTTTCTTGTTGGCTTCTGCGAGTTTTAAATTATTTTGGCGACTAGTGTAGAGAAATAAAACGATGGCCAATATTAAAAGCGGTAGTACATATTCCATAAAGGCTGGGCTCTTGAAGGTGAGAAAAGCTCAATCTATAGCACAGACCATCAACTGACAAGAAAGTGTTTATGTATCTGCTAAAGCAATGCTTGTAATTGCTCTTTCTCTTCGGCGCTATAGTTCTGCAGTAGAGACAGTGTTTTAGGCGGTAATCTATCGGTTTCTTTGGTTATCTGTGCAAGGTTGAAATATAGATAGTCGTGCATCCACTGCTGATAACTCTGTAACCAGTCACACATGAGTTCTTCTGTAGAGGTTTCGTCTGCAGTAAAGCCCGCCTGTAAATCTTCTTCAGTGTATAGGTAGCCCAGTTTTAGATCATAATAAGTAGGGTTGTCTTTACAAAAATAATCGACAGAAACTCGATCAGAAAGCGCTTTGTGCAATATGTAACTAATACGGCTGACGGATAATGGGCCGGCGTTTAACGAGTTAATATGCTCGGTTACTTGATGTGAAAAGGACTCAATAGTGGAATCGCTATATAGCACTGCAGCCATAATCTGGTCGATTCTAAAGACAGCGACGATCTCTTTTTTGAGTAGCTTAAGATAGCGCGCTTTCTGATTGGCTGGCAGGAATTGTTCCAACATGTCTAAGTAAAATTGATCGATGCTGGAAATGCTCGGAGCCTCTTCGAGTGCCTTCATATGCTTTTTAATCTGCTCATGAACAGGGATCTGTTCTAGTGCGTTTAGGCGCTTTGGTGTATGTGTAACAGCGTGCATGACCGGCTCCGAGGTTATTTTCTAATATTCAATGCACAGCAAACCTAATGCCAGAATGTTTAAACGATTTATAATCAGTAGGTTGGCTGGTTGAAAAATGACCAAAGCTGCGGTGGGTGGGTAGATAGTTGCCGTTATTAACACCTAGTGGCATGTGAGGGGCAAAAAATAACCGAGCCATTTGAGGTTGTTGTTACCATCGTCAAAAACCGTCTAAATAGCAGCGGTTTAGTTTGTTTGATTGTCTAAAAAATTGGTATATTTCGTATCTAACTTCCAGCTTATCAAGGAAAATATATTGGACCTTAAACGAAAAGTACCGCTGCATTTGGACGCAGCTATACTGCTTGCGATTGTTTTCGTGTGCTCATTAGGTTTCAACCTGTTTCAGATGTACCAAGTTGTAGAGTTGAATAAAGAGACAAGCCAACAGGGGGTTCAGGCTGTGCTTGATCAAATGAATTTAGATGAAGCTTTGAAAAGGGTGAAGGTCTTAGAGCAGAGCTGTGAGCTGCAGGACGGCGAAACACAATAGTTTTATATCAGGCAATAAAAAGGACGCAATCGCGTCCTTTTTATATGTGTGAGGCTAGGGTGATGGGATCACTCGCTTAGCAAATTCACACAATCTTTATCGATGTCGTAATCGTAATAAGCCATGCCTAGTTTGTTTAGGTAATCCATTCGATCAGCGCTTTTTAGATCAATTTCTGGTGCTTCTAGGCCGCATTCTTCATAGATGCTGGCTAAATGAGCCAAATAAGCTTCGCCTTCTTTCACCATTAATAGACTCGCTGCGCCTACATCAGTTTTTACTCGGCTGTTTAGATCATCTGAAAGCGTCACTTCAAAAACGACAGGTTCTTCGTCGCCTTCAATACGTACTGAGCGGTTTCTAACAGTTTGTTCAGCCCAAAAGTAAGCTAACTCTTTGCTTTGTGTTAGGAATACAGGCTCGATGGTTTCGGTATAGCTATTACCGATTGTAGCCATTGTTTGTTTAGCAGCTTGTTTAAGCGCCTTGTCGCCAGAACGATTTAACCCCTGATCTTTGATTGATTCGACCAGCGCGGAAGATGTGCCATGGTACCAAGTGTTACTAGTGGCAAAACCCTGTTCGGTTAACAGTTCTTTAGCGTCTTTAAGAAAAGTAGGTGTAGTCATAATCTAAATCACTTAATCAGTTTGCAATTGAAAGCAGTAGGGGATTCTATCTTAAAAATCAAAATGAATCCTTTTTAACTTTCTAAGTATTTGTAGCAGGTATAAAAAAGGCGACACCTTAAAAAGGGGCCGCCTTTCTATGCAAGGTAGATGCCCTAGCTAGCTAGAACATTTGCCTTAGCTAGTATTGCTTAGCTGAACTGGTTAGAAGTGTTCTTCGCGCCGCCAGCTTTTAGAGCGTTCTCACCAGCAAAGTATTCTTTGTGGTCGTCGCCGATGTCAGAACCAGACATGTTTTGGTGCTTAACACATGCGATAGTCTGACGGATCTCTTTACGCTGTACGCCTTCAACGTAACCAAGCATAGCCTTCTCACCGAAGTATTCTTTAGCCAAGTTATCAACAGACAGTGCAGTCGTGTGGTAAGTAGGCAGAGTGATTAGGTGGTGGAATACGTTCGCTTCGCGAGCAGTATCAGCCTGGAACGTTTGAACGCGAGCGTCAGCAGCGTCAGACAGTTCTGAACCGTCGTAATCAGCAGACATTAGGTTGTCGCGGTCGTAACCAGAAACGTCTTTACCTTCAGCAGCCCATGCATCGTAAGTCTGCTGACGGAAGTTTAGAGTCCAGTTGAAAGATGGAGAGTTGTTGTAAACTAGTTTCGCATTTGGGTGAACCTTGCGAACGTCGTCCATCATGCCTTTGATTTCGTGAACTGTTGGTACAGCAGTCTCGATCCAAAGAAGGTCAGCACCAGCATTGATAGCTTCGATACAATCGAATACGCAACGCTCGTGGCCAGTACCTGCGCGGAACTGGTATAGACCAGAAGGTAGACGCTTAGGACGAACTAGCTTGCCGTTACGGCTGATTAGTACGTCGCCTTCAGCAGTATCTTCTGGAGCAACTTCTTCAACGTCTAGGTAAGAGTTGTAAACGTCGCCTTGGTCGCCTGGTTCTTTAACTACAGCGATTTCTTTAGTTAGGCCAGCACCTTCAGAGTCAGTACGAGCAACGATAACACCGTCATCTACACCTAGCTCAAGGAAAGCGTAACGTAGAGCACGTAGTTTAGCGTGGAAGTCAGCGTGAGGAACAGTTACTTTACCGTCCTGGTGACCACACTGCTTCTCGTCAGCAACCTGGTTTTCGATCTGTAGGCAGCATGCACCTGCTTCGATCATCTGCTTAGCCATTAGGTAAGTCGCTTCAGCGTTACCGAAACCAGCATCGATGTCAGCAACGATTGGCACTACGTGAGTTTCGTGGTTGTCGATCTGAGACTGGATGTCAGCTTCTAGAGCAGCGTCACCAGCTTCACGTGCTTTGTCTAGTGCACGGAATAGACCGCCTAGTTCACGAGCGTCAGCTTGACGAAGGAATGTGTAAAGTTCGTTAACAAGAGAAGCAACAGAAGTTTTCTCGTGCATAGACTGGTCTGGTAGAGGACCGAAGTCAGAACGTAGAGCAGCAACCATCCAACCAGATAGGTATAGGTAACGACGCTCAGTAGAACCGAAGTGCTTCTTGATAGAGATCAGCTTTTGCTGACCAACAAAACCGTGCCAGCAGCCTAGAGACTGAGTGTACTTAGTTTTGTCTTTGTCGAACTCAGCCATGTCGCGACGCATGATACCAGCAGTGTACTTAGCGATATCTAGGCCAGTTTTGAATTTGTTCTGAGCGCGCATGCGTGCAGCAGATTCTGGGTTGATTGCATCCCAAGGGCTACCAGCTTCAGCTTTAAGACCTGCAATGCTTTCGATGTCTTTGTTCAGTGATGACATGGTCATTCCTTCTATATTAGTTGCTAGCCAGTTTTCGGCTAACTCTTAAAAGTTTCGCAATCGATTCTAGTGCGGTTAACCCTATAATTGAAATAAATGCCTGTTATTTGCAGTATTTATCCTGTGAATAGGTCTATGGTATTATTACTGAAACACGCATGATTACGGCATTGATATGAATCTGGATAAAATCGACCTTAACCTTTTGGTGTATCTTGATATTTTGCTGCGGGAGCGTAATGTGACTCGATCCGCCAGCTTACTTGGGATTACACAGCCCGCTATGAGTAACGGTTTGCGGCGGTTGCGTGAAACTTTTGGTGACCCACTTTTGGTTCGAACCAGTGAAGGAATGGTGCCTACTGAGCGTGCTCAATCATTGCAGCCACTGCTTAGACAGATCCTTGCATCGGTAGAACAGGTTATAGAACCAACAACTGAGTTTGATGCTAAATCCAGTGATCGAGTCTTTCGTATAATGACCAGTGACTATGGTGAGGCAACACTATTACCCCGATTATTAAAGCGTTTGAACCGTGAAGCGCCTGATGTTGTTCTTGATATCTTAACGCCGAGTGATATGAGCTTTCTTGAAGTGGAGCAGGGCTTGGTTGATCTGGTCATCAACCGTTTTGATACTATGCCGCAATCCTTCCACCAAAAGACCTTATGGAAAGATTCGTTTTCGTGTTTGTTTGCCGTAGATAATCCCATTTCCCATGATTACTGTTTGGAAACTTATATTAGGGCAAATCATGTTTGGGTGAGTAAAACCGGCATGGGAGCAGGTATGGGTATCACGCCTGAAGATACCAAGCGGCTCGGTTGGGTTGATGAGGCATTAGACTCAATTGGCTATAAGCGCCATATCTCGGTATTCACTCGACACTATCAATCAGCTGCTTTGCTTGCTTCTCAGCGTGGTCTTATCGCAACTATTCCAAGTCGTGCTGCTTCTATCCAATCTGAAAACCCCAGATTAGTAGTGAAAAAACCGCCTTTTGATATTCCGGAATTTGAGTTCAAAATGGCTTGGAGCCCATTGCTACAACATAACGCTGCTCACCGTTGGATACGCCAGGTTATCTCTGATGTGGCTTCAGTTTCCTAAAGAACGAAAAGTTATAATTTTTTATAAATCTAATAAGGCGGTTTAACCGCCTTATTTTTTGCCTAATGATTCTTCAGGTATTGCGCATTCAATTGTTGGATGGAGCATGGCTTGCTTGGTCTTCTTTGTTTGCGGTATCGAAATTAGTCCAAAAAACAGCATAAAACCAATGTACCAATTAGCCGTTAGGAAAATCTGTGAATATGAAAGGTATTGTTCTATGACGTTGCCTTCCATTCTTGGGATATGCAAGTAAATCGAATATAGGTACCAAAACAATATTTGAATTACGATCAAATGATGAAACCATCTGAACATCGCTTTGAACTGTTCTACCAAGATAAATGATAAGAGTAGAAATGTTGAAGGTATGGCGATGGTTATATATCCGTGAAGCCCTAGAGTGTCACTTGAAAGGTATATAGCTATGCTGCTTAGCCATACTATTAAAGTCAGTAGTTTCATCGGAATTCCTTTTCTTTATTACAGCAATTAGGCTTGGATCCACTGTTTCAGTCAACAGGTCAAATGCCCGAGTTAACTATTTGATTTACTTTGCATAGATACTTACAGATGTAATAGAGTAATTCCTTTAGTTTAAATGGAGTTTAGGCATGGTACAGCATCAACTGGAAGTCTTAATCAAATCTGAGATCCCTCTAATTGTCATCGAAAGTACCGAGGAGAATCAGGTGGTTGATGTGCTGTTATCACTTAAGCCTGTGTATGAAAGGCCGCTATTCAAGTGGACTTTGACCGATGGCATTCAGCGAATTGATCGTGATCTCCCGCCGCAAAAGTTATTCTCGCAACCGACCGAAGCCCTAGCGCATATTAAATCAGTATCTACCCCTGGTGTTTACGTATTGGCGGATTTGCATCCGTTTTTGGATGAGCCTATGCACGTACGTTTATTGAAGGATATTGCGCTCAAATTTCATGAACTAGGCCATACGTTAATCTTGCTTAGCCACGCGTTGGAAGTGCCAGTTGAGATTATGAAACTTAGCGCCAAATTAGATATCGCTCTACCTGAACGTAGGGAGATAGAAAAAATTGTTCGAGAGGAAGCACAGAGCTGGTTGGCTAGTTCAGGCTCTAAAGTGCAGGCGAGTTCTGAAAACCTGCAGCTTTTGGTTAGAAACTTAACGGGTTTAACCCGATCTGATGTTCGGCGATTAGCAAGAAATGCAATTTTTGATGATGGTGCGATCACCACCAGTGATATCCCTGCAATTAACGAAACGAAGTATCAGCTATTGAGTGAGCAGGGGAATATGCATTTTGAATATGACACTGCACAGTTCTCTGATATAGCCGGTTTTAACGGACTTAAAAATTGGTTAAATGAACGAAAACCATTTTTTAACGGTGATAGTGGCGTTGGTAATTTACCCGCACCTAAAGGGATGCTGTTATTGGGCGTACAAGGTTGTGGTAAAAGCCTTGCGGCTAAAGCGGTTGCAGGTAGCTGGCATGCGCCTTTATTACGACTGGATTTTGGCGCCCTATATAACAAATTTTACGGTGAGACTGAGCGTAATCTTCGTGAAGCCCTACAAACGGCAGAGGTTATGGCGCCCTGTGTGCTTTGGTTAGATGAGATTGAAAAAGGGATCTCATCAGGAAGTGATGAGGGTGGCCCTGCGACACGCATGCTGGGTACCTTGTTGACGTGGATGGCCGAGAAAGATGCGCCCGTATTTATCGTAGCTACGGCGAATGATATTGAAGCCTTGCCACCGGAGCTTGTACGAAAAGGGCGTTTTGATGAGATCTTCTTTGTCGATCTCCCTAATGACGATATTCGTTTTAAAATCTTTGATATTCATCTGAAACGCCAAGGTGTCGATGTAAGCAACTTTGACTTTAAGCGATTGATTGAAGAAAGCGTTGGATTTTCGGGAGCTGAAATTGAGCAAGCAGTTATCTCTGCTTTTTATACCGCCCATGCCCAGAATGTTGAACTTGATCAAGCTCTACTGCATGCCGAGTTACGAAAGACTCAGCCCCTGTCTGTTGTGATGTCTGAAAAGATTGATTATTTAAGAGAGTGGGCTTCTACTCGAACGGTTTCTTGTGAGTAATATTTTCGTTGTTTATAAATGATGGAAGGCCCAGCAAATAAATTTGCTGGGCCTGAGTTAATTACAAAATAAATTTCTTAGTAGAAAAGCGTGTGTATTGTAGCGCCTCTGCTACTTCATTAGCTTTAGAGGCCGATGCTAATTTACTCAGAAGCACTAGCGCTGCTTGATAGCTAACTAAGCTGCCATTGGACGTAATCACATTACCGTCAATTACTACATTCTGATCGTATTGGACTTTTACATCTGGAAAGGTGCGAGCAAGATCCTTTTCACCGCCAGCCCAAGTTGTGGCCTTTAATCCATCCAACAGGCCTGCCTTACCAAGTAAGAAAGAACCGGAGCAGTTACTCGCCATCCATTCGGCGTTTTTAGCCGTGGTTTTAATGAATTGGATCAATTGGATGTTTTCGAGCAGTGGGTCCATGTCGTAACTAGAGGGTACGATTAGAACGTCTAGTTCAGGAGCATTACCGATCCAATAGGGGCTGTTTAAGCTTAGGCCCTCTTCAGTGGTTACCGCGGGCTTATTTTCAACATTGATAACGATAGGTGTGTAGTCACTAAACCATGTTTTTCTACTGGCGACGCCAAAAACTTCTAATGGTGCTGTTACATCGGATGTTAGAACACCATCAAAGACAAGAATGCCGATCTTCTTACTCTCGCCGAATGTTAGTTGACTTAAGAGTAGTAAAACCAGAGTTGCTGTTAGTCGTACAAATTGCTTTCTCATTTTTATCTCCGGAAAGTTAATTGCGACCATTTTAGAATCAAGCTCATAAGTGAAAAATATCTTGATCAGAATTTCATTGGTGAATATTCTTCATGAATGGATAAATTCAATGTATTAAAAACGTTTATTACCGTATGCGAAAAAGGATCATTTGCAGCTGCCGCAGCGGTACTAGGTGCGGATGCATCTACAGTAAGCAAGGCGATAAGCCGATTAGAAAAGCAGTTAGCCTATACACTGTTTTATCGTTCTACCCGAAAGCTGACCATTACTGATGCGGGAAAGGAATACCTAGAGACTGTAAGAACGTTACTCATAGATCTAGATGAGTGTGAGCAGCGTCTTAAATCGGGTAATGAGTCTGCAACGGGTGTTCTAAAGGTAAACTTACCGGTCGCTTACGGGCGTTTATATATTGTTCCATTACTCTGTAAATTTACCGAACGGTATCCGGATATTAGTCTGCAATTGAGTTTCTCCGATGAATATGTCGATATTATCGAACGGGGATTCGATCTCTCGATCCGAACAGGTACGGTATCTGATAGTCGTATGGTATTGCATAAGTTGAGCCCTATGGATTTTCTTACTTGTGCATCAAGAAGCTACCTTATGAAGTGCGGACAAATCGATAGTTTTCAGGATTTTGATAATCACCGATGGATACGTTTTCGCTTTAAGCAGACAGGTAAGTTGATGCCTGTTTTGGCTGAAGTGGATGGGGAGACCGAAAAGCTAGATCCCAAAAACTATTTAGTAGTTGATGATGGTCAGGCGCTGGTGGATCTTTGTCGTAGCGGTGTCGGTGTGATGCAGGGGCCTCATTTTCTATTTAAAGATGGCTTAAGCTCAGGTGAATTAGTCTCGTTGTTTCCACCTATTGAGCCAGAAGGCTATGGTGTGTATTTACTCTATCCTAGGCGGGATTTTCTACCACGTAAGGTGGCAGTATTTACTGAGTTTTTAAAAGCGGAACTAGAAAAGATGAGCGAAGGGTCTAACTATTGTTGGACTAGGGAAGTAGCTTATCAAAATGAGTGGGAATAGTGCGCTGATTTAAGATCAACAATCAACGTACTATTCCAATCTAGAAACTTAGTGCAGTTTCATCTTCGGTCGTACTACTTTTCCGATCTTCTCAGCAATATAAACGATCATCGCTTTGAAGAAGCCGTGAATAGCAATTTGGTGCATACGATAAAGTGAAACGTAAACGATGCGAGCAATTTTCCCTTCAATAAACATCGAGTTCTTTGAAAGGTTGCCCATCAAGCTGCCCACGGTACTGTAACGGCTAAGGTTGACCAGTGAACCGTGGTCCTTGTAGACGAAATTTTTAAGTGGTTTGCCTTTTTCGGTAAGAATAATGTTTTTCTTAACGATTGACGCCATTTGATGTGCTGATTGGGCCCGAGGCGGCACCCAACTACCATCTTCCTGCGCACAAGCACAGCAATCACCAATCACGTAAATGCTATCGTCGATGCTGGATTGAAGCGTAGGTTTAACCAGAATCTGATTCGTGCGAGTTAACTCAAAACCATAAAGATCTGCTAGGAAGTCAGGTGCCTTAACGCCAGCGGCCCAGATCATCATATCTGCTTCGATTTCTGAACCGTCAGCCGTTTCAAAGCCATTAGCGTTCGCTGATTTGATCAACGTATCTTCACATACATCTACACCCAAAGCTGCTAGTTCATCTCGGGCAGAGCCGGAGATACGAGCAGGCAGTGCAGGAAGAATACGTGGACCAGCTTCGATAAGCGTAACCTTCAGCTGTTTAGCCGTCATTTTCGGAAGGCCGTATGACTTAAGCATGTCGGTTACGTTGTAAAGCTCAGCTGCAAGCTCAACACCCGTTGCGCCTGCACCAACAATCGCGATATTTAATACGCCGTTTTCACGCTGGTTCACGCGCATGAAGTTGTTAATGAGCGCGTTATGGAAACGTTCAGCTTGTTTAGCCGTATCTAGGAAGAAACAGTGATCCTTTACACCCGGTGTTTTGAAATCGTTGCTGACGCTTCCGATCGCTAAAACAAGGGTGTCATATTGCAGATGCCTTTCCGGAAGTATTTGAACACCATCTTCATCGACTGTTTCAGCCAGTGTGACGGTTTTTGTGTCTTTATTTAGGCCGCAAAATGTACCTAGTTCGAACTCATAGTGGTGTTTGACCGCGTGAGCATGGTAAACAACGCCATCTGTATTTGGATCAAGCGAACCCGTGGCCACCTCATGTAAAAGAGGTTTCCAGATATGAGAACGTTTTTGATCGACTAGGGTTACTTCAACTGAGGGATTTTTTCGGTAGCGGTGGCCTAGTTGGGTGACGAGCTCAAGGCCGCCAGCGCCCCCGCCAATCACAAGAATCTTGTGTGGCTCCGTTGGGTTTGTCATTGTTTTAATCCTCAAAAAATATGGGATTAGTAGCTGTAGAAACTATTAATCCTATATTTTCTGATAGTCGTACTCTGATCTTGATGCAGACAAAAGTAAATAGAAAGAACTAGAAACGGCGCTAAAGAATTAGCACCGCTTCGTCTTAAAGTGGGAGAGGCATACTCGACTTATTGATTAAATGCAGCTGCCAGTAGTTGTTGTGTATATTCAGCTTTAGGGGCAGCGAAAATTTGTTGGGCATCACCTTGTTCGACGATATCTCCATGGCGCATCACTATTAGCTTGTGGCTTAGCGCTTTTACAACGGCTAAATCATGGCTGATAAACAGATAAGTTAAGCCATATTTTTCCTGAAGGTTACGCAATAGCTCCACAATTTGTTTCTGTACCGTGCGATCTAACGCAGAGGTGGGCTCATCTAATACAATAAGTTCAGGCTTCAGTACCAACGCGCGTGCGATGGCGATACGCTGCCGCTGACCTCCAGAGAATTCATGCGGATAGCGATGTCTACTTTCAGGGTCGATACCAACCTCTTGTAGTACATCGATGATCGCTTGTTCGTGCTCAGCTTTAGATTCTGGCTGGTGGATATCGAGTCCTTCGGCAATGATCTCAGCAATAGACATGCGCGGACTCAAGCTGCCGAACGGATCCTGAAAAACTATCTGCATCCGTTTACGTAAAGGTTTAACCGCTTTTTGATCTAAAGGTGCTAGAGCGGTCTGATCAAATGTAATTTCACCTTCACTACGTTGTAGTTTCAAAATAGCGAGGCCTAATGTGGTTTTTCCTGAGCCAGACTCTCCCACAATGCCAAGTGTTTCACCGCGGTTAACAGAAAGGTTGATGCTGTTTACCGCTTTAATATGGTCTACGGTCTTTTTGAAAAAGCCTTTTGTAATAGGGAACCAGACTTTTAATTTGTCTGTTTCTAGTAAGCGCTCTTGCTCGCATTGAACAATAGCAGGATTACCTGATGGTTCCGCATCTAACAGCGTTTGTGTGTAAGGGTGTTGTGGTTGTGCAAACAGTTGAGCCGTTGGAGCCGATTCGACTTGCTCACCTTTATACATAACACAGACATGATGCGCGTAACGACGAACAATATTAAGGTCATGAGTAATCAGCAAAATCGCCATGCCCAGTTTTTCTTGCAGAGACTTTAGTAACTCTAGAATCTGTTCCTGAATTGTTACATCAAGTGCTGTGGTTGGCTCGTCTGCGATAAGCAGTTCAGGATCATTGGCGAGTGCCATCGCGATCATTACACGTTGACGTTGCCCCCCGGAAAGTTCATGAGGGTAGCTATTTAAGCGTTTCTCAGGCTCAGGGATGCCAACTAACTCAAGTAGTTCAAGAATTCGAGATCGTGCTTGTTTACCAGTCATCCCTCTATGCAGAAGTAGAGTTTCCCCTATCTGTTTCTGAATTGTGTGTAGCGGGTTGAGCGACGTCATTGGTTCCTGAAAGATAACGCTGATCTTATCGCCGCGTAACTGGCGCATCTGATTTTCGTTATAGCTCAGCAGATCTTGGCCATCATAGTGAATTTCACCGCTAGGGTGACTTGCTTTAGGGTAGGGGAGTAAACGCAGAACTGACATTGCAGATACGGATTTGCCAGAACCTGATTCTCCTACCAATGCAAGAGTTTCACCCTTCGGTATATCAAAGCTAACTTGTTTCACTGCTTCTACAGCAGCTTCACTACCCTGATCAAAAGTGACGGATAGGTTGCGAACACTTAATAGCGGAGACTTCATGACACTTTCCTTGGGTCGAAGGCGTCACGTACAGCTTCACCTATAAAGATTAGAAGGGTAAGCATCAATGCAAGGCTACAGAAAGCCGTGATACCTAACCATGGTGCATGAAGGTTTGTTTTACCTTGAGCAACTAATTCACCCAATGATGGACTGCCTGGAGGCAGGCCAAAGCCCAAGAAATCCAGAGCGGTCAACGTAACAACAGATCCATTAAAGATAAATGGCATAAAGGTCAGTGTTGCCACCATGGCATTAGGAAGAATATGGCGGAACATGATCATGCGGTTATTTAAGCCAAGCGCACGCGCGGCTCGAACATATTCGAGATTACGACCACGTAAAAATTCGGCACGTACGACATCAACCAGCTGCATCCAAGAGAACAGAAGCATAATACCCAATAGCCACCAGAAATTTGGCTCAACAATGCTGGCTAAAATGATCAGCAAGAACAGAACCGGAAGACCAGACCAGATCTCGATAAAGCGTTGGAAGAAAAGGTCAACTTTACCGCCGTAGTAGCCCTGAATAGCACCAGCAACTACACCGATAACAGAGCTCGCTAAAGTCAAAACTACGGCAAATAGGATTGAGATCCTAAAACCGTATATGACGCGAGCAAGTACATCACGAGCCTGATCGTCTGTACCTAGTAGGTTATCCATTGTTGGAGGTGATGGTGCTGGTACGGGAAGATCGTAATTGATCGTGCTGTAGTTGTACTTAATCAGCGGCCAGATAATCCAGCCTTGTCCTTCATTATGTATAAGGTCTTGAATGTAAGGATCTTTGAAATCCGCAGGGCTTTCAAATTCACCACCAAAGGTCAGTTCGGTGTAATTCACAGCGACCGGGAAATATAGATCGCCCTTATACGACACTACCAGCGGATCATCATTCGCAATAATCTCTGCAAATAACGATAGGAAAAATAGCGTGCTGAAGAGCCATAAAGACCAATAGCCGCGTTTGTTTTTACGGAAGTTTTCGACCCTGCGCTGATTGAGAGGGCTGAGTTTATTAACTAATACACCCATGATTAAAGCTCCCTGCTTTCAAAATCTATTCTTGGGTCTACCAGTACATAAGTAATGTCACTGATCAATTTAAGTAATAAACCGATAAGGGTGAAGATATACAGGGTGCCAAAGATAACAGGGTAATCACGGTTGATTACAGCCTCATAACCTAGCAGTCCAATGCCATCAAGGGAGAAGATGACCTCAATCAGCATAGAGCCGGTAAAGAAGATTGAGATAAGCGCTGCAGGCATACCAGCAATGATGATAAGCATAGCGTTACGGAAGACGTGACCATAAAGGACTTTCTTTTCGGAAAGGCCTTTAGCACGCGCCGTAAGCACATATTGCTTGTTGATCTCATCTAAAAATGAATTTTTGGTTAGCATCGTTAATGTCGCAAAGCTGCCGATCACAGTTGCGATAACTGGTAGGGTGATGTGCCAGAAGTAATCTTTAATCTGGCCCCACAAACTTAATTCATCAAAGTTAGGTGACGTCAGTCCTCGAAGTGGGAACCAGTCTAACCAAGTGCCGCCTGCGAAGATGACGATCAGTAAAATCGCAAATAGGAAGTTCGGAATGGCGTAGCCAACGATTATTGCAGTACTGGTCCAGATATCAAAAGGGGTGCCGTCTTTAACCGCTTTACGTATACCCAAAGGAATGGAAACAGCGTAAGTAATCAATGTCGCCCAAAGGCCTAAGGAGATAGAGACCGGTAGTTTTTCGATGATTAAATCGACTACCGATTTGTCACTAAATAAGCTATTTCCAAAATCGAAAACGGCGTAATTTTTTAGCATCTGCCAAAAGCGTTCGTGAGCGGGTTTATCAAAACCGTATAGCGCTTCGATCTCTTTTACCAATTCTGGGTCTAAGCCTCTCGCACCACGATAGCTGCTGTCACCACCATTCGCGCTGCTTGCTTCGGTTGTTAGGTCATTTTGTGCGCCACTGACTCGAGCCGTCGCACCGACATTAATGCCTTCCAATTGAGCAATGGTTTGCTCAACGGGGCCGCCAGGGGCTGCTTGAACAATGATAAAGTTGATCGTCAGAATTCCTATCAAGGTAGGAATGATCAGAAGTAAACGCCTTAGAATATACGCAGCCATTATTTAGCGTCCTCGGATGGTTTGATCCACCAAGTATCAAAACCTAGATTGTATTTAGGGCGAGTGCTCGGCATTTCAAATTTATCCCAATAAGCCACTCTATATTTATTAATATGGTATTGAGGGATAACGTAATGATTCCATTGCAGCACGCGATCAAGGGCACGAGTTCGTAAAACCAACTGCTCACGATCAGGGGATTGAATAAGCTGGTCAACTAGGTAATCAACCGCTGGATTTTTGATTCCGATGAGATTACGGCTGCCTTCAACATCAGCACCAGAGGAATGCCAGTAATCACGTTGTTCATTACCCGGTGAGGAGGATTGACCAAATCCGCTTACAACTACGTCAAAATCATACTTACGCAGGCGGCTGATGTATTGTGAAACATCAACTAAACGAATGCTTGAGCGAATACCCAATCGTTCCAAGTTACGAATAAAGGGAGCGACTACTCGTTCGAAAGCAGGTGAATAAAGCAGCATTTCAATTTTAAGTGGTTCGCCAGTCTCTTTGTGGACTAACTTACCTTGTTTAAAGATCCATCCGGCTTGTTGAAGTAGGCGTTTAGCTTGACGCAGCTCGGTATAGATTCGTCCATTACCACTGGTTTCAGGAGCACGATAAACTTGAGTAAATACCTCGGTAGGGATTTGGTCACGAATAGGCTCAAGTATCTCGATCTCTTTCTCGGTTGGCAGGCTAGTAGCGGCCATCTCCGAGTTGGAGAAAAAGCTATGGGTACGGGTATAGGCGTTGTAAAAGATGTTTCTATTGGTCCATTCGAAATCAAATGCTAGCGCTAGTGCTTGTCTAACACGCGGGTCTTCAAATTGCGGTCGTCGAGTGTTTAGGACGAAGGCTTGCATACCTGTTGGGTTTTCATGACCTAACTCTTTGACAATTATCTTGCCTGAATCTACTGCAGACCCTGTATAGCTAGTAGCCCAGCGCTTTGATGAATTTTCTTGACGGAAATCGTATTCACCAGCTTTAAAAGCTTCCATTGCTACCGTGTTATCCCTGTAGTAATCGTAGGTCAGAAATTCAATATTATGACGACCTCTATTAACGGGTAGGTCTTTACCCCAGTAATCAGGGCTTAGCTTATAGGTGATACTACGTCCGGCATCAAAACTATCAATCGTGTATGAACCAGAGGCAACCGGAATATCTAAACTCGGTTTTTGGAAATCTCTATCTTGCCAAAAATGTTTAGGTAAAATTGCAATTTCACCAACGATAAGGGCTAACTCACGGTTAAGGTTGTTGCGGAAATTAAATTTAACTCGGTGAGGATTAAGTGCTTCAACTGATTCTATGTCGGCATAGTATGCTTTGTAGAAAGGTGCGCCTTTAGATCTCAAGGTTTCTAAACTGAAAACTACGTCTTCTGCAGTAATTGGGTGGCCGTCACTAAATTTTGCTTCAGGGCGTATATTAAAAATAATCCAGCTACGATCAGCTGGCACTTCTAGTGATTCAGCAACGAGACCATATAGGGAAAAAGGTTCGTCTTGAGCTTTACCAAGTAAACTATCGTATAGGAGGCCAAGCCCGTCAGCAGGGGTTCCTTTGACGATGAAGTTATTAAAGCTATCAAATGTTCCCAAAGCAGATTGAATGGCTTTGCCGCCTTTGGGTGCATCAGGGTTCACATAATCAAAGTGCTTAAAGTTGGCAGGGTATTTAAGGTCGCCATGCATTGCAATGCCATGGCTTGATGTAACCGCATCTGCCAATAGAGGTGCAGGAGTAAGGAAACTGGAAAGGCACAACCAAATACTTAATTTGCGTAGAGAAGAGCAAGTACGAGGTTTGAGTGTAAGCAATCTAAGGTTCCTTCTTAACGTAAATTATCTTTTATATCAGTGACCTTTGCTGGGTTCCAGTAAAAGCCACTGATAAGACTGTTCCTTAGCTTTTTTGTTCAAATTGTTCGGACAATTCAGTTAGCTGATTATGGAGATGCTTACGCTTAACTTTGGCGTCGACGAGTTGCTGATATTGCTGTTGTAGGAACGTTAGTTTTTCCTCATTGCCATCAGCTAGACCTTTTATTAGGTCTTGATCCATCCACTTTTGAATGCGTTTATAAAGAATGACTTTAAACGCAATTGCAGTGACTGTCGCAAAAACAATAATAAAAATACTTGTAGCGTCCATGAGTCAGTCGTCCTGAATTAGTGTGCTCGGGTAACATCTACATACAAGGTCAGATGTTGCCCTGGGCGAATATACTTAGCTTTGTTGATCTTGTTCCAACGTAAGATATCCGCAACATTAACATTAAATTTGTTGGCGATAACAGAAAGCGAATCACCTTGGCGTACCTTGTAACCTACTTTGCGGATTACTTGGCGATCAGTTTCATTTAGCGCGGTTTGTGTTGGTTTGCTCCAAATAACTAGTTTCTTGCCAACTCGTAATGGGTCACCTGGTGCCATGCTGTTCCAACGTGCTAACTGGCGTACACCGACGTTGTAACGGTTGGCAATGCTCCAAAAACTATCACCTGACTGGACCGTGTGATGCTTTTGTTGGCGATCAGTTGTACGTGAAATGGTTTTCTGTCTGTCAGCATGACGTTGTTGCTGACTGAGGACATATTCTGTTGCCCGTTTACTTGCTGTTGGAACCAGCAGTGTTTTGCCTGCTCTGATATTGTTGCCGCTGATCTTATTAGTCGAGCGGATAAGGCTGACAGATGTCTTATATTTCTTAGCGATAGCGATCAAAGAATCGCCGGATTGAATTTTATAACGTGCCCACTTAACGCGTTGATCGCTGGGTAGCTCGGAGAGTGCTTTGGTAAATTGCTCGGCGTTATCAACCGGAACCAACAAACGATGCGGCCCTTCTGGCGCAGTGGCCCAGCGGTTAAAGCCAGGGTTCAAAAGGTACATCTCTTTAGTGCTGATATCAGCCATAGAGGCAGCTTGGGCAATATCAATCTGGCTACCTGTTTCAACAGCAGCGAAATGTGGTTCGTTCGGGATTGGTTGTAAAGTTAAGCCGTAATGACCCGAATTTTTTACGACCTCAGCGACAGCTAAGAATTTAGGTACATAAGCCATCGTTTCTTTCGGCAGTTTTAAAGACCAATAGTCGGTTGGCTTATCTTGACGCTTGTTACGTTTTATAGCTTTAGAAACGTTACCGCCCCCTGCGTTGTAAGCTGCTAGGGCGAGTAGCCAGTCACCATTAAAACGTTTATGTAACTGTTGTAGGTATGTATAGGCAGCATCAGTTGAACTCAAAATGTCACGACGTCCGTCATACCACCAGTTTTGCTTTAGGCCGAAATACTTACCCGTTGAGGGGATGAATTGCCATGGACCTGCTGCGCGGCCGTGAGAGTATGCAAATGGATCGTAAGCACTTTCAATAATTGGAAGTAGGGCTAATTCGACGGGGATGCCACGTTCAATCGCACTGTTTAGAATATGGTGATAATAAGGAGCTGCACGTTTTACCACGCGTGCCATATGGTTAGGGTGTTTCTTATACCACTTAAGCTGAGTTTGAACTCTTGGGTTATCTAAATGCAGATCCATCTGCATGTGAGTACGTGTGACTTCCCATAAATCCGTTGGGATGGCTTCAGTCTTCTCTTTAGGTGATAAGGTGTGATTGGCTTGAGAAGGCTGATGATCTATCCCTGTATTAGAAGGAATAGTGTTTTTTTCGGTAACGGATTGGCAACCGCTTAATACTACGCATGCAGCTATAGATAGCAGGACCGATTTAGAAGATGAAAACATGGTGCTCCGGTGTTTAGGAGGTAGAGGATCCTACGAACAAGACAATGTCCTATACGACTATGGCTTATTCTGAGGTTCCCAAATCGATCCATTCTATCAGTGGCCCTTGAGGGGTCAAGGGTTCTCTAGAAAAGCTAGAAAATCAACAAATTAAAATTGATTCTTCCATTCCCTTATAGCTGCAAACACCGCTTCTTGGTCTAACTCTGTTTGATGAGTGAATTGCTTCGCAGCACTAATGACGCTTGTCTGATCTGAACGCATAAAAGGGTTAATACGTTTTTCTTGGGCTATTGATGATGGCAATGTTGGGCGATCAGAATTACGAAGCGAAGTGCATTGGTTAATCGCATCTTTAACATCTGAATTGTCAGGTTCAACTGCCTCTGCAAAGGCTAGATTGGCCAATGAATATTCATGTGTGCAGTAAACTTCGGTGTTATCTGGCAATGAATGGAAATGATTCATCGCTGCTAACATCTGCTGTGGCGTGCCTTCAAACAAACGCCCGCATCCCGCTAAAAATAGCGTATCCCCGCAGAATAACTGAGGTTGCTCGGTGCTAGAAAAGTAGCTGATATGGTCGAGTGTATGTCCAGGTATCTCTTTAATGACGAGCTTTTGTCCCCATAGATCAAGTGTATCGTTTTCCTTAAGGGGATTGGTTATACCTGAGAAAGGAGAGTTATGAGGCCCATAAACAGGAACTTGATATCTGTCCGTAAGTTCTTTTACTCCGTCAGTATGATCGTAGTGGTGGTGTGTGATTAATATGGTGTCGAGTTCAAGGCTATTATCATTAAGGTATGCGATAACCGGAGCTGCATCACCTGGATCGATCACAGCGACTTTCTGGCTGTCAGGAAGCTTAAGGAGCCAAATATAATTATCAGAGAAAGCAGGAATTGGTGTAACGCTAAACATTTGACCGCCTCTATCAAGTGAAAGGAAAACCTTCATTTGCAGTGTTATAAAAGAAATATAATACTGCTTATATTACATTGGGCCAGTTCTAATTAGACAAAATTATGGCAAATAAGATGAGTCGCTCTTTAGAAACTCAGCTCCCACATATTATGGCTTGGTTTGATACCGAATTAGGTCAAGAGCTTCTTCAAGCTGAAAGGGATACTGTAGAGCGTGTGATTGGTGCTCTGTTTGGCATGCACTTAGTACAGTTTTCAGTAGATAGCCGGATTACTTTATTTGAAAGTAGTCCAGTTACTCACTGTTTCTCGGTTATTCCCAAGCTTGGCTTAGGTGTTGGCGATAATTGCATTGTCGCTGAGAATACTGAGATACCTTTAGCTCATGAAAGCGTTGATGTAGTGCTTCTCCATCATGCGTTAGATTTTACTGATTCCCCTCATCAAGTTTTACGGGAAGCTTCTAGAATCCTTAGGCCTGGAGGTCATGTTGTAATTGTGGGATTCAATCCTGTCAGCTCTTGGGGGCTTTATCGACTGACAAAGCGTAAAAGTGATATGCCGCCATGGAGTGGTCGCTTCCTTAGCCACAAAAGGCTGTCTGACTGGTTAAAACTTTTAGAATTAACTGAACTGCGACAACTTTCAGGTTATTATCGCGCTCCGCTTACTAAAGCGAAATGGCGAAGCCGTTTCAGGCTAGTTGAAAGTGTTGCAAGGCGTTTACCCGGCCACACAGGTGCTTTTTCTGTTTTGTTGGCACGTAAAGATATTGCTGGCATGACTCCGCTGCGTTCTGGTTGGGGATTAAGAAGGCTTATTACTCTGCCAGTCGCGGAACCCACTACCCGAAAATCATTAAGGAAAGTTTGTGAAGATCGTTGAAATATTCACTGATGGTGCGTGTAAAGGAAACCCTGGACCAGGAGGGTGGGGGGCCGTTATGCGTTATGGGGATGCTGAAAAGCAGCTTTGGGGTGGTGAACAGGATACAACTAATAATCGCATGGAGTTATTGGCCGCAATTAAAGCGCTTGAAACACTTAATCGCCCTTGTGAAGTTGTGCTTACCACTGATTCTCAATATGTCCGACAAGGCATAACTGAATGGATTGATGGCTGGAAGAAGCGTGGTTGGAAAAACTCACAGAAAAAACCAGTCAAAAATGCAGATTTATGGCAGCGCTTAGACAAAGCAACCGAGCCTCATTCAATCGATTGGCGCTGGGTAAAGGGGCATAGTGGTCATCCTGAAAACGAACTGGCCGATCAACTGGCAAACCGTGGCGTCGAAGAGTTAAGCTAGCAAAACTGTAACTTGGTTGAAGTGCTCTCCGTATGCGTGCTCTAAACTACAAATTACTGTTGTGTGTTATTTGTACAGATGACTGCTATGCTGGGTAGAAAGGAGGCTCCCTATGCTAAAGCGGATTGCGTTTACTTCAGGACTTATTTTACTCGCAGCTGATCTTTCAGCTGGCGAAATGTACATGTGGGTAGACAGTGAGGGCGTAAGGCACTTTAGTGATCGACCACCGCAGAGAGGTGAAAAAGCTCAAGTTAGAGGTGAGGTTACTACTGATGTATTAAGGGTGGATAGACGACCACCTAGGCCTCCGGTCGCTGCAAACAATAGTTCTGGTAGTACCAGTAAGAAACCTTCAGCCCCAGAAAAACCAAAAAATGAGATAGAAGCTGAAGGTGATCAGGCCGAAAAAACAGAATAAGCCTTTCTCAACTGAAGAAAAATATTAGGAGATCGTTTTACGATCCCCACTGCCTTACTCTGCCTACATCAAGATGCACAAAGTTACTGCGTGTATATAGACCCACACCTCCAGACTTCATGCTCAATGCAGCACGTTGAAGATCTTTAACATCGACACCCGGAATGCGAATATCAATGGCTTTACCCTGCATATGCAAGCTTTTCTTAGCTACTTTTCCGCTTTTGCTGCTCAACATGGCATTGGTTTTAGGAGAGCGGTAAGCCGATATAACGTGAATAGGCTTATGCTCACCAAATGTTTGTTGCAAATCATGCAGCAACATCATTAGCTGTTGATTCATTGGGTGAACTTGATCTGTTCGATGATCGCGCAATAGGTGATCAAGTGCGCCAAGGCTATCCTTTTGGAAGCTACCTTCAGTGAAAAATGTACTATTTAAAGCTTCGCCAGTGTGTAGGTTTACCAATGATAACGAATGGTCTTTAGCCTTATGGATATTGGCAAAAGCTGCTGAGGGCATAGCGCTTAACGCTGATAATCCACCTAGGGCTTTTAAAAATTTACGTCGTGTCGGGGAAGGGATAACAATAGAATCTTTCTGATCGGTCATTAGGTATCAAAACATCTGAAAAAGAAATAATTATGCCTGATCAAATAATTGTTTGTATATAAATTGATCAGTCATCTGCATGAATTATTCTTGAGTATATTTTGAGCAACTTGATTAATTTTGGCGTGCATCTGTGTTTAAAAGTGCTTCTTCTAGTCGTGTTAGGTCATATCTATCGCGTTTATATAGGTCGTGACGGAAGTTTAAATCACCGTCCTGATCGATAAACGCAGTCCAATAAGTTACATGTAATGGGATAGGGTCTAACAAACGTATGTGTTTAGTTTTCTCTTGTTCAAATAATGGATCTAGTTTGCTGCTATTCCAACCTTGCGTCATTCGCATGAGCTGATCTGCAAGTTGGCGTGGTTGCTCAACTCGAATGCATCCTGAACTAAAAGCGCGCTTAGATTCATTAAAAAGGCGTTTAGCTGAAGTGTCGTGGAGATAGACTGAATAAGGGCCAGAGGTCAGGAATTTCACACTTCCAAGCGTGTTTGATGAACTTGGTGCTTCCCAAAAACGTTGATAGTTTTCGCCTTTATATAGTTTATCGTAATCGATATCTTCAGCAGCGATAATGCGTTTGTTATTGCCCCAGCCAGTGACTAGGTTCAGTCTCGCTTTCTTTAGAAAACTTGGGTCTTTCTCAAGTTCAGGCACGATATCTCTATAGGCGATACTCTTAGGCACGTGCCAAGAGGGGTTGATTACGATACGGTTAACTTCTGTTTCGAAGATTGGGGTTTTCCTTTTCTTCTTGCCCACGATGGTTTTCATGCTCAGGACTGATCTGCCTTGCTCGATCAGGTGTAGTCTAAAGTCAGGCACATTGACTTGAATGTAGCGATCAGTGTTTGGTTGGAACTGCTGAAGTCGAAGAATATTTACGTATAACTGATCCGCTCTTTTATGAAGAGAAACATTTAGAGTGCGTCTTGTTTCAGGGCCTGCAATACCATCAACCTTGGCGCCGTGCCTTTTCTGGAATCTTTCCAATGCTTCATGCAGCTCTGTGTCAAACAGTGGGTCTGAAATGGATGAACAGTTTGCTGATGAAAGATCACCCAGTGTAATGAGCTTTTCTCGAATCATCGGTACGTGCGGGTGGGTGTCGCCAAATCTTAGTAATGGCCCTCTTGGAATGGTTTTCCATTGCTGAGTATCTGCTAGAGCGCGGTACTTCTCATATTCTTTCTGTAAGATTTGAATCGGGTTCAAGTCACTAGCAAGATGCTTCACATCTTTGGCGTTAGATGGAGGTTTTAATAGGTCAGCTGAAGTTTCTGGAACGGAATTTTGATTTGCTGCCTGTAGAGGAGATGTTGCGGCTAATTCCATGCTTTGACATATCGGCGTATAAGAGCCAAGAAAGACCATTACTAAAGCAAGTAAATACTGCATAACTAGCCTCCTGCTTCTATGTCTATCCTGCCGCATCCATCAGCGACAAAATGAAGGGGTTTTTTAATTACAGGTCTAGCTTGGATATTCTTCAAGTTTGATAACGTGAAGGTTTTTCAAGGGAGATATTAAACGGTATAGCCTTAATTAAGGCTGAAGAGCACTCAGGAGCAGGTAGTGGATGAGTTCCGAGTGCTAAAGGAAAAAATGGAAGCTACTTCTTTTTGTTTTTGCGTTGTTGTTTTAAGGCTTCGTCGTTTTTGTAGTACTCATCTTCATAGTACTGACCTGTAATTTCTAAACGCTTTTCAATCCAGCGGTTATAACGCGACCAAATGAAAAAGCCAGGTGTCATCAACACCATGACGCCAACCATCATGCCTGCGCCTGCATATTTGGGTGGAACTTGCTGAATGGCCCAGTCAAGAAAACCTAGTTTGTAGCCTGCGTAATACCACAAAATTAAGCCAGCGAAACCAATGCCAGCTGCTAAATGGTGGAGTTTAGTATTTTTGTTCGATTTTTCTTCAGTCATGTCTTCTTGTAGCGGTGTATACGCAAGCTCGGTAAATATGGTTCGGGGTCGATAATTACATCACTCCGAAGCTGCCGTTTGCGTTGATCGGGGGGTGTAAAAGAGGGGGTATTATATTCCGGAAAAGCTTCTTCTGCATCTAAAGGGAAAAATAAAGGAAGCGGGCAGTTACGAGCTTTTCTTATGAGTTTGTCTTTATCTTTCCAAACGATATTCGCTCGCATCACAGGAACTTGATTTTGTAACTGTACTAGCACTTCATTGCTTGGGATTTTGCCTAGTGCTTGAAGCTGAAGCTGGATATGTAATTGATTAGTATCCATAGCTAACAGGCGTTGCTCTGCTTCTTTAATCGATACTTTCCTTAAGCTTCTGCCACTACTGTACCAGCTAAAGGTTACTTTGTTTGGACGCTTTTCAAGTAGAGGTATTTGGCGGTAACACTGTTTTAAATTTACGCGCGCCATGCCTTGTTGTTGAAGTGCCAAATTAAGTTCTTCGGCGCGTTTGAAGATAACTGGGTTTGGATCCCCATTAGCTTCACGAAATTGTCTCACGCTAGTTTGAAAATTTTGCTTATGAGTATTGAGTTGATGGATCAGCGGAATGATATGGCAAGGCACACCAATGAGGCCGTATAGGTTCTCGGTACGTCGACCATCTCCTCCGGCTGAATGCCATATATTGGTGATAGTGTTTATAGCGTCAGTTAATGACGAATCCTGTTGGTTATCACTAAGCAGCCAATATCTACAGTCATTTTGCTGGAGTTGAGTGCTTAGTGACTTTTGTACTTGGTTCAGTCGATCAAAAGCTTGTGTGAGTGCAATGATCCCTTTGCTCATTACTTAAGCTTCTTGTGGTTCTTCAGCTTGCTGTTTGCGCAATTTAGCTTGGCTTTCGAAAATCTGGCGAGCCAAAATCATACGGCAGTTTTCAGGCATTTTAATAAACTCGACGCTGGTCAGGTGGCTACCATCTCCCATGGAATCACTTCTTAGGCATTGTGCATAGAGTAGAAGGCCAATACATGAGTCAGGGAATACGAGCTTGATCGATAAGAATGCATCTTTTTTAATAGCTTCGTTGTATCTGAACTGTAAGCCGCCTTCAGATAGATTGACTTCTTGGATCGCGCTTTGGCCTACGGTCATTTCTGTTGAGGCGATTGCTTGGGCGATTCGCTCGATCTTGTTATGCATAACCGTTAATAAAGTCGCAACATTGCTATCTTTTTCTGCAACCTTACGTAATAGATGGCTACTGTCGCTATCAAGCGCTTGAAGTTGGCTTAAAAGAAGAAAATTAGGCGAAACATCGAACTGTGTAGGGCTTGGGTGATCAGAAATTTCTGATTCAGAAATGACTTTCAGTTCTAAAGAAACATGTTGGTCAATACGGAAATACTGACGGCGATCTTGTTCCTGCATGCTTTGCCCTCAAATTAATATTGCATAGATAGCTTGGAGTATATGAATAAACGCGTACAAAAGCACCTATGAATGATTTGTTTTAGTAGATTGAAATGTAAAGTTTTTATAGTAACTAATGTTTTAATAACAGTAAGTTAAGACTTGTTCCTATTCTAAAAGTTCAGTCTTTTATCGTTTCACACGCATAATTTTATGTGGTTTAATCGCCACATGTTTAAGCCCTTATCTATATTTATTGGATTGCGCTATACGGCAGCTAAGCGCAATAACCATTTTATCTCCTTTATCTCTTTAGCCTCGATGTTGGGGCTGATGTTAGGTGTGGCTGCATTAATTATTGTCCTATCTGTTATGAATGGCTTCGATAGAGAGCTGAAACAGCGCATTCTCGGTATGGTCCCGCATGCATCAATCAGTGGTTATGGAAAATCTATTGAAGAGTGGCCTGTGCTGGTGGAATCGCTGGAACAAAACCCTCGTGTGATTGCTGCTGCACCCTTCATTCAAGCGCAGGGGATGTTGACCAGTCGCGGAGTTGTTCGTGGAGCGCTTATCAATGGCATTGATCCAGCTGAAGAGGCTGACGTTTCAATTCTTGGTGATCATATCCAATCAGGTACGCTGGATGTATTGAATCAGCAGCGGTTTGGCATTGTTTTAGGTAATCTTTTGGCGCGCTATTTGGGGGTTAAGGTTGGCGATAAAGTGACGCTAGTCTTGCCAGAAGCATCTGTCAGTGTTGCAGGTGTAGTTCCCCGTTTGAAGCGATTTACAGTGGTTGGCATATTTGAAGTGGGTGCTGAGCTAGATGCAAATTTGGCTTATATCCATATTAAAGATGCTGCAAAAATTAAGCGATTAGGCGAAGGTGTGGATGGTATTCGCCTTAAATTTAATGATCTATTTGACGCGCCAAAAGCTGTCAGAGAAATTGCTGCAGGCCTTCAAGGTTATTACCGAACCAGCGATTGGACACGTACACACGGGAACTTATTCCAAGCGATTCAGCTAGAGAAACGCATGATTGGTCTTTTGCTATTCCTAATTGTGCTTGTAGCAGCTTTCAATATTGTTTCTACCCTAGTTATGGTCGTTACAGATAAAAAAGCTGATGTGGCCATACTTAGAACCTTAGGTGCTACACCTGGCAGAATTATGCGTATTTTTATGGTTCAAGGCACGGTGATTGGTATTTTAGGAACCTTGATGGGTACGGTTTTGGGTGTGACCTTGGCACTTAATGTCGCCGATATTATTGGCTGGGTGGAATCAACCTTTGCGATTCAGTTCTTAGATCCGAATGTCTACTTTATCAGTCAGTTTCCGTCCGATTTACAATGGCCTGATGTAGGTGTCATTACAGGCACAGCACTCATGATTAGTTTCCTTGCAACGATTTACCCTGCTTGGAGAGCATCCAAAACAGATCCTGCTGAGGCGTTACGATATGAGTAATCAAGAGATTGTATTGCAGGCGGCAGGGGTTTCTAAAAGCTACAGCGATGCAGGCCGAGATGTTGAAGTCCTAAAGGATTTAGACTTTGCTCTCCATAAAGGTGAGCAGCTAGCCATTATAGGCTCATCAGGTTCAGGTAAAAGTACGCTGCTTAATATCCTTGGCGGTTTGGATAAGCCTACGCAGGGCAACGTGATCATTAACGGTCATGATCTACATGCCGGTTCCGAGGCTAAGCGTGCGCAAGTAAGGAATGAAACCTTGGGTTTTGTATACCAGTTTCATCATCTTCTTCCGGAATTTACTGCATTGGAAAATGCCTCTATGCCTTTGCTGATGAGAGATCAATCCATTACTGAGGTAAAAGAGCAAGCGCAAGCTGTGCTTGAGTCGGTAGGATTAGGCGAGCGATTACATCATAAGCCTGCACAATTAAGCGGTGGTGAAAGGCAGCGTGTGGCAATAGCGCGAGCTCTGATCGGGAAGCCTGCAGTTGTATTGATGGATGAGCCTACGGGTAATCTAGATCGAACAACAGCCGAAAGTGTTCAGGAGCTAATCGATAATCTTAATCAAGAATATGATATAGCTTTTGCCCTAGTAACACATGATCCTGAGTTAGCCCGTAAAACGGGTAGGGTGCTAGAGTTAATCGATGGCAAGCTAATTGAAAAAGGATGACTTAATGTCACCCTTTTTTATTGTTCTATAATCTGGTTACTTTGTACGTTTAGCTCGGTCTTTCCAGCTTTTTCCGACATGCCAAGCCCAGAAACCTTGTACTGTTAGATAGCCGAGTATACCGAATACTATCCCGCAGATTACCGATCCAAACAGTAGGGGCCACCAAACCAAGGATAAGCTGTTTTGGATGAAATCCATGCTCATCTCGAAATCGATCTGTTGGTTAGGGTCCCCAATAAGGAAATCTCCAACCAGATAAGTGAAATAAAATATTGGCGGCATAGTTAATGGGTTGGTAATCCAAACTAAGCCAACAGAAATTGGAAGATTACTTCGGATCATTACCGCAAGAATTGCAGCCACTATCATTTGCATAGGGATCGGCAAAAAAGCGCAAAACAAACCCACTAAAAAGGCACGTGAAACTGATTTTCGATTAAGGTGCCAAAGGTTTGGTTCGTGGATGTGACTACCAAGCCAGCTAAGATGTTTGTGCTGCTTTAGCTTGTCTTCATTGGGCATGTATTTTTTTATAAGTTTGCGCGGCATCTTCTTATTTACTTATTATGGGCTAGCAAACGGGATGAGGGTTTATTATGCCCCTTACGTTCAGTTAAGCCAAGGAAACTAAAGCATGAGATCAAGGATGATCGCGATTGCTGTTGGTTTTGCGGTGGCGCTTTTGCAACCGCAATTACTTCCAGTGACATTTTCTATTGCTATTGTGACAGTTATAGCACCTCTGCTGATTTTAACTCCGCGTATCAGATCATTACACTTGAGCTTTTTCCTCGTCAGTTTTCTCTATGTGAATCTGTGGGGTGTTGTCCAGCTTGATCAACGTTTACCGGAATCTCTTAAACGCACAGACTGGAAATTACAGGGCGTCATAACCGATATACCTAGATATCAAGAGGGCGTTTTAAGATTTTTAGTAGATGTCAACGAGATTCAAGGGGTGCAAGGGGCAAGGACTGATGAAAATTTAAAGGTTAATCGACTTAGCCTTGCTTGGTATAACCCTGATTTAACACTTTCGCTGGGTGATCGTGTTGAGTTAACTGCTAGGCTCAAACCTCCACATGGCCTAGTTAATCCTGCAGGCTTCGATTATGAGCGTTGGTTGTTAGCTAGAGGGATTGATGCTACTGGCTACGTTCGTGGTCAAGTTAATGTTCTTTCGGAAGCCGATAGTTGGAACAGTCGTACTCGAATATGGATTAATGACTCTATACAAACTCAATTTGAAACCCAGCAGACGATAGCTCTGTTTCAAGCATTAACGACGGGCACAAAATCGATGCTGGAGGCTCATGATTGGGACCTGTTGAAACATAGTGGCGTTGTGCATCTAGCGGTGATTAGTGGATTACACATTGGCTTTATGGCCTTCTGCGGTTGGTGGATCGGCAGGCTGGCGGGTGTCGTGTTTTATCGTATTCACTTTCAGCACCAGTTCCCCTATTTCGGCGCATTAAGCTTAGCTGCTTTTTATCTCTTGATATCAGGCGTAGGTATACCGGCACAACGCGCTTTTATTATGTTGCTGGTCTTATTGTTCACTGGTAGCAGAATGTTTTATCTGGATCATTGGACAAGGTGGTGGATAGCTTTTGTCGTTGTTCTTTCTTTCAATCCCCTTTCTTTTTTTGAGATAGGGTTCTGGCTCTCGTTTTTGGCTGTTGCATTGTTGATTTGGATATCTCAATTTTCGCGTGGATGGCGAATGGCCTTGAGCCTTCAGTTTATGTTGATGATAGGTATGCTGCCTATCTACCTGTTTTACTTTTCTGGTGTGTCGGTGATAGCACCATTTTTTAATCTGATCGCTATACCGTTTTTTTTAGTGCTTGTTCCTTTGTTATTCCTGCATCTTGGACTTACTTGTGTCGGTATCGATTTGCTAATTCCATTGCTGAACGGTATGTCAGATCTGTTTTGGTGGTCGGTCGAATGGAACCAAAAGGTTGAAATGGGCTACTGGCAGTTAGATGCTCCGAACATTGTTGTATTGTTTTTAGTGGTGCTGGTTGCGGGATGTTTGCTGTTACTGAGATTGTCGTTGCCTACATCGGTGGTATTGCTGCTGTTGATGCCTGCAATTGTCGGTTCTAGTTCTAAGTATAAGGACGACTCTGATTTTAGGGTTTGGGTTTACGATGTAGGGCAAGGCTTAGCTGTTAGAGTGCAGGTTGGGGAGTATCAATTACTTTATGATACTGGACCATCTTATCGCTCTGGTGGAACTGCCTATGAAAGGGCGGTTTTGCCAGATTTTGAGAACGCAAATATTGATTCAATCGATCATCTTGTTCTAAGTCATAGTGATAATGATCATGCAGGAGGCGCTGCAGCTGTATTCGATTCCATCAAGGTGGATAGGTTAACAACGTCTTATCGATATAAAAGTGCAGAGGTTTGTACAGCAAGTCGTGGATGGCTGGTGAATGGAGTTAAGTTTACGTTTCTTGCAGGAGCGGAAGGTGCGAATGATAACGATCGTTCCTGCGTATTAATGATCGAGTCGCCGAATTGCCGGTTGTTATTACCAGGGGATATTGGTGCTCAAAAAGAACTTGAGCTAATCCCTAAAGTTGCGCCAATTGTTGATTGGTTAGTTGCCTCGCACCATGGAAGTAAAACCTCTTCGTCTACTGCGTTTATCAACTCAATCAAGCCTTTAAATGTGATCTTTAGTGCTGGTTATGCAAACGCTTTTAGGCATCCTCATCCTGATGTTGTGCAGAGATTTTTAGATAGCGGGGTGAAAACCTATGAGACTGCTAAAGATGGTGCCATTATGCTAATTGCTGATGCCCATGAAGGGTGTAAAACAATAACAATGAGAGAGGATGAAAAACGATTCTGGAGATCGTTTTAATCTCTGTGATAGAGTACGCGCAGTCAAAGGAGAAATTACTGTGTTTGAGCTTTTACAATCTGGTGGTTGGATTATGATTCCAATCGTTATCTGCTCGGTTATAGCATTAGCAATCTGTTTGGAGCGTTTTTGGACTTTGCGTGCGGATCGTGTTGCGCCTCCAGGGCTTTTGGCAGAAGTTTGGACCCTAATAAAGCAGCGCAATATCACTGCAGAAAGGCTAAAAGATCTAAAGGGTAATAGCCCTCTAGGTCAGATTTTGGTGGCTGGTCTAAATAACGCATCTCATGGTCGAGAGATTATGAAGGAGAGTATTCAAGAAGCTGCTGGCCAGGTTGTGCATGATTTAGAACGTTTTCTAAACCCGCTTGGGACTATTGCTGCCATTACGCCTTTGCTCGGGTTGTTAGGTACGGTGATCGGTATGATTAAAGTTTTTACTGAGATCATGATTCACGGTACAGGTAATACCAGCCTTCTTGCTGGTGGTATCTCAGAAGCACTTATCACTACAGCGGCAGGTTTAACGATCGCAATCCCTGCGCTTATTTTTCATCGCTATTTTCAACGCCGAATTGATTCCTTAGTTATCACTATGGAGCAAGAAACGGTAAAACTTATTGAAGTGATGCACGGTGAGCGTGACATCGACGTTGAGTAGGTATAGGTAAGCGCATGAAATTCCCCCGCCAACGGGTTGAAGAGGTTAATGTCAATTTAACACCATTAATTGATGTGGTGTTTTTGCTATTAATCTTTTTTATGGTTTCGACTACCTTCACTAAAGAAACACACCTTGACGTTGATCTACCAGAGGCTTCTGGCGAATCAGTCGTCAAAGAGATCGAAGTTCTAGAGATCTTGATTACTGATGAAGGACATTACAGCGTAAATGGTAAGGCTCTAGTGAACACGCAGGCGAAGACGCTTCGACGTGCTTTACAGGAGTTAGCGGGTGATGATCGCGAAATGCCATTAGTTATCACGGCTGACGCTAAAACTCCACATCAAGCTGTTGTCACTGCGATGAATGTTTCTGGGCAGCTAGGGTTTAGCAAATTGAGTATCACTACTCAGGAGCCTGACGCTCAATGATTCGGTTGGAAGGGCGCTGGTACTCTGAAAAGCCTGCTCCTTGTGTTTTAAAGCCTTTTAGTGCTCTATATAGATTTCTAGCTAAGAGAAAAAAGGACGCTGATTTGCAGCAGGCATGGGTAGCGCCTGTACCAGTTATTATCGTTGGTAACATCAGTGTAGGCGGAACCGGTAAGACACCCCTAACGATAAGTTTGGTCGAGAGATTAAAGCTAGAAGGTTATAAGCCTGGCATCATAAGTCGCGGTTATAAGTCTAAGGCGACACAATTCCCTTTTGACGTCACTACAGCAGGTTCTCCCGAGTTAGCTGGTGATGAGCCTTTTATGTTGGCTCAGCGTTGCCAGTGCCCCGTTATCATCGATCCTAATCGACCTTCAGCAGCGCGGTATCTTCTAGATAATTACGAATGTGATCTCATTATTAGTGATGATGGTTTACAGCATTATCGATTAGATCGAGACATTGAGATTGTTGTTATTGATGGCGAGCGTGGTTTAGGGAATAGGGTATTAATGCCTGCTGGTCCATTAAGAGAGGAGCCAGACCGGCTTCGTAGTGTTGATCTTATTGTCAGTAATGGGTGCTTGCAGAGTAAGATTGCGGAAGCTGCAACTGTAGAAGAGATGTTCCTTCAGCCTACAGCGTTAAAAAACTGCTTAACGGATGAAGAGTTGTCATTGGATGCATTAAGCGGCAAACAAGTTCATGCTGTTGCAGGGATTGGTAATCCTCAGCGTTTTTTTAATACCCTTGAGCAAGAACTCAAAGTAACCGTTATTCCTCATGCTAAGCCCGATCATTCGTTTTATACTGTTGAGGATTTTCAGTTTAGTGATGACTACCCAGTGATCATGACAGAGAAAGATGCGGTAAAAGTTACTGAGTTTGCTCAGTCGCATTGTTGGTATTTACAAATTAAAGCGCAGTTGGCAGAGAGATTTTATGCGCAACTGCTAGATAAATTAAAGATTGCTATAGCTAATAAAGGTAAAACACAAAATGGATAAGAAGTTGTTGGATATTCTGGTATGCCCAGTAGCCAAAACGCCTTTGGAATACAATGAAAGCACTAATGAGCTTTTCTCTAAAGCGAGTGGGTTAGCTTATCCAATTCGTGACGATATCCCTGTGTTGCTTGAAACTGAAGCGCGTGAGCTAACCGCAGAAGAGCGCGAGCAGGATTAAGTTATGGGCTTTTCTGTCATTATACCGGCCCGCTATGCCTCGACTCGCTTTCCGGGTAAGCCGTTAGCTGATCTTAACGGTAAGCCAATGGTGCAGCATGTTTACGAGCGTGCCTGCGAAAGTGAAGCGGATCGTGTTCTTATTGCCACAGACGACCAGCGAATCGCTGATGTAGCCCAGTCATTTGGGGCTGAAGTTTGTATGACTTCATCAGACCATCCTTCTGGTACTGATCGCTTGCAACAGGTTGTTAGTGACTTAGGTTATTACGCTGATGATATTGTCGTAAATGTACAAGGTGATGAGCCGTTAGTGCCTGCTCGAATCATTAATCAGGTTGCGCATAACCTTCGTGCTGAACCTGAAGCTAGTATTGCTACGCTTAGCGAGCCAATCACAGATATCGAAAGTTTGCTCAATCCGAATGTTGTTAAAGTGGTTAGTGATGTTCGGGGTATGGCGCTTTATTTTAGTCGTGCGCCAATTCCATGGCCTCGCAATAGTTTTGCGGAAGATACGAACCGGAATGTTATGCCAGAAGGTTTTGCATGGCAGCGACATATTGGCATTTATGCATACCGTGTCAAACTGCTAAACGATTTTGTTAAGTGGCCTCCAGCGCCGATAGAAGAGACAGAGTGTCTTGAGCAACTTCGTGCAATGTGGAATGGTGCTCGAATTCATGTGGCGGAAGCTGATGAGCAGCCGCCAGCGGGCGTAGATACGCCAGAAGATCTAGAACGACTTCGTCGATTATTTTAAGTTTTTTATCAAACGTTACAGCCAAGTATGGAGTGAAGCATCTGCGTACTTGGCTGTTCTATCTCTATAAAAAATCTTCCAACCTTTTGAGTCGTGTTGTTCGCATTCTCAGCGTTAACGCTTTTATATATACCCTGCAACTTTACAGCTCTTTTATCATTCTTCTAAATCCAAACTCTCAAGTGATTCTTTATAGATCGAATTCAAAAATATCCGTATTATGAATTGCATTAATATAAGTGATAATCATTAGTGTTTGATGATTTGGAATTCGCCAATGTTGCTATTGCAGACACTAAAGTGAAAGGTTTTTTCATGATTTAGGAGAGTCACATGTATAAGAAGTTAGTCATGGCATCGATTGCCTGTTTATCAGTAGCCGGATGTTCAATGGGTAAGGTTTCTGAAGAACCTAAGCCGACGTTGGTGTTTGTGCATGGCGCGCATCTGACAGGAGAGTCTTGGGCAAAAGTAATTGAGCCGCTTAAAAGCGAGGGTTATAAAACATTAGCTGTAGATCTGCCTGGGCGAAATGACAGTCAAGATCCGAAAGAGGTCACATTATCAGTATCGTCAAAGGCTTTGTGCCAGGCTATGAGTGAGGTGAAAGGTTCGGTTTCTTTGGTTGCTCATAGCCAAGGAGGTGCGGTTGTGAATCATGCGCTATCTCTCTGTGGTACAAATCAAATTCAATCGATTGCCTATATAGCCGCAGTAGCGCCATTAAAAGGGGCAAAACCTTTTGGATTGTTGAGCAAAGAAGACGATGAGAATTACTTTAGCGCTGTAGAGTACGATAAAAAGTCGGGCTGGCTGAAGATAAAAGATCCTAAAGCTTTTGCTGGGGTATTTACGTTTTCTAGCTCTGATTCAGTCAAGAAAGAAGTGTTAGCTTTGTCGGTTGATGAGCCTGCAGCTATCGCGGATGGTAAAGTTGAATATACTGATAAAGCTTTTTCAAAATTGAAAAAGTTATATGTTTATACTGAGCATGACAAAATTATATCTCTTTCTTCTCAGCAAAAAATCGGCGCTAGTATCAAACCTGATGCTGAGGTGGTCATGGAAACGGGGCATCTGCCTATGCTAACTAAGCCTGAGAGTTTGGCAAAAATTATAGATGGGTTCGTTTCAAATCATTGGTAGTTTTTTTAAATTTATCTGCCGTGCAGGTTTTTTCAGCCTACGCGGCTTTAATTTGTTGTTTTTGTGTCGTTGCCTGTGCAATAGGCTAGCTTGCTAGTTGTAATTCCTCTTTCTTTGGATCCCTCTGTTACTTCTTTGCTTTAACTATTTTCGAATAATGGGATAATTGCTAAAAATTAAGCCCTTAAATAATGAGTTGGTGGGAGTTAGTTAGGCCGATGGATAAAAAAGTCTCCGTTTTGTTTGTGTGTTTGGGGAATATTTGTCGCTCACCCACCGCGCATGGCGTTTTTCAGGCAAAAGTTTTAGAGCAAGGTTTGGCTGGTGATATTGAGATCGATTCGGCAGGTACAGCGGCTTATCACGTGGGTAATCCACCTGATTCTCGCTCTGCAAAAGCAGCTAAACGACGCGGCTATGACTTGAGCGCTTTAAGAGCTCGTCGGGCGGTTACCGCTGATTTTGAGCAGTTTGATTACATTCTTGCTATGGACACTCAAAACTTGTGTGATCTGCAAGCTATATCTCCCGCTAACTATCAAGGAAAACTGTGCTTGTTTTTGGATTATGCAGGCATGAGCTCCGCTGATGTTCCAGATCCTTACTATGATGGTGAAGCTGGTTTCGAGCATGTTCTGGATCTTGTGGAATCAGCATCAGACGGTCTTCTACAGCATATAAAGAAGGGATTAAGTTGATGGCTTGGCAGAAAGAGGTTGACCTTACGGCGCATAATAGTTTTGGCTTCAAAGCTATTGCTGAGCATTACACGCAAGTTCAAACCGTTGAAGAATTAGAATCTGCGTTAGATGACGTTGAAGCTAATAACTGGCCTCTATTGGTTTTAGGTGGTGGCAGTAATCTAGTGTTACGTGATCGAATTCCTGGTGCAGTTATCTCTGTTGGCATAACAGGGGTGAAGGTGCTGGCTGATGATGGTGATCAAGCAATAGTCGAAGTCGGTGCTGGTGAAAACTGGCATTCATTTATTGGTCGTCTATTAGAGATGGGGCTGCATGGCCTAGAAAACTTAGCGCTCATACCAGGTTCAGTTGGTGCGGCACCTGTACAAAATATTGGTGCTTACGGGGTTGAGTTAAAAGACTGCTTCCACAGTCTGACGGCTTATGATCGCAAGAATAAAGAGTTGGTTCAGATTAATCGTGAAGAATGTCAGTTTGGATATAGGGACAGTATCTTTAAATCCGCAGAACATGGTCGCTATATTATCTGGAGTGTTAGGTTTTCTTTAACCAGTACTTTTACTCCGCAACTAGCGTACCGTGGTTTAGCTGATGTTCTTGGTGCCAAGGGTGTTGATCAGCCAACAGCCTTAGATGTGTACACTGCCGTTTGCGATATTCGCAGCTCTAAGCTTCCAGTACCTTCGGTGATAGGTAATGCCGGTAGTTTCTTTGAAAATCCTGTGATCAGTAATGCGCAATTCGATACATTAAAGGCTAAGTTCTCAAATATTGTTGGATACCCAGAGGGAACTGAGCATCATAAAGTTGCTGCAGGCTGGCTGATTGATCAGTTGGGCTGGAAGGGGCATAAAGGCGATGGCGTTGGTGTATACGATAAACAAGCCCTAGTGTTGGTCAACCTAGGGGAGGGTAATGCAGATCGTTTGTTAAGCTTAGCGTCGGATATAAAAGCTTCAGTAAAGAAGCAGTATGGTATAGATCTGCATATAGAGCCTCGAATATATCCTCGTTAGTTTGAGTATTCTTGAATGTCTAAAAAGGCGACCCATTGGGTCGCCTTTTTATTTGCATGTCTTTAGGTTTAGGTTGCAGATATGTATGGGGTCATTATTCTTTAGTTTTAGTGCCAAACAATAAGATTGTCGACAATCCAGCTTGTTTACCGCATGTTTACTGATTTCTTTAAGTTTTTATTGATCTGGATTGTGCTTATAAATAGGCGTATCAGCCTTTTGTATTAGATTAAACAGAGATATTCTCAGTTAAAGTGTGTCTACACATTCGAGAAAGTGTCTACAATAAATAGTGTTTCGACAAATAATTCCTCGTAGAAGGAAGCTAATAACAAGAAACCATAAAAATCGCTTTCAGTGTCTACAATTCGTTAACTTATGGGAAAGAGGCCAGAGTGCATGACTTATAGAGCAGAATATTCTAAGTCTATTGAGGCGCCAGAAGAGTTTTGGAAAGAAAAGGCGCAAGATCTGAAATGGTTTAAAGCACCTGAAAAGATTCTATCGAAAGATGAGAACGGTATTGATCGTTGGTTTGCTGATGGCGAGATGAATACTGCCTATCTTGCATTGGATTACCATGTGGAAAATGGTCGTGCTGATACTACAGCGATCATCTACGATTCCCCGGTTACAGGTCAGAAATGCAAGATTAGTTACCTGGAGCTAAGAGATGAGGTGGCTAAATTTGCAGGTGTGCTTAAATCTCAAGGCGTTGAAAAGGGTGATCGTGTAGTTATTTACATGCCGATGATCCCTGAAGCGGTTGTTGCAATGCTTGCAGTGGCACGTTTAGGTGCAATTCATTCTGTTGTATTTGGTGGTTTCGCACCTCAAGAGCTGGCTGTTCGTATCGACGATGCAGAGCCTAAAGTGATTGTTTCTGCTTCTTGCGGTATTGAGATCGCTAAAGTAATCGAATATAAGCCAATGCTTGATCAGGCTATTGAAAAATCAGCTCACAAGCCTGATGCATGTGTCATTCTTCAGCGTCCGCAGGTTGAGGCTTCTCTTGTAGAGGGGCGTGATCTTGATTGGAATGAAGCAATGGCGTCTGCTGAGCCTGCTGAATGCGTACCAGTAAAAGGTACTGATCCGCTTTATATTCTTTATACCTCGGGTACTACGGGTAAGCCTAAAGGTGTTGTTCGTGATAATGGCGGTCATGCCGTTGCCATGAAGTATTCGATGAAAGCTATCTACAATGTAGAAGCTGGAGATGTATTCTGGGCTGCTTCAGATGTTGGTTGGGTAGTAGGTCACTCTTATATTGTTTATGGACCTCTACTAGCTGGTTGCTCAACGATTGTTTACGAAGGTAAGCCTGTGCGCACACCGGATGCTGGTGCGTTCTGGCGAGTATGCGAAGAGTACAAAGCTAAAGTGCTTTTCTCTGCTCCAACAGCATTCCGTGCGATTAAGAAAGAAGATCCAGAAGGTGAACTGGTTAAAAACTACGACCTTTCAAATCTTCAGTCAGTATTTATGGCGGGTGAGCGTCTTGATCCGCCGACTTATCACTGGACTATGGAAACGACAGGAAAGCCAGTTATCGACCATTGGTGGCAGACTGAAACAGGTTGGGCTATCTGTGGCAATATGACAGGTATTGAAACGCTGCCGCCAAAAGCGGGCTCTGCAACAGTGCCAATCTCTGGCTTTAATGTGCAAATTCTAGATGCGGAAGGTAATGAGCTTCCAGCGGGTGAGCAGGGCTCTATTGCTGTTAAGCTTCCATTGCCACCAAGCTGCTTCCCAACTGTTTGGGGTGATTTTGAGCGTTATCGTTCAAGCTATCTATCTGATTACCCGGGTTACTACTGTTCTGGGGATGGCGGCTACAAAGATGAAGATGGTTATGTTTTCATCATGGGTCGTACAGATGACGTAATTAACGTTGCAGGTCATCGTCTGTCTACCGGTGAAATGGAAGAGATTGTGGCGGGCCACCAGGCTGTAGCGGAATGCGCTGTCATTGGTGTAAACGATCCACTAAAAGGTCAGCAGCCAATTGGCTTTGTGTTGCTTAAAAACGGCGTAGAAATTGACGAAGCGGATCTCGAAGCAGAGTTGGTTGCGCTGGTACGTAAAGAGATTGGCGCTGTGGCTTGCTTTAAGCGTGCAGTAGTCGTTGATCGTTTACCAAAAACCCGCTCTGGTAAGATTTTACGTAAATTGATGCGTCAGATTTCAGCTGGTGAAGATTATGCTGTTCCATCGACAATCGATGATCCAACAAGTTTGTCTGTCATGGAAGAAGTAATGGAAAGAAATGGTTTGGTTGGTATCTAAGTTCAATTAGATAGCAGTAGCCACTAAAAAAGCCGTCTGATATTCAGACGGCTTTTTTGTTGTTTGAGCTAGGGCTTCTAGGATCATTGCTTGGTTTCTGACTTAGAAACTTTGTTGAGAATCCAGTCTAGAGTGCAGGTTGGCAGCAAGCGTTTAAGAATACCAAAGAGCCATGTGGGTGTAGTTACATAATAGCGAGGTCGAGGCTTTAAGCTGGTCAATGCGTGATAGAGCGCTTTGTATACGGCTTCAGGCCCGAGAGTGAAAGGGTCCTTGCTGTAATCGTTATTGGTTTTTGCAAGTCGAGCTTCCACTGCATTATAGGTGTCTCTATGGAAGCTATTTTCTCTGTCGATATTTTTCTTAAAAGCAGAGAATGCATTAGCACGGAATTGGCTTTCAATTGGGCCAGGCTCAATCAAACTGATATGAATGTTGCTACCATCTAATTCCTGTCTAAGCGTGTCGGTCAGGCCTTCTAATGCAAATTTGGAGGCGTTGTATGCGCCTCGATATTGCATTGTGATGATGCCAAGCACTGAGCTATTTTGAATTATGCGTCCGTGGTTTTGCTTGCGCATGATTTTGAGTACTTTGCAGGTTAGCTCGTGCGTACCAAATAAGTTGGTCTCGAATTGCTTGCGTAAAGTATCTCTGCTCAAGTCTTCAACTGCGCCTGGCTGGCCATAAGCGCCGTTATTAAAAAGGGCGTCTAGTTTGCCATCTGTTTGGCTTAGAACCCATTCAAGCGCTTCGTCGATAGAATTGCTGTCGTTTAGGTCTAGTTGAGCGCTTCTTAAGCCTTCTACGGTTAAGCGTTCAACATCTTCTTGTTTGCGGGCTGTTGCGAAGACTTTGAAGCCAGCATCGTGTAGCTCTTTAGCGCAGTAGTATCCAATACCAGATGAGCAGCCAGTAATGAGTATGGAATGCATAGATGACTCTTAGGAAGTAGGTAAATAGATTTTTAATCCTAACTTGTTTTTGGGCTTAGCTTTATGATTTTTAATGGTTTTTTATATTAATGGTGAATTTTGCCTGAAAAATACATTTTATCAGCTAACCTAAATAAGGTCGGAATTAATTCCAAAGTACCATACATGTCAAAGCGTGACCTACCTATTATCTGACTGTACATACCTTTCAATAACAAAAAACAGAGGAAAAGCATTATGTGGACTAAGCCTGCTTACACTGATTTGCGTATCGGTTTTGAAGTTACTATGTACTTCGCAAACCGTTAATAGCAAAGCTGTTACGTATTTTTAAATTACCCCGGCTATATGTCGGGGTAATTTATCTTGGAAGGACCCAAATCCCGTTCGAGGATTTTTCAAAGCAACTTTTCTTATGCGATCCTGCCTTTTTCCTGATATTTTACAGCAGGATGTCGACGGTTATTAAGTAGAAGAATAACAATGAAAGTACAAGTATTAGGCTCTGCCGCTGGTGGCGGTTTCCCACAGTGGAACTGTAACTGTAAAAACTGCGCGGGTGTTCGTGCAGGAACTATTAATGCAAAACCACGCACTCAATCTTCAATTACTGTAAGTGCGGATGGTGAAAACTGGATTCTTTTCAATACATCTCCTGATATTCGTGAGCAGTTGGCTAATTTTGGTCCTATGCAGCCAAATCGCTCAATTCGTGATACAGGTATCTCTGCAATCGTATATATGGATAGCCAAATCGATCACACAACAGGTTTATTGATGTTGCGTGAGGGTTGTCCTCATAATATCTGGTGTACAGAGATGGTTGAACAGGACCTAACAACAGGTTTTCCTGTTTTCAACATGCTTAAGCATTGGAATGGTGGTAATAATATCAACCGTATTCCGATTGGCGAAAATGACAATACTTTTGTTATTCCTCAAGCGCCTGAGCTTAAGTTAACTGCTGTGCCGCTACTGAGTAGTGCGCCTCCATATTCTCCTCATAGAGATGACCCGCACCCTGGTGATAATATCGGTATTCAAATCGAAGACACTCGTACGGGTAAAAAACTGTTCTATGCGCCTGGTCTAGGTCAGATCGAGCCTCATTTACGCGCTTACATGGAGTCTGCAGATGTACTGTTAGTTGACGGTACTATTTGGCAGGAAGATGAGCTTATCGTTACTGGTGTAGGTGATAAGTTAGGTGTTGCAATGGGTCATCTGCCTCAGTCTGGTGAGGGTGGCATGATTGAGTATCTAGATACGCTGGATAACCCGCGTAAGGTTCTCATCCACATCAATAATACCAACCCGATTTTAGATGAAGATTCTCCTGAGCGTGCAGAAGTTGAATCTCATGGTATCGAAATTTCTTATGACGGAATGTCGATCGAGCTTTAATTTCGGGAAGTGTGTAGAGGTTAATATAAAAAATGAGTAGTGCAGAAGATAAACAGCCTTTAACGCGTGATGAATTTGAAAAGGCTCTAAGAGCTAAAGGTGATTTTTACCATACGCAGCATCCATACCATATAGCTATGTATGAAGGTAAGTCCACGCCTGAACAAATTCGTGGTTGGGTGGCTAACCGTTTTTACTACCAGATTAGCATTCCAGTAAAAGATGCGGCGATCATGGCAAACTGCCCGGATCGTGAGGTTCGCCGTCATTGGGTTCAGCGTGTACTTGATCATGATGGTTTTGAAGGTGCTGAAGGCGGTATTGAGGCTTGGTTGCGTTTAGGTGAAGCTGTGGGTATGACTCGTGAAGAGATCTTATCTGGTGAGCATGTTTTGCCGGGTGTTCGCTTTGCGGTAGATGCATATATCAACTTTGCACGTCGTGCGACATGGCAAGAAGCTGCAAGCTCCTCATTAACTGAGATGTTTGCGCCAACGATTCATCAGAATCGTTTGGACACGTGGCCTGGTCATTACCCATGGATTAAAGAAGATGGCTATCAGTATTTCCGTAATCGTCTTACTGAAGCGCGCCGTGATGTAGTTCATGGTCTTGATATTACGCTTGATCACTATAAAACACGTGAACAGCAGGATCGTATGCTAGAGATCTTGCAGTTCAAACTTGATGTTCTTTGGACCATGCTAGATGCCATGACTATGGCTTATGAGTATGAGCGCGCACCTTATCACACAGTGACCGATCAGAAGGTTTATCACCGAGGATTATTTAATGACTGATTCGGTGATTTTTGTGGCATCGGATGTTCCTGTGCTGAACAATATGTTTCGCTTTCAGTGGGAGAAGGCTCAGGATTGTTATGTTCTGCTTTATCCTGAAGGGATGATTCAGTTAAATGGTCCTGCTGGCGAAATAATGGCGCTGGTTGATGGTGAGCGAGACGCAGCGAAAATTATTGCAGAATTAGAAGCTAAATTTTCTGATGCTGGAGATCTTTCTGGCGATGTTCTTGAGTTCCTAGCTGAAGCGAAAAAGCAAGGCTGGTTAGCTTAAATCTTAACCTGCCCCTTGCCATGCAAGGGGCGGGATCCTTCCTAAAATTATTCCTATATATCTTTTACTTACCTGTTATAGGTCATCTTTTTTGTGCGTTTATTTGGTGCTTTGGTAGTAGTTCATTGCTACCATTTAAGTCTGCACAAACTAGCTGTCGAGAGTGATGATAGCTATAGTTGATAATAATAATTTGTGAAAGATTTTATGACTTCTTCCTCTTGTAATGGCTCGCCTTCACGTCCAAATATTGGTCATCCTGTAGAAAAAACACACGGTCGCCCTTTATGGTTGTTGGCTGAGCTAACTTATAAATGTCCGCTGCAGTGCCCATATTGTTCTAATCCTTTGGATTTTGCTGACTTTGGCGGTGAATTAACAACACAGCAATGGCTAGATGTATTTCAGCAAGGAAGGGAGTTAGGGGCTGTTCAGCTAGGTTTTTCAGGTGGTGAGCCTTTGGTGCGTCAGGACCTTATTGAGCTAATAGGCGGTGCGCATGAAATGGGCTATTACACCAATTTGATTACATCAGGTGTTGGTCTTAATGAGCGTAAGATGGCTGAATTCCATAAAGCTGGGTTGGATCATATCCAAGTAAGCTTTCAGGCTAGCGATGAGTCCGTAAATAATATGGTTGCGGGTTCTCAAAAAGCATTCCAGCAAAAGCTTAAAATGGCTAGAGAGGTTAAGGCGCAGGGTTACCCTATGGTGCTTAACTTCGTGACCCATCGTCATAATATTGATCGTATCGATAAGATTATTGAGTTGTGTGTAGAACTTGAAGCTGATTATGTTGAACTTGCTACCTGCCAATACTACGGTTGGGCCTTTGAGAATGTTGAGCAGTTGCTGCCAACGCAAGCGCAACTGGAGCGAGCTGAGCGAATTACTAATGAGTACCGAGAAAAATTGGCGGCACAAGGTAATCCGATAAAGCTGATTTTTGTGACGCCTGACTATTATGAAGAGCGTCCTAAAGGTTGTATGAATGGTTGGGGGCAGGTTTTCCTAACAGTCACGCCTGATGGTAAGGCGTTGCCATGCCATAGTGCGCGTATGCTGCCACTAGATTTCCCAAATGTTAAAGAGATGAGTCTTCAGCAAATCTGGGATGATAGCCCGGGCTTTAACTATTTCCGTGGCGATGACTGGATGAAAGAGCCGTGTCGGAGTTGCGATGAAAAGGATAAGGATTTTGGTGGATGTCATTGTCAGGCTTATATGCTGACAGGTGATATGCATAATGCAGATCCTGTATGTTCTAAATCAGAGCATCACCATAAGATCGTTGAGGCTAGGCAAAACGCTGAGAAAGTCGTGAATAATCCTGATGATTTTATCTACCGAAATGATCGTAATTCTCGGGTGTTTGCAAAAGGTTAATTTTAATCGCTATGCCGAATTCAAATTCACCTGGTTTTTGGTCTTCATCTCTATCAGAAGCTGATGCTATTAGTGCTGGTGTTGAATATAGTCAGTTACAGCTAAGTAAAAAAGGTGGTCTTTATTGGGTTGAGCAGCGTCCCAATGAGGGCGGTCGTTGCTGTATCTGTTTTGAATCAGAGTCTCAGCCGGGTGTTCAGCACGAATTAACGCCATCCGAGTTTAGTGTTCAAAGTAAAGTCTATGAGTATGGTGGCCGTAGTTGGGCTCTGCTTGATGATGCGTTGGTGTTTGTTAATGCTAGTGATCAGCAAATTTACAGGCAGAGGCTTAGCGGGTCTTGTGATGTTGTTCAGATAACTAATCAGCCAAATACTCGATATATTGAGCCTATATGGGATGAAACTCGAGATCGCTTGATTTCCATTCAAGAGCTTCATGCTGAGACTGGAGTTATAAATCGGATCGTTACGATCAGTTTGTCTGATGGTTCGGTAGAAGTTTTAGTAGAAGGTGCAGATTTTTATAGCTACCCTGTGATTAATGCGCAAGGATCTGTGCTTGCATTTGTTAGCTGGAATCATCCGCATCAGCCGTGGACTTCAACTCAATTTTCTTATCTTGATCTAACGTCTTCAGAGCTCGATGGGCCTATCCCTATTGCGGGTCATAATTCTGAGGAGGCGCTATCTCAGCCTTACTTTTCTCCTGAGGGTGAGTTGTATGTTGTGACTGACCGTTCTGGTTGGTGGAATATCTATAGCTGTAATTTTAATAGCTGTGAGCTAAGTCCAGTCGGAACAGAATCATGCGATATGATTTCTGCGCCGTGGCAGTCAGGCCTAACTCATTATGCTGAAATCTCGTCAAAAGTTGTTTCGATTCATCATAGGCATGAAGGGGCTGAAGTCATGCTTGATGGTGTCTCTTTAGTGCCTGATTTTAATTACTTTAAATCATTGGTCGCCGTTGGTAGCTGGGTTTGTGTTGTAGCGGCGGCTAAGAATCAACTTGTTTCAGTAGTTAAGGTTAATGCTGTTACTGGTCAAGTTAGAGTTGTTGCTGGTGGAGGTTCACCATTAAATGAATCGGATTGCTCTCTAGCTCGGCCAATGAGCTTTTCAAAAGCGGAGTCTGCTTGTTTCGGTTATTTTTATCCTCCAGCTAATGCTAAATATTCAGTAGATAGTGCTTTGACTCCTCTTGTTGTGTTTCTTCATGGTGGACCAACAGCTGCAACTTATCCTGTTTTGAATATGAAGATCCAGTATTGGACCCAGCGTGGATTTTCGGTATTGGATTTGAACTATCGGGGTAGTAGTAACTATGGTCGAACTTACCGCAATTGCCTTCAGCATCAATGGGGTGTTGTAGAGGTCGAGGATATTCAGTCAGCAATAGATGAATTGGTTGAGCTGGGCCTTGTTGATAAGGGGGCGGTTTTTGTTCGTGGTAACAGCTCGGGTGGTTTTTCTGCACTGAGTGCGGTTTATCAACTTGATTGTTTTGCGGCAGCTGCCAGTTTGTACGGGGTCACGGATCCACTAGTTCTTGACGGTTGTACGCATAAATTTGAATCAAACTATCTTCACTGGCTTATTGGTGATCCGGTCGCTGAGGAGTCGGTGTATCGCGAACGTGCTCCTCTGGATAATGTAGATCGAATTAATTGCCCTGTGATTTTTTTTCAAGGAGAGAAGGATAGGGTTGTGTTGCCTGATCAGACTCGTGCAATGGAAAACGCGTTGAAAAGCCGAGGAATTAAAGTAGAGGCTTATTATTTTCCAGATGAGGCTCATGGATTTCGGGTTGCTGATACTGCTGAAGTAGTACTAAAAAAAGAATTAGAATTTTATCGTTCTGAGATGAATATGCATTCAACGGGTTGTGGTCCCAGCTTTCGGGATTAGGTTGGGTCTTTAGTATTACATCTATATTGCATTGTTATGGGTAGGCAGCATAAAGGTCTTTATGACATTTCTATGAAAAAATAGCGTGGATAAGAAAAATATGTTCACAGGATTCATAGATAATGAGCTTGCAAAAAAAGTATTGGTTGCCATTGTTGGCAGCTGCTGCATGTAGCACTGCTGTTTCTGCAGAAGATGCAACCCAATTAGATGGTGTTACTGTTATTGGTAATACGCCAATCTACGGTGTTGGCATTGAAAAAAATCGTATTGCTGCGGCTGTCCAGTCTGCTAATGCTGATGATCTAGAAAGGTCTCAGTCTCTAAATATTGCAGAGCACCTGCGTTATAACTTTAGCAGTGTTACGATCAACGAAGCGGTAAATAACCCGTTCCAGCCTGATGTTCAATATCGCGGTTTTACAGCATCTCCATTGCTTGGTTTACCTCAAGGTTTGTCTGTTTACGTTAACGGAATCCGTTTTAATGAGCCGTTTGGCGATACGGTAAACTGGGATCTACTTCCTGAAGGTGCGATCCAATCTGTAAATCTTTTCGCAGGATCTAACCCAGTATTTGGTCAAAATACTTTGGGTGGTGCGCTATCCATTAAGACCAAAAATGGTTTTGATAATGAAGGCAACCAGATTGAGGCTTCAATTGGCAATGATGGCCGATTGAATGTTGAATTGCAGTCTGGTGGTAATGATGGTGAGTTCGGTTACTTTGTAATCGGTAATTACTACGAAGAAGATGGCTGGCGTGATCATTCTCCTACAGAGGTTCAGCAGGCATTATCTACATTGACTTGGCGTGGTGAGAACGGTAACAACATTGAGCTTACAGCGGCTATCAATAATAACGAGATGATTGGTAACGGTGCTGCGCCAATTGGTTTGCTCGAAGCTCAAGGTCGTGAAAGTATCTTTACTCAACCTGATCAAACAGAAACAAACCTAGCATTGCTGACGTTGAGTGGTGATACGTGGATCGATGATAACACTCAGCTTGCAGGTAATGTTTTCTATCGTCGTAATAAAGTGAAAACTTTGAACGGTGATGACAGTGATTACGCAGCATGTTTGGTTGATGCGGCGAATGAAGTTGTTGCTGGTTATGAAGAAGGCGATGCGCTAGGCGGTAATAAGATTTCCCTTTGTGAGTTTGAGGGTGATGAAGATGCGCCGGCTCTTGCTGACTTTGAGGCTGTAGAGTTCCGTGGTGCGGACGACGATGATTCTCTTACTGATGTAGATGCTGCATTGGCTGCTGAAATTCAGGATGAAGATGAAGTATTCGATGGCACCTTGAATACATCTGAAACTAAGATGGAAAGCTTTGGTCTTGGTTCACAGGTAACTTTCTTAGATGACTTCAATGGTAAAGAGAACCAGCTAACTGTTGGTGCTAGTATCGATTACTCTGAAATTGATTTTCAATCTGATACTCAGTTTGCACGTCTTCGTAACGAAGATGGAGAAGATCGTGGTGTAACAGGTATCGGTGTTTTTGATAATGAGTCTAGCGTGCGTCTTGAGACAGATGTTACTAACTTTGGCTTGTTTGTAACTGATACTCTGGCTCTTAACGAGAAGCTAGATCTAACTATGTCCGCTCGTTATAACTACACAAATATCGATATGGTAGGTATTGGTGAAGAAAACTTGGATTTGACGGGTAATCATTCCTTTAAGCGTCTGAATCCTGCTGTTGGTCTTGCATATCAGGCTAATGATCATATGAGCTACTATGGTAGCTATAGTGAGTCTTCTCGAGCGCCAACGCCTGCAGAGTTGAGCTGTGCGGATCCAGAAGATCCATGTAAGCTGCCTAATGGCTTTGTATCTGATCCACCGCTAGAGCAAGTAGTTGCTAAATCTTTTGAGGTTGGTGTTCGTGGCAATAATTCTGGTTATGGTTGGTCTGCTGGTGCGTTCCACACTACTAACCACGACGATATTATCTTCCAGAATGCGGGCACGCTTGCTTCTGAAGGTTATTTTGCCAATGTTGGCGAGACTCGTCGTATGGGTATTGAGCTTGCAGCGAACAAGCGTTACGACAATGTCGCAGTAGGTGTTTCTTACACTTGGATGGATGCTACTTTCCAGACTCCATTTAATTCTGTAAGTAACAACAATCCATTGGGTGATACTCGTTCTGTAGAGAAGGGTGATGAGATTCCGGGTTTGCCTGAGCATACTTTGAAAATCGTTGCTGATTGGGCTGTAACGCCTAAGTTTGATCTAGGTGCTGAAGTTAACTACCAGAGCAGCCAGTTCTACCGTGGTGATGAGGCGAACGAGAACGAGAAAGTTGATTCATTCACTGTAGTTAATCTTCGTGGTCAGTATAAGTTGACTAACAGTGTTGAGCTGTTTGGTCGAATCGACAACGTATTTGATAAAGATTACGAAACGTTTGGTGTTTATGGTGAGGCTGAAGAAGTGCTAGAAGATCAAGGTATTGAAGATCATCGCTTTGTAGGTCCTGGTAAGCCGCGTTCAGGTGTTATCGGAATTCGTGCTCGATTCTAATGGGTTTGGCTGGATGGGCTTAATGCACGCCTAATTGAAAGCCGTTTATGACTAAAGCGCTGGTAGATTTGCCAGCGCTTTTTTTTATGTGGAAATTAAGTGCGCGTGACGCGTTGTTTGTATGGGTGCTTAAAAATAAATGGGAGAAATAACAAAATTCTGTTGTGTTCATCTGGATATAACACATGGACTGACCCCGTTTTAGTGGACACCTTTTAACACGCTAGAGGTGTCTTATGCATTTCAAAAAACGTACAGCCTACAGTGATGAATTTAAAACACGTGTGGTGCTGGAATCACTTAAAACTGAGCTAACCTTAACTGAGTTTGTGAAGGACCTTCCGATAGCGGTAGGGACATTGCGTGCTTGGAGGCGTCAATATCTGTCAGCTCACGATCCTAAAGCGGTGAATGAATCCGCACCTCGTAAGAGTTACCGTCAATTAGAACAAGAGTTAGAGAAGGTTAAAAAGGAATTGGAGCGCTCTCAACTGGAAGTCGATATTTTAAAAAAGACACGAGAGTACTTCAGCGAAGCAAAGTAGAACGCTTTGCATGTATAGAGAAGTACTCAAGTTGCTTACCCGTGTCGCGGTTATGCAGGCTCTATGATGTTCAGCGCTCGGGTTATTATGCTTGGCTAAATCGTGCTCCATCCCTGCGGGAACAGATGAATCAAAAGATCTTATCGCGTGCTTTAGAGTTGGCGGATCAATGTCGAGGTGTTTATGGCTACCGTAAATTATGGCATGCATTGTTATGTGAGGGCTTTTGTTGTGGGAAAAATCGCCTCTTCCGTTTATTGAAGCGCGTAGGGTATAAGGCGCAACTTGCTGTCAGGAAGGTTCGTTACTGCTTGGAAGGTGGTCTGATGCCTCAGCCTAATCTGCTAAGCAGGGAGTTTAATCCGAGTCAGATTATCGTGTATGGGTCTCGGATATTACCCAAGTAGCTTGTCGCGAAGGCTGGTTATACGTATCGATTGTTATGGATTTACACAATCGGGAAATCGTAGGGTTTGAATGTTCAAGGCAGGTAACTGCGGATATCGTACTGAAATCATTACAAAAAAGTTGGAATAAAGCTAAGCCGGATGTCACTCATAAATTACTGTTTCACTCTGATCAAGGGAGTCAGTATCGCAGTGAGCGGGTAATGAGCTGGTTGACGAAAAGAGGCGTTACAATCAGTATGTCTCGTAAGGGTAACTGCTGGGATAATGCGTGTGCAGAGAGTTTTTTCTCGTTGTTGAAAAAGGAATGTACGCGTAAGTTAGGGTTGATTACCTGTTCTGAAATGGCGAGAGAAATAGGTCTGTATATCTCTCGCTTTTATAATACGATCAGAAGCCACAGCGCACTAGGGTATGAATCCCCAGTTAGCTTCCGATCTTAAGCAACTGTCCACTTTATCGGGGGCGCTCCACCTCTAGCCTCTAGCCTCTAGCCTCTAGCCTCTGCTTTTGGGAGTCTTGTATAAATAGGCGTCACTTATGGTCTGCGCCTAAAGTATTAGATGATTTCATTCTGTTGCAGAGCAGCAAATTTAAGGAGGTTAAAGGATAATGATTTTATTCAAGAGCAGCTTATGTTCTTACATCCACTCTCTGGCTTTGAGTTTCTATCTAAGAGCTCTAACCGTCGTACTTCGCCTGCTTAGTTAGCAGGCTTTTTTTTTGTCTGAAGTAAATTTCTATAATCTGCTGAATTGCGAATTGCGAATTGCGAATTGCGAATTGCGAATTGCGAATTGCGAATTGCGAATTGCGAATTGCGAATTGCGAATTGCGAATTGCGAATTGCGAATTGCGAATTGCGAATTGCGAATTGCTTTAGTGGGGGGCGAAGAAGTGATGGGGTCTAAATAAAAGAAGGCCGCGGCTCTGGAGAAGGGGGGGACAGAGCGGCGGCCAATATCTAGCTAATTACTTTAAGTAGTAATTACCAGCTTAGTGCAGCACCGATAGCGAATTGATCAGTGTCTTCACCAAGTGTTTCGGAGTCTGCATTGTCGTATTCAGCAATCAGTTTTAGGCTGCTGTTTACGTTGTACATGTATGCAATAGACTGCATTTCGTCTTCGCCGCCAGCTGCAGTGTCAGTTTCACCGTGAGAAAGGATGAAACGGTGGTCGCCGTGCTGGTAAGCAGCTTGAACTAGGTAGCCATCAGTGTCTGTTTCGTCAGCTAGTAGGTCAGATGCGAATACAGTAGAGATGCCTTCTTGATCGAAGCCAGAAGCTGTGAACTGGAAGCCACCCATAGCGATGCGAGCACCGTAAGCAATACCGTGTGCGTCTACGTCGTTAGCGTCGTTTTCGCCGATAGCACCGCCGATCCAAGCGTTGAATTTGCCGCCGTCGAAGTCAGTCGCGTAAGTGATTTCAGTCTCGAAGCGAGCGCTGTTATCAGTGTTAGCGTCAATTGACTCGCCGCTTTCAGGGTCTAGAACACCAACAGCAATCTGGAAGCCGTTGTTTACAGGAGAACGGTAAGTTACCTGTGCACGTGGACCAGCATATGGGTAACCGATAGAAATGTTACCTAGAGTAACTTCGTCTAGTACAGGTGTTGGAAGACCAGTGCCTAGTAGTAGTTCATCAGAGAAGATGTTGGAGCGACCGTATAGGCCGAAATCTTTACCGAAAAGAACCTGACCGAAATCGCCGTCTACAGTAGCGTAGAATTGACGAACGTCAATTGCAGTGTCAGTGTTTTCAGTGTTGCCGTCGTTGATCGTAACCCAGAAAGAAGAGCGACCGCCAACTTTTAGATCATCAATCTGCTTAGAAACGTTGAAGCCGATGTAGTTAGGAAGGAAGCCCATACGTACACGTGCTTGGTCTTCGTCGTTCGCATCGTTATCAGTGTGAACGTAGAAAGCGTTGAAGTGACCATCAGCAGAGAAAGTTGTGCCATCCTGGTTATACAGTTCAATTGCAGCGCTTGCGTGTGCGCTCATGCCCATTGCAACTGCTACAGCTAACAGCTTGGCTTTGTTATTTTTCATGTCGCCCCCAATTAAGGAATTTAGTTTGTTTAACGATGGAGGAGATTATCGACAAGTGTTAGGAATGCTTACATGGCTCTATAGTTCCTTTTAGATAGAACCATGGTTTGTGTGGGTTTTGGGGCTAAAGTATTGAATTCTATGGATGTACAGGTCTTACATCATAGGTGCTTGGTAGGTATTATGTACTTAAGTGCATAAAAATTGTGCAGTGCAAAATATCGATCAATGATAATGATATCCATTATATGTTTCATTAATGTGTATGTCACTTTGGTCTAGATATTTGTTCATGTAAACTTGCTTGCTTATATCTGCTAAAGCAGGGTAGTTCAGTTGAGAACCTCTAATGAATAGAGACATTTCAAATCTTAGGAAGTTCGTTTCTCCAGAAATAATTTTTGGTGCAGGTGCTAGATGCTCTGTTGCCAATTATGCAAAAAATTTTGGTGCTCGTAAGGTTCTGGTAGTTTCAGATAAGGGAGTGCGAGAAGCGGGTTGGGTAGAAGAGATCTCTCAATTACTCGATGATGAAGAGATAGAGCATATGGTTTTTGATGCTGTATCAGCAAATCCGAGAGCAGAAGAGGTCATGGCAGGCGCTCAAATTTACCAAGAGTATAACTGCAACGTCATTGTTGCTGTTGGTGGTGGTAGCCCAATGGATTGCGCTAAGGGGATAGGGATAGTTTGTGCTAATGGTAAACATATTCTTGATTATGAGGGTATCGATACTATTCATCTGCCAATACCTCCTCTTATCTTTATTCCGACTACAGCTGGTACTTCGGCAGATGTATCTCAATTTGCGATTATTTCCGATCCTGTTGAAAAAGTTAAAATATCTATTGTCAGTAAAGCTGTTGTCCCAGATGTTGCTTTGATTGATCCCGAAACAACCATGACAATGAATCCATTCCTAAGTGCGTGTACCGGAATTGATGCTCTAGTCCATGCCATCGAGGCATTTGTGTCTACTGGGGCTGGGCCGCTAACAGATATGCATGCTCTTGATGCTATGCGGCTAATTAACGATAACATCGTTACTTTAGTTGAGCAGCCAAAAGATATTTATCTCCGTGAACAGGTAATGCTTGGTTCAATGAAGGCGGGACTTGCATTTTCTAATGCGATCCTAGGGGCTGTGCATGCTATGTCACATAGTTTGGGGGGGTATAAAGATCTGCCGCATGGTTTATGTAATGCCATGTTGTTAGAGCACGTAATTGATTTTAATTATTCTGAAGCAGAAGATAGATTCAAAGTTGTTGCTGAGACTATGGGCATTGCAACTAAAGGCCTGAGTACGAGTCAAATTCAGGTAGCTTTAAGAAATAAAGTTGTTCAATTAAAGCAGGATGTTGGGTTGGATCAGAAATTAAAAGACAATGGGGTAAATATCGTGGATATCCCGGTTCTGTCTGATCATGCTCTACAAGATCCATGTATTCTTACCAATCCCCGTAAGTCCAACAAGCGAGATGTAGAAGTGGTTTATGAAGAAGCGCTTTAATAACCAAAACCAAACAGTAGAAAGTTTAATTGGTTTAGGGAATCACTCGTCTCGAAAAAACTATCATTCTGAATTAGTCACCAAGATTGAAGAGCTTGAGCGTGAAAAGAACCGTTATAAATGGTTGTTTGAAAATGCGTTGCATGGAATTTTTCAGGCTAAATTAGATGAAGGGATAATATCTGCTAACCCTGCAATGGTTCAGTTATGCGGATACGATTCTGAACAGCAGTTTCTTCAGAGAATTACGCAGCTAGATTCGCTTCTTTTCTGTTGTGCTGATGCCTATTCTGATTTTCGTTATCAGCTCGCGCAATATGGCAGAGTTTTTAATTTTGAGACTTTGTTTCTCAAAGAGGATGGTCAGTGCCTACACGTTTCTGTCAGTGCATTATCTAAAGACCCTGATGGTAATGGGCCTATTATTGAAGGGTTTGTTAAAGATATTACCGAACGAAAAAAATCTCAGGACAGATTAAAACAGTTAAATGTCGAGCTTGAGGTTAGGGTAGCGAATCGTACTCAGGAATTGGTTTCGCTAAATGATAAGCTCATTCAAGAGATTGCAGAGCGGGAGCAAATTCAAAAAGAGCTTAAAATTGCGAAGGATATCGCAGAGGACGCTAATAAAAGTAAGGATAAGTATCTTGCTGCTGCAAGTCACGATCTATTACAGCCCATGAATGCTGCTAGATTACTTATTGCGGCTTTACGAGAGCGCTCTCTGCATGCTCAAGATGCTCACCTTGTTGAGCGGGTTCATTTGGCGTTGGAAAATGCGGAAGATCTCTTAACTGATTTATTGGACATTTCTAAGCTGGATCAAAATGCGGTGCAGCCAGATATCTCTGATTTTCGTATCAATCAGCTGTTGCTATCGATGGTAAATGAGTTTCAGGCTGTTGCTGAAGCTAAGAGTATTCAGTTAAAGCTTTCTGAGTGCTCCGCAGCTGTGACAAGTGATTCTCGATTATTATTGAGAATTATTAGAAACTTTATCAGTAACGCAATCCGATATACCGATGAGGGACGCGTACTCGTAGGTTGTCGCCGTAGAGGGGCGATGTTGAGCATTCAGGTTTGGGATACCGGGCTAGGTATTCCTGAAGAAAAGCAGCAGCTTGTTTTTAAAGAGTTTCAGCAGTTAGAAAATAAGTCGGCTAAAGATCGTCAAGGTGTTGGCTTAGGTCTTGCTATAGTGGAGCGTATTGCGCATATGCTTGGGCATAAGCTGGTTGTTAAATCCGTACCTGGCAAGGGTTCTATGTTTGCAGTTGAGGTTCCATTAGTAGAGCAAATTTCGATGGAGCTTCCAAGGCAGCAATTCAGTCAATTTGGTAGCGATCAGTTATCTAATCTTGTTGTTTTAGTTATAGATAATGAAGAAAATATTCAAGCGAGTATGGAGGCATTGCTCACGCAGTGGGGTTGCTTCGTCGTTACTGCTGCCAGCCTGAGTGAGGCCATAGATAAGTGTACGGACGAGTATATAGTCCCAGAATTGATACTTGCTGATTACCACTTGGATTATGACCTACTTGGAACCGATGCGATTGATGGGCTTAGAGAGCATTTTAGTTTGGATATTCCTGCAGTTATTTTAACGGCAGATAGAAGTAGTGAATGTCGCCAGCTTTTTGAGAGTAAAGGCTTTTCTTTGATCAATAAGCCGGTAAAACCAGGTAAATTACGGGCTTTGTTGACACATTTGGTGTGTTGATTTTCTTTATCTTTACTGTCTGTTAAAAAGGGGTCACAAGTAGTATTTGTTGATTCATCCTCAAGACCTAGAATGAAATGATTAAGCTTATCCCGAGGGTAGACAATTGACTCAGGACTCCGCGTTTCTGCTTGCTGCATCATTTAGTTCTGATCCAATCACTGCCGCAAATGATCTTTTGTCGCAGCTTGATTCTCCAGATATCAGTTTTATCACGTTTTTTTGTTCTGCAGAGTATCCACTCAAAGAGCTCGCTTCTGCGCTTAACAAGGCTTTTCCTACTACGGAAGTTGTTGGTTGTACTACAGCTGGTGAAATTACTCCTGATGGTTATGGTCAAGGATGTATCACTGCAATAGGCTTTAAGCAGTCGGGCTTTGCTGTTGAAGCTGCATCAATAGAATGCCTTGATGACTTTAGTTTGACGGATGCGCAAATGCTGGTTGATCAACTAATTTCTGGATGCCGTCATCATGAAATCGCGCCGATCAAAGGTAACACCTTTGCATTGACTTTGCTTGATGGCTTATCAATTCAAGAAGAAAACGTACTTGTTACCCTGAACTCTGCGCTTGGCAGTATTCCTAGCTTCGGAGGTTCAGCCGGTGATGACATCCATCTTGCTAAAACACATGTCTTCTACAATGGTGAATTTCATACCGATGCTGCAGTAGTTATGCTGGTAAATACCATTTATGACTTCGAAGTATTTAGCACTCATCATATGAATCATCGTAATGACAAATTGGTTGTGACTGAAGCGGATGCAGATGGTCGATGTGTATATGAGATCAATGCTGAACCAGCAGCGCTTGAGTATGCAAGGGCGATTGGTGTTGCAGTAGAAGATTTAAATCATGAGGTTTTTGCACTAAACCCTATTGCAGTGAAGCTAGGCGAAGAGTACTTCGTGCGTTCTATTCAGCAGGTTAACGAAGACCTCAGCATGAAATTTTATTGTGCGGTTGAAAATGGCATTGTTCTGACTGTTATGAAGCCTGGCGATATGGCTGCTGATCTGATTAGTAAGCTTGAAGTAATTGAAGAAAAAATAGGTGAGCCTCAGTTAATCATTGGTTGTGACTGCTTCTTGCGGCGTTTGGAGAGTGAATTGAGAGGTAACTCTCAGCAAATCTCGGATTTACTCCGACGAAATAACGTTATTGGATTTAATACCTATGGAGAGCAAAAAGAGGGGATGCATATAAATCAGACCTTTACTGCTGTAGCCATTGGGAGAAATCTAAATGTCTGATCAAGCGTTTAAAGATCGAATTGCTAGGTTAGAAGAAGAAAACCGCAAACTGAAAAAGATTAATTCTGTTTTGGTTGAGAGGGTGGAATCTGGTGGGGGTCAAAGTGCAAACCCTTATTCTGCTTTTGAGCATTCTGTAGTATTAGCTGAGCAGGTTAGGGAACGTACTGAGGCGCTCAATCGAGTTCTTTCAGAGCTTAAGGTAAGTCATAGGGCTCTAAAGCTTGCGAATAATCAGGCGGCTATAGCTAACCAGCGCTTAGTCGATGCTATCGAAAGTATATCTGATGCATTTGTTCTTTTTGATCAAGATAGAAAAATTGTTCTCTTTAACAGCAAATTTAGTAGTGTTTGGGCGTCAACGGGTTTAACTATTCAGACGGGCACCACCATTCAGGATATTGGGCGTCTAGCTCGTGAAAGCGGTCTAATTGATGAAGAATATCCTGATACAAACACTGGTAGTAAGGTCTATCGTTTAAACGATGGACGCTGGGTTCAGATGTCAGAAAGGCCAACACAGGATGGTGGTCTAGTAATTCTTTATACTGATATCACGGCGCTGAAAGAACGAGAAACAGCTGATAAAGAGCATGCTTTAGCTCAGAAAACAAAGTTGCTTCAAAATACTGTAGATAACCTTTCACAAGGTGTCGTGCTGGTTACCCCGGAAGGTCGTGTTGAGCTTTGGAATGATCGATTTCTTGATCTTACGGGCGTGGAACAAGAGCAGGTGCAGGCTTATCCTCCATTTGCAGCGCTTATGCTCGATAATCATTCAATTCTTCAGCATGCGCTAACAGCTGCTCAGCAAGGAGAGGTGTTAGCATCGGAGCAAAGAGGTGATAAGGGGCAGGTAATTGAGGTTCGTACTCACCCTATGCCTCAAGGCGGTTTTGTAAATACCTATACAGACATTACTGAGCGTCATCGATATGCAGAGTCTCTACGTCAAAATGAGCAGTGGATCCGCTTAATTACGGATAACGTCCCGGCGTTGATTGCGTATTTAGACCAAGATTTGAATTACGGTTTTGCTAATAAAGTGTACAGCGAATGGTTTGGTCGTGCTGATGGTGAATTAAATGGCCAGAGTATTCATGATGTGTATTCACCGGATGAGTACGAACGCTTAAGTCCTTACGTAGAAAAAGCTTTGTCGGGTCGTAATGTAACTTTCGAAACTTGGCAGACGAATTCGCTCGGTGAAGAGCGTTACATGCTTAAATCATATGTCGCTAATATCGATAAAGACGGAAACCCTAATGGTTTCTTCGTTATGATTCGAGATATCACAGAGCGACGTCGATCAGCAGAAGCGCTAGAGTTGTCGCACCAGTTGCTTGAGCAAAGGGTAGAGGAGCGTACATCTGAACTGACAGAGCTAAACGAACAGCTACGGTCGGAAATTACTGAGCGTGTTCAGGTTGAATCGCGTCTACTAGATGCAAAGATGGAAGCAGAGCAAGCCAATCTTTCTAAAACTAAGTTCTTAGCAGCAGTAAGTCATGATTTGCTTCAACCGTTGAATGCAGCTCGATTATTCTCAGGAGCTTTGGCTGAAAAGATTGAAGATCCCAAGAACTGTTCTTTAGCACAATCGGTTTCAAATTCTCTGGATGATGTGGAATCGCTACTGCGTACGTTGGTTGATATCTCTAAGCTTGATGCTGGTGTAGTAAAGGCGGACGTGATTACCTTTAATCTTCAAAGCTTGTTCGACACCTTGGCGCCTGAATTCCAGCAGTTGGCGAATGCTGAGGGAATTGATTTTCGTTATGTGAAAAGTGGTGCAGTTGTTAAGTCAGATTCACAATTGTTAGCGCGGATACTGCGTAATTTCTTAACTAACGCCATACGCTACACCAAAGAGGGTAAGATTCTACTCGGTTGTAGGCATGAGCCAGATTCGGTTTGGATCGAGGTGTATGATACTGGCCCTGGTATACCATCCAACAAGCTTCAAGAAATTTTCCAAGAGTTTAAGCGTCTTCAATCTGATCAGCCTGGTCAAGAGAAAGGCTTGGGGCTGGGTCTTGCAATCGTAGATAAGATTTCTCGAGTGTTAGGTCACGAAATTCGAGTGGATTCTGTTGAGGGTAAGGGCTCTGTATTTGGAGTGAAAGTACCTAAAGGTGTTCCTTTGGCGCCTGCTGAGGTTACCGGTCCACATATTCCAATGATAACTGAGCGCTTGTCAGGTGCTTGTATCTGGTTAATTGATAATGATGAATCTATCTGTAAAGGGATGGAGATATTATTGTCGGGTTGGGGTTGTCATGTGGTGACAGCGTTGTCCTTTGATGATTTGGCGCAACAGGTCGATTTTGAAGAAGATCCAGTAGATTTGTTAATTGCTGATTATCATCTCGATAATGATGAAACAGGCATTGATGCTGCCAAAATGGTAACCGCGCGAGTGGAAAGTGATTTGCCTGTGCTGATGATTACTGCCAACTACAGTAAGGAGCTTAATCAGGAGATTCGAGATCTTGGTTTTATTCTCGTCAACAAGCCAATTAAGCCGCTTAAACTAAAAACAACACTAATACATCTCTTGGAGCAGCAGGTCGCATAGGCCTGCGAGTTCCCCTATCAAAATATTATCAAGCTAAATCTATAAGCTAATTGCGCTCGTTTAAGCTGTTGCCTTGTGGGCAATATATCCCTATTGGCATGGTTTGAACCAGAAGAGAGAGTAAAGGAAGGGTGACTGGAACCAGTCACCCAATATATAGGTTTAGCGCTTAAGATATTCGTTAAAGTCAATGTTGCCAGCAGATAGAACTGCTTGAATACGGTTGTGCACGCCAAGCTTACGTAGGATTGCAGATACATGGGCTTTTACCGTTGTTTCCGCAATATTTAGGTTGTAAGCGATCTGTTTGTTGGATTCACCCTTAGACATACGCTCAAGTACTAACAGTTGGCGTCGTGTCAAAGATGATAAAAGTTCTGGTGGAATCTGGTTTTCGTCCTTGCGCTGAGTGCGTCGGCTATCAGGCTGGCTCGCGCGGATAATGTCTGAAGGCAGATATACGTTGCCGGCAAGAATCTGCTGAAGAGCTTCAGTCATTTGATCACGAGGTGAAGACTTGGTGATAAAGCCAACAGCACCATAGGTGATAGCTTGAAGTACAATTTGCTTGTCTTCTTCTGCTGATACGATTACCACAGGTACTGTTGGTAGATCGTTACGCAGTGTGATCAAGCCATTAAGGCCGTTCATTCCAGGCATGTTAAGGTCAAGCAGGATAAGATCTAGCTCTTCCTCATTTTGAGCGATTGTAAGCGCACTATCCAGATCTTCCGTTTCCAGTGTCTGGCAGCCAGTAAAGCTGTTTTCGATAACATTGATGATAGCTTCACGGAACAGCGGATGATCATCCGCGATCAGGATCTTGTACACGACAATATCTCCAATTTCATTATATTTATTATGAGCTTATATTCTCATCCTGAGCTTATCTCTATCTTACTCCGTGTAAGACTTTAATGCTTGGTAAAATTTAATGCTTCTTTAGTGTAAAGGGTTCAGGGTTGGCAATACTGGTTTCTAAATCGTGTTCAATCCAGCCATCAGAGCCGTTTCTATACCACAGCAGATTAGTATAACCCCATTCGGAAGCTCGTTTTAAAGCATTCCATGACATCCAGCAGTCGGCCTGACAGTATATAATTACTGGGAGGCTTTTGTCGCCGGTTGTTAAGCGCTCCAGATTAGATTGGAAGTATTCTGACCAGTCGTCATCTAATTCGCCTAAGCCTACGTTAGGAAGCCATACACTGCCAGGTATATGGAGTCTGGGTTCCTTTTGAATGAAAACTCGATTCCAGGGGATGGGTTGCACATCTACTAAAATAGGCTTATTTCCCGTTTCTAGTAGGTGGATTACATCTTCTGTTAAAAGTGTTTTCCCGTGTAGGCTTTTTAATGGTGTAGGGCTGCGATAATGAAACAATCGGTAACCTTCTGCTGAAAACAGCTCAAAATCTGTTGTATCAGCATAATCGCTTTTATCGTCTGCAAAGCCTGTATTCATGAGTAATAGGGCGCATAAATACATTGCGATTTTAAGGTGCCAGATGGTGCTTTCCTTACTATTTCTCTACACGCCTATTACACCCTGCGAAAGTGTGGGTCTAAATTCTACCATCGAGCAAAAAAACAGGTACGAAAGTACTATGTTTGCTCACAGCATTGAGGCTTATTTTAAGTTTCTCTATTGCCCCACTAATTTGTTGTATATGGGAGTTTTATGTTTTTTGTTCGTAATGTATTGTTTTTATTGGTTTTAATTCCGTCTTTTGTATGGGGTGGTGCAGAGAAGCCTCAATTTAAAGTGGCTGTTTTAGCTTCAGGTACCGTTAATTGGGAGTTGCAGCACTTAAAGAATCAAAAATTAGATGAGCTTAATAATTTCGATCTAAATATAATTAAAGTGGCTAGTATGTCCGCTGCAAAAGTTGCGCTGACTAGCGGAAATGCAGATGCGATTGTTGCTGATTGGTTATGGGCAGCGGATAGAAACAGTAAGGGCGAATCTTTTAGATTTATTCCGTTCTCTAAACAGGTTGGGATGGTTATGAAGCCTGCATCTAGTCAGCTGTCTGATCTTTCGGAGCTTAAAGGTAAAAGAATAGGTGTTGCTGGTGGGCCTTTGAATAAGGGTTGGATTTTACTCAGGGCGGCAGCACGAAAACATGGGCTTAATCTCGAGGCGGATGCACAGGTTCAGTTTGGCTCGCCACCCTTATTAAGTCAGTCACTAAAAAGTGGTCGTCTAGATCTGTTAGTCACGTTTTGGCATTACGGGGCGAGGCTTGAGACTGAAGGCTATAAAACTGTCATAAGTCTGCAAGATATGATGGCAGAGTTGGGTATGACTAGTCAGTTGCCTATGCTTGGCTATCTAGTAAAGCAAGATCAAGTGGATAGTAATCCTGAGTTGATAAATAGCTTTGTAGATGCAGTAATGGCAGCTAAGAACCAATTGTTGAATGAGGATGATCATTGGCTAGGTCTTCGTAAACTAATGAGGGCTGAGAATGACCAGGTTTTTAATGCACTTATTGCTGGGTACCGCAATGGCATACCTAGTCCTATAACAGCTGATCAGATCGATGATGCTAAGGTATTCTATAAGTTGATTACTCAATTCAAACCATCACTTAAAGGTGCTGAGCTGAACGAAGATATGTTTTATAAGGCAGGTCTATGAGTTCAGCGGGCAATATAAGTCGTTTGAGTGACCAGCTGTTAGCTATATTTGTTCTCTTGGCTGTATGGTGGGGCAGTGCGGCGTTCGTTAATAACGTATTGCTTCCCACACCTGGTGAGGTGTTTAGCGCCTTGCAAGTTGAGTGGTCCGAGCAAAGGCTGTTGGATAGTTTACTGATTACTTTGCAGCGAGTTGCGATTAGTTTCTTCTGCGCCATGTTACTTGGCGGTCTACTCGGTGTTCTGATGGGGAAATTTTCCACAGTAAACAGAATATTAGACCCTCTATTAATTATTCTTCTGAATGTCCCAGCGCTAGTTGTAATTATCTTGCTTTATATCTGGTTCGGTTTGGTTGAGGCAGCAGCAGTCGGTGCGGTAATCATCAATAAATTACCCAATGTCGCTGTGACCTTACGTGAAGGTGGGCGCATGTTTGATGAGCAGCTGGAGGAGATGGCCAGAGCCTATCATTTCTCTTTCAAGCAAAAGCTTACAGAATTATGGTGGCCTCAACTGTTTCCTTACATCATGGTCGCGACGCGTAGTGGTTTGGCATTGATATGGAAGATCGTTTTAGTCGTAGAATTGTTGGGGCGCTCTGATGGGGTCGGCTTTCAGCTTCATATGGCCTTTCAGCTTTTTGATGTAGCAACAATCCTTGCTTACAGTTTTGCCTTTATCTTTATTGTTCAAATGATCGAGTGGTGTATTTTGCAGCCTTTAGATCGGTATGCTCAGCGCTGGCAGCGAGGTTCAGAACGTGTATAAATTTGCATCTGATAAGATTTGCTACGGCGACGAAACCATTCTTCAACCTATAGAGCTTGAATTAAAGGCAGGCTCAACTATTGCCATTTTAGGCGCTTCCGGCTGTGGTAAAACTACATTACTAAACAAGCTAGCCGGCTTGGCTGAAAATGCGATTCATTGCTGGAATAAAGAAAGCATAGATATAGGTTATCTATTTCAAGAGCCAAGGTTGCTTCCTTGGAGAACGATTAATCAGAATTTAGCCCTAATTGAGCCTAATTCAGAAAAGGTCGAAGCGATGCTGGGGGCCGTAAAATTATCTGGATATGGGGATCATTATCCTTCACAGATATCATTAGGTATGGCGAGGCGCGTGTCTTTAGCGCGTTGCTTATTGCTTGATCCCGAAATGGTGTTGATGGACGAGCCGTTAACCTCGTTAGATATGAGTACGGGAGAGGAGATGAGGGAATTAATCTCCCATTTGGTTTGCGAAAATCCAAAGCGTTGTATGATCTATGTAACGCATGATCTGGATGAAGCGTTAGCTTTGGCTGATGAGGTGGTTGTGTTAAAGGGGCGTCCTGCCACGGTTTATCTTCATAAAAGTACGAGTGAGTTAAATCGAGCAGAACTCGAATCAGCGTTGAAGGCATAAAAAAGCCTCTCTTCATAGAAGAGAGGCTTTTTGCTTTAAACTGTTCGGCTTATTCTAGCGACCGGACTTCTGAGGTTTAAATCCAGTAACCGCAAAAGCAGTAAAAAACGCTGTAGCGAATGCTGTAATGCCTAATGCTTCAAGGTTCAGTTGCATATAAAGTGCATAGCGGACTAGTTCAACTGCATGGGTAAACGGATTTGCCATGCAGATCCAATAGAGCCATTCACTTGATTCCTGCATCTTCCAAAGCGGATAGAGTGCAGAAGAAAGGAAGAACATCGGGAAGATAACGAAGTTCATTACCCCCGCAAAATTCTCAAGCTGTTTGATCTTAGTCGAAAGGAATAATCCAAGAGAGCTTAGTAAAAGTGCAACTAGCAGTAATGCTGGTAAGACTGTTAGGTAGCCCATTAACGGCGGCTCTACCTCAACCAATAATGCCACTAATAAGAAAGCATAAACTTGCGTAAGCGAGATCAAGGCAGTCGCGACCATTTTACACAGCAGTAAGTATGGGCGTGGAAGGGGGCTCATTAACAGTACTCGCATACTCCCCATTTCACGGTCATACACCATGGATAAGCTGCTCTGCATGCCGTTAAACAGTAATATCATGCAGCACAAGCCGGGTGCGATGTAAGTCTCATAGGTGATGTAGGTATCGTACGGCTGGATAATCGAGATACCTAATGCCGCTCTGAAGCCGGCAGCAAATACCACTAGCCAAAGTAGTGGTCTAACTAACGAGCTGAGGAATCTAGAGCGCTGTTGTACGAATCGCAGAAATTCACGAACTAGAATGCCATAAAAACAGTTCCAATAACTGGCAAAGCTCATAGAGCCTCCTTAGCAGGCTTTTCAGTTAACTGGTGGAAAGCGTCAGTGAAATTGTCTAAGCCTGATTGATTCAACATCTCAGATGCTTTGTCATTGATCATGATCTGGCCTTTGTTGAGCAAGACGATGTGGTCTTCTTCCTTAATCTCTTCCATTAGGTGGGTAGCCCATAGCACAGTCAATTTTTCGTCCGTGCAAAGGTTGCGGACATGGGTGTTAAGTGCTCTGCGGGTTTGAGGGTCAAGACCTACAGTTGGCTCGTCTAATAAAAGTATTTCTGGTTGGTGAAGGAGTGCGCGTGCTATCTCGACACGGCGTCTGTGACCGCCGTTAAGGCTTCGGACCTTGTCATTGGTCCTATCTGACATTTCCATTCGTTCTAGCTCAAGTTTGATCCTATCGCTAGCCTGGGCTTTTGATATGCCATGCAATGCAGCGTGGTATAAAAGATTTTGCTGAACTGTAAGATCTAAATCTAAGGTGCTTTGCTGAAACACAACGCCTAGTTTTTTCATTAGGCTAGAAGGTTGCTTCTTGATGCTAAGCTCATTGATACGAATATCGCCGGTTTGCATGGCATTTAGACGAGTTATTAAAGCGAATAGTGTCGATTTGCCTGCACCATTAGGTCCCAAAAGGCCATGGAACTCCCCAGGTTCTAGCGAAAAACTAATATCCTTTAGCGCCTGTCTAGGGCCGTAGCTGAAACTTACGGATTCTACATTGATACTCATTGCTGAATCTCTTTGCGGTATAAACAAAATTGGCCCACAGAGTGGGCCTTATATGTTTGATAGGGTGGGTAAACTACTATGGTTTAACTTTTACGCCCCATGGGTAGCGGCCTACCTTAATGCTTTTTACAGCTTTCATTTTGCTAATATCAATAACCGATACGTCGCCGCTAATGCCGTTGGTCGTTAGGAGCTTAGTTTGATCTTCGTTGAAGTCCATGTGCCAAACACGACGACCAACTAGGATATAGTCTTCAACTTCATAGGTTTTAGCGTTTACAACTGCAACGTGGTTAGCTGGGCCAAGCGCTACGAATGCATATTTACCATCATCCGATAGGCGGATGCCTACAGGCTGAACTCGGTCAGGGTGAACGCCTTTGATTTCAAATGTAAGCTTTTTAAAGATCTTGCGTGTTTCTACATCGATAACAGAAACTGTACCGCCAATCTCAGAACTCGCCCATAGGATCTTGCTGTCGGTGCTGAATTCAACATGGCGTGGACGCTGATCTACAAGTGTATTGTCAATAAGCTCGTAAGTGGTGGTATCAATCCAGTGAACCATGTTGGTCGTTTCACTGGTGTTAACGGCAATTTTACCGTCTGGGCTAACAGCCATGCCTTCAGGTTCTACGCCAACATCGATTTGAGCCAGTACTTCGCTAGTTTGTGTATCAACAATTGTTACTAAGGCATCATCTTCGTTAGAGATGTATAGGTGGCGGTCGTTAGGGTGAAGTGCAAATTGCTCTGGGTCTTCACCTGAAGGGAGCTCGCCAATAATCTGTTTGGTTGCAAGGTCCATAATCTGCACGGTATCAGAATCAGATGCGCAGATATAAAGTTTTGTGTAGTCCTTTGAGAATAAAATACCGCGAGGGCGCTCGCCTACATTTAGTGTCTCAACAACTTCCAAGCTTTTTAGGTCGATGATAGAGATGGTGTCATCTTTTTCGTTCGATACATAGGCAAGCTCTGCGTGTAGTAGAGGCGAGGCAATCAGCATACCTGCAGCAAGGGGTTTTAATAACTTTTTAAAATTCATGACTACTCCAATTAATTGCTGCATTTAACTTCGGATTTATCAAAGCCCAAAGTATCAAGTTCGTTTACAGGGTGAAGGAATCCATCCTGTGGGGATTGTGATACAAGAGAGCGCGGATGGACAAGAGGAATTGGTTGTCTAAGCTGACCATTCCACTCTCTATAGTTAAGTTTTCTGCCTTTAAAGCCTGCTAGTTCGAATTTCTCGGAACGAATATATTCGTAAGCCACCTTGGGGTCAGAAGAGTTCGTGCGAGTTACTGCTTCACCTACACTTCGTACGGCAGCCCATGAAGCATAATCTTCATTAGTCATCCAACGCTTAGCTAGCTTGTCAAAACGGCTTTGCAGTTGGGCTGCGCCCCATTGTTCTACAACACGGTGCCATGTAACAGGGCTTAGGCCTTGTGTACCAACTACAGGTCTTGGAAGCCAAGTGTTATACAAAACGTATTCGCCAAAATCGCCACGCTCATCTGCCACAAAGACCACATCGTACTCTTTAGTTTGTGTGAAAAGTGGCATTTCACTCTGGGCTGTACGACGTAAATCGGTATCGTAATCCCACTGCTTTTCGGCAACAATCTTTAAGCCAAAGCGCTTAGCGGCACGTTTGAATGCTTGGGTATACGCCTTGTCTTCAACTTTTTGCCCTGAAATCACGAGCACTTTATTTAAGCGCTTAGCTTTCAGCCATTGCGCAAGTGCATCTGTCAGCATTGCTCGGCTAGGTAGGGTGTGAAGTAGTGAGTTGTTGCACTCTTTACTTCTGAGTTGATCAGAAGGGGAGCCAGAATTAAATATAACTGCCTCATCAGGAAGCGCTTTGTCGATATCTTTGAGGGTCTGGCTTTGGGCGTTGATAACAAAAAACCGAACGCCTTGAGCATAGAGATCAGAGGCTTTGCTGATAAGTTCTTCAGGATTTTCTGAATCGAACTGTTGCAGTGAATACTTATGTTTTAAGAAGCGGCCAGTTGTGTTGTTGTCGTTGATGCCAAGCTCTGCGCCTTTGAGGCCAGAATCTTCAGGGTCGGGAATAATGTTTGATAAAACCGGGCCATTATCCATCTGCTGCTGAAGATATCCTATGTTAACTTCTAGATTTGCCTGGGCATGTGTTGCGACGGCGAAAAATGTGGCAAGTACCGTCAATGTTGGCTTAGATTGATTTTTAAACATAAAACACGGTTATCTTTATTATGATTTATGCCCAGCATAAGTGGGATTTCGTGAACTCGGAATATGAAGAAAGTAGAAATCAATTAGTACTGAAGTAGGGTTCTTTTACCCAGTTCGGTCTTTAGCATTAAGTGCATAAATAATAAGTAATTTAAACCAAGGGTGAATTATGAGCTTAATCAAGAATCTTGCTGCTTGCGGCTTAGCTTCTGTTATTGCAATTACTAGTACAGCGGCTGTTGCTGAAGGTGATTTAACACGTAGACCTGCAAAGCTTCCTGATCTTGTTCTAGGAACCGAAGATAATCGTTATCACTTGTCTGAAAAGGAATACAACCTTGAGACGGGTAAGTCATACAAGTTAAAGATTATCTCTAGCGGTCAAACTGAGTACGCATTGAAAGCTCCGGGTTTATTTAATTCTATTTTCTTGCGCAAAGTAGAAGCTGGCGATATGGAAATTAAAGCAGCTACTTTAAAAGAGCTGGAGTTTGAACAGGAAGGTGAAGCTGAAATTTACTTCGTGCCAATTAAGCCGGGTAAATTTGAATTCTTCGCTGAAGGCCTAGAGCATAAAGGAATGGAAGGCGTTTTTAACGTTAAATAATCCGTATCTTTCTAAAGCCTGAGTGCGCTTTGTATAAGCGTACGCAGGCTTTCTCCTTCCTCTTGTTACACCCCATAGTTCTTTCGTTGCTAAGATGTAAACAATTACTACTTTAGGTGGTAAGATTGGCGTGCAAGTTTATATCTTGGAGTATCGATGAAAATCCTAATTACTGATGATCATTCTGTAGTACGTCAGGGGTACGCAAGTGTCTTGCCTACGGTTATCGAGCCATGTGAAATAATCGAGGCAGCAAGCGGAGAGGAGTCTGAGGCGTTATATTTTGCTGAAAAGCCAGATCTAGTGATTATGGATATCAATCTGCCTGGTATTAGTGGCATAGAAGCGGCCACTCGAATCTTAGATAAAGACCGTGATGCTAAAATCCTATTTTTTAGCATGTACGACGAAGCTTTGATGGTGAAGCAGGCGTTAGATGCTGGTGCTATGGGCTATATAACCAAGTCAGGCTCCCCTAAAACGCTTATCGAAGCTGTAGAAAAGATAAGAGAGGGTGAGGTTTTTATTGAGTATGACTTGATTATGAAACTTGCTCTAAATAACCAAGATGTAACAGAAGGCCGTCTCCGGGATTTGACGCAGAGAGAGTTCGAGGTCTTTGTAATGCTTGCTCGCGGTCAGAGCAATCGAACAATCGCAGATACACTCGGAATTAATGTTAAAACAGTCTCAAATTACGTTACTACGATTAAGAGTAAATTGAAGATTGCATCTACAGCGGAGCTTGTTCATTTAGCAGTTGATGCTGGTGTAATTAAGTTCGCCCCATAATTCATTTTGTTCCCACTATGGGTTGAAATGAGTACTTAAGTAGTACTTTGTTTCGGTCCTTGGAGGGATTCTTACCAATAGGGACTCATTAGCATACTTAGAAGGTTCTCTAATTTTGTTAGAGATATCAGTATAGGTGTACATATGAATGCAGTCCTGCGCTTAAATTTACTAGTTTCAGCAGTGTTTGCTGTAGCGCTATCGATCACGATTTATGAAACGCTTCAGCAAGCTACCAAAGATATTACTCGAGAAGTTACTGCTGGGCTTAGCTTTACTCATCAGTTACTCAGTGTTGCGGTCACTGACAGTGATTTACTTGAAAGTATGCTCGAAGGAGAGACTCGCCACGTAAAGATCATCCTTGTTGATGATTCCTTAAGTGGTGGGGAGGTAGGTGCAGATGATGAACTGTCTTCAGAGATAGATGATGAAGTTCCTGCTTGGTTTATGGATTTAATACCGGGACTTGATCGGCTCACTGAAAAAGAATATTACCGATACCTACCTGACGGTAGAGCGCTAAAGCTGCAAGCAGATCCTACCGATGAGGTTGAGGAAGTTTGGGAATCTGTACAGCACGTATTTGTCCTATTTGTGCTGAGTGCATTACTTTCAAATTTAGCAATCTATGTTGGTGTCCGTCAGGGGATTAAGCCTGTATCAGATTTTCTTGCAGCTTTGAATGAAATTGAAAAGGGCCGTTATGCTGCTCGACTTGAAGAGTATTCTATTAAAGAAATCAATCAGTTAGCTGGTCATTTTAATTCTATGGCTCACTCCCTTCAGGAAGCTCAGAGCGATAACTTAAAGCTGACCCATGAATTAATGCGTTTGCAGGAAACTGAACGTGCTCATCTTGCCAGGGAGCTTCATGATGATCTTGGGCAATATCTCACGGGTATTAAAGCTCAAGCCTATTTGGTAAAAGAAAACTCGTCTAATACCGATTTGGTTGCTTCGGTGGGTAATCAAATATCGATCAACTGTGATGCGATGCAGACTAGTTTCAGGCAGCTGATCAGAGAGCTGCATCCGGTTATATTGGAGCAGTTGGGTTTGTTAGATGCTATACGTACGCAGGTCGATACTTGGCGTCAATCTCACCAAGTGAAAGTGTCGTTAGATTTACCAGATTTTATTCCTTCGTTAGATGATGAAACTAATACGCATATCTATCGAATACTTCAGGAGTCTTTAAATAATGTGGCTCAGCATGCTCAGGCTGAGCATGTTTTAGTTAGGGTTGTTTTTGATGGCGAAGCCCTTGTTCTGCGGGTGATGGATGATGGTGTTGGGTATGTTGATTCTGGGTCTCAAGGATTGGGGCTTCGATCAATGCAAGAGCGAGCTCGTTGTGTGTCAGGTGAGCTAAAGATTAATAAGTTAGATAAAAAAGGGAGTGAAGTTGTTCTGCAAATCCCTTTAGTACAGGAATTGGTATGAAAATAATAATAGCGGATGATCATGCTGTAGTGCGTCAGGGTTATGCAAGCCTTTTATCGACAATGCTTGCTCCATGTGAAGTGTTAGAAGCTGGTAGTGGTGATCAGGCATATAGTATGTGTCAATCTGAAACACCCGATGTAGTTATCATGGACGTCAACATGAATGGCATCAGTGGTATTGAGGCAACTCGTCGAATCTTACAGCGCTGTCCTGATATCAAAATACTTTTCTTCAGTATGTATGATGAAATACCTGTAGTAACTCAGGCTTTAGATGCAGGTGCTAAAGGGTACATCACTAAGAGCTGTACGCCGGAGGTTTTGATTGAAGCAGTTACTAAGGTTGCTGGTGGGCAGCTTTATGTCGAGCATGAGTTGGCTATGCGTTTAGCGGTGTCGCGCCCTGAGCAAAAGGATAAGCGTCTTAAGGAGATGACTCAGCGCGAGTTTGAGATCTTTGTTATGTTAGCGCAAGGCAATAATGTCAAAGAGATCTCAGAACAGCTTTGTATTAGTAGTAAGACGGTTTCTAACTATACCGCAATACTAAAAAGTAAGTTGAATATAGGTTCAACGGCGGAATTAGTGCATCTGGCTATAGAGACCGGTCTTGTGAAAGTGGGAACTAATGTGAGCTAGCATTAGTTTGGTTATAAAAAAGGCGCATGGAACAAAGTTCGATGCGCCTTTTTGTTGTTTGGATTTAATTCTTAGACCAACCAAATGGGCAGCCTTTGCAGCCGTCCATATAGGTTGCTTGGAATGTAGCGTAGTGCTTCCTAACGCCTGTGAAGTCAGCATTTTCTAAAGACGCGGCATTTAGCTTAGCTTCCTGTAGATTGGCGTTTTTAAGGTTGGCGCCTGTCAAAATAGCTTTTGTCATCCAGGCGATTTCTAGATTTGCAGCCTGAAGGTTGGCTTCTACGAATTTAGCGCTGCTAAGACGAGAGAAATTTAAATTTGCGCCATGTAAATTTGCGCGATAAAAATTTGCGTCCTGCGCGAACAATGCCCAACCGTTGATAGCTTCAAGATTGGCATGGCTTAGGTTTGAGCCTCGAACTGTTGCGTGTCTCATATCCGCGCGAGCAAGATCTGCATTGGATAGATCTGCTTTTTCCATCTTGGTGTTTTTAAGAACTGCGTGACGAAGGATAGTACCGCTTAGGTTTGCGCCAGTTAGATCAGCTCTAGACAGATCTGCATTGCTTAGATCGGCACCCGACAAATTAACGCCTGGACATTTAGTATCTGGGGCAATGGTGCAGCCATTAATCACTAGGTCATCTGCAGTAGCAAGTTGGCTGGACAGTAGGAGCGTAAATAATATTGTTTTTTTCATATCTCTATCCTAAAAAGCCCGCAAGCATTGGGGAGCTCGCGGGCTTGGGTTACATCAAGTAGTAACTATTAGTTCTTAGGGAGTTTGAATACCCAGAAAGAACCACCCTGTGATACAGGCTTAGTTAGGTCAGCCATGTCGCCACCCCATAGAGGTACCGCGCCACCGTAACCGCTAGCTAGGCCGATGTACTGTTCGCCATCTTCTTCCCAAGTGATAGGGGAGGATACGATGCCGGAGCCAGTCTGGAATTTCCAAAGTTCTTCGCCAGTCTTAGCGTCGAATGCTTTGAAGTAACCATCACCAGTACCTGTGAAAATTAGGTTGCCTTTGGTAGCGAGAACGCCAGACCATAGAGGAAGTTTCTCTTTGTGAGACCATACGATCTTACCAGTCTTAGGGTCTACTGCACGAAGAACACCTACGTGGTCGTCGTACATTTTTCTGATACGGAAACCTTGGCCTAGGTAAGCAGCACCGCGCTTGTAGTGAACTTCTTCAGTCCAGTAGTCTTCTTTCCAGTGGTTGGCGCCAAGGTAGAATAGGCCTGTGTCTTGGCTGTAAGCCATAGGGTTCCAGTTTTTGCCGCCTAGGAAAGGAGGAGAAACTTCGATGGATTTACCCTTTTTCTTGCCTGGCTCTGGTGGTGGTGGGCGTTGGCCTTCAACCTCAACTGGGCGACCAGTCTTAGGATCGATATGAGTTGCCCAAGTAACGTTGTCTACGAATGGGAAGCCGCGGATGAAGTCACCGTTCTGACGGTCAACAACGTAGAAGAAACCGTTACGGTCAGCGTGAGCTGTCGCTTTGATTGTCTTGCCTTTGTCCTTGTATTCGAACAGAACAAGTTCGTTGTTACCAGAGAAATCCCAAGCATCGTTTGGAGTGTGCTGGTAGAACCACTTAACTTCGCCCGTAGATGGATCTACTGCAACCTGACCGGAAGTGTATAGGCTGTCGTAGTCAGCTGGATTGCCGCCTGGAGAAGTACGAGCCCAACCATTCCATGGTGCAGGGTTACCAGCACCTACGATGATAGTGTTTGTTTCAACGTCGAAGCTAGCGGACTGCCAAGGTGCACCACCACCGTGGCTCCATGCTTCAACTTTACCTGTTGGTGAGTTTGGATCATCAGGCCAAGATGGAGCTTTTGGATCACCTGTAGGTGTGCTCTTCTTGCCGTCTAGGCGACCGTAGTGACCTTCAACGAATGGGCGCATCCAGATCTCTTCACCCGTCTTAGGGTCACGAGCGAATAGGTTGCCTACTACACCAAACTCATCACCAGAAGAGCCGTGGATAAGCATTGCTTTACCCGTTTTCTGATCTTTGATGATCGTAGGTGCACCAGTCATAGTGTAGCCTTCAGTGTGATCAGCAAATTTCTTCTTCCAAACGCGCTTACCAGTTTTTTTATCTAGAGCTACGATAGCTGCATCAAGAGTGCCGAAGTAAACAAGATCTCCGAAAATAGCTGCACCACGGTTAACTACGTCACAGCAAGGGCGGATGTCGTCTGGTAGGCGGTAAGAGTAAGACCAAATTTTCTTACCCGTTTTAGCATCTAGTGCAAACATGCGAGAGTAAGAACCAGTTACATAGATGATGCCATCATGTACTAGTGCTTGAGTTTCTTGACCACGCTGTTTTTCATCACCAAAGGAGAAAGACCATGCAGGAGTCAATTTCTTAACGTTTTTATCGTTAATCTCTGTCATGTCGCTCCAGCGCTGTGCTTTAGGTCCGATACCGTAACCTAGAACGTCTTCTGGAGTGTTTGCGTCATTTTTGATGTCGTCCCAAGTAACTGGTTTAGCAGTAGCAGCGCCTGCTACTAAGCTAAGACCAATTGCAGCGCAAAGCGGCTTTAAGTCTGTCATGTTTATTTTTTTTGTCATTTTTATAAACCCTAGTGTTATAGGAAAGTTATAACTTGCGATTGATATTCGCTGGTAACCATTCTCGGCTTAAGGGTATATATACGACAACGGCAGGATTCCCTGTTAATCAGGGGTTAAGTCCTGTTTGTGCAGGATAAAATCCCGAGAGTCTTAGGGAGAAGTCACGTACTAATAAAGAGGGATTAGTGCTCAGGTATGGATAGATGGCGTACAAAATGCTACTTAGGTTGCAATCTGGGTCGACATTCCTACCAAGGGAGTAGTTTTTGGAACCCAAAGTACAATTCTTGCTGATTTTGCACACGCAATATCATATATGCAAACAGCTGGAGTGGGTGGCTTTGGCTTAATGTAGAGATGATCGTCAGGTATCTGAACACGCAGATATCCCTCAGTCAGTATTTCATTTAACTGGGGAAGGCGAGAGTATAAAAACTAAAGTGGTGAAAAAAAGATGTCTATCAACAAGAAACTTTTGAGCATGACTACAGCGGGTATGTTAGCTGCAGTTATTTCTGGCCAGACAATGGCGCACGGTGATGTAACTCCACAGGCTATCGATGTAACAGGCCTAAAAGTTCTAGGTGAAGAGTGGGAAGAATCTAACCCTTACACTGAAGATTACGAAAACCGTGAACTAGCGGTTAAAATCGGTGAGTCTGCTTACACTCAAAACTGTGCACGTTGCCACGGTCTAGATGCGATTTCTGGTGGTATCGCGCCAGATCTACGTTACCTAGAACCAGGAGTTGATGGTGACGAATGGTATGCTTACCGTGTTGTTAACGGTGCAGTACGTGACGGTCGTGTTTACATGCCAAAAATGGCTGAACACCTAAGCCAAGAAGCTCTTTGGGCTATCCGTGCTTGGTTAGAAACTCGCGCTACGGATGAGTAAGTTAAGCGCTTCTAACGCTATAATTTTCACTTGCGCCAGCCTGCTTAGCAGCCTGGCGCAAGCTCGTTATTACGACGATGTAATTGATAGCGGGTATATCAGGGTTGGTTTTTATCGTGATTTCCCACCATATTCCTATATGGAAAACGGCAAAGCTGTTGGTGTGGATGTCGAAGTCGGTAAGAAAATTGCTGAAAAGCTAGGCGTTGAATTCCGTGAGCATTGGATCACGCCAGATGAAAACCTTGAAGATGATTTAAGAAATAATGTCTGGAAAGGGCATTATCTCGACAAAGATGAAGAAAATGCATTAGCACTGAAAACCATTGCCGATGTCATGATGCGTGTTCCGTACGATCGTGAATACAGCTATATGCAGGATTCGACAGGCGCCGTTATTAATGAAATGGTGGTTATGTTTGGGCCCTATCAGCGTGAAAGCTGGAAAGTTGTTTACGATAGTGAAAAGTTAGATAACGTTTCTACAGTGGCGGTATTCCAATATCACCCAGTAGGGGTGGAAATTGATAGTCTACCGGCGTTTTATCTGACTTCAGCTTTTGGTGGGCGAATGCGTGATAAGACTCACCACTATACGAATGCGCGTGAAGCGTTTAAAGGTATGGAGTCTGGTGAGGTAGATGCCGTTATGGCAATGCGCGCCGAAGTTGATTGGTTAGTCAGTAAGTCGGGCGACAAGAAATTTAAGCTGGGCGTGAATGGTTATCCAAATATGGGTAAGCAGAAATGGGACATAGGGATGGCTGTTAAGCATACCTATAGACAGCTTGGCTATGCTGTAGGTGATGTTGTCGAAGCTATGGTTCGTTCCGGTGAAATGGAAGAAGTTTATAGCAAGTACGGTCTCAGTTATGAGATGCCTGCTTTTTACCAGGATGTAAAATAGCTTTATAAAGCAACGCTCGAAAAAATAGCATTCAAATAATAATAAGAGGATGCCATGTTGAAGCGAAATGTTGCAGCACTTTTGATAAGTGCTGCTTTACCAATTGCTGGTTATTCAGGCCAGCAAGATCCTCTAGAGTCGCCTTTATGGGATCATATGCGTGCCAAGTTTATTGGCGATCAGAAATATGTGTTTGATAGTAATGTCAAAGTCACTGTGCCTGAATTTGCTGAAGATCCTACGCAGGTTCCTATTACTGTTAATGCTGAAGCGTTAGCAGGGAAGATCGATAAGATTGTCGTTTTTGCTGATCTTAATCCAATTCAGCACATCTTTACTTATTATCCCCACAAAGAAATTGTGCCTCACCTTTCTATGCGCATTAAGGTCCAGCAGGGTACTGCTATTAGAGCAGCTGTACTTTCTAAGTCTGGTGTTTGGCATCTAGGTGGTAGCTATCTTGACGCTGCAGGTGGAGGGTGTACCACGCCAAGCGCCGCTGCTGCCAATACCTACTGGCAGGACCATCTCGGTGAAATGAAAAGTAAGTTTTTCCCCAGAGAGCAGGGGGGGCGCTATAAACTTAAAGTCGTTCATCCGATGGACACCGGCTTAGTTAGTTCAATTCCTGAATTCTATATAGAGAATGTAGAGGTGCGTAACTTTGAAGGTGCGCCACTTGCAAAATTAGAGTTGTCTCAGCCTGTCAGTGAAAATCCAGTTTTAACTTTTGATGTCAGAGATGGTTCTCAAGGTCATCGTATCTGGATGCGAGATAATGGTGGTAATGAGTTTGAGAATGCGCTCTAGGAGTTGATTGATGAAAAGATTGTTGTTGGCCCTATCTGCTGCTGCAGTGATTCATTCAGCTTCAGCGGCGCCGCTTTCTTATGATTTAAAACCGCAAAAAATTGCTGATAACACTTGGTTATTGAAGGGGAAGTTGGAAGACTTTTCAAAGAGTAATGGCGGCAATATTGTCAATACTGGCTTTATCGTAACAGAAGATGGGGTTGTTGTTATCGATACTGGGCCATCCCTTAGATATGGTAAAGCGTTAAAGGCGGCAATAGAAAGTGTTACGAATAAACCTATCAAGGTTGTTTTTAATACTCATCACCATCCAGATCACTTTTTAGGAAATCAAGCTTTTGCAGATGCAGAGATACTTTCTCTCCCTGGTACACAGCAGGGAATTGAGCTTCATGGAAATGCTTTTGCTGAAAATATGTATCGACTAGTTGGTGATTGGATGCGGTCGACTGAGGCGATCCCGCCAAGCAAAGTACTGGATGTTCAGTTAATGGAGCTTGGCTCACATAGATTGCATTTACTTCCTTTTACGGGTCATACAGGTTCGGATTTGGTTGTTATGGATGAAAAAACCGGCGTTGTGTTTGCCTCAGATATGGTTTTCTATCAGCGAGCGTTAACCACTCCTCATACGCCTGGGATTCATCAGTGGAAAAAAGAGATTCTGAAATTAAAGGATCTTGATTACAAGGTTATGGTGCCTGGTCATGGGCCCGTTGTTACAGACGCTAGAGCATTAGATCAAATGCTAGCCTATCTAGATTGGTTGGATCGGGTTTTAGTGCGGGCAGCTCAGGATGGTTTAAGTATGACCGAGGTGATTAAACTGCCGATCCCCAAAGATTTTGATGGTATTGCATTAAGTAAGCGGGAATTTGCCAGAACTGTTGCGCACCTTTATCCCAAATATGAAGAGCAGGCTTTCTGAGTCTGCTTGTTTTTATAAATAGAAAAACTCAAATTAAATCCTCTTTGCTTTGCTCCTTTCTTTGGCTAGTTAAACGGTAATTCCTGTCTATACTCATGTTTGTACTATGACTAATGGGCTATTGAATGGCGGCGTAAGCTGCTGAATTTACTTAAAAATAGCGGTATTACTACCAAGGGACTAGAAAAGTACTTCTGCTGTTTAATTGTTGTATTTGCTGTAAAACAAAACAATTGCCTTCATGATTCGGGAAAATTTCCCGGCTCTCTTCTCAACGCCAAAAAAAAAATATCCGTAGAGGAAGCGTACAATGAAAAAATTCGCACTGTCTGCTCTAGTTGCAGCGATGTCTGTGGCAGGCACAGCACAGGCTGGTGTTACTGATAAAGATATCGTTAACGACCAGATGACTGTTGAAGATGTTGTAACAAATGGTATGGGCCCACGTGGTCAGCGTTACAGCCCAATGACAAAAATCAACACTAAAACTGTTAAAGACATGCGTCCAGTATGGGCGTTCTCTTTCGGTGGTGAAAAGCAGCGTGGTCAGGAATCACAGCCTGTAGTTAAAGACGGTGTGATGTACGTTACCGCTTCTTACTCTCGTGTATTCGCTGTTGATGCAAACACTGGTGAAGAGCTTTGGGAATACAATGCACGTCTTCCTGATGGCATCATGCCTTGCTGTGACGTAATCAACCGTGGTGTTGCTCTATACGACGACCTAGTAATATTCGGTACTCTAGACGCTAAACTAGTAGCTCTAAACGCTAAGACTGGTAAGGTTGTTTGGAAGAAGAAAGTAGAAGATTACAAAGCTGGTTACTCAATCACTGCAGCTCCTCTAATTGCTAAAGGTAAAGTAATCACTGGTGTATCTGGTGGTGAATTCGGTATCGTTGGTAAAGTAGAAGCTTACGATGCTAAGACTGGTAAACTTGCTTGGACTCGTCCAACAGTTGAAGGTCACATGGGTTACATCTGGAAAGATGGCAAGAAAATGGAAAACGGTATTTCCGGTGGTGAAGCAGGCAAAACTTGGCCTGGCGATCTTTGGAAATCTGGTGGTGCTGCAACTTGGTTAGGCGGTACTTACGATCCTGAAGTTGACCTTCTATTCTTCGGTACTGGTAACCCAGCACCATGGAACTCTCACCTACGTCCTGGTGACAACCTATTCTCATCTTCTCGTCTAGCTATCGATCCAGATACTGGTAAGATCGCTTGGCACTTCCAGACTACTCCACACGATGGTTGGGATTACGATGGTGTAAACGAGTTGATCTCTTTTGACTATAAAGCTAACGGCAAAACTGTAAAAGCAGCAGCGACTGCTGACCGTAACGGTTTCATGTACGTTCTTAACCGTCAGAACGGTGATTTCATCCGTGGTTTCCCATTCGTAGATAAAATCTCTTGGGCTAAAGGCCTAGACGCTAAGACTGGTCGTCCAATTTATGACGATGCAAACCGTCCAGGTAACCCAGCTGATTCTAAAGATGGTAAGAAAGGTACATCTGTTCTAGCTATTCCTTCTTTCCTAGGTGGTAAAAACTGGATGCCTATGGCATACAGCCAAGACACTGAGTTGTTCTACGTTCCTTCTAATGAATGGGCGATGGACATCTGGAATGAGCCAACTGCATACAAAAAAGGTGCAGCTTACCTAGGTGCTGGTTTCACTATCAAGCCAATGAACGACGAGTACATCGGTGTTCTACGTGCGATGGATCCAAAAACTGGTAAAGAAGTATGGCGTCACAAGAACTACGCTCCACTATGGGGTGGTGTTCTAGCGACTAAAGGTAACCTTGTATTCTTTGGTACTCCTGAAGGCTACCTAAAAGGCCTAAACGCTAAGACTGGTAAGGTTGAATACGAATTCAACACTGGTTCTGGTATCGTAGGTTCTCCAATCACTTGGGAGCAGAACGGCGAGCAGTACCTATCAATCGTATCCGGTTGGGGTGGTGCAGTACCTCTATGGGGTGGTGAAGTAGCTAAACGTGTTAAGCACCTAAACCAGGGCGGCACAGTTTGGACATTCAAACTACCTAAGTAAGTTTTTGACTTACAACTGAGTGATATTTCGATATCACTCAGCCTGTCCCAGCAAAAAAAGTCAGCATTTAGCTGGCTTTTTTTGTGCTTGAAATAAAGCGTGATTAGATCAAATCAACAATGCTGTTGAACGCAATCACGACGCGGTCTTTCTGCCCGAAATAAGGCAGGGCTGAGTGCTTTAGGTAGGACGGGAATATTACAATCTGACCTTCTACAGGTTGGAAGTCCCAGAAGCCCTGTTCGCTTAGATAGGCTGTCCCAGCATCGCCATAATGATCGGCGTTGTTGCGAGGATCATAAAAGCGATTGATGCCGTTGCGAGTACCCAATTCACACTCGCCAACATCTAAATAATAGATTCCACACCAAGAGCAATTAGGGTGCGAGTGGATGTCATGGTAACCGCCATCCTTAGTGACATGGAACCAGGATTCAATGATGGTTGCATCACCTTCAGCGCCTTCTGGCCAGTATGGCGTGTTTACCTGTGTGGCTATGGCAGACAGTAGTTCCTCGAGCATGCGTCTAAGCTCAAGGATCACCGGTTCATCAGATTCCAGAAAGCAGAGCTTGCTCTCAAATAGTTTATGTTTTGCACTTACTGCTACTTCGCTGGCAACGGCTTTGGTTTGATTGTGAAGCTTTTGATAGTTGTAGATGTAATTGAGAAGATCTTCTTTTAAGAACTCGTGATCAGGGTTTGTCGTAACAAACAGTGGAGAGGTCCAAGTGTTGATGGATTCAATTTCTGGGCTTTCTGAATACATGATCCGATTCCAAGTTAAGAGATCGGATTATTTTAATCTTGTGGTTGTTATTTAGCTATGTGAGAAGCGCGCTCATTTGTCCTGCATCAGTTGATCGTTTTTAGGATCGGGTGTGCCTACCCAGCTAACCTCAAGTTCATATGAGATGGAACGTGCTAAGCCATCTAGATCAGGGAAAAGGGTGGCGCTACTGATATTCATTCGATAAAGCGCTTCCATTGCTTCTTTTCTGATTTCAGGGCTAAGGACAATCTTAGCGAGAAGTGGCTGATCATATTCGTAATTATTTAATAGCTCTTCAACTGAAACATCGATTCTGCCAGGCAGCATGAAAGTACCTGCTTGGGCAACGATTCTTCGATCCATCGACCATGGTTCACCAGGCCAGACGATCGGGTAGTTATTTGAAAGGTAATATTTGCCAAGGCTGTCAGTCGTACGAGGGTCAATTGCATCTCGTGTGAGCTCGGGTAAGCCCGGTGGTGTTGCTTTGTGCCATAGGGCAGGGGTATTTACTGCATAAACTGCAGCATGCGTTGTGCAGGACTGTAGAGCGAAATAGCTGGCGACGTAGGGTGACTTGGTAAAGTCTAAAAGCCGAGTTGGTGCGCCGTGGTGTTGCATAAGGGCTAAGCAACGAAAATCATCTTTAAGTGCACTGGTATCATTTAGGAAATAGTGAGCTTTACGTTTAAATACACGAATGGCCCTGCTTTCTCGTTCATGCCATTTGCTTTGGGGTACAAACTGCTTGAGTCGTCTAGTGAGCGAACTCTCAAGGCTCCATTCCGCATCCCGTTGTCCACGAAATGCCCAGCCACGGAGTTCTTCTGACTCAACTAAAGCAAGAAATTCTTGCCAAGTAGATACTTGGTATAACTTCGTCATCGTTCCGGCCTCGTAATTTATTCGCCTTGAAAATTCCTTATAGCATAAGAGTATAGCTATTTGATGTTTATTTATATGGGGGGTGAGCCTTTAAAATGAGAGATGTTGCCACTGATTGTCTTTGTTAATCAGTGGGTTAGTGCCTAGTATTATGCGCGATCTGAGATGAATCTCTGAAACCCCGTAGGGGTGGGGCCTCCATAACTAGTACTAAATAATTAATTTTTCAATGCCAAGGGATGATACCTGTGTTTCTTGCTGGATAGCTAATATTGGTTGGTAAAGTAAATTAACTGTCAGTAGAGACGGCAGTAAGATAAATATAAAGAGGCACTTAGAAGATGATTTACGCTAAGCCGGGTACAGAAGGTTCAGTTGTTTCCTTTAAAGAACGTTATGGCAACTTCATTAACGGTGAGTGGGTAGCTCCTGTTAAAGGTGAATACTTCACCAATAACTCGCCTGTAACTGGTGAACCAATTTGTGAAATTCCACGTTCCACTGCTGAAGATATCGAATTGGCACTGGACGCTGCTCACGCTGCACAAGAGTCTTGGGGCAAAACTTCTCCAATCGAACGTCAGAACGTTCTACTGAAGTGTGCTGAGCTAATCGACGCTAACCTAGAGCGTTTGGCTGTATCTGAAACTTGGGACAACGGTAAGGCAGTTCGTGAAACTCTAGCTGCAGACGTTCCTCTTATGGCAGATCACTTCCGTTACTTCGCTGGTTGCATCCGTGCACAAGAAGGTTCTATCGGTGAGATCGACGAAACAACTGTTGCTTACCACTTCCACGAGCCACTAGGTGTTGTTGGCCAGATCATCCCTTGGAACTTCCCGCTACTAATGGCTGCATGGAAAATTGCTCCAGCACTAGCAGCAGGTAACTCTATCGTACTGAAGCCAGCTGAAGCGACTCCAGTATCTATCCTTATTCTTCTTGAGTGCATCCAGGAAGCTCTACCAGCAGGCGTACTGAATATTGTAAACGGTTTCGGTGGCGAAGCAGGTCAGGCTCTAGCATCTAGCACACGTATTGCTAAGATCGCATTCACTGGTTCTACTCCAGTTGGTTCTCACATCATGAAATGTGCTGCAGAGAACATCATCCCATCTACAACAGAGCTAGGTGGTAAGTCTCCAAACATCTACTTCAACGACGTTATGGCTCAGGACGATGAGTTCGTAAGCAAAGCTGTTGAAGGTGCGGTACTAGCATTCTTCAACCAGGGTGAAGTATGTACTTGTCCTTCTCGTCTTCTAGTTCAAGAAGATATTGCTGATGAGTTCCTAGCTAAAGTTGTTGAGCGTATGGGTCAGATCAAACGTGGTAACCCACTAGATACTGAAACAATGGTTGGTGCTCAGGCTTCTCAAGAACAGTTCGACAAGATCCTAGGTTACATCGACATCGGTCGTGACGAAGGTGCTGAAGTACTAGCAGGCGGCGGTATCGAAAAACTAGACGGTGATTTCGGTAGCGGTTACTACATCAAGCCAACTCTTCTAAAAGGTACAAACGACATGCGCGTTTTCCAAGAAGAGATCTTCGGTCCAGTAGTTTCTGTAACTACATTCAAAGACGAAGCAGAAGCACTAGCTATCGCTAACGACACTGAGTTCGGTCTAGGTGCAGGCGTATGGTCACGTGACACTAACGTTGCTTACCGCATGGGTCGTGGCATTGAGGCTGGCCGTGTATGGATGAACTGCTACCACCTATACCCAGCACACGCTGCGTTCGGCGGTTACAAGAAGTCTGGTGTAGGTCGTGAAACTCACAAGATGATTCTTGAGCACTACCAGCAAACTAAGAACATGTTGGTTAGCTACAGCGAAAGCCCTCTAGGCTTCTTCTAAGCGGAAGTCCACGGGAGCTGGCATCTGAACATTGCTAGCTCTCAAGTAAGCTATTTCAAGTAGCTTCTTGCGTTTATTGCGGCCCCTCTGAGGGCCGCTTTTTTATGTCCTGATCCTGCCTAGACTTAGGGTACTAGTACAATTTGTACTTTAGGTCTGTCTCATTTCCCGAAATCCCTGATATTTATTTTTAGATGTTAAGCTTGTTTAACACTCTGATTTAAAGGGAGGTTTTCGTGCGTAATACTTTTTCTATTCTTATTTTAAGTTTGGTCTCTGTGAGTGCTTTGGCCTCTGTAAAAGACTATCAAGTAAAGCGGCTCATAATGATGAAGTCTGATTGTGTCGAGCAGAGTTTAGCGCGCAATGAAACCGAAAGTGGTGGCCTAATGTTTGTTGCGCAATGCAAAAATCTTAGTCATTACCCTGATGGTGTAGAAGTCCTGTGTGACGATCCAGAGGATGAACGGAGCTGTAAGCTGCAAACTAAAGCTAAGTCCTATGATCATCTCCGCTTACTTCAATCAAATTAGGATTCCTATTATGTTTGTTAAGAAGTGCTCTATAGTGGCTCTTGTGTCCACTGGGTTTCTGGCAGCACCTTTACCTGTATCTGCTGATGTGAATACGGCATTTGAACAATGCAGGGCTCTAGTGCAGCCTGATAGGCGTTTGGAGTGTTACGATAATTTAGATTTAAATGCGTTGAGTGCAAAGAAGCCTAATTTTGCAGGTAAGCGTACAGCTAAAACGGAGATGTTTAAGGTATCTGGACCTACCCAATTAAGATTTCAGAGTGACGGTGCCATCTTTGTATTAGCGTTGCACGACAGTGAAGATAATATCGTTCAAAACCTCCACATAGGTGGAGGTGGTGAAGATACTTATTTGATCGAAGAGGCTGGTGAATATTATCTGCGTGTTAATGGATCTACTACATGGCGTATTTGGTTAGAAAAGCCATAATTACCGTTTAGTAATCTACAAACCTTTGCTATTACCGCCAATACGATAGATTAGCAGGTCTTCATCGTCTAGTACCTTGAAGGCTGCTGTCGTCGCTGCATTATTGGGTATCTGGTATTCATGATCAGATAGCTTTTCAGCTTTATAAAGCTGTTCTGGTGGGTTGAGCATCAGTTCAACAAACTGTTCTGTTGACCATGTGTAAGTTTTGACGGGTAGGCCATATGCTTTGGCGACTGTAAGCTCATCGGATGAGCTACCAATTAGATCAAGGTAATAACACTCTGTAACATGGCACATCAGTCCCATTCTTGTATCTATTAAGTAGCTATCTGCGGGTAAGGTTCTTGGTATGCTGTAGCATCCACCTAAGGCAATTAAACAAAGGCCCGTGATTATCTTTTTCATTAGCCTGTCTCTTTCTGTGTATCTTCCAATTTCTATTTTACGTATTGCTGAAGAGTATGGACCCTTTCGGTATAGATAAGTTTGGATAAATTATAGATCGTGTAATATTTATAGATGCTAGAAACATAATGTACTGTTTCTCGTCCAATAATCCTGCCTGCTGCGATCTCAACATTTCCAAACCACACGTTTGGATCTAATCCCATTTTAGTCGTTAGTTTTTGCATTTTTCGTAGATTGCCAGGACCAGCGTTGTAGGCGGCTAAGCTTAAGAGAAAGCGATTGATAGGCGTGATCTCTTCAGAGGGTAAATAGTGTCGAGATAGGAAATCCATATACTTTGCACCCGCATGTATATTGTTATCTACCTTGTGTATCGCTTTGATATTCACATTTGGATCGGCTGCAGTTGAAGGCAGTAACTGCATTACTCCGACTGCGCCCTTATGGCTTTTTGTGTCCTGTTTGAGTTGGGATTCCTGATAAGCCTGTGCTGCCAATGCAAGAGGATCTAAGTGGTATTTTTCTGCGTATTTTTCAAAATGAGGTAGTAAGCGAATTAAGCGGTCGCGTTCCAAATCGAGCAGGGGATTTGTTATTCGCTTAGTTGAACCTAGGTAGCGTTTGATTAAGATATTGCCGAGAAGAGAGCCTTTCTGAACGTTCGAATGGATGAATTCATTCAGGCTGTCCTGAAGAAGAGGCGTCTGTTTTCTAACTCCCCAGCCCAGACTGTTCTTTTTGCTCAAACTGATTTGTTCAGCTATCTCTAAATTGGTTAGAGCTTTAAGCCAGAGTCTGGCTTTGTAATCATCAATGATGGTGTAGTTATAAATACCTGCATTTACGATTTCTAAAATATCCTCACTAAGTAAGGTGCTATCAGCCTCAATTATATGAATAGTATTTTCTTTAAATACTGCTTGTTTATTTAATTGATGAAGGTGTTCTGCGTAGCTGCTTCCTTTCAGAACGAGAATAGTCTTTCCTGCAAGGTCTTCTAATGAATCAATTTTTGGTGCGGTTTTGTGCCTGACAATGACTTCGGATACTTCTGAATATTTACTCTTTGTGAAATCTACCAACTTTTTTCTTTCGTTTGTTGCGGTTAGTAGCGCTGCACTGATGTCGCCTTTGCCTTCGACAAGAGAGGGGATTAGTTGATCAAAGGTAACCGGAATATAGACAATCTTTGTTTTGTCTATCTCTTTCTTAATCCCTTTATTTATATGCTTTTCGTAGTTTTGTAGAAGTTCGGCTTGTAGTCCTTTGATCTTGCCGTTATGAATGAAAAAGTCGGTCTTACTGTATGTGACTAAGGCTCTGATCAGCTTTCGATCTTTCATCTCATCAAGATCACCCCAGAAAGGCTCTAGCTTGTCAGTAGAAAGGATACCTTTGGGAATCAGCTCTGTTGATGATTGTGCTTCATGGGGAGTAGTAGAATTTGCTGGATGAGCTGTTGTTGTGGTTTGATTTGGGGGAAGGCTTTGATTTTCGGAGCTGTCACAACCAGTCAATAGGTATGAGCATGTGAGTAGAGAGCTGAAGAGGAGTATTTGTTTGATCAAAGCTTTGGCCTCACAGATCAATAACCTTGCCGGGATTCATAATGTTATTTGGATCCAAAGCCCGCTTAACAAGCTTCATGCTATTTATCGAAGTTTCATGCTCATCCAGCAGATATTGTTTTTTTCCAAAGCCGATTCCGTGTTCACCTGTACAAGTGCCACCTAGAGCTAAGGCGTTGCTTACGATCTTTTCTGCTAGTGCTTTAGCTGCTTGATGTTGGTTATGATTATCTGGATCGAAAACAATTAGGACGTGGTAGTTACCGTCACCAACATGGCCAACGATTGGGCAGGGTAAGTTGCTTAACTCAGCATCTGCTTCAGCTTGTAAGATACTTCTAGCTAGGGCTGAAATTGGAACACATACATCGGTTGTAAGGACTTTTCCGTTAGGGATAATCTGATGAGCCGCATTGTAAGCATTGTGTCGTGCTTGCCATAGGCGGTTTCGATCTTCGGTATTTTCAGCCCAAATAAATTCACTACCGCCGAATTCATTGCAGATATCTTTCAGGAGCGTAATGTCTTCTTCAATCTTGGCTTTAGAGCCGTGAAACTCGATAAAAAGGGTTGGTTCAGCAGTTAGTTGGTGTAGCTGAGAAAATTCAATGCAAGCTTGCATTTGGGCCTTGTTCAGCAGTTCTATTCGGGCTAGGGGAATAGACAGCTGCATGGCATTGATAACTGTATCGGTAGCGTCGGCCACAGTTTTAAAGCTGCATACGGCTGCGCGAATGATTTCGGGAATAGGGTGAAGGCGAAGTTGGATCTCTGTGATGACGCCTAAGGTGCCCTCAGAGCCGACCAGCAACTGCGTTAAGTTGTAACCAGCAGAGCTTTTGCGGCTACGTGTACCTGTTTTTATAATGTCGCCTTCAGGTGTTACCACAGTTAAGCCGATAACGGCATCAAGCATGGTGCCATAGCGTACGGCGTTAGTGCCTGAGGCTTGTGTTGCTGCCATACCGCCAATACTTGCATTGGCACCAGGATCAACTGGGAAAAATAAGCCGTCATAGCGCAAGGCTAGATTGAGCGCTTCTCTAGTTACACCTGCTTGCACGCGACAATCCATGTCGGCGGCATTTATTTCTATGACCTGATCCATTTCTGACAGATCGATTGAGATACCACCGTTGACGGCGAGTAGATGCCCTTCGACAGAAGAACCTACGCCAAAGGGAATGACGGGAATTTTATATTGATTGCAGAGTTTGACGACTTGAGCGACTTCTTCGTTACTAAAAGGATAGACAACCGCATCGGGCGCGATACAACCATAGCTATCTTCGCCTTGACCATGCTGCTCACACACAGGTTTAGATAGGTCTATTCGATCACTAAAAGTAGTGGCCAATTCAGTGATGACTTTCTTTAGATCAGCTTGAGAATAATGTTTATGCGCACGCATAGGTCATCAGCTCGTTTTTTATTGTTGTTACTACATTAAAGCAATAATTTATTAATAAGAACAAGCTATTATGATGATAAGTATCTAGGTTGATACAGCCTATGTAGAGTGGTGGGCTTTCCTTTGCCCGGTAGCTCTTATCCGTGAACGCTGGCTATTATTGATTGTGATTATTAAATTAGCGTGACAAGGTCAGTTTTTTTAACTCTTCAATCATCAGTCCTCGGATATAGGTAGTAAATTGTTCAGGTTGCTGTGCACGGTCAACAAGATCAATAAGGCTGGTTGCGACCTCAGGTTTAAAGCGGCGATCATTTCCAGCCAGTTGGTAAAAGCGATTCACCCAATGGGTGCCATTAGCCGAGTCAACATCTACCATCAGCATCGCTTGTGCTAGGACTCCTTGCTTTACATTTTTGTTGTTAGGCGGTGACAACATGATTTTTTGTGCTGTGCCAGTAATCTTCAGCCCATCAACATTGAGATTGTAACGGCCATCGCAATAAGAGCCTTCGGTGCAGCCATAATCTGCCTTGAGTCCGATCTTTGATAGTGCGCGTTTAATAGGTTCGCATAGGGCGATATAAACCATATCTAAATTAAAAGCCTGATCTGTACGCTGCGGAAATATTATGGCTAGGTTGATAATGCCTTGTTGCAGCGGAACTGCGGTGCCGCCACTATCACGGACGATAACGGGCCAATGTTCTTGTTCGAGTTGTTTGCAGGCTTGATCAAAGTTTGGGAATCGAGTTTCCTTCCTAGTGGCAACTAGGCATTGGGTTGTTTCCCAAATGCGTGCGGTTGCACCCCGTTTAGTTTGTGCAACCTCTTTTAATAAGGCGAAATCTTGTTCAAGAGCTTGTATAGGGTTGCAGCAGATAGGCTCATCGATAATTCGCCATCTTTTTTGTTGGGTGAAAATATCTGTAAAACTGGTTTCAGACATTAAAGCTCCGAATAAACAATTAGGGGTTGTTCATGCATTTGATAATGCTATGATCGCCCTCAAATTTATAGCACGCTGATTAATCTAAATGAACAAAACAATTCCAGCAGCCAACGTAGATAACTTGAGTACTTGGGTGAAGTATAAGAGTAGTCACTGCGATTCTTGCAGAGGCACTTGCTGTAGCTTGCCTGTAGAGGTTCGCTTTAGTGATTTAGTAAGAATGGGTGTAGTGGATGAGTTCGAGGCAGGTGAGCCTGCGAAGCGTTTAGCGAAGCGTTTGATGAAAGAGGGTGTGGTAGGGCACTTTAATCATAAATCAGAGATTTACACACTATCGCGCTATGCTAATGATGATTGTATCTATCTAGATCAAAAAACAAGATTGTGTACTATCTATCTACAACGCCCTGATACATGTAGAAATCACCCTAAGGTTGGTCCTAAGCCGGGTTTCTGTGCTTATCAGCCAAAATAGAGCAGAATATGAATCGACCAATCCTATATTCATTTCGTCGCTGTCCCTATGCAATCAGAGCGCGTCTAGCAATTGAGCAATCCGGTGTTGAAGTTGAGCTCAGAGAGATCGTGCTACGAGATAAACCAGAACATATGCTGGAAATCTCACCTAAAGGAACGGTTCCAGTTCTATTGCTTCCTGATGGAACAGTGATAGATGAAAGCTTAGAAATCATGCATTGGGCATTGGCTCAGAATGATTGTGACGCTTGGCATGATGCCGATAGCAAACAGATTGATCAATTGATCGAAGCAAATGATTATGAGTTTAAAGGCTGGTTGGATAAGTACAAATACTCTGATCGCCACCCAGAGCATTCGCAGACCTATTACCGTAATAAATGTGAGTTATGGTTGGTTCAGCTAGAAGAGCTTTTACAACAGCACAGTGGATCGCTACTGGCGGGTGGAAAATCATTAGCCGATTATGCGCTTTTACCGTTCATTCGGCAGTTTGCGCATGTAAATCTCGATTGGTTTAAAGCTGCAGATTATCCGCATGTGCAAAGTTGGTTATCAGATTTTAAAGAATCAGATCTCTTTCTTGGTGTTATGAAGAAATATAAACCATGGAAAGAATCACAAGAGTTAATCGTGTTTCCAGAATAGATGTCTTACGAAATGGACAAGGATGCTATGACCCTAAGTTATAAACGAAAAAACAAACTAAAGCCTACGACTGCTGAAGAAAAAGCTGAAAATCTTGGTCAGGCAGTATCGACATTATGTGATCCTAACAACCAAGCATGGTGTGAGGCATGTAAGGATTTATTGCTGCAAGATAACCTGGTTGAAAGTGAGTGCGTTTTTCGTAAAGAAAGTACGGAAAGTTAGCCGCAGTTTTAGGCTTTAAATAAAAGGGGAGCCAAATGGCTCCCCTTGTCGTTTTTACTGTTTCTCTTTAATGAGCTGCTTTAGCTCTTCGATCTGTTTAGAAAGGTCTTCGATGGTTAAATCGCCATCAGCCAGTGCTTTCTCTTTGGCTTCTTCTGCGTGCTCATTTTCCATTACATTTACAACGATACCGATTACCATGTTTAGGAACGCAAATGTAGTTAGGAAGATAAAAGTTAAGTAGAAAATCCAGCTAAATGAATAAACAGACATGGTTTCATACATAACATCCGTCCAATCTTCGAATGTCATAACCCTAAATAGCGTGAGCATCGAGATTGAGATGTCTCCCCAAAGTGTCGGGTTAATATGGGCAAAGAATGAAGCACCGATTGCTGCATAGATATAGAAGATGATGAACATCAACAGGATAACGTAACCAAGCTGCGGCAGAGCTTTAATTAGAGAGTTAAGGAGCAAGCGTAGCTCAGGCACCATAGATACCATTCGTAATACACGGAAGATACGGATCAGTCGGCCGATCAGTGCCATTTCACTGTCTTGGATTGGTATCAAGCTGACGACAACGATAATCGTGTCAAAGACGTTCCAAGGGTTCTTAAAAAAGTTCTTTTTATCCGGTTCACCGATAAAGCGTACTGTTATCTCAACTAGGAAGAATAGAGTGATACCTGTATCAAGCCAGCTAATAAGCGTTAACACATGATCAGGAATATCGTAGGTCTTTGCGCCAATAACCAAGGCAGAAAAGATGATAACTGCCACAACAAAGAATTCAAATATACGATTGTTCCGGAGTTTAAAGAATTTATCCTGAAGGGTTAGTGTGCTCATGGTGACTTAAACTCGAGTAAATAATTCAGCGTGAACTTTACTGTTGTTTGGCAAGGTTGAATAGATCTTTTAGTGAAAAAAATGTCGTTCTTTTGTGAGTCATTAGGTGATGCTATCAGTATCATATTTATCAGGCGGTTGGATGATAAAAACGGTCCTGAAGGAGCGTTTTTAATTCAATTACCATGTGAAATACTTGCGCAAATTTTCAGAATTGCACCTTAAAAAAGGAGTTAGGTGATGAGAAAGGTTGAGCAAGGATTATGGTCATTAAGATGGATTATGCTTTTGACCGTTTTTTCTGTAATGGCCGGTGCATTGTTGCTGGTGGGCTTTGTGATTTATGACTTTGTCCACTTAGCACAAGTAGCCTTCTCAGAGGGTATTGGTTTGAATGCGCGTACCGAGCTGTTAATGATCCTTATTGAAATCATTGACCAGGCCTTGATGGCCGGCGTGATGTTGATGTTTGGTTTCGGTATCTACGAAATTTTTATTAGTAAGATGAATGTGGAGGGTGGTAGTAGTCAGCGGCCGAAGTTGCTGGTTATTGAGAGTATTGATCAGCTCAAAGGTAAATTGGGTGCTATGGTCATCATGATGCTAATTGTTAAGTTTCTATCTTTAAGTACAGAGATGGAAATATCAGAACCGTCAGATCTTCTTATGTATGCAGCATCAGTGGCTTTACTCGGTTTAGCGTTGTTCTTAACTAATGCCAAAATGAAAGACAAACAAGCTAAATAGAACACATTCACCAAGGCTAGGCGTTGTCCTAGCCTTGAGTACTCTCTTCTGTTTTAGGCGTTATCAGATCCTGCTTTTTGCGTTGTTGCACGAGTACGCCTTCCACACTAAATATTGCCAAAGCAATCCAGATCATCACAAACGTGATGAGTCGATCTTGATCCATGGGTTCGTTGTAATAAAACACCGCAATAAGAAAAGCGATGCTTGGGCCTATATATTGGAGTAGGCCAACCATGGTAAGACTTAATCTTCTAGCGCCAGCGGCAAATGCTATCAAAGGTAAGCTGGTAACCAGCCCTGCAGCCAGCAACAACACTTGTACCTCTGTAGAGCCATTTAGCAGTACAAAATTATTTTGTGAACTAAGCCAAATCATATAAACCAAGGCCATTGGAAATAGCCATAAAGTCTCAACTAATAGGCCTGTGATTGAGTCTATCGGGATCTTCTTTCTTAAGACACTATAGATAGAAAAGCTGGTGGCTAGCGTCAGTGCTACCCAGGGTAGTTCACCAATTAAAATGATTTGGTAAAGCACTGCAACAGCGGCAATGGCAACAGCGATTAATTGTAAGAAACGAAGTCTTTCCGAAAATATAAAGAATCCAAAGACTATATTTATCAATGGGTTAATAAAATAACCTAGGGTTGTTTCAACAATTCTTTGTTCGGAGACCGCCCATATAAATACTAGCCAGTTAATAGAAATAACTAATGCTGACAGGCCTAGGCTGAGCAAAATTTTAGGGTTGTTTCTGAGTGCAGCAAGTTCACTGAGCTTACCTTTAAGTAAAAGGAAAAGCCCCAGGAAAACCACAGACCAAACTACTCGATGTGCTAAGACTTCAAATGCTGGTACGTCATCGACCGCTTTAAAATAAACCGGTACAAGCCCCCACATAAGAAACGCGGCGACAGCATAGTAAATACCTTTTTGGTGCTCGCTGGCTCTCAGATTCTGCATATCAAATTACTGTTTTAGGCTTTGGGTATTAGGCAGCGATACGTCTCTAAATAGAAAACGTTGTTGAAAGCTATCGCTGGTTAAAGAGACTAAGCGGGTTAGTAGACTGATGAGTAGAATGCTGAAAATAAGCCTAGCCCACAGAATTCCAGAAAGATCAGCCCCCATAGTCATGATAAGTAAGGTGTCTTCGATTAAGCTGTGGCACAGACTAAGTAAGCAAAGGGCTGAAAAGCAGTCTCTAGGGCTAACATTGCCACTTTCTGCTTCACGGATAAGCAAACCGCCGCCAAACGACAAGCCTAGAGTCACACCGACGATCGCCAGAGATGTGGCTTTCTTGCTGATGCCCATAAACCTTAAAAAAGGTTGTAGCAGCCAAATCATTAAGCGTTCTATGTGTAGCCAGCGGAGCAGCTTTAGAAGTGTGAGCAGTGCTGTGACTATCACCACGATCATAGCAAGGCTTTGTAGTTGGGTGAGTATCCAGTTAATCAGGCTTGGATCAGTAGCTTCAGGTTGCCACAACAGTTCGACAGGTGCGTTAAGCCAGTCACCTGCTGAATAGGTCAGATTAAGCAGAGCACCTAAAATAAGTGCGCCAACAAAGCGTAAAAGAAAGGCAAATATAAGGCGCATACCCGCTTTCTGAGTGATTCGTAATTCTAGCGGTAGGCCATGAGCGACAAGGAGCATCGTGCCGAGAACTGTAACTTGGGCAACACTGAGATTCTCTTGAGGCGCTGTTTGAAAGAAAATAACTAAGCCTGCGTAGATATTGGTCAACATGGTGGTCGCCCAGACGATGCCCATGGACTCGGGTAAGCCTACAAATAGCATTAATGGTTCTAACGCAGCGCTGATGTAAGGAATTGCGCCAATCTCTTCCAGGATCTTTACAGCAATGATGATAGGTATGGTTAGCTTGAATAGTAGTAAGCAGACGGCATAGATCTCACGGCCAAGATCGGGCAGTGTTATGTTTAAAAGATCATGTGTACTGACTGGCTTAATCATCATCGGAATACTTCAGTAGATTGAATTAGCTATTTTAATTAAGCTTGTGAAAATAAAATTAGAAAAATTATCTTAGAAATTAATATAAATTTTGTTTTTGCGAATTTTTTCTAATTTAATTACAAAAAAATCTTAATGAGTGGAATCTAATGGATGTTCAATTAGATCGTATCGATCGTCATATCCTTAAATGTCTGCAGGTGGATAATCGAATAAGTAACCAAGCGCTGGCTGAGGAGGTAGGCTTGTCGCCACCTGCGTGCTTGCGACGGGTTAAACAGTTACGTGAGCAGGGCATCATTATGGCCGATGTGGCCATAGTGAACCCGAGGGCTTTAGGTAAGGTGCTGAATATTATCGTAGAGGTTGAGATGATCCGAGACTCTATCGATGTTCATGACATGTTTATGCGCAAAATGCAAGACGCCACAGAGGTTACTCAGTGTTACCAAGTGACGGGTGATATCGATTTTGTATTGGTCATTATGGTGCCGGATATGGAAGCATACGAGGCGTTTGCTCGTCGTGATTTAGCCAGTGATCCAAATCTTAGAAAATTTCGTTCGTTAATCTCATTGCGTAGAAACAAGTTCACAACAGAAGTAGATGTAGATCATCTTTAAGTGCTTACAGAAGAGAGTATTTAACTAGAGTTAGAGCAGACACAAAAAAGCCGGCTTGGATAAGCCGGCAAAAGAAGCACGTTTGTCAGGGTATGTACAAACGTTATGGTGAAGATAGTGATGTGCCTTTTATTAAGGGTTGTACAGCTAAATAAAAGGCACCGGGTAAGAGATATTACAACCAGGAATTAACTATCCTGTTTGCCTTTAACCTCTTCGTACCATAGATCGTGATGTTGTTTAGCCCAGGTTTCATCAACGTAACCTGTCTTCATGCCTTCCAGTGCACCTTCAGTACCTACCGTACCGATATAGATGTGACCAAAAGAACCAACAATCAGAATCAAAGAACCAGCAGCATGTAGTAAGTTGGCAATCTGCATAGTTTCACGAACTTGACCGAAGTTTTGGAAATCCAAAACCAGGCCACTACCGCAAACAACAATACCAACGATTGTTAGAAGCCAGAACCAAACTTTTTCACCGCCATTCATGTATCCAGCACTAGGGTGCGCATTACCAATAATGCCGCCACCTTTTAGGAACCAGATTAGATCTGTACGGTTAAAGAAGTTATGTTTGATCCAGCGAACAATCATAAACAATAGGCCAATAACAAAGATCGGACCTAAGTAGTTATGCGCTAGCTTGCAAAGCATAATGTAGCTTGCCCACAACGAATCACCCATGGCCGCTCTTAAGAAGAACTTCCCGTAAAGGATGCTCAAACCAGAGATCGCTAAGATGATAAACAGGATAGCCACAGTCCAATGGTTTGCTCGATCTAATCGTTTCCAGCGCTCAATAAGCTGACCAGAACGAGGGTGATCAAGTTTTTTCTGACCAACGATTAGGTAGAAAATTGCAAGGACAGCAAGGGTGCCGCCAATAGCGTAAGCACCTGCAGGTGTAACCCATTGGTTACGCCAGTGGCGCCATTCTTCACCTTTCACATTGATCAATTGACCTGCTTCTCGTGCTTGAACTTGAGTGCGACCTTCTTCAGCTTCCTTCACTACTTGCCAATAGTCAGCGCCAGCAAAGCCAGCAACTTTGGCATCTGAAGGTACTGCTTGAGCAAAGCCTGAAAAAAGCAGCGCAATCAGCAAAACAATTCGAGATGGCAAAATAAAGCGGAGCATAATGTCCCCTCTAGTCAATGTGCCGGGAGCAAGCTCCCGGCAACCTGTTGGGTTTATCAGACTTTCTGAGTTGCGTCGTAAGACAGATCTTCTTCTGTCATAGACCAAGCACCGTCGTTGTGACCACGGTAGATCACACGCTCACGGAAGATGTCAGAAACGTCGTTGGCATCACCAGCAAGTAGGGCTTTTGTAGAGCACATCTCTGCACATAGTGGCAGTTTACCCTCAGCAATACGGTTAGCACCGTACTTCGCTTTCTCTTCAGGGCTGTTGTCCTCTTCTGGGCCGCCTGCACAGAATGTACATTTGTCCATCTTGCCACGCTCACCGAAAGCAGCGTCGCTAGGGAACTGTGGTGCGCCAAATGGGCAAGCGTATAAGCAGTAACCACAACCAATACATAGGTCTTTGTTATGCAATACGATGCCGTCGTCTGTCTGATAGAAACAGTCAGTAGGGCAGACCGCCATACATGGAGCATCAGAACAATGCATGCATGCTACGGAGATCGAAGTTTCACCCGGCTCACCATCGTTGATAGTTACAACGCGGCGACGGTTGATACCCCATTCCACTTCATTTGCGTTTTTACATGCTGTAACACAGCCGTTGCATTCGATACAACGCTTGGAGTCACAGAGGAATTTCATTCTAGCCATTGTCTGTTACTCCTTACGCAGTAGCTTTCTGAACGCGACACAAGGTAACCTTAGTTTCCTGCATCTGTGTAACTGGGTCATAACCGTAAGTGGTAGCAGTGTTAGCTGCTTCACCTACTACATAAGGTGCTGCACCTTCTGGGTACTTATCAGTTAGATCTTTACCCTGGAACTTACCACCGAAGTGGAACGGCATGAATGCAACGCCTTGTTCTACACGGCGTGTAACAAGTGCTTTAACAAGAACTTTACCGCCTTCAGCGCCTTCTACCCATACATCTTCGCCATCTTTAAAGCCAAGAGTATTTGCATCAGCCGGGTGTACTTCAACAAACATGTCTTGTTGTAGTTCAGCAAGCCATGGATTAGAACGCGTCTCTTCACCACCACCTTCATACTCAACCAGACGACCGGAAGTAAGAATGATTGGGTACTCTTTAGAAAGATCTTTGTCCTGAATAGACTTGTACATAGTCGGTAGACGGTACATGGACTCAGAGTCATCCCAAGTTGGGTACTTGCTTACTAGGTCACGACGAGTCGTGTATAGCGGTTCACGGTGTAGAGGTACTTTGTCTGGGAATGTCCAAACAACTGCACGTGCTTTCGCGTTACCGAATGGAGAACAGCCGTGAGCGATAGCAACACGTTGGATACCACCAGAAAGGTCGGTCTTCCAGTTTTTGCCTTCAGCCAGTTTCTTCTCTTCAGCAGTTAGGTCATCCCACCAGCCAAGCTTCTTAAGAAGTTTGTCAGTGAATTCTGGGTAACCATCTTTAATTTCAGAACCTTTACCGAAAGAGCCTTCAGCAAGTAGGTTAACGCCGTCACGTTCAACACCGAAGCGAGCACGGAAGGTCAAACCACCTTCAGCTACAGATTTGCTTGTATCGTAAAGGATTGGTGTGCCAGGGTGGCCCTGCTCAGCAGTACCCCAACATGGCCATGGCATACCGTAGTATTCGCCATTCGCTGGACCGCCTTCGCCTGCAAGAGTGTCATAGTTAAACGTGTGCCAGTTTTTCTGGTGTAGTTTAAGACGCTCAGGGCTCTGACCTGTGTAACCGATAGTCCACATGCCTTTGTTGAATTCACGTGTGATGTCTTCAACTACAGGCTGGCCGTTTTGGATAGCGATGTTTTTGAACAGTTGCTTCTCGAAACCAAACTTCTTAGCGAACAAGTACATGATTTCGTGGTCAGGTTTAGATTCGAATAGAGGTTCGATAACCTGGTCACGCCACTGTAGAGAACGGTTTGAAGCTGTAACAGAACCGTAAGTCTCGAACTGAGTACATGCAGGGATCAGGTAAACGCCATCTTTACGATCAGACATTACCGCAGCATGAGTTGGGTAAGGATCAACGATTACTAGGGTATCTAGTTTTTCGATCGCTTTTTTCATTTCTGGACCACGAGTCTGGGAGTTCACAGCGTGACCCCAAGCAACCATAACGCGAACGTTATCGTTCTGATCCATCAAGTTTTTATCTTCTAGAACACCGTCAATCCAACGAGAAACTGGAATACCTTTGTTGTTCATAGGTTTCAGTTTACGGTGAACTTTCTGGTCGAAGCGGCTTTGCATCCACTCGAAATCTACGTCCCAAACTTTTGACCAGTGCTTCCAAGCACCATCAGAAAGACCATAGTAACCAGGTAGGGTGTGAGATAGTACGCCAAGGTCAGTAGCACCCTGTACGTTATCGTGGCCACGGAAGATGTTAGTACCGCCACCAGATGTACCCATGTTACCTAGGGCAAGCATCAAGATGCAGTAAGCACGAGTATTGTTGTTACCCGTAGTATGCTGAGTACCACCCATACACCAGATAACAGTACCTGGACGGTTTTCAGCTAGCTCTTTAGCTGCGCGGCGCATTTGTGCTTCTTTAACACCAGTAACACTTTCAACTTCTTCTGGTGTCCAGTTTTTCACTTCTGCACGAACTTCGTCCATGCCGTATACGCGCTGTTGGATAAACTGCTTGTCTTCCCAACCGTTCTCAAAGATGTGCCACAGTAGGCCCCAGATGAACGCAACGTCAGAGCCTGGGCGAATGCGGATGTATTCGTTCGCATGAGCTGCAGTACGAGTGAAACGAGGGTCAACACAGATGATGTGTGCCTTGTTGCGCTCTTTAGCACGGAAGATGTGCTGTAGAGAAACAGGGTGAGCTTCAGCTGGGTTAGAACCAATTAGCAAAATGGATTTTGCGAAGTGGATATCGTTGAATGAGTTTGTCATCGCACCGTAACCCCAAGTGTTTGCTACACCGGCTACAGTTGTTGAGTGACAGATACGCGCCTGGTGGTCTACGTTGTTAGTACCCCACATCGCTGCGTATTTACGGAATAAGTAAGCTTGTTCGTTGCTGAATTTAGCCGAACCCAACCAGTAGACTGAATCTGGGCCAGATTCTTTACGAACCTGTAGCATTTTGTCACCAACTTCGTTGATAGCGTCTTCCCAGGAGATTTTCTTCCATTTGCCATCAACAAGCTTCATTGGGTATTTCAAACGACGGTCACCGTGACCGTGCTCACGTAGGGCAGCACCTTTAGCGCAGTGTGCACCTGCGTTGAATGGGTGGTCGAATGCTGGCTCTTGACCAGTCCAAACACCGTTTTGTACTTCAGCATAAACACCGCAACCTACAGAGCAGTGTGAACAGATAGTACGTTTTACTTCTGTAGGTGCACCTGGAGCTACAGTTGCAGCTTCAGCCTGCTTCATCATGCCTGGTGCCATGATGCCTGCAGTCGCAACACCACCCGCTGCTACACCTGAATTCTTCAGGAAGCGACGGCGGCTCAAACCTAGACCGGTTGCCTTCGACGGAGCCGCAGGCTGATCGGATTTTTTCGTTAGTCTCATTTCCTCACCTCTTGCGGCTATCAGTTACGACAAGTTTCGTAAAAGTTACGAACGTGCTCAGTTTCTTTGTAACCGGAACCTTCCTGTTTCTCACCTGATTCAGCAGTAGTAACTTTTGCTTGCGCAGTGCCCGCTACGGCAACTGCACCAGCGGCAGTACCCGCTAATCCAAGTTTCTTCAAGAAGCCGCGGCGGCCTGTGTTAGGCTTTTCTTGCTGGCTCATTTTGTTTCTCCGCATCAACGTCGACAGATTTTGTCTGTCTTTGCCCTGTTTTTATTGTTTTCCGCCCTCACGTGCGGCAGGTGATAACTGCAGGTACCAGTTATCTTCCTGTTGCATAAACGCATGACCTAACAAGCCAACCGCAGTATAAAAAACGGCAGTTTTTGCGCTCTGCAAATCTGTAAAAAACTTTTCTGCCCAGGTTTGGATATGTTTCTGCCAAAACTGGTGTTGTACTTCATAACCACGACCTGTGCGGATCAGCATGCTCATCACTTCACATAGCGCCGCAATGTGGTCTTCTGGTTCTTTCACGTTTTCTTGGCGTTCAAAACCAAGAATTTCGAGATCTTCACGTAGGAAGGCAAGTGGCTTTTCCATTAGGGAGCCGGTTAAGTACCAGCACGCAAATGGCATTAACTCACCACGTCCTACACCGATAAAAAGTTGGGTGTATTCATCTTCTAATTGAGATGGCTCAGAGTGCTTCGCAGCAAGAGCAAGAGTGCTCCATGCACGAGCCATTGGTGTGTCTTCATCTTGATCTGATTCAAGCTCTTTTAACCAAGCAAGTAGGTCAGCTTCAGGCTGTTTGCGTAGCATTGTTGCTAGTAGTGCGTAAATGTCTGCGCGAAGCTCATCTGTTTCTTGTAGAGCAGGGGCTGCATTGATCATATTAGTCATATCCTGCTCCTTACAGTTCTAGTTGCTTTTCAGGGTTAGCGGTCAGATCGGTGTAGATGTCATTTACACGACAGTCTTCACACATCTTTAATCGTTGAATGGCATCGCCTTGGAAGAATCGATGTGAGCTCAATTTCTCGATCATCTTGTCAACAGTGCGTTTAGGCGCAAATGGCTTACCGCAAGAGATGCATTCAAATGCTTCGTCTGTATGGATCTGAACAGGGATTGCGCGTTCAGCTTTCAGATTTAGCTGTGTAACAAGCTCAATTGCATTTTCAGGACATGCGCTTTCGCACATGCCGCATTGCACGCAGCTTTGTTCACGGAAATTAAGGGCCGGCATTTCTCCGCCATCAGTCAGAGATTGGGTGGGACAGACGGCAACGCAAGACAGGCACAAAGTACAGCTTGAGCTGTTTACGTTGACCTGACCGAAAGGAGCGCCCGCCGGCAAGGCAATATAATCTTGGTTTGCAGTTTCGCCATGCTCAGTTAAATGCTCTAGAGCAACGAACAATGCTTCACGCTTATTTGTCTCAGCCACGACTGCAATAGTCGGGATGTTGCGGTAAGACGAAGCAGATTGGGCGTTAGGCAGATCATCTTGTGTGATTAGTTTAATCTGCTCAGTAGAGTAGCCTAACCCTTCAAGCATAGCGTGGGTTGTTTTTAATTCACGTTTAAGCAGATCGCGAACCATATCAGGGACATTAGGTGTATCTAGCAGTAATACTTGCTGTGCACCAGAGGCTAAACTAACTAACCAGCTTTCCTGTCCTGCTGCTGCCACTTCTTCTAGTGAAACAGGTAGAACATTGTCAGAAAGAAGTTCTGGTTGGTTGGCAATGATCTCAGCTCCAACTTCATGATCATGGATTAGAATCGTTGGTGCTGTGCCGCCGTTATTCTGATAAGTAGAAATCAATCGGTGCAAATAATTATGCAGCATCACCGGTTGAGGTAATGCGTAAGAGATCGCTCCTGTAGGGCAGGCTGTAGCACAACCCCCAGCACCATGGCACATATGAGGATTGATCTCGATTAAATCTTTAAAAGAGGTAATCGCATCCGCAGGGCAAACATCCAAACAGCGAGTACAGCCCGTTTGACCGCGATTACTGTGTGCGCAGATGTCGTTATTAATTTGGAAGTAACGAGGCTTTTCAAATTCACCAATGTAGTTCGGTAGCTCTTCGATGACTTCAGAAAATGTGCTGCTTTCAGGTGAAACGTGGAAGTAGCCTGCAGGCGTTAGATCTGTGGTGAATAGAGACTCTTGGCCTAAATTTAAAATCAGATCAAAGCAGTTTTTATTCTGAGCAATCTTTGCGAAATTTTCGTTATTACCCTGATGATCGATAGTAACTTGAAACTGACCTAGGAAACCTTTGATCTGGTTAAGTTTCGCAGTGTGAACTTTAAGCTCAGGCGATGCGTCAATTGCGCGTTGTAGGTGATCAGTATCAGTATTGCTAATTGGGTCGGTAGCAAGAAGAGTGATGCTTGCCATGCCGGACAGTTGTGCTGCAGCTAAACGAATAGTGTCCTCGGCACCCGTAATCAATAAGTGACCGTAGGTGCTGTAAGTTACTGTCGCAGGCGCTAGGTTCTGCGGAAAAGATACTTGTTTTATCGCCAAATCACGTGCTTTGGCGTTTACACTCTGCTCTGTCGTCATTCTCTACCTCACTGACTGAAATAGGGTGCATTCTGTCGATGCTTTAGTCTCTATTTCAGGGGCGACTCAAACGTTTAGGTTTTTCGTCACAATTTGTTGTTTATATAAAGCAATCGGAGAACCAGTTTTTGGCTGTAAAAATTCCCCTAAAGCGCATTTAGGTCTGTCGTTTTTGTTTTTCTTAGGTCGGGGTGGGACAAAGTGTCTCTATGAGTCAAAAAGAGTTGAGTCATTCCGACTCTTTGTCCTAAGTTGCTGAAAAAATTAGCATTCAAGATCGGCATCGCCTAAGTCATCAGAATCGTCTAGATCACTAAAGTCGTGGCTTTCGACCTTGGTCGTATCGCTGATACTCTCTTGATCTTCTTCGGTCTCGCCGCTAACGCCTTCTTTAAATCCTTCTTCGGCTTCCTCGATTTTTTCATCGGCCCAACTTCGAAGTTTAGAAACAACTTCTTGGGTAAGTGCAGGCATTTTGCTGAAATCTTCATCGTAATCGTTAAGGCCATCACGAATGTTGAACTCAGGTAATCTGAATAGTTTTCTTAGGGCGAGATTACGAAGTTCTTCTGATACACCAGGTGAAAAAAACTGCTCGAAATTGGAGTCGTTATCCAGTGATTCAATATCTGGCATATCTTCATCGGTTAGAGGTGGTAACTCTTCGGTATCAACAGTTTCATCTGAAAGAGAGGCTTCTGTTTGAGATTCTTCTATTGGCTCAGCTTGCTGCTCAGCTTTACGTTGTGACCAGCGAGAAAAAAATGATTGGTTATCGCTCACTGCTACGTCCCTTGCCTTTTTTCTTCTTTTTACCGCAATCGATTAGTTCACCGTGTATGCCTAGGTAGGTGTCTATCCAGCATTGAACGGCCTGCGGCATCGCAACTTCTAACATCTTATGTTCGCCATCCATAAAAGAAGCAGCGTCGTCTTGGCTAGCTGTTATGTGGATTGGCGTTAATGCGTTGTCCATCTCGTCTTCATTGCATAAGACAAAGAGGTGTGGTTGCTGAGAGTCTAAGTTAAAGCGATAGGCTGTTCGTTCATCTTTGTGAAGATCTAAATCAAGGTGGAAGAAGTCAGGCTTATCGTCTTGATGAGGCTCAATGGCATCTATCTGCCAGCGTTCTGTATCCCAGCCGTTAACTTCAATGCTTTCAACTGAAAGAGAAACTTGAAGTGGCCAGTTATCTGTTGTTTTTGTTGCAGACATTTTTTGTCTTCCGTCGTGGGGAATTCTCCTTTGTAGTTCTGCAAACTACGGGCCATCTCTTTATTTAATAGCTGTTGAGCGTGAATAGGTGGGCTTAGAGGTGCTTAATGCGCAAATGCTATGACAATTATTCCCATGTTTATAAAGAGTTGGGACAAAATGACCCACTAATAATGACCTAGTACTTACTGGAAGCAGAGTTAAATGTATTAATTGGTAGAAAATATAAGGTTATCGCAAGGTAGGAACGTAAATTGCTACTAAGGAGAGAAAGTTACGAAGAAGATGGCGTGACGCTGTATTAATAGAGTTGGAATATGCAAAACGTGTCAGAAATCATAATAAGTAATGCATCTGCGCAGCTTACTCACGAAGTAGAGGCGATCGACGAACAAGGACGTGTTCGACAGGTTCAAATTGCCTGTGAACGCCCATTAACGATTTATCTAAATAAAAGAGAGATTGTTACCTTAATGACTTTGGGTGGTGATCCTGAAGCGTTAGTCCTTGGTTATCTTCGAAATCAGGGCTTTATACATTCTCTATCTGATCTTAAAGCAATACAGGTAGATTGGGATGTTGAAGCAGCCGCTGTTGTAACCCATGGCGAACCTGAAGGCTTGGAGGAAAAGCTTCAGCAGCGCACAGTGACTAGTGGTTGTGGTCAAGGCACGATGTTTGGCAGCGTAATGGAAAAGCTTGAGGAGGTTAGATTACCTGAAGTAACGATTAAGCAAAGTACTGTTTATGCGCTGTTAGATAACCTTAATAAGCATAACGATACCTATAAGAACGCGGGTGCAGTACATGGTTGTGCTATCTGCGAAGGTGACCAAGTGGTTTCTTTTATTGAAGATGTTGGTCGTCACAATGCAGTCGATACACTTGCTGGGCGTATGTGGCTTCAAGGAATAGATACCGATAATAAGATTTTCTACACAACGGGTCGCTTAACATCTGAGATGGTTATTAAAGTTGCGCAGATGGGGATTCCTGTATTGCTGTCTCGCTCAGGTGTAACCCAGATGGGTTTAGAGTTGGCCAGAGAGCTGGGTATCACGATGTTGGCTCGAGCCAAAGGTAAGCATTTTCTACAGTTTAGTGGTAATGCATCATTGATCAGAGATGTGCAGTTACCGCCTAAGCAAAATTCTGTTAAGCAAGCAAGAACGGAGGCATAAGATGAGTGATATGTCTCAAGCGTTTATGAATGTTAAGCAGCTGGCTGATTATTTGCACCTGAACGAGAAAAAAGTGTATGCAATGGCTGCTGAGGGTGAGATTCCTGCAACTAAACTGACTGGTAAATGGTTGTTCCCCAAGTCACTGGTAGATCGCTGGTTATTGGAGAGCTGCCATAGTGGCATGATGGCTGATCGATTGCTGCTATCTGGTAGTGATGATCCTTTATTGCAGGCAGCAGCTAATAGATTGACGCAACATCTCAGAACTAAAGCGTTATTTAGTTATACGGTAACGGGTACAAAGCTTGGATTAGAGCTTCTTGCCCAGGGGCATGCTGATGCCTGTGCGATTCATTGGGGGCGCGCCGAAGAAAGCGATGTCCGACATCCTGCGCTGTTACAACAGTTCTCGCAATCTAAGCATTGGATTTTGGTTCATTTGTTTAACCGCAGCCAAGGTTTGATTATGCGACCGATGGACCTCGAACGCTTACAAGACCCAAATGAGGCACTGGATTACAGTACTCGCTGGGTGACTCGTCAAGAAGGAGCCGGTTCGCAGCGATTTTTGAATGAATGGTTGGCTGGTCATGCTTTCCCGCAGGATCAGCTGACTGTAGGAAGTGTAGCTTTCTCGGAACGAGAAGTAGCGTCTTTAATTGCAAAGGGTGAAGCTGACATAGGTCCAGGTACATTGAGTGCGGCAAGAGAGTTTGGGCTTGGCTTTATCCCAGTGTGCGATGAAAGCTTTGACTTAGTTGTTCCGCGGAATGTCTATTTCCGGAACTTACTGCAAAACCTATTCGAATTCCTTCAGAGTCCAGAGGGTCTATCCTTAGCTCAGCGCCTTCAAGGTTATGATTTAAGTCGATGCGGTCGCCTCATTTGGAGTTCAGATCCAGGCTAAGCGTTCATAGCGCGCCTATTGGTTCTTTCTGCGGCTGCAAGGCCATCCAGAATGCCTTCGACACCGCCATCCCCCGTGGGGTTGGCGGTTTTTAGTAGATGGACTTTGAACATGGTTCCAAGCTCTTCTTCAGAGCGGACGGTAATGTCGCCACCATGCCGGCGAATGATGCCGTAACTTACAGATAAACCAAGTCCTGTACCACTTTTTTTAGTCGTAAAGAATGGATCAAATATACGTTCTAGATGTTCTTCGGAAATGCCTTTCCCCTGATCTATAACACTAATGGTTGCGCCTTTAACTTCTCCATCCTCAATCCAATCATCAGTTTGAATAGTTACTACACCTGGGCCTTCTAGTGCGTGGGAGGCGTTGAGTATTAGGTTAACCAGAACTTGCTGTACTTGCTGGCAGTTAACTTCAATAGGACAGGTTGCATGATAATTTCGCTCTACGACCACTTGCTGTTTCTCAAGCGCATGGGAAACTAGCTGCAAAGTATCGTCGCTAATACTGTTTAACTGTAAATGTTCGTATTGCTCTAAGTACTGACCGGGTCGACTGTACTGCAGTAGGTTGTTAATTAGGGATCTTATCCGATATACCTGCTCAATAACCATGTCTACTTCATCCTGAGCGGGTTTAACGGCATCACCGAGCTCTGCGACCAATAGATCCATATTTCCAAGGATTACCGCTGCTGGGTTATTAATTTCGTGAGCAATACCTGCAGTAAGCTCACCCAATACAGCCAGCTTTTCTTTATCAAGAAGCTGCTTTCGGGTGCTTTTTAGTAGCTTGATATGCTGCTTGAGCGCATCCGTACGGTTTTTTAATGAGCGAGTTCTTTTTTCAACTGTAATCTCTAGCTGATCATTGGCTTGTCTGATCTGTTTCTCGCGCTCTTCAATTAGATCAAGCATGACATCAAACTGTTCGGCTAGCTCAACTAATTCATCGGCTGCTTCAAGTTGCCCGATACGATGGTCGGTTTCGCCGTTACGAATATCCGTTACCACTTTGTGGATTTTATTAAGTGGGCGGATAATAAGTTGAGTCTTTTTGAAAACAAGGACGGCAGAGACCAGCATGATCAAGGCGATAAGAGAGGCGGATTCTATTAGTGTCTTGTAATAAATCTTGGTAAAGGGGGCCTCTGTAAAACCAGCATAGATCATCCCGATTTTCTTGTTGTTGAAATCAAGTAGTGGCTTATAAGCAGAGATGTACCAATCGTTGACTACGAAGGCTCTATTTATCCATGTGTCACCTTTGCGTAAAACTTCTTTCCTAACTTCCGCTGATACCCGTGTTCCGATTGCTCGTTGCTTTAACGTCAGAGGGGTAGAGGATTTGAATGATTCCCTTTCTTGGGGAACATTGGTGCTGATTCGAACGTCATCGAGAAAAAGGGTAACAGTTCCAATTCCGCCTTCTGGTAAGGTGCCGTCTCCGTAAACCAGATCTCGAATGGTATCTACGGCATCGGTGGTATTGTTGAGAATGGTGCCTGAATCTAAAACGCCGATTAACTGTCCAAAATCATCTGTGATTGGCACGAGTGCGCGAAGCACCATAGAGCGGTCTTCAACGGTTCTATTGCTTGGGATGGCGCGGGGGGTGTCTATTAAATTGATGTGCGCTTTATCGCCTAATCCCATATTGATTTGATCAAGTTCGTCTTTATGTATTACTGCTAACCCGGTTAAATTTTCTTTTAATAACAGGCGTTTAGAGAGGTTTTGTAGTGAGGGTTCTTGGGTGGCGTTTAGCTCTTGTGCATCAATGAATCGCAAGAAGTCTAAGGAGCGACTTTGGCGAATTGCGTGTAGCTGCCCTTGAAGGGCGTGACGGTTATTTTGCTGAAGGTTGGTTCTGAATTCGTAGCTATTACCAAGTTGCATCAAAATATTTTGATGCTCTTGTTGCATAAAATTAAGGGTGCCACTGGCTACAGAAAGGTCGGCACTAACCTTCATATAAAGTTGACGGTCGGTATAGCTGGTCGTCCAATAGGCCGCCATAATGGCAAAGCCTATTGCAGTTAACAGCAATGGTAGCAGAGTGAGTAATAGAAGTTTGTGTCTTAAGGTGCTGCTGAAATTATACCAACTGGATTTCATGCAGAGATCTCATCAACCGTTTCGTCCTGTTGAGCCCAAGCGGCCAATTTGCGATCTAGAGTTTTTCTGGATACGCCAAGCTCTCGGGCAGTGGAGGACTTGTTGCCAGAATGTTGTTCTAGGGTTAGCAGTATATGGTGCTTTTCAACCTCATCTAATGACCAGCCTGCAAAACTGCCACAAGCTTTAGGTTCGCTGCTATCTTGCTCTTTGAAGTAATCAGCGGGGAGCTTGCCTAATAAGATGCAGCGTTCAATTAGGTTTTTTAGTTCTCGAATATTGCCTGACCAGTTGTAAGCCTGCATGGCTTTAAGGTCATCATGAGTAAACGGGATAGGTGATAGGCCGAGTTCACGCGACAGCTTTACTGAAAAATGATGGATCAGATCTGGAAGGTCTTCACGGCGATCACGTAACGGTGGCAGGGTGATGCTGAGTACGTTCAAGCGGTAATACAGATCTTCGCGGAAGCGGTTCTCTGCTACTTCTTCTTTTAATTGGCGGTTGGTTGCAGCAATGATGCGTACATCAACGCTTGTTTCTTGCTCGCTCCCTACAGGTCTAACGGCTTTTTGTTCTAGAGCGCGCAAAAGTTTAGCCTGCATAAGCAGTGGGATTTCACCAACTTCGTCAAGAAAGAGAGTGCCGCCGCTAGCAAAATTAAATAGACCTTCACGAGCTTTGTTTGCGCCAGTGAAAGCGCCTTTGGTGTGTCCAAAAAGCTCGGCTTCCAAAAGATCAGGCGCAATAGCGCCACAGTTAACCGGTACGAATGGGCCGCTTCGATTGCTTAGCTGGTGCAGCATGCGTGCTGCTAGTTCTTTACCTGTACCTGTTTCGCCTTCAATTAGTACTGCTGAAGGGGTGTTGGCTACACGGTGGATGACGTCTAGTACTTGTTTAATCGCTGGTCCAGTTCCGATCATATCGGTCATAGGGAAAGCGTTATCAACTTCACGACGTAAGACGAAATTTGCTCTTTCCATAGCACGTTTGTCGAGGCAGCGATCAACAGCATTCATCATTTGTTCAAGGCGGAATGGCTTGAGTATAAAATCAGAAGCGCCAGCTCTGAGAGCCTGTATAGCAGTATCCAGATCAGCGTAGGCGGTCATGAATATGATATCACTGCTTCGGTTGGTATCTTCGAAGGCTTCATGCCATTCCATACCAGATCGGCCGGGCAGCTTAATATCAACGATTAAGAGATCAAAGTGGCAGCGTTTTCTGAGTTCTTCAGCTTCTTCAACACTACCTGCGGTTTCTACTAAGGCGAAGCGTTTTGCGAGAGCTTTTTGTAGGAAGCTTCTCATGCCAACTTCGTCATCAACAACCAATACTGATACTGCGGGAGCTTGCGTGCCTTGCAGAGGTGAATTCATTTCAACTCAAATCTCTAAAAATGACCGTGACGGTAATGTCTGGGAAAGGGATCCAATTCTATTGGACAATTTGACCCAGTCAATGTTTTGTGTGGTCATTATGACTCATAAACCTGAAAAGAGTGATAAGACTATTGTTTCATTTTTTCTCAGTTAGCCTAAAAGTTGCTGAATTATTAATCAAAATGACCTATTTTGGTGCGAAAAATAACGTTTTAAAGTCTAAAAATTAAGCTGATCTATATCATTGGCATTTAAATTGCTCTCTAGGGTGTCAGGCACGCTAAAACTGCCTGCACAGGGTGTGTGTGGCGCGTGTATTGGATAAATCATAATTATTAAATAAGGAATGAAGAGATGAAAAAGTGGATCGCGGCAGCCCTCTCCACAACTATTTTGGCGGCAACTTCAGTTACAGCGGTTGCTGAAGAACAAATTATCCGTCTTGCAACGACAACGAGTACGTATAATTCTGGTTTGTTAGACAAGTTGTTACCTGTATTCGAAAAGCAGCATGACGCTAAAGTACAAGTAATTGCTGTCGGCACAGGTAAGGCGTTGCGTATGGGTGTGGCAGGTGATGTTGATGTGGTTATGACTCACGCTCCTAAGGCCGAGCAGAAATTCGTAGATGGCGGTTTTGGTGTAAGCCCTAAAAGCGTTATGTATAACGATTTTGTAATCGTTGGCCCAGCAGCTGATCCAGCAAAAATTAAAGATTCTAATAATGTTGCAGATGCTTTAGCGTCCATCGCAAAAGTTAATGCAGATTTTATCTCTCGTGGTGACGACTCAGGAACACACAAAAAAGAGCTTTCTCTATGGGCAGCAACTTCTCAAGGAAAAGAGTTTGCTAACTATAAAGAAGTAGGTCAGGGCATGGGTAAAGTGCTTCAGATCGCTGATGAGCTTAATGGTTATACAATGACTGACCGCGGCACTTGGTTAGCTTATGAAGACCGCCTACAGCTGAAGCTTTTGGTTCAGGGTGACAAGCGTTTATTCAACCCGTACCAGATCATTCAGGTTAACCCAAAACTTCACAGTGGGTTAAATGTAAAAGGCGCTGAACAGCTTTCTAACTGGTTCGTATCTTCAGAAGGTCAAAAGATGATCAATGATTTCCGTATCAAAGGTAAAGCTTTGTTTCATGGTTCTGCACAAGCAGAAGTAGCTACTAAGTAAACTATTATTTAGTATGTCGCCTGTGAAGGCTAACTGATTGCTTTCACAGGCTCTTTTTCCTGATGTAGTAATAAATAATGCAAGATAATCTTTTAGAAACATCCATGTTGGCTCTGCAGTTATTGTTTAGTTTTGATGCAGATCTCTGGAATATCATTGGTGTTTCTTTTCGAGTTTCAATTACAGCGATCGCTATCGCAACGATACCCGCTATTTTAGTCGGTTTTTTATTGGCGATGTGTGACTTTAAAGGGCGTTCAATTGTAATTGCTCTTTTTAATGCGCTAATGGCAGTACCAACAGTAGTAGTAGGTCTGACTCTATATCTTATGTTGTCCCGTAGTGGGCCATTTGGGGATCTTCATCTGTTGTTTACCCAACCTGCCATGATTATTGGTCAGGTTATGCTCGCATTTCCGCTTTTGGTTTGTATGAGTCATTCTGCTTTTCAAGCCGTTGATAGAAGGGCTTGGGAAACTGCGCGAACATTAGGTGCAGGTTACACTTTTTCAATTATCACGATTATGCGTGAAGCAAGATTCGCTTTGCTTGCTGTCGTGGTAGCAGGTTTTGGTCGAATTATCTCAGAAGTTGGCTGTTCGATGATGGTCGGTGGCAACATTATGGGTTATACGCGAAACATACCTACAGCGATTGCGCTGGAAACGAGTAAAGGGATGTTCGCACAGGGCGTGGCGCTTGGTTTGGTCTTGTTGGTGCTGGCTCTTTTTTTGAATTTCACCTTGGCATCAGTGCGAGGCAAAGGTCAGGCCGTTTAACGGCTTGATTGTGAGGATGTAATGAGTATCGAATTAAATGCTAGCAATCTGGTAAAGCGTTTTGACCAACGAGAGCTATTTAATATTGATAAATTGACGTTGAAAGAAGGTGAAAGCTTTCACCTGAGTGGTGATAACGGTGCCGGTAAAACAACGTTGATGAAAATCTTGGCAGGCTTAGATAAACCTTGTGAAGGTACGGTTACGGTAACGCCGAATAAACGTAGCTTTCTGAATACTAAATTGCATCCTAAGGTCGTTTATCTCCACCAAACACCTTACATCTTTGCTGGTACAGTGAAAGATAACATTGCTTATGGTTTACGTCTTCGTGGTGAATCTAGGCAAAAAATCAAAATGCTAGTCGATAAAGGATTGGCTTGGTCTCGCTTAGAGTCTTTGGCTGAACAACAGGCGCATTCGTTGTCGGGCGGTGAAAAGCAACGTTTGGCGCTTGCTCGTGCGTGGGTTTTAAATCCAGGTTTACTGTTTCTGGACGAGCCAACGGCTAATCTAGATCGGAAATCGGTAGAAACCGTTGCTGAATTAGTTAAAGAGATGGTTGATGGCGGTACGGCTGTAATGGTCTCCAGTCATCAAAGTAATTGCGTGACAGCGCTTTGTCAGCGCAACTTATTGTTAGAAAATGGTTCTATAAAAGAAACAGCTCAATTAAATGAGGCTAATCAATATGCATAATCCTGATCAAGTAACTGCCGTCATTCTTGCTGGTGGTATGGCTCGCCGAATGGGGGGCGTAGATAAAGGCTGGATGGAGCTAAATGGTAAGCCACTAATTAAGCATGTTTTAGACGTTATTCAGCCTCAAGTAGCTCGTTGCATGATCAATGCAAATCGGAGTATGGATGCTTATGGCACATTGGGTTTGCCGGTTATTTCTGATCTTGAAGGTGATTTCCAAGGGCCGCTTATGGGTATTGCGACCGGTCTTCATCATGCTGCTACTGATTGGGTATTGTTTGCGCCATGTGATGGGCCGTTTCTGCCTCCAGTCCTAGTGCGTCGCATGTTGCTTCAAGCGCGAGAACAAAAGGCAGAAATCGCTGTTGCAACTGATGGCAAGCGAATGCAGCCGGTTGTTGCTCTTATTCATCGAGATCTACTTGGAAGTGTCCAGAAAGCGTTAGCTTCTGGCGAACGTAAGATCGACCGTTGGTATGCTCAGCATAACTACACGGAAGTCGATTTCTCTGATTTTCCTGAAGCTTTCACCAATGTAAACCGTCGGGATGATCTCGATGATCTTCAACAGATGCCAAAACTACTTGGCTTTGCAGCTTGGAGTGGTACAGGCAAAACTACATTATTGAAAAAGCTGATTCCAGCTCTAAAAGAAGATGGTATTCGGGTTGGTGTCATCAAGCATGCTCACCATAAATTCGATGTTGATCATCCTGGTAAAGATAGTTACGAGCTTAGAAAAGCAGGTGCTGATCAGATGCTGATTAGCTCAGGTAAGCGTTGGGCGTTAATGGTTGAGCAGGATCAGGGTGATCGTCCATCTCTAAACCATATGTTAAGTCGTATGGATCACTCTCTTTTAGATCTGGTCTTGGTAGAGGGCTTTAAGCAGGAGTCTTTTCCAAAGATCGAATTGCACCGTAAAGAGATCAATAAAGGCCTCATGTATCTTGAAGATGAAAACATAATTGCGGTGGCTTCGGATGAACCATTACAATTACATCGAGAGCTACCCTTGTTTAACATTAATGACACAGACGAAATTCTGCGTTTTATTAAAGAGTACATCAGCTAGGTAATTGATTGATGAGCGAAGTGTTAAGTTGTTTTGATCCGGCTGCTAATCCGGGTGGTATGTTACCTGTTGCTGAAAGTATTCAGACCATACTCAATCAAATTGATGTTCAAAGCAGCACCGAAACTGTAGCTGTCACGGAGGCGATAAATCGCATTTTGGCGGTGGATTTAGTTTCTGGCATTAATGTTCCTCAACAACGAAACTCAGCAATGGACGGTTATGCTGTTGCAGCTGATTGTGTATCTGGTGAATCCTTAGATGTCATTGGTCGTGTGTTTGCGGGTGAGGCTTTCTCTGGTGAGGTTGGTTTTAATCAGGCAGTAGAAATCATGACGGGTGCGCCTGTTCCTCAAGGGGCTGACAGCGTCATTATAAAAGAAGCATGTGCGCGAGAGGGTGAGCAATTAACTTTCGTGGGGCCGGTTAAAAAAGGACAAAATGTCCGCGAGGCGGGTGAAGACATCGCTGAAGGGGAAACGGCTCTTAAGGCGGGTTGTCTTTTACGTCCTCAAGAGTTGGGTTTAATTGCTTCGCTGGGTCATACCGAAGTAACGGTTTATCGATCTTTAAAGGTCGCCATCTTTTCTACGGGTGATGAAGTTACAGCACAAGGTCAACCGCTACCCGAAAACTGCATTTACGATACAAATCGCTTTTCTCTTAGTGGGCTTTTGAAGCGTTTAGGTTGCGAGGTGATTGATTATGGCATCATCGAAGATTCGCAGCAGGTAATGGAAGAGGCCTTACGTAGGGCATCCGATGAAGCTGATATGGTGATCTCTTCTGGTGGAGTCTCTATGGGGCAGGCTGATTTTATTAAAGATGCGTTGGCTGCTGTAGGTGAAATCAATTTTTGGCGAATAGCGATGCGCCCTGGTCGTCCGCTAGCCTTTGGCAAGTTGGGCAATACTCCGTTTTTCGGACTACCGGGTAATCCTGTTGCGGTGATGGTAACGTTTACTCAGTTTGTTCAGCCTGCGCTGCGTAAAATGGCGGGGGAGATAAATTGGCAGCCACGACGTATGGTGGCAATTGCTGAGACTTCGCTTCGATCTAGGCCGGGAAGGACTGATTACAGTCGTGGTGTTTATTCAATTAATGACAATGGCGAATTGGTTGTTAGGTCTATAGGCAGTCAAGGCTCTGGCATTTTAACCTCTATGGTTTCTGCCAATTGTTTAATCGAGATCTCTGATGAGTTTGCAGGTATCGATGCAGGGCAAAAGGTCATTATTCATCCATTCTCAGATCTTATCTAAAGAATAATTCGATTTTAAAAAAAGGGCTGCTTAAGGCCCTTTTTTTGTACCTTAATTTGTCATATCGCTTTCATTGTTTAGTCACAAAAATAAGGTTTCATTAACTAACTTAATCAAGCCCGTAACGGGTTGTTAGTAATGAATTAGGACTGATAGATGAGTAGCAAACTTCGATTGGCTAATTTGCCATTAGAGCAGGATGAAATGGAAGAAGACTATATGGATGGTCAATATGCGGATCATCAGCGTAGGAAGGTAGCGAAAGGAAAACGCAAAAAGCAGGGCTCTGATAATTATATGGAACAGCGCTCTTTAAAGCGTGATTTCGATATGAATATGCCGAGTTTCTAAGTTGTTTGCATAAAAAAGGAGCTTATATAAGCTCCTTTTTTATTGGATTTAGCATATTTGGCTAGCGCTTTTTCTTTGCAGAAGACTTGCGGCCAATAACTTGGGTGCGCGTTGCTTTATTGTGCTTCTTCTTAGGGCCTTTCTTGTGAATGCGCTTTCTCAGACCTTCACGACTGCCCACCTCGTAGCCTTTGCGGAATATGCGTTTAATTGGTGTGCCAATAAGGCGCTCAATACTGTCTAATGCGCTTTCTTCCTCTCGGCTTACAAAAGATATAGCCTTGCCTTGTGTCCCTGCACGACCCGTGCGTCCTACGCGATGAACATAGTCTTCAGCTAGATAAGGAAGATTATAATTTACAACGTGCTCTAATCCTTGAATATCTAAGCCGCGAGCGGCAACTTCGGTTGCAACCAGTACTTGGATTTTACCCGCTTTAAAGTCTGCAACAGCTCGGCGGCGAGCGCCTTGGCTCTTATCTCCATGGCAAATAACAGCTTCAATACCGTCAACTTTAAGGTCAAGCATCAGCTCGTTAGCTTGTGCCTTGGTGCTGGTGAATACTAATACTTGGAACCAGTTTTCTTCCTGTATAAGCTCCGCAAAAAGATCTGCTTTACGCTTCTCTTCTACCGGGTAGACAACATGATCGACTGTGTCTGCAATTGAGTTCTGTCTCGCTGCTTTGATTTGCTCAGGCTTCTTCTGAATTTTTCTGGACAGTTTATGAACAGCATCAGATAGAGTGGCAGAGAAGAGCAGGGTTTGCTTTGAAGACGGTGTTGCTTCTAGGATAGTCAGTACATCCGTAACAAAGCCCATGTCTAGCATGCGGTCGGCTTCATCGAGTACAGCAAATTCAGTTTTGCTTAGATCGACATTGCTGCCGCTAAGGTGTTCGATTAAGCGGCCTGGTGTGGCAATCAGTACGTCTGCACCGTGACGTAATTTCTTCTTCTGGGTGTCTAGGTTAACGCCACCATAAACGGCTAAAACACGAAGATTCAGGTGTTTATTATAGCGGCCAATCGTTTCTGCAAGCTGTTGTGCTAGTTCGCGGGTAGGCGTCAGGATAATTGAGCGAATCTGACGCTCTGCTAAGTCGCGCGGATTATCGGAAATTTTCTGCAGAATTGGGATGGAAAAGGCTGCTGTTTTACCTGTACCTGTTTGGGCATTGGCAAGCAGATCTTTGCCGCGGCGGCCGGGCACAATTGCTTGCTCTTGAATTGGGGTCATGTCTGTATAGCCGCATTCATCCAGAGCTTGTTGTAACTCAGGTGATAGGTCTAGCGATGAAAATTTCATATTGCCCCTCAAGAGACTTGCAAAAAGCGGCAATTATAAAGCAATTTAGTCTAATTAGTCATAGTCGTGTGACACAGATCATACTATGTTAAGTACTAAAGTAGGCAAACGCTTGTTTGATGAATTATAGTAGACTCATAAACAAGGTAGTGCTTATAACTGATTGAATAGAGAAGAGAAATGGCGTTCGAAGATAGTAAAAAACTGACAGTAATCTTCCGTATCGAACCTGGGTGTTTAGGTCCTGAAGGGTTGAGTCATGTTGATAAATTTTGCATTCAAGCAGGTTTAAAATTACAAAGATCCGCGCCAGCTTATATCACATGGCAGGTTGAGCCGCGTCATGATAAAACACTCCCTGAAATTGATTATGCCATACTTGGTAGGGCGTTAAGCCGTGATCATGCTAAGCGTTACTTAAGTCACTTCGATCAACAGATCGATAGTTTCGAAATGGAAGCTTTTGATGAGCTTCCAGATATTATTGATCAGTATTTTGGTCGCTAATACCTAACTTTCCTTTCGCTAATCTTTTAGATCTGCTTGCTATACTTAAGCTCATTAGGGTTCGCCCTTGAAGAGTTTGGGTATATGCATGCGTTCCTATCTTTTTCTTATTGCTTGTCTTCTGTTACCTAATACCAGTTTCGCAGAGAAGCAGGTTATCAATATCGCAGCCATTGATTGGTGCCCGCAGATCTGCCCTGAAACTGACAAGCCTGGCTACATTATCGATCTGGTTAAGCAGATTTACAGTGATACGGAGTATGAATTAGATATTCGTATTTACCCTTGGAGTCGAGCTTTGTCTATGACTCAACAGGGGCGAGTACATGCTGTTCTATCTCCAGCTAAACCTGAAGCGCCCGATCTTCTATACCCGATAAATGAAGTGGGTACACAGCGTATGTGCTTTTTTACCGATAGAGGAAAGGAGTGGCAGTACGAGAATATTCATAGCCTAAAGAACAAACAGTTTGGCTTATCTACAGATACTTCTATTGAAGAATTAAATGATTACGCATTACTTAATCCTGAGCAGTTTCAATACCTTCCATATAATGAACGTCACATAGTCCAGCAGGCTAAAAAAGTGCTGCGTAATCGCATTCATGCTTTCTTATTTACCTACAACAGTACTGTATATACGTTAAAAAATGCGGGTAAGTGGGATAGGTTTAAAAGTGCTGGTTGTGTGCAAGAAGCAAATATCTATATGGCTTTTTCACCGCAAATTAATATGCAAGATGATATTAAGAAAATGATGGAGGTCTTCGATGAAAAGATGGCCATCCTAAAGCGGGGGGATGGTATTGCGCAGGTGATGAGCCATTATGGTTTGGATGATTGGAGAGCTAAATAGTTTGGCATCGACACTGCGCTTAGTAATCAAAGGGTGAGATTTCACCAGAATATACGAGCTTATTCCCGCAATGATTGCAGTAAGAGGCGCTAGCTTTTTGATCACTGCCGCAAGCTTGGCAAGTGACTTTGATAGAATCCCGTTTTGCTCGTTGGTCTATCACATCTGCCATCTTTTCTTTTAAGTCTTCACTACACTGAACATCGCTTTCTTGAATAATATTCCATAGGGATTCTGTAATCAGAGACAGTGTTTCTAACTTCAGTTCTAAGGCGTTAATTCGGGCCGAATTGATCTCAGATTCAAGCGTGGGTCTAGATTCTAGTGTTTTTTCGACAGTAGCTTGATCTTGGTCGGTCATAACAATGCCTTGGTCGGCTAAGCGTAATTTGCGGATTGGGTAAGTGTAATCGCTTGTTGTGATTAGCGATAGGGAAAGATATAGCTCTTTAAACGGTTTTAAAGAGCTATAGATTTGCTTGCCTATTCTTCGTCTAGAAAATAGATGGAACCTTGAAGAAGCAGTGCCTTCAATAGTTGTAGATTTTCTTCAGTGGGTTCTATCTGTTCGTGATAAAGATTGGCACAAAGGCTTTCCGCTAGAGTTACTTGTCCTTCAGAGCATGCGCAGCCTTTGCCATCAACGAACAAAATAAAATGATCGTCTAGTCGGTTAAAAGCAAAGCGTGATCCCTCACTACGGCAAAGCGGTATACCTGCTAGTAATAACTCGGCGATCTCTTCCTCGTCCATTTCACAGACTTGATCAGCGCCGTGCTCTGGATTCTTTGGTTCAGTCATAAACTGACCAAACCAGTGAGTCAGCAGTTCAGGGCTGTCGATGTATTCCTTCAGCGCCGACTTGACACGCTCTAATGCTTGATCGGTGATTTCGCCGGGGTTTGCTTGTAGAGCAAGATCTGAATCACTATAGCGGTCTTCTGCTTTAGTAATATCAGACAGATAATCGGTAAAGCCAGACATCATCTCTTGATGAGAAGGTGCTCTGAAGCCCACAGAGTAGGTCATACAATCATCGCCAATAGCAAAGCCGTTATGACCAACCCGAGGTGGTACATAAAGCATATCACCAGGCTGAAGATCCCATACATGCTCTGGTTCCCATTCAGGCAGAATCATTACTGGAACGTCTGGGCGACGTGGTGAATCTTCACCATAGATGCCGCCCACTTCCCAGCGTCGAGTCCCTGAAGCTTGGATAAGAAAGACATCATAATTATCGTAATGTGGACCTACGCCACCGCCGTCAGCTGCATAGCTGATCATAAGATCATCTAGTCGCCAATTTGGTACAAAGCGGAAGTGCTCGAGTAGCTCGTTTGCTTCAGGGATCCAGTGATCGACTGATTGCACGAGCAGGGTCCAGTGCGAGTCGGGAAGTTCAGCGAACGTTTCTTCCTGCAGAGGACCATGCTTTAAAGACCAATCTTTACCGTCCGGTGACTGTATTATTAGACGCGATTCTACGTCTTCCTCTAGTGCCATGCCGGCTAACTCGTCAGCCGTAACAGGGGGCTCAAAATTAGAGAAAGCGTTACGAATCAGTAAAGGCTTCTTCTGCCAGTATTCAGCTAAAAATGTTTCAATGCTGATGTCACCAAACGGAGATTTCACTAGTCAATTAACTCCATAAGCTGTTCGATTGCTTCTTCCATTTCAGCGTAAACTTTACGCTTGTCACGATTGGCTAGAGCAGCAAGCTTGTTGTTACCCACTTTCTTGATGCCTTTCTGCAGAGTTGTAGCGCATTCGCGGATGCCAGCAGCGTTATAACCAACTGTTTTGGACTCTTGGTGCATCTTTTCGATGTTGTCGCGAAGCTCGTCAGCCTGTTTTAGTAGTGCTTGTAAATTCTCTTCCATCTTTTGGCCTGTCGTAGTTTGTATATTTTTAGTTATTTTTTTAGTTTTTCGACCGTTTCTTCAATTGAGGTCAGGATGCCACGAAGCATATTCAGCTCAGTTTTTTCAGGACGTGAGCGGTTGAAGTAACGGTGTAATTTTTCCAGTACTTTACCCTCATGCTGAGGGATGATGAAATCGGTCAAACGTAGCACTTTCTCTAAGTGCTCGTAGAATAGAGCCATCTCTTTATGGCGAGGGTATTCGCTTTCAATATCGTCATAGCTTTTGTTTTCCGCTGCCATAAATATCTCGTAGCAAAGAAGCTGGATTGCTTGAGATACGTTGAGCACTGGATACTCTGGGTTAGCAGGGATGTAAACATGGTAGTTACATTGCGCTAATTCATGGTTATGAAGGCCCATAGTTTCACGACCAAATACGATAGCCACTTCACCTGATTTAGCTTCAGCCACTACACGTTCAGCGCCTTTGCGTGCATCCAGAAGGGGGCGGTCGAAGGTACGTTTAGTACGCGCACTGGTGCCAATCACTAGCTGGCAATCGCCAATCGCTTCTTCAAGTGTGTTAACAACGATGGCGCTATCTAATAGATCTTTTGCGCCAGCAGCGCGAGAATCAGCTTCTGCGCTTGGGTAATCTTCTGGTTCAACCAGATAGAGTTTGCTTAGCCCCATGTTTTTCATAGCGCGTGCAGCTGCGCCGATATTGCCGGGGTGGAATGTATTGATCAGTACAACTCGAACGTTAGATAACATTTTTAATGGTTCTCACAATGAATCTATAAAACGATTCAGATCATAAATGAATCGCTCTTTATGCCATAAATGCGGAGAGTGGTCCGATTGCTCATAAATATGCAATTCTGAACCCTCGATACTTTTATTAACCCACTGTTGTAGCTCAGCGCTATAGAACTGGCTTTCATCGCCGTAGATCAGCAGGGTAGGTAGTTTAATGCTAGATACAACGTCACGGTAATCTTGCTGGGTAATGCTATCCCAGCAGCGGGTTAGCAGATCGCCAGGCTGCTTCTGCAGATATTTACGCATCTGCTGGAAGCCACGAGAGTTTTGCTCGTAATTTTCTCTGGAACGTTGATTTTTACCAAAGGCAATCAGCTCAAGTACTGCCTCAGCGAAATTTTCGGTCAGGCGGTGAATGAAGGCGCTGTTGGATGCTTGCGAGAAATCACTGTATACGCCGTGTTGCCATTCATCATCGGTAATTAGCTTTGGTGATTGGTCGACAATGCAAAGCCCGCGGAGGCGCTTATCACCATGTCGACGTAAGTACTCCCAAGAAGTCAGTGCCCCCATAGAGTGTCCAATGAGGACAGTATCTTCTATCTTAAGGTGCTCGAGCATAGCTTCGAGGTCGTCAGCCATCGCAGGTAAGCTAATATCCCTTTCTTTGTGATAAAAGTGAGCACCATGCCCGCGAGCGTCCCAGCTTACCACACGGTGGTTTTCTGCTAGCTCAGAAGCGAAGGGGAGCCATTCCCGAACACTCGCCGTCCAGCCGTGAAGAAAAACTAAGGTGGTTTCACCTTCACCGAGAGATATGTAATGGATCTCAGTGCCGTCTGGTCGTGTGAAGTGTTCCATGGGGTTAATCTGTGCCTTATATAAAAAACGGGGCTATAGCCCCGTTTCATAAAACTGATTAATTAGATCAGCTTAGATCTTTTTAGCTTGATCAACAGCGTTACCGATGTAGCTATGAGGAGTCAGTTCTTTAAGTGACTGCTTAGCTTCTTCTGGCATGTCCAAAGTATCAACAAACGCTAGGATTGTTTCTTTGCTCATGTCCTGGCCACGAGTCAGCGCTTTTAGCTTCTCGTAAGGCTCTTCGATAGCGTAACGACGCATTACTGTTTGGATAGGTTCTGCTAGAACTTCCCAAGCATTTTCTAGATCTTCGTTTAGCTGAGCTGGGTTAAGCTCAAGCTTGCTGATACCTTTCAGGCTAGACTGATAAGCGATCAAGCTGTAACCGAAACCAACGCCCATGTTACGTAGAACAGTAGAGTCAGTTAGGTCGCGCTGCCAGCGAGAAATCGGTAGTTTCTGCGCTAGGTGGCTCATGATTGCGTTCGCAATGCCCAAGTTACCTTCGGAGTTTTCGAAGTCAATTGGGTTAACTTTATGCGGCATAGTAGAGGAGCCAACTTCACCAGCAATAGTTTTCTGCTTGAAGTATGCCTGAGAGATGTAACCCCATACGTCACGATCGAAGTCGATTAGGATCGTGTTGAAACGAGCAACTGCATCGAAAAGCTCAGCAATGTAGTCGTGTGGCTCGATCTGAGTTGTGTATGGGTTAAAAGATAGGCCAAGGCTCTCAACGAAGTCTTTAGCGTTCTGTTCCCAGTCGATGTCAGCGTAAGCAGATAGGTGAGCGTTGTAGTTACCAACCGCACCGTTGATCTTACCTAGAAGCTCAACATTCTGAAGCTGTTTTATCTGACGCTGCATACGGTAAGCAACGTTAGCCATCTCTTTACCAACAGTTGTTGGAGAGGCAGTCTGACCGTGAGTACGTGAAAGCATTGGTTGCTCAGCAAATTCACGACCCATCTTAGCGATTTCGTCAGTTACTTGCTGCATCTGTGGAACTACAACATCAAGACCGTTTTTCAGCATAAGTGCGTGAGAAAGGTTGTTAATGTCTTCAGATGTGCAGGCAAAGTGAACAAATTCATTGATCGCCATTAGCTCAGCGTTATCTTTGAATTTGTCTTTAATGAAGTACTCAACCGCTTTTACATCGTGGTTAGTAGTACGTTCGATCGTTTTAACAGCCTGAGCGTCTTCAGGACCGAAGTTGTCAACGATCGAGTTCAGCAGAGCATCAGCTTCAGAGCTTAACGCTGGAACTTCAGTGATTTGTGGATGCGCAGCTAGTTTTTGTAACCAACGAACTTCAACTTCAACGCGGAAGCGAATCAGGCCATATTCACTAAAAACATCACGCAGGTCAGCTGTTTTGCTGCCATAGCGGCCATCAACCGGAGAAACGGCTGTCAGTGCAGAAAGCTCCATGAATCGATCTCTACCTTTTAGGTTAAAAAGAAGGCGCGCATTATACCTGAGTCGAGTGACTTTTCGTAGGGGTATATGGATAAAGGGCGGCCCAAGTTCTAAGCTTAAATTGTCGCTACATAATATAGCTGAATTTAGCTGAAATTGAGGAGGGTAGTTATATGACTATGTCTGTTACCGGCTCCTTTGGGTCCAGCGATCAAACCAAACTGGTATTTGATGACCTGATGGCTAATGGAGTGCCAAGAGAGCAAGTATTTATAGATAAAAGCTGCAATATGGTCAAAGTATTGATAGCTGACGCTGCTGAGAGTGATATTGAAGCTATGCTTCGTAGTCACGACGCAAATGAGTTATCGGTTCGTCACGCGTAACTTTGTAATCGATACATAAAATAGATAGGTAAATAAAAAAAACCGGATGCTTTAACGAGCTATCCGGTTTTTTTTATCTAAATATCGTCACCTCTTATGAGGTTCCCATAATCTTTTTAAGGGAAGGGCGTAGGCGAGATTTGAAGAACAATAACTGCCAGCGTTTACCGCCTTTCTGACGCCAAAGCATTGCGCTACGAATGCCAGCCAATAGTAATGCGCGTATCTTCGCTGCGTTTTCACTATTTTGCAGATGGCGGGGATCGCCTGTTACTTGAATTCGGAAGCTAAAGCTACTGATCGTATCTTGGTAAAGGCTTGCAATATTTGCGATTACATTTGGATGGCAGTAACTGCTCGCAGTTGGCTCACTGTCTGGCTGATCAGAATTAAAGTAGCGAGCTTGCTCAGATACCTGAGCTAAACGTTGCGCTACTTTGTTTAGCATTTCTGGATCGCTGCTAAGCTTGCGCTCAAGGTGCATCATGCTTAGTGCGTAGCGAATCACATCTTTGTTGTGTTCTGCTCGCGGCTTATCAATCAGATCTCTTAGGTTTTGCAGGCCTAAGTGTAGATTGAAAGGTAGGTCTTGAGCGCCGCCATAGATCTCTTCTGTCGATGCAGGGTTTAACTGCATAATGCTATAGACCGATGTTTCTAAGCTGTCTTGAGCAACCATGCCTCTCGTTGCAATTTGTTCAACGAGAGCAGCTGCTTGAAATAAACCAGCTAGGCCCAGCGCTTGTTCGTCATGCTGTCGTGACATTGGGGCCTCCTAGTCGTCTTTGCCTGTATGTTCGATAACACCACCACCCAAGCAGATATCTTCTGCGTAGATAACCACGGATTGTCCGGGTGTGATGGCACGTTGAGCTTCTGCAAAGCGGATTAGGTAACCACTGTCACCGTGACGTTCGATCGTGCATTCTTGATCAGTCTGACGGTAACGTACTTTGGCTGTGCAGCTATATGGCAATGCAGGCTCTTCATCATTGATCCAGAAGATTTCATCGGCTGTAAGCCAATCGGTAAATAACAGATCATTCTGTTTGCCTTGAACGGCGACCAAAACGTTACGATCCAGATCTTTACCTGCTACAAACCATGGCTCTTCTGGGTAATCTTTAAGACCGCCGATCTGAAGCCCTTGGCGCTGACCAATGGTGTAATACATCAAGCCAGAGTGTTTACCAATCACATCACCTTTAGGTGTTTCGATTTTGCCAGGCTGGGCCGGTAAGTACTGCTTGAGGAAGTCGCTAAATCTGCGCTCACCAATAAAGCAGATTCCGGTACTGTCTTTCTTGTTGTGAGTGATTAGGTCATGCTCTTCAGCAAGTTTACGAACTTCGGGTTTTTCCAGTTCGCCAACAGGGAAGAGGGTCTTTTCAATTTCAACCTGACCTACTTGATGCAAGAAGTAGCTCTGGTCTTTATTTTTATCTAGCCCTTTTAACAGACGCGTTTTGCCGTCGCGATCACCGCGGCGAACATAATGGCCGGTTGCGATGTAATCAGCACCAAGTTCGATTGCATACTCAAGGAATGCTTTAAACTTGATTTCACGGTTACACAAAATATCAGGGTTAGGTGTACGGCCTGCTTTGTATTCCTCTAGGAAATGCTCAAATACATTATCCCAGTACTCGGCAGCAAAGTTTGCTGTGTGTAGATGAATGCCAAGCTTGTCACAAACTGCTTGGGCATCAGCTAGATCTTCTTTGGCGGTACAGTATTCAGTGCCATCATCCTCGTCCCAGTTTTTCATGAACAGGCCTTCGACTTGATAGCCTTGTTGCATTAACAGTAATGCTGAAACGGATGAATCTACGCCGCCGGACATGCCGACGATCACTTTGGTATTGCTGTGATCAGTCATGTGTTTATTCAGTTAATTGCTATATTCGTGTATCAGATCTAAAGGGTATTGCTTACCAGCTAGGTAATCATCAATACATTTCAAAACCATTGGGCTACGCAGTTTGTCTGTGTGAGCAACAATCTCATCGCGTGTCATCCAAACAGCGCGAATGATACCTTCATCGAGTTCACGCTCTGGTTCGTGCTTAATCGCTTCGGCATAGAAGCAGGCACGATGATAGGTTGTATTGTTATTACCGGATTTATAGACGTAAAACCCCGTTAAATATTTAGGACTTACGTGCCATGCAGACTCTTCTAATGTTTCTCTGCATGCGGCTTCTATAAAGGTTTCGCCTTCTTCAATATGGCCCGCAGGCTGATTGAAAACTATTTCACCTGAAGATCTTTCTTCTACCAAAAGGAACTTGCCTTCCATTTCTACGATGACAGCAACTGTTGCGTGTGGATGCCAATCCATCATATTCCTCGGTAATTACTCCAATATTTATTGGATAGATGACTCAAAAATTAGTTCGACACAATACCATCAAACCAGTGTTTTTAATAGGTTATAAGCCTATTGAGCATTGCTTCTTTAATAGCTTTTGGTGGTATGATTTCAATATCAATTTAGAGAGGAATTACCATGGCAACAACTCAAGTGATTGTCGCTACAGACAATTTTGATATTGGCGCACTGTCAGAAAGTGTAAGAGCTGATGATGCGACTAGTGGGGCCATAGTCACTTTTACTGGAATTGTTCGCGAATTAGAGATAGCTGACAATCAGCTCGATGCTCTTTTTCTTGAGCATTACCCAGGTATGACCGAGAAAGCGCTTGAGAAGATTGCTACGCAGGCCCGTGAACGCTGGGAGCTTGGCAACATCGTAATTTATCATCGTGTTGGACGCTTAGACCTTAACGAGAATATCGTTTTTGTCGGTGTCGGTAGTGCCCATCGCGTAAATGCATTTGAAGCGGCTCAATTCATCATGGATTACCTAAAGAAAGATGCGCCTTTCTGGAAGAAAGAGATCTCCAATGAGGGCGAGCACTGGGTAGAGCAAAAAGAGAGCGATCTTAAAGCCGCAGACTCTTGGTAAATACGGCAGAAATAAGGGGATACGTGGATGGTAACTTGTTACTTGCGCTATGTGATCGATCCGGACAAAGTTGCTGAATTCGAGCACTATGCAAAGCTGTGGATTCCACTGGTTAACAAGTTTGGTGGTCAACATCATGGCTATTTCCTGCCGTCTGAAGGGGCTAACAACATCGCGCTAGCGTTGTTCAGCTTTCCTAGTCTCGCAGCTTATGAACAATACCGGATAGATTCCTTTAAAGACCCTGAATGCATGGCTGCATTTGATTATGCCAAGCAGACCAAATGCATTCAGAGTTATGAGCGCAGCTTCTTTAAGCCTGTGTTTGGTGAATAAGGTTTAATCTTTTCACATAGGAAGAAGGTCTTGCTCTGCTTGCTTTCTTAACCTCTGTGTTAATCTTTGAAATAGTCCCGATTTAAGGCTCCAGATATGCCAATAAAGTGGGACTTCGATAAACCTTCCAGGGGTCATATCAACTACTTTCCCTGAAGCCTGTATCTCTGCACTTTGCTGATCGGGCACCATGCCACAAGCGTGGCCGCGAATGATGATATTGAAAAACGATTCAGTAGATGGAATACGGTGTTTCGGATATTCGTTTGGGCCAATCTTAAAATTGTCCTTTAGATATCTGTTCTGAAGCTCATCCTTATTGCTAAATTCAGCAACAGGCGCATTGTAAAAGCCTTCTGTGTTTATACCGTCAGGGAAATATTTATTGATGTAATCGGGGCTAGCAAGACAACGATAAATCATGACACCAAGTGGGATACAGCTGCAGCCTTGCATTGGTTTTGGATTAGAGCTGATGCACCCGATCACTTGACCTGTTTTAAGAAAGTGATGAGTCTGATCTTGATCGTCCAGTTTAAGATCTAGAAGGATTTTTTCGTCATCAAGAAGCGGTTTAACTGCGTCCAAAAACCAAGTAGCCAAGCTATCTGCATTTAATCCAATAGAAATTTTTGTAAAGCTATCTGATTGCTCAAGTGAGATCTGTTCCTGTAGTTCTGCTTGTAGCAGAGATACTTGGTGGTAATGCTTCAGTAACAGCTGCCCAGCCGTTGTCGCTTGTATAGGCGTATTTCTGATAATCAGTGTTTGTCCAACACTGTCCTCTAGCTGTTTTAAGCGCTGAGATACAGCTGATTGAGAGATATTGAGCTTCTCTGCGGCCTTATCAAAATTACCTTCTTCGAGAATTGCTGCAAGTGCTTGGAGCTGTTTGTAATCGATCATTAGAAAAACTTATCAATCATTAGAATTATTAGTTTTACTGGCTAGTGAGATTCTAGCACTATGCCTGCCATTATTCAGGGGGCAGTATGGTATCCATTTTCACAGCCGCGGCTTTGGCAGCATTGTTAAAGGGTTTAGCTACTAGTGCGGGCCTAATTGTTGCGATGGGAAGCCAGAATACCTTTGTTTTTACTCAAGGCTTACGTCGTCAGTTCCACTGGCCGATAGCAGCCTTATGCGCTTTGATTGATATGCTTTTGATCGCTGTTGGTGTGGCGGGTATGGGTATCCTGATCGCGCAATCAGAGAGCTGGATGTTCGCAGCCCGGATCGGCGGGGCTGTATTTCTGTTTGTATATGGCGCTCAGTCCCTGCGCAAAGCATTAAAACCACAGTTAATGAATGAAAATGAAATAGTTTTGGGTGGGTTAGGTAAAGCTTTGATCGTTACTTTAGCGATTACACTGCTCAATCCCCATGTGTATTTGGATACTGTTGTACTTTTAGGGAGTATAGGTGGGCAATACCCAGAGCCTGAGAGGGTATGGTTTGCTATCGGCGCGATGGGGTTTTCATGTTTTTGGTTTTGGCTGCTAGTAGCTGGTGCGAAGGTCTGTCAGCCGATATTCAATAGCCCAAGAGCGTGGCAGATTATGGATTTAGTTATTTGGGTAACCATGTGGGCCATCGCGGTAACGTTGCTCTGGCCCATCATGTTTAGTCATTCAGGTTAATGCTGAGGGTCTAAATCTTTTGGCTTTTCATTCGGCCAGTGCTGGTGGCGATTAAAGCGTTTTTCCATATAGCGGAATAAAAACACCAAAAGGGCACTGATAATTAGATAGATAACACCGGCTGCGAAGAATATTTCGAGTGGCGTATAAGTTCTGGCGATGATTGTGCGTGCCATACCCGTTAGATCGAGTAGTGTAATTGTGCTGGCTAGGGCACTACCTTTAAGCATTAGGATTACTTCGTTGCCATAGGCAGGCATCATAATGCCAAATGCGCGAGGTAGGATGATACGACGCAGCATAAGCGGGTAGCTCATACCTAAGGCTTTAGCGGCTTCAATCTCGCCTTTAGGGATAGATTGAATAGCGCCACGGAGTATCTCAGCGATATAAGCCGCAGTATGGAGCGCAAAGGTGATGATGGCACACCAGTACGGTTCTTTAAGAATAGGCCAAAGCGCAGAGTTTTTAATGAATTCAAACTGAGATGCGCCGTAGTACACCAAGAAGATCTGTATCAGCAGTGGCGTGCCACGGAAAAAGAAGATGTAAGCCAGAGGAAAGGCTTGTAGCCAAGGGCGTTTAGAGATACGCATCAATGCCAATGGTACCGCAAGCATGAGCCCGATAAATCCAGAAAAGAGGACAAGCTCAAGGGTCAGTAGAGCGGCTTCTAATAGGCGAGGGTAGTTTTCAAAAATGACATCCCATTCCCAACTCATGCGCGTGCTCCTTTATAACCGCGATTAGCTTTTCGCTCTAGGTAATGTAAGCCGATCATTGAGATTGAAGTCATTAGGAGATAAACCACTGCTGCGGCTAAGTAGAAAGTGAAAGGCTCTTTGGTATTGCCAACGGCAACGGTGGTTTGGCGCATAAGTTCGTTAAGACCTATAACAGAAACCAGTGCTGTATCTTTTAAAAGAACAAGGAATAGGTTGCCTAAACCGGGTAAAGCTAAGCGCCAAACTTGTGGCAAGGTAATGCGTCGAAAGGTTTGGAAACCCGTCATACCAAGAGCAATAGCCGCTTCCTTTTGGCCTTTAGGTATTTCTTGAAGTGCACTACGGAAGACTTCAGTGGCATATGCACCAAAGGCGATACTTAGTGCGATTACACCGGCTACAAAAGGACTTAGCTCTATATATTCGTCATAACCGAACAGGCTGGCTATCGCCATCAAAACGGCAGATGACCCAAAATAGATTGTCAGGACGAGTAGTAACTCAGGCATGCCCCGAATAAACAGGGTATAACCATTACCAATAGCGTTAGCAACTTTGTATTTAGATAGCTTTGCGCTTGCACCTAAAACCCCGAAAACGAGGCCAATGACTAAGCTGCAAATAGCTAATTGAACGGTTATCCAAGCGCCACTGATTAAGAGGTGCCCAAAGCCCTGAAGATCCATATAGATATACCTGATGAAACAGGAAAAGCAGGTTTTATCCTGCTTTTCCCTAGTTTTCAGTGTTTAAGCTTAGTAGATAGAGAATGGGAAGTACTTAGCGTTAATCTTTTCGTAAGTCCCGTTCTCGATAATCGCTTTTAATGCTTGGTTGAACTTCTCTTTCAATTCACCATCGCGTTTACGGACAGCAATAGCGATCTTGTCGTTAACATCGATCTTATCGCCACGAAATTCGAAGTTTTTACCTTCTTCAGTTTGTAACCAATCGTAAGCAGGTAGTTTGTCAGAAAGAATCGCATCCAAACGGCCGCTCGCTAGATCTAGATAAGCGTTACCTTGAGTGTCATATAGTTTGACTGAAGCTTTGTCGGAATAGTTATCTTCGAGGTGCTGGCCTGCAATCGTGGCACGTTGTGCGCCAATGGTTTTGCCTTTTAGGGCGTTTGGATCGAAATCGCCATCTTTACCGCTGACAAAACCAAGAGAGTTTGAGTAGTAGTGATCAGTAAACGCTACAACACGTTGACGCTCTGGTGTGATTGAAAGGCTGGCAATGATTGCATCGTACTTACGTGCTTTTAAGCCAGGAATGATGCCGTCCCAATCTTGAGCTACGATTTTGCAGTCAGCTTTCATCTCTTCACAAAGTGCTTTAGCAATATCTACATCAAAACCTGCTAGTTCGCCATCAGCATTGATTGTGTTGAAGGGCGCGTATGCTCCTTCAGTAGCGATACGGATTTTATCGCCAGCAAAGGCAGGCGCTGCCAGAGTAGAGACAACAAGTGCTGTTGTTGTAATTAATTTCTTAAATCCCATCTTATGATCCTCGCGGAATATTTATTGTTAGTTGCAGGCTGGATTAGAAATGACTGCTTAAAAATGCTTTGCAGCGTTCAGATTTAGGATTGGTAAACACCTCATCAGGTGTGCCCATCTCCTCAATTTGGCCTTCGTGTAGAAATACAATTTTGCTGGATACTTCACGTGCAAAACGCATCTCATGGGTGACGATCAACATCGTGCGTCCTTCAGCTGCGAGGTCTCGCATAACATTTAGCACTTCTGCGACAAGTTCTGGATCAAGTGCAGAGGTTGGTTCGTCAAAGAGTAAAACTTGGGGTTCCATCGCTAATGCGCGTGCGATAGCGATGCGTTGCTGCTGGCCACCGGATAGCTGGTTAGGATAGCTATCTCGTTTATCGTATAAGCCCACTTTTTTAAGATAGGTTTCTGCTTTATCTCTAGCAGTTTGCTTATCTTGTTTAAGGACATGAATTGGGGCTTCCATGATATTTTCGATCACGGTCATATGAGGCCATAGATTGAAGTTTTGAAATACAAAACCAATCGATGCGCGGATTCGTTCTAACTGCTTTTGATCCGCGGTTTGCAAACCTTCATCTTTGGTTTGCTTAAGCTTTAATGGCTCAGATGCAAAACTGATGCTTCCTGCGGAAGGGGATTCAAGTAGGTTAAGGCAGCGTAAGAAAGTACTTTTACCTGAGCCGCTAGACCCCAAAATTGAGATCACATCGCCAACTTCAGCTTGTAGTGAGATGCCTTTAATAACCTCCAAAGCGCCATAGCTTTTATGAAGGTCTTGTATTTCCAGAGCGAGCTTTGCGTCAGCCATAAAACCGGTACTCCAGTGTACCTTTTTAAACGAAAGCGGCGAATTACAGCAAAATCAGATAGTGTTCGCAATGGCAGATTGATCAAATGATCATGAATAAATTTGTTAATCTATACATGTCTGTAGCCCTTTAAATACGGGGCTTGTGGTGTATTAGTGGATTCTACTGTTTGAGCCGTTTTAACGGGATTCATTGCTGATCAATCTGCCAAAGACAGGTAATTCCACTAAACTAATTTTAGGCAAAAAATTTAAGGAAATTTGATGATTGTGGATATAAATTGTACAGATGTAATCCGAGAGGATGAGGTTGTTGCTCTGTATAAGGCTAATGAGTGGTCATCTGCTGAAAAACCAAAAGCGCTTTTAGCAGCATTAAGAAATTCACATAGTTTAATTACTGCTCGGATCGATGGCAGGCTAGTTGGCTTAGCCAATGCAATCTCAGATGGGCATCTCGTCGTTTATTATCCGCACATGTTGGTGGACCCAGATTTCCACCGTTGTGGCATCGGTAGCAAGATTATGCAAGCGATGAAAAAACGTTATAAAGGTTTCCACCAGCAGATGTTAACGGCTGATGGAAATGCGATTCGGTTTTATAAATCCTTAGGGTTTGAGAAGGCTGGGGAAACGTCATCCATGTGGATCTATGAAGGAAACGAGCACTAAGCGTCATTCTTAGCCATCATAGCGATAGCCAATACCATGGACGGTAGTGATTATCTGCGGTTGTTTGGGATCTACTTCAATCAGTTTTCTTAGCTTGGAAATGTGTTGGTCTAGTGTCCTGCTACTTGGTAGATAATTTCGGCCCCAGCAGAAATCAAACAGCATATCTCTTGTTACGACCTTGCCTTGTTCTTGATAAAGAAGCTCAAGTATTTTTACATCACGCAGGGTTAGCTCAATCTTATTTCCATCGCGTTCAGCGCGCATTTGCTCAGGGTAAACTACGAGATCAGCCAGCTCGAATTGATTATTCGCGGTTTGGGTTGGCGATCTATCTTTCGGTGAGCAGCGGCGTATCACGGCTCTAATACGCGCGATCACTTCTCGAGTGCCAAAGGGCTTTTTGATGTAATCGTCCGCGCCTAGCTCTAAGCCAAGCACCTGATCAATCTCCTCAGATTTGGCGGTAATAAAGATCACAGGGACTTGTTCATCCAGCTGTCGGATCTTTCTGCAGGCGGCATAACCGTCTAATTCCGGCATCATAATGTCGAGTAAAACCAGATCTGGATGATGTTGAGCAAACAGCACTAGCGCATCAGCCCCATTAGATGCTTCAATGCAGGTGTAACCTTCATCTTCTAATAGATCACAAAGCCCAAGCCTAATATTTAGATCATCTTCAGCGATCAGAATTTTCATTGTTTGGACTCCCTGTGATGACTATCAGGTGTATGTAGCTCTAGACGAAAACAGGTTCCTAGTTTGCTAGGAATAATGACCAGATCACCACCGTGTTTTCTAGCCATCTCTCTGGCAATACTAAGACCAATACCTGTGCCAGATACACCGTCACTTAATTTATTACTGATGCGGTAGAAAGGAGAGAAAACGCTCTCCCAAAGGGATTCAGAGATCCCTTCACCGGCATCTTCAACCTCTATATAACTTTGCTGACTATCGCTGTAGCAGCGGATCTGTATGGCACCTGTTTGTGGTGCATACTTTTCACAATTGCTTAGTAGGTTATTTAGAATCTGCTCAATACAGTTCTGATCTAACATGACTTGTTTATCGCATTGCAGATCTAATTCAACAGACAGACCATGTTGAGTTAAAGAGGGCATAAACACATCGACTGTATGTTCAACACACTCTTTTAATGTCCCGGGTTGTAGGTGCAGGGGCTTTGGTTCTTTACCAAGCTTTGAGAAGGTCAGTACGTTTTCTATTAAGCGTGAAAGACGCTGACTTTCACTATTAATCACAGATAGGTAGCGCTGAGCTTTGCTATCTTTGTCATCAAGCTTTCGCTCAAGCATCTCTGCATACATTCGAACATTCGTCAGGGGTGTTTTTAGCTCGTGGGAGACTTGGTTAACAAAGTTTACTCTTTGCTCGGCTAGACGGGTTGTGCGTGTATGTTCTCTATAGATCAGCCAAGCAAGGATCAATAATCCAGACAGCGTGAGTGAGAGAATAGAGAGTTTCTCGACCCAATTTGAAGTTGGTTTGGCAAGGTTAGGGGAGTAATACTCTAATTTCCAGCTACCTAGAGGGTGGCTCAGCGGTAGGCTATCCAATGGATTGAGCTGCTGAGTCTCGATTGTGGAATCGCCCCATTCGTAATGCACTTCACCGCGACTATTGATCAAGGCAATCGCTTGATTGCTGTTATCTTGCTCATTACTGCTAGGCAGAGAGTTGATTAGATCTGACAGCAATCGAGCACTGTTTATAGAAAAGCCTAAAAGCGCACCATCCGAATCCTTACGCCAATAGATATGTTGCAGCTGACTGTTATTAAACCAAGCGATCCAACCCGAATCGATAAAGGATATAGAAGGCGTTGAGGCCAAAGGTTCTGCAGAGGCAATAGCAATCTCGGCTACGCTATCTGCTGCTACGTTTGAAGCCAGTTGGCTAGGAGCTGCGAGCTCGATCCGTTTTGATTCTGGGGCGGCTTTAAGTTGTGCGCTATAAGGGCTAGCCGCAAGATTTATCTGCTCAGGTGCTTTGTTTTGAATTTGGAATATGTCGGGTGATGAACGTAGGCGTTTAGTTGATTGTAAAAACGCAATTTCACTTGGGTTCTTGGATGATTCTGATGGAAACAGTGTTGTGCCTTCAGCGGAGATCACAAATACCTGTTCTATATAGGGGCTCGACTGGCTCAGGGTCTTAAGCGTTGTTTCTGGGTATTGAGCATCTTTGCTTTGAAGTAGCAATTGGGATTCAGCATTGAGTGCTTGTTCTAAGCTTTGGAAATGATTCTGGAACTGTTGATCGATCTCTTCCAGTTTGATTTCAACCAGCCCTTCGATTTGATGAGAGAGAAGGGCTTGTTGGTTTGTTTCCAGACGAGCCGCTAACCAACCTAGTATGACGACAGGGATTAAAATTAGACTGATTAGCAGTAGGATCGTCTTGTTCACAATAGATTCTCAGTTAGCTAAACGGTTAGTAGCTTTGCTGTTTAGCGCGTTTATATTGACGTTCTTTAAGCTCTTTACGTTTTTTACCCCATTCCTGTTCATCATCAAGCTCTTCCGCGTCTTGTAGCGCTTCTGCTTTCTGCTCTAATAGTTTAGGGGAGGCTAGAGAGGTACCTAAGTTATCCAGATAATCAGCGCTTTGCTGCAAAATAGATTTAGCGCCCTCAATATCACCTTGGTCACGTTTCTGTACCGCTTCTCGGTTTAGTTCGTTCGCGACCTGTTCTGCTGCGGATTCATAAGTACGTGTATCGATCGCATCCTTAGCTTCTTGTTCGGAGCGAGTAAAGTTTGCTGCAACTGAGCTAGAAAGTTCCTCTTTACGTTTGTTTAGTAGATCCAAGTAGTTTACATCGACATCGACTAAGTTGATGCTGCTCTTATCCTGCTGTGAAGGTACTTCTACCTCCAGAATAATAAACTTCTCTTGCTCGCTATAGAGCTGATTAAGGCGCGTTTTAACCATGTCGCCTTCGATCTCTGCTTCACGGCCGATAATGCGCAAAGGTTTTACACCATTTAAGCAACGGATCTGGATATCAACGCCTTGAGCAACCACCGACAACACATCACCAAATTCGTATTGGAATACGCGTGCTAGGTCATCAGCGTTCTCTACAAAGGCGTGGTTACCGTCACTAAAACCAGCTAGCTGAGTCATTAAGTCTTCGTTATAGCCAAGACCAAGACCTATAGTTGTGACACTCATGCCTTCTCTCGCTAAAGAGAGCCCTAGCTTGCCCAACTCATTCGGTGTGCTTGGGCCTACGTTGGCTAAACCATCGGAAAGTAGAATGACACGGTTAACTTTGTTTAGATCTAAAAACTTGCGTAGTTCTTGTGCGCCTTTGCTGACACCGGCAAATAGCGCGGTGTTACCGTGGGCTTGGATCTTATTGATTGCGCGAGCAATACTGTTGCTATCGCTAACCTTTGTAGCCGGTACAACAACGTTAACACGGTTGTCGTAACTCACAACTGAGACAATATCGTTTTGATTTAGGCGATTGATTGCCATGATCGCAGCTTCTTTTGCACGATACAGTTTCTCGCCCTGCATTGAACCGGACTTATCCAGAACAATCGCAATATTGGCAGCCACACGTTGTTGCTGACTTTCTTGTTTAATCCCCTCTAAAGAGATTTTGATAAATGCATTGTGGTTTTGCTCAGCCGTCATCACCGGTGTTGCTAGATTGATATTAAGATCAACCTGTTTAGCGGTAGCGGATTGGCTGAGTAGGGGGCCTGCAACAGTAAGTAGTGTTGCTAGCAGAATTTTGGGTAGGCGGTGCGCTTTCATGATGTTCGTCCTTTATTAACCTTAATCACATGCTGCAAATTTAGGTCAGTTCCGCCTGGTGAAAGTCAGATAGATTTATAGAAGTTGTAAAATATTTGTAAAAACCTCGCAAGCTGTTTGTTACAAACCGATTGGTCTAAGTCTGATGCAGATCAGTTTCTCCTGTTTATACTTATTACATAATGGAAGCTACGCTGTAAGAAAAATAAATATAAACAGGGGCATCCGATGACGCTCACCAGTGAACTTATTTGGCAAGACCAACAGCATCAAGTTCTGTTTGAACTGATCGATGAGATCAAAGCAGAGCAGGTTGATGTCTCTACTTTTACTCGGCTTCATGATTACGCTGATCATCATTTCTGCCTAGAAGAAGCGTACATGCAAGCGTTGAACTATCCTGACTTTGGTGTCCATCTTCAAGCTCACAACAAGTTTCGGGCTGAACTTAAAAAGATGCTGGATGATCATCATACCTATGACGCTCAGCTAAGAGACATGCTATCTGACTTTCTGACTGAATGGCTAAAACGCCATATATTCGGTGTAGATAAGAAGTTAGAGACTTATATTATGGAATCTAAAGTTAAATAAGCTTTAATTAATAATATGTTAAGGTCTTGTGTTCAGGGTTCGCATGATTTAATTTCGATCCTTTAACATTTTCTGTGAGTGCGGACGATGCCATTAATCTGTATTAAATCTTTACCATTTGAAGATGAATGCGATATCCCAGATATGATTAAAGGGATAACGTCAGACCTTGCTCGCGCCACAGATGTAAGTATTGAACATATCACTGTTACTTGGGAATTTATTCCTTCTCGTCAATATGCAGTAGCAGGGCTGATGCCCGCCAGTCAGCCTCAAGGGGGTAGTCACCCTATTTTGGTTGATCTTCATGCACCGAGCTTCCATAAAATGGATAGTGTAGAAGCAATGATGGAGTCTGTGGCTTTCTCGATCTCGAAACGCAGTGGCGTTTCTTTCAGTAATATCTTTATTAATTACTGCAAGGTTCAGTCCGGTCACGTCTTTGATCATGGTGAAGTTAAGCGCTGGAAATAGTTACAGGTTTAAATCTCGCGGTAAAATGGCGAAGCAGCTCCGGTTCGTAACTAAAATTTAATCCAATAATTTTTGAACGACGTTTAGATACTTCGATAAGTGCATCTGCAATGTAATCCATATGATCAGATGTGTAGACCCTACGAGGAATTGTTAAGCGTAATAGCTCTAATGAACTGTGCTTTTGTTTACCTGTTATTGGATCACGGCCCTGCAGTAATGAGCCAATCTCTACACCTCGAACTCCAGATTCAAGATACAGTTCGTTAGCCAGTGCTTGAGCAGGGAATTGCTCTGGAGGAATATGCGGTAGCATAGCTTTGGCATCTATAAATACTGCATGACCACCGGCGGGTGTCTGAATAGGAATGTCTGCTTGTTGTAAGCGTTCGGCTAAATAGGCAACTTGATGGATACGATAGGCTAGGTAATCCTCATCGACGCCTTCATACAAGCCGATTGCCATGGCTTCCATATCTCGGCCTGCTAATCCACCATAAGTGATGAAGCCTTCCATAGGTACACATAAACTTTGAACTTGCCTGAACAACTTTTCGTCTTCACGAATGCAGCAAAGGCCACCTATATTAACTAACGCATCTTTTTTAGCTGAAAAATTCAGCATATCGCCATAGCTAAACATCTCTATAACAATTTCACGAATAGAAGCTTTTTTGTATTTAGAGTCGCGTTGTTTAATGAAAAAAGCATTTTCAGCAAAGCGAGCGGCATCAATAACAACAGGGATATTGTGTTGATTTGCGATGTGGTAAACATCACGAAGGTTATCCATTGAAACGGGCTGCCCACCTGTGCTGTTGCAGGTGATGGTGCTGATAATGGCACAAATGTTTTCCTTTCCATGGTTTTCAATAACTTCTGTGAGTAGTTGAAGATCAAAGTTACCTTTCCAAGGGTAGGGTGTGGTTGTATCAAATGCTTTTTTAGTAACAACATTGACAGCTTTAGCACCACTTAACTCGACGTGAGCGGCGGTAGTATCAAAGTGAAAATTAGAGATAAAAACAGCTTGATCAGGTTTTTGGTCCTCGTATCTACGTTTTACTAAGCAAGGGAAAAGGATTTGCTCTGCACCTCTGCCTTGGTGGGTAGGCAAGACGTAGGGGTACCCAAAAATTTCTTGGGCTGCATTTTGTAGATGGGTGAAATTTCGACTGCCTGCGTAGGACTCGTCTCCACACATTAACCCAGCCCATTGTCGGTCGCTCATTGCGCCAGTACCGGAATCGGTCAGTAGATCTATGTAGACATCTTCACTGGGTAAAAGAAATAGATTATAGCCAGCAGCTTCTAAAGCTTTTTGGCGATCTACAAGCGTCGTTTGCTTGATTGGCTCTACCATTTTTATACGGAATGGCTCTGGGATTCGCTTCATCGTTTTAGCCCCGAGTCTTAGCAGTAGATATTTTTAGTATAAAACAAGTGCCAATTAATGCTGGTAGTGGGGAACGGCGCTGTTGCCGTACAAGAAATTGGCGATAAAACCGCCGAGGATAATGCTCGTAAGATTTTAGAAAAGGCATTCCCCTGATCGGGTGATCGAGCAGATTGCTATTGATGGTATCGCATCTGGTGGCGGCAGCATCCATTGTGCGACTAAGCAGGAGATTAAGCTGTAACCTTGAAATGGTAGAGCACTATTTGATAGGGGCTTGAATTAGTATCTGGTAGTGTGAAACTAACTAAGCCGCTATTAAATAGGACTCTCGTCCTTTGTGTTTGTCTTTACGTTTATAAGCACCTTTACCTTTTTTAGCTTTGACTACTTGGGATTTAAAAACCTTTGAAGTGACTAATGCTGCTAAGTGATTTTGTTTAATCTTTCCTCTACCTGTATCCACCACATGGGTTGAGGATACGGTTGTTTTCGTTTTCATACCTGTGTCCTTGTTAATGTAATTCGATGTTCTCCAATTGCAGAAGCTGCATTATACCGCTGATTGGCTATAATGCGCCGCTTATTTGATAAACACTTACTTCATAATCAGCAGGAATTACTGTGCAGCTGTTACGCATCGATTGTCTAGGCAAAATTTTACGTCTTGAAGGCTCAATGTCTGGATGGCAGGCCCTGTATTGGGATAACCAGTTGGTGTCTCAAATAGTGGCGAGTGCAGATCCTGCTGAGAGTACAGAGCATCGTTTCGCCCTGATGACTGGATCAGGTGAAGAGATCGAGTGCGTTTTGACTTTGTCACTGACATGGCAACCCTTCAATCTTGAATATGAACTAGCAGTGGAAGATCAGAAGCTTGGAAGTGGTGAGCTAGTCGAGAAAGATATCGAAACCCAAGTGGTTGAGAATGTCGTAAAACAGCCGAATAAGATCAGCATACTGGGTATGGCTTCTTTAGGCCTTAAGCTGTTTAAAAGCGCTAAGGTCATCAAAGTACTGTTTGCTGCAGGAAGTTTGGCAGCGTATAGCTGGTTATTCTCCTTTGAATTCGCGTTAGCACTTATCCTTTGTTTGGTTTTTCATGAATATGGCCATGTGCGTGCTATGAAGCGTTTTGGCTTAAAGACAAAGGGAATTTATCTGGTACCTTTTTTGGGTGGCTTAGCATTATCAGATGATCGTATTAACACTCGCTGGCAAGATGTTTATATATCCATCATGGGGCCGGTATTTGGCTTATTCCTATCTTTAGTTGCTCTGGTTCTATATTGGTTGACGGATATTGAGGTCTTGGCGGGTATTGCTGCCTTCAATGCCTTGCTCAATCTATTTAATTTGTTGCCGGTATTACCGTTAGATGGTGGCCACGTCCTAAAAAGTATCGCTTTTTCGGTTAACTCGGTTTTTGGCCTAGTGATCTGCGTTATCGGTGCTTTAGCCGGTGTCGTAATTAGCTATTACTTTGGCATGGCGCTGCTAGGCTTCTTGCTGGCTGTGGGCAGTATCGAGATTGTGCTTGAATGGAAACACCGTCACAGTAGTCAGTTATTGCCATTGGCTCGTTACGGTCAGGTAGTATCAGCCCTATGGTACTTCGCTACTGTGGGTGGTTTATGTTGGGTGATCTGGATCTTAGGTCAACAAGGTAACAGTGCACTTGCTCTGCCATTACAAATTCTTGGAAGTTGATTATGAAGTTTGACAGTTTGCCTTTGTGCGAGAGTTTAATCGCAGCTATACATACCGCAGGTTATAGCGAAGCTACACCCGTTCAAGCTGAAGCGATACCCGTTATCCTATCTGGTAAAGATCTCCTTGTCGGTGCACAAACAGGTACCGGTAAGACAGCAGCTTTTGCGCTGCCAATCTTACAATCCATACTGACCGACCCTGATTTTAGTAGTGATCAAAATAAAAAACTCAAAGCTTTAGTGCTAGCGCCAACAAGGGAGTTAGCGCAGCAGGTGAATAACAGTTTTAAGAAATATGCCAAAGGAACAGGGTTTAGATCAGCCGTAGTTTATGGCGGTGTGGGCATTGGTCCGCAAGTGGATCAAATTAAGAAAGGGATCGATGTGCTGGTGGCTACACCCGGTCGATTATTGGATCTACATAAAAAGAAAGCCGTAAATCTAAGACAAGTCACTCACCTGGTATTTGATGAAGCTGACCGTATGTTAGATATGGGCTTCAAAGATGAGATAAAAGCGGTTTTAAGTAAGTTGCCTAAGCGTGATGTACAGCCGCGGCAGGTACTACTTTTCTCAGCGACCTTAAGTGATTCAATCTATCGTTTTAGTAAAAATTTATTAGTTAAGCCCGAGCGTATCGAAGTAGATCAGCGTAATTCCTCTGCGGCTGATGTCGATCAGATCGTTTATAACTGCGACCCTGATCGTAAATCAGCGATTGTCAGTCACTTAGTCGACAAGCATGATTGGTCACAAGTGATTGTCTTTTGTAATACAAAGCAGGGCGCAGACAAGCTAGTAGAGGTTTTGAAACAAGCCAATATTTCTGCCGATGCCATCCATGCTGATCGATCACAAAAGTTGCGGGAAGAGGCTTTAGAACAGTTCAAGCAGGGGCAGCTTAAAGTGCTTGTTGCGACAGATGTAGCGGCACGAGGCATCGATATCGACAGTCTACCAGCCGTAATCAATTACGAGATGCCATATAAAGCAGCTGATTATATTCACCGTATTGGAAGAACTGGCAGAGCAGGTAACAAGGGCGTTGCTATCTCTTTACTAATAGAAGAGCAGAATCATCTATTGGAAGAGATTGAGGTCTTGTTAGATACCCGTTTGCCACAACAATGGCTCCAAGGCTTTGAGCCGGATCTGACTCGCGAAATAGAAATTACTCGGAACAACACTAAGGCAGCACAGAAAAGGCGCGCGAAAAAACGTGCTTTAAAAAAGTGATAAGAAAATAGAAAGCGCACTTTATTTTGACTGTATATAAAAACAGTCTTTTATCCCTTTGCGACTTATGAAAGGATAATACGTCAAATTGACGCTTTTTCACAAAGGCGCAAACCCTCTAAGCAAGGAAAGCTTATGCAAATCAAGTTATTACAGCCCACTCTTAATATCTTTTCTCGGAGATATATGTCAAATTGACGCGTTTAAACACGTCAATCTGACATATATTTAGCTGTTAGCTTTCAGGGAGAGTTATGGAGTATTTTGTAGAAATAATTAAAGCTATAGCTTGGCCTGCTTCCATCGTTTGGCTAGGGTACATTTTTCGATCTGAAGTACGACAACTATTAGGCCGCATATCAAGCTTTAAATATAAGGATATGGAAGCAAGTTTTGATAAAGAACTAGCAAAGGCTGAAAACGAAGCTAAAGAAATAAAAGTATCTAATGACAAAAAATCAACCGATGAACTATCACAAATAGAGCAGCTATTACGTATTGCTGAAGTTTCGCCTAGGGCAGCTATAGTTGAAGCATGGACATTAATTGAAATGGCAGCATCAAATAAGGGACTAAAATCTGGTGTCGCAATTCCAAGAACTAGCCCGAAGATGATTGTCGATTATTTGCAGTTATCAGGTGAGCTGTCTAAAAATAGCCTCGAAGTCATAGAGCAGTTAAGGAAATTACGAAATCAGGCGGTTCATATGCCTGATTTTGCTATCACTCAAAACGAAGCTGAGCGCTATTTAGAGTTGGCAGTGCAAAGTACGGCCATTATTAATGCAGCTTAAAGCTAACAAGTTAAGGCAGTCGGACACAAAAACTGCGTTTTTGGTCCGCTGCTTAAGGCGTTACAAGGCAAAAGGCTTTTGAAAATAAGCCCAGTGTTAATTAGGTAAATCCTGCTATTAGTTAGTAGGCCAGCATCAAGGAATGTGCTGTTTCATCTCTCAATCATTCCGTTCTTGGTGCTGTTAGGCAGTTTGTAGTTTCAGCACCCTTATCTCTTTTTTTTGGTGTGTCATTGCTACAAATTGCCGTAGTAGCTAGTGCGTTGCATTAGCTTTAAATTAATCAATTCAACGCGTTAGGAGTGTTTAAATGTTTATGGATTGTTGCCGTGTAACAAGCAACAGCATCCGATCGTCGCTGCGCTCCTTCGGCTGTGTTGGGCGTTAGGCTCATCCAACTCCAGAGTAACAAGGAATATTTATGCTTGAGGAAATGATAAAGAAAGCTACTGGAGGAATCGATGGATTGGTCGATGATCTTGTTAAGTCGGCTTCAGACAAAGTAAAAGAAAAGATAAATGAAGCGTTCTCCATTCATAAACTTACCGCACTGAAAGAAAACATTGGGAGAGTGGGAAGAGTAAAAACAATACTCGACCCTGACTCTATAGTGGATTTAGACAAAATATTTTTCGAGGATGCAATCACATTTGAAGAAGCAGATAGAGTAAAAAATGTCAGTTTCTTTCAGTCAAAACAGGTTTTAATAGAGGGTGGGCCTGGGCAGGGTAAATCGCTATATTTAAGGTGGCTCTGCTTAAACGAAGGTGCGGGCAGCAACCACATACCAATATTTATCGAATTTCGAAATTTAACCTATCAAAAATCACTTAAGGAGGATCTCTTTCATTCAGTAAGAGATTTTGGAGTGGATCTAAGCGATGATCTTTTTGACTTCCTGGCAAAATCTAAAAAAATCGTTTTTATCCTTGACGGATTCGATGAAATACCAAATTCAGAAAGACTTAGAGTTGCACGCGAGTTAGAAACAATAGCAAGAACTTATCCAGATCTCCGAATTGTTATTTCTTCGAGGCCGGATTCCGGGATGGGGGCTTCTGTATATTTTGAAAAGCACATCATCAAAAGACTTTCAAAAGAGCACCAAAGAGATTTTGTTAGCCACTTGTATGAAAATGGCGATCAGGCGGAGGCCATTAACACAATATTGGCGTCTAACAGCTTTCTCACAGAGGTTACGAATACTCCTCTTCTATTAACGCTATTTACGATAACTTACAACGCAAGACAGTTTAAACCGGATAGTTTGGCTGAATTTTACAGCCTGATATTTCCCACAATGCTTTATAGGCATGACAGACTAAAAATAGGTTATGAGCGAGAAAGGAAAGCAGGTCTAACTGACTATCAAATGCAGAGAATATTCGAGGCGCTGAGCTTTATTTCGCTAAAAGACAATAGCACAAGATTTCCGGCCTCCAGCTTTCGTTTCTTTCTTGAGAATGCTGCGCAACTGGAACGAATAAACGATAATCTAGAAGATTTACTGATCGATGATATCACCAGCATAACAGCGCTAATTGTTAGAGATGGGTTCGATTACTACTCTTTTTCACATAAGAGTATCCAAGAATATTTTTCAGCTGTTTTTTTATCTAGATTGAGCGACCAAAGAAAGGTAGGGTTCTACGAACTTGTCATTAGGGATTTTGATGAATATCGAAAGTGGCAAAACTCGTTGGACTTCCTTAGTACAATTGACGAAAAGGACTATACAAAGTACTTCCTGCTTCCCTTCAAGCGAAACGCCTTAAGCCTTGATTCAAACAACAAAGTAAAAATAGCCTATAAATCTCTGCTGCGTATGATAGGAGTCGACTCAAAAGCCGAGGTGAGTGAAGATGGCAAGCTTGTCAGGGTTTTTTGGGGGGACACTTCTTATTCTGTTGTTTACGAAGAGTATTCTCGATTTACAAAAAGCATGATTTCGAGATTCCTAAAGGAAAAGAGGCCAAATATCGCGAACTTCCTTAGCTTTTGCGAGGCGGACGATTACGAAAAATATCTACATGAAAACGGGAACTTCATATTCTCTATAGATTCATTTTTAAAAGGGGAAAAACTTAAAAAGGAATCATGTGCCTATCTATCAGAGATGTTTGAATGTAGTCCCTTCAAAGCAGAGTTGGATGAAGCTGAAAAAGAACTTTTAGTATCAGAAGTGGCTGCGGATGACATATTACAATTTTAGCCTAACAAATGCGTCAATTAGGACGCTCGCAAGCTAGCGCCTATTACGCGGGCGTTATACGTAAAGGGCCATGAGCATTTATACAAGGGATTTAGATAAAGAACTGCCTGTCATTACAAGAATAGCTGTAGGCTTAATTCTTACGATCATAGGCCTCTTATCTTCAGGTCTATGGTTTGTTACTGAAGATGTACCTATCGGTATCGTAGGTGTCTTAATGGGACTACCTTGTGTTGTTGCTGGCGTAAGTATTGTTCTCGGAAATAAAGCTCAAACTAGCCTTTCACCAACTGGACTTAAGGTGTTTTCCTTCATACTTTTTCTTGTTGGAATTACCGGTATCTACCAAGGCATGCAATATGCCGGGTTAGCTTGGGTTTTCGGGGCAGCGTGCTACAAAATAGCTAAGAACAAAAGGGTAGACACTTGGTAACGTATAACAAGTTTGTTAATAATCGCCCTGCGGGCTGGACCGCAAACTGCGCTGCTTCGCAGCAAAGCGGCCCATTACAAAAGCGTTAAATGTACAAGGAAGCCATGAGAGTACTCATCCCATTGATTCTTCTTTTAAGCTCAGCAGTTTCAAACTCTGCGGGCATTCAAGAAGGAACTGATCCCATTACTAAAGAAAAATTTAAACTTGAGAAAGAGCAAGTCGGTTCATGGGATATTTATACATTTCCGCAAAATAATGAATCTTTCATTATGGTAGGTAAAAAAGGGAAGCCAGTCTTAACCAATCATGTATCTAATAATTCAAATACTGTTTCAGTACACGAACCTAACAACCCATCAGTTACCGCAGTAGATATTTACGATACAGACAGAGATGGAGTTTATGATCGAATTCTTTATTACCAACAGGATGGCAGTAATGGAGTTGTGGAAGCAAAGCTTATTCAGGGCCGCTGGGTTACGAAACAGTTTGGAGCAAAGTGAACATTTAACAAGTAACAGCAGCCGATCGTCGCTGCGCGCCTCCAGCTGTGTTAGGCGTTATGCATAAGAGAGGAATAAATGCTTTACGTGCATGTATCATATGGAAATGAAGAAACAGGGAATTGGGAAGGGGTAGAAATCGTTCCGCTAATTCCTTACAAGGAGCTGTATCCGGAAGAGAAAGTAATGCGAGATGACAGTTTTGGCCTTAATAATGAGTCAGTAACTCTACCAAATGGGGAAACAATATCAATCTCGGTTGCGTTTTGGTCAGCGAATAATAGTATTTCGTTTGTAATTGTAAAAGACGATATTACATTGCTTAATCTTGGTACCTTTAAGCAAAAATTAGAAACATTCGACCCATCTGTTGTTTTTAGAACACCAGGTGGATTAGATCTCTCTTTTATGTTCAGTACGCGAAATGCATAACAAGGTTATGAAATGGATTTAAATAAGCTGTCATCTTTCCCGCCTTCGGCAAAAAGCCGCCAACTTCTTTAAATCATTTATAACGGCGTTAGGCACATCAATAGAGTATGCAGATGACGGATATTTCAATCACTCTCACAGATATAGATTTTCTAGAGGAGCAATTAGATTTCTCGGAAATTAGTCCTGTCGAATTTGAAAAGCTTGTATTCCATTTATTGGATGAAATGGGGTTTTCCAATTTGACCTGGAGAAAGGGTGGTGATGGCAACTCTGCAACTGACGGTGGGCGAGATTTGGAGGCAACATATTGGACTGTCTTGCCGACAGCATCAAAGGAAGAAAAATATTGGTTTGAGGTAAAGTATCGTAAAAACCAGCTGGAGAAGTCTCAGGTACAAGGCACCATACTCAATGCTGCGGGGAACAACACTAAAGATAATGTTGTTATCATTACAAACAGTACTATTTCAAACCCCACTCTAGACTGGGTCAGAGAATTTCAAAATACTCATAAAAAGCCTACCATTTCATTATGGCAAGGCCACGATTTAGAGCTTCTATTAAGGAAAAACCCTCGAACGCTGGCTAGGTTTCTTCCTTCGTCGTTAGCATTTAGTGGTCGCTGCAAAGTAATCGAATCTAAGTTTTCAAACCTTATGCTTCTTCCTGCTGGTGGTGAACTCGATGAACTTTGGAATAAAAAGGAAGATTTCTACGAAGACTCCTACCTTACGTTAATTGCAATTCTAGCCGAGGTCGCTTACGGCGACATCGTTGAGCGACAATGGGGTTTAGAAATTGATGATGCAAGGTTATTTTCCGTCGCCGCTACCGGCATGCTGAACGTATATCCATTTATATTAAAATCTAGTGCTCTGAACAGAGATCAAACTCCACTGATTCAGGGGCTTTCGTATATTATGCAATGTCTGCTTTTAAGATCTGGAGAGGATCTAGCGGCAAGTGTGCTGTTTCACCCAGAAGCCTTCGCTGAATCTGATATTGAGCTTCCCGATGAGTTGAAATTTAATCGCTATGAACCAATTTTCAACACTATCTTTCATGATCTTAGTGTCCAGTGCAGCGAAAATTATTGTTCTAAAGTTAGCCATATGTCTAAAGATAAGGATAACAGCTACTTTAGTCGCTTTCTAAAGACCCCTCCAAAGAAAGAAGAAAATAGCGTTCTTATTCTTAATTCAATAAATGGGGAATGCCAAATTGGCCTCGTCGCTAAAGGAGTGTATTGTCCTCTTGGTAACTCAGATGAGGCCCCTAAAACATTAGAAGGGTTGGTAAGTGAGCTTAAGTTTGCACGTGGAGTATTAATAAACCGCTCGGGAGAACTGAGTGAAAGTGCCTAACAAGTCAATCAACTTCACGCCTTCGGCGCCGGACGCAGCAAAGCTGCGCCGGTTATTGAAGCGTTATGTGTCTGTGAGAAAGGTATGAAATTTGAGGAGTTTGGTATTCAAAACAGTTTGCTGTGGTTCTTCATAGCTATCTTTCTATTCTTTTGGCTAGGGGATCAGCTTCTGGGAGCTGTTACGAGTTTAGAAATACAAAACCTTCGAGTAACAAATATGGTTTCTCTAAATTCGAATCCTATCTGGTTTGCTTTTGTTACGGTATTTAAAGCAATCTGGTGGGTGTTTTCCGTATTAGTAATTTGTAAATACGTAACATCAAAACTGAAAAAGAAAACACATAACAAGGCGCTAAAGTAATGACGCGCTTTGCGCGCCACTTAGCTGAGCGTTATACACCTTATGGAAAATGAAGCTCAGTACTATCAAGGATTAAGAAAGATCATAAGAAAAAATGAGACATGTCGATCTTACTTCGTGCCTCTTTTACTTATGTTTCTTGTGTTTGGGGCATTAGGAATAGTGTTCCCGCCAATATTGGTTCTGCAAACTGTAACTTTTTGGTTTCTTTTGTTCTTAATGTACAGAACATGTTTCTCAAGGTGTCCTAGGTGTAATGGCTTCTATTGGGGAATTCCTATTCTTGTCTACATACCTGGTGTTTGGGGCCATAGCCATACCAGTAGGTGTGCAAAGTGTGGTTTAAGGCTAAGTATTTTGCCGGAAATTACAGAGCCAACAAATGATAAAGATGGTGGTTGGGGTGGTTAAGTGTATAACAAGTAACAGCAGCCGATCGTCGCTGCGCGCCTCCAGCTGTGTTAGGCGTTATAACTCAAGAACCTCAACTGAAATCATATGAATAAGCTGCGAGAACAACTTGAGAGAAAAGGGATTCCTCGAATTGTATTTTATTTATCGGTGGTGTCTCTTGTCGTCATAGCTAGTCTGATCTTTCGTTGGGCCTATAACGGCAACCCATTTACTGATTCAATTGGAATTATGTTAGGGGTATATGGTGCTTATTTAGTTGCAGCTTTTTCAGTAGGGAGCGATATGCAAATTGGCTATTCCACCATGGAAAACACTGATGCAAATGGGTTGAGTCGAATGATGGGATTAGTATTTGGGATCGTGTGTATTTTCTGTTCCATACTAGAGCCACTGTATAGAAGCTCAAATGGATTTTAGTTATAACAAGAAAAGGCATCCGACGCATACTGCGCGGCTGCTTTAGGCGTTATACGAAATGGAAAAAATGAAGCAGTCACGCCTTTATTATTACTTATGTGCCTTTTTCGGATGCTTAATAGGGCTGCTTACATTCTATGTTCAAGTGCCGGTTTGGTTTTATTACTTCACCACTGGCAGTATTGAGTTCTCTTTAGAGAAATATAATTTCCAATGTATTCATGCTTGCGCAGTTATGGGGAACATAGGCTATTCAATTGCAGGAATAGCTTTTCTTTCGCTAGGACTTCATGCTGCACATTGCTTGCGGACAAAAGAAATTTAGTTGGAGAATGTATAACAAGTTTGTTAATAATCGCCCTTCGGGCTGGACCGCAAACTGCGCTGCTTCGCAGCAATGCGGCCCATTACAAAAGCGTTATGTGAGCGTATGCGATACATAATTCTAGGCTTTTTTGCTTTATTAATTTATTTATTAACTTTTGTGCTTTTGCCTGCAGAAGAGGATCCTAAGGGTATCTTTGAAATACTTTACTTTGATCTTATTTTTGTAATAGCGACTATTATTTGCTGGCAGTATTGGGGGCATAAGGAAGTTAGTAAGCTACTTGTCCGAATATTAGTAATACAAATCGGTATGGGTATGATTATTTTAGGGGGATATTTGTCCTTTACTGGTGATTATATCCTGACAAGCATAAGCCACCGATCAGCTTTAGTAGTTGAGTTAAATAATTTCTTAGGTGGATATTTCCATCCTTTAATTCCTGGGGCAATTTGGTTTTGTTTAGGGGGGTACATTGCAAGATATGGTATTAAAGGCTGGTAAAACACATAACACATATGAGCCGTTCTCTAGTCAAGAGCAATAACACGCCGCTTAGCCATTGAGCCAATATTAATAACTTAGCAAGTGCGCCTACTTCGCTTTGTCTGGGTTGGCTGATAAGCCAATCGCTTACAGCAAACACATATTGAGGCTCTCTTATTGTGGTCTCACCACGGCCTGTCGGTTTACTCTTGTTCTCCCTCATTTCTTTTCAACATTTCCAGTCAGTAGCTGAGCTAATGGCGCAGGCTTGAAGAAATAATAGCCTTGTACAAGGTCACAACCCATCTCGGCTAACAGTTGATATTGCTCGCGCGTTTCTATCCCTTCAGTAACTACTTCTAGATTAAAGTTTTTCGCTAGGTCGATAATGCCAGCAACCAATCGCTTCTCTTCAGGTTGTGTGAGTACGTCTTTGATAAAGCTTTTGTCGATCTTTAGACAATCGACTGGCATACGTTTTAAGTAGGAGAGGGAGGAGTAGCCGGTGCCAAAGTCGTCCAGAGATATGCTAATCCCAAGATTATGAATATCGTTTAATGTCTGAATGACAGATTGATCGTGGCTGTCCATAAACAAACTTTCGGTAACTTCTAGCTCGATGTCCTGACAGTTTATCGAGTGCGCTGCTAGCGTCTCGCTGATATCCTGCACCCATGATTTATTTTGAAATAAGCGGGCTGAGCAGTTGATGGATAGGCGCTCGAGTGATTTAAAGTGCTGCTTTAGCTTGGGTAGGTCGCTACAAGCTTGTTTCAATACAAATTCACTGATTGAGATAATTTGCCCGCTTTGCTCTGCAAATGGAATGAACTGGTCAGGGGATACCAATCCACGTTGAGGGTGCTGCCAGCGGATTAGGGCTTCGATTTTAGCGACTTCTCCGCTGCGGATGTTGATAATTGGCTGATAAAAGAGCTGGAATTCTTGTTTGCTGATTGCTAGGCGCAGGTCGTGTTCAAGCTCTCGTTGTAATTCCATACGCACGTTCATATCTTCCGTAAAGAATTGAACGTTATTACGGCCTAAGTCTTTCGCGCGATACATTGCTGTATCGGCATGGTTAATTAGTGTGTCTGTGGTTGTTCCGTCTTCAGGGTAGATGGCAACACCCATGCTGCATGAAATCGTTAATGAGGTTGTGTCTAATTGAACGTCTTTCGCCAGTAGCTTCTGCATATGGCGAGTTACTGTTTCTATTGACTGGCTGTTGTCTATTTGTGGCAGCAGGACGATAAACTCATCTCCCCCAAAGCGAGCTAGGATATCTTCACTACGTAGAGCTTGTTTAAGCCGGTTTGTCGCCTCAATCAATAACTTATCGCCTTCGCTGTGACCAAGCTGATCATTGACCAATTTAAAATTGTCGAAATCGACGAAGATAACTGCAAGTTTGCGCTCATGACGAGCAGCAGAGTGAATTGCTTGTGACATCAGATCAATAAACATTGCACGGTTGTAAAGCCCAGTAAGGGAGTCTGTTCGTGCCTGATGATTGATGATTTGCTCATGAACATTACGAATGAGTTCGCTGGCGGCTCTTGATGTGACCGAATCGATTATAAGCTGTGTCTTTCCTGTTTGCTCAAATTCTTTACGTTTTAAAACCGCTAAATGACCGATAACCTGCCCATGTGCGTCGTACATTGGGGTGCCAATGTAGGAATGTAGATCTAACTTAAATAGGTCTTCGTCTTCTGGATACAATTCCTGGACGTTACCATTAAAAACCATCGATCCTTCTTCAATTACTGTTTCACAGGGGGTGCCTGCTAGAGAATAACTAAGGTTGTCAATTTTTTGTTTATCGATATAAGCGGCGAGGGCATTAATACTTTCTTTATCTTCAGATAACTTAGAAATGATAACCATATCCGCATCGAGTGTGTTTGAGAGAAATTCACCTAGAGTTTCAAAATAAGTTAGGCCTTGGAGGCCTGAAACATCTTTGGCAATGGTTTGAAGCAAACGCGTAATTTCTTCTCTGGAGCGTGCTTCAAGTTTCAGGACTTCGTGTGCTTGGCTTAACTCTCGTGTCTTCGTATTCACTTCATCGGTGAGCAGCATTTGGTGCTGCTCGATATGTTCAGCCATTGTAATCATGGTGGTGGCTAATTCACCCATTTCATCCTTTCGTTTTGGAATTGCGCTGTGTTTAACGTCATTAATTGCATCAAAATTGCTGTCTCGCATGGCACGAGAAAAACGTCTGAAGACGCCCAGAGGATAAAGTACCTGGCCTTTGAGGATAAAAAATAGAATCAGTAATTCCACCAGCAGTGACAATATGCCTGCAATTGAAACTATGTAGGCGGTTTGCAAAGCGGTTGAGGAGAGTAGAGATTTCGGATAAACGGTTACAAAATACCAATCTGGACCGGCGATTTTGGTGACAGCGAGCAAGGCATCAGCAGAATTTGGTTCTAGTATAAAGGTTGACTGGTTATGAGTTTGAGCATGAGTGAGTACAGCATGGACTTGATTTGCAATGGAGTCATTACCACTGTCATTTGCATGTAAGATGCCCTTAGTGCGATTAAGTGCATCCGTTAAATCTGGATGTGCGATGATGCGTCCATCGTGTCTTACAACAAAATTATGGGTGCCTGATAATTTATCATTGAATACGCTGTCGAACAGGTCATTAAGTAGAATATCGTGACCGACATTGATCAGGTGTTGCTGGTTATAATCGACAGGCGTAACTAGGGATACCATCCATTCATTAGCGGTAGGATCGAAATACAATCCTGTCCAGGCATGGTCTCGCTGAGGGTTGTTCTGCGGGGTAGAGATATATACCCACTCTTCAATGGTTACATCTAGGTTCGATTCTGCTTGTTCACCCCAAGGAATATTTGGCCAGTATACGATATTAACGTTTTCCGGCATCGAGACATAAAGATTGGCATAGTGCTGTGTAAAGGCATCGGCGTAGCGGTCGATTAATTGGTAACTTAACTGCAGTTTATTGGCGAACTCGTTGGTATTCGGCGCATTGGTACCTATAAATGCGCTGATATGCTGGCTAATGGTGCCATCAGGGCGGTGAATGCCAGTAAAAGCTTCTTTGCTTAGTCTACGGGTTTGATCAGAACGTTTTTCAAATAAAAGATCAAAATCTTGGGGCTCGGCTTGTTTAGAGCGCTCCGGCCATTGCTTTAAAAATTGTTCTTCAAATAATCGGTGGTTGAGCTGGGCATTGAGGAAAATCTGACTTTCTTTCTCACCTCGCTCGGTGATGTAAACTCGGAGGCTGTCTTCGACTTGATCATGCAAAATGCCAAAAATATGTGCATAGCTGATTATAGCGGCAAGGGTGATGACAACAGAGAGACGAATACTCATCTGTAGCAAAGTTTTTTGCGCAAGTGGAGAGTGGGATAAATCAGAAAAAACTTGGCGGATCTTTTTGCTAATCAAACGTAAACTCCGTACTGCTATCGAATGACTTCAATGTAGCTTTGTAGGTATTGAATTTGTGTTTGTGGCGTTGAGTGCGCTGTAATTTTTTTATTCAATACAGAATAGAGGAAGCGCTAATATATAGGCATTATCGCTTGGTCTATTAATACTTATTCTTAGGGTCATTATTTTGATGTTTTGATTATCAATTTGAGATATTAGAGCAAGATTCTCAACCATAAGTTGGTTGGGTTTGTTGATCAAGCTTTCTTGCTTGTTCTATAACCGATGCTTCTTGCCCCACATCAATAGATAGGGCAATAACCTAAGGATCCTTTTCTTTTTAATAATCATCATGCTCTGGGGTTATTCTGATAAGATGACTGTATATTTTTATGTACTAGGAATTAGCAGTGAGCCAAGAGCAACCCAATAACCCTCTGCATGGTCTGACGTTAGAGAAAATACTGACTCGTTTGGTGGATCATTATGGTTGGGAAGGTTTAGATGCAAAGATTAAACTCAACTGTTTCTACAATAATCCTTCAATCAAGTCTTCTCTCAAATTTTTGCGTCGTACTCAATGGGCAAGAGATAAAGTTGAGGCGCTGTATATCAAGACTTTTAGTTAACGAAAACCTGGAATATTACAAAGTATTCAGCCTACCAAAAGCTTTTGGCAGGCCGTTTGAGTTTTTAGCGTACGAAAACTTCAGTCGTTTTTAAAATGCCTTCTAGATCGGGATTTGGTTTACCTAAATGATACCCTTGGGCATAGGTGATGCCGGCTTTCTCTACCAGTTCTAATACCTCTTCACTCTCTACAAACTCAGCAACAGTCTCGACATTTAGTTCTTGTGATAGATGCGAGATGCTATTTACAAAGGCCATATCTCGAGCATCGTTAGCCATGTTGGCAATGAACTCGCCTTCTATTTTTACGTAGTCGATCGGTAGATGTTTTAGGTAGTGGAATGAAGAAAATCCTGATCCAAAATCATCAATTGCTAATTTGAATCCTTTGTCTTTAAGGCTCATTACAAAGCTTTCTAGAACAGAGATGTTTTTGACCGTATCTCGCTCAGTGATTTCAAATACAACACTTTCTGGATTGATTGCGTGACTTTCAGCAAGCCGTTTGATGGTTGGGATAAAGTCACTAATAATGATCGAGCGTGGAGACAGATTGATGAAAATCTTACCTTCGTAGCCTGTTATTTTGACTTGCTCAAAAGCTTTATCCATCACGATATAGTCAAGTTGGTGGACCTTACCAATAGACTCTGCAATCTCAATAAATTCGCTAGCGCTCATGAGCCTGTCGCCTGAAAGCTTGATGCGACTTAGCACTTCAACCGCATGTATTTCACCAGTATTAGAGCAGACAATCGGTTGGAAAGCTGGGATCAGTTCTTTACGCTCAATCGCTTGCGTTACTAATACGGTTTTGTCTGACATCTCTTTAAAGATATCGACTAGTTCGTTCTCATTAGGCAGTGCGATTTGATCTTTGCCCGAGTTCTTCGCTCGATACATCAGATTATCAACGAACATAAACAGGTCTTTTTTATTTTTGGCATGATCAGGGTAGATGCCCATACCTAAAGAGCCTGTGAGTTTTAAGAAGGTGTTGGAATCGTAGTACAGCGCGTGGTTACGGCTGGTAAGTAGGACTGTTTCAGCAACTTGTGCTGCATGCGCTACATCACTTTCTGGTAAGACGATTACAAATTCGTCACCACCATAGCGAGCAATGATGGCATCTTTGCCTAAAGCATTTTGTAGTGCTTCGGAGAAATCTGCTAGGAGCTTATCGCCCCAGCTATGACCATAGCCGTCATTTATGCTCTTGAAGTTATCTAGGTCAAGTAACAATAGCGCTACTTTATAATCATGGCGATCTGCACGGTCTAACTCATAATCCAATAATTCCCAGAACATACGCTGGTTATAGAGGTTTGTTAGTGGATCACGCGTTGCATAGTATTCGAGATCTTTGGTGTATTTATAGATTGCACGGACAGAGCCGACTACGTTAAGCAGGGTAGATAGAATGCTTTCAAGGACAAGAAGTTTCGTTGTATCTTGAATTGTATCTGAGTGAACGCCGATTCCGACTATACCGCCAATCTTAGGCGTTTCTACCAGAAGAGATTTGCATTGAAGTTCAATCGCATCATCATCTAGATCCATCGGTTCTGCATGCTCATTCACCATATTGTGGCGAATATTGATGTCAATAAGTTCGAATGGCGAGCCATCTTGAGCAAGACGCTTCATGATGGCGTTTTCCATTGACTTACGGGTGCGCTCGCTCGGAGGTTGCAGCCAGAATACTTCTAGGTCGAATACTTCGTTATCTACCTTAAAGATGGAGAACATAGTGTAAACGTTCATGACCTTATTGATATCAACGATCAGGAAGTTTACATATTCGCGCCAGTCTCGAACAACTTCGGAAGTGATAACAAACTTTTCTAACAGTCTGATTTCGAACTCAAGTAGTTCTTTGTCGACCGCAATATCATTAAGTTTTGAGGACAAGTTTTTTACTTGGGAGAATATGTCCTGTAACTCACGGAATGCTAATCTGTCACGACCTTCTTCAATACGAGAAAGGTCAGAAATAGATTCAATGCTATCGATACTATCGGCAAGTTGTTCTATGGAATTATCTATTCGAGATGTGATTTGTCGCGTGGCTAAAAATGCGAGTAAAAGCGGCAATGGGGAAACTAAAATCAGTGTTAGGATAAGTTCCTTATTGGCATTTAAAAGTGACTTATCTAACTCTTGAGTTACTTCGATCATGCCTAATGTATCGCCATCGGTTACATTGGTATGGCAATGGGTGCAAACTTCTTTGGCGTTAAGGGCATAGTAGTAGCTAATGCTATCGTCAGTGGAAACCAGTTGCGATTGACCAGATTCAAGCACTTGACGATGCGTATCAGACAGGGCTGGTGATTCCATCTCACCGAATCGTTCTGTTACAAGATCACCACGAAAGATTGAGACGCTTAGATCGCTGTCTTTATTGTCTTTCTCCATCTGTTTCATGAATTGCTCTAGTTGGTGTCTATTCCAACCCTGACTCATGACCAGATACATAGAATTAAATGTCTGTTTTGCAATACGCTCGGCCATGACGCTGGCATTTTTTTCAATGCTCTTAGTGAACGCATAATGAGTAACAGAAACAAGAACTAGAAATCCAAGAACAGAAAAGATAAATGTTCTTTGGAGTAGGAAACTACGAATAGATGTAGCGGACTTCTTCACCGGTAACCACGCATTTATTTATTATTATTGTTCAATTTAGTCGAAGGCCAATATAGATGCTATTTCTTACAAACCGATTGACCGGGGTCAATAAACGGTGTGTCAGAAACAAGAATTCATACGGTCTGAATCTACTAAGTTGAGCTAACTCTATGTTTAACAAAGAAATACTTTGTATTTATTAAACATGAGTGAATTATAAGGCAGCAATTCTATTCATTGAGTGGGTTCTGTTTCAATATATTTCTGCAAATTATAAGAAAAGGTGCCGTTATAACGCTTAAGTGGATACGTCTTTTGTTTTTCCTGTTTATGCTTTGAACAAGGTATGAGCGATTTCATACAACAGAACATGACTGCATTGAGTATAGCTTTATCAAGGCTTATCATCCGCGCAAAGAAGTTTTATGAAAGGTAGTGTTTGATGGTTTTGTTCTTTCCAATTGAGCAAGAGCTGGATTGTATTAGTCAGACAGGTCGTATCCTCGGTAAGATTCAGTTTGATGTTTTTAAGGATAAGTATTTCTTCACTCCCAATGAGGATTCATTGGTTCTAACCGATGAAGAAGAGTCATGTATTGTTGCTCGTTTAGCTGGGCTTGAAGCTGGGATCTTCTCATTCGCAATGCAGGATGAAGATTAATAAGACTTAAAGAAGTCAGTGTTATGAAGATTGAGCGTCTTGATCACCTTGTCCTAACCGTGAAAGACATAGATGTCGCTGTAGAGTTTTATACTGCGGTGTTAGGTATGGAGAAGGTTGTCTTTAAGGGAGGTCGGATAGCGCTCGCTTTTGGAAATCAAAAGATTAACCTGCATGAGCTGGGGAATGAATTTGAGCCTAAAGCAGATTACGTTCAGTCCGGTAGTGCAGATCTCTGTTTTATCGTTGAGCAGCCAATCGAAGAGGTGATTCAGCATCTGCTAGATCACAATGTAACTTTGCTAGAAGGACCAGTGAATCGCACAGGAGCAGTAGGTAATATTATCTCGGTTTATTTGCGTGACCCTGACGGTAATCTTATCGAGCTCTCAAATTATGAAGATTCATAAATTGCTCCATAATTCCTTTTCTTAATTAATCTCGACAAATTTTGGTAGGCTCGTAGTTTCAAATTGGCTGGTGATCAGCTTAAGTAGGCTGTCTGCTGCGGGGCTTAAAGCACGGCCTTTTCTTGTGAGAATGCAGATCTCACGTTTTAATGTTGGGTTGGTTAGTGGAACAAAGACTAATTGATCAAAAGCGTTGGTACTCGCTGCAAGGGCAGGTAAAAGGGATATGCCAATACCTGTCTTAACCATCTCTGCTAAACCAGCTGGGGTTGATACCTCAATTAAAGCGCCTTGTAGTTTTAGATCTAGATTATTCTCTTTTTGCAGCTTTAAAAGTTGTGTACGTGTGCCGGTATCTTCAGTTAAGTGAACTTGATCAAGCTCACTGACTTGGCTCCAGTCTAATTCTTTAAATGTTGCTAAAGGGTGGTCGAGTGGTAAGACTACGCCATAACGATCGCTCAATACTGGTTGGTATTTAAGTTCTGACTGGTGAGAGTGGTTACCACCAATGCCGAAGTCCACTTCATTATCTAGTACGCGCTGTTCTATACCGCCCGCGTTGTCATCTCGAAGATAGATGCCTATCTTTTCATATTGCTGGTGGTAAGTTTTGATTATCGAAGGCAGTACACGACCAATCATTGATGGCGAAGCGGCTATACCTACTTGGCCTTGTTGTTGTGTCGCGGTGGCTTGCAGGTCATTAAAAGCAGTATCAAAATCTGAGATCAATTTTTCTGCAACAGGGAGAAAACTTTCGCCTTCGCCAGTAAGCAAAACGCGGCGTGTAGTGCGGTCTAGAAGCTTTAAGCCGGCCTGATCTTCAAGCTGCTTTACTGTTGCTGTCAGAGTGGATTGGGTCAGGTGCAGGTTATCTGCGGCACGGGTAAAACTGCCGCAAGCTACGATTTCAACAAAGGCGCGTAGATGTCGAATGGAGATATTATTCGTCATTATCAATTAATCTATCGAATTTTATCGTTTGATTGATAAATGATAATTCTGCATTATTGCGCCCAATATCACAAATTGAGCATTTGACTGCATGAGAGCAATTGAGCACTGCTCTTGAAGTACAGTCATTTATAGAGGCAGTATTATGATCCCTCGTCTTTCCCAAGTCGAAACTACCGAAGCTATTTACCTTCAATTTATCGAAGCGTTACAGAAAGCAGGTTTTGCCGGCGATCTGAATCAGGATTACGCAAACCGTATCGTTCTTTCGACAGACAACAGTATCTATCAGATGCTGCCTCAGGGTGTTTTGTACCCGAAATCTACAGATGATTTGGTATTGATTGCCAAATTAGCAGATGAGTCCCGCTTTGCCGAAGTAAAGCTGAGTGCTCGTGGTGGCGGTACAGGTACAAATGGTCAGTCGCTAACCGATGGCTTGATTGTTGATGTCTCTAAGCACATGAATCAAGTTTTAGAGATTAATGCTGAAGAGCGCTGGGTTCGTGTTCAAGGCGGTGTTGTAAAAGATCAACTTAACCGTGCACTAAAACAATATGGTTTCTTCTTTGCGCCTGAGCTTTCTACCAGTAACCGTGCAACAGTTGGCGGGATGATCAATACCGATGCCAGTGGCCAGGGCTCGGTAATGTACGGTAAAACACGTGATCATGTGCTAGAACTGAATTCAGTGTTCTTAGGCGGTGAGCTTTGGAACTCTAAACCTATTTCTGATGAAGAGCTGGCTGAGATAAAGCAGCGAGATGATCGTGTCGGTGAAGTGCACAGATTGGTAGATGAAGTATTCACCGAGAAGAAAGATCTGATCGATGCCAAGTTCCCTAAATTAAACCGCTGCCTTACCGGGTATGACCTAGCGCACATTCGCGATGAGGAAGGGCGTTTTAATCTAAATTCAGTATTGTGTGGCGGTGAAGGCTCTTTGGCTTTTATTGCTGAAGCTAAGTTGAATGTTCTACCAATCCCTAAGTTCGCTGCATTGGTTAACGTTAAGTATGACAGTTTTGAATCATCTTTACGTGACGCTACAGACTTAATGGAATGGAATCCAACATCCATAGAAACTATTGATTCTAAAGTACTTAATCTTGCGATGGGCGATATTATCTGGGACACGGTAAGTGCCTATTTCCCGCAAGAGGAAGGTGAGCCGGAGATCAGTGGTATCAACCTAGTTGAGTACACATCCGATGATGAGGAATCTCTAAAAGCCGATGTTGCGCGATTAGAAGAGCATCTTAAATCTGTTGCGGGCCAGGCTGGTAAGAGCTTTGGTTTCTCTGTTGTATATGGTGCCGGTGAGATCAACAAAGTTTGGGCGATGCGTAAAAAGGCTGTTGGCCTTCTAGGCAACGCTAAAGGCCAAGAACGTCCAATTCCATTCGTGGAAGATACAGCTGTACCACCTGAGAACCTTGCTGATTTCATCATGGAATTCCGTAAGGTTCTGGATGATCGAGACTTAGCGTACGGTATGTTTGGTCACGTTGATGCGGGTGTACTTCACGTACGACCTGCTATCGATATGAAGGATCAGCTTCAGGAATCTTTAATCCGTGATATCACGGATGAAGTGGTAGCGCTGACTGTTAAATACAAAGGACTGTTGTGGGGTGAGCATGGTAAAGGTGTTCGTTCTGAATATGCGCCTGAGTTTTTTGGTGAGTTGTATCCTGAGCTACAACGAATCAAAAGTGGGTTTGACCCGCGCAACCAGATGAACCCGGGTAAGATTGCTACGCCAGCAATTGATGGTGCTGAGCTGCTTAAGATCGATCAAGTGCCGACGCGCGGTCAATTTGATCGCCAGATCAGTTCAGATACGCGAGAAGAGTATAAAGAAGCCATGTTCTGTAACGGTAATGGTGCATGCTTTAACTACGATCCAAATGACGCGATGTGTCCATCATGGAAAGGTACTCGTCAGCGCATTAATTCACCCAAAGGTCGTTCTTCACTGATTCGTGAATGGCTTCGCCTGATGGAACAAAATGGTACTGATCTTGTTGAAGAAGCTAAGCGTGTTAAAGCAAGCTCCTTTATCGCTTCTCTACCAAAGCGCATCAAAAACACCCTAGCCAAGAAAAAAGAGGAAGAGTACGACTTCTCACATGAAGTCCACGAATCCATGATGGCATGTTTAGCGTGTAAGTCTTGTGTTGGTCAGTGTCCTATTAAGGTGAATGTTCCAGATTTCCGTGCGCGCTTCTTAGAGGTCTACTACGGTCGTTACCTACGTCCTGCGAAGGATTATATGGTTGGCTCTTTGGAGTACATGATTCCTTGGTTGTCTAAGTTCCCTGCGCCGTATAACTGGGCGATGCAGAATAAGGCGCTCAAAGCGATCTTCCGTAAGCATGCAGGTATGGTTGATAGTCCTACCATCTGTACTAATAGTTTGATATCTGGCTTGAAAGCACGCGGGGTGGAGTTTGCTTCGCCACAGCTAATTAAGAGTTTGAGTGAAGAGCAACGTAGTAACGCGGTAATCATCGTACAGGATGCATTTACCAGTTACTTTGAAACACAGTTGGTGTTGGATCTTGTTGATCTGCTTTCTGGGCTTGGTTTTCATGTTTTATTAGCGCCATTCAAGCCAAATGGTAAGCCGTTGCATGTTCATGGCTTTATGAAAGCCTTTGAAAAAGCGGCTGAATCTAACAGCGCGATGCTAAAAGAGCTAGATAACACGGGCGTACCAATGATTGGTATCGATCCTTCGATGACACTGACTTACCGTCAGGAATACGGTTATGTTATTCCAGAGAAAGATCTGCCAAAGGTTCAGCTGATTCAAGAGTGGTTGAGCAATCAAAAAGATAAGCTGGGCGCTTTCGATCTAGCTAACCGCTCTACAACTGAATTTAAGTTGATGGCTCATTGTACTGAGAAGACCAATGCTGCACCTAGTATTCGTCTGTGGCAGCAGATCTACGAAGCTATGGGCTTGAAGCTTGATATTCAGGCGGTAGGTTGCTGCGGTATGTCAGGTACGTACGGACATGAAACTCAGAACGTTGAGACATCCCGTGAGATCTACCAATTGAGCTGGTCTGAAGTGGTAAATAACCCAGAAAATAAAGATCGCTTACTTGTGACTGGTTACTCGTGCCGTAGTCAGGTTAAGCGTATTGATGATCAGCAATTACCACATCCGATTCAGAAGCTGCTTAGCTTGTTGAAGGATAAGTAATTATAAGTTAAATAAAAAACGCAGCTTAAAGCTGCGTTTTTTTATGGTGTTCTACGAATGAGTAGATCATTGAAACCTTGATGTTTAAGGGATTGAGCCATCTCTAAAGCTTCTGCTTTTGATAGATATAAGCCATAAGATAAGCCAAGCAGACCATTAGGCATTGAGAATTGGTTAAGTGGTTGTGGATTTTTAAAGCGCTTAATGACAGTTTGGCGGCTCGACTCAAGCTTGTAGGCGCCTAGTTGAATGGTATAACTGCCGATAGTAGTGTTTGATTGAGATACTCTTTTTGTAAAAATAACCTGAGCTGGATTATTTATTACTTTATTAGGCTGATTGCGTAGGGTTTCTATAACTTGAACAGGCCTCTTGGAGGCTGCCCCTTGGAGCTGATCATTACTATACGAAGCTTTGATTACTAACTCGGTACTATCGGTTTTAGTCGGCTCGTTCGATGATGTTGAAAGAGACGGCGGGCTAGGCGGCTCACAATGACTAGTGTCTTCATGGCAGAAGCTATGTCGTTTTTGCGAGCAACCAGTTAATAGTAGTAATGCGCTTACGCCAACCATGGCATGTAGAAGTACCTTATTATTAAGAATTAAACTCATTTTCAATCCTAGCCCAAAAGAGTAGTGCAATTGCACAATGAATCGGCGAATATACCTTCTTTAGAATTTGAGAGCACCTGTTCTTAGGTGCAGTTATCCAGTTTAAGGAGCATATTGTGGAAGATCTTTTGCCAGAACTGTGTGATCAGTTCCCAGACCAGGTACAGGTTGTTGAGCCAATGTTCGGTAACTTTGGTGGTAAAGAGCGTTTCGGTGGCGAAATTGTTACTCTAAAAGCTTTTGAAGATAACTCTTTGGTTCGTGAGCAGGTTGCTCTACCTGGTAAAGGTAAAGTACTTGTAGTCGACGGTGGTGCTTCAATGCGTCGCGCAATGCTTGGCGATATGCTTGCAGAAAAAGCAACTAAAAACGGCTGGGAAGGCATCATCATCTACGGTTGCATCCGTGATGTTAACGCAATCAGTGATCTAGACATTGGTGTGCAGGCGCTAGGTTGCCACCCAATGAAGACTGAAAAGAAAGGTCTTGGTGAGCTAAATGTAGACGTTACCTTCGGTGGCGTGACATTCAAGCCGGGTCAGTATGTATATGCAGACAACAACGGCGTACTTATTTCAGCTGAAAAACTAGAGCTTTCTGAAGACTAATTCTGTTAGCGATTTTTTTAAAGCCCGCTTATAGCGGGCTTTTTTGTTTTTAAATAGTGCTCATTTGGTAAGAAATGTAAGTTTTGGCGAGTAAAACAAATGTGCTCATGCCTACAATTCCCCACAAAAAAATCATTCGACCTTCTATAGTGGCTTGCGCTTTTTTGGATACATGCCAAACGGTCCAGAACTTAAATAAGATCATACCTAGCACAAGGGAGTAGACAACTAGCTCTGTATTGCTCCAAATAACCATAAGTCCTCACATAAAATGTATTTGTAATGAATTAATAAATACTATAATGTATTTTAAATACACCTTAAAGCGATTGCTCGAAGAAATTACAAAATTTAATGAAATTTGGTGTGATTCGAATAATCCTGAGATAATCGATTTACACATATTATTGTGGGGGTAGAGAGGAATGAAAAGAGTAGAGGCACTAATTCCACTAAGTCATGATCATCATAAAGCTTTAGTTACTGTTAAGCATATCAATGACTTAAGAAAAGAAGCTGATAGAGAGGTTGATGAATACTGGCAGGCTAAAAGAGAAGTTTTGTATAGAGAGTTAAAGCCACATTTCGATCAAGAAGAGCGTTCTTTGCTACCACTACTCGTAGGTGAAGGAGAGTCACTAGCTGATCGTCTAGTTGCAGATCACAAGCAATTGTTGAGCATGTTGGCTGGAGATGATTCAAGCGTGGTAAATCGGTTCGCCGAGTTATTAAAGGAACATGTGCGATTTGAAGAGCGCAATCTGTTCCCTTGGTTGGAGCTCAATTATAAGAAAGAAGAATTAGCGATAGCGATGGCTAATTAAACGGATTTGGTTGTTATTAAGCTATCACGCATCGCGTCATTATTTAGCATATCTGCCAGTGTGTATTGCTCTAGGACCTGCATAAAGGCTTTCTGAGCATCGCCTAGTACATGCTGGAGTGTGCAGAAACCTGTTAGACGACAGTGTTGCTGTCCACAATTAATCAGAGGCTGTCTGCCTTCTGCATCTGCGACAATTTCGCCAATATTTATTTCTGCTGGTGGCTTCGCCAGTTTTATACCGCCTTTTTTTCCTCTATAGGTATCTAAATGACCCGCTTTGGAAAGGGCGTGTACAACTTTACGTAGATGTTCTACAGAAATGTCATAGCAGCCTGCTATCTCAGCTAGCGTCACTAGACGATCATCGTTAGTAGAAACATAGAATAAAACGCGAAGGGTGTAATCTGTAAATCGACTTAATTGCATAAAGGTCGGCTTTTTTAAAATGTCTGCAAAATATACGTTATGCAATTGCTACAAGGCAAGCGCTACCTTAAGAAAAGGCTAATAAGATAGCTGTTTTATTGATCTTGACCTTTATTGTTACTTCTATATAAACATAAGTTCCTTTCTTATGAATTAGTTAAGAGGTTTGAGTGTACAAGCTACTCATTTTTGATTGGGACGGCACAATCATCGATTCTGCAGCTAAAATTGTCTCTTGCATGCAGCTAGCAGCAAAAGATAGCGGCTTTTGTATCCCTGCCGATGAAGCAGTTAAGAATATAATCGGATTGGGTTTACCGGAAGCGATCAAAATTCTAATTCCTGATGTTGATAAAGATGGAATAGAACTGATGCGACAAAATTATGGCCGATATTTCTTGGGTGATGAATCTACGCCTTCGCCATTGTTTCCGGGTGCGCAGAAAAGTTTAGAGCAGATGCATCGTAAAGGCATGCGGATGGCTGTGGCGACCGGTAAGAGTAGGAAAGGCTTAAACCGGGTCTTTGCTGAAACTGGCTTAGGTTATTTATTTGAAACCTCTCGCTGTGCCGATGAAACTATCTCGAAACCTCACCCTCTAATGCTAGAGGAAATTCTACAAGAAACCGGTGTCTTAGCCTCTGAGGCTGTTATGATAGGCGATACTGAATATGATCTAGAAATGGGTAAGCAAGCAGGTATGGATGTTATTGCTGTGAGCTATGGTGCCCATCATTTGGATCGATTAAAGGGTTATAACCCAGTTTTGGAAGTACATGAGTTCCCAGAATTGGAAAATTGGTTAGAAAATCAGGGTGTTTTTGCCTGATACAGGAGAAGTGTGTGTCTGATAATCCATGGAATGAATCTGAACAAAATGAAGCTCCAAAGCAGCAGGAGGCTTCAGCAGCAACAGGAAGTAAGCTGGAACGCGCCGTAGAAAATGCTAAGCAAGACGGTGCGAGCAAGAAAGAGTGGAAATTAATTGAGAAAACTCTAAATGGTTTGTTTACGGAGCAGCGTCGTGCTCGTCGTTGGGGGATTTTCTTTAAGTTACTTACATTTGTATATCTTTTCGCGCTCTTGGGCATTTTCTTCGCAGGTAAAGATATTGCAACTGATGTTAAGCCGCAGGTTCATACTGCGATCATTGAAGTGAAAGGTGTCATTAGTTCAGATGATGAAGCTAGTGCAGATAATATTATCTGGTCGCTGCGCGAAGCATTTAAAGAGCCAAACGCTAAAGCAGTAATTTTGCGCATTAATAGTCCTGGCGGAAGTCCAGTTCAATCGGGTTATATTTATGATGAAATTAAACGTCTACGTGCAATCTACCCTGATAAGCCTCTGTATGCTGTTATTACAGATATAGGAGCTTCTGGTGCTTATTATATTGCAGCAGCTGCAGATTATATCTATGCCGATAAGGCGAGTTTGGTTGGATCTATTGGTGTCGTAGCAGGCAGTTTTGGCTTTGTTGATCTGATGGAAAAGATCGGTGTGGAACGTCGTTTGTATACAGCGGGTGAGCATAAAGCATTCTTGGACCCTTATTCTCCGAGAAATAGTGGTGAGGAAGAGTTCTGGCAAAGTGTACTAAATACAACCCATAATCAGTTTGTTGATCAGGTTCGTAAAGGTCGCGGAGATCGCCTTAAAGACGATCCAAAGCTATACACTGGTCTGGTTTGGAGTGGCGAGCAGGCAATTGAACTTGGTTTGGTTGATGCACTAGGTAGTTCTAGCTACGTTGCACGAGAAGTAATTAAAGTTGAGAAGCTGGTTGATTACTCTCCTAAGCAGGAGCCTTGGAAGCAAATTGTTGATGAGTTAGGCGTTAGCTTTGCGAAAGCAATTACTGCTGAACTAGGTGTCAATACAAAGAGTCATGAGCTTCGTTAAACCCTTTGTGTGAACGAAGAATAAAAAAGGAGGGTTTGGCCCTCCTTTTTTGTGTTTGATGTTTATAAGGTTGTTTTCTTATAAAACGTTTAGATCTTCTTTCTCTAACATTCTTACTAATCGGATCAAAGGTAGGCCGATAAGTGTATTAGGATCTTCGCCTTCGAGCTTGTCAAACAGTACAATGCCTAAGGCTTCAGATTTAAAACTGCCTGCGCATTTATATGGTTCTTCAGCCCGAAGGTAGTTTTCGATCATAGACGTGGTGAGCTCTCTAAAATAAACCTTAAATGGAACAACTTCTGTTTGGCACTGGCCAGTGTCTGAGTTGAGTAAAGAAAGGCCGGTTAAAAATGTAACCGCATTACCCGATAGCTTTTGTAGTTGTTTCACAGCATTCTCATGGGTATGAGGCTTGCCTAGTATCTCGTCACCTAAAACTGCGACCTGATCCGATCCAATAATCAATGAGTTAGGTGCTTCTTCAGCAATTTTTTGTGCTTTACTAGCAGATAAACGTGCAACTAATTCCTCTGCTGATTCATTCTCTAATGTCGATTCATCAATGTCTGGTGAAATGCATGAATACTCCAAATTTAATTTGTCCAAAATTTGGCGACGGAAGGGTGAGCTAGAGGCTAAAATTAGATTTCTCATGTGATTTTTTGACCATGAATATGCGAAGGCACAAATATTAGCGGTTTTATTGTAGAATTAAACCCCAAAGTCTTTGACAGGACGGGCTTCGGGCCCTAGAATTGCGCGCTTATGTCAAACGGTCCATTACCTAAACGAGTAGACCCGCGAAAACTTGCTGAGCGGGAAGTACGAATCGCAGGCCAAGCTGCACTGAAGGACATGCCCAATCTTTGTCAGGCATTAGTTGATAAAGAAGGGGAGATACAAGTTGATCTTCAGTTTGCAGTAGATGAGCAGCGAATTCGAACTCTTACAGGCAGTGCCACAGGTCATGTAACAATGACGTGTCAGCGTTGCTTGGAGTCAGTAGAGGTTGCCGTAGAGGCAGATTTTAATCTTGGAGTTGCGGCCAGTGAGGAGGCTGCTCAGCAGTTACCTCGCAGTTATGACCCCCTCATTGTTGAGGGTGAAGAGATTGAGTTACTGCCTGTTATAGAAGAAGAGTTGATTCTGAGTTTGCCGCATGATGCATATCATGATGACTGCTCTATTAACACTTCCTTCGGCGAGGCAGTGACAGAAGAAAACGAAAAACCGAATCCATTTAGTGTGTTGGCTCAGTTGAAAGCCGACAACAAATAGAAAGAACCAGGAGCTATTTAGTCATGGCAGTTCAGAAAAGTAAGAAGTCTCGTTCCCGTCGCGATATGCGTCGTTCTCACGATGCTCTGGGTAACCCGACTCTATCTGTAGAAGAAACTACCGGTGAAACTCACCGTCGTCACCACGTATCTGCTGACGGTTTTTACCGTGGTAAGCAGGTAATCAACAAGCAGGATGACGAATAAGCTTGTCAGATTACTACACCATCGCAGTTGATGTGATGGGCGGGGACTTCGGTCCCCGCGTTACTATTCCCGCCACACTCGATGCCCTTGCGCGTCATTCTCGTTTATCAGCAAAACTTATCGGTCACAGTGATGTTATTCAGCCTTATTTAAATGGTTTGAATCCTGATGTTTCTTGTCGTGTCGATGTTGTTCATGCGCCTGACACTATTTCTATGTCAGCTAAACCATCTCAAACACTTCGTAATGGCCAAGAATCTTCAATGTACAAAGCTATTCAGCTTGTAGAAGAGGGTTCGGCTCAAGCTTGTGTGAGTGCTGGTAATACAGGTGCTTTAATGGTGCTTGGTCGGTATATTCTTAGAATGTTACCCGGCGTAGATCGTCCTGCAATTATCTCATCTGTGCCTACAGCGAAAGGTCATTGTTATCTTTTAGATTTGGGTGCAAATGTTGATTGCAGTGCAGAGCATCTACTGCAATTTGCTATTATGGGTTCGGTTATGACTGCCGCCGTTGATGAGATTGATAGTCCGCGTGTGGGGCTTTTGAATATCGGTCAGGAGCAAGTTAAGGGCAATGAGCAAGTTAAGCTAGCCTCGCGCTTGATTCAGGAGCAGGGTGGCTTGAACTATGTTGGTTATATTGAAGGCGATGATCTGTATGCCGGAAATGCTGATGTGGTTGTTTGCGATGGTTTTGTAGGTAATATTGCACTTAAAAGTAGCGAAGGTCTGGCGCGCTTAATTAATCAAAAAGTACAAGCGAGCTTTAAGCAGGGGCTTTATCGAAAGTTTCTTGCGTTATTGGCTAAGCCAGTGCTTGCTGATTTGAAAAGGCAGATGGATCCATCGCGTCGTAATGGTGCAAGTTTATTAGGCTTGCAAGGAATAGTGATAAAAAGCCATGGAGCAGCTAATCAGCAGTGCTTTGGGTATGCGCTTGATCAAGCTGTGGCAGAGATAGAACAAGATATACCGCGTAAGATTTGCAGTGAAATAGAAGCAAGGCTTACCTAATACCCTTCACACAGTTTTAATTACCTATGAATGTTGTAAACTACGGCGATTGGCCTGATTCATAGGGCGTGTATTAATTGACGATTTGAGGACATCATGTCGCAAACTCTTGCTTTTGTATTTCCGGGACAGGGCTCTCAACAAGTAGGGATGCTCTCGGAACTTGCTGAAACACATCCAGTTATTAAAAACACTTTCGCTGAAGCTTCTGAGGTTCTAGGTTACGACTTATGGGACTTGGTTCAGAATGGTCCAGAAGAAGATCTTAATCGAACTGATAAGACTCAACCTGCGCTTCTAACATCAGGTGTTGCGCTATGGCGTTTATGGCAGGAGCAGAATGGTGCTAAACCAGCTGTAGTTGCAGGTCATAGTTTGGGTGAGTACACAGCGTTAGTTTGTGCTGGTGCAATCAGTTTTGCTGATGGTGTGAATCTAGTAAAACTGCGTGGTGAATTTATGCAGCAAGCCGTGCCTGCGGGTAGCGGTGCTATGGCAGCTATTCTAGGATTGGCTGATGATGCTATCGAGAAAGCTTGTCAGGAAGCAGAGCAGGGCGAAGTGGTTTCTCCGGTAAACTATAACTGCCCAGGTCAGATTGTTATTGCAGGGGAAAAAGCTGCGGTTGATCGTGCGATTGAGAACTGTAAAGAAGCGGGCGCTAAGCGTGCCATTCCTCTTCCAGTAAGTGTTCCATCACACTGTGCTCTAATGAGGCCAGCGGCTGATAAGATGGCTGAAGAGCTATCTAAGATTGAAATCAATATGCCAGAAATTGATGTGGTTCAAAATGTAACTGCTTCCGTTCCTGCGTCAGTTGAAGAATTAAAAGAAAATCTACTTGCTCAGTTATATAGTCCTGTACTTTGGACTAAAACAATCCAGGGTTTGGTTGAGCAAGGCTTGGAAAGCACTGTAGAGTGTGGTCCAGGTAAAGTGCTATCTGGTTTGAACAAAAAAGTTCATAAGCCTTTGAGTGTTGCAGCAATTAGTGATGCTGCGGGCCTTGAAAAAGCGTTAGGTCAATAATTGTAGCGCAAGGAATTTATAAATGAGTATTGAAGGTAAAATTGCGCTAGTTACTGGCGCTACTCGCGGTATCGGTAAAGCGATTGCTGAAGAACTTGGTCGTCAAGGTGCTGTGGTTGTTGGTACGGCTACAAGCGAGAAGGGTGCAGAGGCAATTTCTGCTTACCTTGCTGAAGCAGGGGTTAAAGGTACGGGGCTAGTACTGGATGTTGCTGATAGCGCATCGGTTGAAGCTGTACTAAAAACTGTACAAGATGATTTTGGTACAGTTGAAGTACTGGTTAACAATGCAGGCATCACGCGCGACAATATTTTGATGCGCATGAAAGAGGATGAGTGGGATTCTGTATTGAATACGAACCTTAACTCTATCTACCGTCTTGTTAAGGGCTGTTTACGTGGCATGACTAAGGCTCGCTGGGGTCGGATCATCAGTGTAAGTTCTGTAGTGGCATCTATGGGTAACGCTGGTCAGGCAAACTACGCTGCAGCTAAGTCAGGTATGGAAGGTTTTACTCGTGCACTAGCGCGTGAAGTAGGCTCTCGCAACATTACAGTTAACTGTGTTGCTCCTGGTTTTATCGATACAGATATGACAAGTGGATTGGCAGATGAGCACAAAGATGCGCTTAAATCTCAGATCCCAATGAATCGTTTGGGTCAACCGGAAGAAATTGCAGCTGTTGTTGGTTTTCTGGCCAGTCAAGGCGGCGGTTACGTGACTGGTGAGTCGATTCAAGTCAATGGTGGCATGTATATGGGTTAAATACCCGTATAAGGAATTGTTTTTTTCTGCCAATTGTTGATAATGTGCCGTCAGGTAGAGAATGAATTTACAATCTTGGCTTGATAAAGCCGGGATGCTTTAATAAAATTTCTTACCGCATTTCGTACTTGAATGCGGTGTTAATAAGAAGATAGGAATAGATATGAGCAACATTGAAGAGCGCGTAAAAAAGATCATCGCAGAGCAGCTAGGTGTTAAAGAAGAAGAAGTTACTCAAGAAGCTTCTTTCGTTGAAGATCTTGGCGCAGACTCTCTGGACACAGTTGAGTTGGTAATGGCTCTGGAAGAAGAATTCGAAACTGAAATTCCAGACGAAGAAGCTGAAAAAATCACTACAGTTCAGCTTGCAATCGATTACATCAACGCACACCAGTAATCGTTCGCTACAAGCAAGAATTTCGAAAAGCCGCCTATCTTTGATAGAGCGGCTTTTCTTTTGCCTGCAAGATACATAACGTTTAATGCTTAAGTCAGTTCGGTTAGAATTGGCGCATAGTTTAATTCCTGATTTATATAGAACTTCCTTGTGTGGAATATGGAGATCAAAGATGGCACGTAGACGTGTTGTGATTACCGGTATCGGTATGCTTACCCCTATTGGCAATACTGTCTCAGAGACTTGGGATAATTTACTTGCGGGTAAGAGCGGTGCTCGACCAATCACTCACTTTGATTCTTCTCCTTTTGCAACTCAGTTTTCGGCATCCGTTCAAGACTTTGATGTTACTCAGTATATGAGTGCGAAAGAGGCCCGTAAGATGGATCTATTCATTCAATACGGTATGGCTGCGGGTATGCAGGCTATTGATGATGCGAAACTAGAAGTGACTGACTCTAATGCTCAGCGTATCGGTTGTGCAATAGGCTCAGGCATTGGTGGTTTGCCAATGATCGAGAAAAACGTTGATATTCTAAATACAACGGGTCCTAGACGTGTTTCTCCGTTCTTTGTGCCGGGCAGTATTATCAATATGATCGGTGGCAATCTCGCGATCAAATACGGCCTCAAGGGCCCTAATATTGCAATCACAACGGCTTGCACTACAGGTACGCATAATATTGGTCAGGCAATGCGTATGATCCAGTATGGTGATGCTGATGTAATGCTGGCCGGTGGTGCTGAAATGGCGACTACGCCATTAGGTATTGCCGGTTTTTCTTCTGCACGAGCGTTATCAACGCGTAATGATTCTCCTGAAACAGCCAGTCGCCCATGGGATAAAGACCGCGATGGTTTTGTGCTTGGAGACGGTGCAGGCGTACTTGTACTCGAAGAATACGAACATGCTAAAGCGCGTGGTGCTAAAATTTATTGCGAATTAGCAGGTTTTGGGATGAGTGATGATGCTTATCACATGACTGCGCCTCCAGAGGACGGTGCGGGTGCAGCCCTGGCTATGCAAAACGCTATTAACGATGCATCTGTAGCACCAGACGAGATTCATTATATCAATGCTCATGGTACTTCTACGCCAGCGGGTGATATTGCTGAATCTAATGCGGCTAAATCGGTGTTGGGCAATGCAGCTGCTGATGTCAGGATGAGCTCGACTAAATCCATGATTGGTCATTTGCTGGGAGCTGCAGGTGCTGTTGAAGCAATCTTCTGTGCATTAGCGATCAGAGATCAAATTGCGCCGCCTACTATTAATTTAGATAACCCATCTGAAGGATGTGATCTAAATTACGTTCCACATACCGCTCAGCCTTGTGAGATTAAAGCGGCGCTTTCTAACTCATTTGGTTTTGGCGGAACCAACGGAACCTTGGTATTCCGTCAGATCTGATTTATGACTAAGTACTGGATTAATGGCGTTTTAGCCGATCAGGTATCTATAAATGACCGCGGTCTAAGTTACGGCGATGGTTTATTTGAAACTATTGCTGTGATCGATGGTAAGCCACACTTGTTCGATCAGCATATGGAGCGTTTACAGATTGGCTTGGGTCGCCTGAAATTCCCTGAAGGGACAATAGAAGCCGTAAAGAATGATATTCAAGCTTTAAGCTTCTCCGGTAATCAAACATTAAAGCTAACGGTGACACGGGGTTTAGGTGAAAGAGGCTATAAGCTTCCTGCCACTTGTGTGCCTGCACGTATCATCAGTCTTTCGGATTCAGCTGATTTCGCTCAGCAAAGACAGCAAGGTGTTTCTGTAAGGCTCTGTCAGCAGCGATTAGGTCTTAATCCTGTTTTGGCAGGGATCAAACATCTAAATAGGCTAGAGCAGGTTCTCGCAAGATCTGAGTGGTCTGATCCAGATATCGCTGAAGGTTTTGTATCCGATCTAGATGGTAACCTTGTTGAAGGCACTATGAGTAACCTTTTTTGGGTCCAAGACGGCGTGCTCTACACACCGAAAATAGATTTAAGTGGTGTGAAAGGGGTTATGCGTGATCGCCTGATCGTATTAGCTAACGAGCTATCAGTTGAGGTTATCGAAGGGGTATACCCTGAAATAGTACTTGAGAGTGCAGAAGAAGTTTTTATATGTAACAGTCTGATCGGTATTTGGCCGGTTATAACAATCGATGGCAAACCTTTAAGTGTCGGCCCAATCACCAGAGATCTGCAGTTATTGCTATCTAAGGAAATGAGTTGTTGAAAAAAATATTAACTGTTTTATTTGTCCTTATTGTGTCGGGTGCGGCAGGGGCTTATTGGTTATGGAATGATTACAATGCTTTCCTTAATGCATCACTTCCCGTTAAAGAGAAGACACTTTTTGAAGTTAAAAAAGGCAGTAGTTTCAATAGGGTAGTTGCAGATCTTAAAGAAAGTTATGGTGAGGTTAATAACCATTATTTCAAGATCTACGGCCGACAATCTGGTCTGGCGAATAAGATTAAAGCCGGTGAATATGAGTTAAAAGCTGGTTTGACGCCGGTTGAATTCCTAAAGGTAATTACATCGGGCGTATCTAAAAATTATCGCTTTACGATCATTGAAGGCAGTAATTTCAAAGAGATGATTCACGCGATTAGTGAGCATAAATACCTTAAAGACGATGTTAGCCATTTAAGTAGAGAAGAACTTCTTAAGCAGCTCGGCGTTTCTGAAAAACACCCAGAAGGTTTGTTTCTAGCGGAGACGTTCAGTATCGAGAAGAACAGTTCAGCACTGGCGGTATTAAAGCGCTCTAACGCTATGATGCAAAAGATTTTGGAAGATGAATGGCAAAAACGCGACAGCAAACTGCCATACAAGTCATCTTATGAGGCTTTAATCATGGCTTCTATTGTTGAAAAGGAAACAGCGCGAGCAGATGAGCGTCCGATCATTTCTGGTGTGTTTGTCCGTCGATTGAATAAACGCATGCGCCTGCAAACTGACCCAACCGTTATTTACGGTATGGGAGATGAATACAAAGGTAATATCCGCCGTAAAGATCTAAGAAAGCCGACGCCTTACAATACCTATGTAATACCGGCGCTACCGCCTACACCTATCGCCATGGTTGGTAAGGAAGCCATTGAAGCAGCGCTTAATCCTGCAGACGGTAAAGCGCTTTATTTTGTTGCTAAAGGCGATGGCAGTCATTATTTTTCAGCGACTTTGAAAGAGCATAACAATGCAGTTAGGCGTTATCAGCTTACGCGTCGTAAAGATTATCGCTCTTCGCCATAGGACCCAAAATTATGAATACAAGCGTTAAAGGTCGCTTTATCACTGTTGAAGGCACTGAAGGGGTTGGTAAATCAACAAATATTGAATATTTGTGTCAGCTACTACGTGACCGCGGCATAGAAATTGTTCTAACCCGTGAGCCAGGCGGGACACCGCTAGCAGAAGAGTTACGTGAACTACTTCTTTCTCCTCGTGATGAGCGTGTTAGTGAAGACACCGAGTTGTTGCTGATGTTTGCGGCGCGTGCCCAGCATATCGAAAATGTGATTCGTCCTGCGCTTGAGCGTGGAGCTTGGGTTATAAGCGATCGATTTACCGATGCGACTTATGCTTACCAAGGTGGCGGAAGAGATGTAGATCTTGAGCATATCGCGATGCTAGAGAGAATCGTTCAGCATGGTCTTCATCCTGATATGACGTTGCTTTTGGATTTAGATGTAGAAATCGGCTTACAACGTGCTTCGCAAAGAAGTGTGCCTGATCGCTTTGAACAGGAAAAGTTGGATTTCTTCCATAGAGTTCGCAACATGTACTTATCTAGAGCAGGAGCTGAGCCTAATCGTTTTAGTGTAATTGATGCATCTAAGAGTATTCCTGAAGTGCAGGCGCAAATTTTAGATGCTGTAAATACGTTTGTGGGTTCTGATAATGCCTGAACTGTTAAAGCCGTTTCCATGGTTTGATGAGCGATTTGCTCATCTAAGTCAGTTGCATGATCAAAACCGTTTGCCCCATGCATTGCTAATTCATGGCATGCCGGGTATAGGTAAAGCGGCTTTTGCAACAGCGTTTGCGCAATCTCTCCTATGTCAAAGTCCTGTGCAGGGTCGAGCATGCGGTTATTGCAAGTCATGTGACCTTAATGCTGCTGGTAGTCACCCAGATCTCTTTATTCTCTCGCCAGAAGAAGAGGGTAAGCAGTTAAAGGTTGATCAAGTTCGTGGATTAGGGGAATTCATCTACAGTACCGCACAGCAAGGTGGTTATCGTGCAGTGGTTGTTGATCCTGCCGATGCTATGAATATCGCTTCTGCCAACGCGCTTTTGAAAATGTTAGAGGAGCCAGGGGCTGATACAATTATTCTGCTGGTTACTTCTAAAATGGGTCAGGTGTTGCCGACCATTAAAAGCCGTTGTCAGCATGTGGAGTGCCATAATCCTTCTGAAGGAGACGCAATTGACTGGTTGATGGCTGCTGCTGAGATTGATGCTGAGAAGGCTAAAAGTATACTGCATATCAATCGTGGAGCACCTAAAGAGGCCTTGTCATACATAGAAAAAGGCTTAAATGAGCATCGAGCACAGCTAATTCGCGGACTTGCGGATATACTTAAACAAAGAAGAACAGCGCTTGAGGTTGCTCAATCTTGGCAAAAGCTTGATTTAGAGATGTTGCTAGGGTGGTTTTACAGTTTGTTATCTGATGCTGCTCGTGGTTCGGTATGTCAAAGTCCTGAGTTATTAAGGCAGGATGATGCGCGTAATATGCTGAATGCAGTTGCTAAAAAAACCAACCCAGTTAAAATCTTTAAATTAGCGGATAAAGTACATGAAGAGCGCAGAGCAATAATGCTTAGGCAAAACCCTAATAAGCAGTTATTGTTAGAAAATATACTATTGGAATGGGCTGCGCTGCTCAATTAAGGATAAAGGTTCAATATGGTTGCTGTACCACGTTTAAGTCATGGCATTTTGTCTTTGAATATTCAGACAAAGGAAGAGCTATACGAGGCTTACTTACCGTACATCACTAATAGCGGATTATTTATTCCTACTCTACGCTCTTATCATCTAGGCGAAGAGGTGTTTATGTTGCTTGAATTAATGGATGAAGGCGACAAAATACCGGTTACAGGGAAGGTAATTTGGGTTACCCCAAAAGGCGCACAAGGTGGTCGAACACCAGGTATTGGTATTCAACTCTCCGCTGATGATACTACCCTAGTTAACAAAATAGAGACCTATCTGGCAGGAACTTTAAACTCAGAGAAAAAAACAAACGCTCTGTAGTGTAAATCCTTCCTATCTAAATATTTATGTTCATCGATTCTCACTGTCATTTGGACAGGTTAGACCTGTCTCCGTACGATAATAATTTTTCTGATATGCTTCAGGCCGCCTTTGACCGTAAGGTTGATGCGATGCTTTGTGTATCTATCGCAATGTCGCAATTTCCTTCAATGTATGAGCTTATTAAGCCGTATGAAAAGGTATTCGCTTCGGTTGGGATTCATCCCTTATCCGCTGCTGAAGAGCAAGTGAGTGTTCAGGAGCTAATTGAGCATGCCTCTCAGCCGAGAGTTATCGCTATTGGTGAAACGGGTCTGGACTATTACTATCAAACAGATACTAAAAAGGCTCAGCAGAAAAGTTTTGAGACTCATCTTGTCTCTGCAGGCGAATTAAAGCTTCCTGTTATTGTTCATACGCGTGATGCGCGCCAAGATACTCTGGATATGATTAAGGCTCATGGCAATCAAGAATCTGGTGGAGTGTTGCATTGCTTTACCGAAAGCCTAGATATGGCTAAAGCGGCCTTAGATATGAACTACTATATTTCATTCTCTGGCATCACCACTTTCCGCAATGCCAGTGAGCTCCGTGATGTTGTTAAAGAGATCCCTCTAGAGCGAATCCTTATCGAGACTGATGCGCCTTATCTAGCACCGGTACCGCATCGAGGTAAGAAGAATGAGCCTAAGTATGTGGTTGAAGTGGCTCAGTGTATCGCGGATCTTAAGGGTGTTTCCATTGATGTAGTTGCTCAGCAAACTACTGATAATTTCTACCGACTTTTTAATAAGGCGGATCAGAATGTTTCAATATCCTCCAATTAATTACATCGAGCCTGTTTTTAGGCCGCCAAGTGAAGCTCATTCACTGATCCTGCAGGTAACGAATGGTTGTAGTTGGAACAAGTGCACGTACTGTGAAATGTATCGTGCACCACAAAAAAAATTCCGTCCTAAATCTATTGCTGATATCACTGAAGAAGTCATTCGTTGTAGTGCCGCGCTAGGCGCTGTTCGAAAGGTGTTTCTCGCTGATGGCGACGCAATGGCTTTGTCATTTAAGCGCTTGAAAGAGATCTTGCTAGTCATTAAAGAGTACCTTCCAAGCGTTTCTCGTGTATCAGCTTATTGCTTGCCTCGTAATCTTTTAAATATCTCCGTCGAAGAGTTATCTGAGTTACGTGAATTAGGTTTGTCGCTTCTGTATGTAGGTGCTGAGAGCGGTAATGATGAGATTCTTGAGAAAATAGAGAAGGGTGAAACTTTTGAATCGACTAAGGAGGCTCTGCTAAAGATTAAAGCGGCAGGCATCAAATCGTCTGTGATGATAATTAATGGTATGGGTGGAGCAAAATACTCTCACCAGCATGCGATTGATTCAGCGCGATTGGTCAATGAGGTTCAGCCGGATTACTTAGCGACCTTGGTGCTATTTTTTCATCAAGGTGAGGCTGAGTTTGTACAGTCGTTTGGTGATGATTTTGAGTTCTGTAACCAACGCCAGTTGATCGAAGAGATGCAAACCTTTATCAGTCATCTTGATTTGGATAAAACCATTTTTAGAAGTGATCATGCCTCTAATTATCTAGTGCTCAAAGGAGTTTTAGGTCGTGATAAGGAAAAGCTACTTACAATGATTGATGGTGCATTAAATTCTGAAAGTAGTGTATTCCTACGCTCGGAATCTAGTCGTGGTCTATAAAAATACTTCTTCGGTTTATTGAAAGAGTTCATATTGAGTACTAGAGAAGTACTTACATAATTGCTTACAACTTATATACTTTGGTATTAAATGATTTTATTGCCAATATTTAGGGGTAAAAAGCAATGAGACGTCCAGTTCGAGTAGCCGTAACCGGTGCCGCAGGTGCTATTAGCTACAGTTTGCTGTTTAAGATTGCTGCTGGTGAAATGATGGGTAAAGATCAGCCTGTAATTCTACAGCTGATTGAACTACCGCAAGCAATGGATGCACTTCGTGGTGTCGCAATGGAATTGATGGATTGTGCATACCCGCTTCTTCATACCATCACCCTGCATGACAATGTAGAAGATGGTTTTAAAAATGCTCACTATGCATTGTTGGTAGGTGCTAAACCACGTGGTCCAGGCATGGAACGTAGCGATCTACTTGAAGAAAACGCCGCTATCTTTGCTCGTCAGGGTAAAGCGCTAAATGATTTTGCGAACCGTGATGTAAAAGTACTTGTTACGGGTAACCCAGCAAACACTAATGCGCTTATCGCTAGCCGAAATGCGCCGGATTTAAGCCCGTCTCAGTTTACCTGCTTAACTCGTTTGGATCACAACCGTGCAAAAGGAATTTTAGCGAACCATTGCGGTGCTACCACACGAGATATCGGCGGAATCATGATTTGGGGTAACCATTCTCCAACTCAATACCCAGATTTGCACCAGGCAACGATCCTAGGCAAGCCTGCTATGTCCCAGATCGACACTTCTTGGTACCGAGATGAGTTCATCCCTAAAGTGCAAAAGCGTGGTGGTGAGATTATCGAAGCGCGTGGCCTGTCGAGCGCAGCATCAGCAGCTCAAGCGATTGTTGATCAGATGCGTGATTGGGTGCTTGGTACAGAGCCGGGTGAAATCATCAGTATGGGTATCTTAAGTGATGGAAGCTACGGTATCGCAAAAGGTATCTTCTATTCATTCCCAGTGCGCTGTAACTACGGTCGTTACCAAATCGTTCACGATATCGATGTAAACGATTTCAGCCGTCAACGTTTAACAGCGACTGAGCAAGAATTGCTTGATGAAAAGCAGATCGTTGACCACTTGCTACCAAAAGAAACTGAAGCTTCTCATCAGAATCTATCTATCTGCTTACGCTCAGGCGTAACTCTGTATGCTGACAATGCAGGTCCTGATGCTGAAGATAAGTTCATGACAACAAACAGGGTAATGTAGTTTTAACGATTACTAATCTGTTAAAGTGCCTCTTCATCTGAAGGGGCATTTTTTTTATGGTAAAGCTACTTACAGTTAATACAGGCCATCAAGGGCTATTTGAGTTTACGCGCGAGTTGCAACAATTGGTTGAAGGTAGCGGTATAACTGAAGGGTTGTGTACGTTACTCATACAGCATACTAGCGCTAGTTTAATTATTCAGGAAAATGCAGATCCGAGTGCTAAGCATGACTTGGAGGCTTGGCTAAACCGTTTGGTGCCCGAACGAGATTCCCTTTATACCCATACGTTAGAAGGGGCCGATGATATGCCGGCACATATTAAGAGTGTTCTGACGAGTCCTTCTCTGTCAATCCCGGTCTTGAATGGTCGGTTATGTTTGGGTACTTGGCAGGGTGTATATTGTTGGGAGCATCGCCATTGCTCATCTTGCAGACAAATTGCTGTACATATTGATTAGGTTATCTTAAAAAGCTTTAAATATATAAGGCACAAAAAAAGCTGCATTTGCAGCTTTTTTTATTTTTATCGGGCTTAGAACTCTTCTGTTGTTTCCATTGGGGTGACGCTTTGTAGCATCTTTAAGAGATCTAACAGAATAATTAAAATGCTGTTGTAGTAGCATACGCCTTGAACAAAACGTTTTGTGGTTTCTTCACCAGTAGCATTAGGCGCACGATCGATATCGTTCTGAGGAAGATTAATTACTTCGTCAACGCTATCAACCACTAATCCAACAACTTCTTGCTCATTGTACTCAACAACGATAATGCGCGTATCATCATCGGGTTCGTGTGGGCTCAAGCCAAACATCTGACGTGTATCGATAACAGTTACAACATTACCACGCAGATTGATGATACCCAGAATGAAATAGTCTGAACCAGGCACTGGGGTAATTTCGCTGTAACGAAGTACCTCTTTAACCTGAACTACATCAACGCCGTACAACTCATTATCGACCTTGAAGGTTGCCCATTGGTGATAGATGACTTCTTCTTGATTGCTGCGTTTAGTATCACTTGCTTCTTGGTGCAAAGCTTGCTCAGCTTGTAACGATTTAAGGTGTTCAGCTGCTGCTTCTAGACCCATAATGTTCTACCTATCCTGTTTGCTACAACTAAGGACTCTTAAGGTAAAAAGAGTGCTTTTTTATATTTCGAGTATCCCACAGCTTTAAAATGCATAAAAGTAGGGAGATAGTGTTTTGTTACAGCATAGACTAGCAATGCTACGGTTTAAACCGTACAGATCAAAAAAAGTAATTATTTCAGCTGGATGGAGTAAATTTATTTAACCGCTATAGACAGTTATCAGGTTTAGGTAAGCCGGAAATTTTTGCAATCAATTTCGCAGGGCTGCCAGGGAAAAGCTTCATCAGATAGATACTTTTTCCTTTGTCTTTACCTAGCTTAAGTGAAACCGCTTTGACTAGAGGTCGCATAGCTGGAGAGAGCTGATATTGTTCGTAAAAGTCACGAATAATATGAATGATCTCCCAATGATCTTGGGTTAAATTCAGCCCTTCATTTTCGGCTATAGAATTAGCAACTGATTCATCCCAGTCATCTAGGTTTCTGAGATAACCTTCTTCATCAAACTCGATAGTCATATTAAAACCAGCTAACAACTTTGTTCATTTTGCAGCTTAGTTCTACAAACTGCTCATCTGTTGCCAGTGTAAAGCGTGTGCTTAACTTATCAGTTATACCTCGCGCGCTTACATCAGGCTCTAATGCAAAGAGTTTACAGCTCTCAGGTAAGTCAGAGAAAAGAGATGCATTGGCAGATAGCGCGGCATAGACGCCGTCTTCAATTACTAGAACGGTGTCTTTTTCTTTAACGCTCGCAAGCATTCTGTTTAAAAGTTGCGTGTTGTTATGAGATTTATTTAATAGATGTAAAATCATATTAGAACGTCAATACAGTATCGTGGCTTTCAAGTAGTTTGCTTAAGTCGTTCTGAGTGATTATTTGAACAGGCAAACCAAGATCAGTTTCTGAGAGCGTGTTAGCTGCAAGATCTTCAGCACAAACAAATATCTGTTCAATATCGTACATTGGCAGTGCGCTAAGCATTGATTCAATATTTTTATGGCCTGTTTGCTCAGTGTTGTGGCTTTTAAGGAGTTGGAACAGACCGTCCCCTAAAAATGCCAAACTGATGGGCATCTCGAAAATAGAACAGGTTAAAGCAACATCTAATGCCTCGCGTGCGAAACTTGTACCGTAAGGTGCATGTTGATTTAGGATTAATACAGATTTTTTATCACTCATCATCAAGCCCCAAATGTAACTACGCGATCTGAAACGGCAATAGCTTCTGCTAACTGACCAAGACCTGAGAGTTCAAAGCCTTTAGCAATGTTTCCACACGGTTTTTCATAGCGTTTAGCTTCATTGTCATCTAGTACGCCTCGCTTTATTGCTGCTGCAATACACACAACAAGGTCTAGATCGTATTTGGTTGCCAAGGCTTGCCACTCTCTAGGTAAATGGGTTTCGTCCTGTGGTGGGGCGATTAGAGAATTAGCGAGATTAACGCCATCGGCATAAAAGAACACTCGATACAGCTCATGGCCTTGCTGCAAGAGTGTTTTAGCATAACGTAATGCTGTCGCTGCCGATTGACTGCTAGAGGGTGAGGCCTGAATGACTATTGAGAATTTCATTGGATTGCTAAAGCCTATAACGAAAAAGCCCCGCAATCTTATCAAAGAAAGCGGGGCTTTTTTATATATTTACGAACTACTTAGTCGTCGCTTAAGAAGCCAACAAGGCTTAGTAGGTGGATAAATAGGTTATAAATATTCAGGTATAAGCTAACAGTCGCCATAACGTAGTTAGTGTATGTGCCGTTAACGATGTTGCTAGTGTCGTAAAGAATAAAGCCACACATTAGCAGCACGACAAGGGCAGAGAATGCTAAATGAAGTGCGCCTAGCTGTACGCCAAATAAAGGCAGTACAAACAAAGCAACCATTGCAATCAGAGCAACCATCATACCAGCAGCCAAGAAGCCGCCCATGAAGCTAAAATCTTTCTTACTTGTTAGAACGTAAGCAGATAGGCCGAAAAAGGTTAGGGCGGTCATGCTTAGTGCTGTTGTTACGATCTGGCCGCCATTTGCCATTGCAAGATAGCTATTGATCAGTGGCCCAAGGCCAAAGCCCATCATGCCAGTGAACAAGAAAACCAAAGGAATAGCTGCAGCGCTATTTTGTTTCTTGTTTAAGATAAATAGCATTACAAAACTAAGAATGAAGCTGCCGATATAAACAAAAAACGGCATCTGAAGCATCATAGAGATGCCAGCAGAAATAGCGCTTACAACCATTGTCATGGCTAGTAGCATGTATGTGTTACGAATAACTTTGTTCGTCTGCAGCACGGACTGTTCGGAACGAGCATCGTAAGTATTTACGTTACGCATGATATCCTCGAAAAAGATTTCCCTATTAAGTTTCTCTATATATAAGTATTTTAGTCGGTTTTTCAAGCCCTTTACATAGTTTTAGTGGGGGGTAGAATCTCCCGCTCATACTAAAACGACCTTTGTTATGACTGATCTTGATATTCTCTTTGAAGACGAGCATTTAATTGCAGTTAATAAGCCTTCTGGTTTGTTGGTTCACCCAAGTTGGATCGCACCTCGTGGTACACCTAATTTAGCATCCATGCTGAAAAGCTATTTCGATGGTGGTAGTCCTTACACCATTCATCGTTTAGATCGACCAACCTCTGGGGTTATTTTATTTGGTAAAAACAAAGAGATAGCGCAACAAATGAATCTAATCTTTGCAGAAAGAAAGATTAGTAAAACTTATCTCTGTATGTGTCGTGGCTACACTCTAGAACAGGATGTCATTGATTACGCGCTGAAAGAGCAGTTAGATAAAATAGCTGATAAGCACGCAAATCAAGATAAAGAACCCCAAGAAGCGGTTTCAAATTATAAGCGTTTAGCGACTGTTGAAATTGATATGCCAGTAGGACGGTATGAAAAATCCCGCTATTCACTGGTGGAAGTTAAGCCTGAAACAGGAAGAAAGCACCAAATCCGTCGTCATATGAAGCATATCTTTCATCCAATCGCGGGTGATACCAAACACGGTGACAATAAACATAACAAAGCTTTAAAGCAGGAATTCGATCTTCAGCGCTTGATGCTAATGGCGACTGAGCTGGAGTTTATTCACCCTGTAACAGAACAAGCTCTAAAACTGACTGCACCAGTCGATGAATATTGTGATCAATTGTTTAGCGGCTTTGGTTGGTCAGGATTGTACCCAATAGGTAAAACTGAGCCTTAGCAATAGCCTGTACTAAATCAATTAATATCTATTTTTTGAGGCTTGAGCACAATTTATCGGCCATAAGCCAGTATTCATGGGGATTGGGGCTAGGTTTTTTATAAAAGCTATGCTCTAATCGCGCATTATTAAGATGGTAATTACGGCCTTTTTAGACGGTAAACATTGATGACCCAAGAACAAAGCATTTCCGCGCTACTTTCTCAGAAAAACGGCAACATTCGTATCGGTATTATCGGTGCAATGGATGAAGAGGTGGAGCTATTAAAAGCTGCACTGGAAGAGAGAGAAGACCATGAAATAGCTGGGTACTTACTTTTTACAGGTAAGTTACATGGACACGATATTGTTTTGCTTAAATCTGGTATCGGTAAAGTCAACGCGGCTATTGGAACTACTATTCTTCTTCAGGCATTTAAACCTGATTGTGTTATCAATACAGGTTCTGCTGGTGGTTATGATCCAGAACTCAATGTTGGTGATATCGTTATTTCTTCTGAAGTTCGTCATCACGATGTGGATTTAACGGTATTTGGCTACGAATATGGCCAAGTGCCACGTCAGCCTGCAGCATTTACTCCAGACGCGACTTTGGCAAAGGTCGCTGAACGTTGTATTGAGCGCATGGACGGAATGACTACTACACGTGGTTTGATCTGTACAGGCGATCAGTTTATGAACGATCCTGAGCGTGTAGAACGAAAACGAAAGCTGTTCCCTGAAATGAAAGCGGTTGAAATGGAAGCTGCTGCAATTGCTCAAACATGTCATCAATTTAATACGCCGTTCATCGTGATTCGTGCTTTGTCAGACATCGCAGGTAAAGAGTCTGGCGTGTCATTCGACCAATTTCTTGTGACTGCAGCTAAACATTCTGCAGAAATGATCATCGCAATGATTGATGAGTTGGCTTCCAACTGATACAAATAAGGCCTTTGTAACATGTAGCAATTATAAGGGCCTTAAATGACTACCTCTTTTTACCCACCTGTACGTACCCTGATGGGCCCTGGACCATCAGATGTAAGCCCTCGAGTTCTATCGGCGATGGCTCGCCCAACAATCGGTCACCTTGATCCTGAATTTATCCGCATGATGGATGAAATCAAAGAGATGCTGAAAAACCTTTTCAAAACTGATAACGAATTAACAATGCCTGTATCTGCGCCTGGGTCAGCAGGAATGGAAGCGTGCTTTGTTAACTTGGTTGAGCCGGGTGATAAGGTGATCGTTTGCCAAAACGGTGTTTTTGGCGGTCGTATGAAAGAGAATGTAGAGCGTTTTGGTGGCGAATGCATTCTTGTTCAAGATGAATGGGGTCAGCCTGTGGATCTTGAAAAGGTTAAAGCTGCGTTTGCAGACAATGAAAATGTTAAAGCTTTGGCTTTTGTCCATGCGGAAACATCTACGGGTGTCCGTTCTGATGCAAAAGCACTTTGTGAATTAGCTCGGGCTAACGGCGCTCTTACTATTGTTGATGCTGTAACGTCCCTTGGCGGTGTAGAAGTTGACGTTGATGGCTGGGGTATTGATGCAATTTACTCCGGTACACAGAAGTGCCTTTCTTGTCCTCCTGGTATCTCTCCAGTGAGTTTTAGCCAGAAAGCAGTTGAGGCTATCCAAAACCGTACAAGCTCTGTTCCTAGCTGGTTCTTAGATACGAACCTTGTAATGGGATACTGGGGTGGTGGCGGAAAGCGTGCTTATCACCATACAGCGCCTGTGAACTCTCTATATGCGCTGCATGAATCTCTTGTAATGCTTGAGGAAGAGGGCCTTGAAAATGCTTGGGCTCGTCATCAGAAGCTGCATTTGGCACTACGTGCGGGTCTTGAAGCAATGGGTATCGGTTTCCTAGTTGATGAAGATTGTCGCCTGCCACAGCTTAACTCTGTCATCATACCTGATGGCGTTGATGATGCTGCTGTGCGTACAGCGCTACTGAAAAATTACAATCTAGAGATCGGTGCGGGCCTTGGTGCTTTGGCTGGTAAAGTATGGCGTATCGGTTTGATGGGTACTGCATGTACTCAGCGCAATATTATGTTGTGCCTAGACGCTCTAGAAAACACACTTGCTGAGATGGATGCACCAATTAAAATTGGTGTTGCAGCTCAAGCAGCAGCTGCAGTATTGGCTGAATAAGTTATTTAAGCCATGGATCATCGGTCCATGGCTTATTTTAATGTCTGGCTAATTAAAGCAATTGATTCAGGGTGGTCCCACTCTTTACCGCCAAGAATTGTATCAATCAGCTTTCCTTCTTTATCGAACAATAATGTCATCGGCAGTCCTTTAATGCCAAATTCATTAAAAGAACGATTTTTCTCATCAAGTAAGATCGTAAACGTTAATTCGGTATCAAGTTCCATTAAAAAACTGGAAACAGATACAGAATCCTCACCGGCATTGATCGCCACAATCTCAAAGTCTTGATCGGCAAAATGCTCCTGGAGTCTCTGCATGGATGGCATCTCTTTGATGCAAGGCGGACACCAAGTTGCCCAGAAATTAAGTAGAACGACTTTTCCTTTGTAATTCGCTAAAGAAACCGTTTCGTGATCTGTGTTTTGAAAGCTCAACTTATAGAGTTCGCTTTGTGCTACAGCAGTGGCAGAAGTGGCAAAAAGGAAAATGGAAATAAGTGCTGATTTTAAGAAGGACATACGTTGCTCTCGATAGATACAGTGCGGATGATAGCAAAATAGCAATTTAAAAAGTACGAGATGGTGTTTGCTGTTTCATCCTTTATACTCTGAGCCTATAAAGAATAAAACAGTTCAATCTAGATGGGATAATAAGAATGAAAGTTGCATTTATAGGTTTGGGTGTCATGGGATACCCGATGGCAGGGCATTTAGCGCAAGCAGGTCACGATGTTACGGTTTATAACCGCACGACTGCTAAATCAGAGGCATGGATTGAAGACTATAAAGGCAGTTTTGCTTTAACGCCTGCAATGGCAGCTCAGGGGGCAGATATCGTGTTTACCTGTGTTGGCAATGATGATGATTTAAGGGCTGTGACATCAGGCGAGCAGGGTGTGTTAAGCACAATGCAAGCGGGTTCCATTTTGGTGGATCACACTACAGCATCTGCTGAAGTTGCCCGAGAGCTGTCGGAGCTGGCAGGAGAGCAAGGCGTAGGCTTCTTCGATGCTCCTGTATCAGGAGGTCAGGCAGGTGCGGAGAATGGCGTTTTAAGTATTATGGTTGGCGGTAATGCTGCTAACTTTTCTATTGTTGAGCCAGTTATGGATTGTTATGCAAAATCTACGCGTTTGCTTGGAGAGGCGGGCTCTGGGCAATTAGCGAAAATGGTAAATCAGATTTGCATAGCTGGGTTGGTGCAAGGCTTAGCTGAAGGAGTTCACTTTGCCAAAGCTGCAGGTTTGGATGCTGCACAAGTTTTCGATGTAATTCAACATGGTGCTGCTGGATCTTGGCAGATGGTTAATCGCCATCAAACTATGATTGATAATGAATTTGACTTTGGTTTTGCTGTTGATTGGATGCGTAAAGATCTAAATATCGTTCTAGATGAATCCCGAAAAAATGGTGCAAGACTGCCTGTTACTGCATTGGTAGATCAATTTTATGCTGATGTTCAACAAATGGGTGGTGGGCGCTGCGACACCTCGAGCCTTCTCATACGTTTAGAGGGCGACAGAAAGAAATAACCGCAATTTATCAATGGTTTTTATGGGCCATTGATGGATAGACACAGGCTGGTGGCTCTATATAATTGCCCGCGATATTTCTTTATTACTACTACAAAATATCTAGGACAGTTCTATGGATAAATATAACCTAATCTCTGTTGCTCCAAGTCTTGCGATTGTTGCAGCAATGATCATTGGTACATTTGTTGGCGTTAAAGTAATCAAAAATATGATTGCTAAAGATGCAGCGGCTGCAGACAAGTAAGTTGTAGCTTTGCCGGGAACCTCAATTGAGCAACCCGGCTAATTTTTCCTACCAATCGTCCGGCACAACAAACCCTCTATCTAATTCTTTTCCTGTTTTATCAAGTCTAGCCACTAGTATGGGTCGGTCAGCTTTTGATAGCTCCGTCTTTAAATCTGCATAATCTAAAAGATTCGATTGATCCGCAATGAGCCAGTGGGGCTTGATCATGATGGTGTAAAAGTCTGAGTCATTAATATGACTAAGCGCGTTCTGTCTAAGCCACCAGCCCTGTAGGTGACTTGGATTGATTGCGGGATGAAATTCTGTCCTAGTGCCAAACTCAGCAAAAGGATGAAAGAGATACCCCTGTACCAACATGACAAATATGGAAGGGGACAAGCCTTCACTTTTGCATGCATGGATGCCCTGAGTTGTTTTAGAAAGTTTGAGTTGATGTTCGATCATCCTCTCATACTTAATATCTAACCGGTCCCTCTTTCCCGGACCGATAAAATTGTGAAGTTTGGTGCCTGAGCCTACTCTTAAATAGTATTTAATTGCGCATTCTAGATGGAAATCCCCGGTCAGGGAGCGGCCAATAAAATCAAATTCGCCAAGAGTTCTCCTGTCCTTAAAAATCTTTATATTTCTTTTAATATCAGTTAGATATCTGTCATTTTTAAGAATGAAGTTAACTATATTCTCATAATATCCGCCAAGATTTCTTGCTATGAAAGTTGAGTAATTAATCGCTACTGACTTTGGTTTATCGTTCTCTAGCAGGTCTTGAAAAGAGGTAAGGCTTTTCGGCGTGTTTATCAGAGAAGGGCTATTGAAAACCCAGTCAATATCATTCTCCATGTTGAGCGCTCTTGTCTTTGGGTGAATTGATATGCAGTCGATTCGTCGTAATCTAAGACTTTCCTTTTTACATCAACTGTTGAAATGCTTAAAGTATGCTGCAAACACGATGGGATTATAAATAAGGGTATACGATGACCAGATCAACAGATAATAACGTCCCTTTAAGCGAACAAAACCGTGATGTTCTGTTATCAGAATCAGACATTAATAATATATTGGTTAATGGTGCACAAATCTCATTAACTAAACTTCGTAAAGCACAAAGTACAGATGCTCAGCTTTGCTACTACGCAGAAATCGGTGTTTACCTAGAGGTATCGCTTTCTCGTGGGGCCGGTATTACTGAGTCGACTATGGAGACTCTGCAAGAAATTCATAGAATTGCTACGCATGAATACATGGATAACCGTAAGCTATTGTCCAAGGTAGAACAGTAAGCAGTGTCAGAAAATACCCCAGCAGAAACATTTGATGCTAGCGCCTTTTTGAAGCAACTCACAAAAAGGCCTGGAATCTATCAAATGTACGATGCAGACAATGAACTTCTGTACATTGGAAAAGCCAAAAACCTTAAAAACAGAGTTTCTAGTTACTTCCGCTCTTCAGGTCTCAGCTTAAAGACTCGTGCGTTGGTTGCGAAGATAGCTGACGTTCAGGTTACTATCACTAATAGTGAAACTGAAGCGTTATTGCTTGAGCAAAACCTGATTAAGCAGCATCGGCCGCCCTATAATATCCTTCTCCGTGACGATAAGTCGTACCCATATATCTTTATCTCAGATAAAGACGATTATCCTGCAGTACGATTTAGTCGAGGAGCAAAGCGTAAAAGCGGTAAATACTTTGGCCCATTTCCAAGCGGTGGGGCAGTCCGCGACAGTCTTAATCTACTTCAGAAGATATTTAAGATTCGTCAGTGCGATGATAGTTTTTATAAAAATAGATCACGCCCTTGCCTTCAGTATCAAATCAAAAGATGCACAGCGCCTTGCGTAAAAGCTATCTCTAAAGAAGATTATCAAGATGATATTCGCCATGCCTCTATGTTTTTAGATGGTAAAAACAACAAGGTTATGGATGAGATTGCTAGTCAGATGGAAAGCGCCTCCGCTGACCTTGAGTTCGAAAAGGCTGCACTTTATAGGGATCAGCTGATCAGTCTGCAAAAAGTGCAAGAGCAGCAGTATGTAATCGGAATGCAAGGAGAGGCTGATGTTATTGGATGTTCAGTCCAGCCTGGCGGGGTCTGTATACATATGCTGTTTGTCCGTGGCGGACGAATTATCGGAAGCAAGGCGCACTATCCCAAGGTATCTATAGAAGAAACCTCTAGTGAAATTGTGTCGGCTTTCGTTGCGCAGTGGTATTTGGGTTCGCAACGTGAAATACCGGCATATATTGTTTTGCCAAGCGAGGTTGAAGATAAAGATTGCTTGCAGCAAGCGATCGAAGAGTTATCAAATAAAAAGGTAGTGCTTTCGCATACGGTTAGAGGTGAGCGAGCAGCATGGCAGAAACTAGCAAATACCAATGCTGAGCAGCAGTTAGGTAGTTATTTAGCCAACAAAAAGAATATCTATAACCGTTATCTAGAGCTGCAAAGTCTCTTGGATCTTGATGAGGTTCCGCAACGGTTAGAGTGTTTTGATATTAGTCACAGTTCAGGTGAAGCAACAGTTGCCTCGTGTGTAGTGTTCGATAGGAATGGGCCGCTTAAATCAGATTACAGGCATTTTAACATCGAAGGAATTACTCCAGGTGATGACTATGCAGCAATGCATCAAGCTTTACTCAGGCGTTATACGCGTCTTAAGAAAGGAGAGGGTAAATTACCCGATATCCTGTTAATAGATGGCGGTAAGGGGCAGGTCACTCAAGCAATGGAAGTGCTGGACGAACTAAGTATATCCGGCGTCTTAGTTATTGGTGTGGCTAAGGGCCCAACTCGTAAGGCTGGATTTGAGGTTCTTATTTCGGGAGATACGGGTGAAGAGACTGTTTTAGAGAGTAGCTCTGCAGCTTTACATCTAATTCAGCATATTCGTGATGAAGCACATCGATTTGCCATTACAGGACACCGTGCTCGTAGAGGTAAGGCTAGAAAACGCTCAGTTTTAGAGGATATTCCCGGTGTGGGGCCTAAACGAAGAAGAGAATTGCTAAGACATTTTGGTGGAATCCAAGAAGTAGAGCGCGCCAGTGTTGAAGAAATTGCAAAAGTCTCTACCATAAGCAAAACAATTGCCGAAGAAATCTATGCGGCACTCCATCCTGATATTTGAATGCCAGATGAATATACCCAATATACTTACATCGTTACGTATTGTTTTAATTCCTGTCTTTGTGCTGATCTTCTATTTGCCTTATAGCTGGGCGCCTATTGCTACAGGTGTGGTATTTGCTGTTGCTGGCTTTACTGATTGGTTAGATGGTTATTTAGCGAGGAAGTTGAATCAAACCTCTCCCTTTGGCGCGTTCTTGGATCCTGTTGCGGATAAGTTAATGGTAGCTATTTCTCTGGCTCTATTAGTTGAAAGCTATGCGTCATGGTGGATCACAATTCCGGCGATCGTAATTATCGGTAGAGAGATTGTGATATCAGCTCTACGTGAGTGGATGGCTGAAGTAGGACAGAGAGCGAGTGTGGCTGTCTCTTATATCGGGAAGGTAAAAACAGCACTACAGATGTTGGCGATTATGCTCATGATTGTTACAGAGCCCTACACGACAATATCGATAGCAGGGATTGTTGCACTGTATCTAGCAGCAGCTTTAACTTTATGGTCTATGTATCAGTACCTTAGAGCTTCTTGGCCTGCTTTATCTGAACAGATGTAAGTGGTTAATAATTAAGCAGATTTTTTTATAAAATATGTGTTGACTTATAATCGGGGCTCTCTATAATACGCACCACATTGTTACAGCAGAGCGGGAATAGCTCAGTGGTAGAGCACAACCTTGCCAAGGTTGGGGTCGCGAGTTCGAACCTCGTTTCCCGCTCCAAATTCTAAAGTAACAATATTGAGGCGCGGTGGCAGAGTGGTCATGCAGCGGACTGCAACTCCGTGTACGCCGGTTCGATTCCGACCCGCGCCTCCATCCTTGCCCGGGTGGTGAAATTGGTAGACACAGGAGACTTAAAATCTCCCGCTCGCAAGAGTGTACCGGTTCGAGTCCGGTCCCGGGCACCACTTGTGGTAATAAATCTCTAGATCCTCTTTCTGCTTTTTACATTCCCTAGGTTCTGTCTCTCCTGTTTTTATCGCTCTTGTTGCATACCTGTCGGCATTTACTTTGACCTTATTTCATAGTGTCATGTCGTCATGCTGCCTAAACTTGTTCATTTTTCATGTTGCTAGGGCTGCATTCTATCTGTGTGATTTATATGGTCTTTTTAGTTCTGTTTGAAATCATTGTTATAGTCTCCTCAATTATGGGCTTTAGTTATCTTGAATTGTTTAAATATGGGTCTATTATTGCTGATGTTAAGTGAATAACCTTGTTAAAGATAAGGTTTGTTGTTTTTGCTTAAGAGCATTGGGCAATCAATAAGGCAGTCGTTGCTATAATTAAACGATGTCGAGGGATATAAACAACGCGCAGGAAAGGGAGTTCAGAGATATTATGACAGATCTTCCAAAAGGCATATTTATACTCGCTGTAGCTGGGGTGATTGGATATCAAGCAATCAAGGCGCTTGATATGGATTATCTTGCTCAATCACCGAGTTCACCTGTAGCAACAAGCAATACTTCGAAGAGCTCTCTGAGTGACGCCCAAAAAGTAGAGGCTGTGTTGGCGGGGGCTGATCCTACTGATGTGTTTGAATCAACAGCGGCGGGTAAGAGCCTTTCTGTTGCTTGTGATAGTGGATTTATCGCTGGTGATATCAATAAAAACCGCTTTTCTAGAATTAGTTACGCATCAATTACTGAGAGAGGGATAACCTATATTCAGGTATCGCGTTATTCGCCAACCTATCTAGTTCAGGAGCATTATCAGGCTGTTACAGCTACAGAGGTGAGTAAGGTTCCTGACAGTATAAAAGCAGCGTTGCAGGCTAAGATAAGCAACCCTCAAGGTTGTAGCTCTCAGGATTTGTATCTCTCTCAGATAAATTATCTCAAGTAATAATCTACTAAGTTGTATTAGCTGGAAAAATAAAGCCCTTCACTCCGTGTGAGGGGCTTTGTTGTTTATGGGCTTTTAGTTGGAGATTTTGTGCATAAGTTGGGCGGTATCGAGCATTCTGTTTGAAAACCCCCATTCATTGTCATACCAGGCAAAAATTTTGATCGTATTTTGATGGGTCATGGTTTGCGTTGCGTCGAAAATGCAAGATTCGGGACGGTGATTGAAATCAATAGAGACGAGGGGCTTATCATTATAGGCAACAATTCCTTTGTAGCTTTGGTTTGATTCTGTTCGGATTAAGTTGTTTAGCTCGCTTGCTGTGCAGTGGTTTTTTAGAGTTGCGCTTAGGTCTACTAAAGATACATTTGAAGTTGGGACTCGCACAGCTATGCCTGAGAGCTTTCCTTCTAGTTCGGGTAAAACGAGTCCTACAGCAGTGGCAGCGCCAGTCTTGGTTGGAATCATGGAGCTGGCAGCTGATCTTGCTCTATACAAGTCGCCGCTAAAAGCATCCATTAAATGCTGGTCGTTGGTGTAGGCGTGTATGGTTGTCATTAAGCCTGATTCGATGCCGAAGTGGTGGTTGATGATCTTTGCTAGCGGTGCAAGGCAGTTTGTTGTGCATGATGCATTAGAGATTATTGTGTGGTTGGGCTGAATTGAGTCTTGGTTGACGCCATAAACGATGCAGGCATCTGCATTTTTGGATGGTGCTGATATTAAGACTTTTTTGGCGCCGGCCTTTATGTGCTCAGATGCTGATGCTCTGTCGGTAAATAGTCCTGTGCATTCAAATACAATATCTATATCAAGTTGGTCCCAGGGTAGGGCGCTGATGTCTTTTTCTCTGAAGACCTTTATGGTATCTCCATTGACGATTAAGGAGTCGTTCTCGGCAAGAACATCGTATCTGAAACGACCGTGTATGCTGTCATATTGAGTTAGATGTGCATTTACCTGAGGGTCGCAAAGATCGTTGATGGCGATTATCTGCAAATTTTTACCTAGGTGAGATTCATAAAAGGCGCGTAGGATGTTTCTGCCTATTCTTCCATAACCGTTGATCGCTATTTTTGCCTTCATAGTACTTCCTTATCATGCAGTTAGGGTTACTTTCAGCGTAGCTCATCTGGCATTTACGGCAATATAAAAATTGAAAGAAGGTTATATAGGGTTATAATAATACGTATTATTTAATACATATTGAATATTATATGAAACACAATACGCAAGATTTGGTTAAAGAGGCTGCTGATAAGCTTTTGCGTGAAGGTGTAAAGCCGACGCAGCAAAATATCAGGGATCGTATTGGTACAGGTTCAATTACAACCATCAACAAAGCCTTAAACATTTGGTGGTCTGAGCTTGGGCTGCGGCTTGATGAGGTCGGGCGAACACCGAACCTTCCGGAACCAGTTGCTAATAGTGCTCATAAGCTTTGGCTGCAGGCGCTTGCTTATGCGAATAAGGAGCTTGATGCGCAGAGAAGTGCTTTAGAAAGCGAATTTGCTGAAAGATCGAGGCAGTTATCTAAGGCTTCTTCTGTTGATCATGGAGAGCTAAAGGAGCTAAGAGCGCAATGTCTTCGCTTATTACAAGATAATGAAAGGCTTTCTAATGAGAAGGGCGAGGGTCTTCTGAAGATTGCGGAGTGCGAAACGCAGCTTATCGAGAGTCAGTCGGAGATATCTAGACTAACTAGGGAGTTGAAGCAGGCAGAGATAATGTCTGAGGGAAGTTCTAATATTGATCAATACATTGAGGTCCAAGTCGAGAATCGTACGCTTCAGGAAGAGAATAAAAGGCTGAATAGGGCTGTTGATACTCTTGCTAGCGAGAAGGCCGAGTTGCAGCTAGAGGTCATAAAATTAAAGCAACGACTATCGGGTTCTTAAAATCCTAAAGTAGTGATGCTATATATTATTAACGATGTTAATCTTCACTAAGCTTTGTGCGAAATTGATTCATAGCTTGGCGGCTATATCTCTAATAAAATAACGCTCACTACTGGCGAACTAATTTCTATCTATTTATAGGTAACAATCTGAAATGGATATAGTTTTAACAGAATTGGCACAAGATCAAGAAATTATTGATGCTTTGCATCAGTGTGGACTTGATGATGCTGTGTGCTGTAATAGTGAGCAAGACTTCAAGCAAGCTAAAGCTCTTCTTCTTAAAGTAAAGCTAAAGAATGTAACAATCCAGCTTCTTGATGATGATGGCTATGCTATTAAGCAGGTAACAAGTAAGCCCAAAGATCCAAGAATAGCACGCGAACAACTTAATGGCCGGCAAGTGGCAGTTGTTAAGGCGCTAGAAAAGGTCCTTAGGCATTGCAAGAAAGAAGGCGTACAGCTTGTAGGTTATAGTGATGAGCTAGTTGCTCTGCCTGCCCATATTCCAGTTGAAGAAATATCGAATGCTGGAGCTATGGATATTGAAAGTTTTGATGTATATAAAGGTGCTGATGCAATAGCGCCTTCAAGCGATATATAGAATAATAAATTCATACAAATCAGATGATTAGGCTGAAGAATTAAGCTGAATTATCTATTGGCAGCCTTATTATTAGGAAGCGAACATGTCGACCCCAATTAAAATTTTGCTTGTAGATGATCACCCTCTAGTTAGGGCTGGATTTCAGCGCCTACTGATATCTGATGAAAGCATTGAAATTGTTGGGGAGGCAGATAATGGACAATCAGCGTGCGAAATGTACACGCAGCACGAGCCTGATGTGGTCATTATGGACCTCAATATGCCAGCAGATTCAAATCCTGAGGATGCTACAGCTAATAACCTCAACGGTGGTCTCGAGGCTATTCGGCGTATTATATCGCGAGACCCAAAAGCCAAGGTGCTTGTATTGACGGCAATGGAGACGGATCCTTTTCCGGCTCACGTTGTTAATGCAGGGGCTAAAGGCTTTTTGACTAAAAGGTGCGCTCCTGATGAGCTTTTAGAGGCTGTTAAGGCGATTTATAAGGGTGAGGAGTACATTACCGAAGAGATACGCTCACGAATCAATGGAGACTCTTCTGGTGAATCATCTTTAGGCAGTCTTACGAAACGCGAGTTGCAGATATTTTCGTTGCTGGCTGAGGGTCGGACGGTAGCTATAGTCGCTGAAGAGATGTTTTTGAGCCCTAAAACCATTCATGCTCACCGCACAAACATCTTCAGAAAATTAAAAATTAGCAACAATTCTGAGTTAGTTCACCTCGCAATTCGTCATAACATCGTCCAAGCTTAAGGTAACTCTCTTAAAAGAGGTTGCCGATATGAGCGTACTGGACTTTACAGAGTTACACTTAGAAACCGAGTTTCTTTGGAATGAAATTTCTGTAGGCGATAGCGTAATGCTTGATGCTGATCTATACGAATCCAATAGCTGTAAACTCCATAAGTACCAGCCTTATGAAGTTCTGGCTAAAATGCACTGTATGGCGCCAGAGCCATCTGTATTAATCGTCGAGTCTGATGTGACTGGCGAGCTCATAAATCTTCATCCAGCGCTATTGTGTAGCTACCAATCAGCAGAAACGCCTGTTACGCATTCGTAATTTTCTTTTCTTATTTTCATTTTGTATTTCTGCTTTAGTGTTTGTTTAGGGTGTTTTTTCTCTAGCCGGGGCTGGGTGCTAATCACTGCAAATGGCTGGGCTTAAGGTGTTCCTATTAGGGCTATATGTCGTTAGATTTCTATTATGTTTCAGGCATTAAAAGCTGTATTTATTAATTCATAAGCAAGTGCTTGCAAGGCTTATAGGTGTTGTTATCTTTGAATATCCTATTTCGCATAATATATATTATGTTAAATAAAGTGTTTGTATATGTAACTATGGCTATCGCCTACTTTGTGTAGATACATATTGAGCATATAACCTTATATGCGGAGTTAAAATTATCGTGCGGAGAGCGTTGCTAATTTTAGTTTTGTGGGTAAAGTGTCGAAAAGATCAACGTAGCGCACGCTGTTCTATATCATCCTTCATAGGGATTCTTATGAATCGTTCTGCATTCCGTCTCAGAAGTCAGAATCCATCTCTTTGATTTCGATATGCTGCTTTGTTTGCTTTCCTAGGCTGTAGTCATAAATGTACTTGGCCAATTGCTCACCATTGATCAAAACCAAATTGGTAGACCCATTAAACCATCAGCATTAGCAATTGCACCTGAGTTGTATGAGGATGTTGTCATGAAGACTTCCTTGTTGGATTGGGCAGCTGCTAGTGCACCTACAAACTTCTGAACCTCTTTACGTCCTACGGTGTTTGCTTCTGGCATAGCGTTTTACCTGGATATGAATCTTCCCTAAGGCAAGGACGTCTTCTTTAATGATTCCGTCTATACCACCCACAGCATCTATGATTTGGTCATAAATGGACTGGCGTATGCTCTCATACGCAGTATTAAGCATTTCTTGAGGTGTCTGATAGCTTCTGGGCAGAATCGCCTGATTCGAAATCTACGCCCTCCACTGCCTTTTTAGCCTTTTGATCATTTGCTATCAGTGAGACGACATAAAGCCATTCGAAATGGCTGAGATTGGATAATTTTGATTCCCTTTCACGATGTTCATAACCGTATCATAAGGGAAGTCGTACTCAATCAGCAGAACCAATGGATGGTTATGCATTGAGAAGAACCTATCGGCATCACTTCAAAAGATTCCCCAGTTCGGAAGCTCATGAGTATCGTCGTTATCCAGTAGCCCCAAAGCGCTACCTGATGCGGGAAATATTCTTTCCTTTAGCCAAACCTTGTAATAGATCTCGTATACGTTCGGGCGATGCGACCCCTTGTTCAAAGTGTACTCTTTTACCGCTTCTGCTGAAGAACAGCAGGCTGACATGGGGTACATTATGCTGCAGTGCAAATTCCCGGCCTTTCTTTGATGCGATATTTGCCGTCTTAAACTGCACAGTTGAGGCAAAATCAGGAAGAACGCTATGGACATTATTCTTTAACTGGCGGCATAACGAGCAGTTAGGGTCATGGATCTGCACCACCGTTGGCTTACCATTACCGATAACCGACAGGTCATACTCCAGCTGCTTCTGCTGACTAAAAACAGTAATCGCGATGGCTAAAATTCCAATTATTGTCGATACGAATAGACCACGGCGTATAACTCGCTTCCAATTTAGTTTTCGCTTAACTGGATTCATTTTCTTTTGCGTTGACGTTTTTCCTGACTTTCTTTTCTTTGCCATCTTTACCTCTACTTACCGCGCAATTTCACAGCGACCGCCTAATCGACGGTCACCTTAATCGAGAAAGATCAGAAACTCAGATCTCCGCTCTTTCATCCGTTTCAAGGAAAGAATGATTCCAGTTAAGTACACCCTTTTTATCCCTATCCGTTGGTAACGCTTTGACCTTAAAGGCATTCAATAGTTCAGGTATAACAACCATGCTCTGGATATTCGAGATGCAAAACTGTATTTAGGGAATTTGGAGTCGAACAGCGTTTCTAATCGGTAGCTGTCCTTTTTACATGAAATGAAGGTAAAACCGAGGGTGGAAAGAAAGCTTTAAAGCCCTTTAAATTCCAGCCCTCAGTTCTGAGGAGTATCTATTGACTAGAGTGTTTTAAAATGGAATGTACTAATTTAACGCTTCCCCTTCATTGGGTTCATTTGCATCTAAAGGTGGCACGGGTGTTTGTAGTTCGTCGCTGTCTGAGCTCTTGGCAAGATCAATCATAAGTGAGAAGTTTTTCATAGATTGGAGATGGATGTAGATCATCTCCAGCTCGCCACTTTGCGCCAACTCAGATAGCGTATCACCAGGTAGTGCGTTTAATTTCGCACGGTTAATACCTAAAAAGCCTGTTAAAGACATCTGTTGGCCGGTATCCAATGCGACTTTGGCCTGCATCGGTTCAAATAGATCTAACTCTTTAAGTTTATTAGCAAAGGTTTGAGTACGCTTAAAGTGTGCTTGGTATTCTTCGACAAATGATAAAACACCGTTTAGGTATTGTGTTCTTTGCCCTTCAGCATCGAATAATCGTTCGCCAATTCCTTCCTGATTAAAGCCAGTAAAGCTTTCATCGATACATAGCATCAACGTTCCGCCGTCATCTGTGGTGGAAAACACAAATGGGTAGCGACGTACGAAGGCAGGGATATACTTAGCTTTCCAGTTCCCTTCATCATCAACAAACATATTTCGTTCATCTGATACACCTAATATGGCTACAGGAAGTACATCTGCGCCAGCTTGAGCGAAAACGATAGGGTATTCCTGAGCTGCATTTGGAAATTCCACAGCCATTAGGGGAACAGAGTTAGTTAGTTTGGCGTATTCGTAATTTTTACCAATTTTGACAGACCAATCGCGGTGTTTGGTACTGGATACAGGCACTGCATTTGTATAGAACAACAATTGCTTACTCACGACATTCCCTCCGTGATATTCATTTGTGAATGGTAACGGGCCATTAATAATCATCACAAACGGCAATAGTGAGTTTTAACGTTAGAAACGTCTATTTTTATGCCGTAGGGAACATCTGGTCATTATCGTTTTTTATGGCCCTCGATAACTATAGCCAAAGATAGCCTTTAGTCAGGTTATTTCCTTTTAATTATTGGTTATTCTTTGTGCTTATGTTCCCTTACAAATATTCTTAAAACTCAGCTAAAACAGCTCTATTCCGATGTATCAATAGCGGAGATAGCCTCGGTTTCGTTTGGATTGAATGTGATGTTGCATCTCACTCCGCTCGGAATAGTTAGTTCTGGGTTTGATAGTTCTAAGCGCACCCCAAAAGTATCGCTGGCAGGATCTACGATCTTATCTACCACGACCACTTCTGCAGGGTGAGCTTTTGCGCCTGGATATTCTGGAAGAACCGTGGCTTCCATTCCTACAGTGATTTTCCCGTAAAAGTCGACTGGGACGATCAGTTCAACATTCAGAGGGTCAACTTCAGCAACCTGTAGAATAGGACGGTTATCTACTGATTCCCCTAAAGAGATCTTTCTGTCCACGACGATCCCATTCAATGGGCTTCTAATAATTCTTCTGTCATAAAATTTTTGAGCCCTTTCAAGTTCAATCTCTGCTATAGCCTGTCTGTTTATAGCTTGCTTAAGTTGTAAGTTAGCTTTTGAATAATTAGTTCGCGCTTCATCCAATAATTGAGCTGAAATTGCTCTCTTTTTATGTAGCTCTTTGATTCTTGAGAGTTCTCTACTAGCGAAGTTTAGATCTGCTCTCCTTTCAGATACTTCGGCAGTAATGCTTGCTCTGGTTTTTGCTAGTTTAACTGTTACCTCTTCAATATCTGCGTCTAGTTTGGCGATCTCTTGACCCATAGTGATTAGATCACCCCGATCAACTAATAGCGCTTCAACTACACCCTGCTCCCTAGTACTCACATCGGCTAATGAATGAGGCTTAATGAGGCAATCGAAGCCTTCCAATTTATCATCTGCATATGAACTCGGTATTTGGCTTATAGCCAAGAGTATTCCCAAGTGGAGCAAGAGGCTTTTCATAAATTATCCTTATTCCTGTTGGCCGGAATATGACAACATATTCCCTAAATGTTCATCGATTCGTAGAAGCTCTTTTCTAACTTGCGCGTGTTTATACTCAGCGATCTTTTGTGAAATTAAGACGCTTATTTTTCTAAAGTAGCTTTTAGGGGATCCTGTATGTGAGTGTAGATTCCAGATCCATTTAGGGCTGAATTTAGTCACAATCTCATCTTCTAACGACAGGATATATTCGTAGCTTCCTGGATCGCCTTGTCTGGCAGCACGCCCAAATAACTGTCGGTCAATTCGACTGGCCTCATGTTGTTCTGTTGCAATGACATGCAGGCCGCCTAAATCTATTACGCCTTCTTCTAAATGGATATCTGTACCACGACCTGCCATATTGGTTGCAACGGTTACACGACCTTTCAAGCCTGCCTGGGCGATGATTTCTGCTTCATTCAGGTCCTGCCGTGCGTTCAGGACTTTGTGCGGTATCTCTAGCTCTTGTAATAACTCACTAAGATTTTCAGATGCTGCTACAGATCGTGTGCCTACCAAAACAGGTCTACCCTCAGTTCTCATCTGATGAATTTGAGTTAATATGGCGTTATTTTTAAGATCATTATTTACGTACACTCGCCAGCCCATGTTTTTTCTGATCTGTGGCTTATTTGATGGAATGACCATAGTGCCCAAGCCGTACACAGCCCATAACTCACCGGTGATCTCTTTTGCAGTGCCGGTCATACCCGCTAAGTGCAGGTAGCGTCTAAAAAAGCGTTGGTAGCTTATGCGTGCCAATGTCTCTGGTTGTGATGTTATGGGGCAGCCTTCTTTGGCTTCAATCAGTTGATGAAGCCCTTGTTCCCATGAACGATCAGGCATTACACGACCTGTATATTCATCAATAATCAGAACTTTGCCGTCTTTCACCAGATAATGAGTGTCTTTGATAAAGTAATTTAAAGCGCTCAGTGCTTGCCTAACTAAATTTTCACGTCTTTTTTTACCTCTCCATAAGCCACCTAAGGTATCGCCAAAGCTATCAAGTTTGGCTTTTCCGTTCTTGGTAAGCTCAATGGCCCGTTCTTGATCTATGAGTTTAAAGTCTTCCGTAGGCTCCAGTTCGGCTGCCATTTCCAATGCTTGCTCGTAGATCTGTGACTCTTTGTGATTATCGGTTTGTTTCGAAATAATTAGGGGGGTTTTGGCTTCATCGATTAAGACGGAATCGGCTTCATCTACAATGGCGAAACATAACCCCCTTAGCAGAACATTACCCTGCTGTTTACCATCGTTGCAGAGATCATCCAATTCATACCTGAGGCGGCCGCTGTTATGGCCCATCACTATTCGATCCTTTAGATAATCGAATACTAATTGTTTATTCGTGCAGTAAGTGACATCACACAAATAAGCAGCACGGCGTTGCTCTGGTGTCATTCCTTCACTAATCAAACCAACGCTTAGGCCTAGGGCGTTATAAATGGGTCTCATCCAATCAGAATCCCTTTGCGCTAAATAATCATTAACCGTAATGATATGTACTGGAATTCCACTCAGGGCCGCTGTGCACGCAGGCAGTGTTGCTGTTAATGTTTTACCTTCACCGGTCTGCATTTCGGCTATCTTGCCTTTGATCATGGCCCAGCCACCCATGAGCTGGGTATTGAAATGCCGAAGTCCTAAGGTTCGTTCAGAAACCTCACGAATAAGGGCAAAGCAGTGAGCTATTGAATCATCAGTCAGCCCGCCTACGCTTAGAGATTCCTTTAGCTCTCTACATACATTTGCTAGATGATCATCGCTCATTGCCGTTAATGGATCTGAATGACAGTTTACTTGCGTGATAAAACTATCGAAGCGTTTCTCTTTTAACTCAGGAACAAGCTGGCGCAAGCTCCCTTCTATTTGCGAAGCAATACGGTCTAGCCTGCTGTTTTGGCAGGTAACCTTTTGTGGGTAATGTCCCAGAATCACGCCAGGACGTAGAGAGGCACTAGATTTCAAAACGACTCAACAGCAACTGTTTGAGTTGTCTATACCATTGAAAAGCCAATGGCTCGTAACCGTGATCAAATCGCACATTCACACGACCTCCTATATTTCCTATCTCTTCAATATCTGGGAGAAGCAGATCAAATTGGAATAACCGTTCCAGTGTAGTTAAACCATCTGGGTCACTGAGATCGACAGGAAACTTACCTCCACCAGTGCTACCTAACGCTTTAGAAGGTAATTTGAAAATTCCTCCTGGTACCTCTCTCTCTATCTGTGCTTCTTGCGGAAGTTTGTCTGCACTCTCAATCCATGCATCTACTTTTTCAGTTCTATTCCTTACTAGTCCGATTTGATTCTGACTGACAACAGTGCGGATGCGTGTGGTAGTAGGTTCGAGTACGTAACCAATAATATCGCCACGGTTCATAAATCGTCCGGGCAAGTCGATCGCAGAAGGAACAATAAATAAACCTGCCGCGCCACTGTATACGGTGAGGGACTCAAGTTGTTCTGCAATTCTGGTTTGCTCTGCCTCAAGGCTTTCAATCTCTTTCCTAATAACTAGCGCTTGAGAGCGATAGGAAAACTGTAACTGTACTAAACGTGCTTCTAACTCCCTTCTTTGTGCTTTAAGAAGCGCCGATTGAGCTTCAAGAAAAGGATCATGAGATTGAATTAAGGGCTGTCCCTCTTGGACTATCGTATTTTGGTGAACCAAAAGTTCTTCAACAAAACCATCCACTTGCATTCGGACATGGGACTTTTCCGGTAGCCAGATAACACCCTCTGCAAGGGTTTTAGAAGGTGCTGGAATAACAAATAGCATGATAAACAAACTGGCTAGCCCGACAGCTGAATAAGTAATAGCTTTGGATCGTTTATGCTTGAGTCGAGAGTGAGTAAACAGAAAATCTAGCATCTTGAATAAAGGCAGAACCAGCTGGGTAGTTATCGCCCAGATAGCCAATAACACACCGATGAAGAATAGTTCGCCCGCTATAAATAGGATAATGACGAACATAATAAACATGCGATAAACGAAAGAAGCGACCCCGTAGAAGATTAACCACCCTTTTTCACCGCGTTCTGCTGGTGAGTGCTGATCAGTAACTGAAAAAAGGTAACGTTGAGTTAAGTAAGCCAGATATTTTTTAGAACGGGTTGCCAGATTAGGAATTTCTATGAGGTCTGACATGATGTAATAGCCATCAAACCGCAGTAATGGATTACCGTTAAAGAACAGGGTCGAAACACCGCCTATGAGCATAACATTGAATGCAATGGCTCTAACGATTCCAGCTTCAACGTTTAACCAGACAAACATAGCGATAGACGCTAAAAATAGCTCAACCATTATACCTGCGGCACTGACCACGACGCGTTTATGCCTTTCTGGGAATGCAGTCGCGGAGGATGCCTCAACGTAAGGTATAGGCATTAAAACCAGCAGCATTATACCCATCTCATGGACTTCGCCGCCCCACACCTTTACTGCGTAAGCATGCCCCAGTTCGTGTAAGGCCTTAACTAATGGGTAGATCAGCCAAAGTAAAAATAGATTGTTATAAGTAATGGCTTGGTCGATAGCATTTTCAGTTAGATCTGACCAATGAATACCTGCTTGGACAGCACCTGCGATAATTACGCTTAGCCAGATGAATAAACCGCCAAGACCAAACAAAGGTTTGGCTAAGAGCAGTGTTCTGGCTAAAAAGTTATCTGGGTCCCATAAAGGAAAGCGAAGCGCTAAAGGCGACATGAGTCTTTGCTTCCATTTAACCTTTTCGTGACGTTGGTGCCGATTAAATAACTCTTCGCTGTCTGGTATTACGTCAGTTTGGAGGACATTGGCGGTATGCAGCTGACTGAGAAACTGCATCGTTTCATCTTGTGTAGGTGCGTCGTCACCGAGTTGTTTAGCTACTAGGTGCCAGATCTGGTCTACAGTGCGCTCCCCATCCATTAAACCAATAAAATGGTAGGCTGCTGGAGTAAAACGATGGTACTGTCCTGACGAAGGCTCTTTGACGATGTACCAAATCTGACCTCGGTACTCATGTCGATTGATTTGAGTGTGGCTACGAATATGTGGTTTCAGTTCTGCTACGCGGTACCACATTGAACTGTATAGATTGTCAGCCATAGTCTTCTCCTCCTACGGCCACCAAGACCAAACTGTAAACCTTACCCATTCTGTAAACTCGTGGGTCCAGATCCAGATTAGTTTACGCTGCTCTATATTTACTTTGCCGACGCCCTCCATGCCGGGTCTTAATCTTTCTATTCCGCCATCTATATAGGCTTCCACTCGGAAATAGTTACGCCCATCCTCTGCAATAGCTACGGGGGTTTTCTTAACGATTACCATATCCAAGAGCTGGTTTGGCATACTTGCTAGTTTTAATGAGCCTAACTGCCCCTCTTCTACTTGAGAGTATTCACGTTCATCAACCTTTAAAATGACCCGATAGCTATTCAATGGCGCCAACTCGAATAACACTTGTCCTCTCTCAACAGGCGCACCTAGCATCTGACTCAGATCACCACTGACGATTACACCATCAAAGGGAGCTGTGACCGCTGTTCGATTTAGCTGGGTATCAATCAGTGCTATCTGACTATCCGCTTGATCTTTTTGGGCGCGGAGGATGCGCATCTGTGCACGATCGCCATTGGCGAGGGCTTCTACATATTCACGCTGTCTCTGTTGTTTTTGATTGTTCCATTTAACGCGTTCTAATTTGAGATCTTTATCTTCCATGGCAAACAGAAGATCCCCTTTATTCACGATATCGCCTGCCCTGATATCGGATTTAGAAATGTAACCCGTAAATTTAGCGGTGATCGCGCGTTGAATAGAACCCTCTAGACTGGCATTGGCAGATACCCGGTACGTCCCATCGGCTATGCTGAGGAACACAGCTAGGAAAATTGTAGAAATAAGGGCGAGTTTTAAACCGGTATGTCCTTCACGCACAAAAAGCGGCAATGTATCAGTCAGCGAGTCCCACATCTTACTGCCAATCCAGCGATCATCTCTTCTGCGTGCATCTAATACAGGGCCGACGAGCAGCGCAACATACCGACAGAAATCGATCTCATCTTCTGTGAAACTCTGGCCTTTTGCTCTGGCCAATGTAAGTCCGCCAATCGGGTCACCCGCATTCCCCATCGGAATCGTACAGATATGGCCGACACTATCTTGCCTTGCGAGGTCTTCATGAGATCTGAGTGCCCGTGGTGCGGTATCGGAAGGCGCGGGATAGACCAACAATGCTTGTTGATCGAGTGCTTCATCCATCGCTCTTGCGATTAGGCGCATTAAATTGTTTTTTTCTTCAAATTCCGCACTGTGCGAAAACGCACTTAATTGGATGTGTTGGCCTTTTAAAAAGCCTATCCCTACCCATTCACAATCCATACAGGAGGTTAGTTCAGTCACAAAAGCGGTGGCTGCGGCATGGAAGCGCTTTGATTCTAAACTCACTGCTACTAACTCGAGAGCTAAAGCCAAACGAGTTTTAGATGTTAATGTAGTTTGTCTAACGAGTGTTTCTAGCCACGCGCATCCCCATTGAAGCTGACGCATAACTAGACTTAGTTGCCTTTGGTTTCGTTCGCTGACTTCGAGAGCAACAACTCCGCAGAGTTGTTCATCAACCAGTAAAGGGTAAGCAAGAGATGTGTGATGATGGGATGATTTGCTTGATCTGACTGAGCCCTTTCTTTCGCTCATAGCGAGCTCGGCCACGACTGTCATATCAAAACTAGCTTCGCTATCTTCTGGCCAATGAGCGATTGGCGTATATGGCCCTTCTTCTGGCTCGCCCATAACTACAACGCCAGCGTGTACCTCTTCGATCAACTGGCATTGCAGCGCAAGCCATGTCGATACGTAGGCTTCTCGCGAAGTTGTTTGCGTGAGCTTGGCCCAATAGTTGGGGTTTAGAAAGGTGTCAGAAACAGCAGATGTTTCTGAATTTTCTCGGCTACCATCCTCTGGTTGCTCTATTCGGTATTCGTCGGTTCCCACAATATAACCTTCCTAACATGGACTAAGCACACTGGTAGAGGTTAAGGGAGTTGAATGCCAACAGCTGATTTATGAAACATTATCAGCCCCCCTGAGACTAAACAGAGTGATTATCTATAATCCGTTTTTTTACCATCTGTTTAGTATTCCGTAAGGGAAGTATAGACGTGGATCTTACTGCTCTCAAAAAAACAAAGCCACCCATCTGTTATCTGTTTAAAAACAATCAGATGAGTGGCTTTTTTTATGTTGGGTGTTATTGACTATTTCTTACTGGATTTAGGTGCGATAGGTGTGTTTCCCCAACCAATCATAGGTTTACCCTGGTTGCGCTCTACCTCTTCTGGTAATTCTCTATCATCGAATAACCATTCTGATATAAAACCTGAATCTGCATTATCCGCTTCAGAAACATGATCTGCGCCTTCATTATTAGAGTCACTGAAATCAATATATGGCAGTTCTAGTTCATCATCGTGATTATCGGTCTGGGTGAATGATTGCCCAATTAGATCACCCGCGCTTGGAGCATTACCTTTAGTGAAAGCAATATCCCTAGCGGCGACAGTGCCTTCTGATTTGATCTGCTCGATACCTGGAACATTCTCAGCGGCCATCATGTTATTAAGTAATTGATGGCCACTTAAGGCAAGGTGTGCAACCTCAGTTCCATGCAGTTCATCTGCAGCCAGAATGGTTGTACGGAAGTCTTCGGATTCATCATGATTATCAGGGAGTAGACGAATACCGGTACTCAAATGCTCGGCCATCAATTCTGAATGTTCAGTTGTATCATGATCGAAGCCAAGTAGATGGCCGATTTCGTGAGAGACAACACTGAGTAGATCCATTGATTGGGCTGCTTCTTCATTACCAATGGCGCGTAATGAGCTATCAGATGTTTTAATGATGAATTCACTATCATCATCGGGAGTACTATCGATGAACCAGCCAAAGCCTGCCGCATTGATGTCGATCACAATGGTATTAGCCCCTTGAGCTTCACCGAGTGTATTGCCTTCTAGGTCTTCGATACGGACATCAATAGTTTGTAGTGTTTCAAGCTGTGCATTAGTGAGACTTCCAGTGTCTATCCAACGACTAATCGCTTCATCTACGATTGGCGTTAACTGCTCTTCGGTAACAATGTCTGCGTCGTCAATGGATTTTGGCGCACTGTGCTTAGCTTCCATTCTATTGTCATCATCCAAAATGGTGATCACAGCCTGATTATCAGGGAGTTCTATTCCGTTTGGATTACTGAAGTTAACAGTGAACGTCTCATCACTTTCCCTAGTTTTATCACTGTTAATTCGTAAGCTGATGGTGGCACTGGTTTGCCCTGCAGCGAATGTTAGTGTGCCAGAAGCTGCTTGATAGTCATTGTCAGCAAGTGTTGCGGTACCGTCTGCAGTGCTCCAGTTGACACTAACAGATTCAGTAGGCGCTGAAGTAAGGTTAACTGTTAGACTTACATTCTGATGTTTTTTACTGCCTTCAATTACTGATACGTCACTGACTGTTAATTCAGGCGTGCTGGTTGCTGGTTGATCGTCGTTTGTAATGGTAATCACCCCTGAACTATCACCAATTACAACGCCAGAAGCGTCGGATAGCTCTACAGTGAAGTATTCATCACTCTCTTCGTTAGTATCACCATAAACTTGAACCGTAATATCAGCACTGGTTTCACCGGCCAAGAAGGTTAGCGTTCCAGAGGTCGCTTGATAGTCTCCATCGCCTAATGTCGCGGTTCCATCTACGGTACTGTAATTGACGGTAACAGTTTCGGTTAGCGCTTCAGAAAGGCTGACCTTTAGGATCGCAGCAGTTGCGCCACTGTTCCCTTCTATTAGCTCGACGTCACTGATAGTGAGTTCTGGTTGAACTGGCTGTTCAAGCTCAGGGTCATCGGTGCGTACAACCACATCATCGAATGTAGTTTCGCCATTTTTACTGTACAGACCAAAGCGACCATCCAATACTTGGGCGTTGAATGCAAAGTCTACCCTGGCAATATCGTATTCAGATCCAGCTTCGCTAAGCGTTGCGGTGACTGTCAGGCCTTTGAATGAGAGATCGATATCATAATCATCGCCAGCTTGAAGATCGCCAGAAACTTCATAGCTATCATCAACGACCCAACCATTCGCTTCTGTGTGGTGACCTACAACCAGAGCATTACCATCTACATCCAGAGCGACAAATTTGAAATCATTCTCGCCGTAGTAATCGAAGATGATACCACCATTAGTTTCGGTATTTAGTGTTGCTGCTAGTTCTAGAACAGAAGAAACATCAAAACCGTTGCTGAGTCCGAGATCAACCAAGCTGATGACATGCTCATTAGTATCTGCAGTTCCTGTATAGGTGCCGTTAACGACGGTCCAGTTGGCTGGATCGACTGGTTCGAATGTTAAGTTATTGGTACCAGCATTAAATTCTTCAGTGACTTCGAATGTAATCTCTGGTGGTAACACCTGAACCGCCACATTATCGAATGTGCCCTTCGCATTATCAGAACCTACACCAACCAAACCATTGTTTAATCCGTATACAAAACCATCAGGATCAACTCTTGGATCAAAGGTATGAGTAAAGTACTCGCTGCCATTAACAACCAAGGTTGCGGTTGTGCCGTTGATTGCGAGGAGTAAGTTGTAGTTACGATCAGGTTTTACTTGTACCGGAGATTGAACATCTACAATCCAGCCATCCGCGGTACGGTGCCCCATTTCGAATTTGTCGTTAGAGACGTTGATACCAGCAAATTTGAAGTCTTCTGGGCCTTGATAATCAAAGATTAGATAAGCATTCGCTTTCCAGCCCCCTGTTGGCTTCTCGGTACTTACAGTGGCTGCTATTTCAAAGTAACTTGGTAGTGCATCATCGATATAGAAGACACTGACTGCATCACCACCGAGTGATTCGGCAGAAACACTCAAACTACCTGATTGCACCTCAAAACTACCACTATCAGTGAAGAAGCCTTGTGACTGGCTATTTAAACCGTCATTAAAGTCGGCACTTCGGAGTACATCACGACGGCCGCCTGGAATGTTGCCTGGTTGCGGATCAGTTGGACCGCCGGTCTGATCTTGCCATAGGCCGTGATCTTTCTGAGTGATTAGACCCATTTCTCCGTAAGGTTCAGCCTGTAGGTGCGCCACGTTACTATATCTGCTGGTGGAGTTTTGAGTGCCGACATCGGCTGTACGGGTGATATCCGCTCCATCACTTGCTGCTTGCGCCCACAGGAAGTCATACAAGTGCGGCGGAACTTGACGACTTACCGTAGCGATACCAAATGGCGCGAACGGTACAATATAGGAGTTATATTCGCCTACCCAATCGATTAAGCGATCACCACCGGTATTACCGATAAGAATATCGAGACCTGCACCACCAAAGACTCGATCTTCATAAACGATATGGGTATCAGGTGCATCATTCAGACCATTGGTTTGATCATAGCTTGTACCTGAACCGCCGGTTACATCATCGGCGTTCATAAGGTCATTACCCCAACCACCGTAGATATGGTCACGACCTGTACCGCCGACAATCCAGTCATTACCTAGATCACCAAATAGAACATCATCACCGTCGCTTTCATGATCTACTAGATCACCGATTGGTGTGCCATTTGGAGCGAACTCAATGTAACCGGCTTCTGTTGCACCTTCGTTATCCATTGCATTTAGGAAGTAATGTCTTAAACCATCAGGGCTTACAGCATCATCTTTCCAAACGCTGTCATCATGATTGAACAAGATTAGACGACGTGGATCGTATTCATCGTATAGATAGAATTCACCCAATCTGCTTTGTACAGGTTTAGGTGCATTCCATGGGTCTGTGTCATCACCGAACAACAAGATGTCATTAGGATTATAAGGTCGACTGAAATCAGTTCGGATTAGATAATCGATTTCAAGGTTATCATCGATCACAGGCGCGTAGGACTCAGGTAGCGCCTCAGCACCACTCATCGCATCATCACCTGCACCACCATGGATAAAGTCTTTTCCTAGACCACCGAAGATGATGTCATCCGCAAAGATTGGATTGAAGAATGGATCATCAATACCTGGAGCTAGATCAAAAGGGGTTAGATCGACTGATTTTTTCAATTCGAACTCAATGTTGATAGTTTCTGTCTGTACTTGTCCTGGTGTGTAGATGAATTCATTAAGTACGTCGCCCTGACTAGTACGCGTATCAGGATCTCGGTCTAGCAGCAGTTCTACACCGTAAAGGGTTTCTTCTCTGCCTTCTGTAGCGGTATTACGGCTGGTAAAGATGCGACCATCATCACCGAGAATACCATCGATACCTGTGCCACCGGAGATCCAATCAAATCCCCAGCCACCAATGATGTCGTCGTCATCGGCATCACCGAAGGCGATATCGTTACCGCCACCGAGGTAGATAAAGTCATCGCCAGTGCCACCATGGATCTCATCATTTCCACCAATATCCACTTTTGCGTAGATACTGGCATGAACTGAATCGCCAAACATTTCACGGTATGCAGGATCGCCTAGGTCTTCTAACTCGAATAGTTCAGGTTTGAAGTCAGCACCGCCAGGTGTGTAATCAAGTAGGCGCACACCGCGAACAATAATGCGTTCATCACCACGGTCTTCGCTGCCTTCAAAGTTCTGATCGTAAGCGTATTCTAGATAATCTTTTCCTTGGGTGTTTACATCAATTCCATCGACACCTACGAGCCTGATGATGTCGCCGTTATCACCCACAATAGTATCTGAATCACGGCTATGGCGACTTTCATTAGTGGTACCATCAGTCAGTTCAGTAAAGTCTCCATTCTCATCGATATTAAAGCCGTTGTTTCTATCGATTTGTGTGCCGGCTCCGCCGAAGATCATATCGCCTTTATCTGGACGGTGATCTGGAGTAACTAGGCTGAAGTGAGTTGAAGAACCACCAACAAGGTCATCTTGACCTAAGCCACCGAAGATAACGTCTTTACCGCCACCACCTTCGATATAATCTTCTCCGTCACTAGCAAGCTCTGTGCTAGCGATAACGGTGAGTGGGCCTACTGGGTCTTCCGCTCCCATTCTTTCTCTTGCAGCGCCAATATGGGCATCTGCAGCAACAGCACTATCGATAGAACCATCACCTTGGATAATATCGTGGCCGAGTTGACCGAAGATGGTGTCATGCCCTGCACCACCGGCAATATAATCATTACCGAAGCTACCGACGCCTTCTAATCCTGAATCGATGGCAAAGTTATGATATTCAGCGTAATCGATCTCATATTCAGCCCACCATTGTGGACCATTAGGATCACGGTAATCTCGAAGTAAGCCATCCGTTAATAAGCGGCCAGAGGATTCACCACTCAATGGTGTTTGACCCGCACCATCGCCGTAAGCATAGAGAGGATCGACTCCATCAGGAAGGTCACGGTCAGTACGAGCGTAAATCAAAGTGCCCGCAAGAGTCTGGAAGCGTGCATTAAGAATATCGTCCAGTAGATCTCCGTCGATCACTACGCCATCATCACCGGCCATACGGGTGAGGCTTACCATATCACCAAAGATCAGATCATCGCCCTCGCGACCATCAATCATGTCGTGACCAGAGCCACCAATTAGTACATCGGCAATGGATGTACCGTAGATAATGTCATCTGCGCCGTTTTGCGGTGACAGTGCGTTAATTTCTAGCACTGTATTTAGTTCAGTGGTCTGAATTTTCTGCAATAGCGGTAAAACACCTGCTGGTATTGGTACCAGTGCGTCCAGATCAGGTTCATTTGGGTCATGGACAAACTGTACAACCTCACCATGGTCACCAAATATAATATTCTGGCTATCAATAATTCCTGCATCTATGCCATCGACACGGCCATCACCTTGCAATGTGTCCTGACCTGCGATCAAGTTGTCACTGACAGGATATGGGATTTTTACAGGGGCAAAGGTTTGATCACTAGAACCAAGGTTTGGATTGATAGAAGGTGCAGGATTGTTATCGCTCGTTGTTATATCTAGGGCTCTGGTAAAGATGTTGACGTTAATACCACTGTCGCCGTAAATATGATCGACACCGCGCTGGCCCAAGATAGTATCGTTGCCCGAACCGCCTGCTAGATGATCACCTGCTTGGCTACCGATTATTAGATCGTTACCTGCACCACCGTAGGCAGTAAAGCCAACGGTTGGCATATCCTGATCAGAAACACCGGCAAATAGCTGCGAAGCATCGATGATATCGTGACCTGCAAAGTTGTAAGGGTTAGCGAGTGGGAATACCCATTCGTTATCCTCGTTCTGACCATCTGGTAAGTGTGGGAACATATCAAATGGTTTATCACCAAACTCTTGGCCTAGTCGATCGAACGAGTGTCCGGAATACCAAACACCGTCTTGGCTGGTATCACCGTAGATTACGAGAGGACTATCTGGACCTGCTCCACCGGAAACAATAAAGTGATCGCCGCCGATCTCTGAACCAACATCGGTTGTTATGTCTGTTCGAGTGATTGTGACGGTAGTGGATTCAAGCGCGCATTCATGAATCGCAGCGCCCTGGAGGTACATTTGATGAGTAGTGACACTTGCTACGGTGAAGCCCCCTGCTATGCCCTCTAAGTAAATAACCTGACCTGCTTCAAATCCATCATCAATCCAACTGCCACCATCTGAGCGTACTAGGCGATCTACGATTAATTCGACCTGTTCGACTCCGGTTACAGTTGTTTCAGCGACCGATAGATGTAGATTGATATCACTAATGGTACCGCCAGCAAATGATGCTCCCGATAGGATCATTGCTGAGCCCGTACCCCAAGTTGCGAATTGCTCGCCTGGGTTGAGGCTTTCATCTGCGTCAGCAAAACCTAAGACTTCGCGGGTTTCACCTTCACTTCCTACCTGAATTAACTGACCTATTGTATAGCCATCATCCTGCCAGCTACGGCCATCGAGGCGAGTTAAGATGTTATCGCCATCAACGGTTGTTGCGTCGTAGTCACCTATAGTTTCGACGAATAGGTTACCGCCACCATGAAGGGTTGTGAGGCTTCCGTGCGGGCCTTGCACCCAAATCAGCTCTTCACGGCTTTGCTCTGTTGCAAGCTCTTCACCGAGAAGTGTCATGTTGGAACCATCTATATCCAATACTCGGTATTGAACTGCCGAATCAAAGCCTCCTAGTGAGATCAGGTGACCTTCTAAGAAACCATTATCTTCCCAGTTTTGGCCGTCCTGTCGGGTAAGAACGCCACCTTCATTATTGCCTGCAACATCAAGCACGAGCGATTCGATCACCAAAGCATCAACTGCAGTTAGACGAATGTCACTTGTGCCATCGAATAGCGGTACTGGTGTGGCACCTGAAAGGACAAGGATCGAATTATCATTTGGATCTGTAATTTCAACCGTGCCAACGCCACCAGGTGCTGTAACTGTTTGAGACGCATCTAGCACTTCAACTACGGTCCAGCTACCGACATAACCATCAATAGTGACTTCTTGCCCAGGTAAGAAACCTTGTGCTTTCCAGTCATAACCCGCAAGGGTAATCGTGCCGCCGCCGTTGATTAGATCAGGCTCTGAGGTAAAGGCGTTTTCAGCAGAAACAAAGGCTGTTGGGTTAAGCGTACCGGTAACTTCTAAACGGTCATTACCTTCGCCGAGCATTAGATTGAATACTTCGATGCTGCTTTCGGAATCGTTGGTACCGAAGCCTTCGGATCCGAGATTGATCTTACCGAAGCTAATACCACCTGGAACAACGATATTTCCACCGCCTGAACCTTCACCGAAGGTTGGGCCACTGACTGGACCGAAATCAAGATCCTCTGCCATACCGAAACCTTGTAGAGTGGTTTCTGTCAGAATTCCGATTGTATCGGCTTGGCTGGAATCATTAAAGATGTTCAATACATCGATCTGCTGACTTTCTGGAGGCTGAGCACCAATCGCAATCAAGAAGTCGTCTGTTTCACCCGGTAGTTTGATACCGTTTGTGAGCGAGCGATCAGCACCTGTTGGTCCACCTTCAACCGCCAATGGGCCTCTGAGTTTAGATAGAAGATGGTTTGAAACTGGGAAGATTTTCACGCCTTCGCGTGTTGGTGGTACGGTGTAATCATCATCCGTTTGCAGCTCTACAGTTTGCATATTGTAGTAATCTGCATCAGTGAATGTTGCTAACGGTGCAATTCTTACAACGGTCACATTATCAGTTACACCATCGCCTAACCAAGTTGCGTCTAGGTCTGATTCAACGTCATCTATGGTCACGTGGATCAGTTGCAGCTTGCTATCCTGACCGTCGTTGTCGCCACGAATCAGCTGAACTTTGGCTTCTACATCAGCCTCGACACCATTGGTGTCACTGATACGCACCCACATGCCTTCTAAGAAGCCTTCGGATAACCAGCCTGCTTGCTCGCCTTCCAAGCCTCTATCTAAGAACTGGCCTGGGAAGAAGTCAAGATTGGTCTCTTCGCCAAAGCTTACCTCGCCAGAGTAGATAAAGGCTTCAGCGAGATCAGAAAGCACAATTGGGTCGGCTGATTCACCTGGAGTACCCCAGGTTCCTGTTGTAGTTAATGTAAGCGTTTGACCATCTTCAGAGACTGAGAGTACTTCATAATCGCCATCGTTAGCGCTGCCACCAATTCTGATGGACTGGCCGGCTACAGGGATTAAGTGACTAATAGCAGTGGCGTCGACGGAAGTACCATCTTCTGTCCATGCGCCCATCGCTGTAAGAGTAATGGTTGTTGCACTAACAGAGAGAATTTCATAATTACCGTTGTTGTTTGAGAAGCCCCCTGCACCTGTGGCATCAATAGCAATGGTTTGTCCTGCGGCAAAACCATCGGCAGCAAAGTCGCCTGCAGCTCTTGATAAGGTTAGGTTTGTTCCATCATCGCTAAAGGTAACAATATCGTTAAACAGCTCCTCAGCATCGAAGCTGGCACCGTAGAAGCCTTCATCAGCAAAGTTACCAAAGTCTGAGCCTGTGCCTCTTGTCAGTGTGAGATTGGTACCATCATTACCAAAGATGATATGACCATTAAAGATCTGATTAGCCTGCAATCCACCAATGGCTGCGTAATCTTCCGGTGTAATAGCTACTCCGTCGATTTCGATTACATCGGCTAAACCATCAGTGAGTACAGCAACTTGGACTTCGCCTGTAGGTGCACGGGTTAGGCGGAGTTCATAAGTATCGGTTTCACCGCTACCTGCTGGAATATCGCGGATTAATTGAGTTGAACCGCCGCTTTCGATCACTACAGCCCCTGAGGTTTCGTTATCGTAAACTTCAACATCAAGAAGCTGCAGTCCAGAACGTAAGTTCGGGAAGATGTAATCAGCATCGGTTGTGTCATCGTTACGTTCAAACTCTACGACAGCAAGCTGGAGATCTTCTCTGACGTAATCATCGCGTGCCTCAATGCCAATATTAATAGCATCATTCCAATCAGGGTCTACTACACCATCAACAAATGTGAAGGTTGCTTGACCAATAATTACGCGGTCATTGACTGCGTCATAGACAGGGTCGGTAAATAGCTCGAGGCGGCTATCAGCATCAGGATTGGTGAATTTGATTGCTTTATCGGCGAAATCATTCAGTACAATATCAACCACCACTTCACTGCCAGGTGCTGGTTGCATCGCTAGTTGTAGTCGAATTTGATCGTTAAGTTGAGTCGTTGCATCGCCTTCAACCACGATTGTTTGACCGTCTACCAAGCCGTTTTCATCGATCTCTGTAATCAGTACTCCCGGAGTATCGTTATCAAGCACAGTCACTTCGACATTGCGGACATCGGCCGCATCGTAGATATCAACGTTAGAGATCACAGAGTGCTGGATGACAACAACGCGATCACCTTCAGAGCGTTGGTCATCTGGTGCAAACATATAAACGGACTGTTCAAGGTTCCAGTTTGTGTGATCGAAGGTTAGTACGACCGCTCTGTTATCAACCTGAGTAAGTACACCATTGATCATCACAGAGCGTTGGAAATCAGCGTCAGTGACTAGTGCGCCTGGATCGGTAGTAGATAGCCAGATGCTATCGCCAAGGGCATCTACTAATGGATCTGGGTTAAGATCGTAAGGCTGTCCAGTTGAAGGATCGATTGTTCTCTCTTCTTGAGTAGAGCGAGCTGCGGATACGGTTACATAAACGACCTCACCGGCTGCTAGCTCTTCTGAGAGTCTTACGGTGTAGAAGTCACTGAATTGATCCGCTTCTAGAAGTTCTTCTCGAACGATGCTTTGACCGGAGCTTGTATCACCTGCAGCCTCTTCATTAATGACGACTAGACCTTCAAGTGCGGTAGATACGTTGTAGTCGAAGCCATCAACCACAAGACCGTTGTAGAGAGGATCGTCGGAAGATACTAGATGATCAACCGCACCGGAAACACCTTCAAGTTCGCGGGTTACAATATCTTCGACAACATCGCCGCCAACATTGATGGTGTCAGAGCCTAAGCCACCGATTACCCGGTAAGCGACACCAAATGCAGTGGATTGAACGAAGAACTCGTCATCGCCTTCAAGACCGTCAACTTCAACTACCTCAATAGTGGAGTAACGAACATTTAGGCCTGCACCGTAGATACCATCTTTGGTGATGGCTATGTCATCTGGGAATTCAGTACCGAGGATGACCAGTTTATCGAAGCCTGCACCGCCTTCTACAGAAACTGGTGCGTTAATGTTGTATCGCACCTCATCCTGACCGCCACCTGCTCTGATATCAGGCGCTTGAGCCACAGAGAAGCCTAATCCGATCTGAGGTGTGGCAACGCCCTCTTCATCCAGAACGATAACATCATCGGTTGGATCTTCAGTCAGTAGAAGATCAAGGAAGTTAATGCCACCATCCCCGTTAACATCAAAGACTGGATTGCCGCCGCCATCCGTTGGTAAAGCAGCTTCAAGTGCGACGCCATTGTCCAATTGAGCAAAGGTGATCACGCCATCTTGAAGATCTTGAAGAATCTGAGCACCGGCTTCAAGGTCAGCTTTATCTATGACACCGCTATTATCGAAGTCAAAGTCGACTGTAGCAGCTAATGCAAAGGCACGAACGATAAATAGATCATTATCATCATCGCCCTCTAAACGGAGTTCAGCTTGGTTAGAGTAGACGCGGAACTCATCGTTGCCGCTACCACCTTGTGCTACCAGTGGTGCTGTTGCGCCAGCAGATAACCAGCCTCTTGTAGTTGCGACTAAATCTGGGAATACATCTTGCTCGAGCAAGTTACCGTCAGCAGTATCACGTTGCGCACCGAAGATCTGGCCGATTTGGAATTGATCATCGCCAGCACCGCCGTCGATAGAGGTAATCACTGTAGTATCATCAACGAAGAAGGCATCATTACCGCCTCTGCCTTCAACCAGTAAGCGACCATTCAAACCGGTGTCATAGTTGATACGTTGAACTTCATCACTATCTTCGTTGTTTTGAATAACATCGCCGTATTCGGCTAGATTTCCGTGCAAGATGGCAACATATCCCGGACGATCTGTTGTTTCGTTTGGAAGGAAGGCTGCTGCACGCATCAAGAAGATATCGTCAGTCGCGTAAGCATCTCCATTTGTGTCAGAACCGCTATTAGGGCTATCGAAGCCAAAGATACTTAGCTCGTCTACGCCATCATTCTCAGCGCCTGTATCCAATACATTGATGACGTAATTACGTTCATCTTCACCGTTACTGCCCAGAGAGTGAACTTCGTAGTAATCAGTACCTGCCTGACCGTCGAGCGTTAACGTGTGCTCTGCATCAGATACAGTATTTGGTCCAGTGGTGGTTGAAGTGTCTTGTAAGAAGTAGACCACCATCCGGTCTTCGCCATCTGCGAATAGTGAATCTAGATCCGCACTACCGTGAACACGAGTCTTAGAACCAAGGAAAATATAGCCATTATCGCCCTGCTCAGTATCACCGCTAGCACCTGAGAGATCTCCGAATTGAATGTAATCCGAGTCAACGTTGCCCCAGATATTGGTGAGATAAACGGGTGCAGTAAAGGTTGGAATTGCTGTACCAACAGGATCACCGGAAGTAACATCCGCTCCGGCAATGATTCGGCCCCTTAGGGTCATGTTGGTACCATAAGTGGCATCAGCATTGTTATGATCACCGAAGATGTCGATAGTTTCTTTGGCTAGAATCTCACTATTTTGATGAAGATCGACATTGTCACCGACTAATAGAAGTACTGAGCCTCCTTCTGCAAAGATCTGGCCATTTAGAATGCTACGTGGTGCATCTGGATCTAAACCCGGTAAACGGCTGACACTTTCAGCAAAACGTGCAGTACCTGATTCTAGTAGGATCAGATGCTCATCTAAATCGGCAGATTCTCTCACCGTTAGACGAATATCACCTGTATAGGTATGGGCTAGAACAAGACTCAAATCGCCGTCTGTTTCAGTGAGGTAGATATTATCGGTTGCTTCTAGACCAACATCGTCTACGTTTGCAGCTGAGTCAATTCGGGAATTGATTTCCACATCATTGGAGCTACTACCGATATCAGAATCGGTGCCATTAGCGTCCAGATCAATTGTTTGACCTAGGATATTGGCTGCCGTATCACCTGCTCCGCCGTTTCTTGCATCTCTGATTGAGCCATCAGTTGTTCTGAGTGATACATTTTCGTCACTGTGAACTGTATCTAACTCTAGTGGACCCGTTAGTTCATCGATATAGATGCCGCCATTGAACGGCGCATTTATATCGAAGGCATTAAGCACGCCGTTACCGTTATTGCGATCAACATTGATCTCTAAGAAATCATCTTCTGTGCCTATTCCACCAAATAGTGGTGCTGGGGTTTCATCAGTGATTACACCGGAGTTGAGTGTAATATTTACGCCAGAAACATCGACTGTTGTAGCCGCACCTGAATCGGTATCGGCATCGATGATTCTTGCACCGGAATTTAGCGTGACATCATCTTCGGTCGAATGGATGTGGCCAACCAACATATCACCGATCAGCTCATCCGCAATGATTTCACCATTAGTGGTTAAGAATATCTGAGGTGTACCATCTGGCGGTGTACCACCACTCCAATCAACATCAGTATTGATTATGAAGTCGATTGTTGTATCAGGAGTGACATCAACAGTGACATTGGAGCCGTATGGTGCGCCGGTGATCGAAGTGGTTCGATAAGTTCGGTTTTCTGCTCCGGTATAGCCGTCATTACTATCAACATGGCCAATATCTATATCATCACCAGCGCGTACTTCCGTGAAGGTATAGACTGAATCCACTTCAGAGTGGCCTGTGCCATAGGTCTGGCGAACCCAGTTATATAGGGATTCTCCCTCAACATCTGGACTGAAGTGATCCCAGTAAATACCACTACGGCCGTCAGGATCGAACAGACCTGGAGGATCGTAAGTGCTGACATTTACACCATCGATAGGCGCCCAATCATCACCGGCTCTGGAGTCATTGATAATCACATCGACGTCATCGCCTGCGGTAATCCGGTGGATGGTTATATCGAGACTGTCGGTTTCGGCTGGGTCTTGAGAACGATCATGCAAGGTAATATCCAATACGGTGTCACTACCGGCATCTGCTTCGAGATGAATCTCTTCAAGTGCTGGAGTTACATCGTTACTGGTGGCATGGATAATTCTGACCAATTCCACCATTAATGGCGTGCGGCCATCACTGGCATTCTGATTACCTATATCGCCACTAGCATCGACATCAAGCGTATTGGTTCTGATTAAGCCTTCATCGAAAATAGCCGTTGGAAGTACGCCTTGTTGAACTACCAAATCACGTTCATCAACCCTGATATCCCCGCGTTGGTTCTCAATTACAGTATCACCGATAACATTATCAATGCCTCCTAAGAGTATGATATCGCTATCATTATTATTTCCAGCTATGCGGTTTCTGATTTCAACTAAGGTTCTAGGGTAAGTGATATCTAGATCGAATTCGAAGGTATCGCCTGGTGTTACTGGGTCTAAGGATACGTTGTTTACAGAAGCTGGATTAAAGCGGATATCGTCCACTTTAATATCTACGGCAGCCGATCCATCATGGGTATCTATATGGTTTATAACGAGGTCATATTCAGAATCATTGATGATTCTGACACTGTCCCAAGTACGCTGACTTTCTACTAATCCACTATTACCCCAGATAATGCCATCAGTTCCGTTCACGTGGTTGGCAAAGAAGGTTAATTTACCGGCTTCGTTGTAGATAATGTCGTCGAGGATAACTTGGTTATTTGCAGCGCTAAGTGTGTTGCCAACGACCTTGCCGGTATTGCTACCCAAGAACTCAATATTGGTCAAGCTAACAATGACACCGTTTTCATCGATAACCAGCTCTGGATTAGGTTCTCCGAGCAATACTACATGAGACTCCCAGAATATATGGCGATCAGGCGTACTATTAACCGTATCATTTGCTTCAATATCTACGCTTAATACATTGAAGCAAACTTCTAAATCATCGACACCGATACAAACCTCAAGGTCAGGTAGTAAACCGGTATCAGTTGTCGCATCAGCTGTTATCGTAGCAATATTTTCTGAGTTAACATTAATATCTTTAGCTTTTAAGAATGAACCATCACGACCACTAACGCGGGTTAAGCTATTGTAGGTAGAACTTGAGTTAGCGTGAACATCAACAGGAATCGGGTTGAAGACAGAGGCTATAGCACTGATAAAGTTAGCCAATCCATTGTTATAGTCATTGTATCTAGCGGTAGCATCGGCATGCATTTGGGTATTGTCATGACGTGCTTCAACAACGATATTGCTATTGCTGATAATTGAAGAGCCGTTATGTAGGATTGTTTCGACAAGATCCCAAGATTGGATATGCGCATCGGCGGTTGAATCGGCAACAGGATAAGCTTTGGTATCTGACTCTGTATAAACGTTTGCGGACCATTCTTTGACTAATCCGCCGTTATCGATAACTACATCCCCTGTAATGTTATCGATTTGGGTTTGACTGCCAGCGCGTGCAGCCACGGCGACATTATTTGCTTCAATGTCTGAATTACCCGTCAATATTACTTGATTGAGTACTGGATCAATTGCAGAGCCTATGGTGATTGATCCATCTGCATCAGCAAAGCCTGCTACAGCCGTAGCATCCGCGTTTGCGGTAACATCTGCATTTAAACCAGTACGAGATTCAACTAGTACAGTTCGGTTTGCCTTGATGGTCGCGTCAGAAGTTAGGATTACATCGTGATTAACGACAATGTCAGCATCAGCATCTGAATCAGTTACCAAACCAAATGAACCATCGGTTTCAGCAAGTGCTGTTAATGTTTGCATGCTGGTTGCGAGTATTTGAACATCACGCTGCGCGATGATAGAACCAGAACCTATATCAGTAAGGACATGACTATCAGATGTAACGGTTGCATCGGTGTTACCAATGACAATGCCTCCTGCAGCGTTATTTGTAGCTGTAGCATTTGCATTAGTATTTCCACTGGCCTCTATTACAACATCATGTCCACGGAGAATACTGGACTCGATTAATGCTTGAACTGTTGGATTAGATTGGGCAGTAGCATCAGTGTTACCCACAGAAACGAGCCCAATGCCAGTACCTGTAGAGTCAGCTTTAATATTGTTACCACTATGCGTTGCTCTTAGCGTGAGGTTATTACCTGATTCAACATAACCGTTACCAGTAATTACCTGAATAGTTGGGTTAGCAATAGCATATGTATCTAGTCCATCTATTGTGATGCCCGCCCCACTGGCTGAATCAGCTTCTGCTAAAGATACGGCATTGGACTGAGCTGTTAATGTAACGTTACCCGAAGCAGTAATATTGCCCGAGCCAAATTCAGCAATAACTGTTGGATTAACTCTTGTTGTTGCTACAGATGAACCAGCGGTGATCGCACCGAAATTAGCGGATGATACAACCGCGTTCGCGTTATCAGATGATGATGACTGAACAGTTACTGTGGATGCCCCTGCTACACCATAGGTTGTTGGTAGTCCGTCAATATCTAATCCAGCAACGGTAGTACCTACACTGCCAAGAAGTTTGGCAGAAGTATCGCCATAAATATTGGCAGTTGGACTAGAGCTTGAAACTGAAACCACACCCCCACTGAAAACACCCGCATTTGCTATGGCGTTATTTGTTGAGGTCGCGTTTACGTTAACAGATGAGCCAGGAATTGTTATTAAAGAACCAGAACCAATGATGGCTTCAGTATCCGCTGCATTTGTAATTTCTGCTATTGCATCGGTTTTGTTGCCTGCACCAAGTCCGACGGTCAATACATCTGCAGTTGCGAACGCATCATTATCAGAGGTAGCCGTTACAGAAAGTGAACTTGCATCAATAACATCTGCGTTCATCTCTGCTTTGGTACCACCGCCTACTTTTGCGGTTGGCACTGACAAGCCAACTGCAATTAAACCACCGCCCGCTGAATCAGAATTAGCGAAAGCATTATTGTTAGAGGTCGCTACAAATGTAATTGAGCCGTTAACATCCAGAACATTACTACCAGTACCGCCTGTCGCATTGACATCGGCTGCACTCGTTACTTCAGCATAAGCAGAAGCTGTTGTAACAGTAAATCCACCAAGCCCTGCAGTAACCACATCGACATCTGCCGTATTATCACCATCAGCCTTAACCAATAGCGAATTAGAAGTTACCGAACCATCCATATCAGCTATGACTGCACCGCCTACTTTTGCTGTCGCGCCAATAACAGATGCAGTAAACAATCCGCCGGCTAAAGAAACGGTGTTAGCAATTGCCTTGTTTTGTTGTCCTTGAAGAAGCGCTTCTACTTTTACTGCTCCAGTAGTCCATATAGTTGCTGTAGAACCTACTTTCGCTTCTACATCTGCATCACTAGTGATTATCGCAGTAGCTTGAGCACCATTGCCTCCAGCGAGGCTCAAGGAGCCCACCGTAACAGTTGCAAGAGCAATATTTTCACCTAATGCTTTAACATCAAGAGTAGATGCTGCACTACCGACAATATCACCATCAAACTGTGCTAAGACGCCTCCGCCTACGGTTGCAGATGGCAACATCACAGAAATTGAAATCACACCGACTGTAGCGCTATTAGCGACACCTTCTGCTTTGTTATAACCAGTGGCAATAACGTCGATATTGGCTGCTGGTACGGTCAATTGAGCGGTAGAACCGACAGTTGCTTCAACATCAGCATCAGAGGTGATCTCTGCAACTGAACTCGCACCTGCTCCGCTAAACAAACCTAAAGAGATGGTGAGCGCATCTGCATCCGCATAGTTATTACCGGTAGCGAGGACATTTAGCGTATTAGCATCGAAAACATCACCATCCATTTCGGCAATGACCGCGCCGCCAATACGGGCTGCTAATTCACCACCGGCTATAGAAACCAAACCACCAGAAGCAAGATCTGAACTGGAGATCGCATCGTTATCTCCGGTAGCTTTTACATTTAAAGCATTAGTTGTTGTAAGTGATGCGGTAGAGCCTACAGATGCTATGACATCAGCATCAGACGTAATCTCAGCTACAACACCACTACCGGCACCACCAAAGGCACCGAATCCGCCTGCTAATGTATGTGCTTCGGCAAGGTTACGACCCACCGCTTCGATTGTGATTGAAGAAGAACCAGTAATATCACCATCGACATCAGCGATAACTGCTCCACCGACATGCGCAGTGGCCAGCATGACTGAAACACCTGCCAATACACCAGCAGCTCCACCTGCAGCGGTTGCAGTTGCTCGGTTCATTGCGCCTTGCAAACGTGCATCAACGACAACCGCGCCTGTTGCTGCGATAGAAGCGGCTGAACCCATTCTCGCTTCTACGTCTGCATCTGCCGTGATACTAGAAATCGCTTGAGCACCCGCACCACCACCAAGTGATACACTGGCAACCGTAGTTGAAGCATCTGCGATGTTTTGACCGAGAGCTTTAACGTCTAAGGTAGCTAACGAGCCACCGGTAGTTTGACCATCAAATTGAGCTAACACGCCGCCGCCAACATGGGCTTCTGGAAGCATGACAGAGATAGAAATCACACCACCACTGCCGCCAACTGCCGTACCAACTGCATGATTATATCCTGTGGCTAGCACATCAATATTGGCATTAGGTGTATTGAACTGAGCGGAAGAACCAACTTTGGCTTGTACGTCTGCGTCAGAACTGATTTCCGCTATAGCGCTAGCTCCAGCTCCGCTAAAGAGACCAATGGATATGGCCAGAGCATCAGAGAGTGCAACATTATTACCCGTAGCTTGTACAAGCACCGTATTGGCGTCGTTAACATCACCATTCATCTCAGCGATGACTGCACCACCAACCCGAGCAGCCAATTCGCCGCCCGCAATAGAAACAGCACCACCCGAAGCTAAATCAGAGCTTGATATTGCATCGTTATCGCCAGTTGCTCTGACGGTTAAGGTGTTAGTGGTTGTTAACGATGCTGTTGAGCCGACAGATGCAATCACATCGGCAAACTCTGTAACCTCTGCAACTACACCACTACCTGCACCGCCGAAGCCACCAAAACCACCTGCCAAGGTATGTGCCTCTGCAAGATTGCGTCCTACAGCTTCGATCGTAATTGAAGATGAATTCGTGATATCGCCATCAACATCAGCGATAACAGCACCGCCGACCTCAGCAGTTGCTAGCATGATTGAAGCTGCGCCTAGAGCACCTGCAGCTCCACCTGCAGCGGTTGCAGTTGCTCGGTTCATTGCGCCTTGCAAGCGGGCATCAACGACAACCGTGCCTGTTGCTGCGATAGATGCGGCTGAACCCATGCTCGTTTCTACATCAGCATCTGCCGTGATACTAGCAATCGCTTGCGCACCTGCACCGCCACCCAGCGATACACTGGCTACCGTAGTTGATGCATCTGCGATATTTTGGCCAAGGGCTTTAATATCTAAGGTAGATATCGAGCCACCGGTAGTCTGACCATCAAATTGAGCTAACACGCCGCCGCCAACAATGGCTTCTGGAAGCATGACAGAGATGGAAATTACGCCACCACTGCCACCAACCGCAGTACCTACTGCATGATTGTAGCCTGTTGCGAGCACATCAATATTAGCGTTCGGTGTATTGAACTGAGCAGATGAGCCTACTTTGGCTTGTACGTCTGCGTCGGAAGTGATTTCTGCTTTGGCGCTTGCACCAGCTCCACTGAATAGACCGAGGGAGATGGCTAAAGCATCTGCCAAAGCAACATTGCTACCGTCGGCTTTAACCAGAACAGTGTTAGCATCATTCACATCGCCATTCATCTCTGCGATGACTGCACCACCTACTCGGGCAACTAATTCACCACCGGCAATTGAAACTGCACCGCCAGATGCTAGATCAGAACTGGATATAGCATCGTTATCTCCAGTTGCTCTGACGGTTAAGGTACTAGTGGTTGTTAACGATGCTGTTGAGCCAACCGATGCTATGACATCGGCAAACTCTGTAACCTCTGCAACTACACCACTACCGGCACCCGCAAAAGCACCAAAACCTCCGGCCAAGGTATGGGCTTCGGCTAGATTACGACCAACCGCTTCAATAGTGATTGAAGATGAACTTGTTACATCACCATCTACATCCGCAATAACTGCGCCACCGACCTCAGCGGTAGCCAACATTACAGAAACACCTGCTAATGCACCACCGACAGCACCAAGAGCCGTCGCCGTTGCAAGATTCATATTGCCTTGCAAACGTGCATCTACGACGACTGCACCAGTCGTTGCCACTGCGGCTGCCGAACCAATACGAGCTTCTACATCAGCATCGGAGCTGATTTCAGCGATAGCTTTAGCACCAGCACCCCCGAGTAATGAAATATTACCTACGGTGGTGTGAGCATTAGCCCAATTATCACCTAGGGCTTTAACATTAAGTAAAGACGCTGCCCCGCCAATAATGTCACCACTAAACTCAGCTAAAACACCGCCACCGACGATCGCCTCTGGGAGCATTACGTTGATCGATAGACCGCCAATACCACCGCCTACCGCGCTGGCTTGTGCCTCATTGCTACCAGTAGCTAAGACGTTGATCGCTGCACCGGGAACGGTAATCTGCGAAGTTGAGCCTACTTTAGCTTGGACATCTGCATCTGATGTGATTTCAGCGAATGCATCCGCACCAGAACCGCTTGCGATACCCACAGAGATCGCCAAAGCATCAGCTTTTGCATAGTTATCACCGGTGGCGATAACATCGACTGCAGTCGCATTGAAGAGATCGCCATTCAGTTCAGCAATAACAGCGCCTGCAACGGTTGCTCCTAATGCAGAGCCAGAAACGGCAACTGTACCGCCAGAGCCTGCATCGGAGTTACTGAGTGCGTCATTATCACCTGTCGCAGTCACTGAAACTGCTCCGGTGGTTGTAATGGAGGATGTAGAACCTATTCTGGAGACAACATCTGCTGTATCGCTAATTTCAGAAACTGTACCTGTACCGGATGCACCAAAGCCTGCACCGATAGCAACTGCCAATGTATCTGCTTGAGCTAGGTTTCTGCCTGAAGCGGTTACGGTGACAGAATCAGAAGCCAAAACGTCACCATTAAGTTCGGCTTTAACACCTCCTTCGACATAGGCTTCAGCTAGCATGACAGCTAAACCACCCAACTGTCCGCCTGCTCCGCCTAATGCTTTGGCGGTTGCGAGATTGTTGTTACCAATATGATGAGCATCCAAAAGAATTTCATCGGCGGTAAGAGTTACATCGGCTCCGATCACGGCTTCGACATCGGCGGTTTCATTGATAATAGCGAGTACATCAGCACCGGAACCACCTATACCTACAACAGATAGTGATAGTACTAAGGCCTCTGCTTCCGCTTTGTTAGATGCCGTAGCAACAACGTCAATATCACCTGCAATCACAGTAACCTGACCGTCCATGCCCGCTAAGGTTCTGCCACCAACTTCTGCAGTCGGTAGTGATACATCAACTGCTAGCACACCAAGTGTCAGTGCTGAACCTAAAGTATCTGATATGGCGGTTCGACTGGCTGTCGCATCAATGACTAGATCGCCACTACCGGTCACTGTAACTGTTGTTGGATTACCTAATGATAGTTCGCCCACTCGAGTGCCGATGAACGCTTCAGTATTACTAAGCACTTGTGAAGTGGCGCTGGTAACACCCACTGCTGCACCCGCGGCATCAAGAGCAATGGTTATCGTTTCAGAAGTAGCAACTTCTGTACTGGCAGCTGTAATAGAGATATCCGAAGCGGTAACTGAACTGCTATCACCAATGTAAGCAAGAGTATTACCTTGGATGATCGCTTCGGTGATGGTAACTGCGACTGTTATGCCGGCACCTAAACCAAAATTAAGAGGCGCTGCAGTGGCCGTAAATGTTGAATTGGCATTAATATTTAGTGGCCCGCCGGTCAACACAACATTGGTGCTACCTAATGGAACCGTTCCTGCTCGTCCGCCGATATAAGCTTCAGTCGTCCGATCCACTGTGGCTGATACTATTGCTCCAGAACCTGCTCCACCAAGAGATAAAGCCACAGAAGTGACATCAGGTAAAGCACTGGCAATAGAATCAGCTGTTATATCCATTGCACTGGCGGTGACGGTCATTGCACCATCTGCATAAGCCCGAGTTGCACCACCAACACTGGCATTACCGTTAACAATGGATACACCCGCCGTTGTTGAAGCTGCTAGACCAAATGAAGTGGCATTGGCTATATGGCTGCTATCGGCATCAATCTGAACCAAATTACCTGCAGCAGTTAAGGTTGAATTCCGAGCGTATGCTTCTACTTCACTATCTATGTCAGTAATTGCAGACGCACCTGCGCCCGCGAGGCCTCCGAGGGCGACGGAAACTGAAACAACTGAACTGTTGGCATCAATTTCTTGAGTCGCATCTGAATCGATCAGGATAGTACCAGCACCCAATGCGGTAACAGAGCTATCTTCTACTGCCGCTATCACGGTATTCGTAATGTAGTTCTCAGCCAGTGAAACACCAACGGAGGTACCTAATGCCCCCACCGATACGGCAAACGCAATAACATCGGCCTGAGCGTCGGAGATATCGTTAGCTGAGATAACGACATTACCTGCGGAAGTTATATTCGATCCATTGCTGACTCGTGAACTAACCATTGCATTCGAGGTGTTCCGTGCAAAGCCTCCAGCGCCTGCGCCTGCAAAGCCGATTGAGATTGAAACAGAGACCGCAACAGAGGCAACAAATGCATCCAGATCAGATTCAGATTGAGCTAGTAAGGTGACGGTTCCAGCTTCAGAGGTTACATCTGAGTTATCTATTTCTGCTCGGGTAATGCTGTTATTGGTATTTTCAGAAGTTGCTGCAGATACCCCTACAGCCACACCTACATAGGAACCGCTAACCGAGAGTGTTACCGCTGCTGCATCTGAAGTCACAGACAGATCATCGACAGCGGTAACAATCACATCGCCACCTGCCTCAATGAAATGAGATCCGCTTGCATCCTCAATATAGGATTCGACCAAACCGTCGACGGTATTTTCAGTTACAGCCGCACTAATACCAGCAGCTAAAGAGAAACTACCTGATACAGCGACAGTAACAGAGGCTGCAACACCCAAAACATCTACGCTGGCTTCAGATTCAGCCTCGACAGTTAGAGTTCCTCCGATATCAACCGAAGAGTTTTCGATGCCTGCCCGAACAGTGCCGCTATAGGTATTACTTGCAACAGAGGTAGACAAGCCAACTGATATAGCCACACCACCCGATGCACCCACTGCAATGCTAGCTGCAACAACATCTGTATCAATATTAGTGACATCTTTCGCGCGAACCGTTAGGTCCCCTGGCGCATTAAAAGTACTGTTATTGGTGATCAGCGATTCCGTAAGGTTTGCGGCATTCACTGTCGCAACTGCCACACCTACCGATGCAGAAAACGCAAACGCACTGCTTGCTGAAACACTAAGGGCTGCACCGACTGAGAATGTAGTTACATCGCTATCAGAACGGGCCGACAAAATAGTTGGAGCAGCAGACGTTAAGTCGATGTCAGAGCCTGAGATAATGGATTGAACAGATGTATCGAAATCGACAGTAGATACTGCAACGGCACCAGACAATGATACGGAAATATTTGCACTTGCAGCTACGCTCGCTGCTACAGCGACGGTCAAGGTATCTAAGAGTACTCGATCTTCTGCAGTCACGGAGAGCGTGCTCGCATCAATATCACTATCGATGACGCTAGCAGCAATCGTATTACTCATGTTGCTGGTCACTGAAGCACCGCTACCTGCTCCTGATAGAGAGAAGTTGCCGCTTGCAGTAACGGATAAAGCCGCTGAAATACCTTTTGTTGTGACAGTTGCCCTATCTCCTCCTAAGAAAGATTGGGCATTAACGGTGACATTATCCGCATCTATTGTAGAGCCTTGAATTGTGGCTAATAAATCATTGGTTACATTGACGGTTGCTAAGCTCACAGCGATCGATACGTCGATCGCTGCAGTTGATGATGCCGCAACCCCAATGGTGGCAGATACAACCAGCGTATCCACTTCACTAATATCTATTGCTTCAACTAAGACATCATCAGCAGAGGTTATGGTGGATGGGTTTATTACTGCTTCTGTGGTGCCACCAACGTTGGCAACGGATTCTACGACTGCGAAACTAACACCTACCGCTGCAGAAGAACCTGCGGCTAACGAAAGTGTTGCAGCAACAGCTTTGGTTTCTATATCAGTATCGTTAAATGCCAGTACTGAAACTGTATTAGGATCTGTGATCGCTGAACTTCTAATGCTCGCAGAGGTTACCGTGTTCGAATTTAGCGTCGCTAACGTAACCGAGCCAGATACAGTGACTGCAGCTGTACCACTAGCAGACGCTCCGATCGATGCTGCTACCGCTAAGGTGTCGATGGTGAGTTCATTGGTGGCCATCACAACTACATCAGTCGCATTGTTAATGGTTGCAGTATCAATAGTGGCTTCGACAGTATTGGCTAGCGTATTGGTAACTGCACTACCAGAACCGGACGCCCCGACGCTAACGGTACCACCACCGCCAACCGAAACAGAGGCAGCTACCGCATTGGCATCTACTGAGCCATCTGCAAGCGCTGATACATCAACTGTGCCGTTGGCAGTAATAAGCGATCCATCATCAATTGCCGCTCTTAAGTCTGTATTGATGTCGTTATCCGCAATAGATACCGCAATTGCCGCTGATATTGCAGCACTACCGCCACTGCTAATGGCTAAACCGATTGAGGCAGCAACTACCGTAGAGGTAACAGAGGAGCTATCTTCAGCATGAACGCTTAAGCCGTTGGTGCTGGTAACAATACTGCTACTGATTCGAGCTGCCACAGTATTGTTCAGAGTATTCAAAGATGATGCGCCCGCACCTGCACCCGTGATCGCAATATCACCTGCAGCTAAAGATAAACTAGCTGCCACACCCGTAGAGAGAATCGACAGCTGCGTATCAGTACCAACTGTTATGCTGCCGCCATTCACTGTTGAGTTGATAATACCTGATTCTGTTACGCCACTGAGACTATTGGTAGCTAATACAACTGACACACCTAGAGCAAAGGCTGCTGTGCTACCGACTGCGACTGAAGCTGATGCAGAAACCACCTCTGAATCTAGAGATGATGTATCTACCGCATCCACACTAACCGCACCTGTTGCATTTACAGTGCTATTTTCAATGACCGCTCTGGAAACACCGCTATGAATATTGTCTGCCGCTGCACCCGCGCCAGCGACTGTACCTGCCACATCACCCGAAGCACCAACAGTGACAGCAACTGCAACTGTGGTGACATTCATCTGTAACGATGAGGTGAGATCTATATCAAGAATGCCGCTACTAGTGACATCAGAATTAAGCACTCCTGCGGTCACTGCTGTACCCACATTGTTGAGGGCGACAGCTGCTGATGCATCTAAGCCAAAGGCGATTGAACCACTGGTTGCGGTAACACCTACACCAATCGATGTGCTAATTGCATCAATCAAACTACTGTTAGTAGCGCTAATAGTGACATTACTGGCATCAACAACCGCACTGTTTTGAATTACTGCTTCGACAGCGCCATTGACTGTATTAGTAACAACCGCAACAGTGACAGATGCTCCAACAGCGATATTACCGCTACTGGCATTTACACTTAAACTTGCTGCTAACCCTAAGGTTTCAATTGTTCCTGCTGAATCGGCATTGAGTATCAGATCCCCGCCAGTTGATAGACTGCTGTTATCGATTAACGCTCTGGTTTGTGTAGAAATGACATTATCTGCTGTAGCTACGGTGACATTTAAAGTGATGGCACCATCACTACTGCCTGTGACCGAAGCGCTTGCCGCAGCGACATCGGCATAGATCTCTGCTGCATTAGAGGCATCAATATCAGTATTGCCACCAATCGTTGCATCAGCACCATTTACTAATCCTGCCTCGATAATATTGCTGATGGTGTTCTGGCTGCCTGCGCCGCTACCCGTTCCACTGAGTGAATAGGAACCACTAATGGTCACGCTGATGGCTGCTGATACTGCGACAGCGTCTATTGATGTATTGGATTCAGCATCTATATCCAATGCTGAAGCAGTGAGTATTGAGTTAGAAATTAGGGCTCTAGTTGTATTATTAATTTCATTGTTGGCATTAGTGGCTGTGATATTTAAGCCACCCGAACTGCCAGATCCACTGACAGCGGCATTGATGCTAGCTGCCACTATGTCTGCAGTAATAGATGAGTTATCGATAGCTGATAAAACGAGTGATCCAGCTAGATCTACAACTGAACCTCCCTCGATCATCGCTTCAACTGTACTGTCTATATCATTGAAAGCTAAGGAGATATCTGCAGAGAAACTTGCGGAAGTACCATTCGATGAAGAACTAATTCCGACCGATGCAGATACCGCTATGGCTTCGATACTCGCTTCTGAAAGCGCTGAAACCGTAGCGCCAGAAGAACTGCTTGTTAGGCTAATATCATTGATCGCAGCTCTGGCTGTATTACTTATATCATTATCAGCCACAGCTACACCGATACTGCCAGATACAGAGGTATTATCAGAACTGATCGCCAAACTGAATGAAGCTGCTGCAGCATCTGCAACGATTAATGATTGATCCGTTGCTATAACTGATACTGGGCCAGCCACCGTAACCGTAGCGCCTGAATCAGCTACATCTTCAATTTCTGCAATGGCACTATTACTGATGGTATTAAAGGTTAAAGCGCCGGTTGCAGCAGCACTGATAGCATTATTATCACTAGACTGTGTGACGGATAACGCTACACCAAAGGCCAGAGTATCTATCTCAGAAGCCGTTAAAGCCTCAACAGAAAGCGCACCACCTGCATTAACTGAAGTCGAAGACAGAATTGCCTCTGTAGAAACATCGATCTCATTCACCGCGACCGAAACACCTAAGCCGACCCCAGCCTGAGAGCCGCTACCACTGCCGACGCTGATCGATACGGCTGCTGAACCTGCTGTTGAAGTAACAATACTTGTATCAGACGCATACAGGCTGACATCACCCGTTGCCACGATACTGCTAGGGTTGATGATGGCGCTTATATCCCCGGTAATGAAGTTGCCGGAGCCGGAACCTGCCAACGCTAATGCGCTACCGTCATTTGCCAGTGCACCTGCAATACCTAAAGTGAAAGCGTTGACTGTTGATGTGGAGGTTGCAGTTACATTAACGTTGTCACCCGTGGCATTAACGTTACGAAGTGCTGCCGTTGTAACTTTAGTGATAACGTTTTGCGCACCTGCGGCACCCGCTGCCGCAGCACCTAAATCACCGCCGCCTAGTGATAATGCTAAGGCACCTGCACCGGCATCAGCATTGATGTAACTGTTATCAGTCGCTGAAATATTTATATCACCTGCACTCAACAATGTTTGCGCTGCACCAGTGTTGGTAATACTTGCTTCGGTTGAAGCTAAAATGAAATTCCCTGAACCGGAGCCTGCACCAGCTAAGGCATCCGAGTCATTAGCAACTGCTGCGGAACCTGCAATGGTTAATGCCTGAATGCTGGATGAGTTAGTGGCGCTGACGTCTACACCACCGGTAGCGCTAACTGGAGTATCTGTAACAGTCGCTCGAATGGTTTGTGTAACATCATTGACCGCAACAGAGGCGCCCACTGCACCGGCTGTACTTCCGCTGTTGTCATAAGCAAATGTGGCACCACCTGAATCGGCTCTAATATCTGAGTTATCTTCGGCATGCAGGGTTAAATTGCCATCTGTATCTACCGTGCCACTATCAATCTGAGCTAAAAGTTCGGTATCAACTACATTAACTGTGACACTGCCTGCACCAGCGAACGTTATATCACTGGAATTGTTGTTATCGCTGTTACCCGTTTTGATTGCACCTGCGACTGCAATGGTGACCGTATCAAGGTTGGTAGCATCAGTTGCAGAAAGGGTCACGCCACCGGAATTCGACGTTAGATCATTACTGCCTAACGCCCGTGCCCAAACACTATTATCGATTACATTAACTGATACTGAGCCTGTGACACCGGCATCGGCACCATTGGTAATCGCTAAACCACCAATAATGTTGGTGACATTGGTTTCGTCCGCACCACGAAGTAATATGCCTTGATTTGCGGCTGCACCGGTATTACCACCATTGATAGTGGCTCCAGCACCTAATGTGGCATGGGTTTCACCGTCGAGTACGGCAACGCCAACGGATGCTGCGATACCAACATTGGTTCCACCGTCATTGTCTCCGTTCTCATTGCCGCCATTGTCCTGCCCTAATGAACCAGAGGCCGCAATAGCTAAAAGGGATACATCGTCATAACTGGTAGCGGTTACAGATAAGCCATTGACGGTTTCTGTGCCTTGATCGCCATTACTATCAAAGATGCCATCTCTTACAGACACCCCAGCTCCTTGGCCTAAAGATGTGACTTCGGCACCCTCACCGATCACGGCATGGGTACGATCAATATCGACCAATACCCCAACCGAGATACCTACTGAAGAGCCACTCATTGATACCCCAAGGGTTCCCGCATAGCTTTCAATGGCTGTATGACTGTTAGCTGCAACCATCGCTGAACCTGTCGCGTTAACAACTACATTGCCTGCTTCAGGTGTTTCAGCATCCGGATCTTTACCTAAAACCGCACGGGTATCAGTCAGATTAACCAAAACATTTAGGCCGCCAGCGCCTGAAGTACTGTCCCCAGCACCAATATTGGCAGTTAATTGGAAAATATCCTCGGTACCATCAGCTTCAACGATCAAATCTCCGCCAGTGGTTATGGATGTAGGTACTAGAGCATTATCGGACGCATCTATTATCGCTTCAGTCGATTTGGTGATAACCGCTACGCCTAGGCCTATACCGACACCGGTAGCATCTTTACTGCCTGCCAGAGCACCAGCAAATGTTGAAAGTGTTGTATCGTCTGTTGCTCTTACAGTCAGGTCGTTGCCAGAGCTCACCACCGCTCCGGCACCAATACTCGCTTTAGTATTTAATACAAAGACATCAATTGCCGCAGATCCGGCACCTGCATCGCCACCAGAACCGATTGCAGCACCGGCAACTAATGTGGTGACATCAATGCCGGTTTCGTTAAGCACTGGGACAATGATTTCTAGAGGGCTGACAGACGCATCTGCGATGACTGACAGATCTCCAGCAGAATCTATAGAAGTACCATCGCCAACGGTTGCAAGAGTGGCATTTTCAACAACATTAACCCCGATCGCAGCACCAACACTGGTACCCTCATCGGATAAGGTTAGTGCGCCACCACCTGCTATATTCTGTAAACCGATATCTTGTCTTGCTTCAACGCTTAGATCGGTACCAGTCGTTGTAAGGCTCGCACCATCAGCGAGCGTAGCGCTAGTGTTGCTGATAATGACATTAACGCCTACAGAACCTGCCACGGCAGTATTATCATTCTCGCCTTTCTGAGTAGAACCGCTACCGGCCAGTGAGAGCAGTTTAAAGTCGTTACTTTCACCGTTTGGAGTGCCCGCCTCAATGCTGACAGATGCTGCGGTGATATCACTATTGCCGATAGAAGCATGAGTATCTAACAATCCGACATTTACAGTTACGGCAGCGCCTACTGTGGTTTTAGCATCATCAGCAAAAGCTGTGGCGATGGCTTGTGTATCTGCATCAGCATCGCTGGTTGCTTTGACGGTGAGATCACCACTGGCATCGATAACCACGCCATCGCTAATAGAGGCATTAACTTCAGGGGCAATGACAGTAGCGCCAATCGCTGCAGCTACACGTACAGTACCGCCTCGTGTTTGTTGTGATGCATCTTCACCCGTACCACCTTGACCACCCGGATTAGCGGTTTGTGATTCAGCGGTGGTATTTGCTCCTTCAACCTGGTCACCTGCTGTAGGTGCAGAAACCGAAGTGCCGGCCCGACTATTGGCATAATCGGTTTGATTACTTGTTTCCTCATCTGAGGTATTACCGCCGTCTTCTTCAGACTTCGATCCTTCTGAGCTGGCTTTAGCCACGGTTGTCGCATCAATTTCTGATAGCGCTACCACTGAAACATTACCAACACCGGTGTTGACGCTTCTTGCAAGTAAAGCATCGGTATTGTCTTCTACCCAGCCCATCGCAAAGGAGATGCCCACGCCGGTTTCACCGCCATCAGTTTCTGCGTCAGCTTCTGTTTTTTGAGCCTCTAAGGTGGATGCGGAGATACTGAGATCACCTGCGACATTAAGAGCGTCGCCATTGGAATCAATCTGAGCCGATGTATCGTTGTTTGCTACACCTATAGCTACAGCGCCACCAAAAGCTATTCCATCGGAACCGGTTGCTTTAGAACCTGCTTTAGCGAGAGTCACCATGGTGTGATCACCCTCAGCAGAAACAGATAAATTGTCTGACTGGCTAATGTCGCCGCCTAATATACCGGCATCGGTATCATGTGCGCTGACATTCACAGCAACGGATAAGCCGCCACCGCTGCCACCTGAGGTAGGGTCTCCAGGTAGTGCACGCGCTTCATTGCTAGTACTAGATTCAGCTTTAACGGTGACATCGCCAGTTGCAGTAATGTCTGAACCATCACCTAGGGTTGCTGAAGTTGAGCCGCTGGCCTCATTTATCGCTACGGAACCGGCAACACCAATATCTCCACCACTCGCACCAGAGTTAGCTCGTGCTGATGAGGAGTGAGTTGATTCTGTAATTTGGTGAGAGCTGCCCGTACCTATACTAGTTAATTCTACGGCCTCACCTTTGAGAGCGTTTTCTTTGGTATCGGCAAGTTTGAGTCGGCCATTGCCTTCGATAATGGCATAGTAAGTATTGCCGTTAGTTAACCCACCAATATCGGTACCGCCACCATTGCTATAGACAATCTCATCGCCTGTATTAAGGCCCAACGTGTCTTGTAAGTGAATTTCGAAACGTTTTTCGTCTGGGTCAAAGTCGAGGTTATCTTTACCATCTCGCTCTAAACTATGATTATCCCCGCTACCCAAGGATGTTAGATCGATTGCTGTACCGGCATTTGCATCAGCTTCAGAAGCAGCCAGTTTAACTTTGCCATCACCTACATCGATTACGTAATACTTAGTTGTGCCACCATCATCGGTTAGGCCACCTATGCTGGTATCACCGCCGTTGCTATAGGTAACTTCATCCCCAGTCTCTAAATCATCGATATCCCCTACATAGATAGTGTTTGCATCAACATCAACACTGATCGGTTCTTTAGGGGTGATATCGACATCTCGATCAGCCATTTCTGCAGTGACATTCACACTAGATGCAGTAATATCGGCATACTCAATTAGAGAGCTATTACTGATATCGGAAGTGCTGAGTGCAACAGCGACACCTACGCTAGTACCGCCTTCATTTGTTGTAGCGCTACCATCGGCTTCCGATAGTGAATCAGCATTAGCGGAACTGTTTACATTGATATCGCCAGCTACGTTTATTGTGATTGGATCTAAAGAAGTGCCACCAACATAAGCGGAAGTTTGTGAATCACTAATATTGACCGAGATAGCTGCTGCAACGCTAATGGTACCTTCAGAGGTAGATGCATCTGGGCTATCGTTATCCCCGGTGCCTTCATCACTATTGCTGTCCGCAAAGCTGCGTTGTGAGGCAACCTGATCATTAACGCCGTTATCATCCCCGCTATTTTCTACGCCATCATCTTGTTCTGCACCGCTTGAGCTGGCTTTGGCTGTCGTTCTTGAGGCATTGTTGCCTCGTGCCATCAACATCATGGCTCCGCCTGCTGTCAAATCCCTAGCGATCATAACGGCAGTACTATCATTGGCTGATACTAAGGCTAAAGAAGCGCCGATTGCTGCATCAGAACCTTCAACATCACCTTCAGCGTCAGCTGTGGTTCTGCTGGTTTGTTCGGCGTTAAGAGTTAGATTCCCACTTATATCGAGTAATGAGCCTGCTTGGATATTTGCATCGGTATCATTGAAAGCTATGTTAAGCGCTACAACGGGAGTAATCGCTACACCACCTGCCGCACCTGCACGAGCAATAACCCATTGTTCATAAGTACCATCAGCATCGAGTGTTAGATCAGATGCGCCTGTAATACTGCCATCTAGAGCAAGTTCAGATAAGGTATCGTTATCACTGACATTCAAGGCGACTGATGCACCAATACCTACGCTTTCACCACCTGTATTTTCTAATGGCAGCGCCATAGCGGAATGCTCAGTGACTGATTCACTATTAAGACTGACAGCACTGTTATTCAGCATAGTAACGCTGCTATCCGCAGCGATTAGGGCGGAAGTCGTTACATCTACAAGGTTAATTGCTAACGAGCCTGCAACACCTACATCACCACCACTCGCGCCAGATGTAGAACGTGCTGTTGTACGATGAATCGATTCGGTTAACGTGTGATTATCACCGCTGCCAGATCCAGTCACCTCAATCGCATTACCTGCAAAAGCATCTTCTCGAGATTCAGCCAGCTGAATCTCATCACCAATAATCAGGTAATAGGTTTTACCGTCTGATAGCCCGGTAATATCACTGCCACCGCCATTGTGATAAGTCACTTCATCACCGGTAACATAGCCCTGTGGTACTTCAAATTTAAGCTCGTATTGAGGGTTGAAGGTGATATCTTCTTCACCCGCGCGTTCGAATGTGTGCTCGGTGCCACCGCCTAATGAGGTTAAGTCTATTGCAGTGCCATTATTGGCATCGGCTTCATTGAGCGCTAGCTTGTATTTACCATCACCGGCATCGATCAGATAATAAGTCGTGCCATCAGTTAGCCCACCAATTGCGCTACCGTCATCATCCTGCTGATAAGTAACTTCATCAGCGGTTTCTAAACCTTCTACGCCTTCGAGCAATATTGTGTCTGCTGCCAGATCGACCACAGTGCTAGAGCTGATATCACTGCTGCGTTCAGCCATTAGAGCATTTACAGTGAGTCCATCAGCACTTACAGTGGCTCCGGTGTCAACGATAGAACCATCACCAACCGATGATAAATTTAGGGTGTCTGATTTATTGATTGCAACGGCAGCACCAACACTTACACCACCATCTGTAGATGTCGCACTTGCATCAGCTATAGCGGCAGAGTCACTGTTAGCACGTGAAGTTACCGTTAAGGCGCCAGTTGATGAAACGACTGCACCATCGGCTATCAAAGCGGAGTAATCGGCTTCACCTAAATTGATTGAAATTGCAGCCGCAACACTGACACTACCATCTGATGTTGAAGCATCAGGTGTTTCTGAACTGTTGGTCGAACCAGAGTCGGTTCTACTGTCAGCTTGGGAATTTGCAAAGCCGAGTTGCTGAGCGTTTTGATCATCCACACCATCAGGATTTGAGCCATCGTCCTCTTCAGCTCCAGCAGCACTGGCTTCAGCATGAGTTCTGGAAGCTGTTGCGCCCTGAGCTAGCAACATCACCTGCCCGCCAGATGAGATAACATCACGCAAGATTTGTGCTTGAACGTCTTCTTCAGCAATGGTCAGCGCTAAAGATGCGCCAAGACCAACAGAATCACCTTTTGTATCACCTGCTGCATGGGTACTTGTCACGCTGGTATGATCAGCGGTTAAAGATAGATCGCCTGCTAGATTTAGTGTATTACTACCTGCTGAAATCTCAGCGATGGTCGAGTTACGAGCAATTGAGATCGCAACCACTGGAGTTAGTGCTGTACCGCCTGCTGCACCGCCAACCGCTTTTGTATCCATAAAGTAGGAGCCAGTAGCATTAGCGTCAATCGCTGCTACATTGCTCAACAGCGCATTTTCTACCGCTGCTCTGGTAACAATATCAGTGATGTTTACTGCGACAGATGCACCAAGGCCAGTGCCTTCACCACTGTTGCTATCACCATCATCGGTGTCATTACTATCGCCGTCGCCTTCCACATCAGCTTTAGCAAGAGCGTTAGATTTAACGGCCGTTAGTGCATTCAACGATAGATCGGTTGATCCCAGGTCAAGTGTTGCACCTGACTCAATCGTTGCTTCGACTCGCGCTGTAACAGCATTAACGGCTAATGATCCTGCAACACCAAGATCTCCGCCACCTGAGCCTGATTCGGCTGCAGCTTCAAAACTGTTATCAGCATCTAGGGTGGCATTCACTTCAATTGCATCGGCAGAATAGCTACCGGCACCATCTAGATAAGCAAGGCTATCAACGGTTGCGATATTTAAAGCAACCGCTATACCTACACCTGGTGCTGCTGCTCCAGTATTTGAGCCATCAGCTGTTGCTGTTACAGTGTCATTTGAGGTTGCATGAACATCGATATTGGCATCAGTAAGGCTGATATCTGTGGTGATACTGCCGCTAGTTTCTATGTAAGCTGCGGTTAGATTATCAACCAGTGTTAAAGCTAAGGCGCCAGCAAAATCGACATCACCCTCTGCTGTACTAGCTCTATCTGAATTATCACCGTCGTTGTTAGGGTCTTGAAGCGCCCTTTCTGTCTGGTTGCCGCCGCTGGTATTTTCCTCTGAACCACCTTGAGTTGAAGTTGCTTTGGTGTGCACTTGATTGGTGGTTGTCGCGCTAACGTTAACTTTTTCTGCTGTGCTTCCGAGTATTGAAGAGCTGCCGTCTATGTAAGCCTTAGTTTCAGTGAAAACTAAACCCATAGCTAAAGTGGCACCGGAATCACCGAGGGAACCATCAGTTTCACTGTTTACATCGATCTCCGTGCTGGCAAGAATATCGACATCACCACTGATATTAAGAGTGCTTGCGCCGGAAATATGTGCTTTAGCACTTGAATCTACAACAACAAGGGATATTGCTGCATCTGCTTCGCTATCGTTATCCTCTGCAGTCGCAGCATCGGTTTGGTCGCTGCTTACCGCGGTGGTCGCCTCAACCATCAAACTATTGGCTGTGATTGCTGTATCAAGAATATTAACTTCAGCACGTGCTCGGGCATAAACACCAACACCATCAATACCTGCACCTAAAAGATCTGCAGGTACAGCATTTACAGGCGAAGAAGCTTGGGCACGAAGAACAACAGCAGAGCCACTAACTACGGCTGATGAAAGGTCTATTTTTGCGTTAGGGTCTGAAAAATATAAACCGCTAAGGTCGATAGGAAGCTCAATATCTTCAACTGCATCCAATGGACCTGTAAATTCATCGTACAGATCCCCTACCGTTTCGATCGTACCTTCATCAGATGCGGTTGCTGTAAGCGTAATATCCCCTGCAGTAAGCGAACCTGTAACAATAATCTCTTCGGCATCTACGGTTAAATCTACACTGCCAAGATCGAGATTAGTTAACGTAATAGTATCGTTACCATCGCCACCATTGATGGTTAATGAATTGAGCGGTGCAAGGAACGTTGTATCCTCAAACGTAGTACCTGATAAGGTATATTCACCTAGAGCTAAACCATCACTTAACTGGGCATCGTAATCATCCCCAGCAGTCAGATCGAATATGACATCTGATAAGGTGCCAGTAGCCGTAATCGGTTCTAAGCCTACGTAAGTGATCAGGTTATCATCTAGAGCTACCGTACCTGAATCTGGCCCTGTCGGTGTGAATACGACATTTTCGTAGTCCCCCCCTTCAATCACTAAGCTATCGAACCCTCCATCACCGCCATCAATAACGCCGCTTAAGCTACCGTCAGGCAAAAAGGTGAAGGTATCTTCGTTATCAGCTGAACCTGTAAGATTTTCGACATTACTGAACTGAAGATTGCTATTTAACGTACCAGCATTAGATCCAGTGACCTGCCAATCACTATCAGCAGTTGGACCAACAAGTACATCATTACCTGCTCCACCTTCAAAGGTAATAACAATTCCAGGAGCATCAGATTGGTCAAAATCAATTTTAAGGCGGTCATCTAGATCTGAACCCGTAATGACGACATCGCCTACCTCACTGAGCAAACGTTCAGAGAGCAAAACAGGCGTATCACCGGAGGTATCATAAAGTTGTAAAATAGGAGGGGTAGCTAAGTCTTCAAATAACTTAAGAGTCAGATCACTTGCTGAATCTGGATCTGCGACAAAAGAAAGTGGGTCAGCCGATAATAATAATCGCGGTTCTACTGGCTCACACATAATTCTACCTACCACTTTAGAGGTAGGATTTTGGATAAAATGAGGCCGTTTTGTTTTGTCCCGCATTGGAGACTGATGGCGGAATAATCTACCACAGAAAGTACTGCACCTATCTTTCCAGCTCCGTCTGTTCCCCTGCGTTGATCTAGCACTTTGACCTGTGAACGGAAAAGCCATTTTCAACTCTCCATAATGTTAGGAAAGATCCATGATTGGACTTTCTTTTTATATGGCAAGATCTATACCACCCCATATAAATCAGAGAGTTAAGGGAACAACAGTCCCTTTTGTTTGATTTGCATTAGCGAACCAATTGGATCAAGTTGATTTTTGTTTCACAAACGAACACTTTAAATGACATTACAAGTTAACTATCTGTATTAATTGGTTATTTATTAAAGCAATAACTGTCTCATATTTAAGAATCTTTAATAGAAACGATAATCAAACAATTGTTTAAATCTTTTAAAGATTAATTGACAGTAAGTCATTTGGCATCAATGCTTATTTACGGAAGGAAATCATCGAGCAATATAATAAAACCAGTCTTAAACCATGGCTTTTGGCCTATGGTGTAAGCTTTATGGGCTTTTCAATTTCGTCTTAAGTTGTTTTAGGTTTAAAGCTCGCTTAACTACAAGGAAGATAAGAGAACACAGGGCTGATTCTTATGGAAAAACAACTCGAAAGTGAATCTTATGTGGCTTCAGCGGTAAATCCAGCTATAGTCAGTCAACCAAATGACTCTCATGAAGGTAGCCATATTATTTACTTCAGGCCTAGAACTGAAGAAAACCATGACCTTCCAGATTTAGAAAATGTTCGCGTTCTAAATAACCATGTTCTCGCTGCAACAGATTCACAAAGCGCCAAGCAATTGATGGCTTCTAAGCGATTTCAACTGGGCATTGCTGCTTGTCACTTTCTCGACGATAAAGTACTACAAGAACTCAAAGATATATTCTCCTACGACGAAAATATTCTTTGGATTCTGCTTCTACCTAAGCCCTTTATAGATAACCCTCAAATCGCATCTTTAATTAGTCATTATTGTTTTGACTATCACACCTATCCTGTTGAAATTGAAAGGCTTGGTATCATTCTAGGTCATGCGTTAGGTATGACTAAACTAAGAAACAAAACACTCACATCGGCCTTCAAAAAAGACAACAATTTCCTTATTGGTGAAAGCCCTGTCTTTAAGGAAATTCTTCTTAAGTGCTCTAAAGCTGCAAGGGTTGAAGCACCTGCTTTGCTAATAGGTGAAAGCGGTACAGGTAAAGAGCTTTTTGCTAAGTACATCCACGAACATTCAAACCGAAACGACAAACCCTTTATTGCCGTCAACTGTGCTGCCCTGCCTGCCACTCTTATACAGTCAGAACTTTTCGGGCATGAGAAAGGTGCTTTTACAGGGGCTGATTCAAGGCGCATAGGCCGTTTTGAAGAAGCGCACGATAGCACCATATTCTTAGATGAAATTGGTGATTTGCCTTTAGACATGCAAGTTATTTTATTGCGTTTTCTAGAGACTAAAACGATTGAACGTCTAGGAAGCACCAAAACAATTCATGCCAATGCTCGGGTCATTGCAGCCACGCATGTCAATCTTGAAGAGGCTGTTAAAGAAGGACGATTTAGAGAAGATTTATATTACCGTCTAAATGTACTACCTCTAGATGTACCTAACCTTCAATCCAGAGGTTCAGAAGATATACAGCGAATAGCGAATTATTATTTAGAGCGATATACCAAAGAAAATGACTTAAAGAAAAAGAAATTTAGTTCAGCTGCTCTGAAGTTGATGGGCCAAAACCACTGGTCAGGTAACATCCGTGAACTAATAAATCGGGTATGTAATGCTGCAATAATGTCTGACAGCATGATTATTACGGCCAAAGATATGGGGCTAGATAGAAGAGAAGATGAACGCCGTCTCATGCCATTAGAAGAAGCTAAAAGTAGAGCTGAAAAAGCTGCAATTCTTAATGCATTAAGGCACGCTAACAATAACGTGACCGTTGCTGCATCTATATTAGAGACTTCACGTTCATCTTTATATCGGTTACTCGAAAAGCACCAGATATTAAATAACTAGGTTTTACTTACCAGGGTAAGACTTCACCGTTTGAATGCCAGAATGTGCCTGTGTTGTCGATATTAAGCTCATCAATACGCTGAGACAGTCTTTCCGCTGCCTGATCCGGTGTTATATCACCTACTCCACCAATCATTTCTGTTCCAACTAGTCCAGGGTGTAAGATCGCAACAGCAACACCCCGAGGCTGGAGATCTCGTGCTAAGGACATACCTGCGATATTCAGTGCTGCTTTCGACATGCGATAACCGTATCGCCCACCGCTAGTATTATCAGTGATAGATCCCATACGACTTGTAATTAGCGCTACTTTTGCTGAATTTGATAAATTATCTAGCAACGTCTCCGTTACCAATAAAGGCGCTAATGCATTTGTTTCAAATTGATCGCGAATGGTTTCGACATTCAAATTACCAAGAATCTCATTACGCAAAATACCTGCATTGTTAATCAGCAGATCAATTTTGATGCCCTTTAAAGCCGTTTTTAACTTCTCTAAACCATCATTCTTTGCAACATCTACAGCATCAATGACTTCAACACCCAACTGTTTCAGCTCAGGAGAACAGGTACGGCAAGTGGCAAAAACCTTATACCCCTTAGATTTGTATAACGCGGCAAAAGACAAACCTATACCGCGGCTAGCACCTGTAATAACGACTGTTTTTGACATAAAAAGACCCCTAAGAATAGATCTTGTACTACACGACGTAAGAATCATGTAATTAACTGAGGCAAGTAAACTACAACAGAATAATGAAGGATGTATACGTTATTCTCTGGGGTATAAATACTGATTTGCCAATCTATCGTATTCTCCATCTTTTTTTAGTCGGTCTAATACACTCTGCCATGCCGCGATCTCCTCATCAGGAGTCTGTCTTGAAAACGCGATATAGCCTTCACTTTGATATAAAACGATTGGCGTCTTTTTGATGATTTTTTCTGAAACGCCGCTGGTTTTGAAAACATTAGATACTTCGTGCAGTGAAACAGGTGTGTAATCGACTCGCCCTTCAGCAAGAAGCCTAAAACAACTGTTGTAGCTATTAGCCACTAAGATCAACACAGGAGTCTCAGCTTTTAGGATTCTCTCGTGCCTACTCCCCCGTAGCACACAGACTCTGACCTCTTCGGTAAATTCAAGATAAGAAGTAAGTTGCTTTGTATAGCGGGTATTTTTAAAGAACTGAACGCTGTCTGATTGTAATGGGCCAACCCATTTAAATTTGTTTTCTCGATCTTCATTCCGACTAATATTGAAGATTGCATAGTTAGGTCCTTGCTTTACAAGATCCACCCCTCTCAAAAACGGTACTTCTACTGGATTAAAAGGCTTTTTGCGTAAATCCGACATAGCTCTAACCAATTCAAGATTAAAAGCCCTTCGACCCGCATGTTCTATCCCTCTCAACTCCCCAGAGAAATCTCTAAAAACTGACTTTTTAAGGTTATGGGTAAGAAACTGAGTAGTATGAGACGAGACTTGAGATTCTGCATAGGTAGAGCTACAGATAATTAACAAATAGCATATAAAGCAGCCTAATCTCATCCAATTACTCCAAACTAAAATTTTAGTATGTGATTCACTAAATAGTTTAGACAAGAGTTAGTGGTTAAGAGCGGTAATAACCAATTGATTATCGTGAATATATAAAGCGCTTCGGTTAATATCGCTGTGAGCATAAATTAAGGAATAGATTATGGCGCAAGTTGGACCACTGATAGATACACTCAAACGAGAACTTAAAGCTCAAGGTAAAACCTACCTAGATGTCGCCGAAATTCTTGATTTAAGTGAAGCGTCAGTAAAGCGGCTTTTTGCTGAAAAAAACTTTACCCTCACTCGGCTAGAAGCTATATGCGACATGCTTAATATCGAGCTATCTGAGCTTGTACAGAAGATGAGTAAAGATCAGTGCCAACTGACTCAATTGACCAGAGACCAAGAAAAAGAGATCGCGAATGATCTGATTTTGTTATTGATAACAGTCAGCGTGATCAGTGGAATGACGTTCTCTGACATCCTTAATGCTTATGACATTCCAGAAACAGAATGTATTCAAAAACTAGCTAAGCTAGATCGCCTTAAGATTATCGATCTACTGCCCGGGAACCGCGTAAAGCTTTTAGTTGCCCCTAATTTCCATTGGCTACCTAATGGCCCAATTCAGCAGTTTTTCCAAGAAAAGGTCGAACAAGACTTCTTTAGCTCACGTTTTGATAAAGCCAATGAAAAGCTGATCGTGACTAATGCCATCCTGACCGATAGCTCCAACGCACGTCTGCAAAAGAAAATGGAGCGTCTCGCAGCAGAATTTAACGAATTAATGCAAGAAGATCATTCGGCGCCACAACAGAAAAAAAATGGTACGACCATGGTGCTAGCCATCCGCCAATGGCAATACTCGTTGTTTAAAAAGATCTCTAAATAGTATTGCAGGGCATTTCCTTACGGAGTTAAACCAAAGCACTGCCTTCACTGGTTACCGTTAGCTTCCCTTCTTCTGTGAAAGAGAGTTCAACTGACGGGTACTGTCGATTATCACCCAGCAGATAACTGTATTTGTCGATAATGGCTTCTATCTCTGCTTGTGAATTAGCATTATCCATCTCTTGCCTGAATGGCTCCAGCTCTTTGAAAGCCGCAAGGTGTGATGCTAAAGCATTAACAGTGCTTAGCTCTTTAGCGATAGCTGGTTCTTCTTTCAGGGCTTGTTTAAGCTCATCTGCATAAGGGTAATCAGCTGGCAAAACTATCTGCCCTTTACCGTCATAGTTTATCGATTCAGGTGCTTCTGGAATGTTGTGACGGGACAAAAAATCGGGGAACACTTTTGAAAGGTGATTCTGCAAAGCCCTCACGTTCTGCTCATTTGGCAGCAATAAGCCCTCAATATCGAAAATATCCCCTTCATGGGCAGGCTTTGCTTGGAAGTAAGTGTCTAAATCGTACTCTTTATCACCTTTTGCAGTGCTGAGAGTATAAACAGACTCAGATTCGTTTAGCTGTTTTGCTTCTTCCGTTAAGAACACTGTATTGCCGCTGACAGAGGCTGATCGGCCAGAGTTTGCCAGTGCTGCACTTTGTCCTGTGTGATTCTGATTTGTGCCAATTAAGCTAGAAGTCTGATAATTACTGGAGATATACATATATAACTGCGCCTATGTTAATCCATTAAAACAAGGAATCTATGTTCTGATTGGATAGTCAGCAATCTTCGGGCCAGTTCATAAATAGGTTGGTATTATATTTTGATACTCATAGCTGTTTAATTTAAAACCTATTTTAATTTCATTTTAACAATCGCCTAAACATCACAATCTTGCTCCCATCAATAGATGAGGAACAAGCGATGAAACACTCAACTCCTAACCTAAAACGCAGCAGCCTATTCACAGCGATAGCATTAGGCAGCGCTCTTTTGATGAGCCCATACAGTAATGCTGCAGGACTATTAAAACCGAGCAATGCAGGGTATGAAGAGCTAAAAATCAAAGAACACCATGTCGATGTTGTGATTGAAGATATGTACGCAACCACAACAGTTGAGCAAGTTTTTCATAACCCTAACGCGACTGATCTAGAAGCTATTTACTCCTTCCCGGTTCCAGATAAAGCGGCTGTAGGTGAATTTAGCTATTGGATTGATGGCCAACCTGTTACAGGTGAAGTCGTAGAGAAACAGCGTGCCCGACAGATCTACGAGCAGGAAAAACAAAAGGGAAATGAAACTGCGATCGTAGAGAAAGACCAATACAAAACGTTCGATATCTCTGTCTTTCCTGTAAAGGCTAATCAGGAAGTTAAAATCAAGTTGGTATATCTACAGAATACCCAGACCGATACTGGAATTGGTCGATACGTATACCCTCTTGAAGATGGTGGTGTTGACGAGCAAAAACTGAGCTTTTGGGATCGCAACGAAACGGTAAATGAGAAGTTCTCTTTTGATGTGAAGCTAAGGACCAGCTATCCAGTTGATGGCTTAAGAATGCCTAAACACCCGAATGCATCCTTCCAACAACTTAATGCCTATGAATGGCAAGCAAGCTTGATCAATTCAGCTAACCACCTGACGCAACAGCAGCTAGATCTGGAGCAAGCAGAATTGTCCGAACAGTATGAAACTCAAAACTCAGAAACTCCTATCAATAGCAGTGTGACGACCCTAGATAAAGATATATTGCTGTACTGGCGTCATGCTGAAAACCTACCTGCAAGCGTGGATATGCTCGCGTACAAAGAAGAAGGCTCAAGCAAAGGTACTTATAAGCTGACGTTAACACCGGGTAGCGACCTCCCAGTAATGAATCAAGGTCGAGACTGGGTGTTTGTACTAGATATTTCCGGTTCTATGCACGGCAAATTCTCATCCCTGATTGAAGGTATTAGAAGCGGATTAACACAGTTAAACCCAAATGATCGCTTCAAGATCGTATTATTTAACAATCGAGCTCAGAGTTTCACACAGGGCTACCTACCTGCTGATCAGCAAACAATTAAAGACACATTGCAACGTCTAGATCAGGTACAACCAAGTAGCGGTACAAATCTTTATGCGGGACTTAAGACCGGCATTAATCAACTGGATTCGGATAGAACTACTGCAGTCGTTCTTGTTACAGATGGCGTTGCCAATGTAGGCACGACCGAAAAGAGTAAATTTCTAGATCTACTAGAGCAGCGTGATGCCCGCCTATTTACTTTTATTATGGGTAACAGCGCTAACCGTCCTCTTTTAGAAGAGATGACACGCGTATCCAATGGCTTTGCTCTACAGATTTCAAACTCTGACGATATTAGTGGTCAGCTCCAGATAGCCAAAGGCAAGATGGCTCATGCTTCTATGCGGGACATTCAGATCGAGATTGATGGTGTAAGAAGCAAAGAGCTGGTGAAACCGCGCCTTGCTAATACCCTTTACCACGGTCAACAACTGACTCTATTTGGACACTATTACAAACCAGGCAAGGCAGAAGTGAAGCTGACCGGCACAATCAACGGTGAAAAGAAAACCTACAAGACCAGCTTTAATCTACCTGACGTTGCAACTGACAGCCCTGAATTGGAACGCCTATGGGCTTATGCTGCAATAGAAGAGCTACAAGCTGAGATGGACTACCTAGGCTCTGACAAAGATGCTGAGCAAGCGATTGTTGATACCGCTGTGGAATATGGCTTGGTAACTGACTACACATCTATGATCGTTGTAAGAGACGAAGTCTTCAAAGCGATGAATATTGAGCGCTCTAATCTAAAACGCGTTGAAAAAGAACAGACCGCTCGTCAAAACCGAGCACAACAACAGATTACCGCTCAGCAGAATCGCGTAGATGCTCAACAGCCAATGTTTGTCGATCAATCGAAAGATCAGGCTAACCAGAACCAAACTAGACCGAGTGTTTCATCAACACGCACAGGTTCAGGTGGCGGTGCTGTATCACCATGGTTAGTGATCTTTATCGCTGTAGCCATTGCACTAGTACAAATTCGTCGCTTTAAGCGCTAAACAGAGCTGAAATGGCCATGAATTTGTTCACCTCAATCGCAACTGCCCTTCGGGGCGGTTGTGACTCTCGTCATGCTCTTAACGATAACGAGCAGTCAACAAAAGTACCGCTGATCACCTTATCTATCATCGTCAGTGTTTTGAGCATCGGATTACTAGGTTATTTCTATCCTGTGCTTTCATGGCTCTGCTTTGATTACGCCCTAATTGCTGAGCAACAACAATTCTGGCGTTTAATTACAGCCCATTTTGTTCATAGCTCTACAGAGCACCTTTTTTGGGACCTGTTAACCTTTACCGCCGCAGGAGCGTATTTAGAGAAACGTAACCAAAAGCTATTCATATATGGATTGCTTGCAAGCCTAGTGACCCTATCCATCTTTCTACTTTCACCACTAACAGATATAGCGCGATACAGTGGCTTATCTGGGATCCTATACACTGTAATCTGTTTAGCAGCATGGCAATGGTTAAGAGAGGAAAAAGGCTTTATCGCATGGCTACCGTTGATAGCGATCGCTGTTAAAACGGTTACTGAGATATTTATGCAGGATACAGTCTTTGTAACTGAAGGATGGGCGGTATTTAGTGAAGCACATCTCGTTGGGGCTGGTACTGCATTGTTTGTAGGCTTTTATCAGGCTGTAAGAAGTGCTGATTTGAAATTATTTTCATCTCTTTCAAAAGCAAAAAGCGCCATTAAGAAACCTTAATAGCGCTTTGATTTATAAAAGCTTTTAGCTTTCTTGATTATTTGCCAAGAAGAACCAAGTATCGAGAACAGAATCAGGGTTCAAAGATACTGTGCTAATTCCCTGCTCCATCAACCAACGAGCTAGATCAGGGTGATCGGATGGGCCTTGGCCGCAAATACCGATGTACTTGCCCTGCTTCTTACATGCTGAAATAGCCATGGAAAGCAGCTTTTTAACCGCTTCATCTCGCTCATCGAATAGGTGCGCAATAACACCGGAATCACGATCCAAGCCCAGTGTTAACTGCGTTAGATCGTTAGAGCCAATAGAGAAGCCATCAAAGTGTTCTAGGAACTCATCAGCAAGTAATGCATTAGATGGAATCTCACACATCATGATTACACGTAAACCGTTCTGACCACGCTTAAGTCCATTAGCAGCAAGCAGATCAACAACCTGTTTCGCTTCACCCGGGGTACGTACAAACGGGATCATTACTTCAACGTTAGTAAGCTGCATCTCATCGCGTACACGCTTAAGAGCACGACATTCAAGTTCGAAGCAATCACGGAAGTTTTCAGAGATGTATCGTGCTGCACCACGGAAACCAAGCATTGGGTTCTCTTCACTTGGTTCAAACGCATCGCCACCGATTAGATGACCGTATTCGTTCGACTTAAAGTCAGACATACGTACGATCACTTTCTTAGGGTAGAAAGCAGCGGCCAATGTAGAAATACCTTCTACCAGACGATCAACATAGAAATCGACTGGGCTGTCGTAACCTGAAATACGGCGAGATATAGTCTGCTGCAGTGCGGGTGGCTGCTGATCGAAATTAATCAATGCTTTAGGGTGCACACCAATCATGCGGTTAATAATGAATTCTAGGCGCGCTAGCCCCACACCTGCATTTGGCAGTGCCTGAAAATCAAATGCACGATCAGGGTTGCCCACGTTCATCATGATTTCGAAAGGTAGATCAGGCATAGATTCTACACTGTTAGACTGGTGCTCATAATCCAGTTTTCCAGCATAAACTCGACCGGTATCACCCTCAGCACATGAAACAGTCACAACTTGACCATTAACAAACTGTTCCGTTGCATCCCCACATCCAACAATCGCAGGAATACCCAATTCACGGGCAATAATTGCAGCATGACAAGTACGACCACCGCGGTTTGTAACAATAGCTGCAGCGCGCTTCATAACAGGCTCCCAATCAGGGTCTGTCATATCTGTAACAAGCACTTCACCCGGCTGTACTTTCTCCATTTCATTAATGTCATGGACGATACGTACATTACCAGAGCCAATTCGATGACCTATAGAGCGGCCTTCAACAAGTACTTGGCTGGTTTCTTTTAGTAGGTAGCGCTCAATTACCGCTTGATTACTGCGGCTCTTAACAGTTTCAGGACGCGCCTGAACGACAAATAGTTCGCCCGTATCGCCATCTTTAGCCCACTCAATATCCATTGGGCGGCCATAGTGGTTTTCGATCTCAATGGCAATCTTCGCTAATTGCTGAACATCTTTATCATCGATGGAGAACTGCTGGCGCTCAGCCTGATCAACTTGAACAGTGGATACAGGATTGTCTGAACCCGGCTCAGAGTAGACCATCTTGATCGCTTTAGAACCGATCGTTTTACGAATAATTGCTGGTGCACCCATTTTTAGGGTTGGCTTATATACGTAAAACTCATCTGGGTTAACCGCGCCTTGTACAACGGTTTCACCTAAGCCGTATGCAGAAGTAATAAAAACTACGTGGTTAAAACCAGACTCTGTATCCAACGTAAACATTACACCGGAAGAGCCAGTTTCACTGCGAACCATGCGCTGTATACCGGCAGAAAGCGCTACTTCACTGTGCTCAAAACCATGGTGAACACGGTAAGAGATAGCACGATCGTTATAGAGAGATGCAAATACCTCTTTGATCGCGTGTTTAACATTGGCTAGACCTCGAACGTTTAAGAATGTTTCCTGCTGCCCGGCAAAAGAAGCATCCGGTAGGTCTTCAGCCGTTGCAGAAGAACGAACTGCCACAGCGATATCTTGATTTTCAGCAGACATATCAGCCCAGTACGCTTCGATCGCTTGATCAAGTTCTGGTTGAAACTCTGCTTCCATGATCCAATCACGTACCGTCTTACCGGTCTCTTTTAGTGCTTGGATATCATTAGTATCAAGCTCTTTAAGCTTGGCATTAATCTTATCTTCTAGACCGCCATGAGTTAGGAAGTCACGATAGGCATCAGCCGTAGTTGCAAAACCATTTGGCACTTTAACATTCGCGCCAGTAAGTTCTTGTAACATTTCGCCAAGAGAAGCGTTTTTACCGCCTACTCTTTCTACGTCATTCATTCCTACCTGATCTAGGCGCAGTACATAGTTCTGCAACTGTATATCTCCTACTCTGGTGTATAGTTATTACTTCTAATAATGGTGAGATCTTACTGCACTCAGCAGCAAAAATCCCCTGAAAAAAGCGCATATATGGTGGATTACTTTGATGATAATCAGACTATTGATGAAATCATGACCAATCGCTGAAATATGGCTGCCGATGATAGCCGCAACCCTGCTCTACATCTGGTATAGTCAGCCATATATTTTTGTTGCAGATTGTAAGTAAACAATGAAACGAACAGCTTTTTTTATTTCAGACGGAACAGGTCTAACCTCAGAAGCATTGGGGCATAGTTTGCTTGCTCAGTTTGATAGCATTGAATTTGAACAGATTACTCTTCCCTACATAGATGACGTTGAAAAGGCTCGCGAGGCCGTCCAGAAGATCAACCAAGTTGCCGAGCAACATGGCACTCGCCCTTTGATCTTTGATACGGTCGTAAATGAAGATATTCGTAATATCATTGCCGAATCGAATGCCTTTAAGATCGATGTCTTTTCAAGCTTCCTAAAACCTCTAGAAAACGAGCTTGATGCTCACTCCAATTATTCCGTAGGTAAATCCCACGGTATCGTTGAGCGTACTCGCTACAAAGACCGCATAGATTCAGTAAACTTTGCAATCGATAATGATGACGGTGCGCGTACACGCCAATACGCCAATGCGGATATCATCCTTGTAGGTGTATCCCGCTGCGGAAAGACACCAACGTGCCTTTATATGGCGATGCAATTTGGTATCCGTGCAGCAAACTACCCTCTGACCGAAGAAGATATGGAGTTTAATCGCCTTCCTGAAGTACTAGAGGAACATAAACATAAGCTTTACGGTCTGACAATTGATCCATTCCAGCTTTCTGCGATTCGTCATGAACGCCGTCCTAATAGCCGTTATGCTTCACTTGATCAGTGTGATTTCGAAGTACGTGAAGTTGAGCGACTGTTTAAGAAGCTAAATATTTCAACGATCAACACAACAAATTTCTCGATTGAAGAGATATCTACTCGAATCATGGCTCAAGCAGGCCTTGAACGACGAATGAACTAACAAAACAATAAAGGAGCCTTTCGGCTCCTTTTAATATAACAAAACAACCGCCGTTTTTACTCTGCTTCAGCCATTTTAGCTGCCATTTCCCTGTATTTTTCAGCTTGCTGTCCTTTACCTGGCATCGCCTCAAGTGCATCAGCCATTAGCTCATAAGCTTTAACTCTACCCTCGTACTGTGGGAATTCTCGATGCAGACCATTCAGTAATTTAATAGCTAATTTATACTTGCCAGCCTCATGGCATTTCTTAGCTATCTCATGCCTAGCTGCGGGATCTTTCAACTTGAAATTAGGGTCGTATTGATAAACGCGTTGGATCAAAACTGGAATTAATGATTCCCGATTAGACTGCTTTAGGCACTCAAGATAATTCGGGAAAAAGACACAAGTATCTTCAGAGTTTTGGATTGCGCAGAGATAATCAAAATAACGGTTAAAGATATCTAATTCTTTAGGGAACCGCTTTATACCCTCTTTAAATTCGTATGAAACATCCTCAAAGCGCCCCTCTTTCGTAAGCACTTCGACCTTGTCCATAAAATGCAGTTTGTCAGTACGGATCTGCATCTCATCTTCATCAAACCGGCTAGCAAAACCTAAAGCACGTTGCTTCTGGAACAATAGGTACCCCATGAGATGAAAAATCACGATTAGATAGTAATAAGAGGTAATGCTTTCCAATATGTTTGAAAAGAAATAGAAATCAGAAAAAAGCTGATTGAGCGTCGCAACCGATGCAATCATGATCAACAAAAAAGCAAGCAAAATGAGATAGGATCGACCTAATTTGCACACCAATTTAATCAACTCAATTGGGTTTATAGCAGCGCCGATACTTTCAAATCTTGCATAGTTGATAAAGACCGCTGGAAGTGAAAACAACCAAAATATGGCAAATGCCGTTGTAACAAAATCACCAAATGTTTTAGAAACCGCAAGCAGCATCAGGCCTATTGCCAAAAAGATGGCGATAATATGAATAATCATTTTAACGCCACCACTATAGGCTGCGGTTACTAATGGTGCTTTCGTACTGCCATCAGCCGTTTGCTGTAAACACATAAAGCTATATTTAGTGGTTACCCCGGCGACCAAAATAGAAAGAATAAAGCCAATCAATCCACCAATAAATGCACCTACAGCAGAGAAAATGGATGCTCCTAGAATAAGCATCAGTACTTGGGCATCCATGGGATAGCGAAATGCCTGATCAAGTCGACGCCAAAAAGGGTCGATATTTTCCCCTGCCCCCAAACTATCTAAACGCTCACCACAGCGGACACAACGAATGTCTTCATCAGACTCATCAACACAACTATCACACACACTAAGATGGCAAGCATTACAGTGATAGGTAGATGCTTTTAAAGGGTGGTATTTGCAATGATCCATATAAGCCCTAACCACTAATTAAATAAACCACGACGGCTTCTTTCATAGATCTCATCAGCAGCAGTTGCATAACGTTTACATTTTACCTCATGCTCCCGTTCACCGAATGCCACGGATAACTTCCTAGCTAAATGACTAAACTCCTCAGTTTTCATCCCACGGCTATAAAGCATGGTAAAAATCTCTTCAGAAGTTTTAAGGCTAGATAGCGTTGCCATTTTCCAAGCAAGTTGTAGAAGATCATCATTTTTGAGTTCTTCTTGAGCAAACGTACTGCAGTGCCATAGCTCTTCAATCTTATCAAGCTCTTCAGCAGTCGGCTTTTCGTAAGTTAAAAGCTGTAAGGCTACTGATCGATAATCATCGTTATGCTGAGCCTTTAGAATTTCATACTTCACGCGCCTCAGTTCAAAATCAGAACCGTACTTTTCTTCAAACTCATCAATGGCTGAAATAGCTGTTTTAAAGGAGAATTTACCTAACAGATGGTAGATCTTATCTCGCGCCTTAACGTCTTCTGCAAGGTCTTCCTTTTTTTCTAGGTATTCTTCATCCAAGACTTTTGGGGAAACCATAATTGTCGTAAATATCAGTAATGCACCAGCGATAAACCCACCCGTATGCGCCATAAAAGCGACGTTAGAGTCGGTCACAGTGGCAAACTGATAAAGCTCGTTGGCAATATAAAGTCCTAATACCCATAAGGCTGGCGCACGCATGAAGCCAACAAAGATGAAGAACCAATAGAAAAACTCTATCTTCCTAAAACGGAAAACACCTAAATACATTGCCATAACTGCAGAAATTGAGCCTGAGGCTCCAACTAAAGCACTTGGACTTTGCGAATTAACCAATAAGAAAAGTACCCCACCGGCGATTCCGCCAAGCAAATAAAAGAGCAAAAAGCGTAGATGGCCAATGGCAGCCTCAACTGCAAATCCAAAAATGACTAAGAAGAATATATTGCCTATCAGGTGAAAAAAATTGCCATGCAAAAACTGGTAGGTAACCAAATCAAGAGGCGAAAATGCTTTTGGTTTTAAACCATGACCAAAAATAGTGGTACTCGAAATGAGATCATATAACTCAGAACGATTGAGCCAATAATCACCACTACCCGGTTCATCAAAACGTACTTGATTATAGCGCAGGTATTCAAAGAAATTTAAGTCACTTAGCAAATAGTAACTTAACTCAAGCGTGTTCCCAGATCGATGCAGGTTCTGATATTCGACTATCTGCTTATCGGCTACCCCATCTTCTTTGAGGTAGTTAAGGTACATGTCCCATTCAGCATCGAAATACTGTAGTTCTGTGTAACGATTAAGTGCATCATTAATCATCTCTTCGTCTTTATCTTGAGCGAAGAAAAACACCAGCGCATTCAATATAACCAATAAAAACAGTACAAAAGGTGGTCTGCGCCAATCGAATTTTTTCTCAGTTGGGATTATGACCATAGTTTACGATTCCGTTCTCAACTGTTTGGTAATTTCCTTTGGATTAACAAAGGGTAACACATACAGAAGACGCTATAATTTTATGCGGTTTAGAGTAAATTTAGTTGAAAAGCTGCAAAAACCAATAAAACGACAAAAATCTTACAACCTTTCATGAAATCAATCTGTTAGGTTAAAATTTAAACAATCTAATTAAGATAATAAATTGTCCCTTGGAACTATAAGGTCATGTTGCACTTTTATTACAAAGCCAGCTTATGTGGTTCTGATTGCTATCTGACGAATTACTGTAACAATTAAATCTAAGTGCTTTATGCGTTACATTGCGAATCTGACTCAGAGATAATGGAGCTTTTAGATGTCACATCTATCCAAGTTTTCACACTTATTCCTGTTATTACTCTGCTTCTTTGCCAACCCGGTGGCCGCCAGTAACGAAATTGGTAAGGTGGTCCTAATTCAAGGAAAGCCTTTGGTTGAACGGCAGAATCAACATCTGTTTATCAAAAGGAATGATCCCCTATTTACAGAAGATGTTCTGATCACTCCTGTAGGTAGCAAGATCCTAATCAAACTTGCAGATAAAACCACTATATCTCTGGCCGAAAACACTCAATTTGAATTATCCAAATACCAATTTGATAAGAAAAAACAAACTTCAGATGTCAGTTTCAAAATGCTTAAAGGAGCATTCAGGACGCTGACAGGCAGTATAGGTAAACAAAAACAGCCTAAATTCGAGATACACACCCCTTTGGCAACTATTGGTGTCCGCGGCACAGAGTTCTGGGGAGGTATGATTTTTTCAGATGCGCTGGATGTAACCATGCTTGAGGGTAAAGGTGTATACATCAAAAACGAACATGGGCAGGTAGAGATCACCCGACCAGGTGATGGCACTATGGTTTCTAAAGGCATGAAGCCTTCGGAAGTGTCTATGTGGGCTAAGGAAAAGCTGAAGAAAGCAGCTGCTGCTACGGCACTTAAAGCACCACGGGAATTTGAAAGCCTATTACCGAATACTGATTATATAGATTAATACTATAAAGTATTTCAAAGATGGCTGTGTAGAAAAGAAGATTAAGCTTTCTAATTTCCTTCTCTAGGCAACATTTAACACATACACCTTTGTTCAAAATTAGCTCTAGAGCAGCAAAAATCGAATCAATTCAAAAAAGCAAAAGGTAAATGCATTAACCCGAATTGCCAACATCCCCGCCATCAGGTCGATGCAAGTTAGCTGACATAAAGCTACTTTATGAATGTGTTGAGCTAAGTAGGTATAGAGAAAAACATTGCACAACATCCAGTTACGATTTTTTCTGCACTACAGCTGTGGTAACACATCGTGTTCAATATCAAAGCTCTATGCAAGATAACTGCAGGGCAGCTCACAACAACTAGCTAAAACAAAACTGGAAACTCAGAAACCTCATAAAATACGAAAAATACTTAAAAGATATTTCATTGTAATTTAAATATTAAAGGTACAATCTATATACATTCGTAGATGAGAGATGGAGCTCTTGAGTTGTTGCTTCGATGTACTTGAATCGTTAAGTCAACATAGGATGGAACCATGAACAAGATACGACTCAGCGTAGCCATTGCGATGCTGTCTATTGCAGGCTGCAAAAGCACCCCAGTTAATGATGTTCAATCATTCGCAGATACTACTCAAACATCCCAGTCGCAAATCAATACTTTGATTAGTGAATACAACAACGCTGCCGTTGAAGAAAAGCTCTTAGAGATTGCGTATAAAAATCAAAAGATCTCTACACTAGATCTAGACCAAGCTCAACAGAAGAAGTTAGGTAAAACAGAGCCCCTCTACACCTTAGTTGTTATGAATAATGCCTTGGGAGCTTATGTCAGATCGTTATCCGCACTGTCTACTGCAGGCAATCAAGAAAAGGTAGAGCTTGCTGTAGGCCAACTAAATAGCTCATTAATTAACCTAGATGCTAACTACCAAGCCTTAACGGATAAGGAGCCCCTGTTTTCAAAGGAGAAAAACAGCCAAATAGCCAGCATCGTCGCCTCAATACTTCAGGCTCGTGCAGAGAAACGTCGCAATGAGCATATCGAAAAAATTGTCACTGCTGCAAACCCCGAAATACAAATTATGATCGATAAAGCAATAGCGTTGATCAAAACAAGGAAATTTGAAGCAGCGATCAAAGACCATCGGAATGAACAATTACTCGTTGTAATAAATGATTACAACAATAGTAGAGGCCCCAGAAGCAGTAACGAAGAGCGAAAAGAAAAACTGGATCGCATTTATGAAATGTATTCAGAAAAAATCACAATCACTCAAGAAATTAAAACGGCCATTAAACAATTAGAGCTAATCAAAAAAGGACACTCCAAACTCCTTGATGTATTCAAGGATGAGGAAAACCAAGTCAAAGAGCTTCGAACAACCATTGCCTACTTAAAAGGAATAAATGATCGTCAGAGTGCCCTAGAAACACTTTATTCTAGTTGTGAGTCTCACATTGTTCTAGATAAAGGCCAGATCACTTGCAAAGACGATAATCACTAGACACGGAGAAGATAACAATGACAACGGTAAATGATGCGTTAATTGCTCTCACAGTAGAGGCAATCGAAGAGACTTACATTCTCCTTCAGCTAGAAACTAACGATGAACTTAAACCGGCGCTCTATGATCAATACCAATCCCTAAAAGACAAGAGGGATGAATTATTTGACGCAGAAGCACTAGAAGCTAGCGAACAACTAATGGCTGCAATAGTCGCACTTGCAGAACATACGAAGTCAGCTAGAGAAGCTACAGACGCAGTCAATAAAGACATCGATAGAATCAATAAAATCACTAATAAGATTAATAAAGGTGTGAAAGTGCTAGAGAAGTTAGTAAATGTATTAACTTGATTTAAGCTTTTATTAACATACAGGTTAAGCCGATTTAGCGTAACTAAATTGGCTTAATCTAAATCTGGCAGCGGCGGCAACAGAGCTTAAACAACGACAAAACGAAAGCGATGATTATCTAAACTATTAGCTTCAATAGAAACGTGTTAAATACAGCGCCCCTTAATACTAAAATAAAACTTACAATGAAGTGCAGGCTAGTTGTCTTGCAGAATTTATTTATACATCCCTTTACTATCAACAAGCCTCATAAACCTCTAAGTTTCAGTGATTACAGTGAGCAAGATTGCGATCTCTGCAACATAAATCCCCCCCAAATAAAAAGCCCATATCACAAAATGATATGGGCTTTAAAAGTTAATTAAAAAGTTTGATAGTCCTTATAGTTATTTTTTCTTACTGGTATGAATTACGATATTACCACCTGCTATGGAAGTCAGGCTATCGGTATCATCAGCTTCACCAATCAGGTTATCGTAAACAATTGCACCTGATGCTTTATCCCAAATTTTAATTCGGAACTGATCCACATCGATACTGTTATTGATTGCCGCATCTATGGCTGTGAGCATGAAGCCATAATCACCTTCGCCATTAATAGTGCCATCGCCCTTAAATTGAGCCCGCGAACCCGCTACGACTAGCCATTCATAAGACGCCGAATGGAAGTTTAGATCACCAGCCTTGAACTGGAACTGCGTTTGGCCGTCAGGTACAGACTTACCTTTTTTGTATCTGGCAACAAAGCCATATGAAGCCTTACCTACCATATTTGGATCAGCCACATATGCCCCTAATGGTGAATTGATGTAGCCACCACCCGTAACAAAGCCAGCACTTGGATCATACACAACGACGTACTGGTATGTTTGCTGAGCAGATGCACCATCATCGTCAGCCACTGTTACAGTGACAGTATAAACACCAGGTTCAGTGTAGACATGGGAACCTGCAGCAGTGTTATTTGCATTATCGACGGTGATAAATTCGTTAGGTGTGCCATCACCCCAATCTACTTCAGTTGTATGGGTATCAAGGAAACCATCATCATCAAATGACACATCTAAATTAACCGTGCTATTAACACTGACTAGAGGATCGACAGTTAATTGATTAATCATGGGCACAACATTAAAGACTGTTACATCATGAGTTTCTCCATCAGATCCACCGTCGGCATCATTCAATTCAACACTAACAGTGTAAAGACCATTATCACCATAGATATGAGAAAGACTAAAGGTCATTGCTGCTTCGTTAATTACTAATGGTTCTATTGTGCCATCTCCGTAATTAACAGTGCCGGACCAGCCTGTGGAGTTATCTGGATCCGAGAATGATCCACTCGCACTGAAATTTGAACCTTCATTAATTGAAGTAGCATCAGGAGAAACACTAACAACCGGTGGTACCAGTGGTGGAGCTGCCAATTCCCAATTTAGAGTTAGATCATAAAATTCAGGTGAGTCGCCTGCCTCGTTTGCAGCGAGCCTTACCTGAACTTGCGCATATCGGCCAATGACATTTGCTGGAGCCACCCCATTATTAACAGTTTGATATACTGCAGCCCCTAGGGCTTCTTCTGTGTTTGCTGATCTGATTTTAACCTCTACTGATGTTCCTTCTGGAAGAAGATCAGTCCAGGAAATTGCATCCCAAGTCGAATCGTCTTCACCACTATCATGAACGAAAGTCCATAAGCCTGATGGAAGTGTACTGTTACGAACTCCAATACCTGAAGCATCACTATAGGTATATGGCCCAGCCCCAACTGGGAATACACCTAGATGTGCACCTGTAGAGCCATCATATTTAGAAACATTGTTATTGTTAACATGAACGCCCCAAACATCGCCATTTGCATCTACAACAACACCTCGTAGATGACCAGTTCCAGCTTGTGCGGGACTTGACCATAGTAAGGTCCCATCTGGCTTGTACTTATACATACCACCATTTTGGTTACCAACTAATATATTGCCTTCACCATCAACGGAAATCCCTAGTGAAGAAATGCCAGTGTATCCCGTTGGTGTAGAAAAGGTATTGCTAGCAGGATTGAATTCTGAGAATGAATATCCATTCCTATTTGACAGGTAAATTTTGTCATTCCCAATAGAGATACCATAGGATTGATGATGACTTCGGGTAATTTGCGTACCTGTATTAGTATCAAGCTCACCTAACAGATTACTCAAACCTGCTGAATATAATTTACCGTTGCTATTTACAACACAGCCATATGGAGTAACGCCTACAGAGTAAGGACCTGCCAAAAGACTGCCATCAGCTGAGCTTAGCTTGTAATATCTTCTGTCATAATATGTACCTAACCAAAGGTTGCCATCATTGCCTATGCAAAGGCTACGACCTAACCTCCCAGGATCTCCAGCCTCTGCCACCCAAGCAATTCGCTCATCTGTAAGCTCGTTATTAGACAATCTGCCATCACCATTCAAGTCTACTAGTGGCATCATTTCATCTGGAGTAATACGGCAATCACCGTTTGCATCAGTCGATGTATCTAATTGGCCATCGCCATCTCGATCAATAAAACTGTCATTGAGAATTTTCATAACGAGAGGTCGTTTACCGTCAAAATGTCGGTTAGATACATAGACATTACCATCTGCGTCTACCGCTGTACGTGACGGAGCAGCACCTGCCCAAGGACTACCTCCCCCTACAAACCAAGTTTTATATCGAGCTGTTTCACAATTAGAGTCTGTATTGAGCTTAGATACTGAAGCCTCAGAGGCATTTGCTATCCACAACAATGGGAACGTTGTAGCGTTTTCATTAATTTGGAGTTGGTCAGCTATTACATCGTAATTTAGGCCATTCAATATCCCCTGACTAAAATCAGCATCCAAGGTATAGGTGGCTGACTCTATCGCTGATGCAACACTTGGTAGCAAACAAGCACTCATAGCTAACGGCAACAGCTTCATCTTAAAAGCAGTAATTTGTGAATTGTGATGTTTCATAATTCAATTCCTTTTTTATACGGTCATCAACCAAGCATCAGCGTCGAACATACTGAGGACTTTGTGCGGTAATAGAATCTTCAGTTAATTGGGTTAAATCCCCGCCATCCGGGTTTATGTTGAACAAAAGCGTCTTTCGACCTTTGTAGCCAACAAAAGTGATTTTTTTCCCTTCTGAATCCCACCTTGGTTGTGATGAGTCCATTGCTTTAGGACCAACAGATAACATGGCTGATCCATCAGCCTGAACAGTGAACACCTCTCTATCGGATTTACCGTACGGTATACCTACAAACGTGATCCGCTTACCATCAGGCGACCAATTAGTCCCTGAAACTTTGATATCACCTTCGTATAGTATTTTTTCAACCGGATTTAACTCGCTTCCGGAAAATTCGTATCTGCGTAGAGAAAACTTCTTATTTCGTTTGGTTGTAAACGCTAAGTATTTCCCGTCCGGTGACCAGGCCAGAGAGCCGTCGTTAAACTTCTTACCTGCTGATAGCTGTACAGTTTTTTTAGTGTGTAGATCCATTACAGAAATGTTTTTGGAGCGTCCATTAATACGAACAAAACTGAGATAACGACCATCAGGTGAAAACAGCGGCTGTACGTCTGTATTCTTGTCCGTCATTGGTTCTACGGCACCTGTGTTTATATCTACAGCCAAAATAGATGAACTATCTGGTTTGTCTGTTACGAAAACGACTTTATCGCTTTCTGGAGACCAAACAGGAGACATATCCAATCCAGGGTTACTAAAAAGTAGCCTAGGTTGTCGTTTCTCAACATTCATTACATAGATGTCGGGATTACCGTTTTCTAACAAGGTAAACGCAAGCCATTTACCATCAGGTGAGACAACCGGTTCCATTGCATCCCCTGCCGTTGATGTCATACGAAGATGCTTACCTTCAGAAGTAAGTTTAAACACTTCTTTATCTCCATCCCTTTCTGACACATAAATCAACGAATTAGATGCGAATACCTGCAATGGCATAGAGACGGCCAGTACCAAGAGTGGTGTAGACTTCTTAATAAAATTCCACTTATTCATAATGCCCCCTCAACTACTCTATAACGACTAAAATCGCAGGAAAGGCTGCATTTTCAGGGTTAGCTTGAGAAGTTGCATCGATGTTGTACTCACCTGCCACATCAGCAATCAGCACAAGAGTAACCTCGCCATTGGCGTTAGCTACCTTTGCTTCTGTGTGATTGTTACCATCAGGGTAGGTAATTGTGACCGAAACTGTTTCATCTGGGCTGAACCCCCCAGCAGTGACATCAACCTCTTCTCCTAGTCCAACACCCGATGGAACTGTCACCCAAGCTTGGCCATAGGAAGCTGCGGACAAAACAATCAATATAAGCCCGCAACATGCTTTGAATATCTTATTCATGAGACATATCCTCACTATCAATATTTAAATTCAATAAGTAAAAAAACAGATTGCGAGGAACAGAAAATGGAGGGTTTTGACTTAGTTAAGTAAACACATAAGGATTGCTTACTAATATAGTCAGCACTCTTTGTTTAAACTAACTCTCAGCTTGGGACTTGTTTGTTACTACACAAGCTACTTACAGCGACTGTTAGAGCGTTATTTTATATTCCTAATCCTTTGGCATCCCTATAGAACCAAGGAAAAAACGCAATCAACTGTGAGGTACTGGCATAGCCAGATCTTCAGACGTGACAATTTCCAGTTTGTGTATGTTTCGATTGTCCATATCCAGGCTCGACCTCAAGCCTTAATATAAAATTAGCAGTCGTTAATCTAGATGCAACTTCGAATATCTACAAAACTAAGTTTTTTTAATTTTACTTATTAATATATTACTTATTTAAACACTAACTGTTTGATTAACTTGATACTTTAGGGAAGTACTTCAAAAACAAATCGGACTAGCAATTGGTCTAGTATAGATAGTTTTAATATACCCTATTTCACTTCAATCTCTATCCAGTACATCTACCACTTGATAAATATAAAAATGGATTCGACCACTCCAGTAATCGTTAGGTAAACCAGCTTTTAACTTCAACTGTTGAAGGAATTTTTTTGCTGTAGGCAATTGCTGCCAAACGGAAGGTAGAAAGGTTGCTCGATGTCTTCCTTCTTCTATTATTACTCCATCAATTCCCGGCCTTAAGCAACTAATAAGTTCTTCCTCATTTGATACTCTCAATTCTACTGGGGGCGTTAAAACAGAGATATGAATTGAAAGGGAATCAAATTCACTTACGGGAACAGGTTCAAAACGAGAATCGTAAAAGGCTGCGTTAACTGCATTGCTCTGTAGATCTTTAAGTAAAGACCGTCGTGCTTCTAATGTTCCGATACAACCTCGTAGCTGGCCATTGATAGATAAAGTTACAAATGTTGCAGTTGGCTTATTAAGCCATGACAGTTTTGAAATTGAATCATAATCTATGGGCTCATTTTTTGAAGGTAATTCCAGCTTTGATGCAATTGAATCTTGAACAATTTCAATCATTAACTTTTGCTGTTCATAACTAAATTCAATAGATGGCATAAGCTCCGTACCCTACGACACGAGCCTTATCCCCCGCGCTGTCTCCAGAGTTACTGCTTTGCAATAGATGTGGTTTTAAGTGAGTGGAAGCTAATGCCCATAACAAACCATTAAGGCCCATGTATCCGCAAGCTTCATCACCTGTGATATCAGTATCACCATCAATAATGCGTTTATTGGTGTTTTCATCAATTAACTTAGCTTGAACGTAAGAATGGTAATGACTCAAGTCCGTACTGATAACGGTGAGTACCTCTGAATCTTGTAATGCAGGCATGATTATCTTACCGACTTCACTTGCCGTTGCATTTCCAACGACAACAGGAATTAAATCTGCTTGAATATCGATTTGTTGAATAAAAGGCAACTGAACTTCAAGACTGTGTTCTTGTGTATGTGCAAGGTCGTTGTAACTAACAAAGCCTTTATCAACTAATTCGCTGACTCTATCCGCAGCGATAGCGATGTTACCAAGTGGAGTATTGAATTGATCAGCCAAAGGAACCGCCATACCTTGAAATGCCACTCGATGGCTTGGCCCGATTAATAAAATGTACTTAAACGGTGAATCATGAGGGATACAACTATAAGCTGCGGCTGCGACACTTCCTGAATAAATATATCCAGCATGAGGGACTATTAGAGCCCTTAAGTTCGGGACCACTTCTCTCTGCTCTTTCCGTAATAAAGTATCTACTTCTCTTGCCAATTCTCTAGCATCATCTGGGTAAAACAAACCGGACACGGCTGGCTGACGAGTATTCATAAGCTTCTCCGTGGTATATCCCATTTAACAAGAGCGCATGAAGGTTGTTTGATTGCTAACTTTCACGGGCCGTCCTACTCTTCAAGTATAGAAATAAGTTACGAAAGTTTTAAAAACATCACCGATTAATTACCCAAATAGGAACCCAGTATGAGTGTCATTGAAGTGGGGTTCTGGCATGAACTTGATCAAAACAAAATTCAATGTGATCTATGCCCACGTTTTTGCAAGTTATCAGACGGACAACGTGGTCTCTGTTTTGTGCGTGGTAATGAAGGTGGTCGGATGTATCTGTACACGTACGGACGCTCAAGCGGCTTTTGTATAGATCCCATAGAGAAAAAACCACTAAATCATTACCTACCGGGTACTCCCGTATTATCTTTCGGTACAGCCGGCTGTAACCTCACCTGTAAATTCTGTCAAAACTGGGACATGAGCAAAGCCCGTGAAATGGATAAGCTTGCCGATGCAGCCAACCCTGAAAAATTAGCAAAATACTGCCAGAATCACCTATGCCGCTCTATCGCCTTTACCTACAACGATCCTGTTATCTTCCTTGAATACGCTGAAGACGTTGCTATCGCGTGCCATGAATATCAAATTAACGCTATCGCAGTCAGCGCAGGTTATATTACCGATATAGCTCGCCCTCGTTTTTTTAAGCACATGGATGCTGCAAATATTGATTTAAAAGCATTCTCAGAACGTTTTTACAAAAAGATATGTGGCGCTAGCCTCACTCCCGTTCTAGATACTCTTCTCTACCTTCATAACGAAACCTCAGTTTGGTTTGAGATAACTACACTGCTAATTCCTGACGAAAATGACAGTGATGAAGAGATCGATGCAATGACGCAATGGATTTACGACAACCTTGGTCCCTGCGTCCCATTGCATTTCTCTGCTTTTCACCCTGATTGGAAAATGTTGGATAAGCCTCGAACTCCTTCATCTACGTTGACCCGCGCCAGAAAAATCGCAATGCAAAACGGGCTGAGGTACGTTTATACGGGTAATGTTCATGATACTACCGGCAGCTCAACCTACTGCCACAATTGTGGACTGCGTTTGATTGAACGCGATTGGTATCAACTAGGAGAGTGGAATCTTAAATCAGGCTACTGTGTTGGCTGTGGCGAACCTTTACCTGGTAGATTTGAAGACAGTCATGGTAATTGGGGAGCTCATCGACAACCACTGTATTTATCTGGGAAGTAACTAGGCTATAGAAACGAAAAAACGACTTAGGATTAACTAAATCGGTTTTCTCTATGTTTGGTAGCGGGGGCTGGATTGATTGGCTATTGCCACCTTTCAGGCTGCGTACTGCGTGCTAGATGGTAATGACTTCATCATTTCTGAACCAACGACCTTCGCCCGGGGTTATAAGACCTGAGCCCGGCGCGCTACCAAGCTTCTCCATACAAATTACATACCCTATAAACGAAAAAACCGACTTAGAATTAACTAAATCGGTTTTCTCTATGTTTGGTAGCGGGGGCTGGATTTGAACCAACGACCTTCGGGTTATGAGCCCGACGAGCTACCAAGCTGCTCCACCCCGCATCAATGTGGTGCGAATAGTATAGACCGGCTCAACCTTTAGCAAGCACTATTTCACGCAGATGCAAAATTAATTACAAAACAGCCCTTTTCTGTTTATTAAACATACAGTTAAGGCATTTTTTGATCATCTCAAACAGTTTTCATCTATTTAAACTGGATACCTGCTAATAAACCGCTATTATTGCCTCACTTTGTATGGGATTAATCATTGCGCAAAACGCAACAGAGCAAACCATATATATCATTTTACGCGATACCCTTTATCTTTTAGAGTAGCGCTATAACAAACATGTCGGTTTACCGACTTTATATTTATTACGGAATGTAGAAATGTCTAAGAACTATTTCAACACGCTTCCACTGCGTGAGCAGCTAGAACAGCTGGGTAAATGTCGTTTTATGTCTATGGACGAGTTCAGCGATGGCGTTGAAGCTCTTAAAGGCAAAAAACTAGTTGTTATCGGTTGTGGTGCACAGGGCCTAAACCAGGGTCTTAACCTGCGTGACAGTGGTCTAGACGTTTCTTACGCTCTACGTCCAGCTGCAATCGCAGAAAAGCGTCAGTCTTGGAAAAACGCTACTGAGAACGGTTTCGTTGTTGGTACTTATGAAGACCTAATTCCAACTGCTGATGTAGTTCTTAACCTTACTCCAGATAAGCAGCACACACCTGTTGTTGAAGCTGTAATGCCACTAATGAAAGAAGGCGCTTGCCTATCTTACTCTCACGGTTTCAACATCGTTGAAGAAGGCATGCAGATCCGTGACGACCTAACAGTAATCATGGTTGCTCCTAAGTGCCCTGGTTCTGAAGTACGTGCTGAATACGTTCGTGGTTTCGGTGTACCAACGCTTATCGCTGTACACGAAGACAACGACCCTAAAGGCGAAGGTCTTGCACTAGCTAAAGCTTACGCTGTAGGTACTGGCGGTCACAAAGCAGGCGTTCTAATGTCTTCTTTCATCGCTGAAGTTAAGTCTGACCTTATGGGTGAGCAGACTATCCTTTGCGGTATGCTACAGACGGGTTCTATCCTTTGCTTCGACAAAATGGTTGAAGAAGGCATCGACGCTGGTTACGCATCTAAGCTTATCCAGTTCGGTTGGGAAACAATTACTGAAGCGCTTAAATACGGCGGCGTGACTAACATGCTAGACCGTCTATCTAACCCAGCTAAGATCAAAGCATTCGATCTTTCTGAAGAGCTAAAAGTTATCATGCGTCCGCTTTACAACAAGCACCAAGATGACATCATCGACGGTACTTTCTCTCGCGTGATGATGGAAGACTGGGCGAACGACGACAAGAATCTTCTTGGCTGGCGTGCAGAAACTGCTGAGACTAACTACGAGAAGACTCCAGCAGGCGACGTAGAGATCTCTGAGCAAGAGTTCTTCGACAACGGTATCCTAATGGTTGCAATGGTTAAAGCGGGTGTTGAACTAGCATTCGAAACTATGACTGCTGCAGGCATCATCGCTGAATCTGCTTACTACGAGTCTCTACACGAAACTCCGCTGATTGCTAACACAATCGCACGTAAGAAGCTTTACGAAATGAACGCAACTATCTCTGATACTGCAGAGTACGGCTGCTACCTATACAACCACGCTTGCCTACCACTACTAGGCGACTTCATGAAAGGCATCAAAACTGATGTTATCGGTAAAGGTCTAGACCTTGCTGATACTGGCGTTGATAACGCTCGTCTAATCGAAGTTAACGAAGCACTACGCTCTCACCCAGTTGAAGCGATCGGTAAAGTGCTACGTGGCCACATGGCTGACATGAAGAAGATCGTATAATTATCTGATATTTATACATTTTCTTTCTTGTAAGAAAATTAAAGCCAAGGCTTTGCCTTGGCTTTTTTTTAGCTAAATTTAAGCCTTTTCCGTAACAGATCCCTATAAAACCCAATCGATAGATCCGCATATTAGAGACTATGAACAGCATTAAGATTGAGAATTACACGGCAGAATTTGGTGAGTCTTTCACGCTCAACAACATCAATTGGACAATTGAACCCAACCAACATTGGGTGATTACTGGCACCAACGGTTCCGGTAAGTCTGCCCTATCTGCAATCTTGGCCGGTGCAGGCGATAAAGTCAGTGGGACTATCTCGGGCCTACCAAAACATGTTGAACTTGTTTCTTTTGAAGCTCAGGCAGAACTGATTGCCCGAGAGCTTAAGAAAGACGATGCCGATATCATGGATGTTATTAGTGAAGGCACTCCGGTAAGAGAAATTCTGGAAGAAGGTAAAGCGATCTACCCAGAATTTGATGCTGAACTACTCGATCAACTTGTTAGCATGTTCAAACTAGAACATATGCTTGATCGTAGCTTCAGAAAGCTCTCAACAGGTGAAACGCGTAAGATCATGCTAATTCGCGCCCTAGCGAATAATCCAGACCTTATCATCCTAGATGAACCTTTCGATGGTCTAGACGCTGACTCTATGAAGCTGTTGCACGACCTGCTAGCAAGCAAGATAGATTCAATGGGTATGATTCTGGTATTAAACCGTTTTGATGAAATGCCGGACTTCATCACCCATGTTGCTTATACCGACAAAGGTGAGCTTCATCACACAGTTGATATTAACGACAAGCAAGCCTACGACGACCTGTATCAACTGTTACACCTTAAAACGACCGATCTATCTGTGCCACCTACAGATGAATCCGATCGTCCACCAGCACTGAATCCAGAAGATCCGTTGGTGCGTTTAACGGATATTAAAATTGCCTACGCAGATTCAAAAGTTATTGACGGCCTTAACTGGACTATAAAGCCGGGCCAACACTGGCAACTAAGCGGCCCTAACGGCAGCGGTAAAACCTGCTTGCTGAACCTAATTACCGGCGACCATCCGCAATGCTATACCAACGATATCTTTGTATTCGGTATGCAACGCGGTAACGGCGAAACCATCTGGCAGATCAAGCAATATATCGGCTATGTATCTACCGCGCTTCAGTGGGAATACCGTGTAAGCATCAGCCTTAGAAACGTCATTATCTCCGGTTTCCACGACAGTATCGGTATGTACACAAAGAGTACCGATAAGCAGAAAGAAGTCGCAGACCAGTGGCTAGCCCTGCTAGGTATGGAAGATCGTGCCAACGAGCCATATAACCAGCTTTCTTTTGGTGATCAACGTTTATTGCTTATTGCACGAGCGATGGTTAAGCACCCTACTTTGTTGATCCTTGATGAGCCTTGCTTAGGCCTCGACGATATCAACCGCCAGCTCGTACTGGCGTTAATTGAAAAAATCTGTGCCAGTGGAGACACAACGGTTCTATATGTAAACCACCACGCGGAAGACCAGATCAGTGGGATCAAAGAGTTTAAGCAGTTAGAAAAGCTAACCGCTGAATAAATTCTCTAAGGCATAGCATTACTACAGTACCGTTCACTTAAGGTTTTCCTAACTGTATTTTGGGTAGGAGCTCAGCCCTCTGAGCGAGAAAATCGGCCACAGGGTGGCCTCCTACATTTTTCTGCCAGCTTAAGTGAAAAACATTGCTAGTTTTCACTAGGCCCTTTTCATTTCAGATCCACTCTAATACCGTCTAAAAAATTTCATATAAAACCCGCAAAAAAAGATTGTCTCTTGATTAAAACAGGAGTCAAATTGCACTCATGTACCACAAGGCAAATGCCTTTATTGAGGATCAAATGAGTGACAATCGAAAAGAATATCTGCGGCGCTGAAGAATGGTGCAAGTTCCCTCAACTTGCCGTTCCTGCAATTAAAGCCAGAGTCGACTCTGGTGCCAAAACATCTGCAATTCATGCTTTAAATATCCAACAATTCCAAAGAGATGGCGTTGCTTGGGTCAGATTTGATGTATGCCCATTACAGGACAATCGCAAAACAGTAGTTCATTGCGAAGCCCCTATATTTGATCGCCGCAGTGTGAAAAGCTCTAGCGGCACATCGGAAAAACGCTATGTAATCAAAACAAGCTTAGCTATTGGCGATCAAAGCTGGGATGTTGAACTTACCCTGACCAATCGAGATGCGATGGGCTATCGCATGCTATTAGGCCGTGAAGCGATGTCGGGTAAGTTGATTGTAGATCCAGAAGAATCTTTTTGTTTAGGTGATATTGCAGATGATGAGTTGAAAGAGCTCTATCTAAGCAAAAAACCACCTAAAAAAGGCATGAAAATCGGCGTACTAGCTAGCAACCCAAATCTCTACAGTAATCGTAGGATTATGGAAGCAGGTGAAGAGCGCGGTCACGAGATGGTGTTCCTGAATATCAAGCACTGCTACATGAAGATGGATGCTGAAAATCCAGAGGTTCATTATCGTGGCGGCAAGGTACTAAACGATCTTGATGCAATTATCCCGCGGATTCGCCCAAGCATGACCTTCTATGGCTGTGCATTGACACGTCAATTTGAATCTATGGGTGTGTATTGTCTAAATACCGCAGGGGCTATTACTCAATCTCGCGATAAGCTACATTCTCTACAACTCCTCTTCGAGAGCAAGATTGATATTCCGATCACGGGCTTTGCTAACTCACCGCTCGAAACGGATGATCTGATTAATATGGTTGGTGGCGCACCACTGATCATTAAGTTGCTTGAAGGAACTCAAGGCAAAGGCGTTGTACTCGCTGAAACCAAGAAAGCCGCAGAGAGTGTTATTAATGCATTCAAGAGCCTTAAGGCCGACATTCTCGTTCAGGAGTTTATAAAAGAAGCCAACGGCAAAGATATCCGCTGCTTTGTAGTGGATGGAAAAGTTGTGGCTTCGATTCAGCGTGAAGCTGAACCTGGCGAATTCAGAGCGAATATCCATCAGGGTGGTACAGCGAGCCTTATCGTTCCAACATCAGATGAGAAGAAGATCGCTATTAAAGCTGCTAAGGCCATGGGCCTCAAAGTAGCTGGCGTAGATATAATTCGTTCAGCGAAAGGTCCTTTACTGTTAGAGGTAAACTCTTCTCCGGGCTTGGAGGGCATCGAAGGCGCAACCGGTAAAGACGTTGCTGGCCTGATGATTCAAGCTATAGAGAAAAAGCTAAAGTGGGTTGTTAAAGTATAGCGTTCTCCTAATTTTCAACTCATAAACCCGTTCCCATACTTTTGGGAATGGGTTTTCTGATCATGCACTAATTTCTCCTGCCCTTTTCAAATCCATAAATCCATTCCCTGACTACTATTAAGTTATTAGCCTCCAAAAATTAAAGCTAATGGGAGTCAGCAAATTAGATGGATCAAATTGGGCTATTCCTCATAGTTGCGACAGCCATTGTTATAGTCTTCGATTTCACCAATGGATTTCACGATGCATCCAATATGATCGCATCAGTGATCGCTTCGCATGCAATGACACCTCTACAAGCTATTTTAGTCATAGGCACATTCACCTTTTTGGGGCCTATGCTTGGCGGTACGGCTGTCGCGAACACCATTGGTAAATTCGTGACGTTAGATGATCTCCCAAACAATCTATCTCTCTCATTAGTGATCTGCGGCTTATTAGCTGCCACAGTTTGGAATCTATTTACTTGGTATAGAGGCCTACCCTCGTCTTCGTCACACGCATTGGTTGGTGGTTTAGTTGGGGCGGTTGTCGTATCAGCCGGGCCAGAACATGTACTCTGGGGTTTTTCACAATTAGCCCAAGGACAGATCACTGGCGTTACTAAGGTGCTGCTAGCACTGTTTATATCCCCTTTAGCAGGATTTTGGATAGGCTTTTTACTGCAACGAATCACCCTGTATCTATTGCGAGCAGCCAGCCCTTTGATCAATCGTGAATTAAGGGGCGCTCAATGGTTCACTACCGCAGGGTTAGCCTTCTCTCACGGCGCTAATGATGCCCAAAAAAGTATGGGTGTATTAACCCTCTGCTTACTAATGAGCGGTGAGATCACGGAATTTGTAGTGCCATTTTGGGTCATCCTAGTTTGTGCCATCTCTATTACATTAGGCACGCTATTGGGCGGCTGGCGAATCGTTAGAACCCTAGCCTTCTCAATCTACAAAATTAGGCCCCTACATGCCTTTAACTCTCAAGCCTCATCTGCAGGCGTTATTTTTTTGGCCTCAATGATTGGCGCGCCAGTATCGACCACCCATGTAGTTTCCTCATCTATTATGGGTATAGGCGCGGCAGAGAGAGCTAAAGCCGTTAGATGGACAAAGGCTAAAGAGATCGGCATCACTTGGCTAATCACCATACCGGGTGCTGGCATAGTCTCCATTATTAGTTATGGCGTACTGAGCCTTACTAAGCTTGCTTTAATATAGAAAAGGATTGGATATGAGCGATCAGAGTAAACAAAACCTCTTTCGTAAACTCCTTAATAGGATTGTCCCTACGCCACCTGACTTTTTCTTACTTCTAACCGAGCAATGTACGTTGGTAACGGTAACGATACGAAACCTCTATCAATATATGAAAAGCCCTAATCCCTATCTTGCTGAGGTATTAGCAGCAGATGAGCACCAAGCGGACGCGCTGAAAATTCGTAACTTGCACCAGTTGAACCGGGCATTTTCTACTCCTATCGATCGCGAAGATATCTACCGCGCCATTGCCTCATTAGATTGGATCATCACACATTGTAAAAGCACCATAAATGAGATGCTCGATCTAGGCGTCGAGCCCGATGAACAGATGGTGAGGATTCTTGAAGAGCTTTTAACGGGTTGCGAAGCCTTAGAGAGAGGTTTTGGAGGACTGTCTACCTATCCTGCTGGTAGCGAGAAAGATGCGCAAATTGCCCGACATGCTCATAGACGTATCGAGAGACTGTATAGGCACAGCTTAAAAGAACTCTTCCAAGGTGAAGTCACCACCGAGATGCTGTGTAAGCGAGAGATCTACCACCATTTGATGGATGGATCGCGAAGATTACATGCTGCTGCAAACGTCCTTCACGATATTATGGTCAAATTGATCTAATTAAATCGATAAATTGTCAATTCCATCGCCACTCTATCCAGGCAAAAGATCAATTTTGTACAAAAACCGGAATACGGTTTGCGCTAGAATGTAGCCATGAGCAAAAAAGAGATCGCTAACTACCATATAGAAGATGAACTTGGCGGATTAGAGATGCTAGAAGCATCCTATGAGCGCCAGAATTTTTCTAGGCATAGCCATGAGGGCTATACAGTAGGCGTGATTGAGGAAGGTGCTCAGCGCTTCCTAAGAAATGGTGCTAACCACGTTGCGCCACAAGACACTATCATCCTAGTTAATCACGACGAAGTACACGATGGTCACTCTGCAGCTGAAGGTGGCTGGTCTTATAAAGCGATCTATCCTCTACCAGATCAATTAGCGAGTATCGCGAAAGAAGCTGGCCTTAATATCAGCGGCTCAATCTATTTCTCAGAACCTGTTGTTAAAGACCCTGAGCTTGCAGGCTTGTTTCGCTTATCCCTATATCACCTGCAACACTCTGATAACCGCTTGCTACGTGAGACACTGCTATACAACGCATTACTCAAGTTGATGCAGCGTCATGGTAAATGCATCACAGAAATACCTGAACAGGCCGATGCTAAATCACGAGTCGCTTTGGTAAAAAACTACCTCGATGATCACCCACAAGCTGATGTGTCTCTAGAAGATCTAGCCAAACTTGCGGGCATTAGTGCTTTTCATCTGGTACGGCAGTTTCAGAAGTTCTATGGACTCCCTCCCCATGCTTATCAAATACAATCCCGTGTACGGCTAAGCAAGCGCTTTATAGCTCAAGGCGACACACTATTAGATGCTGCTTTAAAAGCAGGCTTTCACGATCAGAGCCATCTTAACCGTCATTTCAAACGCACTATCGGTGTAACGCCGGGTCAATATGCTCGGCAGATAAGAAGCTAGCATTACAAACACGCAGCAATCCCGTACAAGACTCACAATCACTGAATATTTATCTTTATCGCTCAACATAAGAAAGAGCGTGAAAGTGAATAGTCAGATAATAATTCCATTAAACCCTAAGCAATCCTTCCTTAAAGGTATGGTTGCGATGTTGCCCCTTATTGTCGCTGTGCTGCCTTGGGGTATATTAGTCGGCGCATACGGGATCGAATCAGGTCTAACCGCTTGGCAAACTCAGGCCATGTCACTGTTTGTATTTGCGGGCACTTCACAGCTGGTTGCTATAGGTATGCTACAAGCCGGCGCTTCTATGTTCAGCATACTCGTCACCACATTGCTGATTACCTCACGACATCTGCTGTATAGCATGGCAATGCGACAGCATATCCAGGCACTACCTCTTAAATGGCGCAGTTCACTCGGCTTCCTGTTAACCGACGAACTCTTCGTAAACGGCACTCAAGATAACGGTATATTTAATCGTTGGTATGCATTAGGTGGCGGCTTAAGTTTCTATATCGCCTGGAATTTTGCGACGCTGCTAGGGATCGTCGCAGGCGCAGCTTTACCCAATCTAACTACCCTTGGATTGGACTTCGCGGTTGTCGCTACGTTTATCGCCATACTCATCCCAATGATAAGGAACCTCTCATATCTGGTCTGTGTAGGTGTATCTCTGGTGGTATCGGTGTACTGCGAAGCTCATGAGGTCCAAGCAGGCTTATTGGTCTCAATTATTTTGGGGATGTTAAGTGGTTATTTCTTTAAATGCACAGCGAGGAGATCAAAATGAATGATTGGCTGTTGTTCGGGCTTATGGCGATCATTGTATTCGCAAGTCGCTATCTCTTTTTAGAACCCCGCTTACCACTAAAGCTAAATGATAAGGCTCTAGAGCTGCTCAGCTATTCGGCCCCTGCCGTACTAGCAGCCGTTATAGGCCCATTAGTATTCTTACAGGAAGGAAAGCTAACAACGAACTTGGACAGCCCATATATTATAGGCGCACTGGCTGCCATCGTGCTGATGCTTTTAACTAAAAACACCTTGATGACAGCCGTACTGAGTATGGGTGTGTTCTTCGTCTGTAATCTATAGGGTTACAGACGAACAGAGCGGATCGAAACTTTGCTAATGGAATCACTACCAGGCGCTAGTTCAACCGCATTATCGAGAACAGAAGCATTTTCTAAGCAGACCATATTCTCATAGTCATTATCAGCAAAATGGCTTAAACGTTTGCTTTTATCGATCCAAGGGTTCCAAACCACCATATCAGGGAGGTTATCAGCACTCATAAGGATCTGACGACGCATCTGCTTATCTTTGATAGCAACCTGAGCTGGAATATTTGGGTAGATACGATCCGTTTCAGCCGAAATGCCAATGGCAGTGTTAGATTGCTTAACCTGCCAATCCTCCAGCGTATCTATGTACTCAACAGCTTCCAATCCTTCGATAGCAGTCTCACTGACATGACCAATCTGAAGATAACTGTGCAAAGCACTGGTATAACTAAAGGCATCCGAACCTAAGTTTTTAACTTTGAGCTCTAAATCTAATTCGGTACCCACGGTAACTGTCAACCGCAGGACCGCAGGAAAAGCCCAGAGCTCTGTAGGCAAAACCTCGAGCTGAAGTGTCAATCGGGTCGTTTCACTATCGATCAGATCGACAGCTAATAGCTCCCAATCCTCAGATCGCACAAAGCCATGTGCAGGTGGTTCTGCGTTGCTAACTTGGCCTTTAACTTGATCTGGATTTCTGGAAAGATCCCCAAACCATGGCCAGCAGATAGGTACTCCACCGCGCAGAGACTTACCGGCTTTAAAATCGTTTTCTTGGCTCAGCCATAAAACAGGCTGCTCCCCTATTCGGCTGTACTCAGCAACTTGCGCCCCTTGCAAAAAAACAGTGGCCGAAGCCGCTTCATTTTTTACAGCAATGGCAATGAGCTGCTTATGAATCTCAATAGTAATGCCTTTTAAAGCACCATACTTTGCGTACAGCGCTTGAACTTGATCTGCCAGATTCATAATTTTTGTTATTCCTGGTTACTAAACTGCAAGGCAGTATTTTACGCTTACCAATACTTGGGTAAAAGCCAATCGTGCGTTTTAATGCATGAAATATTCTCGACTGGTAATCCTCATCCTACGCCGATAAGCTGCTCTAATCATCAGCAAAACTACTGAATTATGCATCGCAACCCACTAGTAACTCCCATAGAAGATATCCTTAGACAGTCGGAAAGCAGCTTAAGTGAATATGAGTTGTTAAAAGCTCTAGATCTCAACGCTGATGATTTCGGGGAAGATGCACCCTCAGGTAGTGACTTGGCCCTGTTTAGACAGCATTTCCTGATTATGAATGCGCTCTATACCCTACAATCCAAATTTTGGGATCAAGGCTTAACGCTGACTATCTCTGCATTAGAGATCAGACTTATCAAAACCGAAATCAGCAATCAAAACGAATTGACACTAGAGTCAGATCAAGCAGTCAGAGAGTACTATCTGGATTGGGATGAGTTCACATCAAGTAACGAAGAATCGGTTAACAAACTGCTAGATAGTTTTTGGACCCGTTATTTTAATCAAGATCACTATCAGGATGCTCTCGATGTTTTAGGTCTAACTGAAGACAGCGATTATCAGTCGGTCAAAACACAATACCGAAAATTAGCCTCAGAACATCATCCAGATAAAGGTGGCTGTAAGGTGAAATTTAATGAGATCAGAGAGGCTTATGAAGTAATTGTTAGCATTAAAAACAAGACCTAACCTATTGATTAATCATTAGTACCATAGGTTGATAAACCAAGCCTGACAACTCTCCCACCTCCCCTTTAAGCTCAAAACCATATTTCCGATAAGCAGGCACTGAAGGTAATGAAGCGCTGACAGTTACGATCTCTGATCTCGCATATTTCAATACAGCTGTAAGTAATCTCCGACCAATCCCGCCTTTTTGCTGACTAGGCGTAACAAATAACATCGCTATATGGCGGCCTTCCTTTAGCTCTATAACGCCTAAGATTTCACCGTTATTATCTTCTGCGACGAGCATACGATTATCTTCTTTCATCCTCTCGGCAAAAGCATCTGCAGAGGATATTGCCGCAAAAGTAGCGATCCCTTCATCAGACAATGATCCAGCAACCGAGTCAAAGAAAGCGTCTAAACAGACCTGACTAACGCCCTCGGTATCGCTCTCTTTCATCTCTCTAATGATCATCTTTTTCCTTAATATTTCTCACTTCAATCTATCAAACTGAAGGGCTCTGTTTATTTTTCAGAATCGGGAATGTTATCCCAACTTTCTTTAAACTCATTTAGACACTTACAGCACAAACACACATCCCATCTTTCAGCCAAATAACCGGCCTGCTCCCTTGTTAGGTAGATCTCACTGCAATCACAAATAAAATAGCTACCGACTTTGCACTCAAACATTGAGTCACACTTCGGGCAAGTTGCTTGTTCATGTTGAGGCATACATAAATCCAAATCACTAACGTTGAGGTTTAACGGTCGGTATACGGATTATAAGTGAAGAATAAATCTGTTAACGGGACGGGTAATTAAGTTTTCAACTAGAAACCTTATAAGGCCTTATAGCGAATACAGAACGTAAGCCGAAATACACCATATAACAGCCCCAACTAAACGCTCTACCGCATCGCCATAGCGAACCTGCTTATTCCAATGCGGAGGGTACACTACTTTTATAGAATACCGACCTGTAGCTGACAGGCTCATATCCAACAGTACCCCGCCCTCTATAGCGAGCTTTAAAAGAAGACCGAGGCCTTTGATTACAGCTTCTAAAATTTCTAGCATTTATGTTTATTGTTCATAGCAGCCTAAAAGAGTACGTCGGGTGGCTTTTTTATTATGTATTTCTGAATCTTGGTTGATGATGCAGAAACAACACCAAATTCTTTACTGAGGTAACTTTGTCAAAATATGGATTTTTCTCAGGGCTATCAGTATAAATTCCCAAGCGCTCTGCTACAGCCAAATAAATATCATCAAGATCATCAGGGTCCATATTATAGGTACTATCAAACGTATCTTCGGTTTCGATGGGGAAAGGCTTACCGTTGTATTTTCCAAGCCAGAGATGAAGTTCATTCCAAACTTCCCTCATAATTTTAGTATCGACACTTCTGTACTCGAAAGATCTCGCATATTCGCAGATATCCGCTTCCCCACGCTCATTGGATAACCGTTTCATCCTGAAATGCTCTAAGACACCTAGGATTAACATAAGGATTATTATTGCTACAATGATGTATAAAGCTTCCATATGCTTACCTATTTATAACAGCTAAATATACGACAAGTGAAATGTAGAAAGGCGACACTTTGTCGTATATCTTCAATATTAATATTTTAGAAGTTAGGCATAACCTTTTGATATTAAATACATATATTTAAAATCTCAGAATGGCTAATTTGTAGAAAAGCGACAAAGTGTCATGTTTCCACATCAAAATTGAAAAATGACCATTGATACGAATCATTCTCATCAATCCATTAAGGTAGGTTAACCTACTTCCTTGGTTTCTCTATGTTTGCACAACTAAACGCCACATGAAATACTGACTAAAAAACCAGTACAAGGATGTACAATGGCCTCTCCATTCATTCAGTCGCTTCGCGAGCATATTCGCGCTAGAAACTACAGTAAAAGAACCGAAAAGACTTATATTCATTGGGTTTTAGATTTTATTAGATTCAATAATAGAACCCACCCAGAGCAATTAGGTGTTCCTGAAATCGTACGCTACCTTGAGTACCTCGCAGTAACTCGACAAGTATCCCCTTCCACACAACGAACAGCTTTAAATGCACTTATCTATCTATACAAACAATATTTCGGTAGGGACGAATCACTGCTACAACTTGGTTCATTTAAACGTGCATCTAAGCCAAAAAAATTACCTATCGTCTTAACACAAGAAGAGTTAAGGAGAATTTTCCACCATTTACATGGTGATTATCTTCTATGCGCAAAGCTGATGTATGGCTCAGGATTACGCTTGATGGAAGCTTGTCGGATTAGAATCAAAGATATTGATTTTAATAGACTATCAATTCACATATATGAAGGAAAAGGAAACAAACAGCGAATTACCACCTTATCAGAGCTCTGTGTTACAGAACTCCATAAACAGATTAAATACAGCAAATTATGCTGGGAAGAAGATAAGGTCTCTGAAGAATGGTCAGGTTGTTATCTAGCCCCTGCTCTCGCAAGGAAGTATCCAAATGCTCCTTTCGAATTCGCATGGCAATATTTATTTCCAACAAAGAAACGCTTAGTCGATGAACGTAATAACAATGCTATTCGCCGGCACCACATCCACGAACGTTCCATGCAACGCGAATTCAAACGTGCGGTCGTTAAGAGTGGGATAAACAAACCCGCAACCTGCCATAGCCTTCGCCATAGTTTTGCAACACACCTCTTAGAACGCGGTGCGGATATAAGAACGGTGCAAGAACAGCTTGGGCATAGCGACGTAAGAACCACTGAGATCTATACCCATGTACTTAATCGTGGTGGACGCGCTGTTATTAGTCCATTACAAGATCTATAAAAATAGATTTATGAGGGCTAGATTGAATCTAGCTCTCTGTTCAACCTGCCATCGAATACTGCTCTTCCAACCTACTCGTACCCAACCCACTCATCTTCTTAACTTTAATCTGCACTGGGATGCGCTCTTTCATTGCTTCAATATGACTGATAACACCAATCATCTTGCCTGAGGCATTTAGGCTATCCAACGCATCCAATGCTGTATCTAGGGTTTCGCTATCGAGGGTTCCGAAACCCTCATCTAGGAAAAGAGAATCAATGCTGGTTTTCTGACTTACAAGATCTGACAGCGCCAATGCTAATGCCAAGCTGACTAGGAAGCTTTCACCGCCTGATAATGTTTTGGTATCGCGCACGGTATCTGCTTGCCAGGTATCCAGTACTTGAAGCTCTAGAGCACCCGATTGTTTTCTCTGCAGCATATAACGACCATGCAGACGTTCTAGCTGTTTGTTCGCTAGGTGAACCAAATGGTCGAGTGTTAGGCCTTGAGCAAAGCGGCGGAATTTATCTCCCTTTTGAGAGCCAATAAGGGAGTTCAAATAGGAAAGATCATCATATTCTTGTTTTGACTGCTCTACCTCAGCAAATAGCTGCTGTTGCGATTCACGGCGCTTTTCGTTGTCTTGTAGTAGTGCAGAGCCTTCGCCCTTTTGAAGTAAAAGCTGTTTAATCTGATTATCTAGCTGAGCCAACTCTATAGCGATTTGCTCACCATTGATCTTTTCATACTGCTTTTCTAATCCAAACTGCTGTAACTCTATTAGTTGCTGCTCAGCTTGTTTAAGTAAAGTTTCAGAATGCTGTTCAGCTTTGGCGATCTCTTCGCTTAGCGCTTTTAACTGCTGCCTCTCTTCGTCAGAAATTAGGGCATCGAGGAGTGCCAGCTCAGAATCAAATGGACTACCTTCTAGCGCTTGTTGCCATTTAATTTTCTGACTACTAAATTCAGTTTGGAGTAGACCCAGCTGTTGTTCTTGCTCAGCAATCATTGTTTGCAAACGGGTTAGCTCGGTTTCGTGCTGTTTATGTGTAGCAGATATCTGCTGGTGGTTCTGCTCAGCTTTGTTTACCTCTGCAAGTAGACGTGAGCGTTCCTCTGCAACTGATTTATCACCAAATAGTTCCTGACGCCCTATTTGTTTCTCAGTAAGTTCCTTTGACAGATCATTAAGACTGTTTTGATGTTCGGTACAGAGTCCAGTTTGCTTTTCTAGCGATTGGTTAGCCTGAGTTAACTCAACAGCAGATGTTTCTTGGCTGCGATTTAAGATTTCAAGGCGTTGCTGTAACTGCTGTAAGTTAGCGATTTGGCTTTCTAGCGTATTTAACCAATCCGTTAGCCCTTGTTCGGGTAGCGTCAGTTGTAATTCAGCCACTTCTTGAGATAAACCTTGCTTAACCACAGCGATCTGCTCGTTAAGCTCTTGCAGACGCTGTGTATCTTTAAGCTGCAACTGAGTTAGGTTATCACACTCTTTATTGGCCAATTCTAAGTTGGCTTGAGCTTGCTGTAAGGTCTGTTCTGCCTTATGGATCCCTTGCTGTTGTTGATTGATCTGCTCACTAAACTGGCGCAGCTGTTCGATTTCAGCTTGCTGATTACTAAGCTGCTGCTCGAATTGTGTAATTGCATAATCTAGCTGTTCAGTCTGGTTGGGCTCGAAAGCAAAACCAAACAGTTGCTGTAGAACTTGCCACTCTTGCAAGAGCTGCTGTAACTGCTCATTAGTCTGCTGCAGGCGGGTTTGAAGGCCAACTATCTGTACGGTTGTTAATTGGTTGTAGCGCTCTCTTAGTTGAGTACCTTGAGTCTTGAGCTGATCACGCGCTTGTTCAGCCATCACAAAGCGCTGCTCGGTTTCGCCCATATCTAGAGGTTGATAATCAGCCACTAGGGGATGCTCTTTTGAGCCGCACAGCGGACAAGGCTGATCCGGTTGAAGCTTAGCCCGCTCTGCTTCGAGATTTTGTATTTGGCGCTCTTGCTCTAACAGTCGCTTTAAATCTTTGAACTGCTGATCTTCCCTCTGATACTGCTCACGAAGATTAGTGAGATCACCTTCAATTTTCTGAGCAGTAACTTCAAGCTGACTTAACTCATTACTGCCAACAGTTTGCTCACTTTGCAGCTGGATATACTGAGCAGATAGATTCTTCGCCTGCATAAAGCTTGCTTGCAGCGATTGTTGCTGGCTGTACTTTGCTTCGATATCGGCTAGTAGACGGCCATTTAATAGTGCTTGCAACTGCTCCTGAGTGTTCTTAAAGCCGTCGATCAACTTCTCTTTTTGCGCGGTGCTTTCAGATACATCTCGCTGTAAATACTCAGTTTTTTGTTTTTCCGTATCTATTTGCTTTTGTAAGCCTGAAAGGTGATCTGTCAGGTTTTTAACTTCAGCGGTATGTTGATGTGTTTGCTCTAGCTGACTACGCCATAAAGGGATACGCTCTGCAGCACCTTCAAGATGACAAAGTTCGGCTATTTGATTTTCAAGCTGCGAGGTTTCAGCCTTGGCTTGATTAATTTTGTCGTTAATCTGTTTTTGTGCTGTTTTCTGCTGTTCTAATTCAGACTGATGCTTTTTCAGTTCATCAGTAGCGCTCTCTTTTAATTGAATAAGCCGTTCACACTCAGCATCCAACGGCACTACTTGCTCGTTAATCAGCGTTTCTTGTTCTGATTGATGCTGTTTAGTCTGTTTTAGTTTTAGCTCTGCTTCATTAAGAGATTGCGCTGAACTTTTATGCTGATCGGTAGCCGACACTAATTGAGCTGCATTTTGCTCTTTAATCTGTGCAAGATCGTTAAGCCGTTGCTTTGCACTTTGATAAAGTTGGTACGGAGCTTTTAGTTTCTCAGCCGGTTCGCACACTGCTAACTTATCTAGAGAGCCTTTAGCCGTTTCTTTACGCTGCTTAACGCCTTCCTGTTCAGTCAAAGCGCTTTGTTTTTGTTGCTCAGCTTTTTGCAGATCAGTCCACCAGCGTTCCTTTGATTGCTGTTCGCTCTGCTCTTTCTCTAAGGTTTTAAGTTGTGCACTAATCGCTGATTGTTCGGATTTAAGCTCAGCAATCTTCTCATCCGATAACAACTCAACACCTTTAGCCTGTGCTTCCAGTTGTTTGAGGTGGTTATCTGCCTCTTTAAACTGCTCGTATACCTTCTCTGATATCAAGCTGTAGATAGCCGTACCGGTTAACTCTTCCAGCAATCCGGCTCTTTCATTTGCATCAGCATTGAGAAACGCTGCGAATTGGCCTTGAGACAGCATCATGGATTTAGTAAAGCGGTCAAAGTTTAAGCCGCTGATTGTCTCGATTAGCTCATTCTTCTGCTTAACCTGTGAAGCAATGATTTTACCTTCACCGCTTCCACCTACCTCTGCCAATTCAACTTTGGCTTCTTGTAGATTACCGTCGACCTGATCTCTGGAGCGACGTTGACTCCAAAACGCACGATAACATTTACCTTTTACTTCAAACTCCACTTCAGCCAGCGCGTCTGCTGTACCGCGGGTCATAAGCTCATTAGTGCTTTTAGAGATAGTCCCTAAACGTGGCGTACGGTGATACAGGGCCAAGCAGATCGCATCTAAAATAGTCGTCTTACCGGCACCTGTTTGGCCTGTGATGGCAAAAAGACCATTATCGATAAACGGAGATTGAGTAAAATCGATCTTCCACTCACCCTTCAGTGAGTTAATGTTTTTAAAACGCAGCGTTAATATTTTCACAGGCTATTCTCCTCTGCTGTATCTGGCGCTAAAGCAGAGAAAAGATCGTCTTGATCGATCTTAGTGTCATTTAGCTGTTTAGCCTGCTCAACTTTTTCCGTTTTGCCTTTTGCGTGCTTGTTTTTAACTGCAATGGATTTTGGCTCATCGGAAGAATCACTCTCTAAAGAAAACAGATTTAGAGTGTTATGGTCTTGGTCTTTTTCCTGTCCAAGCTCTTCTGATTCAGAAGCACTATTAGATTCTTCGACTGCAGCATGCTCACTAGGATATTCTAAATCCTCTGATTCCAAGTGTTCTTCTTGCTCTTTCTCTTGCTCTGGGCAGTCTTGAGCAAGAGAGAACTGTGTTGTAGATAAGAACTCATCCACTGGCTTAGTTGCAGGAAGATCATTTTCAGACTCTACAGTCGTTACGATCTGGCAGAAGCGATCTTTAAGTCGTTGAATACGGTTTCGTTCGGCTTCGGATTCGAAAACCTCATCGTTAAGCCTACGCGTGAAAACCTCGTAAGCATTCAACTCAGAGAGCGTCTCTTTCTCCTTGCCGACTAAACCTCGCTGGATCTGTTTGCGCGCCCTTCGTAACTGCAGAACCTCAACGTTAAGATCTTGAGTTAGTTGCTCAACACGTTGTGTAAGATCGTTCAGGTAATCTTGGGTTTGAACCTCAATCGATAACCAAACAGGAAGTTCATGCTGTTCAGCTTCAAGTTCATCCAACTGCGCTTTAATCGAATCAAGATCACCCTTGATGCTTGCCATTGGCTGGAAGGTCGGCACTAAAAGCGGTGTTATCTCTTTTAAATGGCTTTGTTCAAATTCAACCATCAATACCTGCTTTTGCGTACCGATCTCATCAAAGCTTAAAGGGATTGGTGAGCCGCAATAGCGAATATGTTCAGACTTAGCGACTAATTGCGGGCGGTGAATATGGCCTAAAGCGATGTAATCTGCTGGTGGGAATGCACTGGCTGGAAATGCCTCTAGATTACCAACATAGATATCGCGAACAGACTCGGAGGTTTTAACACCCATTGCCGTTAAATGCCCCGTAGCAATGATCGGGATCGACAGTCCAAGGTCTTTTCGCTTTTGATCAGCCAGATCATAGATGGCTTGATAGTGTTCTGCGATTGCTGTGCCTAACGAATGCGCTTTATCTTTTGCCGATTGATCTGCGGCACTTTGCATCACATCACGAGGACGAATATAAGGAATTGCACACAGGATGGCAGCCGGTTCACCTGAGCGATGATTCAAGGTAATAATCTGCTGCTCAAGTTCTGATTCAACACTCGCTATGACTTCTGCATTGAGATGTTTGAGCAGGCCTTTGGATTCATTCAGCGTAGAAACAGAGTCATGATTACCGCCTAAAACCACTAACTGACAATCGAGTTTATTTACTTCGATAACCAATTGATTATATAGCTCGCGAGCATAACTTGGTGGCGAACCTGTATCGTAGATATCACCTGATATTATTAGCGCATCTATCTGATTTGATTGAATTTCACCTAATAGCCATTTAATAAACTCTTGGTGTTCGGCTAATCGACTTTTTCCAATAAAGTGCTGACCTAAGTGCCAGTCAGAGGTGTGTAAAATGCGCATTAAATAAGGCTCGGCAATCCATAGATACAATGAAACTTCACCTCCATTGAGGTGAAGCTCATATTATCTTGTTACCGCTTTTAGCACCATCCATAGTCACTGTAATATGGTGGTGTTAGCTAGGTATTTATTCAGCGGTTAAATACTGTATTAATGCCTGTTCAGCATTAGCACAGTGATAGATATCTTCGTGCTGTTTGAGCGATTGGTAGGTAACTTCAAAGACACTGTCGCTAATCACTAGCACAAGGACATCGGTCTCATCCTCGTCATCAGCGCTAGCCTCCTCTGGCTCATCGGTATCGAATTGATAAAAGCCCGCCTGCGGTATATCCATCTCCTCTTCGAAACCATCGAGATAGTCCTCAATAGACATCTGATGAACTTCAAGCACTTCATCAGCACTGAATTCGACAATCGAATAAGTTTTGGGTACTGAAAGGAAGTCCCGTTTTAGCGCATAACACAGCAGCAAACTTTGCTTGCGCCCCTCTTGCCTCAGTAGGTAACGAACATCAGATTGAGGTTCTACTTCTGGCGCAGACAATTTATTGATAAGCGAAAATGTAATCACGGATTAATCTTCCAAAACGTAAGCTGGCAGATCGGCTTCTGCAGGAACAGGTGTTGGTACGCCATCATCATCGATCGCGACAAACTTAAAAATCGCCTGTGTTACTTTTTCACGTTTACCAATACGACTACGGCGCACCCAAGCTTCAACGTGAATCTGCATCGATGTACGGCCTACTTTTACAATTTCCGTATAGACACCCAGTACATCACCCACTTTTACTGGACGGATGAAAGACATGCTATCTACCGCCATAGTCACTACACGGGTTTGCGCGCGCTGGCCTGCACAGATACCCGCCGCAATATCCATCTGCGATAACACCCAACCACCAAAAATATCTCCTGAAGGGTTGGTATCACCTGGCATGGCCATAGTACGTGTAGTCAGGCGGCCCTTTGTAACTTCTTGTGTTTGGTCTTTCTCAGACATAATGCATTGTCCTACTTCTTAGATGGAGGTCTGTTATTCCAATATGTACTTATTACTATACCTTGGTATATAAGGTTTTGCGTAAGTTGTTTTGAATCCTCAGCCTAGAAAGCAACGCTTCAACCTTTTACCTACATGCAGTTATTGGCATAATACGTACAAAATTTATCTCCTTACTCGCTCCTTAAGAGCGCAGTCATCTATAGCGGATCTAATATCGTGTTAACCACAGCAAATATCACCATGCAGTTTGGTGCTAAACCTCTATTCGAAAACGTTTCAGTTAAATTTGGCGAAGGTAATCGCTACGGTTTAATTGGCGCAAATGGCTGTGGTAAATCCACATTTATGAAGATCTTAGGCGGAGACTTAGAACCAAGCGCAGGCAATGTGTCCAAAGGGCCAAACGAGCGTATTGGTAAGCTAAAACAGGATCAGTTCGCTTACGAAGAATTCAGCGTGATGGATACCGTTATTATGGGCCATGAAGAGTTGTGGGCTGTTAAATCAGAACGTGACGCTATCTACGCCAACCCAGAGATGACTGAAGAAGATGGCATCCGTGCAGCAGAGCTCGAAGGCGAATTCGCTGAGATGGACGGCTATAGTGCTGAATCACGTGCAGGCGAACTGCTTTTAGGTGTAGGCATTCCGACTGAGCAGCATTTCGGCCCGATGAGTGAAGTAGCACCTGGTTGGAAGCTTCGTGTCTTACTTGCACAGGTACTGTTCTCAGAACCAGACATCATGTTGCTAGACGAACCTACCAACAACTTGGATATCAATACGATCCGTTGGCTGGAAGGCGTTCTTAATGAGCGTAACTGCACTATGATAATCATCTCGCACGACCGTCACTTCCTAAACAGTGTGTGCACGCACATGGCTGATTTGGACTACGGTGAGTTACGTGTTTACCCAGGTTCTTACGATGAGTATATGACTGCATCGACACAGGCACGTGAACGCCTGCTTGCTGATAACGCTAAGAAGAAAGCACAGATCGCTGATCTTAAGAGCTTTGTGAGCCGCTTTTCTGCCAACGCATCTAAATCTAAGCAAGCAACGTCACGTGCACGTCGTATAGAGAAGATCGAGCTAGAGGAGGTGAAACCTTCAAGCCGTCAGAACCCATTTATCCGCTTCGAACAAAACACCAAACTGCATCGTCTAGCCGTTGAAGTAGAAGGTTTAGGTAAATCTTTTGATGAAGAGCTGTTTAAAGACCTTAATCTAATGGTAGAGGTTGGCGAGCGCATTGCTATTATCGGACCTAACGGTAGTGGTAAAACCACCCTATTACGCTGCTTGTATGGTGACCTTCTGCCGACTGCGGGTGAAATCAAATGGTCTGAAAACTCAGAATTTGGATACTACGCACAGGACCATGCTGCTGATTTTGAAGAAGATAAAACTCTGCTTGATTGGATGGGTCAATGGGGCCAAGAAGGCGATGATGAGCAAGTTATCCGTGGTACGCTGGGGCGTTTATTGTTCTCTCAAAAAGAGATCAATAAGTCGGTTAAAGTGATCTCGGGTGGTGAGCAAGGCCGTATGTTATTTGGCAAGATTATCCTTCAGCGCCCGAATATCATGCTAATGGATGAACCGACCAACCACTTGGATATGGAATCAATAGAATCCTTAAACCTTGCCCTAGAGAACTACCCAGGTACGTTGATCTTTGTCAGCCATGACCGTGAGTTTGTATCCTCTCTAGCAACCCGAATTCTTGAGATCACGCCAGATGGCATTGTCGACTTCCGCGGTGGTTACGAAGACTACCTGAAGAGCCAAGGCGTAGAATAAACCTAAGCGCTAATGCAGAAAAAGCCTGATTGCAGTTAACCTCAATCAGGCTTTTAAATTTTTACCCCTAGCATAAATTACTTTCAATTCTTTGGTGAGCTTTATGATTATCGTCTGCCCTAGCTGTAATACATCCAACCGTATTCCTGATGACAAATCACATGTCGATGGCAAATGTGGTAAGTGCAAAGGCCCGCTACACACCCATCAACCAGCTGAGCTAGATGATCAATCTTTTGAAAAGTATGTTGGTGGTAATGAGTTACCTGTCATCGTAGATTTCTGGGCTAGCTGGTGCGGCCCATGCCAGATGATGAAACCCATATTTGAGAAGACTGCAGCTGAATCTGAAATACTGCTCTTTGCAAAAGTAGATACTGAAAAGGCACCACGGACTAGTCAGAATATGAATATCCGTAGCATCCCTACCCTTGTGATGTTTCAAGCTGGCAAAGAGATCGATCGTGTTGCAGGCGCACTCTCAGAACCTCAGCTAAAGCAATGGATTTTGCAAACCCTACAGAAGGCGTAAGAGTACTCTATGGAGCTTTCAAATCAGATCGCCAAAGAGCTAGGCGTCAAATCTCAACAAGTTAATGCAGCAATAGAGTTATTGGATGGTGGCTCCACCGTCCCGTTTATTGCACGTTATAGAAAGGAAGCTACCGGTGCGCTAGATGATGCGCAATTAAGACAGTTAGCGGCGCGTTTAGATTATCTCCGTGCGCTAGAGGCTCGAAAACAAACGATCACAGATAAGCTCCAACAAGATGGCATATTAACACCTGCACTCCACCAGCAGATTAATCAGATCAATAGTAAGACTGAGCTAGAAGAGCTCTATCAACCATTCAAAAGTAAACGCAAAACCAAAGCTCAAATCGCTGTTGATGCTGGCTTAGATAAATTACTAGATCAAATCATTCAAAAGCCTGATCAACAACCTTATGTTTTAGCCAAAACTTTTATCTGTTCTGATAAAGATTTCAGCTCCAAGGAAGATTGTTTAGACGGTGCGCAAGCCATCTTAACTGATCGTCTGTTAACAGACCTGAAGTTGCAGGCTGAACTTAAACTGCGTGTGTGGAATGAAGCCAAACTAAAGGTATCTGTTAGCAAAGGTAAAGAAAGCGAAGGTTCAAAATTCCGTGATTACTTCGCTCATAGTGAAGCGATTAAATCCATCCCTTCACATCGCATGTTAGCGATTTTGCGCGGTATCAATGAAGGCATACTGAAATCCGTTTTAGATTTGGATGAAGACCGCTTTAAGGTTTTCCTATCCAAGATGGCAGCTCTTCCTCACTACGGACCTTCAGGGAAATGGCTCACTCAAGCGGTACATACTGCTTGGCAAAGTCGTATCAAATCTAAACTCACTAAAGATCTGATAGCAAAACAAAAAGATTCCGCTGAAACTGAGGCAATTAAAGTCTTTAGCCGGAATCTTCATGACCTTCTGCTTGCAGCACCTGCTGGAGCTAAAACCACCTTAGGACTTGATCCAGGCCTTAGAACGGGTGTAAAAGTCGCCATAATTGATCCAACGGGCCGTTTGTTAGAGCACGCGACGATCTACCCTCACCCACCAAAAAATCAGTGGGACCAAGCAATCGATAAGCTTTTTAAGCTCAGCAAGAAGTACAATGTTGAGCTGATTAGTATTGGCAACGGTACTGGCTCACGAGAAACCGATAAACTCGTAACGGAGATGCTTAAGCAACACGATTCAATTAAGGCGCAAAAGCTTATTGTGAGTGAAGCTGGCGCTTCAGTTTACTCGGCATCTGAACTTGCTACTAAGGAGTTCCCTGACCTAGACGTATCTATTCGGGGTGCGGTGTCGATAGCGCGTCGCTTGCAAGATCCACTAGCTGAGCTGGTAAAAATTGAGCCCAAAGCGATTGGTGTTGGTCAATATCAACACGATGTAAACCAATCCGAGCTTAATCATGCACTTGAAGCAGTTATTGAAGATTGTGTGAATGCAGTTGGAGTCGATCTAAATAGTGCTTCATCTGCAATTTTAAGCCGCATCTCTGGTTTAAACTCAACACTAGCCAATAATATCGTTGCTTATCGTGATGATAACGGCGCTTTTACGAGCCGAACTCAGCTTAAAAAAGTTCCTAGACTGGGCCCGAAAGCCTTTGAGCAAGCTGCTGCCTTTTTGCGTATACAGAACGGCAAGCAGGTATTAGACAACTCCTGCGTTCACCCTGAAGCCTACTCTGCTGCGCAACGCATAGCTCAAGATAACCAACGCACTTTAGGATCAATTATCGGGGATAGTGACTTCTTAGGCTCACTTAATCCGCAAGACTACATAGATTCTAGCTTCGGTCTTTATACCATCAAAGACATCATCAAAGAGCTAGAAAAACCGGCCAGAGACCCGCGCCCAGACTTCAAAACCGCTGCTCTACAAGACGGCATCGAAACCGTTAGCGACCTTATTGAAGGGATGGTACTTGAAGGCACTATTACTAACGTGACTAATTTCGGTGCATTTGTTGACGTCGGCGTTCACCAAGATGGATTAGTGCATATTTCACAATTAGCTAACCAATTTGTGAAGGACCCTCATGATGTTGTCAAACCGGGCCAAATTGTCACAGTTAAGGTGCTTGAGGTAGATCTTAAAAGACAGCGTATTTCACTCTCGATGCGTGAAGATTAATAGAATAATTCTCATTATTATATTAATGAGAATTATTCATTCTCAGCGGCTTATTTTATTAAAATTCATTCACTAAAAACTATCTTTATTGTTCAAAATCAACAACTAAGAGGAGACATAAGCCATAACTAATACTAGACTGTAACCACATAGCTTGATTGAAGTAGATTCCATGGTTACAAAAACAACTAACTTACTATGGATGCAGGCTGGTGCATGCAGTGGCGATACAATGTCACTTCTTTGTGCTGACAAGCCTTCATGGCCTGAATTCGTGCAGCAATATAAACTGGATGTCCTTTGGCAGCCTTCCCTTTCTACGCGGCCCATGCGCGAGCTTATTGCTGACATTGATCTGATTCTTGCAGATAAAAAACCGCTAAATATTTTATGTATTGAGGGTAGTTTAGCCCTTGGCCCAAACGGCAGCGGTATGTTTGATACCTTTAATGATCGCCCCAAAGCTTTTGTCATTAAGGAATTAGCAGAAAAAGCGGATTATGTTGTAGCCGTGGGTACATGTGCAGCCTACGGTGGGGTTCCAGCCGCACCACCTAATCCGACCGAGTGTACGGGTATGCAATCAAGCCAAGGAAGTCCTGGCGGTTTATTGCCTGATTCGTTTAGAAGTAAAAGCGGCCTCCCTGTCGTCAATATATCAGGCTGCCCAACTCACCCTAACACAATCATTCAAACCTTAATTGCACTTATCAACGATTACCCTCTTCCTCTCAATGATTTTAACCAGCCTGATGCTTTCTACAGCACCATGGTTCATCAAGGCTGTACGCGCAATGAATATCATGAATACGATATTGAAGAGGAACAATTTGGTGAGGCAGGCTGCCTTTTCTATAACTTGGGTTGCCAAGGACCCTATACAACGGCTACATGCAATACTGAGCTATGGAATAACCGCAGCAGCAAAACCCGTGAAGGTGTGCCTTGTTTAGGCTGTGTTTCTCCTGATTTTCCAAGAGATGCCCCTTTGTTCAAAACAGAAAAAGTGGGCGATATTCCAGTTGCACTGCCTTTAGGTGTTAGTCGACCTCGCTACATGGCATATAAGGGCCTCGCTAACGATGCCGCGCCAATCAGAATCATCGAACGTAAAATGAAACCTTAAGTAGTACGGTTATGAGCAAAAGAGTAAAAGTACAGCTAAACCGAGTTGAAGGCGATTTAGAATTAGAGCTCGAAGTTGAGCAAGGGGTGGTCACCAACGCTTGGTGTATCGGCACGATGTATCGTGGTTTTGAGCAGATACTTATCGGTCGAGCAGCGATGGACTCACTAGCGATCACTCCCCGAATTTGCGGTATTTGCAGCACTGCACATCTGTATGCGAGCGTGCTTGCATTGGAATCGATGTCTCACATCACACCACCACCCAATGCAATTCGCGTAAGAAATATTTGTTTACTAGCCGAAGAGATTCAATCTGATTGCCGGCAGACATTTCTAATGTTCACTCCTGATCTTTGCCACCCCGGTTACTCCAATCTCAAATTGTACAGTCAGATAAAAGATCAGTTTGAAGATATGTCAGGCAGCATTTATCAAGATGCCGTTCGATTTAGTCGCGATATCATTGAAATTGTCGCTATCTTTGGAGGGCAGTGGCCGCACTCTTCTTATATGGTCCCAGGTGGCGTTACTTCATTACCTGATACCAATAAAGTCATTAGTGCGCTAAGCGTAGTCGACAACTATATCAATTGGTTAGAAACGAAAGTCCTTGGTGTATCCATAGACCATTGGAATCAGATCGACAACCTAGAAAAACTTAACGAACTCACCGAAACAGGCAAAGGCGCTGCTAGTCTTTTCTATCAATTCGGTAAAAATATCGCGTTAAATCAAATTGGCGGGGGCTGTAAATTATTGATGAGTTATGGCTCCCTTATCGATCCAGATAATCCAGAAGATACATTACGAAATCGTGGTATCTACGATGCTACAACCCAAAGTTTCGAGCCTTTAGATCAAGAACAGATTACTGAGGATATCAGTTACAGCTGGTACCATGATGACCAAGCTGCACCACGTCATCCTCATGACGGTCTAACTCAACCAAAATACGATCCTGACAGCAAGCGTTACAGCTGGGCTAAAGCCCCTCGCTATAAAGACCAAGTCGTGCAAACAGGTCCATTAGCGCAACTGATTCTAGATCAAGATGCTCTTCTTCTTGATATGTTAGAGAAGCAAGGTGGTAACACCCTCTTAAGACAATTTGCGCGCATACAACGCCAAGTAAGATCTATAGCCCTATTGAAAGAACAGCTGAACGGGCTTCTACAAAATATCACTGAACCCACAATGACCCACCAACCTCTTCTTGATGGAGAAGGTATTGGTATGATTGAGGCCGCTCGAGGAAGTCTAGGTCATTGGGTAAAAGTAGAAAACGGCACCATCAGCGGCTACCAAGTAATCACACCCACCGCTTGGAACGCATCACCTAGAGATCAAAATCAACAACCTGGTCACATCGAAAGCAGCCTAATTGGTATAGATATTCCAGATATAGATGATCCTTTATCTGTCGGTCACGTGGTCCGCTCTCATGATCCTTGTTTAGTATGTACCGTACACCTACTAGGCAGTAACAAGAAACACCGTTATGGAGTGATTTGATGACGGTGATTTTATGCTTTGGAAATGAATGGCATGGGGATGATGGCTTTGGTTATGCAGTCTATAACACTCTCAACCAAACCGATTTGCCGTCAAAAGTAGATCTTTACTATTGCGCTACTAATAGTCTGACAGCTACTCGTTTGATCAAAGACACATCTCGATTAATATTGGTCGACGCCTACCAATCCGACAGCAACAATGCGGGTACACTACAGTGGTTCTCTAAAGATGAGTTCCAGACAAGCTATGCCAGAAACCTTCACGATGGAGGCTTAGAAGAGCTTATTAAGCATTGCGACATTTTGTTTGACTCACAAGAACTTGTGATTGAGATTTTGACGGTAACAATCCACCAAGTCTCAAGCTTTTCTGAGAAACTTTCTCCTATTATTGAGAACTGCGTCTCAGAGGCCTGCAATCAGATTTTAACCCGCGTGAATCAGGAGCCACACTATGTTTACTCCTGATAAAGTAATTACCCGCTTAGTTATTGAGCGAGAAGTAAGTATTCAAGGCCATACGCGCTGGGTAGCTCACCCTGAAAACAGAAAAAATCGACTATTAATAGTTGAGCATAAAAAACAGCTATATGCCCTACCTCTCTATTGCCAACACGCTCATGTTTCGCTTCTTAGAGCTAAAGTGGATCACAATGGTAAGGTAATTTGCCCTAAACATGGTTTAGCCACTGATCTTAAATCCAACCCAGGTGTTTTTACTGTCGAACGGCAAGGTAATTTTTTTATTACAGCCAACAGCTCTCTAATTGAAACCCAAACAGTAGAAACATGCGAGCAAGATGTAGATCAACAAACTGAATTAGAGGCATTAAAAACAGTCAACTCGGCATTGCAGAAGAAGGTACTATCAAACCTTGAATCTATGGACTCAATGCTGAGTGAAGTTGAGCATAAAAAGGTCGAGTTAGAGGAAAACAATCGTCACCTTCTCTCCGTAAATCAACTCATTGATAGCATTACTAATACAATGGAAGAGTTCTTGGTTGTCACCGACAATCAGGGACGAATTACCCGTGTTAATCCTTATGCAGAATCTATTTTAAATATAAAAGCAGAAGAGCTAATTGGAAGCTCTCCGGATAATTTCCTTCGTGACGAGACCCTAACTGAAATCATTGAAAGGTTTCCTGCAAGCAACTGGGACCAAAGGCCCTATTTATACCGAGCGGTTTATAGTAACGATGGATTTGAACAAGAGATTCGCTTTAGAGATCCAACAGGACGTCATAAAGAAGTCAGCCAAAAATACTTTCTTCTAAAAGGCACTTTGATTTACGGACGAGCGGGTAAAGAGGAAGGACTCATTCTTTCCGCTACAGACATATCCGTAGTAAAAGCTAAAGAAAAACAGAAGCGCCAAGCAGACATTGAGAAACATCTACAGCTTCTTCAAAGTACTTTATCTACTATTAGCCAAGGCGTTGCTATGTTTAGCGGCATAGGTGATCTGCAAACTTTTAATGATTCATTTACTAACAATATTAATGTAGATCCCGACATACTAGCGCAAATACCAGCCTATGAAGTTCTATTTAGTAACAACAAAGAGATCTTAGACCTACAACAGATACCGCCTTGCCAAAAACTCATCTCTGACAAACACCAATGGATTCAAACTTTCACAGATGGAAGAGTTATCGAATGCGAATCAGCTCCAACGCCTACCGGAGGTTTTGTAGTTACAACTCGTGATATTACACAAAGCCAAAAAAATGAAGAACACATTCGCCTACTTTCGACCACTGTTGAGCAAAGCTCCAGTGAAGTTGTCATTACCGATACTCAAGGGATCATTGTTTATGTAAACCCTATGTTTACTGAAAACACAGGATATACAGCAGAAGAAGCTATTGGAAAGAAAAGCAGTATTGTCCAATCAGGAGAAATGTCAGCTGATTTTTATAAAGAGTTATGGTCAACCATTAAGGCCTCCAATAGATGGAAAGGCGAAATACTCAATAGAAAGAAATCAGGAGAAAAGTTTTGGCAGTCAATGTCTGTAACGCCAATCTTTGATAATAACGGTGTGATTAGTCATTATTTATCATTAAAAGCCGACATCACTAAACAGAAAAGAGCTGAGAAACGCTTAAGATATCAAGCTGAACATGACCTCCTAACTAATCTACCCAACAGGTCTATATTGCTACATCAACTTGAGAGTTCCATCGTTGATGCAAGAGATAATCATAAAGCGTCTGCAGTTCTCTTTATGGATCTAGATAATTTTAAAGACGTGAATGACACATTGGGTCATTTGAGTGGCGATATCCTTCTGAAGCTTGTCGCTAGACGATTGCAGCAATGCTCAAAACCAACTGATTTGGTAGCAAGGCTTGGCGGTGACGAATTCGCTATTGTACAGAATGACATTGCTTGCCTCGATGACCCCAAAACTCTAGCCGAAGAGATAATCTCTTCAATCACCCGCCCATTTAAAGTTGATGATCATCTATTACATATTGGTATTAGTATTGGAATTACTGTCTTACCTACTGACGGTTTAGACACGGGTATTCTGTTACAAAATGCAGATATGGCAATGTATGAGGCCAAAGGAATATCAGGCAGCCACTACCATTTCTTCGATTTAGAACTACAAAAAAGTATCCAACAAAAACGGACTATTGAATCTCACCTCCACCATGCAATTGAGCATAATGAACTTAACCTCTTGTTTCAGCCAAAAATAGATCTTCAATCGAACAAGATTGTAGGAGCAGAAGCCTTGCTCAGATGGCATAGCAAGGAACTTGGTCATATATCTCCAGAGGTTTTCATCCCCATAGCAGAAAGAAGCGGCTTAATCATAAAGTTAGGCTCCTGGGTGCTGAATAAAACATTAGAACACATTACAGCTTGGGCCAATGCCAATATTGAAGTACCTAAAATAGCGGTAAACCTATCTACGATTCAACTTCTAGATGCCAATTTGATATCAGATATTAAAGAAGCACTAACGACTTACCATGTACCTCCAAATAAACTCGAACTTGAGATCACTGAAACAGCTGCGATGTCCGATCCAGAACTTTCACAAGCTCAGTTAGAGGCGATTAAAGATATAGGTGTAAGTATCGCTCTTGATGATTTTGGTACCGGTTATTCCTCACTTTCGTACCTTGCTTCACTACCTGTAGATCGAATTAAAATAGATAGAAGCTTTGTAAATGACATACAGTTCTCACCACAATCCAAGGCAATAATTGAATCGATCATCCATCTTGGCATCATCATGGGGAAAATAGTTATTGCCGAAGGTGTAGAAGTAAAGGAACAACTTGCTTTGCTGCAAAGTCTAGGTTGTCACGAAGTACAGGGGTATTATATTTCTAAACCCATCACAGCAGATGAATTTATTCATTTTTTGAATAACAAGGAATAGGGCTAGACGTTTATGTTTATTGCTATGAACCGCTTTAAAATCATTCCGGGTAAAGAGGATGACTTTATTGAAATTTGGAAAAATCGAGACACTTATCTAGATGAAGTACCTGGCTTCAAAAGCTTTGATCTATTGCAAGGCCCGAGCACTGATGAAGCCACAATTTTCATCTCTCACAGCACCTGGGAATCAGAAGAAGCATTCAAGCAGTGGACTAAATCTGAAGCGTTTAGAAAAGCACATGCCAATGCAAAACCTGCACAAGGCATCTATTTAGGCCCACCTCAATTCGAAGGCTATAACAAAGCCTTTTAAAATTAAAAAAGCGGCTATTTCAGCCGCTTTTTTTAATCTATCAGTGTGTCGATAAGATCTATCATAAACTCAGTCTGTTCTTCAGTCATGATTTCCCAGCCATCTAAGTCCATGCTTTCCAGCACACCTTGGCCTTTTGGATCATTCTGCATACTCAGGAGAAACTCTTGGAATTGAGGAATTAATGCCTCTAACTCTGGAGAAACCAATAAAGCATGATGAACATCACTGATTTCACTCGCAACCAACACCTTCATCTGCTTACGAATTAGCTCCGATAGATCTTCGTACGCATCCTTCAGAAAGAATCCGGCATCAGCCTTATTGTTAATTAAGTGCTTCGCAACAATAACGTAAGAATCAACGGTATTTAACTCAGTGTTAGAACCATCAAGATCTGCAGGCTCCAACATAATCATGCCAATACGGTTTACATCAGGATCACTGGTAGCAACCAAACGGCTATTGGTCTTTAGATCTTCTACGCAACTATATTGCGCATCTGCATGGGTTGCGATGACAGTCTCATCAGATTTTGAAATAGGCCGAACAACCGCCTTAAAACCCAATTCACGCACAAGCATTGAAGCATCAAAGGGATTCGCATAAACAAGATCATACTTCCCCTCTTGAATATCATTTCTTTGTGCTTCAAAACTATCATATAGTTCTAAATGAACCGGTCGGTCTAATTGACGTTGGAGCCAAGTATTAAATATAAACCAACCGGAGATATGATCTGGAGAAAAATCCGGACTGACTGTTAAATTAAGCTTCAAGGAATCACCCTACTTCATCGTTAAATACAAGGCTTCGCTTTCTGCTATTTTTCGAAGGGAAGGCTTTCGCCTTACAGAAGTATAACCGACGACAGAACCATTACGGACATTTGGAATAACGGTAGCTTTGACCCAATAATAACTACCGTCTTTACGTAAATTCTTTACGTATCCATGCCATTTTTTACCTGCCTTTAGCGTATCCCATAAGTCTGCAAACGCAGCAGCAGGCATGTCAGGATGCCTCAAAATATTATGATTTTGTCCAATCAACTCTTCCTGAGTATATCCAGACATTTCAACAAATGCCTGATTAGCATGAGTTATAAATCCTTTCGTATCCGTACGAGAGACAATGAGCTTACCTTCTGGGTAAGGCTCCTCTATGTCCAGTATTTGAGCGGTGCGTGTTTCACCGCCAAAATATTTGATGACAACTTCTTGAACGCTTTCTGCATGCGATACTGGCATCAACTTCCCTAAATTTATAAAATTTTCCCAATTGCTTCTGCTGCACGTTTAACATCAAGAAAAATTAAACCCAAGCGTGCATTTGGTTTTGCTACTACGGTAAGTACAGATTCATCATTCGCATGGGTCATTAAGATATAACCTAAATCACCTTTTACAAGAACCTGTTCTAATTCTCCACGAGCAAGTTCACTTGCAGTACGCTCACCTAGCGAAAGCATGGCAGCACTCATTGCACCTACTCTATCTTCATCCAGACCAGCTGGAAGAAGAGCTGCGATCATAAGACCATCTGTTGAAATGACAGCGGAAGCTTCAATCTCGGCTGAAGTTCCATTCAAGTCACTCAAAATCGAGGTCAACATTTCTGAGCGCATATACTTACTCCTTTAATGTAAGGCATTAAAATACAGATATCTGAGAATCGATCATTGATTGATATCAATAATCAAGGTAACGCCTTGCTAGAACGCTTAATAAATCTACATAATTTCCTTGGTTCAAACGTGGCATCTGATCAATTACCAGAACAAAACGCTGATGACCAAGGTGGATCACCCAAAACCCTACTTGGCTCAAACCAACAGGGTCCAACATTCCCCATGACTCCCCCATAAAGGAAAGGTCACGGTTCAGTAATAAACTATGACGCTCGTGCAACGAGCTCAAATCCGCCGCTAACGCGCACAACGCTTCTGCATGGTCAGCATCATAACCGGTAGAACCGAGGCAAAATCCATGATCGTCGGCCAACGCGACTTTCCCTGAGCTAGATAAACCAGACAACAATTCCGGCAATATCTTCTCAATTGAATCATTGATCATTCTCGATGGATTTTTACTTAGCTGAACAAAATTTTTATCAATCAGCTTATCAAACAACTCTTTTGCTTCACCTTCATCAAGGTCTGTCAACTCCATTACCAATTCATGACTAAATGGTAAAGAGACATCAGAGCTAAGAAGCTGAAGCAATAGCGCTCTAGCATCATCCGGTTCGGAGCCTACAGTAGCGTAGAAAGCTCCTGCAGGACAGATCTGAATAAATTGATTTTGGATAGTAGCATTTGTCACAAAATAACTCCGATACCTTTCCTAACCCACCACTTCATTCCTGAAACCATCCAAGTGAATATGCACCACACATAAACGCAAAAACAACACGTTGAGGCACATCCAATATTCTTACAATATCCAGCGCGGTCATTGGTTGACCACTCCATACCTCACTAATTTCATAACAATCAGGTATGGCCTGAAATGATTCAAAATCAGGCTGCACTGTTAATTGCATTAACTTCTCTGGGTCCATTCCATTTAATAGCCGCCCTCTAGAAGTCCAAAGAGCAACTTTCCAAATAAGTGATTCTATTCTCTCAGCAAGATGTTTTGTTTTATCTTCTAGCTGGAAGTCACCCTTTGGCTCAATCTCCAACTCACCATACCCAAAGCGGGTTAAAGCGAGTTGATTTAAAAATTCATCACTAAACGTCATGTAAAACAAACGCTGGTCAGGGAATACAAGCATCTGACCCGGCAATCCAGTAATCTCAACAGGTTGATCGAGTTTAAGTGCTAGGTCAACCGCTTCTGTCATTTTTACTAACAGCGACCCTTCGGGATTAAAAAAGATACTACGACGCTCATCAGGTCGAGTCAGGTCAGCATCAGCTGCATTACCACAACATTGTAGGATTTGCTCTTTTGTTAACTCTTGCGAAGCTTTAACAGACTTATCCTGAAGCGCTTTCTCTGTCTCTTGCTCTCTTTTGGCTAACAATTCTTTCTTTTTCTTATTATCGAGTAGCTTCTGCTTCAGCTTCTTAGCTTTTTCAGCGGCAAGCTTTTTCTTTTTAGCTTCTTGTAATCGTTTCTCTTCTTCGAGCTTTTTCTTTTTCAGAAGCATTAACTTTTTAGCTTTTTTCTTAGCTAAGAGAGCTTCATGCTTAGCCTTTTCTGCCTCAAGCTCACGTTTAAGTTGCTCTTCTTGCTCCCGAATATCTGCTTCGATCTGCTGCACCAAACGATCAGATGCACTAACAACAAGATTACCTTTTATAAGCTTTTGCTTAAGAGCCTCACCCTGCCTTTTACGTGCATAATCACGGCTTCGATAGAAATCGAGATCATCGGAATTAATTTCTTTTTTTACAGGTTGAGTATCTTGATTTTCAGAGTCAGAGAAAGTTACAGAGAAGCTTCTGACGACACTCAGGAGGTCTTGAGCAGTATGCGGTTTTTTAAGTAGAGCAAAGCCATCCCAACTAACATCTCTAATACTGATAACTAAACGAAATTCAGCAGGATACTTTTCAATGATGTTTCTGCTTAATTGCTCATCACCCTCACCTTGATCCCCATTCACTACAAGGATCTGAGCTGCACTAGCAGTTACGAGTTCACAGTCGACTTCTGAAGAGAAGCAATATTCGAGCATTGCCTGATTAGGGCCCGAAAACCCGATCAATGCTATTTTACGCACATTTTTAAGTTGACTGCTTTTCTTCAAGCTCATTGACTTCTACTACCTACCCTATCTCATCCATGCAGACTGGCTGGCTGAAATCTTCCATTTATAAGAACGGAATGATCAGTTGAAAGTTCTGACAGTGCTGATAGATCGTCTTCTTCGATAGCTCGCTGTATGACATCACGAACTTTTGGCTTCATAACCTTTCTAGCCTGTTCAAATAGACGTTGGCGTAATTTAGGTCCTTTTTTGCCTAGAACCAATAAGAAATCTGCAAAAGCTCCCTCTAGAGCATCACTATCGTAGCATGCAATAGAAAGGTAGATACGCTTTGTATGCAGTCGCAGTTCATCCGGCTCTGCAGCTACCATTCGCGTGAAATGGTACAAAATTCTACGGCCTTGATGTCCACGGTAAATAAGGTACCTAGGATGTTGTGCATCGAAAGCTGCTTGAATGCGCCCTGTATTAGGACTATCAAAGTCGGCATTCAATTCCCAGTCAGCTAATGCATCCCAAATTAAAGAACTCACAAAATGCTCCTGCTTTTATTATTGATACATCCGTAAAGAAGTCGCTACAAAATAAATAACTTATTCAGGATGGTTCTTTAGTTATTGGTAATATTCCAAACAGGTGTTTGTTTTATATCTCGACCGACGCAAGAATACAAATTTATCCATAAATTAATGCACTAATTAACAGTTTTCTTTGCCAAAAGTACAACCTTATCTAAGTTCACGGCAGATTAATTTTTTTCTTTAATATCAACCTAGTAAGAATAGCTCATTTTTCACCCAAGAATAAAAGTTTTATATAAAGTCTTAGTGATTTAGCTATCAGAGAGCAGAGTGAGTTGCATGATCGATCAGACTGCATCATTTAATCAATAACACATTCCTCATCCCAAGATCAAAAAGCTCAGCATGTACTGAGCTTCTTATGTTGCTGAAACATTCAATTCTATTTATCAAGCAACGCCTGCACCCACTCAATCTCCTTATGACCAAACCAGCTCTGAATAATCCTTAGATCCTTGTCAAAATAGACCCACGTGGGCGTACCTTGAAAACCATTATTCAGAAACGTTCTCCCCATTTGACTCATAGGCAACAAACGCTGAGCTAAGTGAGCCTTAATGCTGTTCATAACCGTCTGTGACAACCGCTCTTTATCGAACACGTTATAAATTGATTCTGCTAATTCAGATGAAGCAATGGTAGGCATAAACCAATCCATAACGACTGGCACATCCACTTCATAGGGTAATTTCTGCAGCCCTAACTGAGCGAAATAGCGTTTAGAGTGAAGTGTTAGCTCCCCTTGCTCTATCAAAGCCTTGGTCGATTTGGCGTTATTTAAATTAAAATCTTCAAAAGCGGTAGAAAGTGCAAAAAAGTTGAAACCCTTATTTTCCTCTTTCAGCCTCATTAGCATAGGTAATGCTCTAGATAAGCAACTTGGGCAATTAACTTGGAAAACCAGCATTAAATTTCGTTCGGATATCTCGACATTTCCTTTAATTGCCTGACCTAACTGTAGATCCAACTGCATACACTATCCTTTCATTGCTTAGCAAGTGCAGCTACAGCCTCATCAATGCTAAGCGGCTTGTAAAAGTAGAACCCCTGAAAAGTTGAGACACGCATCGCCCTGATCAGTTCAACCTGCTCTTTAGTTTCAACACCTTCAACGACAAGCTCCTTACGAAGTTTACGTCCAATTTCGACCATACCTTGTAGGACTACTCGAGCATCTTTTTGATCAGCAACGCATTGAACAAAGCTTCGATCGATTTTGATGACATCTAACGGAAGTCTTAATAAATAACTGAGGGATGAAAAGCCAGCCCCAAAATCATCTAAACATATGGAAAAGCCTATGGTTTTAAGTGAATTGAGATGTTTAATTGCAGCATCACTTCTGATTAGTGCATTTTCTGTAATTTCTAATTGCAGCAAGGATAGATCGGGCTTCAACTCGTCAGTAAGCCTCGCTATTTCACATATAAACTCATTATGGTGTAGTGAATTAGCAGATACATTGATCGAAATAGGCACATTAATCTGAGGGTTCTGTCTGAGTATCGCGCAAGCCTCCTCAAACACATATAGATCAATATCAAAGAACAATCCCGATTGTTCGATCACAGGAATAAACGCATTTGGAGGGACTACACCTTTAATTGGATGCTGCCATCTAATCAACGCTTCATAACCGTTAACCCTCTCTGTTGTCGCATCTACTTTAGGCTGTAAAACCAAGAAAAATTCGCGATTAACGAGAGCATTACGAATATCATTTAATAGATTTAGATGATTTCTAGAAACCTCTTCATACTCGCGATCAAATTCCTGTCCAGCACCACGACGATTTTCTTTAGCTACTTTGAGTGCTACTTCTGCATGTCGCAACATCTGCTCAGCAGTTTCTTGCGAAAAATCGTCTGCAAGCTCACTAGAACTACCTACAGTTATTCCTAAACGAATTGAATTTCCTTCTACAAATAATGGTTTTGCACACTCTCTAGCAACATCACTCGCATCCAGATCAGTATCAACCATCAAGATGGCAAACACATCTGTATGCAAACGCGCTAATAACGCATTCTCACCATAGATCCTTTTAAGGTTCCCCCCCATTTCGGCAAGCACCTTGTTACCATAGTCATAACCAAGGGATTCGATAATGTTATGAAAATAGTCGAGATCAGCTAGATAGATCGTACACCGACTACCTTTAGATCTTACAAATGTGAGTGCATTCTCTATCAAGCCCAAACGGCTATACAAATGAGTGACTGAATCAAAGTAAGCTGCTTTATTAAGATGAGAGAAAAATTTAGCATTCTCTAAACCTAACCCCACATTCATACAGAAAACTTGAAGTAACTCTTCATCTACATTCTGTAATCCTCTAGCCCCTTCAAGCATGATCACACCTTCCCACATAGAAGGAGTCGACAAATAAAGACCTGTATAGCGCTCACCAATACTATGCTGTTTGCTATCAAGCACATCTTTGACTAGGTAGCTCAAGCCATCTGTATCTAGTTGCTCAAGCTTACGCCCAAAAAAATGATCATATTTGTTAGATGCAGCCACTACAAAATATTCGTCTTCTAACCCTTTTCTTAACGCCAAAGGGCCATTATGCGGCCGCTGAGATACACAGAAAATACCATCAGCATCGATGTTAAAGAGCGCGCTAATCTGCAATAACACTCCTCTAGCGAAGTCGTTCACAGACCGTTCTTTAATAAGATCTGAAGACGCATCAATAATCGATCTCAAACCCAGCTTACTGTTTTCAAGTGCACAAAGGTGCTGGTAGGAACGAATGGCCGTTGCTAAAGCTGTAAATAACCGAGATTTAGTCAGCTCGTTTTTAGTTTTATAAGCGTTAATTTCATAACGCTCGATAATTTCATTTTCAGGTGCATAGCCAGGTTGGCCTGTTCTTAGAATGATTTGTACATTATGCCGATTTAGATCCTCACGAATCTGCTCAGCCAGTAGCAATCCGGCATTGGGGGCTTCCATAACCACATCAAGTAACACGACTGCAATATCATCATGCTTTTCTATAAGCTTATAGCCCTCCTCACCGCTATAAGCATGCAAAAATTTTAATGGGTGCCCCAAGATATCAGTTCTGGACAAAGCAAGAGTTGTTACCTGGTGAACTGACTCTTCGTCATCAATAATTGCAATTTTCCAAGGCTCTCGGGTGTCCTCCACTTCAGGTTCATTCGAATCATCTATGATATTTAAAAGCACATCACTCATCATCATTATCCTGTTTCGGAGCTACCAGAGGTAACACTACTTCAAATTGAGTACCCACTTTGCTCAACACTGATATAGATCCGCCTAGAACACCAGTGACAATGTTATGTACAATATTTAATCCTAAACCAGAGCCCCCTTGCCCTAGTTTCGTGGTATAAAACGGGTCAAAAATGCGGTTGATTTTTGACTCTTCAATTCCAGTTCCATTATCGTTAAAGTAAATTCTCACGCTGTTATCAAGACACGTAAATCTTATATTGATTTCACCGTCATCGCGCCCATCAAAGCCATGCATAATAGAATTATTAAATAGATTAGTTACAACTTGCCCAAGTGGGCCAGGGTAACTATCCATCATTAATTCGACATCACCTTCAACTCTATACTTGTAGTTTGTACCTTTTAATTGGTGGCGAAGAGTCATCATTACTTCATCGATAACCTCTTTCAAAGCAAATTTCCGTCGACTAGAACTCGACTGATCTGTTGCTACTTGTTTAAAGTTTTGAATAAGGTGACTTGCCTTATCTAAAGAGCTCTCCATAACTGCAAATGATTCAGCTGCCTCTCGCTCGAATTGATCCAAGAATGACTGCTTGAGCTCACCTGCTTTTATAGAGCGCATTAGCTCATCAATATTTTCTTTTAGATGACTAGACATGGTTACCGAAACACCTATTGGTGTATTAATTTCATGAGAGACACCCGCGACCAAGGAACCCAATGAAGCCAGTTTTTCACTAGCAATAAGCTTATCCTGAGCCTGCTCAAGATTTTCAAGCGCACTAGAAAGCTTATCTCGCTCTCCCTTAAGATTGGCTTGCATCTTCTCATCAGCTAATCGAAGCTCATCTAGCTCCGTTAACTCAGCCTGAAACTGCCTCAAACTATTGATGATGTCGCCAATTTCATCATTACGATTACTTTCAGCGATCTCAAAATCTCTCTCACCACCTCTTAGTTTATTAATGGATTCAGATATCGCTGTCATAGGCGCAAAAATAGACCGCTTCGTGTAGGTTACAATCGCGACTAAAAGTGCGACACCGCCAACGAGTGTAAATATCAGGAGATAGTTAACCTTATTTGATAGGTCAACCAGATCATTCATACTATTTTCAACTCGGCGCCTAGCATGGGAAGACATTCCTTCCAGAAGCTCTTCCAACTCGCCAAATGCGTTATGCTCTATATCTTCGATAGCCACTAATGCGTCAATTCTGTTTCTAGCTGCATAGATTTCGAAAACTTCGGCCCCACCACTTTTAAGCTCATTAAACAACCGCTCTACTTCAGCTATGCGGACTAATTCATGAGGTTTTTTCTCTAAAGGCTTTAGGCTAGCAAGGAAGGATTCGAATTGAAGAGCGTTACCAAAGAAACTCTTACGGGCATTTTGATCTCCTAATACAAATCTATCTAAGTCGGCAAGCATATCCCCTGTCTCATCAACAAGCTCTAGGTAATATCGAACAGAAGGCAAATCATCATTAATAATCTGATCTAAATCGTTAGAAGAGCCAACGTCTGCAATCTCCTCTTCTTTCATATCGTCGAGAAGATTTTCGAGCGGACCACCGACCTCCCGGATAAGCCGGTTAATACTTCGAGTAGCTTGCTCCTCAAGAATGGGATCAAATCGACTAAAGACCCTTTTTTCAGCGTTCTCATTAGCCGTGGCAATTAAACGATCGACAGTGATCATTTTCTTATAGGCATCACTAATGGGGGGTATTTCCTTTCGATATTGGTCAAACTCTTCTTTATTCGCAAAATATTCTTGCTTCTCTTCAGACTCACCCAACACATACTCAAGCAGATTAGAATTCATATCTCCTAATTCATCTTGCATTGCTTGGGTATATAGTGCGACAGGCATATCCCTTGTTGTTACCTCTTCACTGGACTCACTCACCTTGAGACCAACAACAATCTGTACAACAACAAAGACAGCAAAAACAACTGACACAGCTAATAAGCTGAGGTTAATACGGGTAAGAATAGAACTGCGTTTCATAGCCTCCCCCCACTGAAAGTATTCTCAGTATAGGATGCGTATTTCGAGACTGCAGAGACTAATACGAATTTTTAGATTAATTAGATCCTAAAACGAAAAAAGCCTGCTTAGCAGGCTTTAAATAATGATGAACAAACGCTCAAAGTTATAAATCAGGCAGATCATAATGAGATAAAAGCTCATCGATCTCACTTTTATTACCACATTCCTGTACTTGCCTAACTACATCTGGAGTTAGATGGGGCGCAAAACGCTGAATAAAGTCAAACATGTACCCACGCAAAAAAGTACCTTTTCTGAAACCAATCTTAGTCGTACTCGGTTCAAACAAGTGACTTGCATCTAAACGAACCAAATCACTATCTTGACGCTCATCAAAAGCCATTGAGGCAATAATGCCTACACCCAAGCCAAGACGAACATAAGTTTTGATCACATCAGAATCTACAGCAGTGAAAACAACTTTTGGTTCCAACCCTTCTTTGATGAAGGCGTCATCTAATTTTGACCGACCTGTAAATCCGAATACGTATGTCACAATCGGCTGTTCGGCTAAATCAGCCAGCGTTAACTTAGAAACTTGAGTTAACGGATGACCTTTAGGAACAACTACAGAACGGTTCCAGCGGTAGCAAGGCATCATAATTAAATCACTAAAATGCGCCATGGCTTCAGTCGCTATCGCGAAATCAACTGAACCATCAGCCGCCATCTCAGAAATCTGCATCGGTGTACCTTGATGCATATGAAGGGAGACTTCAGGATACTCCTTCATAAATCCAGTGATAGTAGGCGGAAGCGCATATCGGGCTTGAGTATGGGTAGTTGCAACATCCAAACTGCCTTTACGCTCATCACTAAACTCTTGAGCAACCTGCTTGATACTTTCAACTTTCTGCAGAATTTCTCCTGCAACAGACAGAATAGCCTGACCTGCTGGTGTGACACGGGTAAGATGCTTACCACTACGGGCAAACACCTCAACCCCTAGCTCATCTTCGAGCAATCTGATTTGCTTACTAATGCCAGGCTGTGATGTATATAGGCTTTGAGCTGTGGCAGAGACATTAAGGTCATGTCTTGCAACTTCCCAGATATAACGCAGCTGCTGCAATTTCATCAAACACTCCAGATAAACTCAGTAGATATGTAATCGTTTAGTAATAAAAAACGACTCTAATATAACAGTTTAGAATAAAATCTATCCTAATGCATCTAAGTTATAAAGGAATTATAAGCGGCTATTTAAACGCCTAATTTCTTCATCTTGAGTTATTATTTTTTTCTCTAAACTAGATATCTTAGCTAGCGCTCTTACCAGCTCTTCTTCTTTATCTTTGAATTGATTTCTGACACTAGATTCACGGCGTGATTGCTCATTAGCAATAGCCACTTGTTTCTGCCTAGCCTTTCTCAACTCCTCATCAAGCTCTTTAATTTTGCTTTCTAACCTCTTGTTTTTATTGGTTTCAGATAGAAGCTGAGTATTGATTTTAGATAGATCTCTATTCTGGCCACTACTATCTTGCTTGATCTTTTTGAGTTCGTCTTCGAGGCTTTTTATTTGTGTTTTCTGCGTGTCATGTTTTACATCTTTACGCGCTAGTTCAGCTTGTAAATCATGAATAGACTTAGTCAAAGCCGATTCCTTTTTACCCACTTCATCACGCAACTTTTCTAATGCGCCACGGTAATAGCGAACGTCAGCATCGGCTTTACTTACCGCATCAAGCGTATGTCTTTGCTCATCTTTAATACGCTGATCAAATGTTCGCTTACTGTCATCGTGAGTTTTTCGTAGATGAGTAAGCTCTTGTTCAACGTTAGATTTGGCCTGCTCTTCTTGCTTACGCTGAGATGTTTCCGCCATTAAGTTAGATTTCAAAACCTCAATCTCAGCTTCTAGCCCTTTAATCTGAGAATGAATCTCTTCATTTCGGCTGATTTGATTACGAAGTTTGTCTTCTAATTCTAATAATTGACCACGAGATGCTTGTAGAGATTCATCTGCCTCACGGCGAACAACATCAATTCCAACCTCTTGACGGTGTTTCTCTTCGACAAACTTGCTACTCGCCTCTTGAACAGCCTGCTGCCATACACGTGCAAACGCTTGCCCCAAAACTTCCGGTACGTCCGGAACAACGATAGACGATGCGGAAACAGATAACCTTTCTGGCACCAACTCCCACCAACTATCAAAATACCCTTCAATCTCTGCTGGTTGGTGACCAAGAGACTCTGCAACAACTGATAATGTTGGCTGAACACCCGCCATTAATAATCGATCAGCAGTTGCATAAGTTTTATCTTTTAATTCCATATCACTCATACAGAGAAACCTACTTACTATTAATACTTTTAAAACGTTTTACGGCTTTTTGTAACTGCATATCTAATGGTGCTTTGACTATCTTTCGCCCACCAGAAGGTAATGGGAAACGTAATTCTGCCGCATGAAGAAACAGGCGTTTAAATCCATGCTCTCGCATTGCAGCATTATCTTCATCTGGCGTGTACTTTTCATCCCCGACAATAGGATGGCCAGCAAATTGGCAGTGAACTCTAATTTGGTGTGTACGACCGGTTATCGGTCTAGCCTCAACCAAGGTAGCTTGGCGACCAAAACGCTCAAGGACTTTGTATTCAGTTAACGAAGCCTTACCGTCAGCTGCAACTTTGACAACACGTTCGCCTGATTTAAGCTCGTTTTTACGTAGAGGTGCATCGATTTTGCGCTTTCGCTCATTCCAACTACCAATGACTAACGCGTGATAGATTTTAGTGATAGTGCTTTTCTGCAAAGATTCATGCATTAATTTCAGCGCACTACGCTTTTTAGCCATCATGATACAACCTGATGTATCGCGATCTAAGCGATGGACTAATTCTAGAAACTTGCATTGAGGACGCATCTGACGAAATGACTCGATCAACCCCAAACTAATACCACTGCCTCCATGAACAGCGATACCAGAAGGCTTATTTACCACAATGATGTCGTTATCTTCGTAAAGGATAGACGCTTCTAATTTTTCACTGAGCTGATCACTAACTTTAGCTGGCTCTTTTTTATCGGCTAAACGTACAGGCGGGATTCGAACTAAGTCATTTAGCTTTAGACGATACTCCGGCTTTACGCGTTTTTTATTTACTCTAACCTCGCCTTTTCGAAGGATTCGGTAAACAAGGCTTTTAGGTGCGCCTTTAAGAGCAGTGATTAAAAAATTATCGATCCTCTGCCCATCATTATTTTCAGTTATTTCTACGAAACGAACCTTGCTTGCTTCTTGACTGTTTTGCTGTGACATATTTGATATGAAAACCGATTACCGAATTGATGCACTAGTTGATAGCTGCTATATTCTAGCGCTGCTGCAGTCTGTTGGCTTTATCTTTTTTCACAGGTGCCGTAATACAGACCAAATATCACAGTTAAATACGCTGTAGATGCCGTCAGCAACAAAGAATTTAATTAAAAAGCTTTTCACCCAGCCGAGTATGACCGGTTGGAGGTAGAGACGTACTTTAGCCAGGAACCTGCTTTTAAGAAGCAGTAACAATTAGCTAGAAGAAGAAATAGGCTACTGATTCCTCTACCGTGGACGATTGATACGCCGATTGCGTATTAATAAAAATTACCATCAGATTAGATGGCTTTAATCCCTGCGCACCATATTGCTGCAGGCTTGGCTATTATAGCCGCCCGAAACATAATTGATCGGGTAAATGCCTTATATACTGCATGTGAGTCCAAAAGACGGGTACCCTCTGGGCACTCTGGCTTGGCGAAAAGCGTTCTATTAAGAGAACGTCATGAAAAGAATGCTAATCAACGCAACTCAACCTGAAGAGTTGCGTGTAGCACTGGTTGATGGCCAGCGCTTATATGATCTGGATATTGAATCCGGCTCAAGAGAACAGAAAAAAGCCAATATTTATAAAGGCAAAATCACCCGCATCGAGCCAAGCCTAGAAGCTGCGTTCGTAGATTACGGTGCTGAACGCCACGGCTTCCTACCGCTTAAAGAAATTTCTCGCGATTACTTTATCAAACCGCCTACTCGCGGCTCACGCCCAAACATTAAAGAAGTGCTTAAAGAAGGCACTGAAGTTATTGTTCAGGTTGATAAAGAAGAGCGCGGCAACAAAGGTGCAGCACTAACAACCTTCATTAGTCTTGCTGGTCGCTACCTTGTACTTATGCCAAACAACCCTCGCGCAGGCGGTATCTCCCGCCGCATTGAGGGCGAAGAACGCACGCAGTTGAAAGAAGCACTATCCGGCGTAAATGTCCCTAAACAAATGGGCATTATCGTTCGCACGGCAGGCGTTGGCCGCACAAGCGAAGAGCTACAGTGGGACTTTGAATACCTTCAAACACTATGGACTGCCATTAAGCAAGCCTCTGAAGAAAAGCCTGCTCCATTCCTGATTTATCAGGAAAGCAACGTAGTAATCCGTGCCGTTCGAGATTACCTACGCTCAGATATCGGCGAAGTCTTAATCGACGACCCGCAAGTTTTCGAAGATGCTAAAAACTTCGTTAAGCAGGTAATGCCCACTTACGAAAACAAAATTAAGCATTACTCCGAACAAACACCATTGTTCAATCGTTTCCAGATTGAGACGCAGATTGAAACTGCATTCCAACGCGAAGTAACACTTCCATCTGGCGGCTCGATCGTAATCGATCCAACCGAAGCACTTGTTTCGATCGACATCAACTCCGCGCGAGCGACACGTGGTGGCGATATTGAAGAGACAGCACTTCACACCAACCTTGAAGCAGCTGACGAAATAGCACGCCAATTACGTCTGCGTGATATCGGCGGCTTGGTTGTTATCGATTTTATCGACATGACACCAATCAAGAACCAACGTGAAGTAGAAAATCGCCTGAGAGATGCACTTAAACTTGATCGCGCTCGCGTACAAATGGGACGAATCTCTCGCTTCGGCCTACTTGAGATGTCTCGTCAACGCTTACGCCCTTCTCTTGCAGAAACACGCGGCGTTGTGTGCCCGCGCTGTAACGGCCAAGGTACAATCCGTGACACCGAGTCTCTTGCACTATCCATTCTTCGTCTTATCGAGGAAGAATCTGGCAAAGACCGTACAGCTCAGATCCGTGCAATCTTGCCAGTTACTGTAGCGACATATCTACTCAACGAAAAACGTCACGCAGTTCACGATATAGAACTTCGCCAAGATGTACGTGTTGTCATCGTTCCAAACCCGAACATGGAAACACCGCACTACGAAGTAGTTCGTTTACGCGACGATCACACCGTTGCGACAACAAATGACGCAAGCTACACAATGCAACCAGAGCCAGAAGAAGCTGAGTCACTGGAAGCCGCAGCCACCTCTCAGGCTAGCGCTCCTCGTGAACAAGCAGCTGTGCGCAGCGTTACTCCTAAAACACCTGCACCAGAAGCCGCAACAGAAGCACCTAAAGCAGAAACACCTGCCCCAGCACCAGTTAAAAACAATGAGTCCCTTGGCAGCCGTGTAGTTGGCATGTTCAAGAGCCTCTTTGGTGGCGGCAGCTCAGAAACAACAACTGAGCAAGAGCAGCCTAGTGAAGAGAAGAGCACTTCACGCCCTAAACGTAAGCGTAATGAACGCACTGATTCAAGCCGCAAGCGTCGCCGTCGTGACAATGATCGTAAGCGCACTCCAAAGCAGAACGATGAGATCATTACCGTACAACCAGAGCCTGATCAGCCTCTAAACCAAAACGAAGATAAGCCAAAGCGTCGTCGCCGCAAACGTAAAGGCGAGAACGAACAGGTAGATTCCAAAAGCAAACAGGATCTGAGCAACACAGACTCTCAGAACACTGAAGAGCAAGAAGAAGCACCACGCAATCCACGTCGCCGCGGCCGTCGTCGTCGCACCACTGAACGCTCTGCTAAACGCACTAATAACGTAGCTACGGAAGTTGAAACTAAAGAAACAGCATCAGCTGCTGAAGCTACTAGTGAAGATACAAAAGCCACAAATACGGTAAGCGAAAGCCCTGAAGCTAAAGCATCTGAAGCAACAGTTGAAACAACGCCAACTGAAACTGCAGAAGCGACAGAAAAAACTACTGAAGCGACTGAAACTTCAGAAGCAACTGAAACTGTAGAAGCAACTGAAACGGCAGAAGCAACTGCGACTGAAACTGCAGAAGTGACTGAAACTGTAGAAGTAACTGAAACGGCAGAAGTTACTGAAACTTCAGAAGTTACTAAAACTGCAGAAGCAACTGAAACGGCAGAAGCAACTGAAACTACAGAAGCAACTGAAACGGCAGAAGCAGCTGAAACTACAGAAGCAACTGAAACTACAGAAGCAACTGAAACTACAGAAGCAACTGAAACTACAGAAGCAACTGAAACTGCAGAAGCCATTGAAACTGTAGCCGCAACAGCAGAGCCAGAAGCCAATGAAAGACCTGTTCGCAAACGTCGCACTCGTCGCGCACCAAACGATCCCCGTGAAGTTCGCAAACGCCAAAACGTAGAATCAGAGTCAACTGAGAAATAATTTAGATACAAATAAAAAAGGGGCTACTTAGCCCCTTTTTCTTTGCCTGATATAAAGACCCACCAAGCAATTAATACAAAATTACTTCTTCTTAAAAATATCCAGCAACTTCTTCTTTGAATCAGTTTCTTTTGAGGGTAAAGCCTTTTCGAATCTTTTCTGTATAGATTCTAACTTTTCTTCTTTTTTCTTGTGTTTTGCCTTCTCTCTAGAAGCATCCAAACTAACAACTTTACCTGACATAAATCACCCACCGCTTAGCGTCTGTCTTGCGACTCAGTTCTACGTTTTTCGTGAGAGTCTTGAGCTTCATTTGGTTGTTTAGGTTTTTGCTCAGCTTTCCACTGATCCAGCTCATCAAAATAGATATCCCAGACACATTGAGAACACCCACTTTCGCAACACTCAAAGTCCCCAGGGGGAACTGGCTTTTCTTTCGAACTCATATAAACCTCACTCACAAGTTCATTCTACAAAAGAAAACACCCATTGAAATTGCAATTAAACCTAAAGTATCACACAAGCACTCAACACAAAAACTGCAACAAAAGTAAGCTATAAATAGTAGTCGAACTACAAAAAAACTAACGAGTTAGCGCTTTTTTGCATTGCAACAAGCGCAAAATTAAAAAAAAGTTGTAAAAACACAACAACATTAGCCATAAGTACATAGGCCAGACGTATGACTCAGCGTCTAATTTCAGTATAATTCTGTCACTAAATTACAACCATCGGGTTTAAAAATAGTGGAGAAAGGCGGCCACAAGCCACCTTGATTTAAACCCTTGGCCGCACTGCCATAAAACTTTGGGGATTACAATGACTACAAAAAAACAAACCATCTATTACACCCTAACCGACGAAGCACCATCCTTGGCGACATGTTCACTTCTGCCAATTGTAAGAGCTTTCACTTCTGCAGCAGACATCGACGTAAAAATCACAGATATCTCTTTAGCTGGGCGCGTACTGTCCGCCTTCCCTGAGAAGCTTACTGCAGAACAGCGTGTTGAAGATGGCCTAAAGTTTCTAGGCGAACTAACTCAAGATCCGGAAGCAAACATCATCAAGCTTCCAAATATCAGTGCTTCAATCCCTCAGCTAAAAGCATGCATCACTGAGCTTCAAGGCCAGGGCTACGATATCCCTGATTATCCAGAAGATCCAAAGACGGATGAAGATGTAGACGCACAACAGCGCTACTCAAAAATCCTTGGTTCTGCAGTAAACCCAGTCTTACGTGAAGGTAACTCTGACCGTCGCGCACCAGGTGCAGTAAAAGCTTTTGCTAGAAAATTCCCACACTCTATGGGCAAATGGAGTAAGGCTTCTCGTACACACGCCGATTACATGCGCGACGGAGACTTCTTCTCTAGCGAACAATCCCTAACTATGGAAGAAGCCGGCACAGTTCGTATCGAATTCGTAGATCCAGCTGGCAACGTTGAAGTTAAAAAAGAAGTTAGCCTAGAAAAAGGTGAAATCTTCGACAGCATGCGCATGAGCTGCAAGGCCCTACGTGAATTCTTTGAAGAGACTCTGCAAGACGCTCAAGAAACTGGCGTTATGTGGTCACTACACGTTAAAGCTACAATGATGAAGGTTTCCCACCCTATCGTTTTCGGTCACGCTGTAACTGTATTCTACAAAGAGCTATTCGATGAGTACGGTGACTTCTTCGAAGAACTTGGTGTAAACCCAAATAACGGTATTGGTAGCGTATACGATAAGATCGCTGATCTTCCACGCTCCAAGCGTGAAGAGATTGAAGAAGCGATTCACGCATGCCACGAACACCGCCCAGAAATGGCGATGGTTGATTCTGTAAAAGGTATCACTAACCTACACGTTCCATCCGACGTAATCGTTGATGCTTCTATGCCAGCAATGATCCGTAACGGTGGCAAAATGTGGGGCCCTGATGGTCGTCCAAAAGATACTAAAGCAGTAATGCCAGAGCGCACTTACGCACGTATCTACCAAGACATGATCAACTTCTGTAAAACAAACGGCGCTTTCGACCCAACTAAAATTGGTACAGTTCCAAACGTTGGCTTGATGGCTAAGAAAGCAGAAGAATACGGTTCTCACGACAAAACTTTCGAAACTGAAGCAGGCACAATGCGTGTAGTAGCTGCGGATGGCACTGTTCTCATGGAACACGAAGTTGAGAAAGGCGATATCTGGCGCGCATGCCAAACTAAAGATGAGCCAATCCGTGACTGGGTTAAACTAGCTGTTACTCGTGCTCGCCAGTCCGACACTCCTGCTATCTTCTGGCTAGACCAAGAACGTGCGCACGATCTTGAATTAACTAAGAAAGTTAACGAATACCTAAAAGATCACGACACTGACGGCCTAGAGATTTACGTTAAATCTTACAGCCAAGCTATTCGTTTCACTATGGATCGCATGGTTCGCGGTAAAGACACTATCTCCGTTACTGGTAACGTACTACGCGACTACCTAACCGACCTATTCCCAATCATTGAGCTTGGTACTTCTGCGAAAATGCTATCAATTGTGCCAATGCTTAAAGGTGGCGGCATGTATGAAACTGGCGCAGGCGGTTCTGCTCCTAAGCACGTACAACAGGTTGAAGAAGAGAACCACCTACGTTGGGACTCCCTAGGTGAATTCCTAGCACTAGCTGTATCTCTTGAAGATCTAGGCATCAAGCAGGGCAACAAACGCGCTGCCGTACTTTCTAAGACACTAGATGCAGCTACAGGTCGACTACTAGAAGAGAACAAATCGCCTTCTCGTAAGACTGGTGAGCTAGATAACCGTGGCAGCCACTTCTATCTAGGCCTATTCTGGGCACAAGAAGTAGCCGCTCAAACTGAAGATCCAGAACTTGCAGCAGACTTTAAAGAGCTTGCTGAAACTCTAACAAGCCAAGAAGATCAGATTATATCTGAGCTTGCTGAGTGCCAAGGCTCCCCAGCTGAGCTTGACGGTTACTACCACGCTAAACGCGACTTGGTTAAAAAGGTTATGCGTCCAAGTACTACACTAAATGCAGCACTTGCAGCAGCAACTAAATAATTAGCGATCCGCTAACAAAAAACCCGGCTTAATGCCGGGTTTTTTATTATCTACAACAGTCTTTACTATACTCATAGGCAAAGCGCTAAAACCAGCTCAGTAGCCCAATGAGAAATCTATTCAAACTATGCTCAATAGCATGCCTCTTTATAGCACCTCAGATATCTATAGCAGACAACATTAGACTGACTACACATCAGCTCCCACCTTACAGCTACACACAAGACAAAATAATTACTGGCACGGCTGTAGAAGTAGTCAAATGCGCTATGACACAAATACCCGACCATTCTTTAGAAATAATTATTACCCCTTTGGAAACGCGCTCAAAGCATGGTGCGACATAAAGCAGCAGAAGGCTTTTTTGCCGCTTCGCATAACCTTGATCGCGACAGATACGCGGTTATGTCAGAAATTATTGCCGAACAGAAGTGGACTTGGTATTTGCTGAAAGACAACACACTTGATCCATCTGCAGACAACTTTAAGCAGAAAGGTATAGTTACCAGCTTCTTAGGGGCCAATATGCAAAAGTGGCTATTACAAAACGACTTTCAAACCATCAATAACCCACCACAAAACAATCAAAAGCTGCTTTCCTTTCTTTTAAGCGGTCGAGTTGATGCAATCTTAGCAAACGATCAAGTTATGAATAGCTTGATTGATGAATTTGGGCATAAAGAAAAAGTCAGATCCGCACTCAATCGCAACAAACCTCTTGGAGTTTATTTCGCTAAAGATTTTCTAGCTTCACAACCCTTGTTTTTAGAAGAATTCAACCGGGCCGTACGTTATTGCAGGCAATAAAAAAGCACGCATAAGCGTGCTTTTTAACCAAACAAAATTACTTTTTATGAAAGATTCGCAATACGATTCAAGCCCGCAATGGCTGCAACGCGATATGCTTCAGCCATGGTTGGATAGTTAAACGTCGTATTGATGAAGTACTTAAGCGTATTCGCTTCACCTTCTTGAGCCATAATCGCCTGTCCGATATGGACGATTTCTGAAGCGTGTTCACCGAAGCAGTGAATACCAAGAATCTCTAATGTATCACGATTGAAAAGAATCTTAAGCATACCCACCGGCTGACCATAAATCTGCGCACGCGCAGTGTCTTTAAAGAACGCCTGACCTACTTCATAAGGCACGCACTCTTTCGTCAACTCTTCTTCAGTTTTACCTACAGAGCTAATTTCCGGAATGGTGTAAATACCTGTAGGCACCTCATTGATATGGCGGAAGTCTTCAGCAGATAGCATATCTGCAGCGGCAGCACGACCCTGATCAAGCGCAGCAGACGCAAGGCTTGGCCAACCCACTACATCACCCGCAGCGTAGATACCTTCACAAGCTGTACGGTAATGATCATCAACCTCTAGCTGACCACGGCTGTTAGCTTCTAGACCGATATTTTCTAACTTAAGCGTCTCAGTGTTACCGCTACGACCATTACACCATAGGAAAGCATCTGCGCGAATCTTCTTACCAGACTGAAGCGTAAGCGTAACACCACGCTCATCAGCAACTACACTTTCATAAGTTTCATTATGGCGAATCTTCACAGCGTTGTTACGAAGGTGATAGCTCAAAGAATCAGAGATCTCAGCATCCAAGAAAGACAGCAAACGACTCTGACTATCAACTAAATCAACTTTTACGCCCAAGCCACTGAAAATCGAAGCGTACTCAGAACCGATAACGCCAGCACCATAGATGATCAATGTACGAGGTGTGTGACTTAGCTTGAGAACCGTATCAGAGTTGTAGATACGAGGATGGTTAAAGTCGATATCAGCTGGCGTATAAGGACGCGAACCTGTTGCAATTACAACGTTCTTAGCACGAAGCGTCTCATCACCCTTAGAGGTACCACGTACAATAATTGTATTTTTGTCTTCAAATTCAGCTACACCGAAGAAAACATCAATACGGTTACGCGCATAGAAGTTTGTACGCAGCATAACCTGGCTGGACATAACTTTCTCTGCTCGCTTTAAAACCTTAGGAAAGGAGAACCAACGTGGCTCACCGATATCACGGAACATAGGGTTAGTGTTAAATTCTATGATCTGCTTTACAGAGTGGCGAAGCGCTTTAGATGGAATTGTACCTTTATGCGTACAGTTACCACCTACGGCCTCCTGCTCTTCGATAACAGCTACTCGACGCCCTTTTTTCGCGGCGTTCATTGCTGCACCTTCACCAGCAGGACCGGAACCTATCACAATGACATCATAGTCATATACCGCCATCATTTACCCCTATCTTATAATTATATCTTATTGTTTCAGCTGCTCTTTTTATTAAGAACAGCTTACTCTTAGTTACGTAGCTCTCAATTATTCTTTAGATTTAACTTCGTAACTTAGATCTGCAGATGCTTCTTCTTTAGCTTGCCTATCTTGCTCTTCTTCACATTTTTGAGGGTCATCGCCGCAGATACTGCACTTACCTTCAATACCAACATTGGCCAAACCACCACAAGAACCACTAATAGGCTTTCGACCCAAAATCACGCCAACAGACATGGCGACTATGACACATAGCAAGATGACAAAAGATAAGATAATTGTGCTCATAATTAAAACCTATTGAACCAGATATTGTTTAAAACCAGGAGTCATTTTCTCAACAAATCCACTCTCGGCCTTAATGATAAAAAATGCTTCGATACCGTTCTCAAGCGCAAAGGCTTGCGCCCTCTCTTCGTCCATAACCATCATCGCTGTGGCATAGGCATCAGCCTCGGCGCAACTCGGCATCAGCACAGTAACAGATGCTAATCTATGCGTAATCGGACTACCAGTCGACGGATCTATTGTATGAGAAAAACGAACACCATTCTCTTCAAAATAGTTTCGGTAATCTCCCGACGTAGCTATACCTACATCTTTCACTGCGATAATTCGTTGCACCGAGCGATCAAATCCCGCTGTTGGAGACTCGATAGCAATCTTCCACTCACTACCATCAGGCTTCAACCCTTTAGCGCGCAACTCGCCACCAATTTCAACAAGATAGCTTTCAACACCCTGCTCCTCTAGTAAAGTCGCAAGCACATCTACACCGTATCCTTTAGCAATCGCCGATAGATCAATATAACTAGCCTTCTCTTTAGTTAGCTTTTTGCCATTAAGTTCCAAATAGTTATAACCGATCTCTTGCTGAACCTGCTGAATCTCAAGCTGGGATGGCGCCTTAATTATACGCCCATCCGGCCCAAAGCCCCACAAATTCACAAGTGGCCCAACAGTTACATCAAACGCACCTGAAGAAAGAGCACTTATATTGATGGATTTGGACAAAAGGAAGGCTAGATCATTAGAAAGCTCAACAGAACTTCCCGCAGGAAGCTTATTGATAAGAGAAAGTTCGGAATCATCAATGTAGGTCGACATTGCTTGATTTACTTCTAGCAAAGCCTGATTGAAAACCACTGGGTTGATAGCAGGTTGATTCTGAATAGGAATCCACTTGACCGTATAAGTCGTTCCCATTGTTAAACCTTGATGAGATTTAACCTCAGGAGGCTTTTCCTTACAGGCCGATAACAAAGCCAATAAAAACAAAATGGCCAGCAGCTGAGCTGCCGGCCATTTGTAGGCTTGTCTTCTGACAAACATATCTTACTTAACCACCGAAGTCATCAAGGAAGATATTCTCACGCTCTACACCCAGATCTAGAAGCATCTGGATTACAGCGGAGTTCATCATTGGCGGTCCACACATGTAGTACTCACAATCTTCAGGCGCTTCATGGTCCTTCAGATAGTTTTCATACAATACGTTATGGATGAAGCCAGTCATACCATCCCAGTTATCTTCTGGCTGAGGGTCAGATAACGCTAAGTGCCACTTAAAGTTATCATTCTCATCCTGAAGCATGTCGTATTCTTCGTTGTAGAACGATTCACGCAAAGAACGTGCACCGTACCAGAACGAGATCTTACGAGTAGAGTTCAAACGCTTAAGCTGGTCAAAGATGTGTGAACGCATTGGCGCCATACCAGCACCACCACCGATGAATACCATTTCGCTGTCGTTATCAGTCGCGAAGAATTCACCAAATGGACCGTAAACAGTGATCTTATCACCTTCAACAAGGTTGAATACGTAAGAAGACATGATACCCGGCGGGTGATCGGTACCCGGAGGTGGAGACGCGATACGGATGTTAAATTTAACAACACCACGCTCTTCTGGGTAGTTCGCCATAGAGTAAGCACGGATAGTTGGCTCAGTTACAGTAGACACATACTGCCACATGTTGAACTGATCCCAATCACCACGATACTCTTCCTGGATCACAAAATCTTTATAGTTAACAACGTGAGGTGGGCACTCTAGCTGAACATAACCACCTGCACGGAAGTCTACATTCTCACCTTCTGGCAGACGTAGAGTCAGCTCTTTGATGAACGTAGCAACGTTAGGGTTAGACTCAACAGTACATTCCCACTTCTGAACACCGAAGATCTCTTCTTCAAGTTCGATGTCCATGTCCTGCTTAACAGCCACCTGACAAGATAAACGCCAGCCTTCTTTAGCTTCACGCATTGTAAAGTGAGATTCTTCAGTTGGTAGCATAGAACCACCACCCGCGTGAACTTCACATTTACACTGTGCGCAAGTACCACCGCCACCACAAGCAGACGGGATGAAAATACCCGAATCAGCAAGTGTCTGTAGCAGTTTACCGCCAGCAGGTACTGTGATTGATTTTTCTGGATCGTTATTGATGTTAATCGTAACGTCACCAGAACTTACTAGTTTAGAGCGAGCTGCCAAAATTACTGCTACTAGTGCAAGCACCACAGCAGTAAACATGACAACACCTAGAACGATTTCAGCATTCATTGGCTAATCCTTCCTTTGTCGACCATGTTGGCATTAAAGAGATACACCAGAGAAAGACATGAAGCCTAGAGACATCAAACCAACAGTGATGAAGGTAATGCCCAGACCACGTAGACCTTCTGGTACGTCGCTGTATTTAAGTTTTTCACGGATACCCGCAAGCGCTGTAATAGCTAGCGCCCAACCGATACCTGCACTTACACCGTAAACCACTGACTCACCGAAAGTGTAGTCACGCTCTACCATGAATAGTGCCGCACCCATGATTGCACAGTTAACTGTGATCAAAGGTAGGAATACACCTAGAGAGTTGTATAGAGCTGGTACGTATTTATCCAAGAACATCTCAAGGATCTGTACCATCGCCGCGATTACACCAATGTAAGAGATGTAACCAAGGAAGCTCAAATCAACTTCAGGGTAACCCGCCCATGCAAGCGCGCCTTCACGAAGAAGCAAGTTAAAGATTAGGTTGTTTACAGGTGTTGTGATTGCCAACACAACGACTACAGCAATACCCAAACCTAGAGACGTTTGAACCTTCTTGGAAATCGCCAAGAAAGTACACATCCCTAGGAAGAATGCTAGCGCCATGTTTTCAACGAAAATCGCCTTAACGGCAAGGCTGATTAACTGTTCCATTACACAGCCTCCTTCTTAGTATTTTTAGCTAGCTCAAACTCTGGAGCTTCTACTTGATCTTTGTAGAAAGTACGAGTCAACCAGATGAACATACCAATGATGAAGAATGCACTTGGTGGCAACAGCATCATACCGTTCGCCAAGTACCAGCCGCCATCGTTTACTAGAGGCAGAACTTCGTAGCCAAACAATTTACCTGCGCCGAATAGCTCACGTAGGAAACCTACGAAGATTAGAACCACACCGTAACCTAGACCGTTACCGATACCATCCATAAAGGAGATACCTGGAGGGTTCTTCATAGCGAAGGCTTCAGCACGACCCATTACGATACAGTTAGTAATGATCAGACCTACGAATACAGAAAGCTGCTTAGATACATCGTAAGCAAAAGCTTTAAGAATCTGGTCAACAACGATTACCAATGACGCGATGATAGTCATCTGACAGATGATTCGAACACTGCTTGGAATATGATTACGGATAATCGATACAAACAAGTTCGAGAATGCTGTTACCGCAATTACTGCCATAGTCATTACTAGAGCAGTATTTAAGTTAGAGGTAACCGCCAACGCAGAACATACACCAAGGATCTGAAGACCGATTGGGTTGTTCTTAAATACTGGAGTACTCAGTACTTCTTTAGCTTGTGACATCGCTTACGCCCCCCCTGCTTTCAGGTTAGCCAAGAACGGTGCATAACCGTTTGAACCCATCCAGAATTGAACTAGGTTCGTAACACCGTTTGCAGTCAACGTCGCACCTGCTAGGCCATCAATCTGATGCTTAGCTTTTGGGTTAGACGAATCTACAGTGCCCTTGATTAAGCCAATCGCTGGTTCCATAGAACCTGCAGGGTAAATTTCTTTACCTGGCCATAGCGCTTTCCAGTTCGGGTTATCAACTTCACCACCTAGACCAGGAGTCTCAGCGTGAGAGTAGAAACCAAAACCAACAACTGTATTCAAGTCACCTTCTAGCGCCAAGAATCCGTAAAGTGTAGACCACAGACCGTAGCCGTGTACCGGCAAGATCAATTTCTCAATCTGACCATCTTTTTCTACTAGGTATACAGGCATAACCTTAGCCTGATACTTGATAGAAGCGATATCTACATCTTTAGTCAGCACTTTACCCAATTGAGGGTCTTTAGCTGCTTTCTTAGCGTCGTATTTAGCTGGAACATCTGTAGTGAATTTGCCGGTCTCTAGATCAACGTACTTAGTAGTGATCTGAGCAAACAACTCGTCTACTGATTTATTAGCATCAGAGATACCAGCTGCAGTAAGAATGTTGCTCTTACGGTCTTGATCCTTGTTTGCTACCTGCTTAGGTTTAAGCAGTACAGCAGCCGCAGATACGATTACCGAGCAGACAACACATAAAAGAACTGTAACGGTAATAGTCTTACCGATAGTGTCATTACTTGCTGACATTGCGCGCCAACCTCCGTTTGATGTTTGCCTGAACAACAAAGTTGTCGATCAACGGTGCGAACAAGTTCGCAAATAGGATCGCCAGCATCATACCTTCTGGGAATGCTGGGTTAACCACACGGATCAATACAACCATTACACCAACCAAAGCACCGAAGTACCACTTACCTTTGTTTGTCATAGATGCAGACACAGGGTCTGTCGCCATGAAGAACATACCAAAGGCAAAACCACCCAATACTAGGTGCCAGTAGAATGGCAGACCAAACATAGGGTTTGTTTCAGAGCCGATCAGGTTAAATAGCGTAGAAGTAGCAACCATGCCCAAGAAGACACCAGCAACGATGCGCCATGCAGCAACTTTAGCAATAAGCAGTACTAGACCACCTGCAGCAATCGCTAGTGTAGATACTTCACCTACAGAACCTTGGATTGTACCGATAAATGCATCGAACCAAGTGATGTTCTGCGCAAGAATTGCATCAACACCGCCAGAAGCAGCAAGGCTAAGCGCTGTCGCACCAGAGAAGCCATCAACTGCAGTCCAGATTGCGTCGCCAGACATCTGCGCTGGGTAAGCAAAGAACAGGAATGCACGACCAGTTAGCGCCGGGTTAAGGAAGTTTTTACCGGTACCACCGAATACTTCTTTACCAATTACAACACCAAAACTGATACCTAGAGCAACCTGCCATAGCGGAATGCTTGGAGGAAGAATCAAAGCAAAAAGAACTGAAGTTACGAAGAAGCCTTCGTTTACTTCGTGGCCACGTTTCATTGCAAACAATACTTCCCAGAAACCACCCACTACAAAGGTAACGATGTAGATTGGTAGCCAGTAGGCAGCACCAAGAATGATGTTGTCCCACACACTATCAGGGTTAAAACCCGAAATAGCGCCAGCTAAAGCAGCTTGCCAAGATGATGGCTCGGTAATACCCATCGCAGCCATTGCAGTATTAGCCTGCAAACCAACGTTGTACATACCAAAGAAAATTGCTGGGAATGTACACATCCACACCAAGATCATCATACGCTTCAGATCGACTGCGTCGCGTACGTGAGCTGCTGTTTTAGTTACATGACCCGGAGTGTAGAAAATAGTATCTGCAGCTTCGTAAAGCGCATACCAATTTTCATACTTGCCGCCTTTGTGGAAGTGCGGCTCCATTTTATCAAGAATATTTCTCAAGCTCATGATCAGGCCTCTTTCTCGATACGCGTCAAGTTGTCGCGAAGGATTGGGCCGTACTCATATTTACCTGGGCAGGCAAATGTGCACAGCGCGAGGTCTTCTTCGTCCAGCTCTAGGCAACCTAGTTCCATTGCATGAACAATGTCACCTGTTACTAGCGCACGCAACAATTGCGTAGGAAGAATATCCATTGGCATTAGCTGTTCGAACTGACCAACCGGAACCATAGCTCGCTCAGAACCGTTCGTAGTCGTTGTAAAGTCAAACTTCTTAGAACGATTCAGGAAGGAAGCGAATACATTAAGCACAGAGAACTTATTAGTACCAGGAACTACCCAGCCCATAAATTCACGCTTATCGCCTTCTTCAAGGATAGTGATCTGGTTTGCGTAACGACCAAGGTAAGCAAAAGCACCTTCAGTAGCTGTACGACCATTCCATACAGAACCACTGATAATACGGTTATGATCTTCTTTCTGCGCACCAGCAAGAAGCTGTTCGAAGCTCGCACCCAAACGAGTTCGCAACAGACCTGGCTTAGCAGCACGTGGACCACCAACAGCAACAACACGATCAGTAAATAGCTTGCCTTCGGTAAATAATTTACCGATAGCAATCACATCCTGATAACCAATTGTCCAAACTGTTTTTTCCTGAGATACAGGATCAAGGAAGTGGATATGCGTACCAGCATTACCTGCAGGGTGCCCACCCTCAAACTCTTCTACTGTTACACCATCAGCAGATGGAATATCAGCACCCGGTGCTTTACATAGATAAACAGTCGTTTCAGACAGCTTAGTCAGGATAGTAAGGCCCTGGGAGAATGCTTCTTTTTGTTCAGCGATGATGACAGCTGGGTCACCTGCTAATGGATTGGTATCCATTGCTGTAACAAAAATAGAGTTTGGAGAAGTACCTGGCTGAGGTACACGGCTAAATGGACGTGTGCGAAGCGCAGTCCACAAACCTGAATTCACTAGATTGTCTTGCACTTGTTCGCGCGTCAATCCAGCCAGCTCATTGGTACTATATTTGTTAAATTCAACCGCTTCATCACCGTCCAATTCAATCACTACTGATTGAAGTGCACGACGCTCACCACGGTTAATTGCCTTAACTACACCCGCACCTGGTGCTGTGTAATTAACGCCTTCTGTTTTCTTATCGGAAAAGATCACTTGACCGAGTTTTACTCGATCACCTACCTTGACGGCCATGGTAGGTTTCATACCTACATAGTCAAAGCCGACTACGGCAACGGAGTCTACTGCTGGGCCATCTGTAATAGATTGCTCAGGAGCGCCCGTGATCGGTAGATCCAGACCTTTGTTGATCTTGATCATACGCCTCACCCAATTACGTTAAATTCTTTCAGGATTCCAAAATCGATTTTGATTCCGACACGGCCTGTCCCCGAACGTAGTCGATATCTTGTAGTTATTACGAAAATGGAATTACCCCACCCAAAAATCTGGCTAAGTATACCTGAGCGACGTGTCATTTTTCTACAAAGACCCTGCAATATCAGCACGTTCCAGCCGATTATCTTGCCTTTTAGCGGTGGAATTTGTAGTTATATGTATATAACAAATAGAAATATCATACGTAAGGCAAATAAAAAGCCACCCTATAGGTGGCTTTTTAATCAACTCGCTACACTTAAGCTTCCTTAGGGAAAGCCGGCAAAGTGCACTGAGCCATTTTCTGCATCATGCGGATAACCTGGCAGCTGTAACCGAATTCGTTATCGTACCAAACGTAAAGTACGCAACGCTTACCACCAGCAATTGTAGCCAACGCATCAACAACACCTGCAGCACGAGAACCAACGAAGTCAGTAGATACAGCTTCTGGAGAGTTGCTGTAGTCGATCTGCTTCTGCATAGCACCGTGTAGCGCAGCTTCACGAAGGTAAGCATTTAGCTCTTCTTTGTCAGTTTCGCTTTCTAGGTTCAGGTTAAGAATAGCCATTGAAACGTTTGGTGTTGGAACACGGATAGCGTTACCAGTAAGCTTACCTTCCATTGCTGGAAGTGCTTTAGATACAGCTTTAGCAGCACCTGTTTCAGTGATAACCATATTCAGACCAGCAGCGCGACCACGACGATCACCTTTGTGGTAATTGTCGATTAGGTTCTGGTCGTTAGTGTAAGCGTGAACAGTCTCAACGTGACCATTCTCAATACCGAACTTATCGTATACCGCTTTTAGTACAGGCGTGATTGCGTTTGTAGTACAAGACGCAGCAGATAGGATCGTATCTTCTGGAGAGATATCACCATCATTAACACCCATAACGATGTTCTTAACGCCTTTACCTGGTGCAGTAAGAACTGCACGAGAAGCGCCTTTAGATTGAAGGTGCAGAGATAGACCTTCTTTATCACGCCACTTACCCGTGTTATCAATAATCATTGCATTATTGATGCCGTAAGCAGTGTAATCAATTTCGTCTGGAGAGTTAGCGAAGATCACCTGAATAACGTTACCGTTAGCAGTGATTGTGTTGTTCTCTTCGTCAACTGTGATAGTGCCTTTGAAAGAACCGTGAACAGAGTCACGACGTAGCAAGCTAGCACGCTTCTCTAGATCACGCGCTGCTGCACCTTTACGTACAACGATTGCACGTAGGCGAAGTGCTTGACCACCACCAGTACGCTCGATAAGAAGACGAGCAAGCAGACGACCGATACGACCGAAACCGTAAAGCACGACATCAGTAGGTTCACGCTCTTCCGTGCCAATTGCATCAGCAAGCTCAGCTTTCAGGAATGTTTCTAGATCCTGGCCGTTGCCTTCTGTGCGATATTTAACTGCTAGCTTACCTGCATCGATGTGCGCATTGCGTACATTCAGATTTTTAACAGCTTCCAGAACTGGAAAAGTATCTACTACTGTTAGTTCCTGCTCTTCAACCTGACGCACGAAACGGTGTGCTTTTAGGATGTCGATAACAGAACGTTTGATGATCAGACGACCGAATACTGAAGATTCGATGTTCTGGTCACGGTATAGACCACCTACTAGTGGAACCATAGCTTCAGCTAAGGCTTCGCGTTCTTTCCAATCTGTAAAAACTTGATCTTGGCTCACATGAAACTCCAAAAAGTTTTGTCAACTCGTTGGTACCCTACTAACACAGGAAAATTACTAGTATTAGTCGGACCCTAAAAATTTGGTGCGCGCATTATCCTCTTTTCCACCCTTTTGAGCAAATGCAGCATGATAGACTTTGGAACCATATATTTTATCCTACTGAATAAGACTTATATTTAGTCATTTACCCCAGCTCAAAACTACCAATTACAACTACAACGGTTAAACTACCCGCCTTACTATTGGTTAGCGCATATTAAAGGAGCAACTCTGTGCTGCAACTGAACTACTCTCTACCCACAGGCCCCGGCGATAAGAAGCAGATCGGACAAGCCTATGGTGCAGGTACCGGCTTATTAATAACAGATGCAGCAAAGCAGTTTGATGGCTTTACTTTAGTCATAACCAACGATACAAACACAGCGAACCGGTTACACGATGAAGTAAGTTTCTTCTCCAGTGATAGCAGCTCACAAGAAATTCTTTCATTCCCAGATTGGGAAACACTGCCCTACGATACGTTCTCTCCGCATCAGGACATCATTTCTGAACGTATCTCTACGCTCAACAGGCTACCCAATCTAAGTAAAGGCATATTGATCGTACCTTTAAGTACGTTAATGCATAGAACAGCACCCGCTGATTTTATTGCCGCTAACTGTTTTGATCTAAAACTAGAACAAACCATTAACCCTGAACACTTACGTAAGCAACTGGTTGATGCAGGCTATCACTCAGTCGACGCAGTTATGGAACATGGCGAGTTTGCCTTCCGTGGTTCCATCATCGATCTTTTTCCAACAGGTAGTCCCTACCCTTATCGAATTGAGCTATTCGATGATGAGATTGAAACACTCAGAACATTCGATCCAGAAACGCAGAGATCAATTGAGCAGATCGACGCAATAAATTTACTGCCAGCTAAAGAGTTTCCGTTCGATACACGTGCTATTAGCGGTTTTAAATCTCGTTGGCGTGAGCGATTTGATGTTGATTACAGACAATGTCCTGTCTACACCAACATCTCTGATGGTATGACCTCACCGGGTATTGAGTATTATCTGCCTCTATTCTTTGAAGAATGCAGCTCTCTGTTTGCTTCACTGCCTGAACAAACACAGATTATTGTCGATAGCGAGCTTGAAGCAACTGCAGAACTATTCGCCCAAGAAGTTAATGAGCGTTATGAACAGCGACGTCACGACATTACTAATCCAGTACTGTCTCCAAACGAACTGTTCATTTCCACTAGTGAACTGTTTTCAGCATTAAAGCAATATGGACGCATCAGCCTATCTAACGCGTCTATTGAAGAGAAGCAAGGTCGTAGCAACCTTCCTTGCACCGAACCACCTTCCCTACCGGTAAACTCGCAACTAAAAGAGCCACTAACAGCATTACAAGGCTTTTTAGCGGAGCGCGATGGTGCCGTTTTATTTTGTGCCGAATCAGCAGGTCGTCGTGAAGCACTATTAGAACTGCTCGCACGTATTAATGTTAAGCCTAACCAAGTAGATAACTGGCAAATATTCTGTGAGTCTGATTATGATCTAGCGATTACGGAATACCCACTGGAGCAAGGCCTATCGATCTCAGGTCAACTACACATCATCACTGAGACGCAACTATTTGGCCACCAAGTATTCCAGCGTCGTAGACGGAGCAAAGAACAGGAACAGAATGATCAGGTTATTCGCAACCTATCAGAGCTAAATCCAGGCTCACCTGTTGTTCATTTAGATCACGGTGTAGGACGCTATCTCGGTTTACAGACTATCGAGCTCGAAGGTCAAACCAACGAATTCCTAACACTTGAATACGCAGATGAAGCAAAGCTGTACGTACCAGTATCTGCGCTTCACTTGATCAGTCGTTACACCGGCGCTGGTGACGAACACGCACCACTGCATCGACTTGGCACCGAGCAATGGACGAAAGCTAAACGTAAAGCAGCTGAAAAGGCGCGTGATGCAGCAGCCGAACTACTTGATATCTATGCTCGACGTGCCTCGCGTATCGGGTTCCAGTTTAGCGACCCTGATGAGCAGTACTTGCAGTTTGCAGCTACCTTCCCGTTTGAAGAAACACCGGATCAAGCCGCAGCCATTGGAAATGTCATTCGAGACATGACTGCAGTTCAGCCTATGGATCGCTTGGTATGTGGTGACGTTGGTTTTGGTAAAACCGAAGTTGCTATGCGCGCAGCATTTATGGCAGTACAGAGCGGCAAACAAGTCGTTATTCTTGTACCTACCACACTACTCGCACAGCAACACTACCAGAACTTCCAAGACCGTTTTGCTGACTGGCCGGTCAATGTCGAGCTGATCTCACGTTTTAGAACAGGTAAGCAGCAAAGCACCATCCTAGATAAGCTAGAAGCCGGTAGTGTCGACATCATTGTTGGCACCCATAAACTTCTATCTGGCGACATTAATTTCAAAGATCTAGGCTTAGTGATTATTGATGAAGAACACCGCTTCGGTGTTCAACAGAAAGAGCGCCTGAAATCGCTTCGCTCTGAAGTTGATATCCTGACATTAACCGCAACACCGATACCTCGTACGCTAAATATGGCGATGTCTGGCATTCGCGACCTATCGATCATTGCAACACCACCAGCGAAACGACTTTCCGTTAAAACCTTTGTTCGCTATCGCGATACAACCCTAGTTAAAGAAGCTATTCTGCGTGAGCTACTTCGTGGCGGTCAGGTTTATTACCTACACAACGAAGTTAAGAGCATTGAGAAAACAGCAGAAGAGTTACAAATACTTGTTCCAGAAGCGCGCATCGGTATCGGTCACGGCCAAATGCGTGAGCGTGAACTCGAACAGGTCATGTCCGATTTCTACCACAAGCGCTACAATATCTTGCTTTGTACAACCATTATCGAAACCGGTATCGATGTACCTAACGCCAACACCATCATTATCGATCGCGCCGATAAATTTGGTCTAGCCCAACTTCATCAGCTACGTGGTCGTGTAGGACGCTCACACCACCAAGCTTATGCTTATCTATTGACACCGCATAAGAAGGCGATGACTAAAGATGCCATCAAGCGTCTTGAAGCGATCGAGTCCGCAGACGACCTTGGCGCAGGCTTTACCCTTGCAACGCACGATCTAGAGATCCGAGGTGCGGGTGAATTACTGGGTGAAGAGCAAAGCGGTCAGATGCAAACGGTTGGCTTCTCCCTATTTATGGAGATGCTAGAACAAGCGGTTGAATCCATTAAAGAAGGCAAAACACCAAATATGGATCAGCCGATAAAGCAAGGTGTTGATGTTAACTTACATCTATCCGCGCTGATTCCTGATGAATACTTACCAGATGTTCACAGCCGATTAATTTTGTACAAGCGTATCGCTAACGCCAACTCAGCCACCGAACTCAAAGAGCTACAAATAGAGATGATTGATCGCTTTGGGCTGCTACCCGATCAGGTTAAGAATCTCTTCAGGCTAACTGAGTTAAAACTACGCGCCGAAGCCATGAATATTGTTAAAATTGATGCTGGTAGCGAGGTTGGCAGAATCGAATTTGCCACTGATGCGAAAGTAGATCCGTTAACTTTAGTAAAAATGGTTCAAAATCAGCCACAAAAATATAAACTTGAGGGCGCAGACAAACTGCGATTCAGTTTAGATATGGAGAAAACCGAAGAACGCTTTAAAGCGGTAGAACGCCTTATGAGTGATCTGGCAGTTAAAACATCATGAAGATAATGCTAAAAGCGATATTCCTACCCTTAATATTTATTTTCAGCAGCAGTGCATTTGCCAACAGCTGGTATAAAGTTGAGGTTATTATTTTTGCCAACAATGATCCGATGGCAATCCACGAGGAATTCTGGCCAGAGATCAATGAAATCCCATTGCGTGATCGCGCCGTAGCACTTAAAGGTAAACCTGGGACTGGTGAAAATCCAACTGCGTACCAAAGCCTTCCTACCAGCCGCCACAGCCTTAAAAGCGTTAAAAATCGATTAAATAATAGCGGAGACTATCGGGTTCTTTTCCATGAAGCTTGGATGCAACCAGTATCACATACCCAGAACCCTCGTCCTATCAAAATCAGTGCAGGCCGTGTTTTAGATAATGGTATGCAAGAGCTAGAGGGACATATTGCAGTTGGTCGTGGTCGATACTTACATTTCCGCCCTGACCTTTATATTAGCCAACTGGTTGCGCCTAACAACAATGCTCAAGCAGTTACTGCAGAAGAAACTCAGACCGAAGCTATGCTTACCATGCAAGGAGATAGCGAAGTAAAATCTGAGACAACTCAAACAACCCAAGTAATAGCTGAGACCGCTTCCTCCTTCCCTATGATTCCCGAAGTTGTGACTGCTCACCAGAATCAAGCAAGACGCATGAAATCTAAAGAGCTGCATTATATCGATCACCCTCTAATGGGCATTTTGGTCGAGATCACACCACTTTAATTCGTTCTTCACTCATAAAAAAACCGGCTCAAATGCCGGTTTTTTTTTCGGAAAGTAAATATCAATTCCTTTCAGATGCCTTAACCAACTCAGGCAACTCACCACTCAGGTGAACAGTCGTCGTTGGGAAAGCAAATTCAGCACCCTTTTCTTCAACAATCTGCATAATCTGCATCATGACATCCTGCTTAATCTCATGGAATCGAATCCAATCAGTAGTCTTTGTGAAAGTGTAGATAAAGAAATCTAGCGAGGATGGCCCAAATCGATCCAAGTTAACAATCAAGGTTTGCTGCTGATCGATCTCGGGATGCATACGCAGCATCGCTTTGACCGCTTTGATTACTTCTAGAACCTGGGCAGAATCATCGTAACGAACACCAATATATTCGTATATACGACGGTTAGTCATACGTGATGGGTTTTCTACAGAGATATTGGTGAAAGTAGAATTTGGCACGTATAAAGGGCGCTTATCGAATGTACGAATTCTAGTCTGGCGCCAACCTATATCTTCTACGGTGCCTTCGATCTGTTGATCAGGTGAACGAATCCAGTCACCCACTTTAAATGGACGGTCAAGATAGATCATCAAGCCACCAAAAAAGTTAGCCAGAAGATCCTTAGCAGCAAAACCAACTGCAATACCACCGATACCACCGAACGCCAGAATACCTGAGATACTGTAGCCATAGCTCTGCATAATGATCAGAACGATGATAATTGAGACAATTAAGCGTAGAAGCCTACCCAAAGCCCCAACCGTAGTTGGATCCATAGGCTTTTTCATACGGTCTGGCATTACCAGAACCTGCTCCAAACGCTTCAGGAAGCGCAAGCACGACCAGGCTAAGAGAATGACAGGAACCAGCTTAGGTAACGGGTTATCATCACCAAGCACTTCAATGGCAAAGTTCTGCTCGAATAGCTGAATTAACCAATACCCTGCCGCCAACCAGATTAAAAAGAGTGCCGGTCGGCTAAATGAATTAAGAAAAACATCGTCCCAAAGGATTTTAGTTTTCTCGGCTTGCTTCATTAGCTGACTGATTGTTGAGCGCGCAACAAGATCAGCAACAACAGCAATCACACACACCGCTATGGATAAGATGATCCATGCAGAATCACTATAATCAGGAAAATGTTTAGTTAATAATTGATTTAACATATCGATCATAACGCTACATCCAGCAAATCGTTCGCAAGTAAGCGAGCAGCATCCAAACGCTCCTCATCCCTATTCCACTCTTTACCTCTAAGAGACGATATCTCTTGTAGAGGTTTGAGATCAGACGTTTCTAGGTACCTAAGAATATCCAATGTACCTTGGCGCTCATTACAACAAAGTAACGCCTGACAACCCGAAGCTACCGCCTTATCAGCACGCTCCGCATAACCACCTGCACTATGGGCTGCTTTCATACTCAGGTCGTCACTAAAGATAATTCCACCGAAGCCCATTTTCTTCCTCAAAGTCTCATCCAACCAGAAAGAAGAAAAACCCGCTGGAGAAGAATCACATTCAGGATAATGCACGTGAGCGAACATCATCGCCTCTAAATTATTATCAACCGCCTGCCTGAACGGCACCATATCGGTCTTCCATAACTCATCAAAAGATCGGCCATCGATCGCATCCGCATGGTGAGTATCAGCATCCGCCCAACCATGACCTGGAAAATGCTTACCTGTAGCTGACATGCCTGCTGAACGCATACCCTCTATATACGCAGTAGAGATTTCTGTAACTGTTTCATAGTCTTCACCAAACGCACGATTGCCGATTACCGTATTACGCCCATAATCGACATCCAAAACCGGTGCGAAGCTTAGATCGACATCAAGCTGACGCAGTTCTGCCGCCATCAGATAGCCAAGCTCTTTTGCGGTAATAACGCCCTCTAAAGACCCTGAGAATCGTTTCGAAATAGCTTTGACGGGAGGTAGCACTGTAACTCCCTGCCTCAAACGCTGAACTCGACCACCCTCTTGATCGATACTGATCACCAACTCTTCACGAATCGCTCGCATAGAAGCCACAAGCGCCGCAACTTGCTCTGCGCATTCTGTATTACGTGCAAATAAAATAACGCCACCGATGTAAGGATGTTTTAGAAGATCCTTTTCTTCAGCGGTTAATTCCGTACCTTCAAGGTCTAGAAACAGGGTAACTTCAGACATAGAGATTATTCTTCAATTAAAACAGATGTACCGGCTGATACTTTAGAAAACAGTTCAATCAAATCGCTGTTTCTCATCCGTATACACCCATGAGATTTAGCCACTCCCATTGGTTCCGTGTCAGGCGTACCGTGGATGTAGACATAGCGCTGCATAGTATCAACTTGACCTAAGCGGTTACGACCGATTTCTAGACCGGATAGCCACATAATTCGTGTCAAGATCCAATCTCGATTAGGATAAGCCTCAGCCAGCTCTTGCGAATAGATTTCGCCAGTTTGGCGTCGACCAATAAAAACAGCGTTTTCTGGAGCGTCCGAACCAATCATGGCACGAATGTAGTGACGACCTCTGGGCGTACAACCACTATTCTTTTGTTCGCCCGGACCATTGAGCGCAGTAGAAATGGAATAGCTCTGCAGCAGTCTGTTGCCGCTCGACAGTTCCAATGTTTGTCGAGCGATAGATACTCTAATACAGAGCATAGGATTACAAACGGCAGAAATAAGTTTTATCCGCTCTCGCCTGAAGGCCAGCAGACAAAACAGGAATCATTCTATGTAGGATCTGCTCTACTTCTGCACTCCCTTGGAACTCGCGTTTTTCAATCGCATTTAACGTGTGGAAGTTCGACAGAGTAAAAGTGATAGAACCAAGAAGGAAATGAAGTCTCCAGAAGAACTCATCATCTTCCATCGGGGCAGAATCTTGACGTAAGAGTTTAATGAAAGGCTGAACTTTCTCACTATAGCGTTCGATCAAGAAATCGCGCAACTCTTCTTGATTCTTCATATAAGACAGCTCTAACAGCCGCATAAATACAGATAGTGCATTAACGTTGTCGCGGTTCACCAAAAGCAAAGCGCGCATCAACATTTCTAAAAGCTCTTCGAGCGAAGGTTGTTGACCATCCGCATTAGCCAGACGCTGATCTAACATCATGCCGAGCTCATCGCACAAGGGTTCTAGAAACTTTTCAGCAACGGCCTGAATCAGGCCTTTTTTCGAACCGAAATGATAGTTGATAGCTGCTAAGTTAACGTCTGCTCGACTGGTTATCTGACGAACAGTTGTTTCAGCAAACCCCTGCTCAGCAAATAATGTTTCAGCAGCCTGCACAATACTTGCCGATGTTCCCTTGTGATGCATCAGTACTCCAAACCAGCGTTTCAAACAAATGAAGAATGAATTATAACGATAATCACCTGTATTAAATCAAGTCATTATTACGGGTAAATCTTTGTTTACTACCAATTTATGAAACTAAGTATTAAGTACAACTGGTCGTTGAATCAGGTAGGAAGAATAGCAAAAAGAAATGAATAGAAAATGAAAGGATAAAAACTAAGGAGGTGCTCACTTGGAATCACCTCCCCAGCCAAATAGATTAGCGATTAATAATGTTTTGGCGCGTTAAACGGCTCCACCACTTTGTTAATACCTTATCGCTAGAATCCGCTGCCATATCAGAGATCTTGTCTTGTAGCGTTTTCTTCTGTTCGTAACGAACTTCAAAAATATCACTCTCATCTGACGCATCCATTAAGTACTGATCAGATGTCATCAACTCATCAACTAAGTTGACATCAAGCGCCTGTTTGCCAAACCAAATTTCACCTGTAGCCACCTTATCGATATCAACAACGTCGCGGTACTCGTGAACAAAGCTCTTAAACAGCTCATGCGTTTCTTCTAACTCTTCCTTAAATTTCTCACGACCTTTATCAGTATTCTCACCAAACACAGTCAAAGTACGCTTGTATTCACCTGCAGTTAGCACTTCAAAATCAATATCGTTTTTCTTAAGTAGCTTATGAAAGTTCGGCAACTGAGCGATCACACCGATAGAACCGACAATAGCAAATGGCGCTGCAATCAGTTTATCCGCCAAACACGCCATCATGTAACCGCCACTGGCTGCAACTCGATCTACACAGATCGTTAGTGGAATCTCTTTACGCTTGATACGTTCAATTTGAGAAGACGCAAGACCATACTCATGCACCATACCGCCAGGGCTTTCTAGACGAATAACTACTTCGTCCTGCGGCTCAGCCATCATCAAAACCGCTGACACTTCTTGACGGAAAGGTTCAACTTCACTTGCTTTCACATCACCATCAAAATCCAAAACGTAGATACGCTTACGGCGAGTCTCATCTTCTTTCGGCGGGTTTTTCTTACGCGCCTTTTTCTCTTCTTTTTCTTTCTTTTTCTCTTCTTTCTGCATCGCTTTTAGCGTTTCTTTATCCAGAATCGCATCTTCAAGCGCTTCCTTCATATCTAAAAGCTCATCATTAAAGTGAGTTACTTCAATTTCACCTTGATGGCCATCTTTACGAGAACGAGAAGAAACAACAGCAATACCTGCAACAACCGCAATTATGGCAATAACAATGGTGACTGATTTAGCCAAGAACAGGCCGTATTCACTGAAAAATTCAACCACAGAGAAAACTCCGAAATAAACTATAAGTAGAAGGACCGCTAATGTATCATAAATCCTCCTTTTACCCACCCGTTTGAGATAACGCAGTAATGAGCCAAGAGATATCTGTAAGCAAAGTTGTTGAAAAATTACCGAGTCGATTTGTTTCTCAAAATGCTGCTGACCTTGAGGCCGTATTTCAATTTGAATTAGAAGACGACCAAAACTTCTACATCGAAATAAAAGAGAGTCAGTGTAACGTCTTAACAGGTGATCATGATGATCCAAACGTCACCCTGATCATGGAAGCAGAAACAATGGTGAGTGTAATTAACGGTGAAAAAGATGGTATGAGCGCCTTCCTTTCGGGTCAGTTAAGAGCAGAAGGCAACATCATGTTAGCAACTAAACTTGGCAAACTATTCAGCCGAGAAAAGCAAACAGATAAATAAGCTATCTCTCTTTGATAAACCTATCAATCAGCTGTCTCGAGATAGTAAATTTGGGTGGAATGGTAGGTAGATCATCAACGCTAAACCAATCCGCGCTTAAAATCTCTTCACCGTCAGGTGTGATTTCACCCTCACTATAATCAGCCATAAAGCCAAGCATAAACGAGTGCGGGAAAGGCCAGGATTGACTACAAACATATTCAATGTTTTTCACCTTAATGCCTACCTCTTCCATCACCTCGCGCTCAACCGCGTGCTCTGCAGATTCCCCCGCTTCGATAAAGCCTGCCAAGGTGCTATAACGCCCAGATTTAAACTTGCTGGAATGCGCCAAAAGGCATTTTTCACCGTTGCGAACCAAAACGATAATGCAAGGCGATAAGCGTGGATATTGATGATGTCCGCAGGATGGACAAACCTTGGCAAGATCCATCTCATCCATCATCAGTTCAGTTGCACAGCGTGGACAATACTTAAACGAAGCATGCCAAGTTACCACTTGAGCTGCAGCAGACAAAACTGCGAACTCATCTTCTGTTTCAGTCTTTGATAACGCTTCGCGTAAGCATGCCGACCTCTTAAGCTGTGACTTATCTAAATTTTTTAAAATCGCAACGCAGTAGAAACCTTCAGATACATTAGGAAGATCAAAACATATATCTATATTTAAACTTTCAAGTTCAGCATTGGAGAATAAAAATCTGTCGTTGTGATCACAAACCAACGATTCACCAATTGCCAAGAAATAGCTGGCATCTACCACACCCAAGCTTCACCTCCTTCTTATGCATTAAATATTTTCAACCGCACATTAAGTGGATTCACATTCACAAAAGATACAATTTTTTGTTTTATAGAAAACCTACCGACAATCGAATCCATCATTCTAATAAGGACCAACCAACACTCAGCATGATCAAAACGGTCCGATTAATAACTCATTCAACCAGTTTGAACTCAACCAAATAAGTCAAATAATACTACCAATAACGTTTTTCACAGAAAGCTTTAACACACCTTGTTTCTTTAGCTATAAGTGATAACTGACAACCATCAAGCCTCTGAGCCATCCAACCAACAGGTTGAGTTAAAGGGTAAGGAGGCCTAATCAGATCTGTCGTTATTTGATGAAATCCCACCCTGGAGTAAAAATTAGGATCGCCATAGGTTATTACCAAATTCACACCATTTAACTTTAGTCGCTCCAGACCAAATGCTATGAGTTGTTTACCAATTCCCTGCCCTTGGTATTTTGTAGCAACGACAACAGGGGACAATAAGAAAGCTTTGATATCATCCCTAATAAAGAAACGACTGAAGAAAATTGCCCCTATCAAGCAATCTTTATCTACTACAACAAAACCTAACAATTCATCAGCTGGTGTAAGGTCGATCAAATTAGTAACCAATGTTTTCAGAACTAGGCCTTCACCTTCGCCAGCAGAATCAGTGAATGCAGTTTGGTATAAATCAATAATATCTTCGGAATTTATAGACTGATAGTTTGATATTTCCATTTCAATCCTCAGGCATTGTTAAAACATTCAGTGAATCTCACAAAAATGATTATTTAAATCTGTTCCATACACTTGAAACAAGCTAACAATCTATTATGTATAGCGTGTTCCTGTGTAAGTAGGCAAAACCATCTCTAAGCAAATCTCATCACCTAAACTTTTACGAACTGAATTTTCAATTCTTTACACATTATTACATTGTTAACTGAATACAGATCTTTAGAATAGGCTTTCCCTACTTCTAAAGAATAAGATCGGACTTCCTATGTTTAAGAAAAATTATCTGGCTGTATTTATGCTTTGTGTGGCTGCTTTTCAAGTCAACGCTCAGGGTATGCCTGCTGAGGTAGTGACAGTCAAAACTCAAACACTGGATAAGAAGATCTCTGCCATTGGTACACTTCAAGCCAATGAATCTATTATGCTTCGTCCAGAACAAGACGGTCGTATAGAAAAGATTCTTTTTAAAGAAGGTCAGCAAGTTGAGCAAGGAACCCCGCTATTTAAGCTAGATAGCTCTATCTATGTGGCTGAGTTAAAAGAGGCACAAGCTCGAGTCCAATTAAGCAGAACAGATTATGACCGTGCTCGAAGCCTATTAAAGAAAAAAGTCGGCTCTGTCCAAGAACGTGACAGCACCTTAGCCCAACTTCGTGTCGATCAGGCTCAAGAAGCATTAGCTCAAGCACGTTTAGATAAGATGACCTTAAACGCCCCCTTTACCGGTTTTACAGGTTTGCGTTTGGTAAGCCCTGGCGATTATGTCAATCAGGGTGAAGATTTGGTCGAGCTTACTGATTTAAGCACAATGAAGTTAGATTTCCGTGTGCCTGAGATTTATCTATCCGAGCTACAGGCGGGCCGTCAACTTAACATCAAAGTCGATGCTTTACCGGGCGAACAAATCGCAGGTGAGGTATACGCGGTATCTCCAAGCTCTGACAGTAGCGCCCACAACATTCAGGTGCGTGCGCAAATTCCAAATACTGAAGGCAAATTGCGCCCAGGCCTTTTTGCGCAAGTTGACCTACTAGTCGATCAACAAACAACCGTGGTTATACCTGAACAAGCTATCATTCCTAAAGATGGCGGCTTTTTCGTGATGACAGTTCAAGAAGGTAAAGTGGCCATGACCCCAGTTACTCTAGGTCAGCGCCGTCCAGGTATTGTACAAATCATCTCAGGTCTTGACGAAGGATCGGTTTTGATTACCGCAGGACAAATTAAATTGTTCCCGGGCATGCCTGTAACACCGATCTTTACCGATGGCACACAGCCAGCTATAGCTGAACCGGCCCAAGAAGAAGCACAGGCTCAAGAAAATAAAACTGCAGGACAGGATAAATAATTATGATCCTGTCTGAAATCAGTATTAAACGCCCAGTATTAGCGACGGTAATGAGCATACTGGTACTACTGGTAGGTCTACTAGCTTATGATCGGTTAACCGTTCGAGAGTACCCAAAAATCGATCTACCGGTAATTACCGTTGAAACAACCTACCCCGGCGCCAGTGCATCGATAATTGAGACACAAGTTACTCAAATCATAGAAGACTCCCTATCTGGTATTGAGGGCATAGATTTTATGAACTCGATTAGCCGAACAGAGAAATCGCAGATCAGTATCACCTTCAAAATAGATCGCGATCCTGATTCTGCCGCGGCAGATGTACGAGATCGCGTAAGTCGTGTCATCGGTCAACTACCCGATGATATTGACCCACCGGTGGTGGCGAAAACAGAAGCCGATGCGCAACCTATTATCTGGCTTGCCTTCAACTCTGATCGCCATAACATCATGGAAGTATCGGATGTCGCCGACCAACAGGTGAAGGATCAGCTACAGACCGTATCTGGAGTGGCCAACGTTATTATCTTCGGTGAACGCAAATACGCAATGCGTATCTGGCTAGATCCTGCTCGTATGGCTGCGTTCAAGGTTATTCCTAGAGATATCGAAGAAACGCTTAGCCGTCAGAATATTGAGATTCCTGCTGGCCGTATCGAAAGTAAAGAACGTGAGTTCACTATACTTGCTAGAACCGACGTTAATGATATAGAAGCCTTTAAACAGCTAATTATTCGTAATGAAGATGGTTACCCTGTACGTATTCAAGATGTCGCAAGAGTTGAAATCGCACCCGAAAATGTTAGACGTATCACCCGCTATAAAGGTGAAAGCGCGGTCGCATTAGGTGTAGTAAAACAATCTACAGCTAACCCGCTAGATGTATCTTCGGGTATTCGTGAAAAATTAAACAAGCTTCGTCCTACATTGCCAGAAGGTATGAGTGTTGAGGTGGCTTATGACTCTTCAGTCTTTATCGATGAATCCATTCAATCGGTATATACCACGCTGATCCAAGCAGGCATATTAGTTGTTCTAGTACTGTTTTTCTTCCTACGTAATATCCGCGCAACCCTGATTCCGGTGGTTACCATCCCTCTCTCCTTAGTGGGTGCATTTGCGATGATGTACTGGATGGATTTCAGCATTAACACCTTGACCCTACTCGCACTGGTCTTAGCGATCGGTTTAGTTGTAGACGATGCCATTGTGATGCTGGAGAATATCTATCGACATGTAGAAGCGGGTGAAACTCCGATTCAGGCAGCCTTTAAAGGCGCTAAAGAGATTGGCTTCGCTGTATTAGCCACAACAGTAGTGCTGGTAGCCGTATTTGCACCTGTTGCCTTTTCTGAAGGGCGAACAGGCAAGCTATTTACAGAATTCGCCCTAACACTTGCCGGTGCAGTGGTAGTTTCAACCTTTGTGGCTTTGACCCTATCGCCGATGATGTCGTCGAGATTGCTAAAACATGAAACGCGACACAGTGCGATTTTTAATCTGATAGAAAGCTTTCTTCAAGGCATTACCAATCGTTATCAGGCGTTACTGAATAAACTACTGAGCTCTCGCCTACTCGCAATTGTTATTATGGCTGCGAGTTTTGGTGGCGCAGCTTACTTTTATACTCAGCTGCCTCAGGAACTCGCGCCTTATGAAGATAGAGGAACGATTCTAAACTTTGCTATCGCTCCTGATGGTGCATCGGTTGATTATATTGATCGCTATACACGCCAAATTGAAGCTACTATCAGCCAAACCCCAGAAACAGTCCGTTACTTTGCGGTGGTCGGGTTCCCGTCTGAAACTAATGCCATGGTGTTCCAAGGCTTAGAACGTTGGGAAGATCGTGATCGTAAACAGCAAGCAATTGGCCAAGAACAAACGCCGAAGCTATACGGCGGTATCCCAGGGATTATGAGTTTCTCTCTTAACTTACCGTCTTTGGGTCAGAGCTTTATTTCACGCCCGGTTGAATTTATCGTTAAAACCAATGGTACTTATGACGACCTGAAAGTGATCACCGATCAGTTGATGGCGAAGATCCATAATAATAAAGGCTTCGCTCAACCTGATTCAGATCTCAAACTTAACAAGCCCGAATTCCAGATCGATGTGAAACGCGATAAGTTATCCGAAATGTCCGTCGATGTTGCCGATCTGGGTCGAACCCTAGAAAGTTACATGGCTGGCCGCGAAGTCACTCGCTTTAAACGTGCTGGTGAACAGTACGAAGTTATCGTAAAAGTTGATGATCAACAGCGCCGTGATCCAAGCGACTTAACCGATCTATACATGCGCAACCAAAACGGCGAAATGGTTCAGTTCTCAAACCTTGTAGAACTTCGTGAAACCGTTGCACCACGAGAACTTAATCACTTTGATAAAGTTAAGGCAGTCAAGATACAAACCCAGCTAGCGCCTGGTTACAGTTTAGGTGAAGCGCTCAACTTCCTTGAGCAAAGCCTTCAAGAAATAGCACCACAAGCAACCTATGATTACACAGGCCCTTCCAGAGAATTCAAACAATCAAGCAGTAGTATGCAAGTGACGTTTGCACTGGCATTGATTGTCGTCTTCTTAGTACTGGCTGCTCAGTTTGAAAGTTTTAAAAATCCGATGATTATTATGCTATCGGTACCACCTGCGGTGTTTGGTGCACTTTTTGCGCTACATTTCAGTGGCGGCTCTCTCAGCGTATATAGTCAGATCGGTTTAATTACCCTTGTTGGACTGGTAACTAAACATGGTATTCTGATCGTAGAGTTTGCAAATCAGCTTCAAGATCAAGGGCGAGATCTGCGTAGCGCGATAATAGAAGCAGCATCTTTGCGTTTACGCCCTATACTGATGACCACGGGTGCAACAGTATTGGGGGCTGTTCCTTTGGCTATCGCTGTGGGCGCAGGTGCTGAATCGCGCCATCAGATCGGCTGGGTTATTGTTGGCGGTATGACATTCGGAACGTTATTGACCCTTTTTGTCATTCCTACCGTATATAGTTACTTAGGTAAGCGAACTTTCAAGGAAGTTCAGCCAGAACAAGTTTAAGGATATTTAAGTTTATGAATATAAAGCAGCTTTTTCAGGTTTCATGCCTTTCTCTGGCTGTCAGCAACGTTTCTGCAGGTGAATTAGCAGATATCTACCAACTCGCTTTGGCTAATGATCCACAGTTAAAAGCAGCACAAGCTTCATTTAACGCTGGCAAAGAGATCGAAATCCAAAATCGTTCTAGCTTATTGCCTAATGTTAATTTAAGCGCCAACACAACTACGATTGATTCAGATACAGCAGATTATAATAACCATGGCTACACCCTATCCCTTAGCCAACCGGTATTTAATGCGGCTTCTTGGTTTACCTTTAAACAGGGCCAAGTGATCTCTGAACAAGCTGCGCTGCAGTTTGAACTGGAACAGCAAACACTGATCAACCGTACCGTAGAAGCTTATCTTGGGGTTCTAAGGGCGAAAAGCGACCTACAAACATCTGAAGCTCAAGAGCGCGCAATCAAACGCCGCTTGGATCAAGTTAATGCTCAATATGATGTCGGCCTGATCGCAAATACCGACGTACAAGAAGCGCAGGCTTCATACGACAATGCTCGAGTAGCCCGTATTGCCGCAGAAGGTGATTTAGAAAATAGTTACGAAGCCTTGGAGCGCCTAACAGGCCAAGGGTTTGATACAGTAGGTCAATTATCTGAAGAGTACCCAATTGAAGAACCCGTTCCTGTGCAAGCCCAACCTTGGTTAGAAAAAGCTTGGCAAGGAAACTTGGCACTTCAACTTGCAGATCGTTCATCTGAAGCTGCACGCCAAGCTGCTAAAGCAGGCCGTGCAGGTCACTACCCAACTCTAAGCCTAACAGCCAATTACGATTACGATAACGGAACGGCTTTCAGTGATGAGAGTACTGATACCTCTTCTATCGGTTTATCGCTATCCGTACCAATCTATTCCGGCGGTTCAGTGAGTTCACGCAGTCGAGAACTGGAACAGCGCTTAATAGAAAATCAGTTTAACCGTGAAGACACCCTTCGCGAAGTGACTCAAACAACTCGAAGCCTATTACGTAATTTACGTACCGGCGCTTTAAGCGTTCAAGCGCTGAACCAGAGTATTAAATCTAGCCAAACCGCTTTAGAAGCTACTGAAGAAGGTTACAAAGTAGGTACGCGTAATGTGGTTGATGTACTTCAAGCGGAGCAGCAGCTTTATGCAGCGCAACGCGATTACGCCAATGCCCGTTTCGACTTTGTACAGAACCTCATCACCTTCAAGCAACAACTAGGCACACTTAACCCTGAAGATATAAATGAGCTCGACAGCTGGCTTAATTAATCAGCTATAACAATAACGGGTGCTAAAGCACCCGTTATTCGTTAAGGGCCTGTATGGGTAAATGAATATTTAATCTATTCATAAATTATAGATATAGTTAGTTGTAAGCATCAAAAAGCTGCTAACTAAATCAAGCGCACCTAATTTAATCCAATTTGTACCTAGGATTACCGTTTCTCAAAGGAGCTAGTTTTGAAACAGATCATTTTAGCCACACTTCTTACCGCTTTTGCAACGACGCCCTTCACAGCTAATGCTAACGAGAAACCTTTACCTGCCGTGTTAGTACATAAGATTCAAACTTCAGATTTAACCCCAACTTTTAAACTCGTTGGTCGTATTGAAGCAACTCAAAGAGTGAATCTATTAGCGCGCGTATCTGGCTTTTTAGAAGACCGCTTGTTTACAGAAGGTCGCGATGTCGAAGCTGATCAGGTGCTATTTAAGGTAGAAAAAGCTAACTATGAAATCGCGCTAAAGCAAGCTGAAGCTGATCTAGCTTCTGCCAGAGCAGGATTAAAGAATGCGCAAACCAACCTCAATCGTGTAAGCCAGCTACGCAAACGCAAAGCAGCTTCGCAATCTCAAGTCGATCAGGCGGTAGCAGACCGAGATCAATCCCGCGCACAAGTTTTAAAAGCAGAAGCCGGATTAAAGAAAGCAGAACTCAACCTTAGTTATACCGAGATTAAATCACCATTTAGTGGTCGTATCGGTAAAGCGAATTTTTCTGTAGGCGATTTGATCAGCCCTGAAAGCGGCGTATTAGCTACAGTGGTAAAAATCGATGAGGTCTATGTCGAAATGGCAGTGAGTGAAAAGCTGATGCTAGACGCGCGCCGTAAAGGGATAGATTTAGATAACCCTCCCGTTGCACCTCGTTTGATTTTGTCCGATGGCAGTGTGTATGAAGAACAAGGTCGGTTCGATTTTATCTCCCCCGAAGTAGACCCGAACACCGATACAATCACGCTCCGCGCTAGTTTCGAAAACCCTAAATACCTGTTGTTACCAGGTGAATTTGTACACGTTGAAATTAAGAGGAAACAACCGGAAATAGGCATTCAAATCCCGCAATCTGCCGTTCAACGTGATCGTGATGGCTACTTTGTACTTGAGGTTAATCAGCAGAATAAAGTGACGGTTACCCGGGTAGAAATGGGGCCTCAAGTCGAAGGTAAATGGCAAGTTCTCGAAGGTCTAGATCAAGGTGATCTGATCATCACTGAAGGGCTGCAAAAGGTTAAACCGGGCATTCAAGTTAATGCGGTAGCGGAGTAAACCATGTTCTCGATTTTCTTTATCAATCGGCCTAAGTTTGCTCTGGTCATATCCATTGTGTTGATGATTGCCGGTGGATTGGCGATCTACGGTCTACCCGTAGCTCAGTTCCCAGATATCACACCACCAAAAGTACAGGTCAAAGCTAAATACCCAGGCGCCAATGCCGAAGTGGTTGAACAAGCCGTGGCTACGCCTATCGAGGCTCAAGTCAACGGTGTAGACAATATGCTGTACATGTCCTCTACATCAGCTAACGACGGTAGCTATTCTTTAGATATCACGTTCGCAGTCGGTACTGATCCTGATCAAGCAGCCATCAATGTACAAAACCGTGTGGCTTTAGCCGAAGCGTCTTTACCGCAAGAAGTTGTTCGCCAAGGCGTAACAACTAAGAAACAAGCAACTAACATGCTATTGGTGATTAACCTATATTCACCTGAAAATACGTACGACGAACTATTTTTAAGTAACTACGCAACGCTATATGTACAAGATGCTTTGGCGCGAATTAATGGTGTAGGCTCTGCCTCCCAGTTCAGCCCAATGGATTACGGTATGCGAGTTTGGTTAGACCCTAACCGCCTAAAAGCGCTAGGGCTTTCACCTAAAGACGTAAGCAACGCTATCTCTCAACAAAACATCCAAGCATCTGTAGGTATTATTGGCCAACCACCGCTTACACAAAACCAACAGTTCCAATACAACCTACGCGCTAAAGGCCGCTTAGAATCAGTAGAAGAGTTTGAGAACATCATCCTTCGCACGGGTGACAACGGCGCTTCTGTTCGTCTACGCGACGTGGCAAGAGTAGAACTAGGTTCACAAAGCTACAGCGCCTCTTCCATTATGAATGGCAACCCAGCAGCGACCGTAGCTATCTATCAAAGCCCAGGAGCAAACGCACTGGAGGTTGCTGATAATGTCTATGCTGAACTTGAACGTCTAAGTGAGCGTTTCCCTGATGATATGGAATACGCAATTCTCTATGACACAACGCTTTCAGTAAAAGCGTCACTGCAAGAAGTAGTCGAGACTCTATTTATTACCTTTGGTTTGGTAGTACTGGTTACCTTCCTATTTCTTGCAGATTGGCGCGCTACTCTGATTCCATCAGCCACCATTCCAGTTTCATTGATCGCAACTTTTGCTGTGCTTTCGGTACTCGGCTTTAGCATCAACACCATCTCTCTATTTGCCCTAATCTTGGCAATCGGCATTGTGGTAGATGATGCAATCGTTGTCGTTGAAAACGTCAAACGTCATATGCAAGAAGGCTTGTCAGCCAAAGAAGCAACCACTGTCTCGATGAAAGAAGTTATCGGACCAGTGATCGCGACAACCCTAGTACTGCTAGCTGTATTTGTCCCTGTAGCCTTCATGCCAGGTATTACCGGTAAATTGTATACCGAGTTTGCGGTTACTATCTCTGTAGCAGTTTGCTTCTCATCACTAAATGCCCTGACGCTCTCCCCTGCGCTTTGCTCACTTCTTCTAAAACCAGCTACTGAACCGACTGGAGTATTTAAAAAATTCGATCAGTTAATCGACTGGACTCGTCGAGGCTATGTAAAGAAAGTTAACTTCCTAAATAAACGTTTACTGTTAAGCATGGGGCTGATGGCTGCTATGGGAGGTGGTGTTTACCACATGTTCAGCACCACGCCCACGGGCTTCCTTCCTTATGAAGATAACGGCGCCTTCTTTGTTAACGTCCAGCTACCTGATGGAGCTTCACTTAACCGTACCGACGAAATAGTCGCCCAGATCGACAAAATACTTGAGGAACAGCCAGGCGTAGAAAACCGTATTGGTATCAAAGGCTTTAGTATCTTAGGTGGTGCAGCACCAAATGCTGCACTAGCAATTCCCGTGCTATCCCATTGGGATGAGCGTACTGCGCCCGAAATGGTGTGGTACAAAATTCTAAGAGAGCTCAATCAGAAGTTAGCGGCGATTCCAGGTGCCAATATTATGGCCTTCCCTACCCCACCGATTCCAGGTTTGGGTAATGCGGCTGGTCTAGAAGCAATCCTGTTGGATCTTAAAAATGGATCGCCTCAGGAACTTGCTCGCGCGACGAATTCACTCATCTTTGCAGCGAACCAGAAAGCAGAGTTTGACCGTGTTTACTCCACCTATTCTGCCAATGTTCCGCAATTAGAATTAGTAGTAGATAGAGACAAAGCGCTCTCCTTAGGTGTTTCAATGAGTGACCTGTTTGGGACGTTACAATCTCAACTTGGGACTCAGTATGTTAATGATTTTAATATATTCGGCCGCAACTACCGCGTTATGCTGCAAGCGGATTCTGAATTTAGAGACAACATCGACGATCTAAACAGCTTAAATGTTAAGAGCAATCAAGGCCATTTAGTTCCAATCAGCGCACTTGTAGAAGTAAAACCGGTTCTTGGTCCGCAATCATTAACTCGTTATAATCAATCACGCTCTGCAGCTATAACAGCCACACTTGCTCCAAGTATAGCGACGGGAGACGCCATCTTGCTCATGGAACAGCTCGCTAAAGACACTTTGCCCGATGGTTATGTCCTTGAATGGACAGGTAGTACCCAACAGGAACAAGAAGCGGGCGGCTTTGTCATTATTATCATATCGCTGGCTATTCTATTCGCTTACCTATTCCTCGTTGCACAATATGAAAGCTGGACCATTCCTGTAGCAGTCATGTTATCTATTACTGTCGCAATTTTAGGCGCGATTCTTCCTCTTTGGCTGATCCCGGGTTTAACCAACAACCTATATGCTCAAATAGGTATGGTTATGCTAATTGGCCTTGCTAGTAAATCAGCCATTCTAATTGTGGAATTTGCTAAGCAATTGCGAGAAGAAGGCAAAGGAATTATCGAAGCAGCTAATGAAGCGGCAAACCTGCGTTATCGTGCTGTCCTAATGACGGCATTCTCTTTCATTCTAGGTGTAATGCCTTTGCTAACGGCTTCTGGTGCAGGTGCTGCTAGTCGTATATCTATAGGTTTTGTTGTGTTTGGCGGTATGCTTCTTGCGACAGTGATCGGCATATTCTTTATTCCAGCCCTATTCGTAGCAATGCAGACCCTACGTGAAAAAGTTAAAGGAAAATCTACATCAGACAATGCCCAACCAGGAGATTCTGCATGATTAAATTTTTAATCGCGGGCTTTACAGCTCTGCTTCTAGCCGGCTGCCAATCCAAGCCGACCATGCCTAAAGGTGCTCTAGTCTGCGAAGAACCACGCCCGCAAATGTGCACGATGGATTACACACCTGCTTGCGGCCATCATTCAGACGGTAAAACCAAAACCTATTCCAACAGCTGTTCTGCTTGTGCTAGAACTGAGGTCAGCTTTGTTGTAGCTGGTGAATGTAAGAAATAAGAAAAATTTTATTGGGTGAGGAAGCCCCGCTTACTCACCCAAGCTCTCTTTTCACACCCAAATCCCGAACAAATTAAAATCAACTAGACTGTTAGATGTTATGCACCATATAACTGGCGAAAAGACATGGAACAGCAGGGATCAGGCTTTAGATTCTTTTTCTATCTGATTGGCTTCAGCGCTATCTTTCTAGCGTTTATCTATACCTCCGTTTTTTCCTACCAACAATATGCCAATTTACGCGCTGATTTAACCACTGCCAGCAACAACAACGACATTCAGCTACGTGCTGCTATGGCCATGCGGGCTGCAGTTCGAGAAAGAGCAATTCTTCTCTGGCAAATGACCTTGCTTGAAACCCCAGAAGACCGCAAACAGTTATTTAATACGTTTTATAGTCAGGGTAGTGAATATCACAAATCGCGTTTAACTCTTTTAAACACTGAGCTAGATCACCCTGAACAAAGTATTCTTGCCAAGCTAGATAAACAAGCTGCAAATAGAACTCCGGAATTACGAACATTCTCAGAGCTACTGACAGATAATCGTGTTCAAAATTTTCGTTTAGAACTAAGCAAAGTACTAAAAGACAAAACCACTATTGCAGGTTTTCTGGATCAATTTATCACATTGCAACAAGTGCAGAATGAAGATATTTGGCAAGACTCTGCTCACAAAATGGAAGGACTACTGTCTGAACTGATCACAAGGATGGTACTGATAATATCGGGAGGCTTTTTGTTTGCCGTCTATGTCATGGTTACGGCCTCGAAGCAGAACAAAATGATTAGAATAGCCAATCAAGAGCTTCGCCATTTAGCCTGTCATGACAACCTAACCGGCCTCCCCAATCGACGTTTTCTACTTCACCAACTTGATATTGTTCTCGCCGCAGCAAAACGTAAGCAACATAAGGTAGCCATCATCTTTATTGATCTTGATGACTTTAAACCGATCAACGACACCTATGGTCATGACGCAGGAGATTTGTGTCTTCAAGACGTTTCAAACAGAATATCCAAAGTGATCAGGGGCTCGGATATGTTGGGCCGATTAGGTGGCGATGAGTTTTTACTTATATTGTCAGAAATAGAATCCTCCACACAAGCTATCGCCGTAATTCAAAAGATACTAGGAATTATTAGTGAAGACTTTCCCATAGGAGAAAGCACTACAAACCTATCTGCCAGCATAGGTTTATATATCTACTCTTTAGAGGATATAAATGCAGAAGAAGCTATTACCTTAGCTGACAAAGCAATGTACCAAGCCAAAAAGATGGGTAAAAATCAGTTTTATATTATTTAATAATCAACATACCCCCTAACGAAAGAATGAGCACTTCTGATCTATATTGATACCCCCCTCAGAACTGCTAAAATTGCGGCCCTGATTCTTAAGGTGCTCATCATGTCTGATATTTCTTCACTATCTCAACTTCTTCGCCAGAGTGGCGGTCAAGTCCGTTTTTTCGATATGGGCCGTCGTGTACAAAAACTCTCGACAGAACAATTTGAAAAGATAGAGAATCAACAAACACCTTACCCCTATCCATATTTACAGCACGCATGGATAGCATTGATGATCTGGAACCCTAAGAATAAAGAGCAAGGTGCGGCTTGGTTTCTAAAACTGCCTTTAGATGAACAAGGCTTTTTAATTCAAGCAGTCCGCGATGACCTACTTAGCCGCTTACTTAAGAATGCAGGTGGCATCCTTCAGCATGAAAAAACAGGTGAGATGCCAGAGGATGCTTTGAAAGATAACCCCTTCTCATTTAAGCCTGATCAGGAAAAAATGGCACTATTCCATGCCTATTCAACGCTGGCATCAAGTGAACCTGCTTCACAATACTATGAACATGCAGAACAGTATTTTTCGGGGCAAATCGGTTTTGATAACTGGCAATCCCTAGGGTATCAAGGTATTGCTGATCTGGTTGTTCGCCATGAAAAAAGTAATAACAGCAAGCGGTTAGCAAAAGCGATCCCGCTACTACCGGATGTGCCTTTCGAAGTACTGTGTACCTGCGTGGAAAGCATTGAACCTGATCACCAACTGTTTGAAGCACTAAGTTTACGTGCGGAACAAACTTTAGATCGTGGAACAGCGAGCGCCAATCACATCGCAGCCATTACTCGCGGCATCTCAAATGCACGTAATACGCCTAGAAAACAAGAGATCATCAATAAGATTCTTAAAAGCGATTATGCTTTAGAAGCGGAAGTAATCGTTTCAATAGCAACGCGTTGCCACGAAACGCTACAGGAGCCAGCTACACTTCACTTATTTTTAGAAAAGCTGGCCATTGGTAAAGCAGGCCAAGCAGGCTTCTCTCGCGTATTGTCTGATCTGATGTTTATGCCTGCACTACGTGCACTTATCTTAATGCAATTCCGTAACGAAGACCGTAGCGAAGCCCTAAGCCAAGCCATTGGCGAAATGTTCGGTTCTAACTTTAAGTAATCTTTACACGGCTGAAATTGTCTGCATGAGCCAAAGACGTTTCAGCCATTTTACCTTCCGGTAGTTTCTCCTTATTTTTCATAAAGCTACCAACAAATCGTCCAGCATAAACTGATTTTCTATCTATACTAAACCTACGAATATGTTTGACGAATATCTTTGACGAATAACGAAGGCATTCTGATGAATGTTCGCTAAAGTGATGTTGGATACGCAAAATAACCTATAACTTGGCCCATTGAGCTTTATAGTCGTATTGGTTAGATACTAAAAAGTATTGTTTGCCTCAGTTCTAACACTTTAATATTTCTAAAATTATTCTTATAAACGTATAATTAGTATGGGTATTAGGCAGATCCGTTTTCGAAGCTTGTCCCTATAGCGCCCCGGTAGTGAGAGAAGATTAGTATTCATGGAAACATCTAGTTTTACAGGTCTAATTAACAACGTTGCTTTACTGCTTGCAATGGGGATCGTTTACGATTCACTTGGTCTGCAAAACATTCGGCATCGCTTACTTCGTGACAGCGTTTCTGGTGTATTAGTTGGGCTGCTTGCTATGGCAGTCATGTTAACCCCTTGGGAATTAGAACCAGGCGTATTTTTTGATGCTCGCTGGGTGTTAATTAGCTTATGTGGCCTTTTCTTTGGAATCGTCCCGACCTGTATAGCTGTAGTCATGGCTGTCAGTCTACGTATTTTTCAGGGAGGAGCAGGCATTTATGTCGGCTCAGCCGTTATTATTTTTTCAGCCGCTGTAGGATTATCTTGGCGTTATCTAAGTGATAAATACCAACAACCTCTCAATTGGTGGCGCTTGTACCTCTTAGGCTTATTGGTACAAGTCGTTGTACTCGGTCTCATCCTATTTATGCCTGCCGAATTGCGTTTCAAAATAATTGCTGCGATTGCACCCACTATTCTAACGTTCTACCCGATCGGTACGATGTTACTTGGGCTTATTCTTCGCAGGCAACAAGATCGACGAAAAGCAGAACGGGAGGTGCTCATTAGCCGTCAAAAGCTCAATCGAGAACGAGGTCTACTAAAAGGCCTAATTGACGCGTTACCCGACCATATTTTTATAAAGGATACACAAGGTAAATACCTTGGCTGTAATACCGCCTTCCAAGATTTCACGGGTAAAAGCGAAGACGAAATTACGGGTCGGACTGACTATGAGCTATTTTTAGAGGCTCAAGCAGTTAAAAATAAACAAGAAGAAAATGATGTTATCGAACAACTAAGTTCAAATAACCAAGAACAATGGAGTGACAATCAATCAGGAGAACCAATTCTATTAAACACACTCAAAATGCCCTTTTGGGATACGGATGGCAAACTGCAAGGTCTGGTTGGTATAAGCCGCGACATAACCGAAGAACGCAAGGCCCAAGAACATATATTGACCCTCTCTCAAGCCATAGAACAGAGCCCTGTCTCTGTTGTGATTACTTCTCTTGATGGCGAAATTGAGTACGTTAACTCAACCTTTGAGAATGTCACGGGTTACAAAAAAGAAGAGATTCTTGGTCAAAATTCTAGAATTCTAAAGTCTGGCCGCACACCAATCGGTCGCTATGCAGAGTTATGGCAACATCTTATTCAAGGTAAAGCATGGCGTGGAGAATTCCAAAACCAACGAAAAAACGGAGAAATTTTCTGGGAACAAGCCCATATTGCCCCAGTCTATGATGCTGAAGGTAAAACTAAACATTATCTGGCCGTTAAACAGGACATCACGCAACAAAAAGCTCAAGAAGAAAAGATTCTTCATCAAGCGCACTTTGATAGTTTGACCAACCTACCTAATCGTTTCTTATCCTTGAACCGTCTGGAAACCATGCTCTTAGAAGCAAGAAGAAAGAAGCACTCCGTCGCTGTTCTTTTTCTTGATATGGATGACTTCAAAAAAGTCAATGACACCCTAGGACATGCCACTGGTGATAAGATTCTTATTGAAGCAGCCAAACGATTAGAACAATCGGTCAGAGAAACTGACACCGTTGGCCGTTTGGGTGGCGATGAATTTATTGTATTACTTAATCATTTAGAAAGTGCTGAACAAGCTCAACCTATAGCTCAAAATCTAGTTTCCCAATTCCGCAAAGCACTAAATGTGGATGGCCGAGAGATCATGCTGACCATGAGTGTCGGGATCTCGGTTTACCCGAGTGACGGAACTGATCCTGCAGAACTGCTACGTAATGCCGATTCGGCAATGTATCACTCTAAAGCTCAAGGTCGTAATAGCTACCACTATTTCACAGAAGAGATGAACATTGGAGCAGAACGCCGATTATTGTTAGAAGAGCAATTACACAATGCCCTTGATCGCAAGGAACTACATGTTCTTTATCAGCCGGTGATCGACCTTAAAACACAACAAATTGTCGGTGCAGAAGCGTTGTTACGTTGGAACTCTCCAACATTAGGAAATATACCACCTTCTGAATTTATTCCCGTTGCCGAAAACACCGGTTTAATCGTAAACATCGGTAAGTTTGTACTTAAGGAAGCGATGCATCAGAGCAGTCACTGGATCAAAACATTGCTGCCGCAATTCCATATTGCTATCAACCTATCACCGCGTCAGTTTAGAGACCCTCAATTGATCGACTACATCACTGAACAGATGACAACACATCAAATTCTCGGCTCTAACCTAGAGCTAGAAATTACCGAAGGTGTATTAATGGCACAACACGCGGATATTGATGAAGCGATTGCAAAACTCAATGAGCAAGGCGTCAGCATATCTATGGATGATTTCGGTACTGGATATTCCTCCCTCAGTTATTTGAGAAGTTATCCATTTGACACCCTCAAAATCGATCGTAGTTTTATCAGTGATATCTCTGTCGACCCTGCCGATTTAGAGCTAGTTTACGCCACCATCGATATGGCTCACGGCCTTGGTTTAAAAGTTATTGCGGAAGGGGTAGAAACTCAAGAGCAGATGAATTTACTACAGAATAAACACTGCGATATGGCCCAAGGTTACTATTTTAGTAAACCCGTCACACCCGATGTCTTTGAAACCATGCTAACTAAACAAGTTAAACAGCCTTGTAGTTAGCCATTATTCAGCAGGCTGCAATCTTGTCTGCGTCTGCTGAAAAATCTTTCCCACGAGCACAATCATAATCGAGCCAATCAAAACTGGTGTTACTAGAAAGGCCCACCCCTGACTGGATAACATAATTAAGATTGGATTAGCACCCGCCGGCGGATGTGTTGTTTTACTCAACAACATAGCACTCACACCAAGTCCTGTCGCAATGGCCAGAGTTAGCGGATTCACTTCAAGAAACTGGCTAAAGAAAATGCCGATAAAGGCAGTAATCAAATGTCCTAAAATCACATTTTTCGGCTGGGCCAAAGGGCTATGCGGCACCCCAAATACCAGCACAGCAGTTGCCCCAAAAGGCGCCATTAAAAACGCAATGTCTTTAAATGATGTTTCCAGCAGGGCTAACAAACCTATAGCAACAGCAGCGCCAAATCCGGCAACGATGGATGTAGTGATCTGCTTCATATTAACCTCAATAAAAAGTGAAATTTTTCAGCAAAGAAGTGACTGATTTTTTCAGTCACCTCCCCTTTACGAGTACCGATAAATAGAGCCTATAGGGTCGGCTCCATTTCAACCTTGTGGCGATTAAGAAGAAATTTGTTGGAAACGTGATCGACAGAAAGTACACCACCTCCGTAGATAATAATTTGCGCAAGCACGAGTCCCCAGATGTAATGTAGATACAGTGCTGCTGGTGCAATTTCTACCAAACTAATCACAGCAACTACATTCACAAAAAATAAACCCACAGCAGAAAAGCGTGTCAAAATACCAGTGACTAGCAAAATCGGTAAAATCAGCTCGCCTAAAGTGCCCAAATAAGCCGCTATTTCAAAAGGTAAAAATGGAACCTGATACTCCTCTTCAAACAGATATAAGGTCGTATCCCAATCCTGGATTTTGGTCAGACCGGCATTAAAGAACACCTGCGCTACATAAAAGCGAGCAATTAACGATACAAGATCATGTGTTTTAGCCAATTTACCTTCTCCAGCTAAATAACCTTTATAAAACTTACTAACAATAGAAATCATCTCTCAAACCTCTCAAAAACCTTTAATAACTGAATCTCGGTTTACTTGATGGCAACCAACCATTGCTGGCTTATCGCCTGTTCAATCCAGCTAACAAAATCAATCTCTTGGTGCTTACCTAATAAGCGCTCAACACTCATGCCTGCCAGAACATCTTTAAACCACGCATATTCTTGAACCGTTAGCGTTTTAAGACGTGCGTGATAATCCTGTTGAAATACCATTGAATAATGAGGAGCCGAATTTCCCACCAGCAAGCGATAAAGCTCACCTTCATCGACCTCACCGCCCTCTGGTACCTGATGTAAATTCCATAATTCATACACAGGAAAATGGCTTTCCATGACCTGTAAAGTCGGCGATAGATGAAGTGAGACAGCGTCCAAATCACTTTCAGTTAAACTAGAAAGTGTCTCAACTTCTATGTGCGTAACCTTTTCTCTCGCGGCCTGATATACAAACCACTCTAAACGGGCGACCTCCGACAGATAGGCATGATCATCAGCCAGAGGACTTTCTGAGATGAGCGCGGGCAACATCACACCCCAATCCGCCCAATCCCCTGTATTAGGTAACTCTTTTTTAAGTAACTGATCGGTAAAAGCGATAATCGTCTCATTACCCACCATTTTCTCCAGTACTGGATACTTCAAGGAGATCGCTCTTGCCGCAGTCATCAGGAGATTATTCTGATAAATTTTTAACCCCTGACTTATTCGGTCAGTCGCTGTATCACTTTCATCTTTCGAAAAAATTAACGTCATCAATGCTGCTTGACGACGAACGAGCAATGTAGAATCAGACAGCATAAGAGAGCCTCCCAGTGTCATAGTGAACTTCCGTGGAGATAGATCTCGCTTTTGTAGCTTGATCAAGCAGTGTGCTCCAAGAAGGCAAATTATTATCCCATTCGATTAGGGTGGTAACTGCACCAAACAAGGCAACCGCATCGCGATAGAGCAACCAACATTCAGGTGATACTGGCTGACTGTGATCATCAATGATCAATTCACCCTCTTTCACTTTGGTGAAACCTGCCAGATGGATCTCGCCCACAGCATTAGCAGGGATTTCTCGTAACCACTTTCGGGCTACAGTTAATGGCTTTTGATCACTAAAATTGCGCGCATTTACTAGCAAATTGTTGAGATCCACCAATAAGCCACATCCCGTTTTATCTACCAGTTGAGATAGAAACTCGGTTTCACTCATATCAGAAAAGTTGAATTCCACATAAGCAGATAAGTTCTCAACTAAAATCTGACGCCCTAATAACTGCTGGACCTGATTCACGTTATCAACCATTACCTGCAAGCTCTGTTGCGTAAACTCAAGAGGTAGAAGATCCCCAGCATGCACAGATTTTCCATTGATATTGCTCCAAGTGAAGCAAGCGTGGTCGGAGATCAATATGGGGTTAATCTGCTGTGACAGTTGCTTTAAACGTTGCAGATAATCTCCGTTAATACCCACGGCTGAACCTAAGCCCATGGAAGTCGAATGCAGACTGATTGGATATTGAAGGGCTATATCACTCAACAACTCAGGTAGCATTCCACCTTCGGCAAAAAAGTTCTCCGCATGTATCTCCACAAAATCAATGGAAGATGTCCCTAGTAACGCCTCCTTATAGTGAGGGTGACGCAACCCGACTCCAATCTTTGATAAACCTCGTTCATCGCTATTATTAGCTGTGCTTAAACTGGACATCTTCTCTCTCCTGATTAAACCTTATGAGTTCTGCTGAGCTTCCTGATAACGCTTCTTAGCTTCAGCTTTCAGTAGCCCACCCATATCTTTACAAGTACCTTTAGCGACTAACTTCCACTCACCTGGGTCGTTATCCACTTTGGATTGGCCCGCACAAGAGTGTGTACCTGCCAAGTTGCCACAATCGTTCTGTCCAGCTAGTGCAACTCCGTAGCATTTCTCTTTACCGCCGGCATGAGCTGCAGGCACAGTGGCGATAGAAGTCAGAGCAACGGCTAAGGCTGCTGTAGCAATTCGTTGTTTATTATCCATTTCACTTCTCCAGTTCTTTCTGAATTGATAAATGCTGTGCAACCCACTCATCAAGTTGCTTTAATGGCATCGATCCCACCTGCTGATCCAACGCCTTATCTTTTGCCAAGAGTACTAACGTGGGAACCGCTCTAATCGTGAATTTCGCAGCTAACTCCTGCTGCTGATCTACATCCACTTTTAAAACTTTAAGTTCACCGGCATATCGCTCTGCCAAACTATTAATCACAGGAATCATCTGCTGGCAGGGACCGCACCATTTAGCGCTGAACCAGATCAGCGCTAAAGGTTGCGAGTACTCATGTCCATTTTCTGAAAACGTAAGTCTCGACTCAGGCATAAGAATTAGTCTTCAGCGTTCGCTGCAGCTACAGACAGATCTTCAATACCCGCCCAAATACGGTCTGCAGTTTTTAGGTTACCAGGTACATCTGTAAGCCATTTTTTCTGAACATCTTTGTTCAAGTTCAGGTACAGCTTGCCGTTTTCGATGTGGAACGCTTGTGGATCAACATCTAACTTTTTGTTTAGCGCAACACCCATTGCGCAGTAACCACCATATTGAGGCGCGTATTTGTCAGCATTGGCGTTAAATAGGTCACGGTTTTTAGCACTTGCGAAACGGTAAATTGCCCCATCATGCGTAGCGGTAAATTTTGCAGAGCCTTCAACCGCTTTATCGTTAGTGAAGTAAGCAACAGGGTCATAACCATGAATAGCAACATCGTTAGTGCCAATATTTACAGAGGCCGCAAAGCTCATGCTACTTAGAAGAAGTGCGCCGGCTGCTGTTGCTAATTTCAAAGTCTTTGTAAATTTCATTTCTTTTTCCTCGGTTAATGGTTTAATGAACACTCATACATATTGGTAAATATGTTGCGCTGTTCTTGAGATATAGATTACGGGGAACTACCGAGGGAAAGGCCGCTCTAAATCCAGCAAAAAGAGCCAATCGTCCAAAGAAGGAGGTTATATGGATACACTGAGCAAATTACTACAAAACCTAGAGATCAATGCCGAGGTTTTTTTCAGTGGTAGCCTCTGCGGTATCACCGGCTTTGATGACGACAAGGAATCTGGATACTTACACTTTCTAGAATCAGGGTCGTTAACACTGACGACTGATGAAGGTCACATCATTGAGTTACATACAGGTGATGTAATTTTTTTCCCGAGCGGAACCAACCACAAACTTACAATAGCTCCATCAGAAGATGCCAAACTGGTTTGTGCCACAGTTAAGCTCCCTCCGGCTCATCAAAAGTTGTTAGCTAACTATCTCCCTAAATTTCTCTGTCTCCATATAGAGGAAGCAGGTTCGATTTCAAACACAGCTCATCAAATCTTTGCAGAAGCATTTGACGAGCAACACGGCAAACAATTAATAATCGACCGATTGTGCGATGTATTTATGGTGCAAGTACTTCGTTATGTTATTGATAATGGGACAGTTGAATTAGGCTTAATAGCGGCCGACTCTCATCCTCTGCTTCACAAGTTAATGCAACAGATCAAAGATAAACCAGAATATGAATGGACAGTTGAAGAGATGGCAGAAAGCGCAGCAATGTCTCGCTCTAAGTTTGCAGCCCTCTTTAAAGATACGGTTGGACAAGCACCGATGGAGTATGTAACCGGACTAAGAATGGCGTTGGCCAAAGGGTTACTTAAAAATAATCGCCCCGTGGGCCTAGTTGCCAACCAGGTAGGCTACGAAAATTCCTCCTCATTAGCCAAAGTGTTTAAAAAGCACTTTGGTGTGACACCTAAGCAATGGGTAAAAAGCTATTTAAATCCCAAATAATCAGGCTGGCATATAAACGCCACCTATAATAAATTGGAACTTGCAGTCGCAATTTGTACCTGAGTCGCAATGAACCTTTTAGATATACTCAATCAACAACCACAAGGTATTGCAGAACTAACTGTGGATGAAGGTCACTACCTGTTCTTCAATCGTAAAGAGTTAGAGTTTCGTGGTTTATCTGAAAGTACATTAAAAAACTGCTCCATATTCGACCTGTTTAATCAAGAACAAGCTATACAGCTAAAGGCGCTATTTAAACAGTGCTCTCAAACCACTACTGACCAACCCGCTTATTTTTACTATCAACGAGACAATCAACATTTCGAGATGCGCTTAGTAAAACATGGGGAGAATATCTTAAGCACCCTTTCTGATGTTACCTCGCAGCAAGAGATGAAAGCTCAGATTGAGCAAGACCAAGAAACAATCAAGTGCCTAGACGATGCTGTTAATGGAGCCAATATAGGTTGTTGGGACTTCTACCCACAACAAGGCAAAATCATCGCTAATAAAACTTGGGTCACTCAAAAGAGATATAGAGATGAAGAGTTCAGAGAAGACGATGCGCTATTTTCTGAAGTCATTAATGGTCTTGAGCGCTGGTCCTCTATCGTTCACCCCGAAGATCTAGAGCCAACGGTTGAATTAATCGAAAAACACCTTAATGGTGAAACCGAAATTTACGACGCAAAATTCCGTATGATCTGTGGCGATGGGAAGTGGCGCTGGATACATGATGTCGGCCGAGTATTCCTCAGAGATGATGAAGGAAATGCCATTCGTATGAATGGGGTACATATAGATATTACTGAGGCCCGTACCCTAGAAGAAAAAATTGAAAAACTTGCAGTCACCGACGCGCTAACCGATCTATTTAACCGCCGTAACTTCCAATACTTATCCCAGGCAGCCCTAGAGCGCGCCAAAAGACAGAAAACTTACTTTTGCTTACTGATACTCGATGTCGACCATTTCAAAGCGTATAACGACACTTATGGTCACCTGAAAGGCGATGATGTCCTTAAAAAAATCAGCCAAGCACTTAAAGATAATATCCGACAAGGAGAGGACTACTGCTTCCGCGTCGGTGGAGAAGAATTTGCCGTTGTATTCACCCAAGAAAGCAAAGAGTCAGCAGATATTTTTGCCAATCGCATTCGACTAGAAATAGAGAAATTAGAGATCCCTCATAAGGAAAACACCGCAGCTCCCTATATCACTGTATCCATGGGCTTATCCTGTACACAAACGCTCACCGATAAAACCCAGATCAGCGATCTCTACCAACGAGCGGATAAACATTTATATCAAGCTAAAGAAAATGGCCGCAACAGTTTAGTTAGCCAGTCGTATTAGAATCGATAAACAAATTTATTGCTTTGCCCTTCCCAACATCTGCTTTCCAACGATAACAATCATAATCCCACCCAAAACTACTACAGAAGCGATAACTAAACGCAACGTAATCTCTTCACTAGCAAAGACAACACCACCTACTGCAGCAATCACTGGAACAAGCAACTGAACAACTGCAGCTTGAATAGCTGATAAATAGCCTAAAGCCTGATACCAGATCGCGTAGCCAATACCAGAAGCAAGTGCGCCGGAAAGAATTGCCAACCATATCCCTTCACTAGATAAAGACATATCATGTAAAGTGACTAAAGCAAGAATAAGAACAAAGGGCAGTGTACGTAAAAAATTAAAGGTCGTATCCCCAAGAGGATTAGTAGAACCTTTGCCCGCTAGCGTGTAAAAACCCCAAGCCACGCCCGCCATCGTCATTAGACCAAAGCCAACAACCGAGGGGGTCGCTAAGCTCGGGAATATCAAATAAACAAACCCTGCAAACGCAACGATGGTTCCTGCCCATTCCATTGCATGAAGTTTATTTCCTTTAAACATATTAATAAGAATGATGGAGATCTGTACTGAACCAAATAGCACCAAAGCGCCTATTCCTGTCTCTAAGGTGATATAGCCATACGAGAATGTTATAGCGTAAGCAAAAAGATAAAACGCGCCTTTCCAACTACCTTTAGCGGTATTTGTTTTACCTCTGTGCATGAAGCTGAATATAGCTAACAGCATAACAATCCCTGAAAGTAATCGAATTGTTGTAAAACTCGCTGCATCTATAGCCTCATCCCCTAGCGCCAAACGACACAACACAGAATTACCAGCAAAAGCTATCAAAGCTATTGACGTATATAGAAAGACTTTAAGGGCCTTTACATCGTTCTTAATCATGACTTACACATCCAGAACTTAAAGTCAGATCACCATACCATGGAAATTCACTAGAGTTATCTATGTAAGATTCTATTTTTTGAATTGCACTACCGTTCTGTATTCCTACAAATAAACCATGCATTCTGACTACATAAAATTTCCACGCCCCCTCAAATAAATGATATAACATAACCCATTATTTTTTAGATCAATTGTTTGAGGAAAGCATGGCAATAACAAAAGAAGAGCTCTTCAATGCTAGTTCTGAGGACTATATGAATGACAGCCAATTGGAGTTTTTCCGAGAGTTCTTAGAACAACAAAAGCAAGAAACCATCGCACACATTCAAAACGCACAAGCACAATTGAATGAACGTCCTGAGATGAATGATGATGCGGACCGCGCACAATATGAAGAAGAATCTCGTATTGCCCTACGTATTGTCGACCGCGAAAGTAAGTTACTTCCCAAATTCGATACCGCCCTAGCCCGCATTCGAAATGGCGAATATGGCTACTGCTTAGAATCTGGTGAAGAGATCGGTATTAAACGCCTACTACTCCGCCCTACTGCAGAGTATTGTGCAGACATCAAAGCGGTCCGTGAATCGAATGAGCGTTTATTTCGCGAATAAATAGTAATATGGCTGGCTACTCAAATTAAGCTAAAAATGAATTAGCTCAACACCAAGAAATGTCGGTTGATCTACTCCTATATTTAAAAATAGCTATCACCGCCTAAGCACTTAATAACACTGCCGATTTCGACCTGGCCCTCACACGATCAATTCGCTATCGGCACCTCAACTAACTTAACAAAATAAATTTAATGGTTTATCAATAGCAAAGATCACAAGGCCATTACCAAACGAAACCTCTTTAGATACTCTTTAACATCAGAAATTAAAGCTGCCAGAAACCACTTTGGATTTGACCGAACATGACGATCGCGCACTTACCGCGATCAGGAATTTCCATTGGAGGAACTGCAATCACTGCGCCTGATTGCTCAGCATCACTTACAGCCTTTTAAATATCAGAGACTAGATAGTAAGGCCGTGTTGTAGGTTCTTCGGCATCATGCATAGGCATCCTAATACCGAGGGTACTTCCGTCAGCTAAAGTAATGGTTCTAGCATTACCTAGTTCGGCGATGGCATCACCAAACGATACATTTAGTGTTTTAGAATAGATTTGCAAATCTTATCCACTTCTGAAGTCACAATTTCTAAATAGTGAACTTGATGATTAGCTTTCATAGTGATTCGCCAGTTTAACGCCGCCAGCATGCGCATAGTAGGCGTCAAATATTTTTTGTCAGAATTTAAGGTCAACGAAGCCCATGAATTTCACTCTTGAAGCGTTTAATAATTTCTATAGTAATATCTAATAACCCAGAACTTGGACTTGGACGCATTGAGTTTGCAAAAGGGTTCATTGTTTCAATAAGATCTGCTTCTATATTCAGAATTTCGTCCTTCAAAATATCTGGCGTTGAAACCCAGATGATATGAGTTGTACCTTTCTTTCTCAGAGCTCGCGAAAAATGTTTATCAAGTCCTTTTCTAGGATACTGATTTAGTGCAAGACGCATTAATTCAGCGTTATTTAGATTAGGCTGTGAATCAGCCCACATAAATATTCGTTCGTCTTTTAGTTCTTCAAGAATTCGAGCTTTCAGGGAGCTTGTTTTTCCTGAGCTAGCCTTTCCTAGGTAGATAGTTCTCCAAAGACTATTTTTCTCGTAATTACCCCAAATATAAAAACCTTGTTGAATTGGAATGTTGCTAGTTAGCTTGGTAGCAAGCGCCGCATATTCTCTACCTGTTTTTCCTTGGCCATCAATAGATTGAAAACATGGATCATGATTAACATGTTGGTAAAGGGAGTCTAAGGTGATATGCCCCGATTCCATATATTTTCCATTCTGAGTTTGTTCTAACGCTTAGCTAAGTGGCGCGCAAAGCGCGTCATATTTGAGCTGCTTGTTATACATTCTTCTTATAACCTTTTTTTACACTATAAAAACCAGATACAGCTATAAAAATTAAGCAACTGTAATAAGTAACACTTTTACTAATCGCTTCTTGAGGGTCATACGGAGCCCAATCTTTAACGAACCCATACCAAGAAGAAATAAAACAATACAGAAACGAAATATATAAGACTGGAAACACAAGAATTACATATTTACCTGCATCAAACCTACTTTGAAAATAAAGATGAAAGACAGAGTACGTTAAAAGTAATGTTCCTAAAATCATTTCACCGAGGTTGTTCGAAGTATAAAAACCACCGCTAAATATGCTTCCCTTCAAACATACAAGGATAGAAACAATGATTCCTAGATATATTTGAATCCGAAGCACTTCAACTACCCCTCCATGATGCATAACGTTGCCATAATTTGCCGCTTGAAGCGCAGCGTAAAGTGGTCAAATTAATGGCCTTGTTAACTGTGGCCATGCTCGAACCATTTATCTGTCGACCTGTTCCTACCGAGACCAATTTCGTCAAACTCATCGTGTAGGGTTAATACTTGAACCCCTAAAATTTTTAGAGCGTCGTTAATGGGATTTAAATTCCCGTTTAAACTTATAGTAGGGCCGTAGATTACTTTACCTTTATCCCAAGCGATACTAGATTGGCCGCCATCTCCACCAAAATATTCCGTTTCAACGTAGCAAATTAATCCACTAAACGAGAGTTCCTCCAGAACTTGGACAATTGATATATTTAGATATTCAAACTCTTCATGTGGAACACTAGAATTAGCTCCCAGCTCCGTTATATCTTCAATTAAAGCTTCAGTTAAGGGCACCATGCCAAAACCTTGAGGAAGCTGAATGGATTTAGCCAACACAAAACGTTCATCCAATGCTTTTGTAGTTTCACTTTTAGCAATTATTGCTGCTATAGAATGCATTATGCAGATCCGCTAGTTACAGTTAACGCTTAAAGCTGCCGCGCAGAATGCGTCGGCTGGCTTGTATTGTTAGGTGTTGATTCCTCAGACGAAGGAAAGCTATATGAATATACTCCGGTATCACTTTCTCCGGATACAACGGATAAAAGAACATTTTTAGATACAAAATGAACTATTACCTTCTCCATGTCTGTTTGAAAAATACTCCTAACCTTAGATTCAATTTCTTGGGCTAAAGCTTTCCTTTCCTCTTCAGATAACACTGCACTAGCTTCACCTTCTGCCCTAATTTTGATGTAACCGTCTGTAGAAGATGTCACCCTGAAGCTATATTCCGGATATTCAGAGTTAAGCTCAGCTGCACTGGTTACTACTGGACCTACTCCTGGGATTAATTGAATTAAATATCCTGAGACCAGCCACAGGCAAAACAAACCGATGTAAAAATAATATTTGTGCTTCTTTAACCATTCCATAGTTGTACTGACACCTAACGCTTTTGTAATGGGCCGCATTGCTGCGAAGCAGCGCATTTAGCGGTCCAGCCCGAAGGGCGACTATTAACAAACTTGTTATGTGTCAGTTTCATAAATCACTTCTATTTCACCAACAATTTGGGCATTTAAAGCGTCGAGATCTTCCGCAGGAACCCACCACTCCAAACACTCCTTATCTCCAACACACTTCACAGGATATTTATCCATAAATTCTTTGGATACTGCAAACTTGGTTACATACCCTTTTCCAAAGTCTGTTACATTCCATTGAGTTAACCTAACTGCATATTCATAGTTAGTGACTGGGTAGAAAATTGGTTGTTCTGGTAAACGAGGAGGCCATTTCTTGTAACCCGATTCGGCAACCAAATCCAATTCCTTTTGGCCAGTAGGCCGATAGCAAATTACAGTTTCCATATTTTCCTTAATGACACATAACGCGCGTAGCATGTGTTGTAAAAGCGCGCCAGCGGTTTTGCAATCACATGCCTGCGCTTGTTAAAAGCTTTGCTGCTCATAGGTACTATTAATTTCAGACCTAGAATATCCATACTGCTCTAATAAATCTTCGAAGAACCCAACACCTTTGAGCTCACCAATCGTTTCTTGGTCTTTGTACGCAAGGCATAGCACCATACGTGCTACAGCCATTTCTTTATCACCGCTTATTCTTGGTCCGCCATTACCATCCACCCACGACCACAACTTCTCCTTCATTTCGTTTTCATCGAAGTCAGTGCCTGAACCCAGCCAGTATGCTTTCAACTCTGCATACGAATCAGAAATAGGAGATTGAAATTGTGGATTAATCTTATCGATCCACGAAATCATATACTGTGCGTATTCGTTCTTCATACTTTTAACGCCTTGCGAAGGGGCGAAATGCGCAGCATTTTGTCCCGCTTGCGCAACTTGTTAAATGCTGGCCGTTACTGAGGGATTTCAATGCCGGCAAGCTCCATTTGTTTTTTGGGGTTCCAATTTTCTGGAATAGACTCTTTTTCACCCCACCACTCACATTTATTATCAATTACCCACTCACGACGGACCTTGGCAAGACTCTCTGCACTTGAGTGCTGATCATACTCCAGGCCTGATTCAGAGCCACAGCACTCGCAGATTTCAAATGTAGTGCAATTGAACTCATCGAGAACTGTAAGATCTGAAAAACCACAAATTGGGCACCCTTGCTTATTCATACTCATGGCATTTAACGCTTTTGTAATAGGCCGCATTGCTGCGAAGCAGCGCAGTTTGCGGTCCAGCCCGAAGGGCGATTATTAACAAACTTGTTATGTCTCAAACCGCAGCACATACCAAGGACCAATGATTTGCTTCCATTCATAACCATGCTTACTAACTAGATTTCCTGTCTTAGAGTAACCGTACATAAAGCTACTATTTGGCTCATGAAATATTGTCCCTTCCTCTTCGCCAACGACAACAAAATCAACAAACCACTGACAATTTTCAGTAGCTACTCCATTTGATGCACACTGGTATGCAGGAACACCATTTACTAATAACCATCTGTAACTAGGATTTACAGCAAGCACAAGCATGAGAACTACGATAAAAAGAAAGGCAACCTTCTTTAACATTTAGGCCTCATAAAACATAACGCCCGCATAAGGGGCTGATAATGCTTGGCTATAATTGTGAAGCGAAGCGGAACTGAGCCAAGCGTTAGCAGTCCCTTCACTTAATGCGCTTGTTAGGGCTTTTATTACTCATATTGATTGCCGGAATTCAGAAATCATATCTTCCGTACATTCCAAATAACGAGCAAACAAACTAGTTAAGCCCGAAATGTTTGGAAGTTTTACTTTTTCAGCAAAATCGATTGCTTCGCTTATTTCTGTTTCTTCTCCGCCAAACTCCCAAGTATGAAGCTCGATCATTTTAAAGATTGCCTGGTCAATAGAATTGAGAAGTTCGTATTCACTGGGGCACTCAATGTTAAAGAAAACCAGTTTATCGGAAAGCAAATCCAACGCATATATTTCCTCTGAGAATTCCCATAGAGGAAGAAGCTCCCTATTTTTAAGCTCTGGCCAATAGCCTGGTTTCTCTGGGTAGCCTCTAGCGTAGAAGTAATCAGGCTGTTCAAAATACCGAGAAAGCTCACCAAACCCCTCTGATTTCAGCAAAAGCTTGATGACTTCGGGTCTCAAAGAAAGTCCTTTTATCGCGGCTTTTCGCTTGTGTTCAGGTACGCTCATAGTTTCCTTTGTAGCCCTAACATTTGTATATACGGGGGTCCGTATATCTACCCTAACCGTATTTGTTTAATAACAGATGTAAGAAATTGAAAAGGAAGGAATAATTCTGAAATGCTAAAGATTCTTCCGTGACAAACCGCGCATGCGCTATATCAATTGATATACGGGGGTCCGTGTATCTACCCCAGCTAGACTTCCATCTGTCTGATTTACTTACTTTTTTAACTTAATCTAGGCAGTAAAACAAGCAATTAACACATCGATAATTGACTAATTCGGTCACTTAATTTGCCAACCCATAAATATACTGTATATTTATACATATATTACATGGAGGTAATTGGTATGACTAAGAGCCCTTTTCTTAATAAAGTACGCAAGGAAATTCGGTTACGTGGTTACAGCATTCGTACCGAGAAAACTTATATCTACTGGATTAAGCAATTTATCTACTTCCATAAGAAGAAACACCCCGAAGCCATGGGTGCAGAAGAGGTAAAAGGCTATTTATCCAGTATGGCGGAAAACCGATCTGTAGCGATTAATACTCAAAAAGTTGCTTTAAACGCTCTCGTTTTCCTTTATCACAAGGTGCTTAATCGCCCGTTGGGCGATCTTAACTTTCGTTACGCAACAAAACAGCGTCACTTACCTACCGTTTTAACACCCGCTGAAGTTCAAAAAATCATTTCATGTACGTCAGGGCGAAATCAGACTGTTTTGAAGCTCCTTTATGGCAGCGGGCTAAGATTAAACGAATGCTTAAGATTAAGAATTCAGGACGTGGATTTAGAGCAAAATGCATTAACGGTTCGAGATGGAAAAGGAAACAAAGATAGAAAAACCTTACTAAGCCCATCGTTAAGGCCTGAACTTAAAAAGCTAATTGATACAGCCAAACAAATTCAGATAAAAGACAATGAACGTGGTATTGGCCCTTCTATGCCACATGGGCTTAATAAAAAGTACCCCAATGGCTTTAGGCAGCATAAGTGGATGTATCTGTTCCCTTCCACCAGCATTTGCTGCTATCCAGACTCTACAGACCAATGCCGCCATCACTTGCATGACACCGTCATAGGCAAAGCTTTACGTCAGGCAGTAATAGAATCTGGCATTACGGACAAAAGAATTACTTGCCATACATTCAGACATTCTTTTGCGACACATTTATTACAAGAAGGCAGAGACATTCGTACGGTACAGGAACTGCTAGGCCATAACGATGTTAAAACCACACAGATTTATACCCATGTTTTAGGTCTGCATTACGCGGGTACCAACAGCCCCTTAGAACGGCTTAATTTTGAGTAAACTAACAATCAACCCATAATTTAGACCAAAAAAAACACGCTTATAAAGCGTGTTTTTCTTAATTAATCTGAGATTAGATCTCAGTTTTGCCGCCCATGTATGATTGCAAGGCTTCTGGGATCTGGATCTTGCCATCTGCAGTTTGGTAGTTTTCCATAACTGCTAGCAATGTACGACCAACCGCTAGGCCAGAACCATTAAGCGTGTGCAGAAGCTCAGGTTTGCCTGTTTCTGGGTTTCTCCAACGCGCTTTAAGACGACGCGCTTGGAAGTCGGTCATGTTAGAAACAGAAGAGATCTCACGGTACTTATCCTGACCTGGTAACCATACTTCGATGTCGTAAGTCTTAGCGGAGCTAAAGCCTAGATCGCCACCACATAGTGTTACTACACGGTATGGAAGGTTTAGTTTCTGTAGGATGGCTTCAGCATGACGGATCATGTCTTCTAGCGCATCCCAAGATTTTGATGGCTCAACGATCTGTACCATCTCAACTTTTTCGAACTGGTGCTGACGGATCATACCGCGTGTATCACGACCAGATGAACCCGCTTCAGAACGGAAACAAGGCGTGTGCGCTGTGTACTTCATTGGCAGCTGAGCGGCATCAACGATTTCGTCACGAACGATGTTTGTTACTGGTACTTCTGCCGTTGGGATCAGGTAGTACTGGCGATCACCGAACGGTACTTTAAATAGGTCTTCACCAAACTTAGGTAGCTGACCGGTACCACGAAGGCTATCTTCGTTAACCATGTACGGTACGTAAGTTTCTGTGTATCCGTGTTCTTCAATCTGTGTATCTAGCATGAACTGGATAAGCGCACGGTGTAGACGCGCCAATTTGCCAGTCATTACAGAGAAACGAGAACCGGTCAGTTTAGCAGCCGTTTCAAAATCTAGTTCGCCGCTCTTTTCACCAAGCGCAACGTGATCTTGTGGTTCGAAATCGAATTCACGCGGTGTACCCCAACGGCGTACTTCTACGTTATCTTCTTCGTCGACACCTTCTGGTACTTCATCGCTTGGGATGTTTGGTACGCCAGAAAGTAGCTCTTCCAAGTTGTCCTGAAGGTTATTCAGCTCATCTTTAGCTGCATCCAGCTTGTTACCCAGATCAGCAACCTCTGCTAGCAATGGCTGGATATCTTCACCAGCAGCTTTTGCTTTACCAATGCCTTTCGATCGTGTGTTTCGCTCGCTCTGTAGGTTCTCAGTTTCAACCTGAAGCTGTTTACGCTGGTTTTCCAGCTCAACAAACTGATCAACCGGGAATTCAAAACCTTTTTTCTTCAGCAGCTGTGCTACTTCTTCCGGGTTAGCACGGACAATTTTTGCGTCGAGCATGAGCTTTTAAAACACCTATGTATAAAGATTAGAACAAGCGTGTAAACCAAAGGCCGCCATACATGGCAACCAAACACAGTAGAACGCTTAATAATATATAAATCGCAGCCGACATCATATGCCCTTGCTGCAGCATTGCGACAGTTTCTAACGAAAAAGTAGAAAAAGTTGTGAATGCGCCCATGAAACCAACCATTAATAGCGGTCGCATCTCTGGACTGAGTTTGGATTTTTCTAGAATTAGAACAAATAACACGCCCATCAAAAAGGAGCCAACCACATTACAAGTTAGGGTGCCGTAAGGGATACGATGCTCGGCATTATTCAGTAAGCTACTTACCCAGTAACGACCTAATGCACCCGTTGCACCACCAATGGCAATTGCGATGAGATTTAACATCCCCTAATCCTTTTCCCTGCGGTTATTCGCCTGAATAGCGTTTGAGTGGGCTTTGCTGATCGAGCTGTTTAAGGTGACGTAATTTTTCACCTATTTTCAGCTCCAAGCCTCTTTCTTGAGGATGATACCATTGCTGATCTGCAATTTCTGGCGGTAAATAAGATTCTCCAGCAGCATAAGCGTCGGGTTCATTATGCGCGTAGCGGTATTCATCACCGTAGCCCATCTCTTTCATCAAGCTGGTTGGCGCATTTCGAAGATGAACTGGCACTTCATAGCCTTGCTGTGCCTTAACATCTGCCATGCATTGATTGAAAGCCTGATAAACAGCATTACTCTTTGGCGCAGAAGCACAATAGATAGCGGCTTGCGCTATTGCCCTTTCACCTTCTGCAGGCCCAACGCGATCAAAGGCATCCCATGCTGATAAGGCAACTTGCATAGCGCGTGGATCGGCATTGCCAATATCCTCGGAGGCAATCGCCACCAGCCGTCTTGCTATATATAACGGGTCACAACCGCCATCCAGCATTCGGCAATACCAATACAAAGCCCCATCTGGCGATGAGCCTCGAACGGATTTATGAAACGCAGAGATCTGGTCGTAAAAGATATCGCCCTGTTTATCGTAACGACGCCCCGTTGATCGCAATACCTCAGTGAGAACCTCTTCATTAATCAGCTCAGTACCATCCGCTTGCGTTTCAGCTAAATCCGTTGCGATCTCTAACAGGTTTAGGGAGCGTCTAGCATCACCGTCCGCAGCTTGCGCTAAACGCGCTAACATATCGTCAGTAATCTGGAAGTTTCTATTACCCAGTCCTTTGTCGCTGTCGTTAATTGCCCGTTGTAGCACCTCAAGAATTTCACACTCTTGAAGTGACTTTAGGGTGTATACCCTCGCACGCGAAAGTAAGGCGTTGTTCAACTCAAAAGATGGGTTTTCTGTGGTTGCACCCACAAAGATGATAGTGCCGTCCTCTACATAAGGTAGAAAGGCATCCTGCTGGGATTTGTTAAAGCGGTGAACCTCATCCACAAAGAGGATCGTTTTGCGTCCACTTTGCATCGAATGCTGTTTTGCTTGCTCTACCGCGACACGAATATCTTTTACGCCCGATAAAACAGCAGAAAGTGTTATAAAGTGTGCATCAACGTGATGAGCAATCAACTTTGCGAGCGTTGTTTTCCCTACACCTGGCGGCCCCCAAAACACCATAGAATGGGCAACGCCCTGTTCTAATGTGCTCCTTAGTGGTTTGTCTGGCCCCAATAGATGAGACTGACCAATATATTCGGTCAGTGTTCTTGGACGCATACGAGCCGCTAATGGCTCGTATGCAGGCGCTTGGGAAAATAGATCCACTCTATTCCTCAATATCTACAATAACGTCTGTTCCTTCTGGAACACGGAAATAAAAGCTTTGATTGGTCACTTCTGGGTTCAGTGTCTGCTCTGCAAATACGACAGATGTACGTTGGCCTAGTGAATCTTCCAGCATCAGCTCAGAAATCACATTACCAGCAAATGCTAAACGGATGCGGCTGAAGCTGTATTGATCAGATAACGGCTTAAGATCGAAGATCTGCTCACTTCCAGTGTCTTCAATTAAACGAACTGCGTAAGTTTTCTGCAACTCGCCAATTTGGCCATTCAGAATCAATGCAGGCGCACTGTCTTGCTGAGTATCTGCTGCTCTTTGTGTCACTTGCTCTAAATCAGGATCGTAGATCCAGATATATTCACCGTCAGATACAATCTCTTGCGGGAATGGCTGCTGAGTTTCCCAGCGAAAACGATTAGGCTTAGCTAATAGCAAACTTCCTTCTGTTTTCTGTGCTTCACGGCCATTTTCAGCCAAGGTAACTTGTTCAAATTTGGCTGAAAAGCTGTCGTAACCTTGTAGTAACTCATTCAGTTTATTGGCACCATCGGTTGCAGCCATCGCAACACTGGTCCCTGCGATTAGGCAGGCTGATGCTGTATGAATAACAAATTTCTTAATGTAGCTCGTAAATCTCATACTCAAACCTTTTAGGTGATATTACATCTCACCGTTCGGAGATGGGGCTAATACTTCACGCTGCCCATTACTGCCCGCAGTACTTACAACACCAGCGGCTTCCATCGCCTCAACCATTCGAGCGGCGCGGTTATAACCAATTTTAAGCTTACGCTGCACGCTGGAAATCGATGCTTTGCGGGTTTCCAATACAAATGCGACCGCTTCGTCATATAGCGGGTCTTGTTCATCATCGAACAGTGAACCTGAACCTCCGCCGTCTGAAACAGCATCACCTTCAGTAATCTCAGTAATATAATCTGGCTGACCTAGTTTCTTCCAGGCCTCTACCACGCGATGCACTTCGTCATCACTTACAAATGCACCATGCACACGGTTTGGCAAGCTGGTACCAGCAGGTAGATAAAGCATGTCACCCCAACCTAACAGGTGCTCCGCACCGGACTGATCCAAGATCGTTCTGGAATCGATTCGTGAAGATACCTGGAAAGCGATACGCGTTGGGATATTTGCCTTAATCAGACCAGTAATAACATCAACCGATGGACGCTGAGTCGCTAGGATTAAGTGGATACCGGCAGCACGGGCCTTTTGAGCGATACGTGCAATTAGCTCTTCTACCTTCTTACCTACGATCATCATCATGTCGGCGAATTCGTCGATCACAACAACAATGTAAGGTAGTGGTTCGAGCTCAGGTGCAGGTGTACCGAATGGCTCGCCATGCTCTTCTGCATTCCAAAGTGGATCTAGTAGAGGCTCGCCTTTCTTACGTGCTTCATCAATCTTGTCGTTAAAGCCGGCTAGGTTACGTACACCCATCTTAGCCATAAGACGGTAACGTCGCTCCATCTCGCCCACACACCAGCGTAGACCCGATGCAGCATCTTTCATGTCGGTAATAACTGGCGTTAATAGATGCGGAATACCTTCGTAGATTGAAAGCTCCAACATCTTAGGGTCGACTAGGATTAAACGCACCTCTTCTGGTGTTGCTTTGAATAGCAACGATAGAAGCATGGCGTTTACACCGACCGATTTACCCGAACCTGTTGTACCCGCCACCAGCAAGTGAGGCATTTTGGCAAGGTTTGCTACCACAGGATTACCCGCAATATCGTTACCTAAACCAATTGTTACTTTAGAACCGGCTGAAAGGTACGGTTTAGAACTCAGTACTTCGCTTAGATGTACGGTTAGACGAGATTCATTTGGTATCTCAATACCTACTACAGACTTACCTGCAATAACCTCAACCACACGCACACTGGTCACGGCCATAGAACGAGCAAGATCTTTAGCTAGGTTGGTAATTTTGCTGGCTTTAACACCCGGTGCAGGCTGGATCTCAAATCGAGTGATTACAGGGCCAGGATTTACCTCGACTACCTCCGCGATTACACCAAAGTCTTTTAGCTTACTCTCAAGCAAGCGAGACATCTGCTCTAACTCATCTGGCGAGTAACCCGTATCTGTGTTCAGTTCTGGTGGATCTAAAAGCTCTAACGGCGGAATCTTGCGTGCAGGTTTACGTTTTGGAGCACCGGCTTCGTCCAAACCAAGCTCTTTATCTTGCATTGGCTTATGCGTTTCAGACAGCGGTACGATTTTAACTTGCGGTTTAGCGTCTTCTGCTACTGTTGGTGTAACAACTGGAACTGATTCTGGAGATGTTGCCAATACAGCTTGTACAACTTCTGGCTCTTCCACCGTTTGTTTTACAGGTTTCGCTTTCACTGGCTCAGGTGCAGTGAGAATTTCACCCGTTTCAGTATCAATATGCTCTTCTATCTGCTGCTCAACTTGAGGATCCTGGCGAGTACTCTGAGGTCTCACTAAAGAAACCTCTTCAACTGCTGATTCTTTATTTTCAGCAGTATCCATGACACCTGCAGAACTGAATCGAGAGGCAAATTTCTCTTCGATCGTGACTGGTTTAGCAATGTCAGAGTAACTCGGTTCAATACGGTCATTAACTAATGGAGGTGCTTGTTCTTCGAATTGATCTTTTATGTAGTCTCTTTGCAGAGTCGCTTCGGCTTTAGAAAGCTCGTCATCAGAAAGATTTAGAGAAGCCTCTGTTTCTTCTTTCTGTGGTAAGACGGATTCAGTCGATTTAACAACCTTCTGCCCTACTCGCTCCAGCACTGTACCCCAACCCATTTCTAACAATAGGGTTAATCCAAATAAAAGTAACGCAAATAGCACTAAGGAACTGCCCAGCACACTTAACAGAGATACTGCTAAATCAGAAACCGCTTCACCTAAAATACCACCCGCAGTAAAAGGATAATCCAAACCAGTGTTGGAGATGTGAGTTGCACTCAACGCACTGAAAGCCGTTAAAAACAGCAAAGCGCCAGTTAATCGCAACATAAAGAAAGGAATAACATCCAAAGCACCGCTATGCTTTCTAAACAGAAAACGGCCGGTTTGATACAAAATTAGAAGCGGTATAAAAAACGAAGCTAGCCCCAGACCAGATATAAGAAGATCAGCAATCCAAGCACCCACAGGGCCTGCTAAATTGCTAATCTCTGGCTGATAGCCAAGGTGGGACCATCCAGAATCCTTTGGATTAAATCCTAGTAAAGCCACGATTAAAAACAGGCTGACCGTAACAACAACGATTAAACTCGATTCACGGCTGATTCTTACAAGTAATTCGGGAAAACTTAAACGTTGTCCGTTGTCGGTCGCGCTCAAGGGCGAAGCTCCATAGATCTGTATTAAAAAACCAATGACTACAATAACATAATTTAATCCGCGACTAACGGTTGAAGCGCATTGGTTTATAATTCATAGTTACGAGATGCAGGTTTTCTTTACTCATATCTGTAATATATCTGCACTGAATTTATACTAAGCTTTTGTATCTGAATCATTTCAATGGATGCACCCTATGTCTCTGACCAATTTGCATACAGACAACCGCCGTGCTTTAACCTTTCCAATTGGTTCAAGTATGTATGGTATCGATGTCAGCAACATTCTTTCGTTTTCAGATAGCTTCGGTGAAATAAAGTATTCCACTGAGCACGTTGATGGATTTATCGGTTATTTAGATTTCCGAAACACCTTAGTGCAAGTCTTTGAGTGCGCAACTTCACTCGCTCACAGCAAAGAAAGAGACACGATTTTAGAACTTATCGCTGAAATCAAAGTTTATCAGCAGGCTCATATCGACTGGATGGACGCTTTAGAGCATTCAATTCGCTCTAGCGAGCCATTTACAAAAGCACGTGACCCTCATGCCTGTGCATTTGGTCAATGGTTTTATAGCTACAAAACTGAAGATGATGGTTTAAGAGCGTTGCTCGACAAGATCGAACAGCCTCATAAGGACATCCACTCTTTAGGCGATAAACTTTTAGATATCGCATCTGCTGGCAATCAGGAAGAAGCGGTTGAAATGCTGCGCATTGAGCGCCAGACCTCTCTGAAAAAGCTCCTACGTACTCTTGAGCATATTCAGGAATACCTCAAAAACAGCATCCACCCAATCGTTTTGCATCTCACGAAAGATGGCCGCACACCTTGGTTCTCTATGGTCTTGGATAATATCGGTGATATTATCGACTACTCTCCGGTGGCCATGGATAATCTTAAAACGATTGATCAAAGCACACCTATCGAAGGTTATGTAAGAGACCCTTCTGGTGAAAGCTTTATGATGCTGTCATTAGAACAATTCTATGAACACGCCAGTGCAAAACTCAGCATGGCGGGTTGATTTTTTCTTAGTGCACCCCATTAATACACTCATAACTTTTTAACGGATTCATTTTTTTACTATGAGCGACGTACAACATCACCAGTTAATTATTCTTGGAAGCGGCCCTGCGGGCTACACAGCAGCCGTTTACGCAGCACGTGCAAACCTAAACCCAGTTGTTATTACCGGTATGCAGGCTGGCGGTCAGCTAACAACTACAACCGACGTTGACAACTGGCCTGGTGACGTTGACGGTGTTCAAGGTCCTGAATTGATGCAGCGCATGCAACAGCACGCTGAGCGCTTCGATACTCAAGTAATCTTCGATCACATTAACGAAACTGATCTTCAAAACCGTCCTTTCCGTCTTAAGGGTGACATGGGCGAGTACACTTGTGATGCGCTAATTATCTCTACAGGCGCTTCTGCTCAATACCTAGGCCTACCTTCAGAAGAAGCGTTTGCGGGCAAAGGCGTATCTGCATGTGCTACATGTGACGGTTTCTTCTACCGCGGCCAGAAAGTGGCTGTTGTAGGTGGCGGTAACACTGCTGTTGAAGAAGCGCTGTACCTATCTAACATCGCTGAAGAAGTAACACTGATCCACCGTCGTGATTCTTTGCGTTCTGAAAAGATCCTTCAAGATAAAATCCTTGATCGTGCAGAAAACGGTAACATCAACATCATTTGGAACCACACACTTGAAGAAGTTGTAGGTGACGATTCTGGTGTTACAGGCCTCCGCCTTAAGAGCACAACTGATGGTGCTGAACAGAACCTAGATGTTGCGGGCGTATTTATCGCAATTGGCCACAAGCCAAACACAGATATCTTCGAAGGCCAGCTTGAAATGAAAGATGGCTACCTTAAGATTCAATCAGGTCTTGAAGGTAACGCAACTCAAACATCTGTTGAAGGTGTTTATGCTGCAGGTGACGTATGTGACCACATCTACCGTCAGGCAATCACATCCGCCGGTTTCGGCTGCATGGCTGCGCTTGATGCAGAGCGCTTCCTAGACGATCTAGAAAAATAAGTGAGACTGAAGCTGCCTTCATGGCAGCTTCTTTTTTTATGCTTCCTTGGTTACAAGATTCAAACGATCCATTTCCTCCTATCGATCAAGCTTTAGAAGATCCAAATGGATTATTAGCGGCAGGCGGTGATTTAACGCCTGAACGCTTGGTATCTGCTTATCGAATGGGAATTTTCCCTTGGTACAGCCCTGGCGAACCGATTCTATGGTGGAGCCCAAGTCCTCGCTGTGTCATTACGCCAGATGAGATGCATGTTTCTCGTAGCATGCGAAAACGTCTTAAGAAAGATGACTACCGAGTCGAATTCGATAAAAATTTTGCTGATGTCATTGCAGCATGTGCAGAACCACGTAAAGGCGAAGATAGCACTTGGATCACCAACGATATCCAAAGCGCATATAACCACCTACACAAACTGGGTGTTGCCCACTCAGTAGAGGTGTACATGGACGGAGAGCTGGTCGGTGGTCTTTATGGTTTAGCGATCGGAAAACTGTTCTTTGGCGAATCAATGTTTAGTCGAAAACGCGATGCTTCTAAAATTGCGCTAATAAAAATGGTCGAACAGCTCGAAAAGTGGGGCTATGCTTTAATTGACTGCCAGGTAAGCAATGAGCACCTGTTTTCATTAGGCGCCTATGAGATACCAAGAGAGTCATTTCAAAGCTATTTGGATAAATACCTTGATCAACCGCTCGACCATAGCTGGCAGTTTGAAACACATGGCGATTAATTGGAGTTAAGTGTGACGAACCTTAGGACTTTGCACTTTTATGCCACACCAGAACACGATTGCAGCTATCTAGAAAACAAAACAGCTAAAACTCTGTTTGTTGATCCGCATGCTGACATTGACCAATATACCTACGGTCAGCTCTCCGACCTGGGCTTTCGCCGCAGTGGTAAGCACATCTACCGTCCCCATTGTGATGGCTGTAACGCGTGCATATCCGTCCGAATCCCTTTAGCAATTTTCCAGCTCAAGAAAAGCCAAAAACGAATTATCAATAAAAACAAAGATTTAACCGTTACAGTTAAATCAGCTCACTTTACCGAAGAGTATTACACACTCTACTCTCGCTACATCAATGAACGTCATCAAGATGGGGATATGTATCCACCCAGTCTTGATCAATTCAACTCATTCTTGGTTGAAGGCGAGGAACATACGCAGTTTTTAGAATTCCGAGACGGCGATTCTAATCTGCTAGCTGTCAGCGTGATTGATCGTCTACAGCAAGGCCTATCAGCCATTTATACTTTCTATGATCCCTCTTTCCCTAAACGCAGCTTGGGCACCTACTGCATTTTATGGCAACTTCAACACTGCCAAGATGAAGGTCTAAATTATTTATACTTAGGCTATTGGGTTAAAGAGTGCCGTAAGATGAGCTACAAAATCGCTTTCCAGCCGTTTGAACTACTAATTGATGGCTACTGGACGCTAGTAAAACCCGAATAACCTTCATATATATAAACAAAACCGTATGTTGCTGTAATTGTCTTTGATAATGCCCTTTTTTTCAGGCACAATACCGCGCAATTATTCGGTCCAGAGTTTCTGGAGATCCTCAACAAGGTAGAGAATTAATGGCTAAAGAAGATAGCATTGAAATGGAAGGCACCGTGGTTGACACGCTCCCGAACACTATGTTCCGTGTTGAGCTGGAAAACGGCCACGTTGTTACTGCACACATCTCAGGTAAGATGCGTAAAAACTACATCCGTATCCTGACAGGCGATAAAGTTAAAGTAGAACTAACTCCATACGACCTAAGTAAAGGCCGTATCGTTTATCGCGCGCGTTAATCATTGCTTTCTCCCTGCTTCAGCAGGACAGAATTTAAAAAGGCAGCCTAATGGCTGCCTTTTTTGTGTCTTGAATGACCTGCTTATGCGCAGGTCATCGCTTCTACACTGATCTCACCATCTTCATCGACACTAATGGCAACTTCACCACCCTCTTCGGATAGCTCACCAAATAAAATCATCTCAGCTAACGGCTTCTTCAGCTTCTCTTGAATCAAGCGTTTCATTGGGCGTGCACCCATCTGCTCATCGTAGCCCTTCTCTGCAAACCAAGTACGGGCTTCATCATCTAGATGCAGTACTACACGCTTATCTTCTAACTGAACTTGAAGCTCAGCAAAGAACTTATCAACCACACCTTTAATAATGCCAGTTGTAAGGGCTTTGAACTGAATAATGCCATCAAGACGGTTTCGGAACTCCGGCGTGAACATCTTACGTATAGCAGCCATACCATCAGAGGCATGATTTTGCTTAGTAAAGCCAATAGATGCGCGGCTCATATCTTCCGCTCCTGCATTGGTAGTCATTACCAAAATCACATTACGGAAATCTGCTTTGCGACCGTTGTTATCCGTTAAAGTACCGCTATCCATTACCTGTAGTAATAGATTGAATACCTCTGGATGCGCCTTCTCAATTTCATCAAGCAACAGAACACAATGTGGAGACTTTGTGATCGCCTCTGTCAGTAAGCCACCTTGGTCATAACCAACATAGCCAGGAGGTGCACCAATCAAACGAGAAACGGTATGACGCTCCATATACTCAGACATATCAAAACGAACCAGCTCAATCCCCATGATACGTGCTAGCTGCTGCGTTACTTCTGTTTTACCGACACCGGTTGGACCAGCGAACAAGAAACAACCTACAGGCTTATCTGGCTCTTTAAGACCAGCACGGGAAAGCTTGATTGCAGAAGATAGCGTATCGATCGCTTCGTCCTGACCAAGAACAACCATCTTAAGATTGCTATCCAGTTTAGCCAGCTGATTCTTATCAGACGCAGAAACACTTTTAGGCGGAATACGGGCAATCTTAGCGACAATCGCCTCGATATCTTCCGTACCAATCTCTGCTTTACGCAGCTCTTTAGGCAATAGACGCTGGTAAGCCCCGGCTTCATCAATCACATCGATTGCTTTGTCAGGCATATGCTTATCGTTGATGTAGCGACCTGCTAGCTCTGCAGCTGCACGTAGCGCTTCATCACTGTAAGCAAGTTCATGGTGTTCCTCAAAACGACCTTTAAGGCCTTTAAGAATCGCATAGGTATCTTCGATACTAGGCTCAAGGACGTCTACTTTCTGGAAACGACGTGCTAATGCACGATCTTTCTCAAATATTCCGTGGAATTCTTGGAAAGTGGTAGAACCGATACAACGGATTTGACCTGAACTTAGCAGTGGTTTAAGTAGGTTTGATGCGTCCATAGAGCCACCAGACGCTGCACCAGCACCGATGATAGTATGAATTTCATCAATAAATAGAATCGCGTGATCTTTACCTTTGATCTCATTTAAAAGACCTTTAAGGCGTTTCTCAAAATCACCACGGTATTTAGTACCTGCAAGCAAAGCACCTAGATCAAGCGAGTATACGATCGACTCTTTGATAATTTCAGGTACTTTGTCTTCAACGATCAACTTCGCTAGACCTTCAGCAATCGCTGTTTTACCTACACCCGCTTCACCTACTAATAGAGGGTTGTTCTTACGGCGGCGAGATAGAATCTGAACGACACGCTCAACCTCAGAATCCCGCCCTACAAGAGGATCAATGCGACCGCTTTCAGCTTCAGCATTCAAATTGATTGCATATTTAGCGAGCGGACTATCATCCTTCTCTTCACCTGCAGTCTCACTCTCAACCGAAGCATCAGAGTGCTCGTGATCGTGCTCCGACATTTTAGAAATGCCATGCGAGATGTAATTGACCGTATCGATTCGCTCAATACCATGCTGCTGCAGAATATAAACAGCCTGACTTTCTTGCTCGCTAAAAATCGCTACAAGTACGTTTGCTCCAGTAACTTCATTCTTACCAGATGACTGAACATGGAACACCGCACGCTGAAGTACTCGCTGAAATCCGAGTGTTGGTTGCGTTTCCAAATCAGGTAGTGTTTCAGATAATAAAGGCGTAGTTTCTTCGATGAACGAAGAAAGGTTCTGCCTAATACCTTCAAAGTTAGCACCACAGGCTGCAAGAACTTCATGCGCCTCATAATTATCCAACAACGCCAGCAACAAATGTTCGACAGTTATAAATTCATGTCGCTTTTCCTTTGCGGCTTGGAAAGCTGCACTGAGCGTGTCTTCGAGTTCTCGGTTTAACATAACGGTTCCTCTTCAGACTTTCTCGACTTCACATAGCAGAGGGTGATTATTGTCTCTCGCATATTGATTAACTATAGCTGCTTTCGTGTCAGCTACATCACGGGTAAAAATTCCACATACTCCTTTCCCTTGAGTATGGACCGATAACATCACTTGTGTAGCTTTTTCTTGGTCCATATTAAAAAACATCATGAGCACAGCCACGACGAAATCCATTGGTGTATAGTCGTCGTTCATCAAAACCACACGATACATCGATGGTTTCTTAAGTTGTGGCTTTGCTTCTTCCGTGACTAATCCGTGATCATGATCAAAATCTTCATGTTCATCTTCATTAGACATTCGAATTACTTTTTGTTCAAAATCAATAGACATCTAACATTCTTCTAAATTTACGCTAATATTTACTACTGAACAGTGATTGTACACTTGTCACATATTCTGTGGGTGGTGCTATAATCAGAATAGCAGGATAGGCAAGGCCCCAGTAGTACCTGCAACTTTTAGGGGACAACCTTTAGCAACTATTCTAGCAGCTAAAGGGAGTACGTTCAGGTTAGTAATCCAATTGTAGTTTTGGATACGGGAGTTAGTTATGCAGACAGGGAAAGTAAAGTGGTTCAACAATTCTAAAGGATATGGTTTTATCCTATCAGATGAACATGAAGAGGATCTCTTTGCTCATTATTCTGCGATAGAAGTAGATGGCTATAAGAGTCTCAAAGCAGGCCAACAAGTTGAGTTTGAAACCCAGCCGGGTCCCAAAGGTACTCATGCCGTACAAATCAAACCTTTAGTAACCCAATAATAAAAAGGTTAAATCGATAGACTAAAAAACCAGCATGAAGCTGGTTTTTTTGTGTCTGTTAGAAACTAACTACATATTCTTGATAATTGCTTCACCAAACTCAGAGCTTGATAACAACTGAGCTCCGTCCATAAGACGTTCAAAGTCGTAGGTTACGGTTTTAGCAGCAATAGCGCCATCCATACCCTTAATAATCAGATCTGCAGCTTCTGACCAACCTAAATGCCTTAACATCATTTCGGCAGATAGAATCAGAGAACCTGGATTCACCATATCTTTACCTGCATATTTAGGTGCGGTTCCATGAGTTGCTTCAAATATCGCAACTTCATCTGATAGGTTGGCACCCGGGGCGATCCCTATACCTCCCACTTCCGCAGCCAAGGCGTCTGAAAGGTAATCACCATTTAAATTTAGCGTTGCGACTACGTCATACTCAGCGGGCCTAAGCAGAATCTGCTGCAACATCGCATCCGCTATTACATCTTTAATTATAATTTCTTTACCTGTGTTTGGATTTTGAAAGCTCATCCAAGGGCCTCCATCTTTAAGCTTTGCTCCAAACTCTTCTGCCGCCAATTCGTAGCCCCAATCTTTAAAAGCACCTTCGGTAAATTTCATGATATTACCTTTATGTACCAACGTTAGGGATTCCCGATCGTTATCCACGCAGTACTGCAACGCTTTCCTTACTAGGCGCTTTGTTCCTTGCTCAGATACAGGCTTCACACCAATACCGCACTGTTGATCGAAACGAATTTTGGTAACACCCATCTCCTCTTTTAAAAATCGAATCACTTTCTCTGCTTCAGGCGAGCCAGCCTGCCACTCTACTCCAGCGTAGATATCTTCTGAATTTTCCCTATAGATCACCATATCCACATCTTCTGGTTTTATGACTGGGCTCGGTACGCCTTTAAACCAACGCACCGGTCTTTGGCAGACATAAAGATCAAGCTCCTGACGTAAGGCAACATTAAGCGAACGAATACCACCACCTACAGGTGTAGTTAATGGCCCTTTAATCCCAACAGCAAATTCCTTAAAAGCTTCCAAGGTTTCATCTGGCAGCCATGTATCTTGCTCGTATACTGAGGTAGCCTTCTCACCAGCAAAAACTTCCATCCAGGATATTGAACGGTCACCTCCATAGGCTTTATTGACCGCAGCATCAACCACGCTGATCATCGGAGGAGTCACATCCATACCAATCCCATCTCCTTCTATATAAGGAATAATAGGGTTATCAGGAACATTTAATGAATGATCTTGATTAACTGTTATCTTGTCGCCATCAGGTACAGAAATATTTTTATAACCCATAATCTACTCCAACTCGATTTGTTACACCGCAGAAGCTGTGATCAGTGATATGATTGCGCTACAGGATCAGTATAGATCAGCATTATCCCTTTGATTGATCGCACCATGCTTTAAAGAACTGAAAAACAATGAGCCAGCTATTACTTTTTAATAAACCTTTTCAAGTACTTACTCAGTTCACTACCAATGACGATAAAAGCACACTAGCCGATTTTATTGATCAGCCGGGCTATTATGCTGCTGGCCGATTAGATTATGACTCTGAAGGCTTACTGATTCTTACCAATGAAGGCGCTGTACAACATTACTTAGCTAATCCTAAATTTAAGCAAGAAAAAACATACTGGGCCCAAGTTGAAGGAGAGATCACTGAGACTGCTTTGAATGCCTTACGTAAAGGCGTTGAACTCAAAGACGGTATAACTCGTCCAGCAAAAGCCAAGGTGATCGATGAACCTGATATATGGCCTCGTAATCCACCCATTCGCGAACGTAAAAATCAGCCTACCAGCTGGGTCGAATTGAAAATTACTGAAGGCAAAAATAGACAAGTAAGACGAATGACTGCAGCCGTTGGCTTCCCAACCCTACGCCTAATTCGCTATGCAATTGGTGATTGGACATTAGACAGTCTAAAGCCTGGGAACTCTAAGTTAGTCGAAGTCACTTTAAACCTACCGAAAAACAGTAAAAACACCACGAGTCGCAGGCCTCATAACAACAGGAATAACCGACAACAGATTCGAAATACAAAGCGCACAAGGAAATAGTTAATAGATTAATAAGCTTTAATATCCAATCATTGCCATATATTCTTAGCAATTCACGAGCAAGTATTTGATTTAGTACTAAAATATTCTTAAATACTTGAATAAGCTCTGAACTGTCTAACTAAAAGAATGGCTAGTTGATTAAAGGATTACAAGGATGAACAAAAGCTTATCTGCAATTGGCGTACTTGCCTGCCTTCTAATATCCACTGTTTCAGCCAATGACAAAGTCATTCGCATTTATCACGACTCAGACTACACCTCTCACTCTTCCTCTGCACAAGCCATGAAGATGGGTTTCCTTACCGCTCTGGCCGAAATCGATTATAAAATTGGTAACTACCAACTCGAATTTGTTGAAAAAGATCATCGCGGAAATGTTGTTCGTAGCCACAGAACAATGAAACAATTCGTAAATGATCCTAGTGCCCTATTTATACTTGGCGGACTACATTCCCCCCCTTACATTAAATATCGTCAATACATCAACGATAATGAAATTCTGCTACTAGTTCCGTGGGCAGCAGGTGGACCTATTACCCGCCATCCTGATAGTAATAACTGGGTATTCAGATTATCTGTCGATGATACAAAAGCGGGCTTGCGAATCAGCGATTACGCAGTAAATTCAAAACAATGCAAATCTCCCCACCTATTACTCGAAGATACAGGCTGGGGGAAATCGAACTTCAAGACAATAACCAACTACTTTGAAAGTTCACTGTCCATTACACCTGAAGTCACATGGTTTAATTGGAATACCAAAGACAATGCAGCCAAATTAATTTTGAGAGAAATTGCCAAATCCGATAGTGACTGCGTTATCTTCGTTGGTAACGCTATAGAAGGCGCTACCTTTATGACAGCCATGACAGAGGTTGAACAATTCAATCTACCTGTGCTTTCTCATTGGGGAATTACCGGCGGAAACTTCCCCCAGACATTAGGGCCTACAACCCTATCTAAGCTGGATTTAAGCTTTATTCAAAGCTGCTTCTCTTTTGTCAGCTCTGAAGAATCCAAATTCAGCCAATCAGTATTTGCCAGAGGTCAGAAGCTATTCCCTGAAGCATTAACTGATTATCGCTCTCTAAAATCGCCTACGGGGTACACCCATGCGTATGACTTAGCCAAGGTAGCTATCCAAGCAATGCAAAATATAACTCTAAGTGATGATATGGCTCAAAATAGGCAGTTACTTCGAGAAGAATTAGAGTCATTAAACACGCCTGTTAAAGGCCTAATAAAAACTTACCAAAAGCCCTATTCTGCTTTTAGTCAATCTAATTTAGATGCACATGAAGCGCTCGGATTATCTGATCTATGTATGGCCAAATTTACCCCGGATGGAGTAATAGAAGTAATGCCTAATACGTCTCCGAAAGTTCCTAACTAGTTGAGTAATAGGATGCGGCTTTGTAAACGAGGTTTAAAACTTTCAACAGATACACTGTTTTATCTGTTTATTGCTGCCTTTTTCGCTATAGCTTTGACCTCTAGTTATATCGCGATTGGGGAACGTGTTCGTGATATTACAATAGACTTTCAAAATCGAACAACTAGCGCACAGGCTGCGAACGCTGCCACTTCGATAGGCAACTATGTAGACGATCGTATTCTGTTCTTACAGGACCTAGCTAAGAACCCTCTTTTAACTAGTGCGGTGATGGCTACTCTGGATTCGGAAGAAAACCTTGTCGATTTTTTGGACTCACTTCTAATCCTCGGTCAGCATGAATCTGTATTCTTACTAAATATTATTGGTGAGCCTATTTACAGGCCTTCCAACCAAAGCCTGAATTTGAACTTAGAAAATGAACCTTGGTTCGAAGAGATACTAAATGGCGAAAGGCCTTGGGTTATATTAAAACATCGAAAAAATGAACAATGGCACTTCTCTATCGCTGTTTCAGTCAACTATAACGGTGCTAGCGAAGGTGTTGTTCTAGTTCGATTTGATAAAGACATCAGTACATTATTTACTACCCAAGCACATGCCGCCAGCATTAGAATCAAAGGTGATTACCTTGATTACTCTTCTCTAAACAACACTCTTAATTACCAAAAAGTTGACGAACAAGTTGCTGGTCAGACCCAACTTAACGTCGAATATTACATCGATCAACAACACCTCGCTTCTGAAGTTAATCAGGTTATCCAAAGTATCTTCATTGGCCTTCTTCTGACATTTTTGGTCGTCTTTATACTGCTAGTCTGGCTTGGAAAAAAGTTTTTTATCAACCCATACAAAGCAGTCAAACAGTCTGAAAAAGAACTGAGAGAAGAGCAAAATAGAAACAGAGTCCTCTTAAAAGCCCTAGAAGTAAGCTCTGTCGGTGTAACAGTTGCAGATGCCACACAACAGGATCTTCCTCTAATCTATACCAATAAAGCGTTCCTTAAGATAACCGGGTATAACGAAAGCGAGGTAATCGGAAAGAATCATAGATTCCTTTCAGGTGAAAAGACGGACCTAAAAGCCTTAGGCCAGATATCTAAAGCGCTTAAAGCCCATCAAAGCGTAAACGTTGAAGTGATTAACTACACCAAAGACAAAACACCTTTTTGGAATGACGTTTCGATTTCTCCCGTATTTGACGAACACAATAATCTAACTGCATTTGTCGGTGTCGAAAATGATATAACCGATAAAATTAAGCGTGAACAAGAGCTGTCTGAAACCGCGAGACAACTTGAGTTAGTCGTAGATTCTACCAATGTGGGCATTTGGGACTTGAAAGTCCAAACAGGAGAACTCAACCTTAACGAACGTTGGGCTGAAATCATTGGTTATACATTAGATGAACTTCACCCAATCGATATTGAAAAATTTCATCAGTTTACACATCCTAATGATTCCGATATATCACAGCGCCTATTCGATATATACAGCAATTCCAGTGAAGACCGACACAGTTTCGAGCTGAGAATGAAGCACAAGCAAGGCCATTGGATCTGGGTTTTAAACGCTAGCAAAGTCGTAGAACGTGATATAGACGGCAACCCAATACGCATCATTGGCACTCACTTAGATATTACAGATCAGAAGCTTTCTGAAGAATATCTATTAAAAGCAAAAAATGAAGCCGAACAAGCAAGTGTCGCTAAGAGTGAATTTTTAGCCAACATGAGTCATGAGATAAGAACACCAATGAATGGTGTTATCGGCATGACTAATATATTGCTCGACAGTGGCTTAAACCCGCAACAATTAGAATACGCCAATACCGTTAAGAATAGCGCCGACTCTCTACTCACTATAATCAACGATATTCTTGATTTTTCTAAAGTTGAATCAGGAAAACTGGAGCTCGAATCGGTCGATTTTGATATGGGCCAACTACTTGATGAAATAGGTACTTCATTAGGTATGCGTGCTCAAGAAAAAAACCTAGAACTCGTCTGCCCTGCCACATCCATTACTGATCAATGGTTTAACGCTGACCCAAGTCGCATTCGCCAGATACTCGTCAACCTCATAGGTAACGCATGTAAATTTACTGAAAAAGGTGAAGTAGCAGTCTTCTATGAGTCAACTCAAGTTTCCACCAAGCAAAGCCAAATTCTGATCAAAGTGGTTGATACTGGAATTGGCCTAAACAAGGAACAACAAACCCGCTTATTCGAACGCTTTAGTCAGGCTGACGGCTCTACTACACGTAAATATGGTGGTACCGGTCTTGGACTATCGATAAGTCGACAACTAGTAGAGTTGATGGGTGGCGAAATTGGTGTCGATAGCCAATTAGGCCATGGTTCAACATTCTGGATTAGCTTGACTTTAACCCATGCGACCTCAAAGCCGATTTCGCAACCTATCGAAGCGTTACATAGTAAAAGAATCTTAGTTGTTGACCCTAATGAAACGAATCTTCACCTGCTTGGCGACATTTTAACAAGCTGGAAGATTGATTATGAACTCACAACAAAACCCGAGACAGGTTTAGAAAAACTAAAGTCGGCTGCAGCTAACAACACACCTTTTGATATAACCATCATCAATCAAGAGCTATCGGATATGGATGCTATCGAGTTTGCCACACGTTGCAATCATGAACCTTTAGTAACATCCACCAAGCTGCTTGTTCAAACGGTCAGCAATCAAACCTTTGATAAATCAAAATACGCTGAAAACGGTTTACACCATCTGATCGCAAAACCTATCAACCAAAGTCAGCTTTTTAATAAACTATTAGATCTTGTCCAAGTTAAACAACAAAATACCTATGTAAAATCTGCTAACGATAGAAAAGCGGCGTTCTCCTTTAATAGCAAAGTTTTACTCGTAGAAGACAACATTACCAATCAAGCCGTAGCACGGGCGTTATTAGAACAGCTCGGGCTAAAAATTGATGTCGCGGCTAATGGTGAGGAAGCATTATCAGCTCTCGAAATGATCCAATACGATCTTGTCTTTATGGATTGCCAAATGCCCGTGATGGATGGCTACGAAGCAAGCAGATCTATTCGGCAAAATAAGAAATTCAAGGACCTACCTATCGTCGCCATGACTGCTAATGCTATGGCAGGAGATCGCGAGAAGTGTCTTGAAGCAGGCATGGACGATTACATAACCAAACCCATCAATTCGAAGGACTTAATCCAAGCACTTAATCATTGGCTCCCTGATGATCAAAAATTCACGTCCAACAAAGAGCAAGGCGTTTGTCACACCGAAGACAAACAGCTGGTGTGGGATCAAGATAGCGCACTGAAGCGCTTAATGATGAACGATAAACTACTCGTTAAGGTGCTAGAAGCCTATCTTAAGAATTCAGCTGATCTGATTGAAAACACACAATATGCATTCAGAAATAAGCAATGGGAGGAGCTAAGGCAGCAAGCTCATAATATGAAAGGCATGGCCTTAAACTTGTCTGCCCCACAACTAAATGAAATTTGTAAGATGCTTGAAATAGAAGCCGCAAATCAAAATCAGGAAGCACTTGAAAAGCTACTTCCTGAGTTCGTAACCAAAGCTAACGCTCTATCGGATGAATTTAATAAATACCTTTCAAAGAACGAGCATATTGTCAGTCAGGAAAACTAATATTCTAACACTTAGACCTTTTCTACGGCACTTAATCCATACTCAACGCAGTTTTAAGGCGGGACAATAAACTATTCTGATCCGTAGTCGATTCCGCCAATTTTACTGAGCCAGTTGGCGCAACAACATAAGGGTTTGTATTGCCTTGGATTTGGCTAATCATACGATTACGCTCTAACTCCCATTGATCAACAGGATCTAGCTTTGCCCAAGCATTAAACAGCTTTTCCTGCTTATTACTGATACGAACGCCATACTGATCGCGCATATAAAAGTACGTACGAGCAATGTCGCCACGGCGATGGTCAGCTGGCTCGACCTTACGCTGCTTGAAATCAACTTCCATATCGCATTGCCCATAAACACGCGGTTCACCTGCTAATTGTGAGAAGCTAAAATTAGATCGATCACCATTTACCTCTCCAATTGCAGGAACAAGGTTGTGAAGGTCTGATTCCATCTTCTTAAAATTAGGGTTCTTCTTACAAGCTTTACGACCACCGTCTTGCCAACATTGTAATTGATGACCAAAAGCCCAAGCCGGCATTACGTGCTCCCACTCAATTCGCTTTGCTCTATTCGCATTTTTACGAGGTGAGTAGCCACAGGATGCTAAATCTGGCACCAACTTTTTACCTTGGGCATTGTAGTCACAACCACAATAAAAGCTCTGCTGGTTATCTGCGTAGATCTCTTTGAGAATCTTTTTGGCACTACCGAAAGACTTAGGATGCTCAGCTAAAGCCAAGCCTGGGATCATTAGAAGAGCCACAGGAAGGTACTTGTACATTGGAATTCCTTTTAAAGGCGTCCAATGCCAAACGATGCTTCCTGCTTTAAATTAGTTACTAGAGTTTGAGGCCAATATGAGCGGTTAAGTAGCTACTCAAAAGCCACGACCATCATACGGCTGAAAGATAAATTTAAGCTGAACCTTGTAAAAAGAGCCGGTTCATACCATCAATAAAATCAGATTTACCGCCATAAGAGGGATGACGGATATAGCGGATATCTTGATCAGGAAACGCTTTTTTTAAACAGTCAGTTCCTTTACGACCTAACCCTGCAATTGCATCGGGTTGGTAAACATCCATCAGCATTTGTAACAGCTCTAAACCTTCTTCTATTTCAGCTTTTAATGGTGCCCTATTCTTTTTTTGAATACGCGAAGGATGCGGATGATAAGGGAACGAATTCCAAAAAAGCGGTACTGTTTCTTGTGAACACAGATAGCGCCATACAATAGAGGCTGTATTCTCAGCAGTAAGCGTATCAGGGTTAAGCTCAATTTTTGGCTTTAACTGCTGCAAAAAAGGATGATCAACCTCATCAAACAACTTGCCACTGGAAAACGGAATCCCAGTTAAACGACCACCTTTAAAACCATAGGCCTCACCCACTAAAAGGATCCTTGGTCCGGATTGCTCAAAAGCCAGTTCAATGTATCGCTTTAGGTTCTCTAATTTGGTTTCATCCCTATATGGATTAAATACAGTCAGAGTGTTTTTACGTTTGCTAAGTTTTTTGTAAAAACTTTCTAGATTAGGCATTTAACAAAGTCACAAGTTTATGCGTTAAAAACATGATCGATACAACGGCTAGACCAAATACGTAAAGCCCCCAATGAATCTGAATTGACGCGACAGCACCGAGCTTTACAGTCACCAACAATACCGCAACCACCATCACATCAAGCATCGCCCAACGACCGTAATCATGCATCAATCCAAGCAATTTACGTTGTTTAGCGGATATTTCATCGCTTGGTGTTGTTAATCTAAATAACAAAAATAACTTAACCAACGGTAGAACTACACTAAAGAGGAAGACCAGAACCGCTAGGATCAGATGCCCTTCAGTTAAAAGGCTATGTACACCGCCAATTACAGAAAAAGAACTCTCGAAGAAATAGAACTTGCTCATCGTCATCATCGGACTAAACAGCCCAACAGCCAGACAGATCGTCGTTAAGATCAAAGCTATTCTGAGCCATAAAGACTGAGATGAAGATAAAGGGTTAAATCTATCCATGAAATGGCCTCAAAACAAAGTGACGCAAGTATACCAATCCATAGCTGTCATAGTGCAAACGAAACATTTCTGAGTGTTGCTTGAATGTGTTTGTTAACCGTGTACTCTCAAGGTTTAGTGTAAAGATGCAGGCTAAATAAAGCCTGTATTTAGCCTGCAACTGAGTCGACGCTAAACCGCCATATCAATCTGCTGTACCGTTCCGACATCACCAGCTTCAGTTAAGTAGAAACCACTGGAGCGGACTCGGCCATTCTCTTGATTATTTTCACCTTTTATATCGAAGGGCGTTTCGGTTGAGCCTAAATAGATCGCTCCTACACCACTATCAGCCAATGATTCTAGGTAATCGCTATCTTCAGTTTTATGCCATACAAGAAGATCGTCGAATATAGAATCACCCTCATCGATATAGTTGTTACCATCCTCGTCATATTGGGCAAGATCGGCAAAGCCATTACCCGTTAAAGCACCAAATAGCTCTGTACCGTCATTAATAATGCCGTCTTCATTCTTATCTAGAGCAAGCATGCCGCTTTCACCGGTGAGATAACTAATGAGTTCTTTATCACCATCAGCATCAAGATCAAATTCAAACTTCTCATCAGAAAGATCTGCGTGATTGCCTTCAAAGTTCAGAATCAGTGGATCTGTAAACTCCACTACACTGGTCATCTCAAACTCGCGTGTAGCTGAGTAGCTCCGCTCCATTTCAAGGTTCAGATCAAACTCTATCTGCTTACCATCAGCCGTAGTCACCATGCCACAGCTATGGAAACTGGAGCACTCATACTCCTCAACGGTTTCCGTCACCTTAAACGACATTTCCATCTTTATAGGTTGTAGTTGCATGGGTATACCGCCTATTCCATCTTCGCTTGGAATAGAATCAGCATCTGGGATCTCTACATCATCGGGAATGTCAGTTTGTATATGTTTTGGGTTAATAGCATTTAACAGACTTTGCCAAAGCCTCGCTTTCGTAATCTCTCGTTGCTCAGCGATATTTGGCTCGTTGTCTGCAGTTCTAAATTGTAAACCTTGATCAGTTAAGACCAGAACTGAATTACCCTGAAACTGATCATCGCCTTCTGTTGATGGCTGTTGGCCAACAGCAAGAGTACTAAATAAGCTACTTTGCTCTTGGCGAAGAAACGATTTTGCTTCGCTTAACTGCGTAAGAAATGCATTACCCTCACTCCCCCAATCAATCATTTTGGTTTGAGAGCTATATTCCGTTTTCTGATGCTCAGCACTCATATGTACATTACTTGTCTGAATAATCATTGTTCTCTCCTTGCTGATTTTTTGCGTCAATCAACCCCCGCCGTTCTATGAAAAGAAAGCGTGAATCATTTCTTCAGGGCGCAAAAAACCAGTTTTTGTGAATAACAAAAACAAAAAATCGGTTGTTAATACTCAGCGGAAAATATTTGCCTAAACTCAGTGTACGTTAGGCAAAACTCAGCTGTTGTCCGAGCCAAAAGCCAAGACAAATTTTCCGATAAGTAAGCTTGTATTAGGTTATTAAATTAAAAGAGACTTCCTGATGACCACTACCTCCCTTGCTGAAAGCCACGGAATACATAGGCTGGAGGAGAATAGCCCATAATAGCCATCACAAAATCGGGCTGTTTTATGTTCATTTTCAGATCCAACATTACGCGGTTCGCATCGACTAATTACGTTTGAGTAAACTAAGGTTCAGCAAAAAACGGGCCGCTATGACATTGAATATCAAAGGAATTTGAAAGATATAAAAAAAGCCGCTGAATGCGGCTTTAGAAAAGAAGAAAAATGCTCTAATCAAATTTGTAATATTTTTGATTAAGATAAGTTGCAACTGCCGATACCTCATCAGGGAACCAGCCAACATCCAGCATGGTGTTACACATCTCTACCTGGGCTTCTAATCTTGAATAGGTGTTTACTCGTCGATTAGACCGGGTGTAAATATCTGAGCTATGACAAGTTTCACAGTTAGCGTCGGTGTAAACCTCGCCACGGGTCGTTCGTTCCAAAGCAACAGATTCATATAACTCTTTACCCTCTTCAGCATCTGAAGCTGAAGTAATCGGCACATAAGCTGTTATTAGAATAACCAGCGCGCTCTGTATTTTCTTAGACATACTTGTCATCACTAAGTGACCTCCCCTCATAAGCACATGCTTTGATACTACTATAAAGCGAAGACTTATCTGATCAAGTATTCCCAACATACTGTTCCCATTGAATAGATACTCCCCTCACTAAACACTCAAAACCAGACTAGTACTTTGGTAAGTCTAAAGCTTACTTTAGCATTCCATGCAGACTGGGAAACCCATTAACACTGATAAAATCTTTCATTATTGATCGACAGGATTCTTATAAATCAAACTCATAACTATAAAAAGGACAGGAATTTTGAAACAGCTACTCACTTCAATCGCACTTGTATTAGTTAGCATCTCTACCGCTTATGCAGGCAAGCCATCAGCAATCAATTTTAACGGTGACGAATATACATACAGAGCTACCGAAAGCTCAGTACACCAATATACACCTGCTGACCAAACCGATCTTTCTTCACACAAAGATATGATCTCCTTCACCTTCGCAGAAGAAGTGAAAAAAGTCTGATTTAAAACCTTTTGCAGAAAAGTTTTTAGCCGCGTACAACGGGAAAGGAAAGATTATTAAAGCGATCGCCGGCCCTGACCCACGTGACCCTAGCCTGTTTCTTCTAGCTACAATGACAACCAGCGATAAAAGCTCAGAAGCAAATATGTTCCTAATCAGCGTAGAGAACCAAACTGGCGTTGTAATGAACTACTCCCACCGCATTTATGGCAAAGATCAAAGTAAAGCGGTCACGGATTGGTTTAATGCTAACGGTCATAAAATGGAATCCACTCTGATGTCTTTCAAAGAGCTTCCACAAGCTAAAGAGTTCAAGTAACGCTAAATGAATAAGCGAAGGGGAATACCTTTCCCCTTTGTAAATGAAGCCTCTCACTCCAATCCTCTACTTATTTAATTCAATAGGGCAATTAAGGCTTACACATGTATAAACTCATTATTTCCAGCTTATTGAGCCTAACATTCCTGCTATCGTCTCACGCTTCTGCTAATAATTGTGAAGATGCTAAAACCAGCATTCAGATGAATCGATGCGCGGCTATTAAACTCGAAGTTGCTCACCACCAAATGACAAAGTATTTAGACGCAACTTACGAGCTTCATGCTAAAAACACAACAGCGCTCGAGAGCATCAAAATTGCTCAAAAAGACTGGGAAACACACATAGCCTCTCACTGTGATTCTATCTATGCGATTTGGGAAGAAGGTCGAAAGAAAGCATTCGTATCTATTTTTTGCATGATAGATAAAACCGACGAAAGAACAGCAGAGATATGGAAGACGTATTTATCTAACAGTGATAAACCCGTGTTACCTAAGCCTCAAAAGTAACAAGTTTTAAACATGAGAACCTAAATAAAAAGCCTCGCAACTTAGCGAGGCTTTTTATTTATCAGAACAAGATTTATCACTATTCGGTTAACTCTTTAGATATCGCGAATATGATTTAGAAAATCATTTGGCTGCACAACGCCAATAAGCGTTTTATGATCGAGCTTTGCACCTTCGCGATCATAGAAGATAAGTGCCGGCGGGCCGATCAGTGCGTAATCTTTATTAAGTTTTTTAGCCGGTTCATCATTGGCCGTCACATCTACCTTAATCACCCGATATGGCGCTAAAGCATTTTGCACACGCGAGTCAGCGAAGGTAACCACCTCTAGTTCTATACAAGCCACACACCAATCAGCGTAGAAATCTAGCATTACTGGCTGCCCATTGGCTTTGGCGATCTCTAACTCACTATTAAGTGCTTCTGGCGTTGTCACTTTTATAAAAGGCAGTACCTCAGTTTGTGCAGACTGGTCACCTGCAAATGCTTTTAGTGGGTATCTAAAGCTATTACCACCGGCCAACGCACCGATCATTAGTGACAAGCCGTAAAGCAAAATAATGAGACCTAAACCTTTCGCCAGGTTCTCTTTAGCCGTTTTCGCTTTAGACAGCACCCCCATATAAACAGCCGATACAACTAGGATGATCGCTGTTAACCACATAGAAACGACGGTAGGTGCAATGCGATCAAGCATCCAAACGGCCATCAACAACAGTAGCACGCCAAATACTGCTTTGACCTTGTTCATCCATAGGCCAGCATGTGGAAGTAGCTTTCCTGCAGAAGCGCCAACCAATAGAAGCGGTACGCCCATGCCTAAGCTCATCGCAAATAACGCACTACCACCTAGGAATGGATCACCTGTTTGGCCGATATAGATTAATGCGCCTGCTAAAGGAGCCGCCATACAAGGGCCTACAATAAGTGCAGATAAGAAGCCCATAATCGCCACACCGGCGACCGTGCCGCCCTTCTGGCTGTTGCTCGCCTGACTTAAACGGGTCTGAATGCTGTTTGGCAGTTGAAGTTCGTAAAAACCAAACATCGATAAAGAGAGCAAAACGAAGATCAAACTGAAGCTGCCGATAATCCAAGCATTTTGGAAAAGCGCCTGAACATTTTCGCCAAACAATCCTGCGAGTACACCTGCAATGGTGTAAGTGATCGATACAGCCAGAACATAGACTAGAGATAGCCCAAAGCCCTTAGCCGTCGATACATGCTTACCCTGCCCAGCAATGATACTCGATAGGATTGGAATCATCGGAAAGACACAAGGCGTTAAGGATAGCGCTAAACCCGCTACGAAAAACGCGCCTAGGGTAACGATTAAGCTGCCCTGAGAAAGCATCTGCGCAAAACGATCCTGCTCGGTCACTGCAGGTGCATTGATTGTTTGCATGGTTGCTGGAGCGGCACTCATATCAGTAGCTGATTGAGAAGGAGTAAATGCTGCTATTGCGATCTCTTTAGTAACTGGCGGATAGCATACGCCACCGTCCCAACAGCCTTGATAGGTGATGGTTAGCTTGTCGTCTTTTGCTGGATCGACTTTGCTGAGCAGCGATAGATCTATTTCAGCGCGGTCGTAATAAACCCATACCTGACCAAACAACGGGTCATCTTTTAATTCAGCCGGTGCATTCTTGCGTGAGATAATCTGTGTTGTTTCGCCATCTTTAAGCTCTATTCTGTCTCTATAGAGGTAATACTCATCTGGCATATCCCAGATCAGTTTTAAAGTATCACCTTCTTGCACATGACCAAAAACAAACGCTTTTTCTACTTGAACAGGGCCTTTTTCACCAAAAGGGTTTTGATCAAATAGTCCCGCTGTCACATTCGGGGAAGCTACAGATAGGATAAGTAAAAACTGTAACCAAAAAACTCGTTTAAATAGATACAACACAGCGTTTCCTATGGATTAATCTCGCAGACGCTTGATTGACAACTTTTATGCCTAACAGTTCGCTATCAATCGGATTTACATAGTTTACCACGCCTTTTTTATCGAACAGCACTCGTAAAAGCACTTTAATTAGTAGAAACAACTGCCATTGTTTTGATTTGGCGCAGAATAGACCATCTGCATACTTATAACCTTCATAGGTTTATGGTAAAACAAGCGACACATTGACAAAGAGTCTAGAGAGCCCCAGCGCTAAAAGCGCTCAATAACGTTAAATAACTCTCTATTGTAGGATAAGAACTAATGACCGATACACGTGTTGAAGATTTAAATATCGAATCAAATAGCGTTCTGATTTCCCCAGATGCGCTTAAGGCTGAAATGCCAATTTCTGAGAAAGCAGCTGAAGCAGTAATGCAAGGCCGCTCTGTTGTTCGCGATATTCTTGACCGTAAGGACCCTCGTTTATTCGTTGTTGTGGGCCCTTGCTCTATTCACGATACAGAAGCAGCTATCGAATATGGCAAGAAACTGGTTGAGCTTCAGGAAAAAGTTAAAGATTCCTTATATCTGGTTATGCGCGTGTATTTTGAAAAACCACGTACGACAGTAGGCTGGAAAGGTCTTATTAACGACCCAGACCTAAACGACTCTTTCGAGATCGAAAAAGGCCTGCACACTGCACGTAAACTTCTTTTAGATCTATCTGAAATGGGTTTACCACTAGCAACTGAAGCACTAGATCCAATTTCTCCACAGTACATGCAAGATTTGATCTCTTGGTCAGCAATCGGCGCACGTACTACTGAGTCTCAGACTCACCGTGAGATGTCTTCTGGTCTATCTTGCGCTGTAGGTTTCAAAAACGGTACTGATGGCGGCCTAGAGGTTGCTACAAACGCACTTAAATCTGTTAGCGCACCACATCGCTTCCTAGGTATTAATGAGAGTGGTCAGGTTTCTATCGTACACACTAAAGGAAACCAGTATGGTCACGTTGTACTTCGTGGTGGTGGCGGTAAGCCAAACTACGATTCTGTAAACGTAGCGCTTTGTGAACAAGCGCTAGATAAAGCAGGCCTAGCAAACAACATTATGATTGATTGCAGCCACGCAAACTCAAGTAAAGACCCAGCTCTTCAGCCACTTGTAGCTGAAAATGCGACCAACCAAATCATTGATGGCAACAAATCTATTGTTGGCCTAATGATTGAAAGTAACCTTGCTTGGGGCAACCAGTCTATCCCTGCAGATCTAAGCGAGCTTGAATACGGCGTATCTGTAACAGATGCTTGTATCGACTGGGAAACAACTGAGAAGTGCCTAGTTGAGATGAACGAGAAGCTGAAGCCTGCATTAGCTAATCGCTAATAGGCCCAGCTCTCCACAAAAAAAAGCGCATAGGGTAGCCCATGCGCTTTTTTTAGTTTTCGGAGAGAATATATACCTCTCCATCACCGTCAAACTCTAATTGTTCCTGCGGCATTTAGCCTCCAAATCAGATTAAAACCAAATACAGTTTGCCTCTTCTAACTTAGCTGACCAATATGGAATAACCCATACAGCTTACCTATTCGGCAGAGCGACCGTTACAGCGTCATTTTATCAGGATCTGAACGGCCTAGTTGAGTCAGCAACTCAACCAGCTTCGGATTAAATCTATAACCGCTTTCACTATTGATACGACTGATCGTTTTAGCAACCGCGATTTTTTGCTTGTGGTCCTTCCTTAAGCGCAGATAATTTTGCTGATAGAACTTAAGCATTGAGAGAATCATACTCCCCGCTGGAATATCATCTCCTTTTAGACCAAACGGTCCTCGGCCATCATAGCGCTCAAAACTACACTCAATCAGCTTTGAAGCGGCTAGCCATTTACCGCCTAGCTTTAAAAAACCTGCTGATAGCTCAACTTGCTCTCGCGCCTTAGCTTTTTCCCATTCCGCAGATTCGAGCCCAATATCAAACACAGGCGAAGGGACAAATTTACTTCCCAAATTCTGAAAATTAAACGCCGCAACCAACTGATCTTCGAGATCAGAATTAGGCAGCTGATCATTTAGCAAACAGCCAATAGTAATGAGCTTAGAAAGATCGCCTTGTTGCTGAATGGATTTTGCCTGCAGAATTTTTGCAACCTGCCCCATAAAAGCCAGATCATCAAAATCTTTTAACTGCTCTTGCGCCTCAAGCTTATCCAACACGCTCTCATTTATACTCTGTGTGGCTGTGAGTATGCCTGAGAAGCTTTCTAAGGTTGCTTGAGTCACTTTGTCGCGTGATGACTGGCCAGACTGATAAACCTGCAGCACACCCTTTTCTAGAAGCTCAATATCAGACGAACTAACATCAAGACCGCTAACCTTATCAGCGACAAGCTGTTCTAATCGGGTAAAAACAAAAGCGATGAACTCTCCTTGCACGGGTGTATAAGGGAGCTGATTTTTGCGAAATTGATCAACTAAATCTTCGAGCCTATGGCAAACATCAGCAATACTGTCGAGAAACACCATATGACAGTTGCCTTTAACTGAATGCACCGCCCTAAACATTTGATTAACAATTTCAGGATCGTAATTACAGTTCAAGGAACTAAAACAGTGATCTAATTCCTCCATCGCTTCCTTAACGCTAGAGTAGAACTCCGTTTTCAGCTCGTCACTGAGCTGCTGAAATCCTTGATCATTTGCGTCTGACATTTTTCACCATTTCAATTAGCCACAAAAAAAGGATAGCAAAGCTATCCTTTTTTATAACACATTCTGGAACGCTTATTCGTCCGGCATCGCTTTAGGTTGATCTGTGTTCTCATAAATGAGGATAGGATCGTTATCACCCTCGATAACGCCCTCATCGATCACAACCTTGCTTACATTCTCCATAGAAGGCAGCTGATACATAATATCTAGCAATGTCGCTTCCATAATAGAACGCAAACCACGTGCGCCTGTTTTACGCTCAAGCGCTTTACGTGCAACCGCCTTTAAAGCAGCTTCACGGAAATCAACTTCAGCGCCTTCCATATCGAACAGTGCAGCATACTGCTTAGTCAAACTGTTCTTCGGCTCAGTCAGAATCTGAATCAACGCTTCCTCATCCAGTTCAGCAAGTGTTGCTACCATTGGTAGACGACCTACAAACTCAGGAATCAGACCGTATTTAACCAGATCTTCTGCCTCTAGCTCACGAAGGCTGTCAGAAACCGTTTTCTCTTCATCTTTGCTCTTAACAACAGCGCTGAATCCGATAGAACCTTTTTCTGAACGATCACGAATAATCTGCTCTAGGCCAGCAAATGCACCACCACAGATAAACAGGATATTAGACGTATCTACCTGCAAGAACTCTTGCTGAGGGTGCTTACGACCACCTTGCGGAGGAACAGAAGCAACCGTACCTTCAATCAGCTTAAGCAAAGCCTGCTGTACACCTTCACCCGATACGTCACGCGTAATGGATGGGTTATCAGACTTACGTGAAATCTTATCGATCTCATCAATGTAGACAATACCAAGCTGAGCTTTCTCTACATCGTAATCACACTTCTGCAGAAGCTTTTGAATGATATTTTCTACATCTTCACCTACGTAACCTGCTTCAGTTAGCGTAGTAGCATCAGCAATAGTGAATGGCACATTCAATAGGCGTGCTAGTGTCTGAGCAAGCAGGGTCTTACCACTACCCGTAGGGCCGATAAGAAGAATATTACTTTTGCCTAGCTCAACGTCTGAATTGCTGCTCTTTTGGAAGCGTAGACGCTTGTAATGGTTGTATACCGCTACAGCAAGTACTTTCTTAGCGCGATCTTGGCCAATAACATATTCATCCAGAGCTGCACTTAACTCTTCTGGAGTCGGCAGATGATCGCTCTCTTCCTGAGGCTCTGCTTCTTGTATTTCTTCACGAATGATGTCGTTACATAGATCAACACATTCGTCACAGATAAAAACGGACGGACCAGCAATTAGCTTACGTACTTCATCCTGGCTTTTTCCGCAGAATGAGCAGTACAGCAACTTACCGCTGTCATCGCCATCTTTACCTTTGATTTCGTCGGTCATTCGACTTCCTCATAATTCTTTATCAGGGCTATACCCTATATTGCTACTCTGTTTCACATTTCAACCCTTATACAAACAAACAGGGTGAATCTTATGATTATAGTAACAATTTCTACTCAGGCTTAATCAGTGTTACGACGATCAAGTACTTCGTCAATTAAACCGTATTCTTTAGCAGCGTAAGGGTCCATGAAGTTATCACGATCTGTATCACGAGAGATCGTTTCTAGATCTTGACCTGTATGCTCTGCTAACAACGTATTCAATTTATGACGAATACTCAAAATCTCTTTGGTATGAATTTCAATATCAGTCGCCTGACCTTGGTATCCACCTAGCGGCTGATGAATCATTACACGAGAGTTAGGTAACGCAAAACGCTTACCTTCAGCGCCACCGGCTAATAGGAATGCACCCATACTCGCTGCCTGACCCAAACACATTGTGCTCACGTCTGGCTTGATGAACTGCATAGTGTCATAGATAGACATACCAGCAGTTACAGATCCACCCGGGGAATTAATATAGAGATGAATATCCTTATCCGGGTTCTCCGCTTCTAGGAACAGCAACTGCGCAACAACCAGATTAGCCATATGATCTTCTACAGGACCTACAAGAAAGATCACACGCTCTTTTAACAGACGGGAGTAGATATCGTATGCACGCTCACCACGAGCCGACTGCTCTACTACCATAGGCACTAGACTACTCAAAATATCTGAGCCACCTTTACCAAAATCCGCCATGTATCACTCCTTAAAACGGAAATAACCTAAACACAAGCACTCGATAATACTACGTTGATTAATTCAGGCAATAGCTTTAACCAACAACACTGCATTTATCATGCGCTAAAAACAAAAAAACGACAGCCAGCTTTCGCTAACTGTCGCTTTTACAGTAGTGACTTTTACGTCAGAAGAGCGTTAATTAAGCTGCAGCACCCTGCTCTGGCTTAATTGCATCTTCGTAGCTAACAGTAACGTCTGTTACTGTAGCAGCTTCAAGTAGGTTATCTACAACCTGCTCTTCAAGAACTAGACCTTTGATCTGACCTAGCATCTCTTCGTTACCCATGTACCAATCGATAACTTGCTGAGGATCTTGGTAAGTTTCAGCCATCTCTTCTAGTGTTTCTTTAACACGAGCTTCGTCAGCTTCTAGTTCATTTACTTTGATCACTTCTTGCATAAGAAGACCGATCTTAACACGGCGGTCTGCCTGATCAGTGAACATCTCTTTTGGAAGCATGTTTGGATCCATATCAGAATCTGGACCCGCAAACTGCATTACCGCTTGACGACGTAGGTTGTCGATTTCACCATCGATTAGTGCAGCTGGCACTTCGATTGGGTTAACTTCTAGAAGCTGAGTGAATACAGCATCTTTAAGTTTCATTTTAAGAGCCTGCTTAAGCTCACGCTCCATGTTCTTCTGAACTTCAGCGCGGAAAGCTTCTTCAGTCTTCTCTTCTAGACCAAACTTCTCGAAGAACTCTTCGTTTAGTTCAGCAAGAACTTGTTCAGAAACAGTGTGTACTTTTACTTTGAATACAGCGTCTTTACCTTGAAGGTTTTCAGCTTGGTATTCTTCTGGGAAAGTAACGTTTAGCTCAACATCTGCACCTGCAGTAGCGCCCGCTAGACCGTCTTCGAAACCAGGAATCATTGAGTTAGAACCTAGAACAAGGTCCATACCTTCACCTTTACCACCGTCGAATGCTTCACCGTCGATGAAACCTTCGAAATCGATGCGTACGCGATCGCCTTCAGCTGCAGCGCGCTCAACTTCGTTCCACTCAGCTTGCTGCTTACGTAGCGTTTCGATCATCTGATCAAGATCAGCATCATTTACTTCAGCCGCTTTCTTTTCGATCTCTACTTTAGAGAAATCAGCCAGAGCGATCTCTGGGTAAACTTCGAATTTCGCAGTGTATTCAAGGTTCTCACCTTCAACATCTTTTGTGAATTCGATTGCAGGCGTGCCAGCTGGGTTGATCTCTTCCTGCTGAAGCGCTTGGTAGAAGCTTTCCTGAACTACTTGGCCAAGAACTTCTTCACGAATACCTTTACCGTAACGCTGCTTAACAACTTTTACAGGTACTTTACCAGGACGGAAACCGTCGATACGTACTGTACGTGCAGTCTGCTGGATACGCTTGTTAACATCCTGATCGATGCGCTCTGCTGGTACGGAAACCTTCAACAGGCGCTCTAGGCCAGAAGTCGTTTCAACGGAAACTTGCATGTAATGCCTCACAAATAAAATGCTTGAATCAATAATCTTCAACAGACCGACGTATTGCTAACGCTGCTTGATCTGCACAGCCGCTCGTAAATTTCGAGCAAAATCAAAGCGCGAAATTCTCCGGCAAGCAGCTTAATTAGTCAAGTTTAGTAAGCAAAATAACGTATAAGAAATGAAAATTATTATTAGATAGATCACCTAGATCAAAAAATAAGCTAGAAATAGCTTTTATGATCAGATAAACAAAAACAAAAGTAAGGATTTTATAAGCTAGAAGCAGCTTTTAATGAGAGAAGATTTAAAGATCAATCAATGGTGCGGACGGAGAGACTCGAACTCTCACACCTCGCGGCACCAGAACCTAAATCTGGCGTGTCTACCAATTCCACCACGTCCGCAGATAGATCTTTTTTACACATAGCTTGAAACTGATTACACCAAAACAACGCTTCGTTGTAAATGGTGCGGACGGAGAGACTCGAACTCTCACACCTCGCGGCACCAGAACCTAAATCTGGCGTGTCTACCAATTCCACCACGTCCGCAATCTATGTGTATCGTTAATGGGGTGGATAATGGGGCTCGAACCCACGACCGCCGGAATCACAATCCGGAGCTCTACCAACTGAGCTATACCCACCATAACGATCGTTTTTGTGTAGTACATGGTGCGGACGGAGAGACTCGAACTCTCACACCTCGCGGCACCAGAACCTAAATCTGGCGTGTCTACCAATTCCACCACGTCCGCAGACTACACAAGAGATTTAATGGGGTGGATAATGGGGCTCGAACCCACGACCGCCGGAATCACAATCCGGAGCTCTACCAACTGAGCTATATCCACCACTAAATCTCGCTCTAACAAATGGCACGCCCACCAGGACTCGAACCTGGAACCTACGCCTTAGAAGGGCGTTGCTCTATCCAGTTGAGCTATAGGCGCCCGACTCATTTGTCAGACCTCAGACTTTGGCCTTAACTAGCGTCTAGCGCTTTGTTTTGGCCGCCTCGTCTTGAGGAGGTGCGCATAATATACACCCTAAATTTTGCCGTCAACACTTTTTTTATCTTTTATTTCAAAAGTTTTAGATTGATCATCTAACAACCAATAATTGGCTATTTATCAAGCAGTTATCCCATTTTTGGCTATCAAATTGATCCGATTGATACTCTAGCCACTAGTTTCAGTTTTTTTGATGCAAATGCACGCCTACTCTCTTACTTCTCAATTACTTGTACCTACTTATATAGCTAATTCACAAAAGGCGCTTGGACGAAATACTCAACCATGAGAGAATTCACCCCAGATAAAACTTAATAAAGGACCCTCCCTTTAAATGAGCGCACAGATTATTGATGGCAAGCAAATTGCCGCAGATGTTCGCCGTCAGGTTGCTGAAGGTGTTCAGCAGCGTATCAACGACGGTAAAAAAGCTCCTTGCCTAGCAGTACTACTTGTAGGTATGGACCCAGCTTCTCAGGTTTATGTTCGTAATAAAAAGAACGCTTGTCAGGATGTAGGATTTGAATCCCGCTCTTTTGACCTGCCTGCAGAAACGACTCAAGAGGAACTACTGAATCTTGTTGATGAACTAAACCAAGATGATTCAGTTAACGGTATTTTGGTACAGCTTCCTCTACCAGAACATCTAGATGGCAATGAGATCCTTGAACGCATCCGCCCAGAAAAGGATGTTGATGGATTCCACGCTTTCAATTTAGGTCGTCTAGCTCAGCGCATGCCTGTTCTTCGCCCTTGTACTCCAAAAGGCGTTATGACGCTGCTTGAATCTACAGGTCAAGATCTACATGGTATGGAAGCAGTCGTAGTTGGTGCATCTAACATCGTTGGTCGCCCTATGACATTAGAACTGCTTCTGGCGGGTTGTACTGTAACCACAACTCACCGCTTCACAAAAGATCTTGAAGCGCACGTTCGTCGTGCAGATCTTGTAGTAGTTGGTGTTGGCATTCCTGGCCTTGTGAAAGGTGAGTGGATCAAAGAAGGCGCTACAGTAATTGATGTAGGCATCAATCGGCTTGAAGATGGTCGCCTAGTCGGTGATGTTGGTTATGAAGCTGCAGCAGAGAAAGCCGGTTTTATTACCCCTGTTCCAGGCGGTGTAGGCCCAATGACCGTGGCTACACTTATGGAAAACACTTTAGAAGCGGCAAACAAGCAAGACGCTTAAGTTTGTTACTCCATAAAAAGGCAGCCTAGGCTGCCTTTTTTATTTCCGCTATCAACCGACTCAGGCTTCCCTGAACCAAGTCGTACCTTCGCGGCTATCTTTTAGAATGATGCCCTGCTCTGCCAACTCATCACGAATACGATCAGACTCTGCGAAGTTTTTCGCTTTCTTCGCTTCCGCACGCTGAACAATCAACGCTTCGATTTCATCAGAACTAAGCTCACCCTCTTTGTCTTCGCCTTTCAAGAAGGCATCAGCATCTTGTTGCAATAAACCAAGAATAGAACCTAGGCGCACCAATTGACCGGCAAGTTTACCTGCCTCTGGTGAGTTTTCACGAGTAGCTTTGTTCAGCTCATTCACAAGCTCAAACAGAACAGAGATTGCTTTTGGTGTGTTGAAGTCGTCATTCATCGCTTCAACGAAACGCGCATCAAAATCATTTGCTGGTGATTCATCAGAAATTTCAACACCACGCAGTGCTTGATAGAAACGCTCTAACATGACACGCGCTTCTTTCAAGCTATCTTCGCTGTAATCGATATACGTACGGTAATGAACACGCGCTAGGAAGAAACGAACCACTTCAGCATTGTATTTTTCCAGTACATCACGAATCGTGAAGAAGTTACCTAAAGATTTAGACATCTTCTCAGAATTCACGCGCACAGGGCCTGCGTGCATCCACGTATTTACATAAGTACAACCGTTTGCAGCTTCAGATTGTGCAATCTCGTTTTCATGGTGTGGGAATGGTAGATCTGGACCACCGCCATGAATATCAAATGTTGGGCCAAGGCAGCATTTAGACATAGCTGAACATTCAATATGCCAGCCTGGACGACCTAAACCCCAAGGAGAATCCCAGCTAACCTCCCCCTCTTTCGCAGATTTCCACAATACGAAATCCAGTGGACTTTCTTTAGCTTCATCTACTTCAACTCGCGCACCAGAACGCAGCTCATCAACATTTTTGTTGGTCAGTCTGCCGTACTCTTCAAAACGCTCTACACGGAAGTAAACATCACCATTGGATGCTGGGTAAGCAAAACCTTTCTCTACCAGTGTTTCGACTAGAGAGATGATATCTCCGATATGCGCAGTCGCTCTTGGCTCTTGCGTAGGACGAAGAACAGCAAGTTTTGCCTCATCTTCATGCATTGCTGCAATCATACGTTCAGTTAACTGATCAGGTGTTTCATCATTCTCAGCTGCACGCTTAATAATCTTGTCATCAACATCGGTGATGTTTCGCACATAGTCCACATCCCAACCCTGAGAGCGAAGGAAACGAGTAATAACATCAAAAGCGACCATCACACGTGCATGACCAATATGACACAAGTCATAAACGGTCACTCCGCAAACGTACATTTTGATTTTGCCTTCTTCTAGTGGCGTAAACGGAGCTTTTTCTTTAGTGAGGGTGTTATATATTTGAAGCATAACTCGTAACTTTATAATTTCGAAAAATAAAAAGGGCTGCTAGTATAAATGAATTAGCACTCTGCGGCTAAGGAAACTCTGTAGGGACAGTTAAATTTAGCTCACCCACACCTACATCCAATAAAAGGCTTTTCTCAGTACTTAGCACTAGACGCCTATTCTGCTCCCGGTCCCAAACCAAAGCTTCCCATTGAGCATAAGGCTGTATATAAGTCCTGCGCGCCTCCTCCCAATTCGGAGCATCAGTCACAGGTACAACCCATAGAAAAGAATGTCCAAAAATCTTCTGCTTGGCATAGCCCAATAAAGCCAACCTTTTAGTAACAGGGTCGTAGTCAGCAGCTGTCACCAAACCTTTAACATCAAAGCGCTCAGTCAATGTTACAGATTGCTCTGCTTTACTCTTAGCAAGTTTATAAAGATGGGTTTGTTCGTTTTCTCTATTTTTAGTGAAAAGCCATAGCTCATCGTTGACCACTGTTAGCGCTTCACAATCCAAGTTATGACTATTCGGGGCAACTTTTGCTGGTCGATCAGCATAGTTAAACTTCAATATTTCAGGAGAGACAATACCTCCCGCTCTAGTAGACTCTAAATCCTTCCAAGCAACTTTATAAATCTGCAACTCAATACGCCTGCCGCGATTATTACCGCAGTCTGCTATGTAGAGATAAGACTCATCTTGTGCAAGTTCTTCCCAATCAATATTTTTTGCATTCCCTACTTTGATTACTTTGACAATGTTGTGCTGCCCATCCAGAGCATAAAGATAAGGTCCATCGCCACTATCATTAATGGTCCAGAGCAATCCGCCCTGAGAAGCGAGGCCTGATGTTTCTTGGACACGATCAGGCCAAACAGTGTAATTCTCTATAACACCATCCCAACCTTTAGCTTTGGGTGCGGGCTCTCTTTCAAGCAACGGCTGCTGTTGAGCACACCCCCAAAGCAAAATCGATATAAAAACCACTGCTGAAAACTTCATTTAATTAACCTAACCTCTCAATGAAACAGATGACATGCACAGCCCTACTACAAATAAATATAGTCACACTGTATATGACTAGACCTTTGGTATAAAAACTGTAAGGATTCGCCCATAAGTAGAAAAAATTCAACAGGATGTACCAGAAATGGATAACGATCAATTTGGCCAGCCGGATTTAGGCCCTTCCCTACCACCCAATACTCCAATGAGTACAACCGTGGCAGAGAACAGCCAAATTGCGTCTCAACAACTATCAATCCTTTCTGCTCTTCCACACCCTGCTTGGATTAAAAACCGTCGAGCCGAGTATCTTTACGTAAATGATGCATATGCTGAGTTACTCGATATGCCTGCAAAATGCATTAAAGGTAAAACTGACCGACAGATATTCCCAAAACACCTTCACGCCGAACTTGTCGATTCAGATGCTCAAGTGTTTTTAACACAAACACATATTGAGTTAGAAGGACTACGCCTAAACCCAGATTGCCAGCACAGCTACTGGTTAAGTAAAGCTCCACTCAAAGATAAACACGGCAAGGTCAGTGGTATCATTGGACTAATGAAGCGATCCGCTCAACCAACCACAGACCAGCTTTCTATCTGCAAATTAGCTGAGAATGCTGTTAGACAAAGCAATGAAGCTATTGTTATCGCAGACACAGATTTTAATATCACGTTGGTTAACCCTGCCTTTGTTAGACTTACAGGCTATACCGAACAAGAAGTTATCGACCAACCCGCCAGCGTTATAAATGCTACTTGGTTAGCGCCTGAATTTATTGAAAGCATCAATAGCAACTTGCAATACAAAGGCTATTGGGAAGGTGAAACTTGGAGCCGCAAAAAAGACGGTCAGCTATTTAGCGAGAAAATTAAAATTTCCGTCGTTCTTAATCGAGAAGGTGAAAGAACCCACTTTATTGGCCAATTTCAAGATAACACCGAACAGAAACAAGCTCAGGAAAAACTCGAATTTTTAGCGTTCCACGACCCCCTAACTGGCCTTGCTAACCGAGCACTGTTTCTAGATAGGGTAACTTGTGCAGTTCAGCACGCACAAAGAAACAAAACGCTTTGCGCTGTTATCTATCTCGATCTTAATGAATTCAAACCACTCAACGATAAATATGGCCATCCTTTTGGCGATAAAGTACTTACCATTGCCTCTCAACGTTTGATTAATGCCGTGCGCAAAGTTGACACCGTATCTCGCCAGGGAGGTGATGAATTCGCAGTTCTATTAGAAGACACCGCCTCTGTTGAAAGCGCTGTACTCGTATCACAAAAAATCATTGCATCCTTAAGACAACCGATGCAGGTAGAAGAAGTTGAAGTAACCATTGGTGCCAGTGCTGGTATTGCCGTATTCCCTGACCACGGTATAGACGGTAGCAAACTTATTGGAAACGCAGATAAAGCGATGTACGCTGCTAAGTTCCTCGGAGGTAATGGTTATTACCTTTATAAGTAATATTTAAGCCCTTTCAAATTCTTAAGTTATTTTGAAAAGATTCCCTATCAGGTCTAAAACTAAACTATGACTGATATTTTGGAATCTAAGTATGCTTCCCCCTAATTCAAGCAATACCTGTAGCACACCAGATCAAAAGCTACTTGAGGAGATTGTGCATACTTACCCTCAACCGATTATAGTGATCGACAATGATCATCGGGTTCTCATTTGGAATAAAGCCTGCGAAAAAGTCTTTGGCATACCAGCACAAGATGTTTTGGGAACAAAAGATCAATGGAAAACCTTTTACCCAGCACCTCGCCCAATTTTGGCTGATGTAGTTTTAGATGATGATGAAGAGCAGCTTGAGCAGTTTTACCCTGGTATTCATCGCAGATCACCGTTTATAGACGATGCTTATGAAGTTGAGAGCTTCTTTCCCAAGCTTGGCAGTAACATCGATAGATGGCTCTATTTCACAGCCAAACGACTATATGATGAAGAAGGCAATGTGGTTGGAGCTATTGAATCATTAATAGATATAACCGAAAGAATGGCAGCTGAAGCCGAGGTCAAACAACTTAACGAATCACTTTCTGATCATTCTCAAAAGCTAGAAGAAGCCAATGAAGAACTAAAGGCTACAATGCTAAAACTAGCCAACACTCAAAAGCTCGCATCTCTAGGTAAACTAGTCGCCGGGATTTCCCATGAGCTTAATACACCCATTGGCAACATTCGTACAATTAGCTCAGCCCTGAAAGCAGATACCAGCAGAATCCAAGACCAGCTCAATTCAGGCGAGATGACCAAATCTGCTTTAGAAAACTTTTTGAGCAATGTACTCGAGTCCACTGACTTAATTGAAAAAAGCACCGCAAAAACGGCTGAGCTAATCTTAAGCTGCCAGCAAATTTCCTCAAATGATAACGAATATAAAAGAAGCCAACTTGATTTAAGGGACTTGGTTGAGGAGGTTTTGAATCGACAAACTCAAAGCCTATCTAGATCCTCCATCATAGTAGAGAACCTTATTCCTCATAATATTTCTATGAACAGCTTTGCAGCCCCGATACAACAAATTTTTGACAACCTAATCAACAACACCCGCATGCATGCTTTCACAGAACAACAATCCGGTAAAATTAAGATCCACGCCCACACCTGTGAAAAAGCGATCAAGTTAATTTATACCGATAGCGGTTGTGGCATTCCAACCAAAAACTTCGCCAAAGTATTTGACCCTTTCTTTACCACCAAATTTGGCCAAGGAGGCAATGGCCTTGGGCTTTATATCATCTTTAATTTAGTCACAGGTGCATTAGGCGGAAGCATCGAGCTTCAATCACCTAATGACGGAGGGTTTGAATTACACATCACTTTACCTAGCACCTCCCCTTACGCACTTACTGCAGAAGATGACACTTACTACATTTAAAAGGATGTTCTAATCCAAAAACTTCCATGCTGAAAACTTTTTTCAAAACGGCCGTTTAAATTGAATATAAATCAGTCACGATCGGGCCCGATGTCCAATACTTATATGTAAGGAGAAATCAATAAAACGGACGGACAACTTATGCAAGTGACATCAACAAAAAACAAACCGCCGCAGAATGAACCTCAGCTGCAAGACATCAATAAACAGGTACACCAACCCAGCTTTAGCCCTTACCCAGACATACATTCTAACTTCCATACAAATTTAGCAGACCGGGCTTTATATCCTCCTTTGGCGCAAGTTTATGAAGAAGTCATAATGCTATTAGGCCAAGAGCTCCAAAATGAAACAGGCAATTCGTTCTTAGGATCTAACCCTGCACCGTCAGGTAATGTTGGCCCACAAGAAATCGCCACTGCGACACTTGAATATATCACTCAGCAATTCCCTCTTTTTCGCAACGCACTACCTGAGTTAAGTGAAGAACAATCTCTGGATCGCTTTATTAATTTAATCAATGAGTCCTTAAATAGAGGGGTTTTAACGGCAATAGAACAGTTAGAAGAGATAGCTCTTACAGACAGTGAAGAATTAAATGAACAGGTAGATCTATATCGAGAGTATTGCTTAGAAGGACTTGAAACCTTTATACATAGTTTTGGATTCGGTTTCTTCTTTGATGCACCTGAAGATGAGGAGTTCACCTCCAACCTCCAAGCAGCAGATGAGTTTATCGACGATGAGCTATTAGATAAATTACTGACATAAAAAATGCCGCCTACGCGACATTTTTTGGGAGTTCTTTCAAATTAATGCAGTTCGTCATATTTTTTACGAATAGCGGCTAATTTTGGCTGAATATCTAAAGGCGCATAATTCATCGCTTGTTCAAAAAGCTCCTTATTTTCCTCAGATAATCTCTCTTCTTCACTCATCTGAGTGAGCTTTTCCATCGCTTCAGTAAATTTAGGGTGTATTTTATCGGTAGTCATGACCAACCCTCCTCAAGACGTTCCACATTTAGGTAACTTAGCATGAACGTTTAGCTCAACTAAACCTTACTGCTATTGTAGCAATGCTCCTGGTAGACAACAGCACAATTTTGACATTTAAAACCACACTTAGTGCATTTAAATGACATGTTCATTATTAACGAGGTTTTACACTCTTCATTCTTTGCTTCTTACCACTCGGCTTACCACCTACTCGTTTCTTAGCCGGCTTAGCAAATGATTTGCCCGCTTTTGAATCTTGTCGTCTAGCACTCGCATTCTTATGCTTACCCGCAGCTTTTGATTTTACTGCAGGCTTTTTATTTGCACCTCTGCGATTGGAGTTAGAGCTCTTCTCTTCCTCTGGGATCAAACATGATTCACGCTCACCGATTAGGTCACTATGGCCCATTTTCGGCAGCACTTGGCGTAATAACGGCCAGTTCTCAGGATCATGGTATCGAAGCAACGCCTTCTGAACTTTACGTTGCTCAGTATTCTTAGGCGTGTAGAGTTTTTCACTCTTATACGTCACTTTTTTCAGCGGGTTTTTATCCGAATGGTACATTGCCGTCGCCAAGGACATTGGTGATGGGTAGAAGGTTTGTACCTGATCTACTTTGAACTCATTCTTCTTCAGCCAACGAGCAAGATTGACCATATCTTCATCTTCACAACCCGGATGCGCAGCAATGAAGTAAGGAATCAGATACTGCTTTTTACCAGCTTCACGAGAGAAACGATCAAACATTTTTTTGAATGCATCGTAAGTTCCCATGCCCGGCTTCATCATCTTGGATAGCGTGCCATCCTCACTGTGCTCAGGCGCAATTTTGAGGTAACCACCTACGTGATAAGTCACAAGCTCTTTCACATACTCTGGGTCCTCTACCGCAAGGTCGTAACGTAAACCAGAAGAGATCGAAACGGTATGTACACCTTCTACCTTACGCGCCTTGCGGTATAACTCAGTCGTAGGGCTATGATCAGTATCCAGGTTCTTACAGATGGTTGGATAGACGCACGAAAGCTTACGACAAGAAGCCTGAATATCTGGATCATTACAATTCAGGTGATACATGTTTGATGTAGGACCACCTAAATCAGAGATAGCACCAGTGAAGCCAGGTACTTTCTCTTTGATATCTTCGATCTCATTGATCACAGACTCATGGGATCGGCTCTGAATAATACGTCCTTCGTGTTCGGTAATAGAACAGAAAGTACAACCGCCAAAACAACCACGCATGATATTGATCGAAAACTTGATCATATCGAAAGCAGGAATCTTGTGATCACCGTAACGCGGATGCGGAATACGCTGATAAGGTAAGCCAAACACCTTATCCATTTCCGCCGTTTCTAAAGGAATTGGCGGTGGATTAACCCATAGCTCTCGATGACCATGCTTTTGCACCAAAGCTCGCGCATTGTGCGGGTTCGCTTCTTGATGCAGAACGCGCGATGCATGAGCATACAAAGCAGGATCTTTAGAAACTTTTTCAAAAGACGGTAAACGAATATAGGTTTCGTCAGGTAGCTTTTCTTTACCTTTTAGCGGCGCAGGAATAACACGCAGAGGTTGAGGCTCATCGGCTTTAGACGCGTCTTTTTTATCGCAGGTCGCCGCATCGGTATATTCATAAGGGTTTGGTAATTGATCGATGTAACCCGGCCAATCAATACGGGTTGAATCAACTTCAATATAATCGGCAGGTAAGGCTGTTTTTAGGACCGCAGTTCCTCGAAGATCTTGAATCTCTTCAATGGTTTCACCATTAGCTAAACGGTGAGTAAGCTCAACAATAGCTCTCTCAGCATTACCATAAAGCAAGATATCTGCTGTCGCATCCAGTAATACCGAACGACGAACCTTATCACTCCAGTAATCATACTGAGCAATTCGACGCAGGCTTGCCTCAATACCACCGAGTACTACAGGCGTCTCACGATAAGCTTCCTTACAGCGCTGGCTATACACAATCACCGCACGATCCGGCCTTTTACCACCAAGGCCACCAGCCGTATAAGCATCATCATGACGCGTACGTTTATCGGCCGTGTAACGATTGATAAGAGAGTCCATGTTGCCAGCAGTGATGCCAAAATAGAGATTCGGTTGGCCTAACTCCTTGAAAGCTTCAGCACTGGTCCAATCAGGCTGACTGATGATACCTACTCTGAAACCTTGCGCTTCAAGCACTCGCCCCATCACCGCCATGCCAAAGCTCGGATGGTCAACATAAGCATCACCAGTCACAATGATGACATCACAGCTATCCCACCCCAATGCATCCATCTCTTCTCTTGAAGTTGGAAGAAAAGGTGCTGGCGCATAACATTCAGCCCAATATTTAGGGTATGAAAACAAATCAGGAGCGGAACGAGGCATAAAACGAGGCTACTTAAATATGAAATTAAGGACTATTTTCCCAGAAAGGCAGGTATACGCCCAGTGAAAAATTCTTAATATGGAAAATATTCAATGAAAGGAAGGCTATAGAGAGAAACTACAGCCTTATACAGCTAGAATTAGATAGATTATTTACGCGCTAATTTTGCTGCTTTTTTCTGTAAGGCTTTTTCTAATTCTTCAGCATAAGTAACAATGCCATCCTGACTTTCAAATGGGCAAACCACAACTGCGAAGCCATCCTCTTCTAGACCTGGCGTCCAGCGCTTATGCCAAACAGAGAGACTGATCGCTTCAGGTTTACACTCACTCCACTCTTCGGTTGCCCAGGCTTGTGCTAGCTCTTGTGACGGCCAAACCGGTACACAGTCTTCTTCGTCTGTGTTTAACATCACGCAACCGTACTCATCTGTCAAAATCCAAATCTGCTCATTAGTTACCGATTCCGCAATAAAGAAACTATAAAGCTGCTCTTCATTGTATTCTTGTAACTGCTCTAGTGATGGATTGCCAGACTCATTTGACATAGAAACCTCTGAAAACGATGCGTAAAGCGCACTTATCGAAAATGGTCTTCAATTATACCCTACAGTCTTTCCAATAATCTTGAGATAATTATTGTTCTGCAAGACAAACATCTAATCTCGGAGTATTCGCTTCGATGTTTATAAAGTTTCAAGGTATCTGTAGACACGATCAATCCATCAATTGAATTCAATTGAGCCATCAATCCTAGTCAATCAGCTAATTCTTGTTGAATTTGGATAATGTCATCCAAGTGTTGTTGAAAAATAAGAATGAGGTTTGGATCAAACGCCTTACCAGATTCTTTTACTATATAATCGGTGGCATCCTCATATGACCAAGCTTTCTTATAAGGTCGTTCACTGACTAAAGCATCAAATACATCAGCCACAGATGTAATACGTCCTTCGATGGGTATAGATTCTCCGCTAAGACCTCGTAGGTATCCATTCCCATCCCAGCGTTCATGATGTGTAGCGGCAATACTGCGGGCTAATTGTATAACTAGAGCATCGTTGCCAGATAAAAGATTGTATCCATGTTCAGTGTGTTGCTTCATGATCCTCATTTCTTCTTCGTCCAGAGGACCTCGTTTTAATAAAATTCGATCTGGCACGCCTACCTTACCTATGTCATGCAATGGTGCTGCTTTTTCAAGCATGTAAGCAAGATCCGCAGGCAACCCGGCCCCCAAAGCGAGAACCCGACTAATTTTTCCAACCCTTAAGACATGCTTAGCTGTTTCAGTATCCTTATACTCCCCAATCATTCCTAATAATTGGATTACGCTCTCTACCGTTTTATCTAATTCTTGGGTCCTATTTTGTACAAGTGACTCTAATTGATTTTTTTCGGATGAAAGTACTTTATGAGCATTAGCAATCTTTAATGTATTATTTACTCTAAGGCATATTTCAGCTTGATCGAATGGCTTATTCATAAAATCATTAGCACCATTAGATAAGCTTTTATTGCGAAGATCTGCCCCAGTAGAGCCCGTGAGTATGATTACTGGGAGTTGATCCATTTCCCAGCGTTGACGTATTTGGTACAAAACTTCAAATCCATTTAATCCTGGCATTTCGAGATCTAACAATATTAGATCGAAGTCCTGCTGCTCAAGTTGAGGTAAAACTTTTCGAGGGTCCGTCAAAGAAGTGATAGATGTATTACTGATTTCAGTTTCAATTAATTTGCTAAGAATTAAAACGTTTGTCAGTGAATCGTCACAAATAAGAATTTTATGGTGATCAACATAGCTATTCATGCGTTTAATCCCTTAATGCACTTTACAAACTTCCATATTTCCAGCTTTTCTGTGCTGATTGGCCGTGTATTAGTGGAAAGTTAATTCATGTACTTCAAACGGTTACAACAACAGTCTAGCTATAAGTCATTGTTTAGCAAAAAATACATACGTACGCAGAAGCAAATAACCTTACAAGGTGAGTGGATTTCAATTTGTAAGGCACTTTGAGTAGTTCAATTCAACCGTAAACTGGCTTAAAACAGTATGCTGGAAGACTTTACTCCCAACGAAATAAATTAATTAAAAGCAAATTAATATGTTAAAAATTCAACTAGATTCCTTGCTGATAAGTAAAACAACATCATGAGAAACACCGGTGACGTAACTCTCGCACCAGGATAAAGTCCCTAAAGCGAAGTTTAAGCTGCTATGCGCCTTTTATAATGCTAATATCCGCGCATTGATTACCTAGTATCGTATTATCTTAAGCAAACTACGTTTTTAAGAGTACTACGAGCTACCTGTAGAGCAGGAATGTAGTACGGTTCTCCCCTATCTCCTAAGGCCTCGCAACGTTCAGTGTGATGCCCATAGCTCCAATCAAACACTATGACTGCGTGTTAAAAGTCTTCTGTATGGATAGACCTGAACGTTTTCGCGCAAATAATGCTTTTCCTTAAGAGATAAATAATGAGCTTTAATGAACTTGGCTTATCAAGCCCTATTCTTGATGCAATCAATGCTAAAGGGTATTCAACACCTTCCCCTATTCAGGAGCAGGCAATCCCTGCAATCATAGAAGGTCACGACCTTATGGCTGCCGCACAAACGGGTACCGGGAAAACCGCAGGCTTTACGCTCCCAATTTTAGAGAAATTAAGCCACGGCTCCCCTGCTAAACGAGGGCATGTTAGGGCGCTAATTCTTACTCCAACCAGAGAACTTGCCGCTCAAGTAAACGATAGTGTAGAGAGCTACTCAAAAAACTTAGCCATACGTTCAACCGTGGTTTTTGGCGGCGTAAAGATTAATCCACAAATTGCCAAATTAAGAGGTGGAGTCGATGTTTTAGTAGCGACTCCCGGCCGATTGATTGATCTGCACAATCAAGGCGCTGTTAAATTTAGTCAACTAGAAGTTCTTGTCCTAGATGAAGCTGATCGCATGCTCGATATGGGCTTTATTCATGACATTAAGAAGATCCTGAAGTTTTTGCCTTCACAGCGTCAAAACCTGCTATTTTCAGCGACATTTTCACCACAAATTAGAAAATTGGCCCAAGCCTTTGTATCTAACCCTGTAGAGATTGCTGTCACCCCTGCCAATTCCACAGCTTCAACGGTTAAACAGTGGATTTGCCCCGTAGACAAAAAGCAGAAGTCTCAAATTTTGAGTCAATTGATCAAAGACAATGACTGGCATCAAGTGCTTGTATTCTCAAGAACCAAACACGGCGCTAACCGCTTAGTTCGTCAGTTAGAATCTGCCAAAATCAGTGCTGCCGCGATTCACGGCAATAAAAGTCAAGGCGCACGAACCAAGGCATTAGCGGAGTTCAAAAGCGGCTCTGTAAGAGTACTCGTTGCAACAGATATCGCTGCTCGAGGAATTGATATTGACCAATTGCCTCAAGTAGTGAATTTCGATCTACCGAATGTGCCTGAAGATTATGTTCATCGTATTGGCCGTACAGGTCGAGCAGGCGCGACAGGCCAAGCCGTTTCTTTGGTAAGTGCTGATGAATTTGATCATTTACACGCAATTGAGCGTCTAATCGGTAAAGTATTAGACAGAGAGATCATCGAAGGTTTCGAACCAGCACACGCTCTGCCAGCCTCAGACTTAAGCAAAAAACCGGCTCGAAAGAAATCAAATAACAGTAACAAACCCAAGCAGGCTAAAGGCCATCGTGACGGCCAACGTTCAGGGGATAATTCCCGCGGGCATAAGCCTCAAGGTAAAAACAAATCGCACAAAGCAAGTGAAGGTGCAGGTAAACGTAATAGTTCCAAACCTAAAGGGCAGAAACCAGGCCAAAAACAAGAAAGCGGAAACAAAAAACGTACAACCAAGCGCCCCGCTTCAAACCCTTGGGGTAACCGCACTTAACAAAGCACACTCAGGCCAGTTACTACTGGCCTGAAGCCCATAACAGATTCACTTATAATGGATTCTTAAAATACTCTGCGATCCATTGATAGATACGCTTTTCCGTTACATTCTCAAACGCTAAAGTTTCAAAACGACCTTCAGGATCTGAGTCCATATCCGCAAATTGATAGCTAACAATATCAGGCTGCTGATCATGCAAGATGACAATTATCCGTTTACGTGTACGCAAACAATCAATAGTCATAACGTCCGCAGGTATACCCTGCGTTCGCATATTTTGACTAACACCAATAAGCGGATCGATATCTGAAAAATCCCGCTGTATTGCAGTATGCGCTTCAGAAGCCTGCTCCCAAAGCAGTTCCAATTCTTTGCTTAACTCACTCATTAATTACTCAATCTATTACTACAACATCATTGGAGGATAGAAACTCAATAAACTTATCAGCAGGTAGGGGTTTAGATAACAGGTAACCTTGAAAGCAGTCACATCCCAATTGAACTAAGGTATCTTTCTCTTCGATGGTTTCAACACCTTCAGCAATGACCAATAGCCCTAAACGATCAGCAGTCGCCAAAATAACTTCAACAATGGCAGCTTCTTCAGTTTTTGGACGAAGGTCCGTTACGAATGAGCGATCTATTTTAAGTATATCCAGCGGCAAGTGTCGAAGATATTTAAGCGAAGAATAACCTGTCCCGAAATCATCAATCGCAAAAGAAACCCCTTTCCTTTTCAAAAGATTCATCTTGTGACTCGCCACTTCAAAGTTATTGAGCAGCATATTTTCGGTAATTTCTAATTCAACTGCATCGCCTGGCAAATCATATTCATCCATTAGCTGGATAACTTGATCGACAAAGTCCACCTGCATAAATTGCATAGGGCTGATATTAATAGCAAGACGCTGGAAACTCTCGGGCAAACCATCAGCTCTCCATTGAGCCAAATGTTTTAACCCTTCTCTTAAAACCCAATTGCCGATCTCAACAATCTGCCCACTCTCTTCAGCAACCTGAATAAACCCACCAGGAAAGATTATTCCTTTTTCTGGATGCTGCCAACGGATAAGAGCTTCCGCTCCAACCAGTTGACCGTCTCTACAAATTTGCGGCTGAAACCACAAAACAAATTGATTGGATGTGAGTGCCTGATGAAGCCCTTTTTCGACCTCTAAACGCTCCTGCGCAGTAGATTGCATCTCAGGATCATAGAACTGAAAGCCATTTCGACCCATCGCCTTAACACGGTATAACGCAGTGTCTGCCTGCCGAATAATATCCTGTGCCGATGCATCAGCAGCAGGGAATACAGCAATACCTATACTAGCCGTACAATAAAGTGTGTGTCCTTCAATGCTGAATGGCTCTGACATAACTTTTAGAACTTCTTGCGCCAAATGTGCAGATACATCAGCGCACACTTCTTGAGAATTTCCAGTTTCGGGTATGAGAATAACGAATTCATCACCACCAAATCGAGCACACGTTGATTCAATAGGTAAAACATGTGTTAAACGTTGCGCAATATTATTGAGCAACTCATCACCAACACCATGCCCTAGGGAGTCATTAATTGTTTTAAATCGATCAAGATCTAAGAACAAAACAGCACCGTAATTATGATTCGCTTGGTGTAATTCGACTGAGGCTGTAAGCCTATCCAAATACAATCGGCGATTAGGCAACCCCGTCAACGTGTCATAAAACGCTAACTCATGGATCTGTTTTTCTGCTTGCTTCCTAACGGAAATGTCCCTAGCAACGATCAGAAGGTATTCTTGGGATTGGAGCGTAAGCTTAATCGCTCTCGCCTCTACAGGAAAAACACTACCATCAGCATGTACCTGCAGATCTTCGAAAGTGGTCACTTGACTGCCGCTAATACCCTCAAACACTTGCTGGTATTCTTCGAATGAGTAGTTTTTACTGTAATCAGAAAGCTTGGTATTACTAAGCTGTGTTTTTGATAATCCAAGCGTGCTTGCACCTTGGTTATTTACACGGTAAATGGTGCTATCAAGACCACATAGGAACATAGCGTCCCCAGCGTTATCCATTATTGAGCGCGAAAAATGCTCACTTTCAGATAGCTCTGCAACCATTTCGGTTAATTTATCAGTTACAGCCTCACGATCTTTCCATAATCCTGCAAAGCTGCGAACCAAATCACCTAATTCATCTTCTGCGGTATAGGGTAAAGCCGAACTTTTATCACCAGAACGTAATTCGTTAACCCATTTGGCTGTATTTACAATCGGGCGAGAAAGAAATCGATAGGTTAAAAGTAAGAAAATAGCAGCTAAGGCAACGCTGTGCATCAACCCCAAAAATAAACTGTTAATAGCGCGTTGTGTAAAACTGTTAGCCACATATAACGTATCCAGTTCTACTATAAGCTTCGCCCTTTCATTATCAGAATTAACAACCGCCAGCTCCAATTCAATATAGCGATTTAAATCAAATAATTGCTGGGTAGACTGCGAAACAAAACTAGAACTCAATGTTTGATCCCGTCGATGTTCGGCCAAGGTTTCACTGAAATCATCGATTAATTTCGCATGATAAATCATAGGATAAGAGACAAGCGAAGAAGTCACCTCGTTTGCCTGGAAAGCATTGAGGTTATAGACAGCCTGGGTAGCTGTATCACGATACATACTGATAATACGAACAGTATCCTCAGAAGTGTTTTTTCTCACTTGCTGAAGATCCAAGTAGATCTGCAAGCCAGAGGAAAAGAGTCCTAATAGCAACGCAATAAATAAGATAAAGCGCGCTTGTTTGAGAGCAATCTTGCGTCTTAAATTAAGGGCCATAAAATGCCGTTTTGAAATTATAGGTAACGATCGTAAATAGCCTGATACTGACCATTAATTTTGATTAAGCGTAGACCTTCATTAAACTTATCCAAAAGAACATCAGCATCTGGATACATTTTACTTAAACACAGATGATACTGAGTACTTTGCTTGCCTTTCAGGCGCTTAATTTTGATTTTATCGAGCAATCCCAATTTCCTCGCGTGATATTGAGTTACAAGACCAGCGTTGTAGAAAACATCTACGTCTCGATAAACTAATGAACGGACCCCACTATCAACATCAGGCACTATAGAATGGGAAATACCTGCCTGTTGTAACTCTTTTTGAATACCCCAACCATCAACAACTGAAACATTTACCCTAGCCAAATCGTCAAAGCTAACGATATCTGTATCAACTCGATCACTGTGCATTACAGCAGACTGATATGCTTCACTTAAAACATCACTAAACAAAATAAATTTATCTCTACCGGTCCTTTTAGAGCAAGTAACTGTGCCAGCCATGCGCCCATGGCGAATACTCTTTAATATCCTCTTCCATGGGGCTGTTTGTATATCCGCATTAATACCTACGGCAGCAAAAGCTGCTTGCGTAACCTCCACGTCGATACCACTGATTACACCGTTATCATCAACCATGGTGTAGGGAGGATAATCAACCGTGTATAACTGAACGGTCTGATTAGCTTGAGCATAAGGCAGCAACAGCAATAACGTTAAAGAGATCGCCAAACGGTTCAATCGCGTCACTGTCATCCCCCTCATACATTTAATAACCTTATAACAGACTAGGTTAATTTAAAGATGTATCAATTAAAAGAGGATACACAACACCAAACCGGCACACTCAACCATATCGAATCTAGTCCAAAGCGCTAAAGCTTTGATAAAGTGAGTTTGCTATAACTACAAAAACGCAATCTCACTATCGGAAAGTTGATGAGCGGTAAACTTTTTTATCTTATGGGCGCCTCTGGCTCTGGAAAAGACACTCTCCTACAAGGCTGTAGGGAACGTTTAGAACATAGCCATCAGGCATTTATCGCCCATAGGTACATCACGCGGGCTGCAGATGCCGGTGGAGAAAACCACATCCACCTTACAGAGTCAGAATTTCAACTACGCGTTGATACCGCAATGTTTGCTATGCACTGGGCATCTCATAACCATTTGTATGGGATAGGTAAAGAGGTCGAAATCTGGGTTAAAGCGGGACTCAACGTCATTATTAACGGCTCTCGCGAGTATCTTCCAATTGCCATGAAGCAATACGACTTTCTTATCCCAGTGATGATAAATATTAGAACCGAGCTACTAAGGGATAGATTGCATAATCGCGGAAGGGAAACAGATATAGAGATAGAGAAGCGTTTAAAGCGTCATGATGACTTTTTGGACCACATGCCATCCGGCACTTTATATATAGACAATAGCGGCACTAAAGAAGAAGGAATCGATGCTCTGATGGATATCATCACCGAGCACCGATTTATTCGTTAATCGCTACAATCTAGCTTCTGATGCGGTAGCCACTTCGGAATATCCAAGCAATGATTGCCATACAGCTCATCATAAACAATATGGTCATTCCCAAACTTAGACCAACATTCACATCAGCCACGCCATAAAACGCCCAGCGGAAACCACTCACCAAATAAACAACAGGATTAAATAGTGAAATAGTCTGCCAAGGTTCAGGCAACATATTGATCGAGTAAAACGCTCCGCCTAAGAAAGTCAGAGGTGTTATTACCATCAATGGAATGATCTGAAGCTTCTGGAAATCATCGGCCCAGATACCAATAACAAAGCCAAATAAGCTAAAAGTAATAGCAGTAATAACTAGGAAACAAAGCATCCATAGCGGGTGCAAGATAGTGTAATCGACAAACAAACTCGCAGTAGCCAGAATCAATAGCCCTAGCATGACCGATTTCGTTGCTGCCGCGCCAACATAGCCAGCTACAATCTCAAAAGGTGAAACCGGTGCTGACAATACTTCGTAAATCGTCCCAGAAAACTTCGGAAAGAAGATACCAAAAGACGCATTAGAAATACTCTCACTCAACAGTGACAGCATTAATAGACCCGGAATAATAAATGCCGCATAGCTAATACCATCAATCTCCCCCATTCTTGAGCCAATGGCAGTACCAAAGACAATAAAATAGAGTGATGTTGAAAGCACTGGAGAAGCAATACTCTGCATCAACGTACGAAAGGTGCGCGCCATTTCGAACTTATAGATCGCTCGAATACCGTAAAAATTCATCACTTACTCCTGCACCAGTTCTACAAAGATATCTTCAAGCGAGCTTTCCGAAGAGTTCAAATCTTTAATCCCGACGCCTAGCTCATTTAATTTCGCTAACAATTCAGCAACCTGCTCACTTTCACTGGCATCATAAACATACTGAAGGTATTCCCCTGCTTGCTCTAAAGTCAGATTAAAATACTCCAACTCTGAAGGAATCTGCTCCATCGGCTGTTGAAGATGAATATGCAGGGATTTTTTGCCCAACTTAGACATCAGTGTCGCCTTCTCTTCGATCAGGATAATTTCACCCTTACGAATCACTCCAATACGATCAGCCATCTCTTCGGCTTCTTCAATGTAGTGAGTTGTCAAAATGATCGTGACTCCGTTATCACGCAGCTCTCGAACCATCTCCCACATATCACGTCGCAGTTCGACATCGACGCCTGCAGTAGGCTCATCCAAGAAAAGAATCTCTGGCTCATGCGACAAGGCTTTCGCAATCATCACCCTGCGCTTCATACCACCAGACAGTTCTAGCATCTTTGAATTACGTTTATCCCACAGAGAAAGCTGCTTAAGGATTTTCTCGATGTAAGCCTTACGTGGCGCTTTACCAAACAAACCACGGCTAAAATTGACAGTTGCCCAGACTGTTTCAAAAGCATCAGTCGTAAGTTCCTGCGGTACTAATCCGATTTTGCTTCGGGCCTGGCGATAATCCTTAGCGATATCATGACCACCCGCTAAAACCGTACCTGAGGTTCCACGGCTAATTCCGCAAATAATACTAATCAGCGTTGTTTTACCCGCACCATTAGGACCCAATAGTGCAAAGATCTCACCTTTTTTGATATCAAGATTCACCGAACGTAATGCGGTAAAACCTGAATCGTATGTTTTATTTAAGTCCTGCACCTGAATAATCGGCTGCATTAAAAGCTAACTCCTGAACTGGAACCTGTACATGAAAACGCTTTGACCATATTAGAGAAATATCTATCCATCAGATAGATAAAGCTAGGTAAACACTCTGTTATGAAGATCACAACAATAGCTACTTGACGCAGTTATCACGCAACTATATTTTGCTACCTACTGAATTAAAACAACTGTTTTATTTCACAATAAACATTCACTACGGACGGTGATTTGGCTTGGTTAAGCGTTGATAGGATATTCAATGAAACAAGCCCAAGCTGTATTTCACCTCCTGCGTGCATCAGATATTTATAGCCGACAGGAACAATACAATGCGAACACTTCCACTTACCCTATTATCTGCCTCACTGCTTTTATCGCTCACGTCCTACGCAGAAAACCCTAGCTCAGCACACAATCAACATGTCAGTGATAACGTGCTACTTAAGCAAGATAAACTGCTTTACGCCAATATGTACGGTAATGGCTTTGGCCCTCAGTCCCCTCGAGATATAGATTCTACAGCCGGTACAAACGCCATCGCTTTCAATACAGCACCTCCATATCAAAGCATGAACCTATGCAATATCCACCTACACAAAAACGCCGAGCATAAAGGGGGTGAGTTCACTAAATTTGCAGGCAATGGCGATGGTCACGGCTACCACACTGGCTATCAATTTTCTGGTGATTTAACCGAACAAGAACTCAGTCCAATTGCTTTAAAAGTTAAATCCGATAGTCATAAAGCACTGATACCTGGAGATACTTTAGAAGTTCACTTTGTTCACTCTACAGCTCAGGTAAAACCAGGTCCGACATTAGGTGCATGCCTTAGCGAAGAGATCAAAAACCCACAACTTCGTGTTGAAGCTCAAGTTATTGTATTAGTAAATGATAAGAACGCCCGAGATTTTAGAAGCTTAACTAAGTTCAACAACCGAAGCGGCTTCTATCAAGCCGTTAATATCCCCAATAACACGGGTAAACCAGTGCAGTATGCAGGCTCCACAACAGGCCCTAGTTACAACATTAAAGGCTCCCCATTCCAAGTGACATGGAGTGTTCGACCAAAAGTACTTAAGGTGGACATTTCCACGGTAAATGCTTGGTTAAAAGACAATACTTTTAATGAAGATCATGCCCATGGAGTCAGAAACCTAGTGACACGACCAGAATTTCTATCGCCTATCTCTCATTAACACTTAACAGCGACACAAAAGGCCCCTAAGCGGAAACTACTTAGGGGCTTCCACTGACCTAATGGCCTGCTAAGTACGGTATACTTGATCGATCCCTCACGACAGGCTTTTCAATAAATGTGGTTTGAACTCTTTATTCTTTTTGTAGCAGGTTTTTTTGGTGGTGTACTGAATGCAATCGCCGGTGGCGGCAGCTTTATTACCTTTCCAGCCTTGATGTTTGTGGGTGTACCGCCGATTAGCGCGAATGCGACCAACACATTCTCTGCCTGTGCTGGTTATATGAGCGGCACCTATGCGCTGCGAAAAGATATCAGGCAAGATCGAAAGAACCTCATAAAATTAATTTTGATTAGTTTTATCGGTGGTATCGCAGGTGCAGTGTTGCTACTAAGAACGCCTGAAGAGGTATTTCTTGAAGCTGTGCCATGGTTACTGCTATTCGCGACGATTCTTTTTATCTTCGGTGGACGACTCAACAGCGCATTAAAAAGTCTTTCGGGCGCTCATAAGCATGCATCAGCAGTAGGAGGCTTTCTTCTGATGCTACTGCTGTTTGGCGTTTGTCTCTATGGCGGGTTCTTCAATGCTGGATTAGGTATTATCACGCTGAGTTATTTAGCTTTGGCCGGTTATACCAATATCAACACCATGAACGGTATCAAGCTTTTGGTATCTTCATGCGTATCACTGATCGCGATTGTGCTGTTTATTATTGATGGGGTGATCGATTGGTATTCAGGTACGATCGTTCTGATAGGTACGCTCGCAGGCGGTTATTATGCAGCACACTACTCACGGCAGTTACCACAACAGTGGGTGCGTAATTTCGTAATTTTCGCTAGCTGTGGCATCACTGCTTACTTCTTCTACGATGTGTACGGCTAAGCCCTAATAACAGCTATTCAAAACGCCATTCAGTCGATAATCCTGGGATATTGGTATTGAACGCTTCTGGCGGTAGTCTGGACTGTAACTTTTCTAAAAAGACCTTCCAGACTTCAGCAACAGCGACACTATCCTCTAGCCGTTCTTGCAAGGAAAATGTATCGCCTACGCGCAGTTCACCTTCTTCTAACACACGGTAGTACCAACCACTGATCGCCTGCGACATAAGCAAAGGCGCTATATGGCCATTGCCGTATTTATGATTCACTTTCCAACAAGGTCTGCGGGGTTGGGATACCTGCACTAAAGCACCACCCACTTTCACAATATCGCCAATATGAACCTGAGTATCATCCACTGATTCACTGGAAAGGTTTTCACCTATCGATCCATAGATAAAACTATCCTCAAGGTGCGGTAAGGCTTGGCGAAGGGTTGCGTAATTTTCTGAGGGGAATTGATACAGCGCTTTTTCAGGACCACCATGCACACGCTTATCTACTTGAACATCACCTTCCAGCCCTGTTTTGGTTAATAAACAAGCTTCAACGGGCTCTTTGAAGATACCGCTTGGCGCATCATCTGGGCCAATTGGTTTTGGTTGCCCTATATATAAACCCTTGATGGTACCTTGGTAAGTAGACATGCCTCGCCTCCATAAACGGTGTTGAAACGCAGTCACTTAAACATATACGACCATAACCAAATTGATCAAATATCAATCAGATTTAAATTCCTTCGATATTGCGAGGGAGTGCCCTCCTGCCACCTTGCCCAAACACGTCTTAAGCTTCTTTCAGACTGAAACCCGCAACGCTCAGCAATAACATCTATAGGTAGTTTGGTTTGTTCTAATAACTGACGACCTAGCTCTATGCGCGCCTGCTGCAGATACTCTTGCAGATTGAATCCAGTCGCTTGCAGAAATAAACGCCGAAGATGACGCTCACTTAAGTGAACTCGTTCTGCCAATAGCGACACATCCCAATCAAAACCCGGCTGCTCCATTATCAGGTCCTGAACTTTGTGCACGCGAGACTGAGTGTGGTTTCGATGGTTTAACCAAAAACTCAGCTGCGCTTCCTGGCCAGATCGTCGCATGTAGATCACCATCTCACGGGCAATTTGTACTGCCCGATCCTGCCCCCAATGGTTATCAACTAACTGTAAGCAAAGATCCAACCCTGTGGTGATACCGGCGCTCGTCCATATATTGCCATCAGTAACGAAAATACAATCTTCCTGTACTAAAGCGTCTGGTGCGATCTGACAAAGTGAGGCAGTAAGGTCATGGTGTGTCGTGCAGCGCTTACCATCTAATACACCTGCCTTGGCTGCTAGAAGAGAACCGGAGCAGATCCCAGCTAACAGGCCAAACTGAGATTTCACCGAATTTAGCCATTGAATCGCCGTCTGGTAATCAGCTTCATGAAGATGCTTATTTAACTGGCTTGTACCGATCAACAACAACCAATCGTCTGCATCTAACCTCTCCGGTAAAGGCTCTAGCTTAGCAAGATGTAAGCCTTGCTTGGACTGCAGCTCTGACTGAGGAGAGATATAGTGCAACTCTATACTCTCCTCTAAAGAAGGATGTGCAAATATCTGAGCAGGCGCAGCCAGATCCAACAAATGGACACGTGGCAACACCAACAGATAAACACGCCTTTTTTTATTCATAGTCTCCAACCATGCGCACATTTGCGAAGCGATCTTGCAAAATCATAGAGGTATGATGCTTTAACGCCTCTTCACTCACAGTCTCTCCGGTAAATTGATTTTTCATAGTGAAGGTATGAGTAGCATCGACCACGAAATCAACCTCATAACCCAAATCACTACCTACACGCGTTGTGGTTTCACAACATTGTTCTGTTCTTAATCCACTGACCAATATTTTGTTAATCGATTGCCCCTGCAACCACTCGTGCAAGCCACTGTCGAGTAGCGCATTATGCACTCGCTTGTTAAAAACTTTATCTTCATCCTTCTTATGCAGAAAATCCATCAAACGGACAAAACCGGACTCAACTGAAAATACGCCTTCATCTTCATGATGAAGGATAAACACAATTGAACCACCTTGCGCTCTTACCGCATCAATTAGCCGGTTTTGTCTCGCTTCATAATCAGAAAAACCATCATCATACCAATAATCACGATGTTTAAAGGATTCCTGCACATCAATCACTAATAACGCTGTATTTTTCATAGCTTAAACTCCCATGTATTTAATATTTGTGAGCTAAGTGTGAGCTATAACCAAAATTGACATAAGAAAGATAGCGGCCAAAAACAGGACAATTTCGGCCAAACAAAAAAACTGCACTTAAGCGCAGTTTTTCTAGGTAAGAATAAGTGAAGAAAAAACTTAAGGGCAGGTATAGCCGCCATCAATCACCAGATCAGACCCGGTCATAAAAGAAGCCTCATCAGAGGCTAAGAACACCGTGCCATAAGCGATCTCTTTTGGTCTGCCAAAGCGCTTCATTGGTACCATATCGACCAGAGGCCCCCACGCTTCTTTCGGAACAGAACTTTCAAACAGATTAGTATCAAACATCCCGGGGCAGATTGAGTTAATACGAATATTATCGCCGACAAACTCAAGTGCCGCTGATTTAGTCATTAATCGAACGGCGCCTTTTGTACTCTGGTAAGCCGTGGACGTCCCTGCTCCTGAAATACCATAAATCGATGCAAAGTTTATGATAGAACCGCCACCACACCGACGCATGGCAGGAATCGCTGACTTCATGCCCAACAAACAGCCCAACTGATTCACTCCCACAATTTGATCAAATTTCTCTACGGTATGATCCAATAAACCTGCGTGGTAATAGATACCCGCATTGTTGACCAATACATCCAACTTACCGAAAGCTGCTTCGGTTGCGTTAACCGCAGAAATCCACTGAGGCTCTTCAGTAACATCCAAAGCCACCACATCGGCTTTACCACCAGCTGCCCGAATCTCTTCAGCAACCCTAACAGCATTATCCCAAAGCCCCGTTGGTTTCTGACCTTCTGCAATAATGGGATCCTCTGGTAAGTTAGCCAGCATTACACTCGCACCCTCTTCGGCCATCATACGTGCTTGCGCACTGCCTAGCCCACCACCAGCACCTGTAATCAGCACCACCTTACCTTCTAAACGCCCAGCCATATTGAATCCTCCAAACAGCATTAATAAGTTACCTAGGAGTATGTTTGAATGACTCTCAATCACCGAGGTAGATAAATACCAAACAATGATCAAAATCGAGCGTTTATAAATTCAGATCAAAAAATCTTCATAGATTTAGATAAAATTTTAATAAACTTATTCTTTTAAAATCAGATAGGTAGCGTAATCTTGAGAAATGAATAGCAGTAACCGAATTTAACGTGATGCAATTGAACTTTATCAAACCCAAATTATGGATTTTCACAGGCTTAAGCCTACTCTGGGCTGTACTAATTAGCCCACAGGTCAGCGCTAAAACCTTCTTTATGGATAAAGATGAAGCACCACCCTCCGGTTACTATAATAACGAGGGGCAGCGAAATGAAATTATCAAATCAAAGAAATCAAAGCAAAGCTTCAGCAGAAAGCACAAAAAAATCGCTGATTATATGAATAGCGATCAAGAGCCGTTAGCCTCTGATGTGAAATGGACTTCAAAGAAAGCACTCCAAATCGGTGTAATACAACGGTATCGAACTGAAGATTATGCAAAGTACGCTTGTAATGTAATTGATGCTTTCAATCTTGAAAGTAAAGGAGTCAAAGTTAGGGTGATTTTTTTACCCCATTTAGTTGCCTATAACCGCCTAGAACTACTCGCCGAACATCAGTGTAATTAGGTCAATAAGTTATAGCTTCATGGCCAACTAGACATTAACTTTATATTTAAGGTCGTTCACTTCATCACCCGTCATACCTCTAAAGCCCCACTGGTAAGGTTGCTGCTCTTTGATGATGATTTCAATATCAACGGGTAGAATACCAATCTTCCCTTCTATCTTTTCGAATAGAGTGTGAATCAGCTTTTTCTGCGTTTCAACTTTGCGCCCAGCCATCATATTAATTTCAATAACTGTATAGGCGTCACTGCGACCACCAGGATAGTAAAAATCTTCTTTTTCCATGGGAATAAACCGATGCGCGCGTTTGTCCTCAGGAAACCCCAAAACCTGCTGCATACACTGATGAATAACATCCGACAGTTCTGCTTTGATGGGGTTTAGCTGCTGCTTAATTCCGTAGATAACGATCATATTTAGGTCCAAATTTTGGTCGATTAAGAGGATAGCTATTCCTAGCAAAAGAGTAACTATCCTCTTTTATCTTTATCTGGATGTTACATCTACAAATTTTTCTCCTTTAAATACCCTATCAGGATTTCCCCGCTGCAATTCCATATGCTGTTGCCACTGAGTTTTATGCTGCTCAGAAGCATTTTGCTGTTGTTGCTCATCAAGCTTTTGATAGATGAGTGCTATTGCTAATCTTTTATTCGCATGCTGACTTCGCTCACTTTCAACACGAACAGAAATACCTGAACTAATATGTGTCGCCTGCACCGCAGAATCAGTTTTATTAACGTGTTGTCCACCCGCTCCAGATGATCGACAAGTCTTAAACTCTATTTGATGATTAAGCTTCCACTGATCGATTTCATAAATCTGAGCGCTAAAGAACCAATTTTTCCGCTTATGTTTGGGTCTAAACGGACTCTGGGAATTCCAAAGCATCACACCCTTCCAACGGTTAACAAACGATTGAAGCTCTACCGAGTTTGACGCTTTAACTTCCATCAAGATCGACTTTATAGAACGTGGTTCGGTGTAATTGAGCTGCTGTAACAGGTTGATAGCGATTCCCTGAGGTTTTGCTTCTTTCTGCATCTGAGCGAAAGCCAGAAAAACAGCCCGACCGCATTCAGCCGGGCCTTTTCCTGAAGACAGCTGTAACAAGATCATGCTCCACAGCTCCCATTGGTTTTAAAGGTCAGTACAGGGCGCAACCTTGCAACAACTTTCATTAAACCTGCTTCAACAAGATCATCAATAATCGTTTCACAGTTTTTATAGGCTTGCGGCGCTTCATCATAAAGCAACTCTTTGTTGCCACAGATAACCCGACTTCCTAAGGCCGTTTTGAGTAAGTCATCTTTTTTAAATTTATGACTCAGTCTTGCCTGGCAATCACCCCGCTTCCATTTTCGACCCGCGCCATGCGCAAGGGAATAAAGACTATTTTCAAGATTCTCCTTGGCCTGATCAGCTGCTGTTACCAGATAACTATAATCTCCACGAGAGCCTGGAATGACCACATATCCCTGATCTGCCGGGGTTGCACCTTTACGATGCAACCAGCCTTTGCTTCCAGCAATGTCCTTTTCTGTTACCAAGTTGTGATTTACATCCAGCAAGCAATCACCACTCTCCCTAATGGCATCTAAGAAACGCAGTGCGATGAGTTCGCGGTTCAATTCAGCCCACTTTACAGCGTCATCATGGGCCTTAAGATACTCACTGAACGAGCTGTCATCTTCGTTCAGGCCATCATGATTAAAGTTAGAGATGTGTTCAGTCAATATTGACTGACCTAAACCCCGAGAACCTGAGTGGACTAAAAGCAATAGCTTTTTAGGATCGAGATTTAAACGTGCTAAATGCTCATCGCAATACACGGTCTCTACCGCTTGGAATTCAGCGAAATGGTTACCTCCACCGATCGTTCCGAAAGCGGAATCAAAACCTTGTGCTTGGATCCCTTTCTCAATTTTTCGCTGTTCAATTAAGTCAGCCCAGCTGTCATCCAGTGGACACTCGATATCACGTAGTTTTTTAGCAAATTTATCGACATTAACTTTGCTTATTTTGGCAGTGCTCTGCCATAAAGACATACCACAGCCAATATCATTGCCGACTAGTGCCGGATAAATCTTGTTAGTTGTAAAGAAAGCTGCACCAATTGGATAGCCGCGGCCTGGGTGCAGATCTGGCATACCCGCCACGCGGAACATGCCTGCTAGTTCAGATGTTTTAACAAGTTGTTCTATAGCTAAGCCTTCAATCCACGTATCTTTAGACGCAATAAGGCTGACAGAATCAGTAATTTTTTGGACGGATTTGCCCATAGTACCAATACCTATTTATTAGGTTTAAACGAATAACGTATTGGCAGGTCTGATGACCGAGCTAAAGAGAGATGGAAAGAAAAGCTTCCTGCTTCTTACAAGGCACGACCTGCAAAGGGTTTAGTTGTCAGTTCCATGATCTTTCTCCTTTACAGTTAGTTGGTTAAAAAATATGCAGCGGGATGTTAATCAGCTAAACCTTAGAAAGCAAGCAATTATTTTGGATGTTTTTCTGCATCTATTCGAACCTTTTAGCAAAAACACTCTCTGATATAACCCAGATCAATCAATATTATTGAGATCTGGCCGTTATAAATAAAACTCCAGATGAAGTTAAAGCGAAAGGATTTATGAAGATCACATCGGATCAGTTACCGCTGCAACAGGGACTTAGTTCAACTCTAATACCTCAGCAGGTTGAACCCTCTCAAGAACTGAAAAGCCAACTCAAACAGATTAATTCTGTAGAGGTGCAGATAGAACAACTGCTCCAGCAAGATCCGAGTGAGTTTACGCGATTTACTGCATTTGAAGGTAAACATCAGGTCGTGATTCTTCCTGAATCGGAACAAACGGATCAGATGCATGCCGTCTTGGGCAAGCTATCCCAAGAACAAGGTCAAAACTTAGTTGATCTTGGCATTTTAGAAGATGAGGAGTTCTTAGCGCTTGCGCAACAGCTGAGTGATACCGAGCTAAAACAGTTTGCTAACGCAGCACTGGCTTTACAGACCCCGCCAGGTTTTAACTCGTTTGCGCTCAATTACTCTTCCGGAAAGCAAAATGCAAAAGACTTCATCCAAACACTATCCTCTTTGGATAGTGATACGCGTAGCCAAGTGTTGGCAAAAGCGGATGAATTGAGCAGCAAAGTCCCTTTAGCAAATGATGATTCGGTTTACGATTCCGGCGGTCTGCTCAATCCAAGCTCTCCTGCTGCTAACGACATTCATAACTTCGTTACTGCTATCAACAATATCGATTCAGAGCGATTATCAGAAGACACTAACCGTATTTTAGATAACCTCGAAGGCACAGATGAACTGCAACAATCTAATCTATTGCAGCTATTTGGCGGGGACCTAGAACTGAGTTTCCGTTTGTTAGATTCTGTAGAGAGTTTTGAGCCTAAAACTCAAGACGCGATGGTCGGCTACCTTGCTGAACTTTCCAAAACAGCCACACAGCCAGATTCGCCAGAACCTCTCATCAACACCTCACAACCCGGAGAGTGGCACGGCGCTGTTTTGAATCATGCTGATGATACCCGTTCAGTTGTTTACGGCATGATAGAAACCTTTGTTTCTCTAACTGAAGATTACACATTTAGTGATGATCAACTAAAAGAGATGGCCACTGACCTTACCCATCTTGATAGCACCCATCAGCGAGCTTATTTGGAGATCACCTCTACCGGTTTGAATACTCTGGTAGGTGATGACTCTCAACATGATCTATTCAGCAATGACGCTGCGCTTTCAACACTCGATACCCTTAGATCGGATCACAATACTCGAATGCTTGTCGCTGAATCTTATATGGGTGAGAAGAGGATCTCTGATGGCCGAGCATTCTATGAAATTAAAGATCGTGATACAGCCATTCAGGATCAACGCCAAACCATCGAACTCTTAGCCACTCACGCTTGGCTAAATCAAGATGAGCCCGCCCAGACTAAACAATTAGCCAATATCTTAAGTCAGGTAGAGGCCGATCAGCGAGACAACCTAATTAAACAGACCAACCACACAGGGCCTACAACCTCGCGTTTAGCAGAGCATGATCTTGAGCTATTAGAAGATAATTTTGAGCAGTTCTTAAATCGTACTAATGCGATTATTGAAAGCAAAGCCGTAAAAGACTTAGTCGATTTTGAATCAGCACTACCCGAACCGGTAAAAGACGATTTCTGGCAAGCTGCTAGTTTTGTTGAAGATCAAGTAGATCAGCTAGTAGAAACACTAACCCCATTTACCGATAACACCAAAGCGTTCATTTTAGAGAGCATCAACTCGCTAAAAGAAGCTACAGATGAGCAAGAACTAAATATTGATATAGCCAAAGAACAAGCGAAATCGCTTTTAGATTCCATGAGCGAGCTTGTAACAGAATAGTGACAGATAAAAACCACCACTAACCTATACAAATCATAGTGTTAGTGGTGGTTTTTTATCAATTAAGCAACATTCTTCACTTTCAGTTTGCGACCGCGCTTTTCTAACACAAGCGGTACACACTGCTTATCATCATCGTAAATTACGACACAATCTAAACACTGGAAGCACTCGTTGTAGTCAATCACGCCGCTGCGTGGAATCGCTTGGTATTCACACTTCTGTGTACACAAACGACAAGGCGAGCCACACTCTTCCCGACGTGGAAGCCATTTATAGATTCGCAGTTTACCCAGGACAGCCATGCTCGCACCCAATGGGCAGATATAGCGGCAGTAACCTTTGTAAACAAACAGACTTAATGCCAATAGCACAACAGCCCACAATACAAATGGCCAAGAACGATCAAAGATCAGAGTAATACTGGTTTTAAATGGCTCGATCTCTACTACGGAACCGGTCAGTGGAACGGACACAACAGCAACCACTAAGATAAACAGCAAGACCAAATATTTAAGCCCTTTTAGTCTCGCATCAGTTTTCTCAGAGATCTTAATTTGAGGTATTTTAAGGAAGACTAACACCTTACCGATAAGCTCCTGCAGTGCGCCAAATGGACACAACCAACCGCAGAATGTGCCGCGCCCCCAAAGAAAGAAGGTAATACCCACATAAGCCCAGATAATCACGGTCATAGGATCGTATAGGAAGAACTCTAAACTACGCCCTGCTAACCACGCCTGAAGTACACCAGTAATGTTTACGATCGATAGCTGGCCTTGTGCGTACCAACCGATAAACACCAAGGTATAAACTAGGTATAGCGGTCTGAACCAACGCAGATGCTGCTGACCTTTAGTTAGAAGCTGGTATCGTACCAACACAATCGTCAGAACAAACAGCCCTACCAACAGGATGGCGATATCTGTAGTGCGTCCAGCCCAAAGACTGTGCCAAGTCTTGTTATCCGTTTCTGCAGCGATGTAATAATCATCATCCAGTTCGGTTTTGAAATCCAAAGTTTTACTGACCGTTTCTGGATACAACCAACCCTTTTCACGGCTGATATGCAGCTGAAATTCATAAGGGAATGCTGGATCTAAACCTGCCTGTCCGATTACATGAAATGCCTTCCATTCATGTTCAGATAAAGCTTCAGGCAGTTTAATCTTGTAGTCCAGCTCATACAGATCGAGCAGATCACTTAAATCGAAATCTCGCATTTCAACCGGTAAACCTGCTTGCTGTAGGCTGATTCGCTCTGGCACTTTACCGCGTACAAAGTCCTCACCCACAAATGAGTATCGACCGCCACCGACGACTAAGAGAAGCTGGTCATTCTCGGCTGTGCTTTCTTTTAGATATTCCCAAGCTTCCGGTAGTAATAGGTTTCGCCCCACTGATGGCACGCTTAGGTTTGCTACATAGAGCTCAATATAGGTTTCTTCTGGCGCCTCTAGGCCTTCTTCGTCCAGCCCTTCACCAATCGTATCTTTAAACTGTTGCTCTACCTGATCATTGGTAAAACGGAATTTTTGAATGAGACCTGCATCGATGAGCTGCTCCCAACTCATAGACTCAAAAAGCTCTTTATCTAAGCGCGCGATCAGATCGGGATCTCGCCCTTTAGCAAACCCTAGCTTCTCACGGGCTACGGTTAATGATGCTGATAATAAAGTCTGGTTTAAAATTCGAACCGATGCCGTCGCCTTAGTCACGCCGTCGATATAAGCATTGGCTTTATTCTCACGCTGAGCGACCGTCGGGCTGGCATCGATCTTGATGTTCTGCATCAACGATATGCCAGAGTACTGTTTAGCAAAATCAAAAAGAGGCTTCTCCCCTAAACCTTCAAGAAATACAGGTTCGTGATGAGATAGAACTTTTACGCTGATAAATGATCCCAGCGGGTCCATCGCCACTAAGAGATTATAAGGCACCCCCGCAAAGCCAGGTACGGCAACCATATCAATCGTTTCATAGGCATAGCCCACCAGCGGCGTATCGGTAGATATCTGCTGGTATAACGGCCATACCGCTAGGGATTCATCTTTATCACCGACGATATAAGGAGAAGGAAAGGCTTTAACGATGTCGTCTTTAGTTAATACGCCAGCGTGCACACTGGAACAAAGACTCATGACTAACGTGCATACAAACAGCACGGTCAATAAGAAAACATAGCTAAGACTACGATTATAGAACTGATACATGGCTACTTATTCTTGTTATTTTATAACATGCTAACTGCATATTCTCGCTGCAATAATTGCATTTAAGACTTAAACACTGGGGTCTTAAGTACAGTACATCAGCACAAAAACCGGTGCTAAGGTAACACCGGTTGCAATAACTACAGCTTGTTTAAGACTTTGCAGTTGCTGGGCTTATCTGCGCTTCAACTTCCGTAACAATGGATGCTGGGAAACCACTACGCTGTGAATGCTCTTCGATTAATTCAGCGTCAGCACAGTTATAAACGCAGAAGGTTTTATCGCCAGCGACGTAACTGTAATCCCAAGCGATATCTTTATGTTCGCTCTGCATCTCGGCTAGCACCGCGTTAGATTTTGCTGCAGCAGCTTTTAAAGCATCCGCATCGGCAGAACCGATCTCTGGGATATCACGTTCAATGATGAACTTAGGCATGGTGAATTGCTCCAATTATTGTTTTTGTAATCAATCAGAGCATTGATACTAATTTGAAGTTCACTCTTTGAATGCTATCGAAACCGTAGCATCAAACTACAAATTCTGTAGTTAAGAATAAAAACGAAAAAATAGTAGAGATTTTTATGCAGTACATGCAATTTTGCCCAATCGCTAAAGCCTCGGAGCTACTTTGCGAAAAGTGGACGCTTCTTATCGTCCGTGAGCTACTCATGGGTGGAAAACGCTTTAATGACTTTCAGCGCGGCATGGCTGCTATCTCCCCTACTATGCTTACTAAGCGCTTAAATGAGCTGACGGCAGCCGGTATTGTGATTCGTAAAAAGATCCCAAACCAACGGGGCTACGAGTACTTTTTAACCGATCAAGGCAAAGAACTTTTACCGATTATTCAGCAAATTGGTGATTGGGGCATGCGTTGGACCCGCGGTCAGATCTCCGACAGCGAACTCGATATTGAACTGCTGATGGTTTATCTCGAACGCAGCATCCAAACCGATAAACTCCCAGACGGTGCAACGACAATCTGCTTTAACTTTAGCGACCGTGAACACTTAGCTAAATGGTGGGTAATGGTCGACGGTAACCATAAAGATGTCTGTACTACAGACCCAGGCAAAGAGGTCGATATCTGGTTTAATACCGATCTGCGCACCATGATTGAGATCTGGATGGGTGATATCAGCTATAAAGCCGCGATTAGACAACAGCGATTAAACCTAATCGGCCCTAGCTCTTTAACGGCTAATGTCAGCCGGTGGATGAATAATAGTATGTTTGCCGATATACCGGCGGCTAATGAGATTTAAAACTAAAAAGGGCCTTCATAATGAAGGCCTTTTTTATATCTTATGACTAACCCAGTTAAGTTTTAAACTGAGCGATTAGCTGATGTAGGTTACCCGCAGATTGCGATAAGTGCTGTGTCGCTTGTGCGGTTTCACCAACACCTGTGGCATTCTCAATCGCTAATTGGTGAATGTAATTTACGTTCTCGCCAATCTCATCGGCCACGCAAGACTGCTGCTCTGTAGCACTGGCAATTTGCAGCATCATCTCACTGATACGTTCTGCACCTGCGCCTATAGAGATAATCACATCATTCATCTCTTTAGTGCTTTGAAGTGAAAGCTGAGTTTTCTTGATGCTCACATTCATAGATTCACTTGCTCGGCGCGTCCCCTCTTTTAGCTGGGTAATGATCGATTCGATATCGCGTGTTGAATCCTGCGTTCTTTGAGCAAGGGAGCGAACCTCATCAGCAACCACTGCAAAGCCTCGGCCATGATCGCCTGCCCTCGCCGCTTCTATCGCAGCATTTAGCGCCAATAGGTTGGTCTGTTCAGCAATACTTACAATCACAGCTAAGATAGAGTCGATCTGCGCGCTGTATTCTTCGAGGTTCAGGATCGCTTGATTGGATTGATCTACTTCATGGGAAAGCTCAGCAACGGATTGCATGGTTTGCTCTATCCCTTTCTGAGCGGCAACGACTTCTCTAGATGCATTTGATGTGGCATCGGAAACATTCTGAGCGTTCGATGCAACCTCTTGCACGGTTGCAACCATCTGTACCATTGCCGCAGAGATTTTTGTTAATTCGTTTTGCTGCAGCTCTGTATTGGTATGGGTTTGAGTAGTAATAACTGATGTTTCCTCACTACTACGCGCCATCTGCTCGCTGATGCTGATCATGTCAGCAACCATTTTTCGCAGGTTATCCGCCATAACAGCCATCGAGCTATAAGCACTGCCATGTTGCTGATTTGCATCAATGGCTAAGGTTAAATCACCTGATGCGATGGTGTCGGCTACCTGTTTCATCTCGTGTGGCTCACCACCTAACGGGCGTGTAATCGATCGAGAAAACACATAAGCCACAGCAATAACGATAACCATTGAGATTAATACCGTAACCAGAACCGTCATCTTCAAACCAGACACAGATTCAAGTGCTTCAGCCACATCAATTTCTGAGATAAGTGCCCAGGTAAGACCCCCTACCTTCACCGATGTATAAGCAGACAATACAGGGTTACCGTTGTAATCAATCAACTCTGTAACGCCTTCGTTATTATTTAATGCTTGGCGAACCGATACAGAATCAATACCGTTTTTCGCAACAGTCCCGGCAAAAGAAGCGATCACAGAGTGCCCTTCAGGATCAAGGAAAGAGTCAGATCGCATACGTTTATCTGATCCAACCAGATAAGATTCACCCGTTTCACCCATACCATCTCGCTCTTGCATGATGGAACCGATCTTTTCGATCGATAGCTGAAGCGCGATAACACCCGCAAACTGACCATTCTGTTGGATTGGGTAGGCAATAAAACTGGCCGGCGCATTTGCACTAGGTGCGTAAGGGGCGAAATCTTCTAATACAAATTTATTCTCATCACGGGCATTTCGGAAAGCATTAGCTAGGCCAGAATCACGATACGGGCCTGATAGTAGGTTAGTGCCGTAATCAGCCTCACGTGTCACTGTATAGAAAACAGTGCCCGCTGGATTGATTAAGAAAAGGTCATAATAACCATAGGCATTAATGTACTTTGCAAAGAAACTACCATCCCCACCCTCTACACCAAGCATCTGTTCGACGCTGTTTAGAGTATGCCCTGCAGATGTCATAGAGTTGATCATCTCAGAGAGCATCATCACATCACCTTCACGCTCAGCAAAGTACGACTCGATCTGATTTTGCTTAATACTGCGCACCGCTTGTAACTTGTTAAGCGCTTGATCACTTAAGCTATTACTACTGGTATAGGTAAGAAAAGCTCCCAAAATCAACATAGGAACTATACCCACAGCTAAGAAAATTATGGTGAGCTTGCGAGATAGCGTCATCTTAAAAAACTCCTTTTTGATTAAAGACCCTAAAAGCAGGAACAGCAGGCTGCCATAGTTTTTAATCAAAAAATATAGATAGCTATCTGTTTAATAACTCCTAATATATTTTCATTAACAAATCCTAAAATAAATTAATTAATAACTTTTACAGCTACTTTTATAGAAGATTAAGCATTATATAGGCATTAATTTAACGCACAATTAAATTCATACAAGCGTTTAAACCTATACTAAAGAACATACAACTCACTACTATTTAATAGGCATAATATCGACATGTAATAGATATTTACTACATATATTTATAGAAATATAGTAGAAACAGATTAAGTATTAACTAAATTAGCAAATACAAACAAATATTAAAAATCAGGCCTATTCACAAATTAGGAAGAACTTATTATTGAATAATTAATCTCTTAATTAGATAAAATAGATTCAATAACAAGAAAAGACATTATTATTTATACGGTTTATTCAGCGAAGGAATAATGGTTTTTACCTGATGTTTTGACGCTATACATTGCTTTATCTGCACACTGAATAAGACGTTCCGTATTTACAGCATTATTGGGGTATATTGCTATTCCTATACTTACGCCAATATCTATCTTTTTTTGCTCGATGTTGTAAGGCTGCTTAATATTTTCTAAGACTTTCTTAGCGACAAAAGCTGCATCTTGTTGTTTATTGATCTCACTTAAAAGAATGATAAATTCATCGCCACCAATTCTCGCTACTGTGTCAGATTCCCTTACACATGCTTTAAGCCTTGTAGCGGTATCAATTAATACCTGATCACCAACATCATGACCAAAGCTATCATTTACCTCTTTAAAGCCATCAAGGTCGATAAACAAAACCGCAGCCTGCATCTGCTTCCTTTTCGCTATATCAATGATTTTAGCTAAACGATCCATACACAATCGACGCGTAGGTAGGTTTGTTAAGTTGTCATGAGTCGCCATATATTGCAGCTTTATCTCACTAACTTTTCGCTCAGTAATATCTTCTTGTAAGGCCACAAAATTCACAACCTTACCTTTAGCTGAAATAATCGGATGTATGGAAGCTCTCTCCCAATAAAGCTCACCTGATTTCTTCTTATTGTGAAACTCCCCTTGCCATGTCTGTCCGCTATTTAGAGACTCCCATAGCTGGCTATAAACTGGGTCTGGGGTGTTACCAGATCGAGTCATATTACTTTTGCGCCCTACAGACTCTTCTCGGCTATAACCTGTAAGTTCCGTATAACGCTGATTGACGTACTGAATGATTCCATCAGGATCAGTGATAATGACAGATGCGGGACTATTTTCTACGGCTAAAGAAAGCCTTCTAAGCTCGGAAGCTTGCACCTTCTGCGCTCGGTTTTGTGCCTGAGAAACACTCACTGTCAATGCAGTTAGCCATATAGCTGCCACGGCTAAAACCCGATTGGTAATAACAACCCAATCTTGCCCGCCTACAGGTGAATAAAAGTAGCCAATAAAAATTAGAATAGTGGCGAGAAATGCCAAAAACAGCGTATGTTCACGTCGGGGATATATCTTGCCAACCAGAACAAAAAAGATATAAGGCAAGCCACATGCTATGCCCAAAGGTAGTGCTAAATCTAAAACAAATAACGCGATTCCCAAAGAGAGTGTAAAGAGCAGTAAAACAGGACTAACTCTTGCTTCGTCAGAGATTGCCAAGCCGTGACTTATAGGCTGCCCTAAATCAGGTAACTCTTGATCTTTTTTGTATCCAGATAGTTGCCATAACAACAATGCTCCAAAACAAATTGCAACCGCAGCAACAGCACTGGTCTTAAAGCTGGCTTGAAAAAATATACTACGTATTTCAGGGATGTCTATTTTAGCGACTAAACCGGCTTCCAATGCAGGAAGTGGAGTAAATGCAGCAAGAACATTTTCGTTACGATAATCAATATCCACCAGCGTGCCAGTGCGCCCAGCTAATGCTTGTTTCATTGCATTCGAGTGGGGTTCGACTACATGAAAATCTGGAACAGGCTCAAGAGCATGCGAAGGCTGTGTAAGGAATTTCACACTGTAACCGTCAAAACCTCCTAACAAAAACTCACCGGTCACGCCAAAACCAGGTGACTCCTGCATAGAATTGCTAACTTGAAGTAATGTCGCTTTTACTGAACCGCCGGGAAAATCATCCTCATTGTATTGAGCATCAAACTCAGCTACTGCGTTAATCAAACTCGCTTGAGTTTCAACCATATCTAACAGGCGCTGATTCTCAGCTTCACGTTCGGAGTGATACAACAAACCTATCGAGGTCATCATCACAGTGAGGGCTACTGTAGCGAGCAGCAATATCCGATATATAAGCCACTCTTTAGGCCCAACACCTGATTTTAATGCAAAGGCTTCACTACTTGAGTGCTCCTCTTCCTCTATCTGACTGATTAACAATGTCCCCATCACTATTATGATCAGAGCAATAATTAAGGCATTAATACTGGCACTGATAAAAGGCTTTTGTACTTCTGCCATATCAATTTTAGCGACAAGACCAATGCTCAATTGGGGAACTAACTGATAAGCAGCAATCACTTCACGATTTTCATAGTCAAGCCCAACAACTGTACCGGCTCCATTATTCAGGGCCCGCCTCATCGGTTCAGCAGCACTTTCGCTTAACGGTATAGGATTGGGGGCTTGTTCAAGTTGACGAGAACTCATCAAGAACTCAATACTCTCTCCTCTGAGCTGACCAACAACAAATTCACCGGTTTCCCCAAACCCATTTTTATCCTTAAACGAGTTTCGAATTTGACTTAAGGTTGCACCTTCAGCCCCATCAGGGTGGTCTACACGACTGTATTCCGCATCAAAGACAGCAACTGAATTTATAAGGCGAGCTTTGCTTGAAACAAGAGACACTAGACGGGATTCTGCAGCCTCAACAGCAGACTTGTATAAGATCCCAATCGAAGCTAAACAAGTAATTACCCCGACAAACATCATAATCGTGATAATTGGCCAAAAATGCTTATGAGACTCTTTTTTCAATACCATTTCAGAAACCAGGTAGGAATCCCAAAAAGCCTTACATAGCCCCCACCCTTAACACTATGTAATCAAATATTGGGGTATAGGTTTACTATAGACGTTAAACAACTTATTTCTACGGTACAGGATATGAACTAAAGACCTAAAAATATTGTCACAAAGGCGACATTTGTTCACTTTTCAAACAAACACTAAAGGATTTTGTATAGCCCTATTAACAGGCCACTAACAAACCAAAAGCAGCCTGAGAAAATACCGCTTAATCAAGATAAACTCAGTATTTCGGATGTTAACTATTTACCCGTTTCACTAAAGTTTATTGCTATAAGAGATCTTGCCCTCTTTTAAATCTCAAATAGATATTTGAAACTACACATACCAGCGTTAACCCAAGTTATGGAGCTACAATGATCGATCCATCTGCTACAAATCATGAACCAACTATCGATTCACTCGACGATCTTGCAGCTCACGCCGATTACTCGCTATTACAAACCTTAAATCCTGATCCAGAAGCAACAAAAAACGGGATCGACCATTTCCCTAGAGAGATCTTTTCTGGCCATTATGTGCCAGTTAACCCAACACCTATCAATAAGCCTGAGTACATCACACATAGCTATACCTTTTTTCGAGAATTAGGTTTTAAGGATACTCTGGCGCAATCGGCTGGTTTCAAGCAGATGTTCTCTGGCGACCTTTCTCAAGTACCCGAACCTTTACGTAAGCAGGGTTGGGCCTGCGGTTATGCCCTTTCAATCTACGGAAATGAGTACTATCAACAATGCCCATTTGGCACAGGTAACGGATATGGAGATGGTCGAGCAGTCTCTGTTTTAGAAGGCATCTTCAACGATAAACGTTGGGAGATGCAGCTTAAGGGCGGCGGTCAAACTCCATATTGCCGCGGAGCAGATGGCCGTGCAGTTTTACGATCAAGTGTGCGTGAGTTTTTAGCGCAAGAGCATATGCATGCCCTCGGCGTGCCGACATCAAGATCATTGAGCCTTTACGTTTCCAAATCAGAAACGGTCAGGCGGCCTTGGTATTCTGAAGGCTCACACTCTCATGAACCTGACACCATGGTCTATAACCCGGTTGCAATCACAACACGTGTTGCCCCATCGTTTATTCGTGTTGGCCAGTTAGAGCTTTTTGGTCGCCGTGCTCGAAAACAAGAACACCCTAAAGCATTAGAAGAACTCGAGATGCTAGTTCTCCATTTGATCGAGCGTGAATACAGCTATGCAATCGATAAGGATCTATCTCTAACAGAGAAAGCGCTGGTACTCGCTCAAGCTTTCCGTGACCGACTCACTTCACTAGTCAGTAACTGGATTCGGGTCGGCTACTGCCAAGGCAACTTCAACAGCGATAACTGTGCTGCGGGTGGTTTTACCCTAGATTATGGTCCATACGGTTTTATGGATGAGTTTGATCCACAATTCCAACCTTGGACCGGCGGCGGGCATCACTTCTCCTTCCTAAATCAGCCTCTAGCCGCAGAACAGAACTTCCATATGTTCTGCGTAGCCTTAGCTCCCCTTCTCCAAACAGCTCCTGACGGAATAGAACAGCTCAGTGAAATCAGAAACGGTTTTGCAGAAGAGATGACTAACAAAATGGAAGCAATGTGGGCCGCAAAATTAGGCCTACATAAATTTGAGCCAGAACTAGTAAAAGAGCTATTAGCTCTAATGACCCAGACCCAAACTGATTACACGCTCTTCTTCCGTGAACTATCCAACCTGCCAGAGAGCCTAGAGCCATTAACAAATAGCTTTTACCAAGCGCCATCTAGCAAACTCAGTGAACGCTGGGAAGATTGGCTTAAGCGATGGAACACCGCTGTGGAGCAGGCTAATACCTATCTGAATCGTTCGCCAGAAGAGTGTATTCAGCAGATGAAACAGGTAAACCCTAAATACACTCTACGTGAGTGGTTTGTACAACCAGCTTATCAGCAGGCTACGGAAGGTAATTACGAGCTTATAAGGGAACTACAGAAAGTAATGACTCAGCCTTATGCTGAACAATCACAAGAAGTGGAAGATAAATTCTATAGATTAAGACCAGCAGAACTGAATGATCTAGGTGGTTTATCTCATTACAGCTGTTCATCGTAAAGATTTAAGCGGAGCCCAAAAGTCCCAATATATAATCAATAATTCCAATATTGGGACTAATCAAAGTGTTTTCTGATAGTTCCAGTGCATATCAGCCTACGAAAGTAACCTGACTTATCACTAGATAACTGCTACAGACGAAGGAAATCCTTGAGGCAGAAACACTTCACCATGAGGTCCAAGAACTTTTTATAGATTACAAACCAGTATTAACTAATAAACAGTAGGGTAGATTTTATCTCAACCTTAGCTTTTCAAGTATCTGATAGCACTCAATAGATATAACTGGTAGTTCTTTTACGAGTTCATTTACTGGAAAATTAACTTTAGGCCAACTATCGTGGTGACAGAAACTACGAATTTCACTAGTCAATTTTGCTTCATCCCAATCAGGCCATTCTGGGTTCTTTTCAATTAAAACACTCACCAAATCTGCGAACTGGACAACTAAAACTAAGTTCCGCAATTCTGCTGACACTTCGTTGTGTTCGTTTATCTCGTAATTATGGTGATAACGAATCATGTCTACAATTACTTTCGGCAACTGCCATTTCTTCGCCGCAATAAAGCCAGCATCTGCATGTGTAAAACCAAGTACTCCTTTCTCTACCTCAGGTAATTCTATCGGCGTGTCCCAGCCCTTAGCATCTACGACATCAATGGCTTTAGCTGTCATTTCAAACAGTACAAATCTTCCTATGTCATGTAACAAGCCTGAAGTAAATGCCAGCCCTTTATCCACGTTAAAATCTTTTAGATGGATCGCCACAAACTTCGCAATATGAGCTGTTTCAATTGAGTGCTGCCAAATGGCTTTTTGCTGATCTGTTACGGGGGTGAAAACTCGAGCAACTGATAATGTTGTTATAATCGATAATATTTTATCTGTCCCAACCCGAATCAGTGCTTCATGCAGATCAGTTATGACATGGGAATGTGCCGAAGAGGCTGAGTTAGCAATTTTTAGTACTCTTGTTGCCAGCGGAGGGTCTGCTTGAGACAACTCAGTTACTTTGTCATAAAAGAAGGGGGAGTCTGTATCAAGCGCCATCAAATCACAAACAACAGAAGGCAGAAGCGGTAACTGTTGAACACGCTCTTCTATTCTTGATAAAGTGAGTTTTCTTTTCTTAGTTGTCACTTTCAACGCTCTCATTCTTTAAAAACACTTCGACCTGTTTCGCAGTCAATAGTTTTTAATAAAAATAGCCATATACCAGCATACATCCTCTGTTTTCAGTATATCAGTTTGCTCAAGTACTATTAAATTAGCCCGTAATGATTGTTGTGCAGAGCATCTACTTTGGCACATTGCAGTATTAATTTAATAACTCTTATTAATTCGTTTTTCTGTATATTAGATTTATCGTTTAAGGTCATAAACGCCTTATTTGGATTAGCGATAGGCTATTACTTACCGCTCTTGTTCAGCTAGAGCGGTAAGCTCCTTGCGAGATAACTTGAGGCCTTTCACCATCATAGAATCAGGTATCTGGGCAAAGCCAACAGGAATCATAAAACTGGGTAATAAGTTCTTAAGATCGGACTTAATCTGAGCAAAACAACAATCTGGATTTACCCAAGCAAAAGGTCGATAGACAAATTCAGGACACTCAACAGGAACCACTACTGCTTGAGTCACACCTTCTAGTTTGAGTAGTTGTTTCTCAATCATTTCCGGCTGAATATTTTCACCGCCGCTAATAAACTGATTATCCTTACGCCCTGTAATCAGCAGCCTGTTACTCTCCCACCGGCCGATATCACCTGTCCGGAAAAATGCCTCTGATGATCTCAATTGGTTACTAACCAGATAGCCTGCAAATAAGCTTTCACCTGCCAGTAATATTTCACCGTCTTCATCAACCTTTAGCTCGACACTGTCTAGCACTTCCATCGAGCCATCTTCACCTTCAGTACAAGCCTGTGACGATATTTCGCTCATGCCGTAAGTCTTTCTTAAAGGCAGGTCAGCACATAAACGTAGAAGTTTATCTGCCGTAGGACCTCCCCCTATCAGCAAGGTTTTTAGCCTTAAATCCTTTATATTGTCAGCTGATGCTTTGAAACGTTGTAACTGTGTCGCCACCATCGAAGCATGGGTTATACCCATGTTCTGTAGAAATAATGGGTCCTCTACACGGCCACCAATAGTCAGCGATGCACCGGACACTATTGCCCTGAAAAGCACGCTAAAGCCACCGATATGGTAGATCGGCAATGAGACATGCCAATGATCAGAAGAGTCGCAAGGATTGATGATCGCTGAAGCTTTAGCACTGGCAATATGGTTAGAGAGGCGATAACAAACCAGTTTAGGTGTTCCTGTCGATCCCGATGTAAAAATTCCATTCACTATGGATGAATCAACAACACCCTCTTCATGCTCTTCATCTAGTCCCGTTACCCCATGCTGATCGATAAAACACGCATACTGGTTAAGGGCTTTTAACTCATTCAGCAAGGTCTCACTAAATGCAGGATTGAACGGAACTGCTACCGCCCCCAACTCCATAATGGCACAACTTAAAATGAGCGTATCAAGCGTATTAGCAGCTTTATACAGAACAAGTTGATGCTCTCTTAACCCGAATGAATACAGTTCATCTCTCTTAGATTGAATCAGACGATTAAACATCTCGTAAGAAAAACGATGCTGCTCATCACCCAGTGTACTGCCATTGCCGTAATGCTTTTCGAGGAGCGTTTCTAGCATAGCTGCGCAATCTCTTTACAATCTGCCAATGGGACTTTTTCCGCTCTAAGCTTAATTTTTGCGGGCTGTAGGTCTTTTGCAAGATACTTAAGAGTATCCAAGCCCTGCTCCTCGGTTAATTCCAGGTCCTGAGCCAGTGAATGATAAAACTCCAATGAGACATTGCTTTCAAAGCTACTGGAAAGCACACAGGCTATTTCCCTCTCACGAGCTAATTCAGCAAGCTCTATAGTTCGTTGTAACCCACATAGCATTGGCTTTAATACCCAGGTTTTAGCAGTAAAGAATATTTCCGGAACAGGCTTTAGCGGATCTAGCTCGCGGAGAGATTCATCAAAAGCGATAGACAATCCGTTAGGTTGGTAATGGTCGAAGCACTTAAGCGGCTCTTCCACATAATCGATTTGTGACGTATTGAGTGCTTGCTGGAGAGTTTCTAGCTCTTCTATCGTCCATGTCCGGTTGGCATCAATTCGTAACTTTTGATGAGGTTGCAAATAAGCTAATGCTGATTTTAAAGACAAAACATCATTCTCAATTGATTGATGCCCTGCTTTAATTTTTATCCGATGGCTTTCGGAGCTCTTATCCATAAGCGAACAGGAACGAACAGCTGTAGAACGCAAAGGATTCTCAAGTTGATACCACGCAGCTTCAATTGCAAACCGCACACTTGGGTATAAGCGCTTCGAACTAACAAAAGCGGACAATTCCGTCGAATCAAGCACTAATAACTGCTGCTTACACTGTTGTAGGGTTTCATTTGAAAAACCTGGTAAGGGTGCGACCTCTGTATAAATACTCTGATCGCCGAACAACCAGTGTAGTAGCAATCCCTGTCTAGTTTTGAGTGTTTTCCGCTTACCACCCATATTAAAAACAAAGGGAGAGGTAAACGGAATTTCATACTCAAGAAGCCGGAGCTTAGGGATCATGGCTGGCGTTTAAATCGCTTAAAGTCAGGTGGACGTTTTTCATTGTAGGCATTACGGCCTTCCTGCCCTTCCTCTGTCATATAAAACAACATAGTCGCATTACCGGCTAGCTCTTGAAGACCTGCTTGCCCGTCTATTCCAGCATTGAAAGCACTCTTTAACGTTCTCAACGCCATTGGTGAAAGCCTAAGCACTTTTCGGCACCACTCAACCGTGGTTAGTTCTAGATTTTCTAAAGGTACGACCTTGTTGACTAGGCCCATATCTAGTGCTTCTTTTGCATCGTACTGATCACATAAGAACCAGATCTCACGGGCTTTTTTCTGCCCTACGATACTTGCCATATAACTGGCACCAAAACCACCATCGAAAGACCCTACTTTAGGGCCTGTCTGACCAAATCGAGCATTCTCCGCAGCTACCGTCATATCACACACTAGATGTAATACATGACCGCCACCAATGGCATAACCCGCTACCATCGCGATAACTGGCTTAGGTAAGCTTCGGATCATCTTCTGAAGATCCAGAACATTAAGGTGATGAACACCAGACTCATCTTCGTAGCCCGTATCACCTCGAACTCGCTGATCCCCGCCTGAACAAAAAGCCATATCTCCTTGCCCAGTCAGAATAACCACACCTACCTGATCGTCATAACGGGCATCATTGACTGCCGCAATCATCTCTTTGACAGTTTGTGGGCGAAAGGCATTACGTACTTCAGGACGATTAATAGTGATTTTAGCGATACCTTCAGCCTTGTGATAAAGGATATCTGTAAATTGCTGCCCGCAATCAACCCAATCTGCGCCCTTCTGGATACTGCTGTCTGCAGGGTTAGTCATGAATAAAGTCCGTTAAAAAATTAGATAAAATCCTACTCACACTACAGGCCTGATCACTGTGACAATTATGGCCTGCACCTGAGATAACATGATGAACGATATTAGCATGCTGTTGAACGAGCTGTTTTGCTAATTCTGTGTATTTTTTATCATGCTCTCCTGTGAGATAGGTAATAGGGTGCCCCCCAAGTGAGGACGTCATATCCTGCTGATTAGCCACAGATAGAGTCAGCAATAAGTTTCCTAAAGCAGATGGATCAGCCTTATGCCGTTGATAGATCTGTTCCGCTGTATCTTTTTCTCTGCCATTAAACACACTTTGCTGATACCACTGCTCCAAAGTGAGCTTAAGATCCTGCTGACTAAACCGCTGCTGCCAAACTAAATCACTGTCTAGCCGCGCTTTGTCGCCGGGGAGGCCCGGGTGCCCTCCCTCGAATAAAGCACCACAAATTAAACCAGGATTATCCCTTAACCAATGCATCCCAATACGTGCACCCAGAGAATACGCTAGTAAAAACACCGGTTGTTTAAAATCGGGAAGTTGCTGCCACAACCAACGGCTATAACCTTCAATATCTGTCACCTCTTTTGGGAAGGAAAGAGGCAAAGAGAGATAAAGAATATTCAGTTTCTGACTATCTGGGAGAAGATCTATAACGGGTTTCCAATCATCCTGCCCCCCCATAAAGCCATGGAGGCAGAGTATAACGGGGGAGCTTTCAGTTAATATCTGGCCATTGTAATTCGGATGGTTGATCAGCATCTAATTATTAGCCTGTCGAATCAGAAGCTGCGCCATGATTTCTTGAAAACTCATAGAGTGCTTTTATTTGCTGACTACTCTCAGTGGGAGGTACTTGTAACTCGATCATTGCCACCCCATTCTGTTTGAGTAACTCAGTAAGCTGCTGTTTGAAGTGCGCTTCGGTGCTCGGTAAATAATGAGGAATATCAAAACTCCTAGCGATATTACAAAACTCCAGACCATGCGGTAGCTGGAAAAAATCTCGCTGAATATCACCTAAATTTGCCGTAGGCAGCATATTAAATATGCTGCCGCCGTCATTGTTCAACACTATCAATATAAGCGGATAGGCACTGATATGACGGCGTGCGATCATCAAACTGTTTAGATCATGCAACAGCGAGGTATCACCTAACAAAACCACCATAGGTCTCCCTCGCCCCTGCTGTACACCACAAGCTGTGGCCAACAGCCCATCAATCCCACTCGTCCCTCGGTTACTGAATACAGAGAAATCTCGATTAGACTGCAGATCCATCAAACGAATGCTTAAGCTATTACCGACAAAGAGGTCCACGCTACCATCCAGAACATCACATAGAGTCTGCGCAGCTTTCAGCTCACCGAATGATAGTGAACGCACAAAGGTTCTTGCTTTCTCCAGTATCTGACCGCTCTTTTCCAACAAGAGAGCATGATCTGATTTTTCGATGACCGCGTCCTGACAGTACTCATCTATATCTAAGCAAATCTGGGTAGCCGTTTTAGAGGGATCGAGTGCTAACGCCTGTGGAGATACCAAAATATAGTTTTCAAAATGGCTTTCAGATAACCAATTCAACAAGCGCTTGCCGACAAGCCGCCCACCAAACTGAATCACCGAGTCGTATTCAGCAAGAAGGTCAGGCTGAGCTTCAAGAATCAGTTCAACACTTTGAATAATCAATCGATGCTTCGGCAAATTACTGTTTATGTCGGCAAGAATTGGGGTATCAAACCGTTCAGCCATTGCCAACACATGCTGTGCTTGCGAAGAGGTTAAATCACCGGCGACAAGCACTGCTTTCCCTTTGGGTTGGCTAAACTTTGTTTCACAAACAGAGGAAGCAGATAGGCTCTCTGGAGCAACAATCTGAAGGTATTTGTCTGTATCTAAGAGATCCACATCATCTGTTGGATAAAGCGGCTCCCTAAATGCGCAATTGATCTGTACAGGGCCTGACGTACTGGCTTTCTGGTAAGCCCTGACAATTGAACTCAGGTTTTCTGTAATCTCTGCTTCACTATCTAACGCATCAATCTGACAAAATTCGACAACATTATCAGCAAAGATTCCTTTCTGATTAATCGCCTGATTCGCGCCACAATTTAGCAACTCTTCAGGCCTATCAGCAGAGAGCACTATCAACGGCTGCGATGTTTGAAAAGCTTCGATGACTGCAGGATATAAATTAGCAACCGCAGTCCCAGATGTAGTAATCACGATGACTGGCTTTGACCGCGCTTTGACAAGACCCAGTGCGAAAAAACCTAAGCCTCGCTCATCAATATGCGTGTGTAATCTCAGCTGCCCCTGCTCCCCATTATTGGTTTTAGACAGAGAAAGCCTGGCAGCCGCAATAACTAAAGGAGCACTTCTAGAGCCAGGCGCAATACAGATGTCCTCGACGCCCAACTGAACTAACTGTTCTAGAACAGCAGCGGCCCATAGATTTGTCAGATTAGTGTTGTGCTGTTCCATAAACCACATCGAGAAGAGAGTTAATTTTCGAATCCAGCTCCTGCCATTCCGATTCTGAATCGGAGCCTTCAACCAAACCGACACCAGAAAAACAGTGTAAACGGTTATTCTCCAGTAGCGCAGATCTAATCACGACAGCAAAATCAACAAACTCCCTCTCATCACTATAACTGGCGATTCCAATCCCTCCGCTATACCAACCACGCGCTAAGGACTCATTTGAAGACAGGAAATTCAAGGCGGCATTTCTAGGATAACCCGATACAGCAGGTGTCGGGTGGAGCAGATTTATCAATTCAGCATCATCAATATTACAATTAAGTTCAGCAGTCACCTTTTGGTAAAGATGCTGAACTTTTTCCAATTTCATAACTTGAGTAGGTTCAAAATCAACCGTGTTACAAACACCTTCAAGCTGCTGCTGTATAAATCGGCTGACCAACCCATGTTCATTCTGAAACTGAGAGCCATTGAATAGCTTTTGAGCTAACAGATCATCACCCGCTAAATCGTCTCCTCGCCCAACCGTTCCAGCCAATGATTCTGTGCTAAGTTGCTGCCCTTCTCTTTTATAAAGACGCTCAGGTGAACACCCCAAAAGATACTTATCGCCTCTTTGCAGCATAAACGAATAAGTATCTGAATTTACCGTCAACCACCGGTTCAATAAATGATGAACATTCATTGAACCATTAACTGGTACGACTACATCTCTGGCGAGAACGACTTTTTCAACATGCTTTTGATCAATGTCACTCTGAACCTGATCACAGAGATCATGCCAATGGGCTTTATCGATACTAGAGCATTTTTGAAACTGCAGACCTTCCTCACTAGGTTCTGGAATGGACTGATCCCAATCCAGTGCAAGAAGTAGCCTAATCAGATCATTTTTTGCAGTATTCCATTCAGCCTCGCCGTTACATGGCAGGTGAATATGTAGGTGATATTCACCCTGAGTTTCACTCAAACAGATCTGCGGCAAAACAAAATAACTGGATGGAAATTCTTGCCATATATCACTCTCATCTTCTTCAGCAAACGAAAATCCGCCAAAGAACCAAGGGAGATACGCTTTTTCAGATTGGCTAAAGATCCGAGATGATAAATTTTTAACTTCAGCAATCGCTTCAGATGATGATCCTGTAATTACCTCCACCGCGACACCAAGGCCTGCTAGCGATCTATCCTGATCTCGCTCATGCCAATACATTTGCTGGTGAGAGGTATTGTTGGAAAGAAAGGCAATCAAATCCTGTCGATCGACAGAAACCGAAGCGTGGTATATACGATCTAAAAAATAAGGTAGGAGGCTAACCTGCTTACACAATGTTGCAACAAAGTCAGGTTGATCCGAAAAATCGATAAGAGATTCTGCAGGCTTTACGAGTGTTTGCAAAATATCCTTGGCCTAAAAAAGAATGAATGATCACATTATTCAAAACATAATACCGAATACAAATATGACCACAACAGAACAGCTAATCTAATGTGCTAAGAAACCCATGTTTCTTTACTTTCTCTGCTCTGTATCAAACCATGATGTCTATGATATGTGGCGGCCTAATTCATAAATAACGGTAAACGGAGCTGCAGATAGGCTCTACAGATTGAGAACAGATAACTTTGAAGAATAGATAGGATCAAGCTTATGGCTTTCCTTAACTAAATTAACCTGCATATTTGTAAAAGCGATCTCTTTTATCGTCGGTTCAATAGTTTTGTTTTGCTCGGTCTCAAACCAATCAAGAACGGTAGAAAGGTGCCATAAAGAAGAACTACCTGCATAAACAGGGACAGGAAAGGTGTAGCCATGATTCATTACCAGCTTTCTAATATTTTGCCGAGATACCCCTATGATTTCAGCAATATCCGAAACCCCGACCATATCAGGTGTCGCCTCAAATAGCTGAGCATTTGGAATCACAGACTTCACATCTTCTATCGCGGTGATCACAGCCTCAGAAGCACTTTTCGCTTCTCGGGTGAATTGTAAAGCGATACGCCCACTATGACCTAACCCAATTAATGCATCATCGCACCCTGCTTCACCTAATTGCTCAACATAAGTACTAGGATCAATGTCAGCGTCTGGCAATGCAAACTTCAAGGTAAATTCATAATCACGCATGCTTTTATTCCTCATCACATGCTTTTTTCACAGCACAGTTATCAACGACTCGTTTGATCTGCTTAGCATGGTTTTGCGGGCTTTTTGGGGTGCTCCAAATACTAACGATACAAAACTCACCACAACGACATTCTTTGTCATTATAAGGACAGTAAATTTTACCCCAAGCGTGGCTTCCACCAACTTCAATACGCCAACCATTCTTTTCCGCATAAACTAATGCGGCTTCCACTTCTTTTTTGGAGTGTTTCTTACGAGACATCCCTGTCTCTCCGTATGCTAAGTTTAGAAATGCACTATCAAGTTGTCAAACGACAACCGATTTAAAATAATAATCGCTCTACAAGCACATACCTTTCAATCACAGGGTTAGGCATTCACGTAATATCTTTATCTTAGCGTGCCATTAATGATGATTTTTTTAATTTGCTGCTCATCCATATTTTCAGCAAATAAGAGCGCCACCTGGTCTTCTATGACTGATGAAGTAAATACGATTACTGATTTTTTGGGGCCAATAGCCCAGTAACCGATTCCCTGTTCGGTAGGAAATGTTCTTATCTCGTAAGCTGATACTTCAGTGTCAATAATGTGCTCTTTAGATTGTTGCAGCTCGGATTTGTAGCCCTCAGGTTCAGGACCAGCGTTTTGTATTCCTAAGAGGTACTTTGGCCAAGTGCGCATATCAACGCCTTGGAATCCAAGAGCTATATCGGTGAGCGTTTCCATTGATAGATTAGAACCATCATCGAAAATGATTACTAACCCATCCAAGACTGCGATTTTTGCATTGGTAAGCTCGTCTAACGGAATATTGATCTTACCGACAGTACCGGTCTTAAAAGTGGTTGAAGGGCCGTAATCGACCTTTAAGATGGGGTATTCTTTAACGCCTGAATAGGCAAGATTAGAACTAAATAGCAAACAACTAATTAGTGTTAGGCGTAAAATCCTTTTTAATTCACACATCTACCATCCTTGAAATTTTCTCTATCTAAATCGTGTAAGTAACACGATTTCTGCCCACTTTACCTATCAGGGTCTTGAAAAACCATAGCTAACATATTGTTTAAAAAGTAGTGGAGGCAACTAGAGGCGAAGGCTTCCTTATTCCGCCTCAACTAAATCCTGACGCCAAGTGCAGCTTCCACCAGCTTTCTTATCAAGCATATTTAGAAATGCTTCGTGCTCGGCTAGCTCTTCATCAGACAACGTAACTAAAGGTAAGCCTTGCAGTGCATCTGCATGTCTTCTGATTTGCCCTGCATCACCACCCGCCTCATCATCCGACAACGACAAAGAAGTTTGGCCACCTGTCATCAACAGGTAAACATCAGCAAGAATCTCGGCATCCAACAAGGCGCCGTGTAACTCACGATGGGAGTTATCAATACCTAAGCGGCGACATAAGGCATCGAGGTTGTTCTTCTGACCCGGGAATTTATCTTTAGCGATTTTGAGGGAGTCGGTGACTTTACAGAGCTCTTCTGTCGTCTTCCAACCCGAACCCAACATACCGAATTCATGATCCATGAACCCGACGTCGAAGGGTGCGTTGTGTGCAATCATCTCTGAGCCGTCGAGAAACTCGGCAAACTCCTGAGCGATTTCAGCAAATTTCGGGCAGTCTTTAACCTGCTCATCCGTGATACCGTGGACCGCGATCGCCTCAGGGTCAATAGGCATCTCTGGGTTGATGTAGACGTGAAAGGTTTTGCCGGTCAGCTTACGGTTGATTACCTCAACACAGCCTATCTCAATAATCCGATGCCCTTGGAAATGCGGACCACTTTCCTGGTTCATACCTGTGGTTTCAGTATCCAGAATCACCAGACGATTCGACATAAATAAGGCCTCTTAATCACTAACTACAATGGCGCGAGTATAGCAGAGTATTTTTCTGTAAACAGGTGATCTCGCTATATCTGACAGATCCTAAATAACCACACAAAGTTTCTATCATATTCATTAGATCCTCACTTCAGAATCTAGTGAGGTATAGCAACAGCACTTGGGCTTGTTTCATAGGAGTTACTAATAGCAAAAGTCCCCAAAATGGAACCAAAAGTCCCATTTTGGGACTTTGCGTGTGAGAAACAACTCTTATTCTAATGCTGGCAAATTCGCCAAGAGAACTTCAAGCTCCTTAGTAATACTAATTAACTCGGAAAGCAGCTGTGGATTGATCTCAAGATGTCCTTCGTACTCTGCAAGGTTTCGTGTGTTATGGCATTTATCTAAAACCCGCCATTTTGCCTTGCTTAGCCCTAAAGTATGGCCCAAGCACTGAAAAACTAAGTAACGGCTATCGGATCTGTAGCCATGCCATCTTAAAGCAGCTAAGGCGAATGCGTGCGCTGCACTATAAGCTAATGAGAACTGGCTATCTTCACTTAGGCCTTCGATTTGAGCATCATTAAGTTTGGTTTTACCTGCGCGAACCATGCCTTCAAATTCCTTTTTATCTGGCGGTTCGAAATTGAGCTTGTTAATTTTGACTAAATTATCCAGTTCCTTCATAGAACTCCCCTGCTATCCTTGCAGTAGATCGATCCTAGATTGTGACATAACCTTAGAAACAAAGTTTTGTCCCTCACCTAAGCGTTGAGAAAACTCTTCTGGTGTATAAATGGTTGGATTTATCTGGCGGTTCAATTGCTCTTCAAGAGGCTCCAATCCTTCCATTACCTCGCTATAACTTAAACCATTACCCACCAGCATTAAATCAATATCGCTCTCGGCATGCTCTTCACCTTTAGCGACAGAACCATAGATAAAGGCTTGTTCGACGTTCTCTAAAAGACCAGATATCCCTTGCTGAAGCACACCTTTAATACCAAAGGTTTTAATAACAATCTGCTTCAATTCACCATAAATCGGGCAACTGCTATTTGCTTGATAATGGTTCTGATTACCTAACTTGGTAACAGTGAGTATTCCCGCCTCTGTTAGCTTTGCTAACTCACGCGTGAGTGCACCTTTACCCATTGCCGTTTTTCTAGCAATCTCATTGAGATAAAAGCTTTTCTCAGGGTTACCGTATAGCAAACCTAATACATTCTGTTGCGCCTTAGTAAACAGCGCAGTTCCAATCGTCGAAGCTAACATCAAAAACAACCCAAAAAGTCCTAATATGGGAACTATAGTTCCTAATTTGGGAATCGTCGAGAACTAAATGGACGTTTTCCGATACCCCAGTATGAAACTTTAGAGGGAGAATAAACACGTTTACCTTAGTCACCTATCAGTGAAAAATTGTAAGTATCCTTAAACACCTGCCAATGCGCTTCAACGGCTCTAACCTCTTCCATAATCCAATCGGTAAAAGCCATCACTTTCGGGCGATCAAAATTAGCTTCAGGCGCAACCAGATAGTTGGCATAAGGCGAATTCCAATAGCACTTAAGCGGGCATACTAAATGGCCGCGTTCAATATACTCGTACACTAGGCTATAACGAATCGGGGCAACCCCCTGACCATTCAATGCAGCATCCACCTGAAGACTGGAATCTAGCAGTTGCAGAACCACCTGATTATTCCCCCCCATCTCTCGAATAAATCCAGCATTAACCTGTTTAAGTTCGGGTGAGTCATCAATCAACAAGGGCAAGTTGCCAAGGTTCAGATCAGCTCCATCCTTTGTCTGCAAAAGGTCAGGATGGCAGACCGAAACGATATAATCCTCGGTCAGAATTTTCTCCATCAACTGTGTATTCCCGCCTTCAGCAAAACGAATCGCCAGATCCTGACTATCATCCGAGAAATCATGTAGATCACAGGAAGTAGATACTAAGCAATTGAACTCTGGATAGGCCTGCTGAAATGAACCCAGCCTAGGGATCAACCACCGCGCAGCAAATGAAGGTAGTGAAGTGATCTTAAGCTGATTAGGTGAAGGATCGACCGAAAGCGCACGACTCCCCTCCTCAATTGCCTTGAACGCCTGTTGGATATAAGGCAACAAAGCAGCACCAGCAGGAGATAAACGAACCTCTCGATTCAGACGAATAAACAGAGGCTTGGCAAAGTATTCTTCCAGCAAACGTATCTGCTGACTTACCGCAGCCTGCGTCACAAACAACTTTTCAGCCGCTACTTTAAAACTGCCGTGCTCAGCAGCCACCAAAAATACGCGCAACGCTTTAAGAGGAGGTAAACGATCCATATCACTTAAGTTTTAGTTAACTGAATAGAAATTTATATCGTTTGTCACTATAGCAACCCAAGACCAATAATACCTACAAATTAAGCATAAACTGAGGATACACAGATGAGCATTCAAGTATGCGAAAACTACCAGCCATCAAAAGAGATTAGAAATAGTTATCCTCTTCCGGCAATAAATTTGCGTAAATTGGCGTGTATTCTCAATCAGTGGCAGCAGAACTATCGCACCCGAAAAGCGTTGATTGAGTTAAGTGATGAGCAATTGAAGGATATAGGATTAAACCGCGAACAAGCTCACAAAGAAGCGACTAAGCCTTTTTGGATTGGGTATTATCTAAAGCTTTAATGTGGCTTAAGCAGTAGCACTGTTAATCGGAATCTAAAGAGGTTTAAGGCTTTAACACGTGATTAAGAACTACTGTCTATTTAAACACTTACATGAGAAATTATACAAGCGACTACACGGTCTTCAATTGAAGGCGCGCTCAGAAGTTCGCTAAATTTCAGTCGAATGCTCTCTATTGGAATAGGCGAGGCTATAAGTGTTTTTTCTATATCTTTCAGTCGTACAGCACGTTTGGTTTTGTTTCGGCTCAATTCCTCATACCAATAAGGCCTAATGAGCTCTAACCATTGCTCCGCAATACTATTCCAATCCACGGACTGCATTCGATTAGAGTCCCCTTCCAATATCTTTAGCCAATCACAAATAAACTCACTTTCAGTACTTTTAAATTCTAACAAGCGTTGATAGGCACCTAAGACTGTATGCATCTGCTCTAAAGCTACCTGCTTACGCCTAGGCAGTAATAACCTTTCTAGTGAAGCTACCTGATCAAGATATCGGTCTAATTGCTCCTGCGTCCTTTGATCAATACGTGCTGACTGTTTTTCTGGCACATCCTGTAATCGTTCAAATAGCTTAGCAGAAATCACCTCGAAATCTGTTTCTATTGAAGTTTGCCCTTCTTCAATAAATACCCACTTAGGGGCACTATACTTTCCACCTTTAATGCAGAAAAAAGCCCATGATTGAAAACCATCTAAAACTGTAAGTCTTACTTTTATATCCTGAGTATGGAGAGCAATTTGATCATATTGATCCTGATTGACTAAACCCTGTTTTCCAATCAACCTCTTTATTGGCATAAAAGCATCTTCTAAACCATCCCAAGTATCAGCCCTTTCTTCGTGTTCAGAGATTATACCCTTGTAGTCAACAACCGAAGCATCCTTGCCAGAAAAGGCTTCGGGTAATGGTACGTTAGAACCAAGTAACGCATCCACGGTGCCATGTCGTTCAATAAGTTTGTCATCAGACCTCAATGAAAATTCTGCTGAATCCGAAGGCCAATACACATCAATTTCATCATGGATACTATCCATCCGGTCAATACGACCTACACGCTGCTCCAGTAACCTAACAACAGAAGGCATATCTAAATTCACAACGGTTGAGGACTGCTGGAAATTCAAGCCTTCAGACATAGCATCTGAACACAGAACAACTAATTTTTGATTATCTGAATGAGGAGTAGGCTTCAGGCGTTCTTCTAATAATCGCTTATTATCTGTGCTGCCTGTTCCAATTAGCACTTCAATAGATTGATCAATGGCTTCTATTCTCTCTGCCAAATCAAAAAGTGTCGCAGGGTGCCGATCAAAAGCTAATACGATTTGATGACCATCTTTATGAATAAGATCGACTAATTTCTGTGCCTTTGTCTCCTCTCGGCTGGAATCCATCATTCCAACCAAATGCACAATTTCTTTATAAATATCTAAATCAGTTTTAGACGCCAATAGGTGCGCTTCATCGGACATGATCCAATCGGGTATTTCATCAATATCATCAAAACTACACTTGGGTGCCTGCCCAGCAAGTTCCTGCAATTTATGTATTATGCCTTTAGACTGATTACCTTTACCTTCAGAGCCCTCAAGATGCTTCAGAACAGCAGCCTTTGATGACCTAAGGTGCGACATCACATGATAAGCAGAAGCAGCTCTGGCCATTGAAATTCGCCACTTAACCAGCTCACTAGCGGAATAATTTTCTAGTAGTTCTTTGTTAGGCGAAATCTGTTTATTTATGTAAGCTACCCCCTGCAACTTTGCAGCAAGAGCTCTAATCTCCCTGGCTATATGGATCGCACTTTCACTTTCACCGGTTTCATAAGAAAGTGCGTTGTGAGTGGGGTAATGACATGCTCTGTTATGCTCATCGCAATAGAGTTCTGGCTGCTTTAAAATCATTTCATTGAAGTCAGCCTTAGTTCTACGAATACTAAATCGACCTATCTCTTTGCGTAATTTCTTTAAGTGTTCATCCCTAAGTACAGGATCTTTGTTCTTTCGCGAAAGATAACGGTTAAAACCTTTAATACTGCCCGAATCAAAATTATCAGCGCCTAGAATATTGATTAACGAAAGCAGATCACTCGCCCCTTTATTGATAGGGGTCGCCGTTTGCAAAATAACGTGGTCCGCCATATTTCTGAGCAAAAACTTAGTTCTGTTAGATTTTTCGTTCAGAAAATTATGGGCCTCATCCACACATAGAATTTGTGCTAATTTCAGATTATTTTCCAATATTTCAGATTTGTTGCCTGATTTAGGATTACTCAACACACCTTGAGAAAAAGGCGTTATCTGCAAACCTTGTCTAGCTGTTTCTAGTTCCCAGTTGTCTTTAACTCCAGGAGGGCAAACAAGTGTGGTGAAAGAACTCGTTCTTGCCCGACCTTTTTGCCATACCCGATCATGCATAGCACGTAGTAACAAAGAACCCAAACGGGTTTTCCCTGAACCAGTTGCATCAGCAAGCAAAACGCTACCCAGCTGATCAAGAATACAAAGCGCTTGAGCAACGCCTTTACGCTGGCTTGGCCATATTTTTGTATTGCCTATAGGTAATGTTGATTCTAAATACTCATCTGCCCAGCGCCCTTCTAGAATTTCAGCACAAGCTCTGGCTAATGACTCCTTCCAAGTAACGGTACGTAATAGCTTTCCAAGTAGCTGACTTAATTCATCCGTATAGTCTTGAGCTTCATCATGCTCCCATAGCCAATCTGCAAAAAACTTAATTTCGTCATAACGCTTAGCCTCTTCTTCATTTTCTGTTCTCTTAAAACAAACGTTACCTTCTAAGTTCTTTTCTAAACCATTGGCGGAAAAATTAGACGATCCAATCATTGCGTTATCTTCAGCGATGTAGATCTTTGCATGTAACATGCGCCCAGGAATATCTAAGTACTGAGCCTCAATTTGCTCATTTTCAAAACGCTCAAGTGCTGTGACCAGTTCTAGACTTTGTCGTAATGAAAATCCTTGTTCTAACCAATATTCTTCAACTTCATGAGGAAAGCTCTGCTTACGCACTTTATACGCATGGGGGCTTGATGGGCTTGGCTCGTTACCCAACAACAATTGCACCTTAGCTTGATCAGTAATCCGCGATAGAAACTGGACAAGTTTCTTTAATGAGGTATATCCGGTGACGATATAGGGACGACGAGAGGCAAGTAAAAAACCATCCAAAACTCCTTTCACTGTAGTTTTTTGATAATTATATGGCATCCGTAAAACGGAAAGTTCTCCACCTATATGTCTTTCTCGATTATCTGGTTCTTCAAAAAATAACGACTTCTCACTCATAGCTTTCCCTGCTCACGCAACATTAAGTATTTTTTATCTCACAAAGCTAAAAGCCTTACCAGAAAACCTATTAACTGATTGTTGAATAGGCTTTTTTACAATATGATTTTGTTATCAAAAATGGAGCCCCATACCGAGTTAAGGAATACTTGCGATCCCCATCTGCTTTTAACATTGAAGTATATTTTCGCTTTCCCCTTATCACGATGCTTTGTAACCCAAATAGGCCTCCATACATATCAGAAAATAATTGAGTACTGATAGCCAAATGAATTCTGAACAGCTTAAAAACCTAGAGAAAGACCTGTGGTCAGCCGCGGATAATTTACGTGCTAACAGTGACCTAAAATCAACTGAATACGCCACACCTGTGCTAGGTCTTATCTTCCTCAAATTTGCTGATAACAACTACAGCAAAGTAGAAGATGCCATTGCCGCTGAATATGCAGAGCTTAAAGGCACGCGTCGTGAAAAGAAGCTGTCAGATATTGCTATAGAAAAATGTGGCTTCTACCTGCCTGAGCACTCACGTTATGACTATCTACTTAACCTTCCTGAAGAGGAAGATATCGCCAAAGCGATTAAAAAAGCGATGGAAGGGATCGAGGAATACAAAGAATCACTTGAAGGTGTTTTACCGAAAGAGGAATACTTTGCCCTTACCCGTACCGATAACACACTACCCGCTCAACTTCTAAAGAGCTTCTCAAATATTCCGCGGGAAACCACCGGTGATATTCTGGGTAAGATCTACGAGTTTTTCCTGGGTAAATTCGCACTGGCAGAAGGTCAAGGCGGCGGTGTGTTCTATACCCCTACATCGGTAGTTCGTTTGATGGTAGAAGTTATCGAACCCTACAAAGGCACAGTTTATGATCCTGCTTGTGGTTCTGCAGGTATGTTCGTGCAATCACAGCAGTTTATTGAAGACCACAAGGAAGAGCTAGAACTACTGGGTGAAGATCATGATGAAAATAAACTTTACGTCTACGGTCAGGAGAAAACCTTAGATACCGTAAAGCTGGCAAAAATGAATATCGCTGTTAACGGCCTACGCGGGGATATTAAACAAGCCAACAGCTATAAAGAAGACCCATTCGACGCGTATGGAAAGTTCGATTATGTCTTGGCTAACCCACCGTTTAACGTTGATGACGTACCCGTTGCTGATGTTGAAGAAGATGAACGTTTTAACGAATTTGGTATTCCGAAAAAGAAAACCAAAGCCAAGAAAAAAGACGAAGGCAAAGAGACCGTTCCTAACGCTAACTATCTTTGGATCAACCTATTTGCGACATCACTAAAAGATACAGGCCGAGCCGCTTTGGTGATGGCGAACTCAGCATCCGATGCACGCCATTCAGAAGCGGAAATCCGTCAAAATCTGATCGAAAACAATCTGATCTATGGCATGCTCACTTTGCCATCAAACATGTTCTACACGGTGACGCTACCTGCAACGCTTTGGTTTTTTGATAAAGCTAAACAGGATGACCGTATTCTGTTTATCGATGCCCGCAATGTGTTCACTCAGATCGACCGTGCCCATCGTGAATTCAGTCCCGAGCAGATCAATAACCTCGCAATAATTAGCAAATTGCATAAAGGTAAACGCCGTGAATTTGTTCACCTTATCGATGGTTACTTTGCAAAAGGTATGCAACACCTCGTTGAAAACAAAGCTCAAGTTGAGCCTGTGAGTGAACAACTACTTGAGGTGCTCGAAGACGAAACCGGCAAGATCGCTGTAGGTGAGTTGGTGCAGCAATGGAAAGCGTTAACTGAACTACAAGGTAGTTATGATGCCTACACGGCTCAAGTGTCTGGTCAATTTGCTGATAAAAGCCAGGTTGATGCTATAAATACCGCACAACACAACCTGCAACAGCAGTTTATCCCCTTCTTTGATGCGCTCCACCAGGGACTTAAGCAATTAGATAAAACCGTCCGCAAACATGAAAAAGCCAAAGCAGAGGAAGCGAAAGCTGCTGGTAAGCGCGCAACAACTGATAGGCAAACCAAACAGCTTAAAAACGCACTTGAACAACTTCATAACGAAGTTAAAGGTGCTGAGAGTTTCTTTAAGCACATCCACTGGCTACAAGAGCGTTTTCCAAACGCAGAGTATGAAGATGTGACCGGCCTATGTAAGCTAGCCACAAAAGAAGAAGTCCAAGAACAGGACTACTCACTTAACCCTGGTAGATATGTGGGCGTGGTAATTGAAGAAGATGGTAAAACAGAGGAAGAGTTTGTTTCTGATTTAATGAGCTTAAACGAACAACTTCAATCATTAGAAAATCAAAGAACAAAACTCCAAGACACTATTCAACACAACATTCTACAGTTGGTGGGAGAATAATGGGTAACACAAGCTCTCCCAAGCATATGTTCTACAATGAATACCTTCCCAAGGGCTGGGTAATAAAAACCGTTGATAGTCTTAAATCGCCTGAAAAATACTCTTGTACAGCAGGACCTTTTGGTTCGAATATTAGCTCAAAGTTTTTCGTCGACGAAGGAGTACCTGTGATACGTGGAGGTAATTTATCGATTGGCAAAGAGAAGTTTATTGCAAAAGACTTTGTATTTATTAGTGAAGATAAAGCCCGCGAATTCCCTGGTCAGCAGGTTAAATCTGGTGATTTAGTTTTCACCTGCTGGGGTACTCTGGGCCAGGTGGGCCTAATTCCTGATACTAGCCCTTTTGATACCTATATAATTTCTAACAAGCAATTAAAGTTAAGACCCAATTCGAAGCAGTGTAATAGTAAATTTCTTTATTACTATTTCTCATTACCTCAAATGGTTAGACATATAAACGATATTGCTATTGGTTCTGCTGTTCCAGGAATTAACCTAGGTCTACTTAAAAGCATTAAGGTATGCCTTCCACCAAAAGAGTTACAAGATAAAATTTCCGCTACCCTGAGCACTTACGACGACCTCATTGAAAACAACAAACAGCACATAGCGTTACTTGAAAAGATGGCTGAAGAAATTTACCGGGAGTGGTTTGTTCGTTTTCGTTTTCCCGGTTATCAATCCGTAGAGTTTGAGAAAGGGATTCCGAAGGCTTGGAACTCTAAAAGTATTAGAGAGATAGTTACCTACTATATTGGAGGTGGCTGGGGTGAAGATAACGAAGGTCCGACGTTTACAGAAAAAGCTTATGTGATTCGCGGCACAGACATTCCCAAATTAGCTATTGGAGATTACTCAAGCAAAGTTCTCAGATTCCATAAAACCTCTAATTTTAAATCACGAAAATTGGAAGAAAATGATTTCGTATTTGAGGTTTCAGGTGGTAGTAAAGATCAGCTTCTTGGCCGAAATTTAATGGTAACCAAAGGACTGTTAGAGCTATTCAACAATAGGGTTATTTGTGCAAGTTTCTGTAAACAGATACGGTTCGATCCTGAAAAGGTTTCCCCATTTTTCATGAAATACTTTTTAAAGCTTTACTATACATGTGATTTAGTCGGGATATATCAGGTTCAGTCAACAGGTATCAGTAATTATCAATTTGAAAGCTTTTTAAATTATCAAACTATTAATTTACCTTGCAGATATATTCAAGATAAATTTGAAAATTTGGTCCAACCCCTCATAAAACAGCAAGAAGCACTAGCATTGCAAAATTTGAAGCTTGAAAAGACCAAAACAGCAATACTGCCCCGCCTAATTTCAGGCAAGCTATCCATAGAAGACTTAGATATTCAGTTCCCTCCAAGTATGGTGGAAGAAACGTAAAGCAGTAAACAGGGACGATTATGGTTAAAGGCAAAGTTAAAAACTTTATCAGTGAAGATGATATTGAGCAGTCACTAGTTCAGCAGCTACAACACCTGTATGGTTTTGACATACAGGACTGCTTTACGGCAATGCCCGAAGACCTGAATGATGGCTCAGGTAGAACGGATAAACGCGATGTTATCTTAGCCGATCGCTTACGCGATGCTTGCCTTGCCATAAACCCAGATATCCCAGAAAAAGTCATTGATGAGCAGGTAATCAGTCTGATTACAGATCGCCGTGCGGCGATGAATCCTACGGCAGCCAACCATGAGCTACATAACTATATTCGTGAAGGGGTGCCTGTAGAGTTCGATGACAATAATGGTCGAAAACAAAGTGATACCGTTCGTCTTATCGACTTTAACCAAGCCTCCCCTCAAGATAGCCCCAACAGCTATTTAGCGGTTACCCAACTCTGGATTAAAGCCGGTGTTCAAGCACCTAAAGCTGGTTATCGTAGGCCTGACGTCATCCTTTATATTAACGGACTACCGCTAGTTTTTATCGAACTGAAAAACTCAAATGTAAAACTGCGCTCTGCCTTCGACGATAACCTGACGAACTACAAACACGATATCCCGCAACTGTTCCACTGCAATGCATTTTGTGTTCTTTCCAATGCAATTGAAACCAAGGTGGGTAGTATTACAGCGGGGTGGGAGCACTTCTTTAATTGGCTACGGGTTGATGATGACAAAGATAGAATTGACCGCCAGAAAATTAAAGAGGATGGTATCAGTGTCGAGCGTGTTATTAATGGCCTATTAGCTCCAACCAAGCTTCTCGACTATGTCGAAAACTTTGTTCTTTTTCATAAAGAAACCAATAAAATTATTGCCCAGAACCACCAGTTTATTGGGGTTAATCAAGCTTATGCTCGTTTCTTGAACCGCGAAGCCCTTGACGGCAAGCTGGGTATTTTTTGGCACACCCAAGGCTCTGGTAAGAGCTTTTCAATGGTGTTTTACGTTCGCAAAATCTTCCGTAAAGTCACAGGTAATTTCAGCTTTGTAGTGGTTACCGACCGCACCGATTTAGATGGGCAAATTTATCGTAACTTTTTGCACTCTGGCGTGGTCAAAGAGAAAGATGCAGCTCAGCCTGCCAATTCTGAAGAGTTGCGAGATTATCTTGGAAAGAACAAAAAAGTCGTTTTCACGCTGATTCAAAAATTCCGCTATGACAAAGGCAAACAATACCCGCAATTGTTCGACCCTGTAAAAGAGAAACGGGAAGTCATTGTCATAGTCGACGAGGCTCACCGTACCCAATACAAATCTTTAGCAGAGAATATGCGCGCAGGTTTAAAGGGTGCTCACTTCCTAGCGTTCTCAGGTACACCTCTGTTAGGGAAAAAATACAAAGACCGCTCCGTTATTGGTAAAACCGAAGAGTGGTTTGGTGGTTATGTATCTGAATATACCTTTCAGGATGCTGCAGATGATGGTGCGACAGTGCCACTATATTACGAGAAGCGAGTGCCCGAGGTTCTGATTCAGAACGATGACTTGAGTGATGAGTTTTATGAACTCCTAGAAGATGAAGGCTTAGACGACGCGCAGCAACAAAAACTGGAGAAGAAATTCTCCAAAGAGATACAAGTGATCGTTCGTGATGATCGCTTAGATACTATAGCCAAAGATATTGTTTACCACTTCCCTCGCCGTGGCTACCTCGGTAAGGGCATGGTTATCTCGTTAGATAAATTCACTGCAGTGAAAATGTACGACAAGGTACAACATCATTGGAAGGAAGAGATAAAACGACTTCGCGGCCTTATTAAAAAATCAACCAACGACATCGAGAAAGCGCGCTTTAAGAAAATTGTTGATTACATGCGCTCTGTTGAGATGGCAGTAGTCATCAGTGACCCAAAAGCTGATGAAGAGAAGTTTGTTAAAGCGGGTTTAGATATACAGCCCCACATCAAACGCCTAGAGCAGCTTGATAAACACGGTCACGATGTAGAGTACAACTTTAAAGCCCCTGAACACCCTCTTCAGCTCGTATTCGTTTGCGCAATGTGGCTAACAGGCTTCGATGCTCCAACGGTTTCGACCCTCTACCTAGACAAGCCCATGAAAGACCATACATTGATGCAAACCATCGCCAGGGCGAACCGCGTAGCATCGCATAAGATCATGGGTTATAGCGGCGATTTCATTGAGAAGAAAAACGGCGAAATCGTCGATTATTACAATGTCTTCCGCAATATGAAAAAAGCACTCCGTGATTATGGCCAAGGGGACGACACAGAAGAACGAGATGGAGAAACACCATCGGTACAGCAAAAGTCAGAACTCTTTGAGCTATTGGACAGTGCTATTTATCAAGCAGATGCTTGGTGTCAGGAAAGAAATATTAATTTAAACGCCATTGCCGATAATGAAAACACTTTTAAAAATATTGGCCTGTTTAATGAGTATGCGGATACCCTTTTAAGCTCAGACGACTGGCGTAAAACTTTCTACGTTTACGATAATACCGTTTCTTCACTCTATGAAGCCTGTAAACCTGAAATATTCGAACAAGGCCACCGCCCTCTCATTGCAGTTATTCAATATCTACGGGGCGTTGTTGATGCACATATCGAACAAGCAGATATCGACGAGTTAACCCAGAAGATATCAGAACTGCTAGATGAAAGTGTTGTCGTTGATAACGCTGAGAAATTTGCCGTTAAAGAACATCAAGCAAATTATGAGATTGTGCAAAAAGGCAGAACCTGGGATCTAAGTAAAATCAATTTTGAGAAACTTAAAGAAGAGTTCCAAGAAGCCACATACAAAAATATAGAAATCGCTGAACTCAAAGCCTTTATCGAAGATAAGCTGCGTAAGATGCTGGAGCAAAACTTCAGCCGAATAGACTTTGCTGAAAAGCTGCAACAGATCGTAGAGCAGTATAATGCTGGCGGTTCATCCACTGAAAATTATTATGATGAACTAGCTAAATTTGCAGAAAGCATGAAGGATGAAGATGAACGACACATCCGCGAAGGCCTCACTGAAGATGAGCTTGAGCTCTTTGATTTATTGAAAAAAGATAAACTCACAAAAGCCGAAGAACAGAACGTTAAACTTGCAGCCAAGCACTTAATTCTGAGGCTACTTGAAGGGCATCCCAAAGTGCTTGTACAAGATTGGTGGAAAGATGGCCAAACCCAACGCCAAGTAAGAAGCGCAATAGAGGAAGTATTGAACGATGACCTTCCTGAAAGTTATGGGCGATTAGAATTCAAAGATAAGTGTGACAAGGTTTACGAATTAGTCGTCGATTTTGCAGCAAATAATAGGAAATGGGTTGCTTAACCTACACCTCCTAAATACCAAGGAATAGGAATTATTAAGATGACTTCCACACGTTATGCTAAATCTATCCGTATGTTTCTTTTGGACGCTGACCCTAATGGTCGCGTTATCTGCGAACTATCAAATTGGACAGGCAAAGCATATCGTATTCCACGTAGCAGGGTTAAAGACTGTGTAGACAGAGATGAGTTGAAAACCACTGCTGTTTACTTCTTATTTGGTCACCCTGAAACGCCCGGGGAAAAGCCAGCAGTTTATGTAGGTGAAACAGAAAATCTCTTTGAACGTTTAAAGCAACATTTAGAGAAAGAATTTTGGACAGAAGCAGTTGGCTTTATAAGCAAAGATGAAAACTTAAATAAAGCACACATCAGATACCTTGAAGCCCGATTGTACGAAGATGCTCGTGAAGCTCGCCGTTATAAACTCATTAATAGTAAAATACCTACGCGCTCATTAATCTCCGAAGCAGATTCGGCAGAAATGGAAGAGTTTATTGAGTACGTTAAACTACTTGTTGGTGCGATTGGATTCAAACCATTTGAAAGCTTACGTGTTGATACTTTTAGTCCAGAACAACCGGCTCAAATATTCTCGATTCAAGCAGCACGAGGGGCGAAAGCAAAAGGATTGCGTTCTAATGATGGGTTCACCGTGCTTGCAGGAGCTAAATTAGCAACAGATCCGGCTCCCTCTTTCACTAAAGGTTTTTCAAAGCTCCGTTCTGAATTAATAGAGACAGGCATGGTCAGTATCGAAAATAATTGCTTAGTATTAACAGAAGATTATCTCTTCAATAGCCCGTCGGCTGCCGCAGCCGTAATTATGGGTAGAAACGCAAACGGTATGACGGAATGGAAATTAACAGATGGCTCTACTCTCAAGAGCATTGAGCAGGGTAATGACTGAAAGATGGGCTGATTACAGAATTCAATTCTGTACTATTACAACCCACTCGGAACCAACGTACTAGGATTGCCTATTAACTCAAGATATTAAGCAACTTGATCGTCATTAATGTTCTTCACATTAGGATTATCAATACCTAGTTCATCATAGTGGGCCTGTATCAGTGGTCCAAATAAATTAATGACTAACGAATCAAGTTGATCATCATTAATACGACTGACCCTTCTACTCATCCTCTTAATGCGGCATCGAGTTTTTATACCTTTAATGAATCCTGATTTTGCAGAAAGGGACTTGAGGTCTGATTCAAAATCACTTAATACCTCCTTGATCATATTGTTCTTAAACAGCAAATAATATGAAGATGTAGTGTCCATTTCTTCACCTACAATTTTATCCATCGATTGTATAGCGTTGACCAAATATTCTTTGCTCTTTAACTCAAAAGCAAGGATTGGATCTACTTTGGAAAGCTCAGCAACAGAAGAACAATATTTTTCCATTAGACTTGAACTAACACCTAGATCACTTCCAGTTAAAGCAGGCAAGGCCATAATCATCCCTTTTTTAAGTTCGAGTTCATCATTTTTAGTCAAACGTTCATTGGGGAAGTTATTCTTTACTGATTTAACGAGTTTCTTATGAAAGCTATCCGAGCCAATTGCTTTGACGAAGACAAAAACAGACCATATTTCTAATAAGTGAAATAGAGACTCATTAAGCTTAACTTTTGTTTCTTTTCGGCTCTTTAATAAAAAGCCAATTGCGCTCAGACCACTACCCAACAAAGCACCAACTATTACAGCAAGAACCTTATCATCCATCCTTTGCTCCAAAATTGTCCGTTTTTAAAGACCACCAAATAAAAAAACCTCCGCGTAAGCTCACATATATGAGCCAAGAGGTGGAGGCCGTGTTAATTTTAACTATAAACTCATATAAAAATCAGTCAATTTTATTCGAAGGTTTACCCGTTAAGTTGTCCAATCACTCCGAAATGATCTCAAATAAATCCCCCTATTCCTTCCTCTTTTCTGGTAAAGTGCGCACCTCTGTCACAGCCCATTTAAGACCGCTGTAACTCTTCTAATTTTTATCCTCAGGACACTCCCTTGATATCCTCTGCGAACATTACAATGCAGTTTGGCGCTGAGCCTTTGTTTGAAAATATTTCGGCTAAATTCGGTAACGGTAATCGTTATGGTTTGATTGGCGCGAACGGCTGCGGCAAATCGACCTTTATGAAGATTCTTAGCGGTGATCTTGTGCCGACATCAGGCAACGTGTCTATCACGCCGGGTGAAAAGATGGGTGTGCTTAGTCAGGATCAATTTGCCTTTGAGGAATACACGGTTATCGATGCGGTGATCATGGGTGATACTGAGCTTTGGAAGGTCAAACAGGAGCGTGATCGTATCTACGCACTGCCAGAGATGTCCGAAGAAGATGGCATGAAGGTTGGCCATCTGGAAAGCGAATTTGCTGAGATGGATGGTTACACCGCAGAAAGTCGTGCTGGTGACATCCTATTGGAAGCCGGTATTGCTGAGGAATATCATTTTGGCTTGATGAGTCAGGTTGCACCGGGTTGGAAACTGCGCGTGTTATTAGCACAAGCATTGTTTGCTAACCCAGATATTCTGCTGTTGGACGAACCGACCAACAACTTGGATATCCATACGATTAGCTGGCTTGAGTCGGTATTGAACCAGCGTAAGTGCACCATGATCATTATCTCCCACGACCGCCACTTCCTTAATGCTGTTTGTACCCATATGGCGGATATCGATTACGGTGAGCTAAGAATCTATCCGGGTAACTATGATTACTTCCTCGAAGCATCCTCTTTGATCCGTGAGCAGCTGTTAACTGAAAATGCGAAAAAGAGTGCTGAGCTGGATGAACTACAAGCGTTTGTAAATCGTTTTTCTGCCAACGCCTCTAAAGCGAAACAAGCAAGTTCCCGTGCTAAGAAGATGGAGAAGATCGAGCTAGATGAAGTTAAAACTTCCAGCCGCCAGATTCCATCGATTACATTGAAACAAGATAAGAAACTACACCGTCAGGCGCTGATTCTGGAAGATGTCGGCCACGGTTTTGAAAACAACAAACTCTTCGAAAACGGTAATTTGATCTTAGAAGCCGGCGCTAAGCTTGCTGTTATCGGCGAGAACGGTGCCGGTAAAACTACTTTCTTGCGCTGCTTAGTGGACGAATTACAAGCGAACGAAGGTACGATCAAATGGTCTGAGAATGCGGTCATTGGTTATTGCCCACAAGATAGCAGCGCTGATTTTGATTCTGATCTAACTCTATTTGAGTGGATGTCCCAGTGGCGCACACCTAAGCATGACGACCTTAAAGTCCGTGCTATGCTGGGCCGCCTACTCTTTACGGCTGACGACTTTAACAAGAAAGCTAAAGTCTGTTCCGGTGGTGAAAAAAACCGCTTGCTGTTCGGCAAAATGATGATGATGGATTTAAACGTCCTAATCATGGATGAGCCAACCAACCACATGGATATGGAAGCGATCGAAGCGTTAAACAATGCTTTGCTAGGCTTTGACGGTACTTTGATCTTTGTCAGCCATGACCGTGCATTTGTATCTTCATTAGCAACGCATATTATCGAAATTAAAGATCAGCAAATGATTAACTTCCACGGCACTTTCGATGAGTACATGGATAGCCAAAAGATGGCTGCTGAAGTTGCTTAAAAACAGTAATAGATACCATTAAAAAAAAGGGCCTGATTAAATCAGGCCCTTTTTTGTATTAAGCATTATTCTGCCAACTTCGGCTATCCCATCTGTCCCACACCCCCCCGTTGTTTACGCCCACTAACTATCACGACCACCCTGTTAACCGGAAACAGTTAATGGATGCCCTCTTCAAATAACCAAGCCTATTTATTGACTCGTCTCAACATTCGAGCACAAAACATCATTTCCAGGCGGATATCAACTATCCTAAAAGTGACCTTAAAACTGCAATGAACTAGCCGCTTTTGCCGAGGAGTTAAGGATGGCTTGTTTAGTAATAGATAAGGATACTGATAATGTTGTGCCCTCCCCTAATATGCGGGAATACTCAACAGAGCTAACAGATTCACCCAATTGCCAAATTGATGGTCTACCAGGTAATGCGGTTAACATCTGTTACGAAGCGGTGGATCGACATCTAGATAAAGGCCTTGCCGATAAAATAGCTCTCAGATGGCATAGCAAAACAAACCAACTGAGGACCTTTACCTACGCCGAACTGGCAGCAGCGACAAGCCGCTTTGCTTGTGTACTTCAGCGACTTGAGCTTCAACCGGGAGCCAGGGTATTCGGCTTAGCTGGCAGAACACCTGAGATTTATATCTCATTACTGGGCAGTTTGAAGTTTGGTGCTGTTTTTGCGCCACTGTTCTCCGCGTTTGGACCTGAACCTATCCGTTCACGCATGGAGATTGGCGATGCAGCAGTATTAGTGACAACAGAGCGACTGTATCGGAAAAAGGTTCAACACTGGATCAATGAATTAACCCCTTCTCCTCAAGTACTCTTACTGGATGTAAAAGGAGAGCCCCCTGAAGGCTGTCATGATCTAAGCAAATTGCTAGCCGAGGCTGACCCAGACTTTCCGGTTTACTCAAGCTCGCCAGATGATATGGCCCTACTGCACTTCACCAGCGGCACTACTGGTAAACCAAAGGGAGCCGTACATGTTCATAACGCCGTACGGCACCACATTATTTCTGCCTACTATGCGCTTGATCTGCACCCTGAAGATATTTATTGGTGTACTGCGGATCCCGGCTGGGTAACGGGTATTTCCTATGGCATTATTGCTCCACTTTGCCATGGCGTAACACTGGTAATTGACGAAGCAGAATTTGACCCTGCCCGCTGGTACCAGCTGTTAGAGCAAGAGCGTGTCAGCGTTTGGTATACCGCACCTACAGCGGTACGCATGCTAATGAAGGCCGGAGATCAGCTACCGCTCAAATATGATCTCAGCCAACTGCGCTTTATGGCCAGCGTTGGAGAACCCCTCAACCCCGAGGCTGTCATTTGGGGGAATAAGGTTTTCGGTATCCCCTTTCATGATAATTGGTGGCAGAGCGAAACAGGTGGAATCGTCATCTCCAATTATGCAGCTATGCCGATCAAACCAGGATCGATGGGACGTCCAATCCCCGGACTTGAAGTCGCACTGATAAAGCGGACTGCTAACAACAGCATCCAGCTATTGAATGATCAGGAAGCCACCGGCGAGCTAGCAATAAAGGCAGGCTGGGCCTCAATGTTTCGCGCTTACCTAAATCAACCAGATCGCTACCAAAGCTGTTTTTCAGAGGGGTGGTATCTCTCTGGTGATTTGGCTCGACGGGATAGCGATGGCTATTACTGGTTCGTCGGGCGCAGTGATGATGTGATTAAAACCGCGGGACATCTGATTGGCCCCTTCGAAGTGGAAAGTGTACTGATTGAACATCCAGCGGTCGCTGAAGCTGCAGTGATTGGTATCCCTGATCCTATTGTTGGCGAAATAATAAAAGCCTACGTGGCACTCAATTCAGGCTACCTCCCAGATGAAACTCTGAGGAAAACGCTGTTGGGGCATGCTCGCAAATATCTTGGGGCAGCAGTCGCACCAAAAGAGATTTCCTTTCGAGAGAATTTACCAAAAACACGTAGCGGTAAGATCATGCGACGTCTGCTAAAAGCTAGAGAGTTAGGGCTGCCGGAAGGCGACCTATCCACACTTGAGAGCGATGAGAAATGACTTCCCCAGACAAAAAAATCCATCTTGGTAAAGAGCATCTCTCGCAGCTGCTGTACCAGATGTTGCGTATCAGGCTGTTTGAAGAGCGCTGCGCTGAACTCTATACCCAAGAGAAAATCCGCGGTTTCCTCCATCTCTATATAGGCGAGGAAGCGATAGCCGTTGGCGTGTGTCAGTCACTACAAAACGCTGACAGGATGGTATGTACCTATCGTGAACATGGGCATGCTCTCGCACGAGGTATGTCGATGACAGCAGTGATGGCTGAGATGTTCGGCAAGACCAATGGTTGCAGCCGCGGCCGTGGCGGGTCTATGCATCTGTTCTCTGATGAGCTGAATTTTTATGGCGGCAACGCCATCGTTGCAGGTGGGCTCCCTTTAGCGGTGGGATTAGCTCTGGCAGACAAGAAACTACAACACGACAGTGTTACCTGCTGCTTTTTTGGTGAGGGAGCTGTTGCCGAAGGTGAGTTCCATGAAAGCCTGAATTTAGCGTGCCTATGGCAATTGCCAGTACTGTTTATTTGCGAAAACAATTTATATGCCATGGGAACAGCGCTCGAACGTTCCGAATCTGAAACAGAGCTTTATCGTAAGGCTGCCAGCTACGGCATGCCCGCCCAGAGCGTTGATGGTATGAGTGTGGTGGATGTAGAAGTTGCTGCAAAGCAAGCGTTGGAGGCTATCCGTCAGGGCCAGGGACCACAGTTTTTAGAGTGCTGTTGCTATCGGTTTAAAGGCCACTCCATGTTCGATACTCAGCTATACCGTCGCAAAGAAGAGGTTGATCAATGGCTAAGTAAAGGTCCGGTGGTACAGCTCAGCGACTGGATGGAAAAAAACTATCATTTGTCTAAGCAAGACATCGATGTATTGAAAAACAAGATAAACCTAGAAATCGACCAAGCCGTAAGCGAAGCGGATCAGGGTGAATGGGAACCTGTCACAGATCTGCTGCAAGGTGTTTATACGGAGGTTGATCATGACTAAACCTGCTCAGACCCTGAGTTATCGAGAGGCGGTACGAGAGGCATTACGAGAAGCGATGGAACAAGATCCTACCGTATTCCTAATGGGCGAAGATGTTGGTCGCTACGGTGGTTGTTACGCAGTTTCTAAAGGACTCATAGATCAATTTGGTGAAGACCGAGTAATTGATACGCCTCTGTGCGAATCTGGATTTGTCGGTGCGGGTATTGGCGCAGCACTGGGAGGTATGCGCCCTATCATCGAGGTGATGACGGTCAATTTCAGTCTGTTGGCGCTCGATCAGATCGTTAACAACGCCGCTACTATCCGGCACATGTCCGGTGGGCAGTTCAGTGTTCCATTGGTGATCCGCATGGCCAGCGGTGCTGGACGCCAACTGGCAGCTCAGCACTCCCATAGTTTGGAATGTTGGTATGCACATGTACCCGGACTAAAAGTGCTGACCCCCGCTACAGTCAGCGATGCCCGCTATATGCTGCAGATGGCACTAAATGATCCTGACCCCGTCATCATCTTTGAGCACGTGATGTTATACAACATTGAAGATCAACTTGTGCCTCGCGAGAAGACTCCTCCAATGGAGCAAGCAGTTATCAGAAAAACCGGAAAAGATCTGAGCTTAATTGCCTATGGCGGTACTCTGGCAAAAGCTCAGCAAGCTGCTGAGACACTACTCAAAGAGGGCATTGATGCTGAGGTTATCGACCTTCGATGTCTACGTCCGCTGGATAAAAAAACGTTGCTAGAAAGTCTGAGTCGAACCCATAGAGCCGTTATTATCGATGAAAGCTGGAAAACTGGCGGGATGGCGGCAGAGATCAGCGCCCTGCTGATGGAGGAGGGATTCTGGCAGCTGGATGCTCCAGTCACCCGAGTATGCAGTCAGGAGGTTCCTATCCCCTACCCGGAACATCTTGAGCAAGCAGCACTACCCCAGGTAGAGGATATTCTTGAAGCTGTCAGACAGCTACCGGGGATAGTATGAGTAATTCGGTTTATGAGCTGACTATGCCTTCATTTGGCGCTGATATGGATCAAGGCCTGATCTTGGAGTGGCGAGTTAAATCAGGAGATAAGATCAATAAGGGTCAGGTTATCGCCGTTATTGAAACTCAAAAAGGTGCTATCGACTTTGAAGCTTATACCGATGGTCAGGTTGAGGAATTACTAGTTTCAGAAGACCAAACGGTACAAGTAGGGACTCCGATTGCACGACTAACGGGGAAAATAGACGTTAACGCAGTAACTGATCCTGTCATACCCACTGAAACTGAACGAAAACCCTCACAACCTGTTCCACAGACTAGTAGCCATCAACCATCCACTAGTTACGCTAACCTCAGTAGACATTCAGCAACACCCTATGCTCGACATCTGGCTAAACATGCAGGGATAAGCCTGACCGAAGTTACAGGTAGTGGCCCAGCCGGCGCTATTCTGTCTAGGGATATTAAAAAGGCTCATCACACACCACATTCACCTAGCAAAGATTCAATGCGCGAGGCTATCGCTGCTGCACTAAGTCGATCCAAACGTGAGATCCCTCATTACTATCTGGAAACCACAATTGATGTGCAACGGGCAGATGACTGGGTGCATGAATTTAACCGTGATCTACCGCCAGACCAGCAGATCCTACTCAATGCTTTATTTCATTGTGCTGTAGCCAAAGCGCTGCGTAAAGTGCCTGAATTTAATGGTTTTTATTTAGATGGTCATTTTTCAGAATCATCTGAAGTTCACTTAGCGACAGGAATCTCTATCCGAAGTGGCGGGCTTATATCACCTGCGATCCTCAACGCGGATCAGCTCGCACTTGCTGAGATGATGTCTCAGCTGAAAGATCTGAGTGACCGGGTACGAAATGGCGGCCTGCGTTCAACTGAGATGACCTTAGCCACTGCGACCTTAAGTAGCATGGGTGACCGCGGTGTAGAAAAGCTGTTTGGCATCATCTACCCACCACAAGTCGCATTGATTGGTATAGGTAAGCCAACTGTTCGCCCTTGGGTTGTGGGCTCTGAGGTCAAACCTCGCCTTTTGGTAACCGCCTCGCTTGCTGCTGACCATAGAGCCACTGATGGCAGGCAAGGAGCTCGTTTTCTCAACCAACTGGGCAAGCTATTACAAAAACCGGAGAACCTATGAATACAGAACAGATAAAAACAATTCTGCAGGAAGAGATTCTTGAACTTGCGCCAGAAGCAGATCTAGATCTACTGGATCAGCAAGAAGATATGCGCGAAGAACTGGATCTGGATTCAATGGATTTCATGCGCTTATGCGTAGCACTGGGTAACAAGTTAGGTTTTCAGATTCCTGACTCCGACTTGACCAAAATATTAACCTTTGAATCCATGCTTACTTATCTGTATGAACGGAGCGGACCGTGAACCTGTCCCCGTTTATTTGCCCTTTTTCTTGTCCAAAATTAGCCTCGATAAATTACAGGCCCCTGACTGCAGGCAAACGTTTTGTCCACTGACCCAATGCCTACCTCTCAGGAAAGTGCACTCCATGTTTTGCATATAGTGAAACAGGTTGCGGCTGAATTACATCCAAATCAGCATTTTTCCAATACATTAAATTTGGATAGTTCTCTAGATCAAGATTTCTCTTTCGATAGTCTTGGAAAGGTAGAGCTTTTACTGCGACTGGAACAAGAATTTAGGGTTGCTCTACCCGAATCCCTTCTTAATAGAGCGGATACTCCACGAGATCTGTTTAACGCTATTTTAAACTCTCAGGCTCGAACTAAGAATTGCGCTCTACCCGAACTAGAGCAAGTACAACTAGAGCTGAAGGATACCAGCATAGCCCCAGAGCTGGCAGAAACCCTGCTAGATGTGTTGGAGTGGCAAAATCAGCATCATCCTGACCAAGTTCATATAACCTTGTACGATCCGGAAGGTGAAGGGCAGACAATTAGCTACAAACAATTAAAAACAGAAGCGTTGAAAGTTGCAGCAGGCTTGCAAGTACTTGGACTTCAACCACAGGCACCCGTTGTATTAATGTTGCCAACCGGCGCCGAGTACTTCTACTGCTTCTTTGGCATTCTCTATGCGGCGGGAATTCCCTGCCCTATTTACCCACCGGGGCGTAAAAGTCAGATTGAAGAGCACCTTAACCGACATGCCAGTATTGTTCGGAACAGTGGTGCAGAAATAATGATTACACCTGAAGATGCGCTCCCTTTTGCAGGTCTTTTACGCAATCAGGTAACGTGTCTAAACCATTTGGTCACTCCTGAAAATATGCAGCAGCATGTAGGAGAACTTACCTTACCCAAAATACACCCACGGGATATTGCTTTCTTACAGTACACTTCCGGCAGCACCGGCACCCCGAAAGGCGTAATCCTGACCCACGCCAACCTTCTCGCGAATGTCCGAGCAATGGGCGAAGCGGTACAGGCTGATGCCAATGATGTATTTGTCAGCTGGCTCCCCCTTTACCATGATATGGGCCTGATAGGAGCTTGGTTTGCCAGCCTCTACCATTCCGCCCACCTAGTAATAATGTCACCATTGAGTTTTATTGCCCGTCCACAACGCTGGTTGGAGGCGATTCACCGTTATCACGGCACTCTGTCAGCCTCACCAAATTTTGGTTATGAGCACTGCAGTAGACTCGTTGACCCCAAGGACTACCAACATCTGGATCTATCCAGTTGGCGTTGCGCGTTTAATGGCGCAGAAGCCGTGAGCCCTCAGACGCTTGAGACATTTTGTCACCGTTTTTCCTGCCTTGGTTTTTCCGCCCGTTCGATGATGCCTGTCTATGGATTAGCTGAAAACAGTGTTGGACTGGCTTTTCCGCCACTGGCACGCGGGGCAAAACTCGACTGCATCAATCGTGATCGCTTTAGCTTAACAGGGTACGCAGACTCCTTTTCTTCAGCAGATCCATCAGCAATATCCATAGTTAACTGCGGCCAAGTTATCCCTGGCCACCAACTTAGGGTTGCAGATAGTCGCAATCGGGAATTACCTGATCGACAGGAGGGACATGTACAATTTAAAGGTCCATCAGCAACTTCTGGATATTATCGAAACCCCAAAAAAACAGCCGGTTTATTTAAAGGAGACTGGCTGGAAACCGGAGATCTTGGATATATCGTTGACGGAGAGCTCTACATTACCGGTAGGCAAAAAGATCTAATAATTCTGGCCGGCCGAAACATCCACCCATCGGAATTAGAGAACGTGGTTTCAGAACTAGAAGGCGTGCGAAAAGGTGGGGTGGTCGCATTTGGTAGTCAGAGCGAAGAATTTGGTACTGAGCGATTGATTATCGTTGCTGAAACACGCTTAAAAGATGCAGACGCATTAAATGCCATCCGATCAAAAATCAATCAAGCCTCTTTAGATCTGTTAGGTTTGCCTGCAGATGAAATCTGCTTAGTCGCCCCAAATCAAATATTAAAAACATCCAGCGGCAAGGTACGCCGTGCAGCATGCAAAGCACTATATGAATCAAACCAGTTAGGCAAAAGAACTGGCAATATCCGGCTGCAATGGCTGAAGATCGGACTGGCATCCATCCGCGGTAAGTTAACACGCTTCTTTTTAGACGTTCTGGATTATGCATTTGCTGGCTACTGCTGGCTGGTGTTCACTACATTGGCATTAGTGTTCACTCCCATCGCCCTTTTGTTTTCAAAACTGGACCTTCGCTGGGACGCACTCAGCCTTTGTATACGACTTATGTGCATGCTGACAACAATCAAAGTTAAGGTAGAAGGTCTGGAGAATCTACCGGCTAAAGGGCAGCCTTCTGTCTTTGTAGCAAATCATGCCAGTTATCTAGATGGCTATCTCATACTTGGTTTTCTGCCCAGAGCTGTCCGTTTTGTGGCTAAAGCAGAATTAAAAAGCAATAAGCTGGTGGCCTTTTTGCTTAACAAGATCGGAGTAGAGTTTGTAGAACGCTTTAACGCCGAACAGGGATATGCGGATATCACGAGGCTTTCGGAAGACACAATAGAAAAACGCTCTTTGTTCTTTTTCCCTGAGGGTACATTTTCCCGTGTTCCCGGTCTGCGCTCCTTCCACCTAGGAGCATTTATTACTGCGTGCCAGAAGAAGCTTCCCGTTATACCCATAGGAATAAGGGGAAGCCGAAATATACTCCGCGCAGATAGTTGGTTCCCAAGACGGGGGCATATCATTATCTCCATTGGTAAGCCGATCTATGAACCACCAGAAGAAGGGGTCTCTCCATGGCAAAGCGCCATCAAGATGCGGGATTTAACCCGTGTAGAGATTTTAAAATTAACTGGCGAGATTGATTTGAAATCCGAAGAGCCTATGAACAACGTTGCGGAAATTGAATAAAGTTTAATAGGGACAAGGATCAATGACTAAAGCTGGTATATGACACCAGCTTCCGACATTATAATCGCTTGCATATCTCAGATAGATTTAAACAACCTGCCCTGCTGCAAATCCAGATGCCCACGCCCACTGGAAGTTATGACCGCCCAGATGACCGGTTACATCGAGACACTCACCAATAAAGAATAGGCCCGGTGCTTTTTTAGCTTCCATGGTTTTCTGGTTAATTTCATTGGTATCGATACCACCTAGTGTCACTTCCGCTGTACGATAACCTTCAGTACCTGAAGGTTTGATCTTCCACTCACGGAAAGCGCTGTTGATCGCATCCAGATCTTTATTGGATTGGTTACCCATAATGCCGCTAAAGCCGAATAGCTGGCAGAGAATCTGTGCCATACGCTTACTCATCTGCTGCGCCATGATGGTGGTGATTTCCGCTTTTGGACGCGCTTCGCGTTGCTCTTTTAACCATGTAAGCAGATCAAACTCTGGGAACAGGTCTATCTCAACTTCGCCGCCCGGTTGCCAGTAGGAGGAGATCTGCAAAATAGCAGGACCACTTAAGCCACGGTGGGTAAAGAGCATACTTTCGATAAAGCTGGTTTTACCGATAGTCGCTTTTACCTTGTGAGATACACCCGAGAGTTCTTTAAGTACCTCTTTCTCTTTTGGCTGTAGGGTAAAAGGCACTAACGCTGCTGTTTTAGGTAGTACTTTTAGATCGTACTGCTCAGCGATATCGTAAGCAAAGCTGGTAGCTCCGCCATTGGGAATCGATAAACCTCCAGTCGCAATAACGACAGATTCAGCTTTGATCGGACCAGATGATGTTTGCAGTAAGTAACCCTCTTCCTGCGGCTCGATACCATTGACGCTCAGCTCGGTACGGATCTCATTACCCGCCCATTCTGATTCGGTCATTAAAACCCGAAGAATCTCTTTACTGGATTCATTACAGAACAATTGGCCGAGTGTTTTTTCGTGATATTCCACACCATGACGATCAACCAGATCGATAAAGTCCTGCGCTTTATAACGACTGAGAGCAGATTTACAAAAATGAGGATTCTGCGAAAGGAAGTTAGCGGGACCGTTATGAATATTGGTGAAGTTACAACGTCCACCGCCGGACATTAGGATTTTTCGGCCAACTTTTTTAGTGTGTTCGATAACAAGAACAGAACGTCCTCGATAACCAGCAGTAGCGGCACACATCAGGCCTGAAGCTCCGGCTCCGATAATTACTACATCGTACTGTGTCACACGCTTTCTCCACTGGTTTGAAAGCGCGCTATCTTACCACAAGCTATTATTTTTCAGGTTTGTTTTTATGGCTACCGTCGCAGAGTGGTTGTGTTTTTGTTTGCTTGCACATACAAAGCCAAACCTCACCATCCTCTTCGGCTTCAAAGACAACGGGATCTATCCCTGTGCCTTGATGTGAGCCATCACAAAACGGTTGATCTCCCGAGCGACCACAAGCACACCACGCATAAGTCTGCCCCGCTTCTAGGTGAATTTTGACTGGGGCATCAGCTGCCCTATGAACGGGTGAATGAGACATCGTTATGCTCCTCTACTGAATATTCCGCCGTCCTTAGCAGCATTTAGGGCTATCGCTATATTCAGTAAACGTAGAAGAGCAATTTCAAATGATCAAATTTAGAACAATACAATTATTAATGCTGAAGCGCTTGATCAAGCTGATTAAGATTATTTGATAGCCACTGTGCAAGATCAGTTTTCAGTGGTTTGGTCGCTGTATCCACCAGCCATAAACCCGATTGCGGCTTGAGCTTTTTGCTCTTAGGTTTGATCTGTAATGCCTCGCCACATTGCTCTTCCACTGGCAAGTAAGTGGCTTGCGCTAGCGGTTGAAGCTTAGGGTTATCGAGGCAAACAGCGACAACATCATGCTCCAGCAATGTCTCATCTAACTTAAGAGCATAATCACTGATCTGTTTTTGCAGCGCCATTTGGTTTGAACGGATAGTCGGTGCATGCTCCGGCCAGATCCGCTGAAATTCACGGGAAACGATCTGACTCATTACGCGAAGATTATCTGGCGCTAACCAGAAGTACGTGCTCTGCTCGAGATCTTGAGTACTTAAACTTACTTGCGCGCCGCCCGGTAGAATTTCTTGTGCAGCGTCTACATTAATCACCCGAACATTTGTTGATCTTAGATGCTTAAACAAAGCGTATTCCGGCCAGATCGACTCAATCGATACTACAGCAGTAACAGGGCCTTGTTTTGAGATAGCCGCGCCACTTTTATGTTTTAGCCAGTTGTTAATTCGGGACACTGGTAAACGTTTTGGTGGCAGATATAGCGCCTGGATATCCGTGCCCTCAAGCAGGGCTTGGTTAATGGCATGGATAATAGGCATAGCTGACACTACACGTTGGGGCCCTACTTCATTTGCAGCGACAGAATAGCCCGACAACGTCAGCATTAAAGCAGTCAAAATCAGCTTAATTTTCATAACAGGAACTCTAAGCAAAACTACGAATACGATTAGTAATAACAGCCAACACAAATCCCAAACTAGCCAATAACACAATGGCTGCCCCGGATGGTACGGGTAGCTCTAAGGCCATCGGTAAGATGATTCCGGCCAAACAACAGATGGTTGAAAGCAAGATATTGGTCCAGAAGAACTGTCTGATATTTCGGGTAATTAAACGAGCGGTTGTCGCTGGGATTAACAACATCGCCCCTACAAGAATAGCTCCGGCAATTTTGACAGCCGCAACGGTAATTAGAGCAATTAGTACAACAAATGCATAATCGAACAAACGCGTGTTAATACCATTCACTTGCGCCAACTCTGGGTTCAACGAAGCAAGCAAAGCCTGATTACCGAAACAGACTGTTAACAATAGGCAGATTGCACCAATCACCGCGAGAATGAATAAGTCCTGATCCTGTACGGTCAGTATCGAGCCGAACAACACGTTCTCAAGAATATGAATATTCACCTTACGCGCCACATAAAGCAGCAAGGCAGCACCCATTGCGATAGCCACTGCTAGGAACACCCCAACAAGCGCATCATAAGGCACTTGCGTACGGCTTTTTATCCAGTGCAGCAACAAGGCAAAGATCAGACAGAAGCTAAACAGCGACGCATAAGGATGCGCAGCAGGTTCACCTAACAAGATACCAATAGCAATACCGGTTAATGCCGCGTGCCCTACTGCCTCAGAGAAGAAAGCCAAGCGTTTGATCACTACCAAGCTGCCCATACCCCCGAGAAGAGGACCAATAATGAGCGCAGCGACTAAGGCATTGATCAAAAAGCCATATTCAAAAATGCTTGGCAACGTGCCTTGAGCCTGCATTTCAAAGGCCCAATTTCGTAGTGCTTCCATCAGGCTACCGCCTCCATCTCTCTTTTTGAGGATGAATCAAGTGAAGCCCCAACAATGCCAAGATCGACTTCACTTGGAAGCCCCATATCAACTAAACCGCCGTTAATAAGCAACACGTTATCGGCATGTTCTCTGACAAATCCCATATCATGATGGACAACCACCAAGGTTTTACCTTGCTCTCGAAGATTGAGCATCAAGTCGGTAATCAGTGCTTGGCCTTCTGCATCTAAACCTGTCATAGGCTCATCTAGGAACCAAAGATCTGACGATCGGATTAGTGCTTGAGCAAACATTAAACGCTGTCTTTCACCACCGGATAACTGTCCAAGCTGCAGTTCAGCTTTTCCTTGAAGGCCAACAGTTTCTAATAATTCCAAAACAGTATCTTGAGTCTCTTTACGGCGACGAAAGAACACCGGCTTCCGACTTAAACCAGCACTGAGGAAGTCTGAAATTGTCACAGGTAAAACTTGGTCAAATCGCGGCTGTTGCGGGATATAGGCAGGCTTTTGCGCTTTATTCATCCAAGCGCGTTTTATTTCACCCTGATGGGGAGTTAAACCTAACATGGATTTTAGCAACGAGGTTTTACCTGCACCGTTAGGGCCAACCAGCAGATGCATTTTTCCAGCACTTAATTCAGCCGACAGTGGCGATAAGATCTGACTGCCTGCAATGCTCAGGCTTACTTTATCCAACTTAATTGAAGGCCCCATTATGCGGCTCCTTCATCGGCCAATGCACTTTTAAGCGCCTTAACTAAAGTTTTTAAGTTGTGCTCCATCTCACGATAAACAAGTTCAGCGTCGTACTCGCCGAATGTCAGATGTGAAAAATGGTACAGCCCTATCCCCGTTGCTTTTTCTACCGTCTCCACATAGCGATAATCCATGTTTAGCTCGGTAAAGAGCACTTGTACTTGGGCATCACGAATACGGTCGATCGTTCCTTGAAGCTGACTCGCACTTGGCTCTACCCCATGGGCAGGCTCGATCACTGTGTCGATGCCGATTCCAAATTCCTGCAAAAAATAACCGTAAGCGTTATGGGTACTCGCAATGCGAATACCACTCAAATCTAAGCCGTTCAGCGCTTGGGTATATTGGTTCTTCAGCGTTCTAAGCTTGCGCGCGTATTGCACCGCATTTTTCTTATAGAACTTGGCATTATCTGGGTCTAATTCACCAAGGTTTTTAGCAATGGTATAGACCTGACGGATAGCCGCACTGATCGACACAAAAGTGTGAGGGTTCCAGGCGCCAACGGTATTTTTGGCAGCTAATAGAGGTACATCCTGATTAGCCAGAATCACCTTAATCTTTTTACGCTGCTTACCGTTTTGAGCTTCCAACGCTTCAAGTGCTCTAAACGCAAATTCATCATGCCCGATGCCATTCACCACCAAGGCATCCATGGTCATTAAACGTTTGAGATCGGCTGGTTGAAGCTCATAACTATGAGGGTTAAAACCGGCATCAACCAAAGGAACAATCTCCGCTCTATCCTTAACGATATTAGCAACGTAGGCGTAGTATGGATGTAGCGTGATACCAACCTTCAATGGCTCTGCCATCAACGCGCTGGAAAACAAAAATAAAGAAAATGTAATTAAATGCTTAATCATGAGTGGAAGCCGTTTCCCAGTTTGTTAACTGATCGCAATTTGGAGTATTTACAGCGGTTTGTCGCCAATAGATCTCGGAATGATCATTGTGTATTTTCAAGACAAACTCGCGGGAGCCTTCTTTGGAGGAGCGACCGAAATAGCAAACAGAATCGAGAAGGTTCCACGAGTAGGCAGCGAAAGTACCGTTACTGTCAGCAAACGGCGGTAGTTCTTGTTCGATCAGTTCTGAAACCGCAGGAAGACTGCCATCATCGGATAGAAACATAATCTCATCGGCAGCATTTCTTAAAGCTGTCAAAACCGCCTTGCCTTCAACATCAAGTTCAAGATGTTTTTGCGGCGCTAAACTCGGAGCCTGATTATTCTGCAAAACGTAGCTTGCGATAGAAAGAATGATCACGATACTGCCGATAAGCCAGTAACTCTCAACACGGCCGTTATCGGGCCTGACAACCTCAACCGTTCCGTCTTCTTCCAGTGCTGAGGTTTTAAAGCTCGCCATAATCAACCTCTACCGGAAACTCATGCCCTGAATCGAACTGAATATAGAACTCACCTTCAGGTTGTTTGAAGCGAACTTGAGAGAACTTATCGGCTTTTTTAGACACCAGTAAGGTCTCATCGTAGTCATAGAGCTTAACCGGTTTACCCACCGCTTTAGTGCCATCACTAAAACCGACATGACATAGAATTTCAGCCGATTCTTGCTCGCAAGTCATAACCGGGTAATGCGCAAGTGCAGATGCACTTGCGCTCATTAATATCCCTATTAATCCGTATTTTGTTGCTTTAAGCATTACTCAGGTAAAACCTCAAAACTTACGAAACGGATCGCATATTGGTAGTCAGCCAGATCACTCTTGATTGGGCTTTTTAGATCAGCACCAACTAACCATGGGCCTGCTTGCTCTGGCGTGAAGATGATTTTGCCATCTTTAGCCGTAGTAACTGGAATAGCACCACGTTCGCTGCGGTATTTAGTACCTGCTGGCGTGACTTCAACATCAACACCCGCCACTGGCTTACCATCCAATAGCATGGTGAATTCAACTTCTTCACCCACAACAATATCGTTTGGATGTGTATCTAACTTCATCTCTAATCCCTTGCCTTTGACCTCAGTCACAAGGTCTGTAGGCGCGTTATTAGTGATGTACGTTGCAGTTACCATATCGATCAATAAGGTAGAAACATCACGAGCGTTTTTAGGTAGACGCTCTTTCGCTTCGATCTTATCCGCCATCATGCGCTTAGGGGTGTCACGCTTACCTGATTTATAGCTAGTGAAATAGTAAGGTTGGCGCTTACCTTCGATTTTGTAAGTACCAGGCTGATCGATATACAGATCAAATACACTACGACGATGGCCTTTAAAATAACTGCCCAGCGCGTTGCTATCGCCATCAGGAGAAAAAACGAGGAAGTGATCTAGCGGCACACCCTTATCGAATCCGAAAACAGTGTGAGACGCACTGACATCAGCAGTGATCCATTCACCCTGACCTTCTTCAGTTGATACAGTAAATTCACTTGGCAATATCCATAATGGATGTGCTTGAGCTACTGCTGACACGCCTAAAGCGCTCGCTAAAAGGCATCCTTTAATTGTGCGGCCTAGTTGTTTAATCATCATTATTTACTCTCTCCAATACTGATACTAACTGGCCCTAGCTCTGCACCGGCATCCAGTTTATAAACCTGTTGTCCCTTACCTAAAGACACCTTCTGTTTCAACAGCGTACGATCACCATGCTCGCGAACCGCTTCTAGATACAGAGTGTATTCGCCTGCTGGAAGCGCTTTACCTTGGTTATCGGTTCCATCCCATTTCAATGTGTAGCCACCAGGAGCACGGGTAGCTCCGGTCACACCATCCACCGCTTGGCCATAGCGACCCGCTTTACGCCACCAGCGACGGATATCCTTAAGCCATTTTTTATCGTCAAACCAAACACTGATAGTGCTTACCGCTTTGCGTTCACCTTTTTGTTCTACCCATACAGCAACAAATGGACGCTGATATTTAGAAGTCGAAATTTGCGGGATGGTTAACTCAATTTGATGTATATCTGCTGAGATAGCAGAACCACTTACCAGCCCTAGACTGAGACATGCAGCGTGAATTAGTTTTTTCATTAAATTTCCTTAAGCCATCAAAAGCCAAATATAAGCAAGCGCCATTGAACCGGTACCGATTAGGCTCATTGCAAATAGCTTGTTACGCTTTTTCTTTTGCGGGATGACTAACCAAAAGCCTGTTAGGGTAAAAATCAGCATGAGCAATGCTGAAATGTCGATAAATCCGCGCCAAAGCTCACCGCTGTAACGCCCCATATGAAGATCATTTAACGTCGCAACAACACCGTAATTTTGTTGTTCTACTAGCACCTCGCCTGCCTCTACATCGGCTTCGACGATGCTGTAACCACCTGGGCGTTTAATATCGATAACAAGAAAGCGCTCTTCAGCTTCCCATTCGTAACTTACCTTGTTGCCATAGATGCCATGCTCAGCACTAAGCCATTTACGTAGCTGATTAGCCTGATCAAGTGGTTCTGTATCCCATATCCTCTCGACTAAAAGAGAATCTGGCATATCTACCATTAACTGTTTCGGAGCATCAGCACTTTCAAACCAATCTCGGTGGTTTAACGTAATGCCTGTGACAGTGAAGAACAGCATGATCACGAGCATGAACATAGAGGTATAACTATGAAGCCAACGGACTAACCGATTAGATTTTCCTTTAGGCTGAGATTTAGACTTGAGCTGAGTCTTCACGTTTGGCTGTTGTGTAAGGATCTGGTTCATTGGAAAGATAAAAGAGAATCAAAACCATTACGATAAACGATTCTCTTTATAAGGCTTTAATATCGTTACAATCTTTACAGAAAAGCAGCGCCCTACTTCGTAGAGCGCTGCCACCTTAAATCCCTGAAGGGGAAGGGATAGATTAGAACGTATAAGCCGCAGTTAACTTAAAGTTACGGCCAGGCTCATAGTCATTTAAATGAAGTGCACCAAACACTGGATGATTTGCATCTCCAATACGTGAAGCGTGAGATGTATAGTATTCATCAAAGATATTTTCCACACCGAAGGTCACGTTAAGACCATCAACCTGCTTGGGTGTCCATCGAGCAGAGATGTTATGAACATCGTAAGATGGCTTATCAAAGTGCTCTTCTTTGATCGTTACAAGCGAGGTCCAGTTAACCGCTAGATCTTGTGCTGGCATGTGGTAATCAAGTCCCAAAGAGATGCTATCACCCACTTGACGGCCTAATGGCTCGTCCGTGACATCATTAGCTGATTCTGAGTGAGCATAGGTAAAGCGAGCATCGAAGTTACCTTTACTCAGACCTAAGCTAGTTTCAAAACCTTGGATACGATAGTCACCAATGTTTTGCAGAGCATTACTACCATCATCGATGTAATCATCCACATCTGTACGGAAGACTGTCAAAGCAAAATTCAATCTATCCAAACCAAAACGTTGGCGATCTTCAAAGGTAATACCGATTTCTGAGTTTAGACCTGTCTCAGGCTTCAATTCGTTATTCTCTACAGTAGATGCAGGAACGAACACTTCTGATAAGTTAGGCCCTTGGAATAGCTCTGTAGCACTCGCTCGAACAGTCCAAGCGTCAGTTAGCGGATAAACACCATTCAAACCAAATGTTGTTTCAGTAAATGTTTCATCAGATACAGCGGTATCTAGCTTATATCGGTTATAACGAACACCCGGTGTCAGCGCTAGACCGTTAGAAAATTCGATTTCATCTTCAATGTAAGCTGCGTAAGACTTTGCTTTTTCAGTGTTTATAGTTACCGAATCATCTTGCAATTTGGTTTTCTGACGGTAAACCTCAAAACCATAGCGGACATTATGCGTAGTCTCTTCACCTGAAATAATAGATTCAGCAAGAACATTCACACCACTATGATTCGCTTCACCTTCACGATAACGATAGGTTGCAAAAGTGTTATCGTCCTCATCACGCCATAAATTCATATCGTTTTCGTAGACAGTGGCACGTAGGTTCAGCATGTCACCAAGATCGAGTTCATAACCTAGAGTGATTGTTTGACGCTCAAATTCTGTTGGGTATACAGTCGTACCTGTGATTGATGAATTAGTCGCAGCGCCCATATCAGCACGAGGCGCATAGTCACCTTCATCGGTGTACTTGTCATAACTTAATTCGATTCGGTTAGACTCATTAATATCAAGGCCAAACTTAACTAGGCCATTCTTAATATCACCATCATTACCAACGCTTTCAACACCTGCGCCATCTTCCGGGTTGTCACGGTTTACGTCATTGAAGTAAACAATGGCGTCTAACTGATCGTTTAGTTGGCCATAGGCAGTAACAGAATAATTATGGTAATCATTGCTAGCATAGCCAGCACTTATACGTGCGCCTACTTGCTGACCATCACGCAAAAGATCTTTTGCATCTTTTGTTTCAAAAGCGACGCCACCTGAAAGACCACCAGTCAAAACAGAGTTAGTACCTACCTGAAGATCAACAGCTTTTAGAATATCCGCATTAATTAACAAGTTACCCATATGGTGGTAAACGTTGTTGTTCTGCTTTGCTCCATCAATCGTAATATCAAGATCATAGTCTTCCATACCACGAATATTGATTCGCTGATTAAGGGAATGGGCACCACCAATATCTACACCAGCCTGATCTCGAAGCAGATCACTCAGATGGTCTACTTGTTTAATCTCGATATCATCACTCAACATCGTCGAAGCATTACTGATCTGAGTACCCCAAACTTGTACTTTTTGACCTTCAACTGCTGACGAATCTGCCCATGTTTGAGTTGCTATACCAATGGCTAAAACCAATGGCAATTTCTTAGCGCAAATATGCGTTTTCATTATTCATACCACTTAATCTAAATGCGAATCGAGTGCATTATTCATTAGATATAAAGTAGCAGTTACAAGATTTACACTTCTTACAAAAATAACACTAATATTTGGAGGGTTTTATTTAACGAGGTAGCTTGATATTGATATCCAGCCCACCGTATGGGTTCAGGCTCGCCTTGATAGAACCACCCAGCATTTGAATTTGCCGCTGGCATAAAGCTAAACCTAATCCAGCCCCGCCAACATCACGGCTACGGGCCTTATCAGTACGAAAGAAAGGATCGAAGATCTTAACTAGATCATTTTCGGGTACGCCTGGCCCCCGATCAGACACACAGATATTCAGCTCATTACCCTTTTCAAAACAAGTCAGCTCAACGGGTTGATCAGCGGGACTATATTTCATCGCATTTCTTACCACATTCTCCAATGCTTGAGATAGCGCTTGTTGCGATGATTCTGAAACGTTCAGAGTTTGAGCATAGTTACGGATTAGTATTCGGCCAGAGTATTCAAAAAGTGCATCGTCACATATCAGATCCAGCAAGGTAGCTAGATTAAACGCTTCACTTAGCTCCACTTCTGGATCTCCATCTAGCCATGCTAGGGTCAATGCATCTTCAACCAACTGATGCATTTGATCTACTTCACGTTGAAGCCTAGGTAAAAGCTCCTTAGATTTTTCTTGATCATCCCGGCATATCTCAATCGCTAGTCCGATTCGCGTCAGCGGAGTTCTCAACTCATGCGATAGATCACCTAAAAGCTGTCTCTGAGAATTAACCAAACGCTCTACCCTTGCAGCCATACTGTCAAAAGATTCGGCGACTTGGGTTAATTCGTCTTTACGATTATCTGGTAGATTTGGCAACACACGTGCAGAAAGGTCGCCTGAAGCTAATTTTAAAGTGCCCTGATTTAAAGCTTCTAAAGGGCGCATTAGGTATCTATAGGCTATCCAGCAGAAAATCAGAATGATGAAAGAAGGAATTACAATGGTCAGTAGGCTATGTACCAGATCAGTATCTACCTTTGGATACATCCCTCTTGGCAGCTCAATTACAAAGGTGCCGGTTTGCTGTTCTAAAGGAATTCCAATGAGCACATTTTCCATGAATTCATGGACTGGCCAGTACACATAACGCTGAAAACCTATTTTGCTTTTTAAAGCCTCAGGAATGGGTTGACTAGAGATAATGGTGTTATCTGCAGTTACTAATGCAGACCAGGTATTTAAATCCTTTTCGATTTGCTCTGTGAGCTGGAGCACAGATTTAGCGCCTTCAGTTTCAAATCGCTCACTAGCTTCCTTGGCTAAGGATTTTAACCTCTCCTGACTATCTTCAGATATTTCAGTCATCCCAATAGTCACTTCATATGAGAGATGGTGAAGACTAGAAAAGATAATCAATGATACAGCTAATAAGCTAAAGCTAAGCTGCCAGAATAATCTCCGGCTCATTGATAACAGTATCCTTGACCACGAACCGTTTTGATCTTCTGTTCGTCAACAAGTCCAGCCATCTTCGAGCGAAGATTACTAACATGCATATCTAAACTTCGGTCGTAACGACTAAAAGGCTTACTCAGAATTAACTGATAAAGATAAGGCTTTGTCAGTATTTCATCTTTATGGGTGATAAATGTTTTTAAAAGATCATGTTCGATCGGTGTCAGTTCAATATCGCCGTTATCTGACTGTAAACATTTTTTCTTGGAGTCTAGCTTAATAGCACCGTCTGCTAAAACGCCATCGGATTTATCAATTTTGTTAGGTTTACTTCGTCGAAGTAACGCCTCAACCCGAAGCAAGAGCTCAGTCATATTGAACGGTTTGGGAAGATAATCATCCGCACCGCCCTTAAACCCTTGGATACGATCTTGCTCAGCACCGCAAGCTGACAGCATAACAACCGGCGTATCACGATACTTGCGAAGACGTTGCAAGACTTCCAAACCATCTAACTCAGGTAGCATTTTGTCTAGCAGAATCAGATGAAAGTTCTGATTTATAGCGGTAACCAAACCCTCCCTTCCGGTGAAGCTTTGAACCGTATGGTAGCCTTGCTTTTTGAGAAGCTCAGACACAGAATTACTTACCTCACGATCATCCTCGATCAAGAGAATACGCGCAGGATTAAAATTCTTGATCCCTTCAAGGGCTTTAACCGGTGCTGATGTCATAGGTTCATCCTTTCGCCTGAAGATCCATTTCCATCTGATCTAAATACCGAATCCAATTCGCTGCCATTTTCCCGTACTTAGCATCACCTTCTGCTGCTGCTAAAGATATCCTCGCTTGCTCAAAATGCTTTTGATTGATTTGAGCGATGCCCTGCATTAACTTAATCTGAGCTATTTTTTTAGGTTTGCGCGTCAACAGATTAGATAGCGTTTTCTCTGCTTGATTCCACCGTTTCTCTTGCAGCTGAATCTGCGCCAGCTGTAAAAATACTTTCTCACTTGGTGCGATACTGTTTAGCTTCGAAAGCACTTTAATCGCCTTAGGCTTCTCTTGCGCGCGAATCCAAGCACTGCTTAACAACCTTAAGTTTTTAGCGTTTTGCTTGATCACACCTTTCTGGAAACCCTGCTCTATCACTCTAGCGGCATGATAAGGAATACCCGAACGAAGCATTAATTGCGCGAGTAATTCATAATCTTTGCCTGACACTAACAACTTCCGCTCATATCCCAATCGCTGAGTAGCCAGTGCAGATTTGCGATCCCCTGCTTGTATTTGCAGAGAAACCAACTGACGCCATTGCTTAGGGTTAGAGGAATAATGTTGAATTACAACTTGCTGCTGTTTAGCTGCCTGTTTCCACTGCTTAAGCTCAATATGTGCTGCTATTTTCAGCTGATACCAGCTTTCTGGCGCGATACCTTTGTAACGAATCGCTTTAGTAATGTGTGGTAAAAGGGACTTCCAACGCTTCAGTTGGCTATAAGCCTGAGCCATCATCAGATGATCATTCGCTTTTACCGAAACCCCAGGACTAGCCATCCATTGTTGAAGATTAGAAACACAGCTTTTCCAAGCTTCCTGCATACAATAAAGCTGCCCTAGAGTGCGCAATAGATTAATCTGCTGTGCATCAGGCAAGGCTTTTAAAGCTTGGGTAGCTTTCAGATACTTTATTGCAGAGGAATAGCGCTCCTGCTGGAGAGCAACTTGAGCAAGATTATGCTGCACAAGCGCTTTAGCATAATCAGACTTAACCTTTTGCTCAGCAGCCAACAATTGCTGATTCGCTTGTTTCCACTGCCCCACCTCCATTGATTTAAAGGCAGCATTTAGCTGTTTATACTCATAAGCAGATAGAGCAGGCTTCGCCGCATGCCCCTGGAGAGCAAACAACAAAAAACAAACTGTAATTAATGATCGCAACATTTTTCTAAACTGTTCTATTCAGTTCTATTTACTTATCGAGTTTAAATTCCAAAACCTGACGCGCTTTAAACTTGACCGCTTGTCCGTCTACGGTTTTGATTTTAAAACGCCAACGCTTAATCGCTTTAATAACTGCGCTATCAAAGGTACCTTTTGGATTAGATTCAATAACCTTAATAGTGTCTGGTTTAACTGTGCCAGCTTCAGTCACCAAAAACTCCACCGTCACACTACCTTCAACTTTACGGCGCAATGCCCTTCTCGGGTAACTAGGCGGCACCTGACTCACTGCTGTAGGATTAGTATCTAAGACCAGCTCAGGCGTCGGCACAGCTAGGTTATTTAGCGATGGTGATAGTGAGACGCTAATTCCAACATCGATGTTTGGAATATCAACGGCCGTCACGGGCGTACTGGTAATAGGCACAACCTGTTGTTGCACCTGTGGCATTTCGGGCTGGGTCTCTGGAACGATCTCTTCCGGCTCTGGCGGTAATTCGCGAGTACGGGCCTCGACATCACTCTCTTGGCGAACCATTAAAAAGTCCAGATCAGGCGTTAGCACACTTTCAGGTTCTACCTGCTTGCCAATACCCGAAACCATAGCCAATGCATAAAACAGCAATATGGCTAATAACAGGCCTCCAGGGGCAACGACTAAAGCACGTAGCATTATTGCGAACCTGCTTGAGTGGCAACTGTGTAGTTCACATTGGCCAAGCGTAGCTGATCGATCACCTTAACCAGTTGACCTGTAGTCGCTTGTTCATCCGCTTGAATAACAACGTTGATTTCAGATTGTTCGCTTTTCAGACGCTCAATCGCAGGGCGCACCATACGTACATCCACAGGCTTACGGTCGACCCAAATTTCATTGTTTGCAGAGATCGCGACTAAAACTGCCGTTTTGCTCTGACTTTCACTGGTTTGTGCTGTAGGGCGATTAACATCGATGCCTGCCTCACGCACAAACGAAGTGGATACAATAAAGAAGATCAGCATGATGAACACCACGTCCAACATAGGTGTCATATTGATCTCTGCATCATCCTGCTGCTGAGTTAAATTGACTCGCTGTCTCATGCTGCAGACTCCTCATGTAACACTCGGCGCAAGCGGTTTCTTTCCGCTTCAGACCATCTAGATAAACGGTTGTAAAAAAGTAAACCAGCTACGGCCACTGCCATCCCCGTCATTGTTGGAAATGTTGCACTTGCCACACCAGCGGCCATCATTCGCGGATTACCTGTGCCATAAAGAGCAAGGCTGTCAAATACCTGAATCATGCCAGTCACCGTGCCTAGCAGACCAATCAACGGACATAAAGTTATTAGGTTTTTGATCATCTGAAATTGGCTTTTCAAAGCTAAGTCCAGATCACAAACAGCACTCAATTTTTTAACTGGCGAGCCTTGCCCTTGCAAATAATCTAACAATGAGGCTCTCTGCTTGGGGTAAGCCCATACTCTATAGCTGATACGTTCAAGGATAAGGGTGAACATAAGAAAGCTTACCCATAGAATCAGATAGAGCACCCACCCTCCGGTTTGGAAAAATTGCCCTAAGGCAAACATCCAATCATGAAGACTAGGCCACATGAGTGCTCTTCTCTTCTTTTGCAATAGATTCATCAGTCGCCAACAAGCCCAAGCTTTTCTCTTGAAGCAACTGAGTGATGCGACGGCTTCTGCTGGTCAAATAGCTATGGCAGAACAACAACGGTATAGCTACAACCAAACCTAAAACGGTTGTCATCAATGCTTGAGAGATACCACCCGCCATCAACTTGGGATCACTGGTACCGAACAGGGTGATACTCTGGAAGGTCGCGATCATACCGATCACTGTACCTAAAAGACCCAAAAGCGGAGCAACGGCAGCTAAAAGCTTAACGATGCTTTGGCCCTGCTCGATTTTTGGTACTTCTTTAAGAATCAGCTCATCAACTTTCATCTCTAGCTGATCTAAGCCTAGTTTCGAACGACTAACTGCCTGCAGTACTCGCCCAAGGGGATTGTTATCCATTAGTTGCGTAGGTTGTGCTAATTGCTTTCTCACCTGCAGCTCAGTTTTGGTCATACGCATCATTTGCCAGAATGCCACCAGCAAACCAATCAAGCCCAAACCCATGATGATGTAGCCTACCTCACCCCCCTGATGAAGCCTCTCGACAAGCTTCGGCATACGATCCAACAACGCAAATAACTGACCACGACTTGGATCAATCAATACATCCTCGCCATTACCATTTTGATAATCGATGATATCTTGTTGAGCACCAGCACTTGGCTGAGTCGTTAAAACCGACAGTTTTTGCTGCTGAAGATCCCAATGTAAGAACTGGCCATCATTAGTAGCTGCAGCAAAGGTGCCTATACGTAACACTGGTGTATCAGCAGTAACACCTTCCCGATTCACAACAGGCACAGTAACTTGCTTGATCTCACCAGTGGCTGTCATTTCTAGCTGTAACTGGTACCAAAGACTTTGTAGGTCCTGAAGCTTGGGCACACGTTTGGAATCAGCAAATGAAAGTTGATCTAAACGACCAGGGTTATCAGCACTGGTCATTGAATCCATCAAAACTGGCACGAGTTCAGATGCTGATTCTTTGGCGACACCGAACACTTCACCTAGTTGGCCAGAACGTTGCTGTAGTGCTGCTTCTAATTCAGCAAGCTGTTCATCATTGGCATCGAACTCAGCTTTTAAGCGTTCCTGCTCTGCTTCAGCAGCGGCTAAACGCGCCTTACTTTTTGCCAGCAGCGTTTTTTGTTTACTTAAATCAGCATTGAATTCTGCTTCACGTTGGCGGTTGATCGCCGTATCGGTACTGCTAATTTGTTTTACGTCGTTAAGTAAACCTTTAAGCGGCGCAGTTTCAGCGAATACTGTTAGCGAGCTAAGACCAAGGACTGCGGCTAAACCGAATTGTTTCAACATAATTATCGCTCCAGTTTAGGCAGTGGTAGATTTAACAAACTTGGCACCTGCTGCTGCCGAGCGATTTGAATAGCCTTAGTAAGTTCTAAATTCTGAGAATCAGTGAGCGCCTGCCAAGACTGTGAAGAAGGCTGCCATAGCGCACTTTCAGCACCATTTAGCGACTGGTAGTACAGTACTGCTCGGCCTAGACGCAGGAACGTAACCTGTTGGCCATTATTTGAAGCGAGTGCACCTTTATACGATTCAAATGTTCGACCGTACTGTACTTCAACAGCATAGGCCTCAAGAATCTGACGGTACTTCTCTGCCACGCTGACATCAGCGCGAAGCAAGAGCGCCTCAAGTTTCTCTAAACGCTCGTTACGTTCCGACTGTAAGAAAGGTGTATCTTGCGCCACAAATTTACCTAATGTTTCAACCATCTGGTTCAACATAGGTAAAACGGCCTTATCCGTTTCTTCAATAGAGGCGATTTGCGCTTCCAAATCTAAAACTTCTTTTTTCTGCGACTCAATCAGTAAAGCCACTTGCGCATTGTATGCCTCGGTCACATCCGACAGACGCTCATTGGTGAGATATTCATCAACTGCAACTTGAGTGCTCTGCTCAATATTATCGATGCGTTTTTGTGATTGTTGGCTTTGATTATGTGCCGCTACTGTTTTCTTAGTACCAACATCCAGGTCGTTAGCCGCGAAAACAGGAACGCCTGAAATAGCGACAGCTAAAAGAGAATATTTAAACAGAGATTTCATGACCAGCAACTTACAGCTAAATAAAAATGAGAATAATTATCCGTTAGATTAATAAAACAGACAACCCGCTTTACAATACTTACAACTAAAAAGAGAGCGCTATTCAGCACTCTCTTCTTTGGATTTATTTAGTTCACGAATCTTATCAGCCAGTCTAGTTTTACGCTCTGGTTGCTTCTTACTTGTGGAGCTGTCATCAGCTTGACGCTGTTTTTCAAATACCGATTGATTCTTTTTCTTTTCCTGCTTAGCTTTGCGTCGTCTGCTATCGTAACTATCAGGATCAGCCAAACGCTCATTACGCGTTGGGCCTTCATTTGGAATAAAGCCTTTTGCTTTTCGGCTTTTCTTTAAACGTGCCATTACTTACTACCTTCTCTTTCCGCAGCCGCCTGTGCTTCTGCTTCTAATCGTTCTTGCTCTAATCTTTCCTGTTCAGCGATACGGCGTTTTTCTTCCCACTCTAGAACAGTTTCAAAACTTAATTTACCTAGTTTACCCGAACGTATTTCATTTAAGAGCAACGTTGACGCTTTATTTCGATCAACAACACCACCTGGGCGCAAACACCCTCTTCGACGACCAATTTCGTCCAAAACACCTTCCGCAAGCTCCGGCATCTCTTTAAATTTAAAACGCTCTACTAATCGATCAGGATAATCATCTCGCATGAACCCTGCGGCAAATATCGCCACGTCTTCATGTTCAATGGCCGTATCTTTGATTGCACCACTTGCTGCTAATCGATAACCCGAATCTACGTCTTCAATTTTTGGCCACAAAATGCCTGGTGTGTCTGACAACGCCATACCATTACGTGTGGTAAAGCGAGTCTGGCTTTTAGTAACAGCTGGCTCGTTCCCCACTTTGGCAATTTTCTTGCCTAACAAGGCATTGATTAGCGTAGATTTACCAACATTAGGAATCCCCATAATCATGGCACGCACTGGACGTCCAGATTCTGAGCGAGACGGTGCCATCTGCTTACAAATCTCAGCAATTCTATTAATCAGTTTCTTTTGTGTATGATCAAGCGATATAGCGCGAGTATCTGGAAGACTATTAAAGTAATCGATCCATTCCTGCGTTTTTTTATCATCAGCCAAATCGCTCTTATTAAGGAGCTTTAACGCTGGCTTGCCCTTACGCAAAGTGTTAACCAATGGGTTTTCGCTGGATTGAGGCAGGCGCGCATCAAGCACTTCAATAATTACATCTACCTCATCCATTACTTTAGCGATCTCTTTCCGGGCTTTATGCATGTGCCCTGGAAACCAATTAATACTCATTGGTACATCCCGAATTTGTAAAAGTACACTATTATACTGCATGGAGAACGTGAATGCTGGCTTGCGACTATTACTAGCAGCTTCTATTCCCATTTTTACATAGAACAACTGCATTTTCTTATGAAACAAATGTCCTGTAGGTGATACACTGAGGGCATTCCGCTTTTTCTTATTTTGCACAAGGACCAAGCACCTTTATGGAATCGTCTGAAAACTCTCAAGTGCTAATGGCTCGCCAACCTATTTTTGATCGAAATCAGAAAGTAGTTGCGTATGAGCTTCTATATAGAACTGAAGACGCCCAAGGACATGCGCTATTTTCAACTAGCGAAGCTACGGGTGAAGTCCTACTCAATGCCTACACTAGCATTTCTGATGCTGGGGAATTAAAACGAGTACCGGCTTTTATCAATCTGACTAGAGATATCCTTGTCGAGCAAAAATTACCGGAAGTTTCTAAAAAACACATCGTTTTGGAAATATTGGAAGACATCGAACCTGACGAAGAGGTTATCGAAGCTGTCAGAGCCCTTCATAGCGAAGGTTACCGAATCGCTATGGATGATTTCATATACGATTCAAAATTCGACCCACTGCTTGAACTAGCACAAATCGTAAAAGTCGATGTTTTTGAAATGAGTGCTGAGCAAATCAAAGAACAGGTTCAACAATTACGTCCTCATAAAGTGACTCTTCTCGCTGAAAAAATTGAGACACATGAACAACTAGAAACCTGCATAAATCTTGGCTTCAAACTTTTCCAAGGCCACTTTTTAAGTAAGCCTAAGGTGATCAAGGGTAAAAAAATTCAAGGCAGCCAAGTTGCATTGATGCAGCTAATCCAAGAGTTGCAAAACCCTAAAGCAACACCTGAAAAACTTGAAGAGCTGATCATCCGTGACCCAGCCTTAACCTATAAATTGTTACGTATCGTGAACTCTGCAGGCTACAGCCTAGTTAGACAGGTAGAATCTGTAGCTGAAGCGATTGTACTGCTTGGTTTAGAGCAAGTTAAAAAATGGGCGACGTTGATTGCGATGTCATCTAATCAAGAGAAACCAGAAGAGCTTTCTAGAAGTTTATTGGTTCGTGGCCGCATGTGCGAAGAGATAGCCCAAGCACAGAAGAAGAGCAACTATGGCAGCTACTTTATGGCTGGCATGATGTCAGGACTACATGCCCTTTTAGATATTGAACGTGAAACTATGCTGGAGCAAGTTCCACTAGGCGATGACATCAAAAATGCCGTTAGTCTTGGCCAAGGTGAAATTGGCCAAGTCTTAAGGAATGTAGTGAACTATGAAAATGGTGATTGGGATCTTTTACCAATGGATCTAGACGGCACCCTGTACGATCAAGCTTACCGGGCCAGCCTTGAATGGACTCAGGAATCCATGCAAGCAATGTACGAATAATCATCTACCTTTCTAGTAATTCAGGGCAGCATCGACTGCCCTGAATTATTTTTATCTAGAACAAACCTATCTTTCGTCTAAAAAACTCCATTTCCTAAGCTTATTTAGGATTATTTACTGTGTTTCTAACTTTTTCACATTAGAATAGCCGCATTTAAAGTACCGCCCTTTACTATCATAAAAAGCAGTAATTATGCCTTTACCAGCACCCGTTAATCGTACGCTTAAACATACCCGCAAAGTCGTTTGCGAAGGCTACAAAAGAGAAGATGGCCTATGGGATATTGAAGCCCATCTTGTCGACACAAAAACCTTCGACATGGATCACTACGGTCATGACGGCACTTTGGTTGCTGGCGCGCCCTTACACGGTATGGCTGTGCGAATTACTGTCGATATGGACCTAAACATATTAGATGCCGTAGCTTGTATGGATGACACTCCATTCGAAAGCTGCAAGTCTATCTCAGATGCCTATACCCAGTTGATTGGGCTACAAATCATGCCTGGGTTTACCAAACAGACCAAAGAACTGTTTAGTGGTCGTAAAGGATGTACTCACCTGCTTGAATTGTTAGGCCCACTAGCTACTGCGGCTTTCCAATCTACTCATCAAGAGCGAGAACTACTTGAGAACTTCTGGCAGGACGGTAGCAAAAAGCCACCGATGCTTGATACCTGTCATACGCTCGCGACTAATGGCGCCATTGTGAAAGAGATCTGGCCTCATTATTATGAGGAAGATCGGCTGGATACTTTGATTCCAGCAACTAACCTCGAACACGTACAATGCTGCAATGAGCTAGAACCAGCATAACAATAAGGCTATTTCGCATGCTAATACACCCGAATAAATCTTGTCTGCTGATCATCGATATTCAAGATAAACTGGTACCCGCAATCCATAAAAAAGAAGAGCTGGTTGAAAATACAATCTGGTTAACAGCGATTGCAAACAAGCTAAATGTACCCATTTTAACCAGTGAGCAATACCCTAAAGGCTTGGGCCATACTATTCCGGAATTAGCTGAGTTAATTCCATCAGAAGGCGTCATGGAAAAAGAGTTTTTCTCTTGTATGTCGGAACCTGCTTGTAACGAGAAGATCAATTCCATCCGCCCGAACCAAGTTATTATTGCCGGCATGGAAGCGCACGTTTGCGTTCTACAAACAGCACTTCAGTTAAAACAACAAGCACGAGAAGTGTATGTAGTGGCGGACTGTGTGTCTTCGCGCAGCCCTGAAGATAAAGCACTCGCGCTCGATCGTATGCGCCACGCAGGCATACACGTTGTTAGCCGTGAGATGGTTGCCTTTGAGTGGATGCAAAAGTCAGGAACTGATGCGTTCCGCGATATCAGCAAAAACTTCCTGCGCTAATAATCAGCCCTGTCATCTATAGATGGCAGGGCTTACTCTCCCTATAGCTCTCCATCACCCCTCCCCAACAAACCAACTAAAAAATATTTCAGCCTCAACCCATATACAGGTAAACCCTTATTGTCTATTCTGTCTTATAGACATTGATTCAATTAGGAACTGTATATGACACAGCCATTGTGGAGCCCGAGCCAAGCACAAATCGAACAATCTCAGCTATATCAGTTTATGCAAAACATAAACAAAAACTGTTCGGTCAAGCTGGATAGCTACTCAGATCTTCACCGCTGGTCTATAGAAAACCCTGAAAGCTTCTGGCTCAACATTTGGGAACAGTGCAATGTCATAGGTAGTACGGGGAACGCCCCATACCTGTTAAATGAAAACCTAATGCCAGGTGCAAAATGGTTCCCTGAAGCCCAATTAAACTTTGCAGAAAACCTTTTAAAGTATCGGGATCAAAACACCGCCATCATTAATTACAATGAAGCGGGTAAACGCTCAGAAATTAGCTATCAAGAACTCTATAACCAAGTTGCTCAATACGCTTCTGGCCTCAAAAAGGCAGGTATTACAAAGGGAGATGTGGTCGCTGGCTTCATGCCTAATATCACTGAAACCGTTATAGCTATGCTAGCAACGACATCGCTTGGTGCCATTTGGACTTCATGTTCCCCTGACTTTGGTGTGCAAGGTGTCATCGATCGCTTTGGCCAAGTAAAACCCAAAGTGATATTTACGACCCAATCCTACCTGTATAACGGCAAACGGATTGACTGTTTAGAAAAAATTTCAGGTATAGCCTCGCGATTAAGTGAAAACACAGCATTCGTCTTTGTACCTTATCTAGATGAACCAACACCTGAGTTCAGCCAGATAAAGAACGCCTGTGTACTTAGCGACTTTATCGATAGTAACGCATCCGAAGTCAATTTTACGCCGGTTAAGTTCTCTGATCCCCTATACGTTATGTACTCATCTGGTACCACAGGTACACCTAAATGCATTGTTCATAGCACTGGTGGCACACTCCTTCAACATCTCAAAGAACATCAACTACACACAGATATCAGCCGGGATGATAATCTCTTCTACTTCACAACCTGCGGCTGGATGATGTGGAATTGGCTGGTAAGCGGTCTGGCCTGTGGTTGTACTATCACATTATATGACGGCTCACCGTTTGCCCCCTCTCCCTCTATTTTGTGGAATATGGCAGATAAAGAAAAGGTCTCTGTGTTTGGCACCAGTGCAAAATATATTGCAGCACTCGAAAAGGCAGGCATCACACCAAAAGAAGAGTTCCAGCTTTCTGAATTGCGCGCAATTTTATCTACGGGTTCACCACTAGCCCACGAAAGTTTTGATTATGTTTATCGCGAAATAAAAACTGATCTTTTGCTGGCTTCAATATCGGGCGGTACAGATATCATCTCTTGCTTTGCTCTAGGGTGCCCAATACTCCCAGTCCAGAAGGGTGAGTTGCAATGCTTAGGCCTCGGAATGGATGTCGCCATTTTTGATGAAAGCGGCGTAGAGGTTACCCAGAAGAAAGGGGAATTAGTCTGCAAATCCCCCTTCCCATCGATGCCTATCTACTTTTGGGACGATGCTGATGGTGAAAAATACCAAAATACCTATTTCAACCAATTCAAGAACCGCTGGGCCCATGGTGATTACGGAGAAATAACCGAACACGGTGGCATGATTATTCACGGCAGATCGGATGCGGTACTCAATCCAGGCGGTGTAAGAATTGGTACCGCTGAGATATATCGTCAAGTTGAACGAGTTGACGGGGTGATTGAGTCTTTATGCGTAGGCCAACCCTGGGAAAACGATACACGCGTAGTCCTCTTTGTGGTTATGTCTGAAGGAACTCTGCTTGACGATTGTCTACGCAATACAATTAAGCAGACAATCCGCCAACACACCACGCCAAGGCATGTACCAGCCAAGATAATCCAAGTGCCTGAAATCCCTAGAACCATCAGCGGGAAGATTGTTGAGCTGGCTGTAAGAAAGGTAATTTTAGGGGAAACAGTATCCAACAAAGATGCGCTAGCCAATCCTGATGCATTGGATTACTTCGCTAACCTACCGGAGCTAGCCAGCTAGCTCCGGCAGTGCAGTTTTTTAGGGCAATTTTACTGAAGGTTTAGTTTATTGATCTCGTAGATCGCATCGTCATGCTTCATAGGGGTGAGAAATAATTGGTACTTGGTTTTTTCTAGCAACCCCATCGTATTAGGGTCGTATCTCACCTGAAACTTAAGGTACTTCTGCTCGGTATGATGAACTGAGAATTTACGTTTAAAATCTCGCTCTTCCCATTTCGCTTTATCTGTTAGCCCGGTGAATAGAATTTCGTGCATACCGGGCTCAAGCTCAACAACAATGTACTTCTCTAATTTTAACAACCCAAAACTTTTACCATCGATAAATACTTCGGGGTACTTCCAACCCAGCGGCTGCTTACCTGGATTAGGCGCTTCAGGTCGATAGATATACACAACTGCATTATTCTCAACTTCGGGTTTAACATAGCTAAAGCCATACTTTGTCCCGCAACCACTGAGCACTATTGCCATAATGACGAGCAATACCTTATGCATCTGCTTACTCCTTGATCTTCGTTATCTCTTTCTCCAACTCAGAGATAATAGATTGAACACGAGCTTTGTTTACACCAAAATCAGAATAGCCCTCTCTCGATGCTGAGCGAAAGTGTACAAGGCGTTCTTCCATATCGATTCGAACCTCAAAGTCGTCTACAAACCCAAGTATACGGCTGCTAAACTCAGCAGCGATATATCGGTTTTCCTTAATAATGCTCTTAACCACACCACCAGAACTTTCAATAACCTTAATTAGAACAGTTATTACAGCATCTGAATCCTTAACATTGGCGGGTAACGCCAAAGGCTCTATGTAATGGGTTGTACCCGAAAATTCACTACATACGCAATTAGGCTTACTACTGCATTTAGTTAAACGACTATCAACAATTCCTGCCGGTTCACCGGTTCTTGACTTAAAGGCTTTAAATCCAAATAAGATGAGAACAGCAACAATTAAGAGCGAGATTACAGTAACAATCACTTTCAGCATAACACCAGCATCCAAGGATTAAATATAAATATCCAGATACAAAAAAGTGCCGCATAACGGCACTTTATAAGTCTTTAAGTTACAAGTTTAAACTTGTATTAGTCTTCGCGACTTGTCACTTCTAGTAGGTGGTAACCAAACTGAGTTTTGATTGGCCCTTGAACAACACCCACTTCACCTGTGAATACAGCTGTATCAAATTCTGGAACCATCTGACCACGGCCAAAAGAGCCTAGATCACCACCTTGAGCGCCTGATGGGCAAGTTGAGTTTTCTTCAGCAGCAACCGCGAAATCCAAACCACCTTCGATTTCTGCTTTTAGTTCGTTACAACGTGCTTCTGTATCTACAAGGATATGTCGAGCTGTAGCGCGTGCCATTTATGTTCTCCTAACAATATCATTCAAATTTGGTGCAAAAATTACCAAGCACCTAGTAATATCGCAACACTAACTCGCCCTATTGTTGAGATCCACTAGAATCTAGCATTCCTGCAATATTTTTCTTGTCGGAGAAACCATAACTCACTCTAGCCATAGCTAAAACCTGTGCATCTGGAGGCGAAGGCTCTAAATAACCATTCTGGTAACACCAACCTACGTAAATTGCTGCGCGTGCAACCTGACCATAAATAAGGCTTTCATTGAAGTAATTACAGGCGTCGACGAAATTGTTTTTTGCTAGATGTATCTGTCCCATAGGGAAACTCGCAAATGTATCACCTCGATCCCTTCTTTGAGCATAGGTATCAACCACCTTTTTGGAGAAGTAGTTACTGATGTTGTCATAGAGCTGATTACAGAAATGTTGTTTAGATGCCTCGGTTGCATCTTCACACAAGATCGGCAAGTACCCCGCAACACCTGATAACATCCTTGGATAGTAATCATCCCTTTTTAGAGCCGCCCAGCGATCTTGCTCAAAGATATATCCAATAGAGATCAAGCGCCCTAAAGTATCATCTGGCTCGAAGTGCTCAGCTTTCACTTTTGCCGCCCAATCGTCTGCTAGACGCTCATTATCCTCTCTTACATATTGCGACGCGAGATAACCATAAAAGGCATGCTCTGCATGATGCCCCATCTCGTGTAACAACACATCAACAATCACACTTTCCAATAGACGCTCATGCTCTGCCTGAATCTGTTCTCTTTGTTCCGGCGAGGCACTTAGCCAATCAGCAGGCGATTTTGGCAGAGGACCAACAAAGGATGGATGATGACGCCAGAAATAATCACTAAAGTACTCTTCGACTAGCTCGGGCCGGTTCATGGATTGAGAGAGCAAATAGGCTTCGATATAAACGGACAGGCCTTTTAGGAATCGATCATTGATAATAATCAGAGGGGGCGTGTCATCGACAGCCAAAGCCATACCCGCAGCACGTAGGTTTTCGACGACGGAAATTTCAACCGGAGCTAAAAGCTTCTGATCTTTATCCGGTAACTGCTTAAAAACAGGCTCTATTTTGGCCTGTACAATCCGCTCTATCAACGGAGAAAACTGTGCACTCGTACTTCTCACCTCAAGCGCGCTAACTGGCGGTATGAATAAGGTAAGCAAAGTGACAACGACAGTAAAATTGAGGACGAAACGCATATCGAACCTCCCTGCGGTCAACCTATAAACCGTTTAAATCTGTTTCAATTTAAACGGCGATATAATCAATATAGATCATTTTTCAAACAGCAAGGTTCATTTTCATTAACGCCAGATCGGCTAAAGCTAAGTTTTATTCCCCCAGCTATCAGTGAAAATCATATCTTCCAATTGGCTACGTTTTTCCCACTGAGCCAGTTCAAGTTCCGGTTTTTTCAGAAACTCTGAGACATAACCCACACACAAATAAGCAACAGGAACTACGCCTTCTGGGAGCTCAAGCAAATTAGCCAATACATCCCGATCAATAATAGAAACCCAGCCTACACCTACATTTTCCGCTCTTGCAGCAAGCCAGAAGTTTTGTACCGCACAAACCGTACTGTAAAGATCCATTTCAGCCTGATGGGTCTTGCCAAGCACAACGGGGCCACCCCGCTTTCGATCACAAGTGATACAAACATTCAAAGGTGAATCGAGTATGCCTTGCAGTTTTAATGCTTGATATTGAACCTGTCGCTCGCCACTAAACATTTCTGCAGCTTCATCATTAGCCTTTTGAAAGGCATTAAAAACTTGCTGACGCTTGGCCTGATCACGAATCAGAATAAAGTTCCAAGGCTGTGATAAACCGACCGATGGAGCATGATGGGCAGCATGCAGAATATTGGTCAGCACATCATCAGGTATAGAATTCGGTAAAAACTGACCTCGCACATCCCTGCGACCATATAACACTTGGTAAAAGTGTTCTCGCGCTAGTTCATCAATATCTAATTGAGGTGTATTTGGTTCAGACATGTTTTACCCATATAAAAAAAGAAAGCTGCCAACAGATGAGAAATTAAGGAGACAGCACATAACCTTCTCGACCCTTATACCAGCCCCACAATGAGACTGAGGCCCAAACGATTTGTAACACTAATACCGGCCAGTTTGCATCGGTATAAAGCTGCGGCAACAACATCACCGCCGCATAAGTATTGACGAGATAGTAGGACTGCTGACTTAACCGCCCTGCAGAAAATCGCCAGTAGCCTAAGCAATAAGCAATAGATGAACTCCAAGCTAAGATAGCCATTCCTTGCTGAGCATACGCAAACAGTAAGCCACCAGCTCCTGCCAAAAACATGACGCCCAGCAGCCCATATAATTGGGCATTACTGAAAGGTAGACGCGGTAATACATAGTTTTTCATGGCAGCAAAACTAACCAACGCCCAAAACACATTAATCACAACCGCCTGCCAAGACGCTATCAGGTACGAGGAAGTAGCAACCAAAATTGCGGCAACTAAATTGGCCAGATAGTAGTGATAAGAGGCTTTATTTTTAAGTAAGGAAAGCCAAGCATGAGCCAACAGGTAAAGTATTGTCCCAAGCCAGCCTAGTGTGACTGAAACCACTACTCTACCTCTAGATGCATGTTTCTTACGAAAAGTGATCGACCCGCATGTGGTCCATCGACCACCTTCACCTGAGAATACTTCATCATGCCATCAAACACTTTTTCTGTGGCATGCGGCTTTAAAACAACATCATGCCAAGCTAACACCGTCGCCCTGCTGCCCTGAGGAATGACAAAGAACTGCTTATCTCCTTGAGCGTTCACCTCATAGCCAGTAATTAAAGGAAAGCCTTCCGCGGGTACCAGTCGAACATAACCACTACCTTGAACATCTTCATTAGAGGTAAGCAGCTGTTCAATCATACCTTTAGACTTTAAACGCGCTAACGCCGAATTAAATCTCTGAATAAATTCCCGACCTTCATCATTATCGCTAGCCACTAGATGAACACTGTCTGTACCGCGATGATTTTCGAGCAATTTAAACTCATGTAACAGATGAGGAAAGTGCTTATGTAACATCACTTGCGCAACCTCAATGCTGGCTGGTAATAGATCAATTTCGCCTTTAGATAATGCAGTTAAAGCCTGAAGGTCACTGTTATAGACCTTAGCATTTTTCAGCAAAGGCTCAATTTCAGCACCATAGCTATAACCTGCGACTTTACCTACTTTCTGTTGGTTGAAATCGATAGTTTTACCTGAATATTGCCGCCATTTAGAGTTATAAAAAAGGCCATTCTCTACAGACATAAGCGGATCTGAGAACAACACCTCTTGCGAGCGCTGATCTGTTTTGAAATAGGGATAACTTAGTAAAACCTGCTGATTTTTTACCAACTTATAGCTGAAGTAATAATCCAGACTAGCTCGTTCAGCCTCCAACCCCATCTCCCAAAAGGCGAGCTGTACCACTCGGGAAACAACACCTTTCTCCTCTTCTTCACCATTAACAAACGGCTTCCAATCAGAGGTATAAACAGGCTGTGCTTGAAAAGGGCTAGCTACCGCCACATTCAAGATCAAGGCGATGACAGCAAAAGATTTAACGACGTTTCGCAACATAGTACACAACAAATAAAAGAATGATTGAGACAACACTGCTCAGTAGAAGCAGGTCAGTTTCCATATTAGCCACGCCACTCAAGAAACTAGAGGGCTGTTCATCTCTATAACCTAACGCCGCATTTGATGTATAAGTACGGCTGTATTCAGAGATGGTGATCGCAAGATCGAACAGACTGATAAAACCGATCGCAACAAGAATCAGATCGGTGTAGAAGCTGCTTTTTTCCGAACGGGTTGCATGTATATCCTTAATTTTACTAGAGCAGACCTCAATTAGGCGCTCAGAATTCTGAACCATCTGTTCATAATCCCAACCAGCCAGAATATTCTCGAGCAGTAACTTTTTGTCTCGGGTGAGATATTGGCAGTTCTCATGATAATCACTGATATGCATACGAGTCGTCGCACGCACCCCCGCCAATATATCTTCGGCGACATGGGTATTACTCTCTAAATAGGTATCCGAGATCGCCATATAAAGATTGGAATTACAGGCATGCTGTACTGCATAAAAGTACTGAGCTAATCCCATAGCCTCTAACTTATAGTCTGACTTGTGACGCAGAGGCTTGTTCTTTTCATCGATCTCATCAACTAATACATAGTTAAGCCACACTAAGGAATCCATTCTATTCTGCTCAAGAATCTCTTTAGCGTGTTCTGGATGCGGTGTTTCAGCTAACCAGTTTTCAATAAGCGACTCATTTCCTTCCCTTTCAGAACGATCTAAACGCAGTAAGCGAGAACTCCATGGCTGATCGACATTAGAACCATCGGTTTCTTTAATATCGTTAAAGCCAGAGAAATCGCCCAAAGCTTCCAGATAGCTAACCTGAATCGTTTTAGGCAGATCACGAAGCGCTGGGTAAAGCTCGTCGCGATAGTATTTTGAAATCAGATAGGTTGATTGGGCTTGGGCAAATAGCTCTAGCGTCAGTTCAGTATCTTCATCGAGGAGTTGATAGATCTCTGGAAGCAAAACATGCTCACCTGGCTGGTGAGGCGCTTCTTGAATTAAGCCACACAAAGCAGCGATTCGATCCTGATAGTTAGACACTGCCGAAGGAAGGCTGCTTTCAACACTCAAGGATTGAGCGATATCTTCGAGTGTAGCAATGACATAATCCATATCCATAGTCACGGTCACCACAGACAAGGTATTGCTATAAACCTTCGCTTCAAGACTAAGCTGATCAGTAATTTCTTTAGTGTGAGTGAATAAACACAGAGTGTCTCGATCGTCAGAGCCAGTATTGGTGTAGGCCTTGCCTTGATTTTGATGCTGTACAGCAATGCGGTTTGATAGATCGCCTGATTCATCAAGTTGCTTTACCAATTGCTTTTGTAACACACCATCTAACTGCGAAAGAAATTGGCTATATTCCGCACTTCTTTCATTCACTCCCTGACGCAGATTCAAATGACTGCGGATTGGGGTCATGGTCACTAACTGCATTACTTACCCTTAATCTTTTAGATACTGAGCATTCTAAAATCAACGAGTTAGGAATAGAAGTGTGTTTACACTTTAAGTGATGACACCCCAGCTCAGTAGTAGATCAAAGAACATTATTAAACAGATTTATACCCCTGTAATGCACGTAAAGTCAGATATTTTGAATCCAATGGCTGCATAAAAGGAGATTAGATAAACGAATAGCTCATTTAGGCCATGATAACTAAAACAAAAAAGCAGCCTATTGGCTGCTTTTGAAAAATCTTAGAATGGTTTAATAACCTAGTTCACTTGGGTCGATCACAACACCTAAGGAACGCTTATCAACAAAATTGCCTTTGCTGGTTTCTTTATAACGGAAGGTAACTTTCTTACCTAGCTCAATTTCTAGATCTTTATCTGGAGACATATAAGAGTACTCCTCACCATCTACTGTTATCACATGAATGTAGTATGGCGGCATGCCAACCCACTCAACATGAGGACCATCGGTGACAACCTTTTCCAGTACACCACGACCAGAAAGTTTAGGAGTTTTTTTGTAGCCGCCTCTGCGACCTTTAAAATTACCCGCCATTAAGGCTCCTTACAACTAAGAACAACATCGGCAAAAAATTTATTGCTCCATCATTGTAGCTTTACTACCTGTCAGAGCCAAACCCTTATAGAAAAACTGTTAAACTTTATGCTGATTATTTTTTCAGAGTGTCGAAGCCTTGCTACCTATCATTTCCGTTTTACCCGAATTAACTCAAGCGCTTAACGATCAAAATGAAGCGGTTCTAGAAGCACCTCCTGGTGCAGGTAAAACTACGCAAGCCCCCCTCTCATTGCTCCAAGAGAGTTGGCTGGGTAATCAAAAGATTCTCATGCTAGAACCAAGGCGTTTAGCAACCAAAGCGGCCGCCGAACGTATGGCACAGATGCTCAATGAAAAAGCGGGTCAGACCGTTGGCTATAGAGTTCGACTCGACACCTGTATCAGCGAACAAACCCGAATAGAAATTGTGACAGAGGGTATCTTAACCCGCATGTTACAAACCGATCCAAGCCTTGAAGGCTACGGCATTGTAATTTTCGATGAGTTTCATGAACGCAGCTTAGATGCTGACTTAGGCTTAGCCCTTACGCTAGAAGCCAGAGAATATTTCCGTGAAGAAACTCCGCTGAAAATATTGGTGATGTCCGCCACATTGGATGGCGAAAAAATCGCCAAGTTGTTGAGTGATGCTCCAATTGTAACCAGTTCAGGTCGTAGCTACCCAGTTAAACCTTTCTATTGTGGCGAACCCTCTCAAGGTGAATGGCTAGAACAAAAGCTGGTTAAAACCGTCACCCTAGCGCTAGCCGAGCAAACCGGCAGTATTTTATGCTTCTTACCAGGCATGCGAGAGATTCGAAAAGTTGAAGAACTACTTAACGAGCAGCTCTCACAAACAGAGAAAAACACTATTGCTATCGCGCCGCTCTATGGCGATCTAACATTGGATGAACAGCGTAAAGCCATAAATCCAAGTGATGAAGGTAAACGCAAAGTCGTACTAGCAACAAACATTGCTGAGACTAGTTTAACCATCCAAGGCGTAGAGGTCGTCATCGATTCTGGTTTAACACGTGTCGCCAAATATGATCCTAACTCGGCAATGACACGCCTACATACGCGCCGAATTTCCTCAGCTTCTGCCACACAACGTGCAGGCCGAGCGGGTCGATTATCCCCTGGTGTATGTTACCGATTGTGGAGTGAAGGACAGCAAGAACAACTTAGCGCGTTCGATAGCCCGGAAATAGCACAAGCAGATCTAACAGCTTTAGCACTACAGCTAGCTAGCTGGGGAACCACCGATACAAACGACCTTAATTGGCTTGACCAACCACCAGCAGGTTCTTTCCAACAAGCGCAAACCCTACTTACCCAATTAGGCGCGCTAAACTTACAGAAGCAAACAACCGCCCACGGTCAGCTTATGGCTGAGTTACCTGCGCATCCAAGACTCAGTCACATGCTTATCAAAGGTTCAGCTTGGGGCTTAGCCGACAAAGCCTGTCGTATCGCAGCGCTCTTAATGGAACGCGACCCTTTTAGAAATGAAGGTACGGATATCAACAGCCGCCTCGAATGGCTAGCAACCAAACCGAGTTTTCAGAAAGGCGTCTGGCATCGAATCAAAAAACAGGAACAGCATTACCATCGAATGCTTTCTAAACTTGAAATTCCAAGCGAAGCTTCTGGACATAAGATTCCAGATCAAGAACAAGCAGCTGTGTTACTGGCACTTGCGTATCCTGATCGCATCGCACAGCAACGCCAGAACAGTACTATTTATAAACTCAATAATGGACGTGCGGCGAACTTCTACGATCAAGATCGATTAAGCCAATATCCATGGATAACCGTTGCGACCCTGCAAGGAAAACAAAACCAAACGAACGACCAGATCCAACTGGCTGCGCCACTGAATCCTGAGTGGATTGAACAATTCATTCCTGAGCTGATTCAACAGCATGAAGTGATTGAATGGGATAAATCCCAAGATCGTATCTGTGCCGAGCAGCAAACGCGACTCGGTACTCTCGTTTGGGAATCCGCCCCTTTAGAAAGCCCTTCACCTGAGACAATTAAAGCAGCAATCATCAATCAAATCAGGAAACGAGGGTTATCTTTGTTGCCTTGGAATGATGATATTCAAGCATGGCGTCAGCGCGTGATCTTTCTGAACCAAGCAGTTCAAAAGCAATCACAAGATCAATGGCCAGATCTAAGCGATAACTGGCTTCTAGAAAATCTTGAGGAATGGCTAGCACCTTATTTGAATAACATCACGCAACTAAAGCAGTTGAAGAAAATCAATCTAAGCAGCGTGCTACAATCGATGCTCCCTTGGCCTCTGCCTCAGAAGTTAGATGAGTTAGCACCGGAACGTTTTAGCGTACCTTCGGGCTCCAAGATCAGGATCGATTACAGCCAAAATCCACCTGTTTTAGCAGTAAAACTGCAAGAGATGTTTGGCTGTACCCAAACACCTAAAGTTGCCAATCATGTAGCGTTACAACTTCACTTACTCTCACCTGCGCGAAGACCGCTACAGGTCACACAGGACTTAGAAAGCTTCTGGCAAAATGCCTACAAAGATGTGCAGAAAGACATGAAAGGCCGATATCCTAAACACCCTTGGCCAGACAACCCTTTAGAAGCGATCGCAACCGCTAAAACTAAGCGTGCTTCGCAAAAGGTTTAAACACCTTAATCCGAAATATGCTCAACTAGAAAATCGATAAAACTACGGACACTCGGCTTGAGATATCGACTGCCTTGATAGATCGCATAGATATCTCCGCTACCCTGCTCATAAAGCGATGGTGTCCACTCTGGCATGCATTCAATCAGGCTTCCATCGTTCAGATGATCCTCCACCACCCATCTAGCGATCAATAAAATACCGGTTCCTGCAATGGCCGCTTCAACCAGAGGTGAGCCGCCTTTAGAAGATAAATTGCCGGTCACCAGAACCTTTTTATATTTCTTAAAAGAGCTCTGTAGAGAGTTCTTCTCAGAGCTCAGTTTAGAATTAAAATGCCAATAACAGCGCTGCCGACCTTGATTCAATAACAAGCAATTATGATCTGAAAGGTCACTCGGTTCTGAGGGCGATCCAAATACATCTAAATAATTAGGTGATGCACATAGCACCATTCGGTTCTCTAGTAGTTTACGCGCACGTAAATCTGAGTCCTCTGGTTTACCAATTCTGATACCGATATCGAACGCACTGCTATTCAGATCGACCAGTTGGTTATCCAGTTCAATCTGTACATTCACTTTGGGGAATTGCTTAAGAAAGAGTGGAATTAATGGCGAAACCTTTTGCCGGCCAAAACTCTCAAATACTGAGATTTTTAGCTCCCCTTTAGGTTCTGCATTGGCATCCTTAACGGAACTGACTAAATCATCAGCATTCTTTAAAAGTAAATTTGCACGCTCAAACAGCTGTTGGCCGTGTTCAGTCAGAGACAAAGCTCGTGTACTTCGCTTAAAAAGCGAAACACCTAATTCAGCTTCTAACTTATCGATACTTCTCGTAACCGAGGATGGCGCTATATTCAGCGCTTTAGCTGTTTTAGAAAAACTTCCATAACTAGCTACCTGAATAAATATCCGTAGTAACTCAAGCATCTTTTCTTACCCTGTCTGCACACCTTAATTATCCAGCCATATCTTTTGCAAAATACGCAAAAGTGTTCCGCATTTATAACAGATTCTAAACATTCCTGCTTAGCGCCAAAATAATCACATCATTCAATGTTATTAATTAGGATTGAAACATGCTACAGAGAATAGACTTTGTTAAGTCACACACCTCAGCATTTAACACTATGTTGCAGATGGAGAATTACCTCTCAGACATAAGCATCGGTTATAAGTTGAAAGGATTGATCAAAATACGGGCATCCATGCTAAACGAATGTGCATTCTGCATCGATATGCATACAAGCCAGGCACGTGCAAAAGGCGAATCAGAACAACGTATTTATGCACTATCTGCATGGAGAAAATCGAAGCTATTTAGCGAAGAGGAAAGAGTTGCTCTTGCCCTTACCGAAGAGATTACTTTAACCAATCCACAAGACCTAAGCGATCAAACTTACCAACAAGGATTAGAGCAATTTGGTGAGAAAGGTTTTGTTGAAATCATCATGCAAATCACTGCCATTAACGCATGGAATAGAATTGCGATAGCAACAAGGATGGAAAAAAGCCCGGATTAAAATAGATAAATGTTAAACGGGAGCAATCTATCAAGCATTGCTCCCGTTTTCGTTAAGAGCGTGATTTAGGCTTTCTGTAAGGAAAACTAATATCTCCACCTTGAGCTTTGAGTACGGTCACTTCAGTAGGTTCACCAACCTGATTTAGCTTAACCAGTCCAACGCCACTGCCATTGAATACCCTTTTAGCCGGCATACCTTCAGGGATGCGAGAGCGAATCTGCATCCGTCTTCGTTTGGTAAACCAGTTAAGCGGTGAACGACTGCCATAAAGCCATCGGTTCATTTTATCAAAGAGATCCAACAAAGCATGTGGGAACTCATTCTTTAAGCCACTGCAGGTGATTTGCCAGATATCTGGACTGTTTTTCCGGAAACGAATCTTGATGTCATAAGCAAAGGAGTAATGCACATCACCCGACAAAATCACAAAATTCTGTGGTGTTTTAGGATGACGGAAGATATTGAGAATCACATTTGCAGAACCTGCATGAGCCATCCAGTTTTCGGCATCCACCATCAGCGCATGGCCAAAGTAGGTAAAGATCCGCTGAACTGTCTCGATTAGCTTCATACCAAAAATCGGTGCAGGAGAAACCAAAAGCACTGCGTCTTCACCGATCAGCTCTTGCTGCAGCTCGGACAGCGCCTCCCAATCCATTAATCCAGAAGGTTTAGCTCCACTACTTTCCGACCACCAGCGACGAGTGCGGGTATCCAAAACCACCAGTTTGGGTGATGTGTTAAGACAGTAACTCCAGGCTTCAAACTCAAGCACCTGAGTAATCAGATCATTCCTAACTTCCCCACCGTCTGCAATCGCATCTTGCTGAATCAGCTCCGTCCATTGCTGCGGGAATTGATCAGGGGCATTCCCCCAGCCCTGACAAAGCCAATAACCGAGTAGCGCATTACCGATAATGCTTCTGGAAAACGGATGACTATAAGCCGCTTCTTCCCAACCTCGAGTTAGGTTCCAATCATCGGTAATATCATGATCATCAAAGATCATATAAACAGGAATTTGAGCTAAAGCGCGCTGGACATCAGGTAAACCATTAACAAACAGATCGATCTCTCTTTGCTCATCTAAGTAGCGATCGATATATTTATCTGAAACTTCGCCTGCGTTTAGCGAGATATGACGCCAAAGCTGTGGTGACCAGACCAAGAAATACATCGCCAACATCTCAGCCAATGTAATCAGATGATTGTGTGCCGTATCCGCAGTAAATATCGGTTTCTCTGCTCCGGCAAAAAAGCGATCGGCTAAATCTTGCCCTGCAGGTGTTTGCGGTAGCAGCTCCTCGCGTTCGTAATAACAATGCTCACTTTTATAAAGTTCGGCGCTGTTCTTTACCGTGGCTCCCTCTATCAGCTCAGGCGCTAAACCGAGTAGATCTATCGTCTGATGTATGGCCGATAGCATTGGCCCTGCGACATCATCCGCATAGATCTGATCACCCGACATAATCAAAAGCGCAGGGCGAGATTCAATATCATCTGTTGAACTTTCTAATACCTGATCGACACGAAGCAATGCATCTTCTGATGCGTAATGAGGTTTACGACAAGAACCATGCAGCACCTGATCCAGCTGAGTTTTTAGGGCAAACTTAGGGCGGTCTTCACCTGGATAGATCAAATGAGGCAGCAGGCTTTTTAAATTCTGAATTTCACCCCGAACTTCACACTCAAGATCATAAGAAAACCAAGTATCGGTGAAGAGAGAGTGCTCCGGTCGATACTCAATTAAATTGATAAAAGCAGACTTACCCACCTGTATAGACTGATTAATCGAAGCACAATCTATCTGGGCAACAAGTTCCTGCTCCTGATAAAAATGGAACGAGCCTTTTAAAGGCTCAGAGGTAACCAGCCACAAAGCTACTTGGTCTGGAGTAACTTTGCGCAACAAAGGCCCAGCAATAATAAAAGGCAACAACGTATTCTGTTTTTCAGATATGCCTAAAGCGTTCGTCATCGGTGATTCGAATCCATCTTTTACTAACTAAATCTAACTCCCCTACAGTCTAACGACCTTTTGACTGCAGGTTCAAATACCATTTTGGGGCTTTACTAAAGATCTTTTATAAATAGTTTATCAGCTAAATCACTTGGCTTTATAAACATCTGTGTCAGGGTGGAAGGTATACCAAGCAAACCAAAACGAGTTGACCGCTGGATAAGCTTGACCAGTTTCAGCATCAACAACCTCCCCCGTACGAGACGATGCATTAAACTGCAGTTTAAACTGCCGGCCATTAAAATCGTCTAGCAGCTCATTATTTGATGCTTTGGATAGTTCAGCAAAGGGATACGCCTTAAATGTTCCATCAACCTCCACACCCAAAACTCTTTCTTTGGGATGGTAAGCTTGGCTTCTGAACTCCACAGGAAAATACAGCACAGGGCTTTCGTCATAACTGCCATAAGGGCTTTGAGAATAGTCCCTTGAATAGCCAGTATTACGACTGAGCACTTCACCATCAGGGTAACGAGCTTTCCACTCTTTCCAGGTCATCTGATTCAATGGTAATTGAGTCAGTTTTTGACCTTTGAATTTCCCGGTCACGGCCTGACTTTTTAACTGTGACCAGAGAGAATCTGACTGACGATCGTAGAGCAGAACATCACTGTTATATAACAAGCCAGAGACACCAAAGGTTAGCGACTCACCATTCATATCGGCGGAAAATGCCATGCCTGTTCCGCATAGAGGGCAATAACTGATCACAACAGGCTGACCGCCAAAATCATCATTCACGATCTCATGCCAGTTTAATATATTAATAGGATATGCACGGGTAATACCGGCCAAGGTTAGGCTCAACACCTGTTGATCATCCTGCCAACCGCCCGCTTGCTTCGCCGCTATAAATTCAGGCTTATCAATAGAAGGAATGCCATCACGCGCAGGACCGCCCGGCAGTATTTTTTCGGCAGGGATTAGACTATCGGAAAGATCAAACCCATTATGCTCAGCGAACACCGAACACGACTTAAAACAAACCAAGGTTACGAATATTGCGATAAGGAAGGCTAAAAGGCTTGTCCGTGAAAACATAGTGCGGTCCCAAAATTCCAGTTACTGGTTTGAGCACAAAAGAGGACAATGATTCAATTTAATTGTCCCGCCCCATTTAATTCCTTGTGGTATGATGCCCGCAGATTTTACTTGTAGCAGAGAAGCAACAATGAAAAACAGTTTTTACTACGACTTAGAGTCTGGCGTTAAAGGCAGTCAAACAGATCTAAGTGCAGCACTTGATAACCTTCGCTATAACGAAGACGGTCTGATTCCTGCGATTGCTCAGCAAGCAGAAACTGGCGAAGTGTTAATGATGGCGTGGATGAACCGCCTTTCCATTGAAGAGACATTAAAAACTGGCCAAGTATGCTATTGGTCTCGTTCACGCCAAAGCTACTGGCGTAAAGGCGAAAGCTCTGGCCACGTACAAAAGCTAGTTGAGATGCGCATCGATTGTGATGGCGATACGCTTTTGTGCCTAGTGAATCAGTCGGGTCCGGCTTGCCATACAGAACGTTCTAACTGTTTCTTTCACGCTGTAAAAGAAGACAAGATTGAGATCATTTCTGAACCTTGCTGCAAATAAGCAACTTCAGATAGATATAAAAAAACCATGCCTTGGCATGGTTTTTTTAGTTTTGATCAAGGCTGATTAGCCTTTAGAACGCTCTTTTTGCGCTGCGCGATAAGCGGCTTTGGCATCACGATGCGCTTGAACAGCATCTTGCACATCAGAACCTAGGTGAGATTCACCACGCTCCTTCGCTAGCTGTACTTGATGTTCACGTTCACGGAAACGCTGCTTTTGTGAATCACTCATCTTTTCGATACAGTGCACACAGCTCACACCCTTCTCGTACGAAGCGAGTTGCTTTTCCTCTTCTGTAATTGGCATACGGCACGCGTGACATTGATCGTAGTCACCTACTTCCAAGCCATGTTTTACAGAAACACGGCCATCAAAGACAAAGCAATCACCTTTCCACATCGAATCTTCTTCATCTACCTCTTCAAGGTACTTCAGAATACCGCCTTCTAGGTGATAAACCTCATCAAAACCCTGCTCTTTCAAATAGGCTGTCGATTTTTCACAGCGAATACCGCCAGTACAGAACATCGCAACTTTCTTGTTCTTTTCTGGATCAAGATTTTCAGCAACGTACTGAGGAAACTCGCGGAATGTCTTAGTCTCTGGGTCGATCGCATTTTCAAATGTACCGATCGCCACTTCGTAGTCATTACGCGTATCAACCAAAACCACATCAGGATCAGAAATAAGCGCATTCCAATCTTTTGGTTTTACGTAGGTACCCACCACCTTTTTAGGGTCGATACCTTCAACACCCATAGTCACAATCTCTTTTTTCAGCTTAACTTTGGTACGCATAAAAGGATTGCTGGTATCAAACGACTCTTTGTATTCGATAGGATTCAGGCGGTCATCTTGCTGCAACCACCCTAGCACTGTATCAATACCTTCGCGGCTTCCCGCAATCGTACCGTTGATACCTTCATTGGCTAACAATAAGGTGCCGCGCACGCCTACTTTTTGCATACACTCGAACAATGGTTCTCTTAATGCTTCAAAGTTTTCTAGGGTGACGAATTTATACAGAGCGCAAACAACCGTCTGCTCTTCAGAATTTTGCGGTAAATCAGACATACAAACTCCGCTAATTGGGGCGTAAACCCAACGCAAAATATAAAACCCCAGCCGTTTTGACTGAGGCGACAACAATTTATCTGCACAACAGCAGATCTTGGGCGCAGATACTACCACAAAAACCAAGCGTTTAACTCAGGTACTTTGCATATTCTCCTCGATAAACACTCAACAATTTCATAATCCGAAATTGCCTTCCAAATATCTGGTCTAGAATAACTAGTTATCAACGCAGGGAAATGCCCTGTCACGCTATTGATAAACTTGAAGTCTCGTCTTTGAGGTTAACTGTATGAAAGTTTCACACAAGGTTGCCCTACTCGCTTCCACGGTTGTCGTCCTAACCTTTGCCATCTATTCATGGATTCAATACAGCAGCGTCAGAGATGCTCTGTATGAGAAAACAGAGCAAAGTACCCAAGAAGCCACCTTAGTCCTGAGCTATCAGATAACCAACTGGCTCAACGCCAAATTAAAACTTATCGACATGATGGCGGAGAGCATCAACGCAGACTTTTCTCAAGAAACCATACAAGCCACCTTTGATAACCCCATCCTCAAAAAAGAGTTTATTTTGATTTTTGGCGGATTAGATACCGACGGTAAAAAGATAACCAATGATCCAGAGTGGAACCCAACCGGCTGGGATGCAAGAAAACGCCCTTGGTACCCTTATGCAAAACAAAATGACAGAGCGGTATTAACCGATCCTTATGCCGATGCAGCCAGTGGCGAAATCCTTATCTCAGCCGTCGCTAACTTCTACGATAACCGTCAGTTCAAAGGCGCGTTTGGTGGCGATCTAAGCTTAAAGACCGTATCCGATGCTCTGAACACCCTTAACTTCAACAACACCGGTTACGCATTCCTACTCAACTCAAACGGCAACATAATCAGCCATCCCAACGCTGATATGAATGGCAAATCCATCAATGATTTATTCGATGGCACTGCACCTAGCTTTAACCGTGAGCTAGCCGAATCATCCGTTAACGGCGATACCGTATTTGTCTCTTTTAGTAGGCTAGAAGATCTTCAAGGTAGCCAATGGCTAATAGGTGTAGTTTTAGATAAAGGCCTTGTAATGGCCGATGCTAATCAAATAGGTATCACTGCTCTCATTGCAACGATTATCAGCGCTCTTATCTGCAGCGGTGCTTTATATGTGACCGTATCTAAACAGCTACTTCCGCTAGAAAATCTACGCAGCTCCCTAGTCGAAATAAACAGTGGTGACGGCGATCTGACTAAACGCTTAGAAGTGAACACTAAAGATGAATTTGGTCAGGTCTCCACCGATTTTAACCAATTTATTAGCTACCTTCAGGATTTGATTATTCGGGTAAAACAGATCTCATCAGATGTACGCTCGAATAGTGACCACACCTTCAATTCAGCTTCTACAGCAGCTAATGAGCTTGAAAAACAACTATACGAGCTCGATCAATTAGCCACAGCAATGCACCAAATGTCCGCCACTGCTCAAGACGTAGCAACTAATGCGCAACACGCCGCTGACTCAGCCCAACGTGCCGATGCTGCTGCTAGTGATGGGGTTGCAGTAGTATCCAAGACCACAGAATCAATCAGCCATTTAGCGGATGATATGGAAAATATTGTCAATACCGTCAATGAGCTAGCTAATTACAGTAACAATATTGAATCGATCCTAACCGTAATTACCGAAATAGCAGATCAAACCAACCTGCTAGCCCTAAACGCAGCAATCGAGGCTGCCCGCGCCGGTGATAAAGGCCGAGGCTTTGCCGTAGTTGCCGACGAAGTCCGTGCCCTCGCTTCCAGAACTCAGCAATCGACTGAAGAGATTAAAGATATGATTCAGCAGCTTCAGTCTGGGGTAAGAAACGCTGAAAGTACGATTACTCAAAGCAGAGAGTTAGCCGCAAAAACCCAAGACATTGCCAGTGAAGCCAACACAGTCCTCAATACTATCCGCGACAACATTCAGGAAATTAACCAAATGACAGTCCAGATAGCGACTGCTGCTGAACAACAAAGCGCCACTTCAGAAGAGATCAACCGCAACACCACCAATATCCGCGACCTAAGCCAATCGGTCTCCAACAACGCCAAAGCACAGGAAACAAACTGCCATCAAATGACAGACCTGACGCGTAAGCAAGATGCGGAACTTGGGAAGTTTAAGGTTTAAGGGCAGGACGCTGCTTCGCAGCTAGAGATCGGCTTCGCCTTTTAGGACGCTTCGCTAGAGGACGCCGCTACGCGGCTAGAGGAAAAACCTCTGGGTACAGATCAAACGATGCGCATCATTCTTTCATGTAAGCCTAAACCCTGATCTCCTTTGGCACAAAAAGAGATCGTCTACACTTAATGATTATCTGATAGGAGAGTGAAATGTCTGGCAGCTCATGGATACTCACGGCTAGCTGCCCCAGCGAACTGGGTACGGTTGATGCTGTGACAGGTTTTCTCTACGAGAATGAACACTATATAGAAGAGCTTCACTCCTTTGATGACGAGAGCAGTGAGCATTTTTTTATCCGGGCGTGCTTCAGAACCAATAGCCACTTTGATCAGGGCACATTCCGCCAGCGCTTTTCCCTCAGAGCGGAAAAGTTTGATATGCAATGGGAGTTACAGCCTAGTGATTACAAGCCCAGAGTTGTTATTCTGGTATCTAAATTTGATCACTGTCTCAATGACCTACTCTACAAAAAACAGATTGGTCAGCTAAACATCGACATACCCGCTATCATTTCTAACCATCCTGATTTGAAAGATTTAGCAGACTGGTATCAGATCCCCTATCACCACCTTCCAATCACGCCAGAAAATAAACAGCAGCAGGAACAGCAACTCTGGCAAATAATTCAAGACACAAACGCCGATCTCGTAGTCTTAGCCCGTTATATGCAAGTGCTTTCGGATGAACTCTGTCAAAAACTGGAAGGCTGGGCGATCAATATCCATCATTCCCTCCTACCCGGTTTTAAAGGCGCAAAACCCTATCACCAAGCTTATGAAAAAGGCGTGAAAACAGTAGGCGCTACCGCACACTATATCAATGCCGATCTCGATGAAGGTCCTATCATTGCCCAAGGAATAGAACCTGTTGACCATACCTACTACCCAGAAGATCTGATCGCTAAAGGAAGGGATATAGAACGCATCACACTCTCACGAGCGGTGAAATACCATATTGAGAAACGGGTATTTCTAAATGGTAATAGGACGGTTGTTTTTAAGAAATAGGACGCTGCTTCGCAGCTAGAGATCGGCTTCGCCTTTTAGGACGCTTCGCTAGAGGACGCCGCTACGCGGCTAGAGGAAAAGCCGCTGCGGCATGGATCGTACGGATTTGTGTAATCCGCTCCGCTATTACACCCTACTGGCTGGTTGATGAAACTCGATTACATTGTCATCAGGATCTCTAATAAAGAAAAACTGAGCACCCTTGTATTCAACTTCTCCAGTAATCGGGAAACCAAGCTCCTGAATGCTAGCTTTTGCTGAATTGTAATCGGTTATTTCAAGTGCAATATGTGTATAGCCAGGGTATTTAAGGTCTGCTTCCATCAACATATTCTTCTTTGGTGCCTCTTTAGAGACATTCAAAATAAGATTTATATTTATTCCCGATGGATGCTCAATGATAGCAACGGGTTCTGGCCCCACAGGACCAATAAGAAATTCAAAGCCAAGCTTCTCATAGAATTCACGAGAGACCTCCAAATCCCTAACTCTCAATCCTACATGATTTATTCTAGTGATCTCTTTCATGATATTTCCTAAATGTTGGGATTTAGAGGGGCGGCTAACGCCCGCATTTGCGGCTGGTTTGGAGCGCAGTGGAAAACCAGTCCGACAACATGCGCTTGTTAGGCTTATTCTGTACCTTCGACCTAAAAAATTCTATGACGTGTAGAGCAACCGATCTACATTTTCATGTTGATGTAATAGATTGAACGAACCTTATCATCGTACTTTAGACACCCTGAACGTACCAACAACCGTTGAACACGTTTGTCATATATACCGCCATCAGGGACTAAAACCTTACAGTCACCATTCACAAAGCTTGGGGTTTCATCGGAATCTATCTCGACAAGCTTATTATTTAAATAATCAAGTAATTTACTCAGTTGTTCTAACTGTTCAGGGTTGCGCTTATTGGCTACTACTAGCTTATCAGCAAGCTCTAAAGTCGATCTATAAGTTGTAAAATGTTGCTGACTTTTGACGTAATGTTCGAGCATTTGATAATCCATTGGTACTCGAACTAGCTTCTTATATATATCATTCCATGGATAAGAAACAACGCCAGCTTGTCTGTGTTGCGCCGCTCGAAATTCAAACCACCTAGACTCACTGTCGGTTACGATAACCGAACCTGTAACCTGAGCTGTAAATAGTGACATTTCATAATTAGGAGACATGCTAAACTGCATAAGTTGCCCCCCATCCCCTAGTTCTATTGGCTGGAGCATGGTCAATGGAGAAGCCTCAGCATTAGCATCTAACGTATCAATCGAGTGTTCTGCGAGATTATCAGGCATGCCAAAATCGCTAACTAATGAACGTATTTTTACATCTCTTGGCATCATATGTATTGAGTTCAAATAATCCTCAATTGCCAGTTTCGTATAAGCTTCAGAATCTTTTCTACTTTGTACCGTTCCTCTTCGGGATGTAGCCATATCCATCACGGCTTTCATTAGGTTCAGATCAAAGTTGCTCGGATCCGGAATTAGATTGATAAGGCCATAACCAATATACGGCTCTAATTCCAACATAAACAAAATGTCTTTTAGTGCTTGGTATTTATACTTCCCAGGGTTCTTTATTGGGCTAAACTCAGGGTTAACATTATGTGGATTAATAATTGGGCTTTCGATAAGAAATTCACCAAATAGTGAAGCCATAGGTAATGCGTGCAAACCGATAACTCGAATATCAAGGGCGCCGGTGTATAATGCCCTGAACCGGCCATCTGACTTTGGTAGCAATGAATAGATATCTGTTTCACGAGGCCATATGACAGAGTAAAACCTATAAATATCGGCAATTTGTTCCTCAGTAATTTCACGCCTTATATCTAGCCACGTCTTACCAGCGTCAAGCCCCAAAATCCCCTTAATTGCACGGCAAAATGCTAAATTTCGCTCACGTATACTCAGCTCACTCCAGCTGGTCCGCAATTCTTCCGGTAAATCCATACAACAGTGCTTGTATTTTCGGCCACTGCCGCACCCGCAATGATCATTTCTTCCTAATTTATTTTCATCAGTTTCTTTTTTAAGATTATCATTTTGAGGGCTTGTACGGCCGAACTCATCCTGATAATAAGTACTGCCATCCTCATATCCTGCGTACATTTCTCCACCGAATTTATATAGCTCTTCAGATGGTGGTAATAAGACATGGCGTAATTCAGACCACTCACAAGTTAGCCTCTCTTCAGGATAAAGCCAGCTCTCTTTTCCTGCAGCAATTGCGTCTTTAGATCTGGACTTGATTATGTGATTTATTTTGGTAACGTCATCTTGTTTCAGCTTTCTTTTTGCGATGAAGTTAATTGTGTTGACCATTGACTGCCGTATTCTAGTCGCGTTTGTTCGCTGTTCTAACGGGTTCGTACAATTTGGGTCTTTAGCATATTCAAGATTCGTCAATATCAAGCATCGATTTTTATCCAGTGGAAATATGGTCTGAGACCCCTTTAAGGCGATGTCAGGATCATTCGGGTAGACGCATAGTTCTGTGTCTGGTGGACACGCGTAGTTATAGATAGTTACTGGATGATCCGACAATAAAAATTTAATATCGGAATCTTCAGCTGACACCAATTCGCGAACACCCTCTGCCCACAACGTACAGTGAATAGTTCTTAAGGCCTGCATCTCAGCCATCAACTGAATTTGATTTAATTCGGGATACTTTGCTTTAACCCAATCTAATCCTTTGGGCGTCCGTAATTTTTGTGCGTCTAAGTAAGTAAAAAAATCCTGAAAGTAATGGTGCCACTGAGCCTGATCATCAGTAAGAAACGCATTAACCGCATTTGCACCATTATCATCAATCGGCCCAAACAACTTCTTTTCAATATCATCATTGACGAAAGAACCAAAAAAAGTCGAGTACAGGTCTTTCTCGTAAAAGCACTGTGCCGAAGTAAACCAATTTTTCCCAAAGACAACTTTGTTTGATCCGTCCTTTAGCTGAATATCACGGCGCTTGAGATGACGTAATTGATTTTCGTGCTCATCATAGAATCCGCTCTGGTGCCACTGAGGTACATAATGATTATTTCTAGTTTGGTTCATCGAATATTCAATACATTTTTATGGCTGGAGAGTAATATTTAAAGTGTTGATCAAAAAACAATCTTAGATTTTACTTTCGCTCGAAACCTAACATTTGTATATACGGGGGTCCGTATATCTACTCTAACCGTATTTGTTTAATAACAGATATAACGAATTGAAAAGGAAGGATTATTTTAGATATGCTCAATATTCTTCCGTGACAAAGCGCGCATGCGCTATATCTATTGATATACATTCTTTATAAAAAAAGCTCCGTATATCTCCCCATGCCAGACATCCATCTGTCTGTTTTATAAGTATTTTTAACTTAGCACTGGGTGGAAAGCAAGCATCACTGAGTTGAGTTATCAGTCCTTAAAGAACAGTTTAATTACCACGACAAAAATATACTGGATAAATAACCAGAATAAAGAGGCGTTTCATGTATAGGATATGTAGCTCAAAATCACCCTTCCTGAGCTAATAATAAAAAAGGGCGTAATGGCCAAGCCATTACACCCTACTTTCTAATCAACTTCTGAATTGCCCTTTTGCTTTTTCTCTAGCGAAGCGTCCTAAAAGGCGAAGCCGATCTCTAGCTGCGAAGCAGCGTCCTCTAGCGTAGCGTCCTGAATCTATTTAAGAATGTCTTTAGCAAAATCCTGCTGACGAATAGTCTGAATATAATTCAGAACATTTTCGTGCTTAGCCACCAGCAGCTTGCCTACTTCATTGCCTTCGATGTAATCGATAATTGGGATCAAGATTAGGTCTGCAGCTGTAAGTTCGTAACCGCAGATAAAAGGATAATCAGCTAGCTGATCAGCAACGATGGATAGTGCGTTTTCGATACCTGGGACAGCAGCTTCTACTCTATCCATTCGTACTGTTCCGTTTTCACCTTTCGGGAAGATGAACTCAAGCAGTACTTTACGCACGATCTCAAAATCGACATAGATACCGCTGATACCACTCCATGCTTCCACTTGAGCTTGAGCATATGGATCGGTTGGATAAAGCTTTGCGCCACCGTATTCATTTTCTAAGTAATGCAAAATCGCAACAGTCTCTGGAATAGGCCCTTTCTCAGTTAGAAGCACTGGAAATTTGGTATATGGGTGGATCGCTTTGTGGCCTGGGGTATGAAAACCCACTGCTTCGCCATCCACTTGTGTAGTTACCTCGTAAGGTAGTCCTTTTAGCTCGCAAGCCATCATCACACTGCGCACAAATGTACTGAAAGATGGACCATAAATTCGGATTGGTGCAGTCATGCTTAAACTCCTGTTATCTAATTCGGTTAACTCATTCGGTTAACTACCTGAGCTCCACTTTATTGACCGACACAATATGTTCAAGAACATATTTTAAACTTATGCCATACTCCGGCATAAGCAAGTACAGGAGTAGTTTTATGGGTTGGACGGCTGAACAAAAGCAGCAGAGTCGTAAAAAGATTATTGATAGCGCTGCAGAACTCTTTACCAAAGATGGCTTTGATAAAGTGGCGATTAACGATGTGATGAAACACGCCGGCCTTACCCGTGGGGCGTTTTACAATCACTTTGAGTCTAAGAGCGATCTATACGCCGAAGCGATTCTGAGTGCAGCCCACCTAGCCAAAAGCCATACCATTGAACGCTCTGGTTTTCAGCTATCGGATATAATTGAAACTTACCTCAGCGACAAACATCGAAACGGTGAGTTCTGCTGTCCATTAGCGTTTTTAACCACTGATATTCATCAACGAGATGATCAGGTTCGCACCACCTATACGCGCGTACTGAAAGGCTTTATCAATAATATCCATGAGCTAAATGAAGGCCAGCCAGCCCTCGATGAAAGCGAAGCGATTAAGAAAGCAGTATTGATGATTGGCGGGGTCGCGATTGCCAGAGCGGTTAATGAAGATGATTTTGCAGAGCAGCTATTAAGTGCCTGCCGTGAAGGGGTTAATAAGGGCGGGTAAGAATCGGATAAAGGCAGGAAGAAACAGCCTAGTGCGGATGAAACCAGCTAAAAACGAAAAACCGGCTAAAAGCGTTAGTGCTCTTAGCCGGTTTTAGCTGTTACTAGCGGGTCTTAAATTACTTACCCCACGAATCACGCAGGCCAGCGGTACGGTTAAATACTAACTTATCAGCTGTAGAGTCTGAATCTACGCAGAAGTAACCGGTACGTTCAAACTGGTAAGCGCTTTCTACTGCAGCATCAACCAGACCTACTTCACAACGGCTGTCAGTTCTAATCACTAGAGATTCTGGGTTGATGAACTCAAGGAAATCTTTTTCCTTATCACCTGTTGGGTTTGCTTCTGAGAACAAACGATCGTACTCGCGCACTTCACAAGGTACAGAGTTATCAGCAGATACCCAGTGTACAACGCCTTTAGCTTTGTAGCCTTCAGGGTTAGCGCCGGCAGTTGCTGGATCGTAAGTACATTTCAGCTCAACAACGTTACCGTCTGCGTCTTTGATAACTTCTTGGCAGGTAATAACGTAAGAGCCACGTAGACGAACCGCAACGCCTTGCGTTAGACGTTTCCACTTACGTGGCGGTACTTCTGCAAAGTCGTCTTGTTCGATAAGAATGTTGCGTGTGAACGGCACTTTACGAACACCCATAGTTTCATCTTTAGGATGCTTAGGTAGCTCGAACCACTCTTCCTGACCTTCGTCATAGTTAGTGATTGTGACTTTCAGTGGCTGAACAACACACATTGCACGCGGTGCATTTTTGTCTAGATCTTCACGCACGAAGAATTCGAACTGTGCCATATCAACTGTGCCGTCAGTTTTAGCAACCGCTAGACTGTCACAGAAGTTACGTACAGAAGCTGGCGTATAACCACGACGACGTAGGCCAGAGATAGTTGGCATACGTGGGTCATTCCAACCATTTACATGGTTCTCATCAACAAGCTGCTTCAGCTTACGCTTACTGGTTACTGTGTAGTTTAGGTTTAGACGACCAAACTCATACTGACGTGGCTGTGATGGTACAGGTAGGTTCTCGATGAACCACTCGTACAATGGACGGTGATCAGCAAACTCCAGGGTACAAATCGAGTGCGTTACGCCTTCAATCGCATCTTCTTGGCCATGTGCAAAGTCGTAGCTTGGGTAGATGCACCACTTGTCACCTGTTTGGTGGTGAGACTCTTTACGAATACGGTAAAGAATCGGGTCACGCAGGTTCATGTTAGACGATGCCATGTCGATCTTAGCTCGCAGTACACAGCTACCTTCGTCAAACTCACCCTTGCGCATGCGTTCTAGAAGGTCAAGGTTCTCTTCAGGTGAACGCTCGCGGAACGGGCTGTCTTTACCTGGTTCAGTTGCCCAACCACGGTATTCTTTTGCTTCTTCTGGGCTCAGGTCACAAACGTATGCTTTGCCTTCACGAACAAGGTGCTGTGCCCACTCGTAGAACTGATCAAAGTAGTTTGACGCGTAACGAACTTCACCCGCCCACTTAAAACCTAACCATTCAACGTCTTGCTTGATCGCATCAACGTATTCTTGATCTTCTTTGGTCGGGTTAGTGTCATCAAAACGTAGATTACATTCGCCGTTATATTTCTCAGCAGTGCCAAAGTTCAGGCAGATAGACTTAGCGTGGCCAATGTGAAGATAACCATTTGGCTCTGGCGGAAAACGTGTAACAACTTTTCCGTTGTTCTTACCGTCTTCCAGATCCTGTTCAATCACCTGATGAATAAAGTTAGTAGGTTTACTGCTTTCTGTATTGCTCATAAAAACGTCTTAATCCCGACATTGCATGAATTCTGAATTGCCCCGAAACGCGTCCACATCTATAGGGCATAAATTGTTGTACATTATAAACGGATGCGCCGCCTAATTGGCAGTGAATATCAGTAAGATTTTTCCAATAAATTTCTAAGTAATCCCCGCATACCAAAAAGGCCTCCTACAATTCTTTGGAGTTGGTACTTTAGAACCAATTATTCGCCACTTAGGAATAAACAGTGATGCGTTTCTCTTAGACTTGCGTATAATGGGCCAGTCAAAGGCGAAGAAGTGGACTTTACAACAATGATCATCCTCCATACTAATTTTGGTGATATCTCTATAGAGCTAGACCACGAAAAAGCTCCGAAAACAGCAGCAAACTTCGAGCAATATGTCACGGAAGGCTTCTACGATGGCGTTATTTTCCATCGTGTAATCAATGGCTTCATGATCCAAGGCGGCGGTTTTGAACCAGGTATGGTACAAAAAACCACTCGCGAAACCATTGAAAACGAAGCAGACAACGGTCTTTCTAATGCGGCAGGCACAATCGCTATGGCACGCACAATGGATCCACACAGCGCATCTGCACAGTTCTTTATTAATGTTTCTGACAACACTTTCCTTGACCACACAGCTAAGACAACTGAAGGTTGGGGTTACGCGGTATTTGGTAAAGTTGTTGACGGTATGGATGTAGTTAACAAACTAAAAGCTGCATCAACTACTATCCGCGCTGGCCATCAAGATGTACCGGTTGAAGACATCATCATCGAGTCAGCTGAAATCGCTACAGAAGAAGTAGAAAGCGCAGAAGAAGAATAATGCCCGTATACTTTGTCTCAGATATACATCTGAAACCCGAACGCCCGGATCTTACCCGGGCGTTTTCGTATTTCCTAGAACATACTGCTGCCGATGCGACACAGCTGTATCTTCTAGGGGATATTTTCGAAGCATGGATTGGCGACGATTGCCCTACCCCCGGCTTGGATGATCTTTTACAACAACTCAAAACATTGAGTGACAAAGGCTGTGAAATTTTCTTCCAACACGGCAACCGCGATTTCTTGGTCGGCGAACAGTTCTGCCAAAGCATCGGAGCTAAATTGCTACCTGAAGAACTTGTGCTTTCACTGCCAATTGGTAATACCGTGGCTCTTCATGGTGATCAGCTTTGCAGTGATGATACGGAGTACATGCAGTTCCGCTCTTTGGTTCGCAATCCACAATGGCAACAAGATTTCTTAAGTAAGTCATTAGAAGAGCGTTTAGCTATCGCTCGACAACTGAGAGACACCAGCAAACAACGCACAACCGAAAAGTCTGATTACATCACTGATGTAAATGCAGACGCGGTTAAACAATCTTTTGCTGATAACAAAGTTTCACTGATGATCCATGGTCATACCCATAGACCTGCTATACATGAAGTGAAGCTAGCTTCCGAGTCTGCGACACGTATTGTGCTCGGCGATTGGGACAAATTCGGCTGGTATCTTAAAGTCGATCAAGATGGTTACGATCTCATTAGCTTCGAAATCGAGTGATGTAGGAGCTCACCCTGTGAGCGATAAATGATAAAAATCGCCCACGGGGGTGGGCTCCTACATAATAATCAGATGAATGTTGGTGCACCGCTATGGAAACGGAACTCATCATCTGGTGACTCAATTAGCTCACGCTCAACTTCGCGGAAAAATGCCACGCGCTCATCAATTGGCTCGCCGGCATAATCTTCAGCAAGACCCAAGTAATCTTGATAATGACGGCCTTCAGACTTCAGTAATGAACGATAGAACTTCGCAAGTTCATCATCTAAAAACGGAGCAAGCTTGGCAAAACGCTCACATGAACGCGCTTCTATAAAAGCACCAATAATCAGCACATCGATCAAACGGCCCGGTTCTGAAGTACGAACATGGGAACGCATACCGCCCGCATATCGAGCAGAAGACATATGGTCATAAACCACACCTCGATCCTGCATGATCGCCAACACTTGCTCAAAGTGAATTAGCTCTTCACGCGCCAAACGTGACATCTTGTTTAGCAACTCAAGACGATCAACATAGCGAAACATCAATGTCATTGCTGTCGAAGCCGCTTTCTTCTCACAATGCGCATGATCAATCAGAAGAATATCCTGATTCTGCAATGCAGCTTGAATCCAAGAATCGGGAGTTTCACATGCTAAAAATTCTTTGATCTCGTCGAGAGCGTCCATTAATACCTGACCTAACACACGTTGTAATAAGGACGCGCATTATAGCCATTGAAATAAGACTTTTTAACCTCGGAAGTCCTATATTCCTTAACTGTTTGATCTACTACAATAAAATGGTCCAATTTGGTTGAGTCGTACAATGCGATCTTTTCTAACACTGCTGTTATTAATATCAAGCCACCTTAGTGCAGACACTCTATCGATCGGTGTGCATGCTAATTACGTTAATGAGCATTTTAAATTAGCCGCAGGTAGAGCCGGCTATTCAAATGTATTGCCTGTAAAAGAGTGCCCAGAACTAGACTCCGAACAACTTAAAGGTTCTCAACGAATCACCATGGATATCATGGTCATTTGCAACGCAGTCAAATCGGCCAAATACGTCGACCTACTTCGACTAGCCCCATACCCTAATGTTGCCCGCGGTCTTCAACTAGCTAACAACAATAAGATTGATATGGTTGGCCAATCGCTGTTTGAGGGCGATCATCGTAAGGAAGAAAACCTATTAATCACTCACCCTGTTATTCGAATAGGGGAATTCCAGGTCGGCATTTTTTCTACTAAGAACAGAACTGACATTTTGGAGTTAGGTGATAGTATCGATGTCACTAAATTAAGAGGCGTTACCGTTAAAAGCTGGAAAACCGACCAAGCCGCGCTCAACAACATAGGAACTAAGCAAGTCAACTTACTACCCACTAGAAACCTTATTGCTAATTTTATCTCCAGTGGCCGTGGAGACTTTACCCTCTCCTACCTTAAAGAGCCGGTAGTCACGAGGATCGGCGGAGAGCTAATCCGAGTACCAGGGGTAAAAGTCAGCTTTGATGCGTCCCGCTCGTTTATTTTGCCGGCACGTAATACTCAGCTTTACACTATTCTGCAAAGCTACATCCAAGAGCAAAGACAAAAATCACCAGATGCGATTCGCCAAGCTTATATACACGCAGGTTTTATTACTGAAGATTACGATCACTGGCGTGATCTTGCTGAGTAGCAGGCAAGATTAAGTAGCATTATCTTTCAGTCGTAACGAGCTTCAGCGCCAAACCAACAAAGACGGTGCCTGCCACTTTATTAATAATCGACTGACCCAATTCGGAATCTTGAATCCAACCGCGTAAACTCCCCGAAAGTAGCGCCACTGAGCTCATGACAAAGAAAGCTACAACGATAAAAACCATACTTAAGGTAAATAACTGCAGACTCAGTGAGCCAACCGCTGGGTCGGCAAACTGAGGCAGGAAGGCCATAAAGAAGATCGCCAATTTAGGGTTAGTAGAACTCATCAGAATCCCACGACGATAGAGTTGCATCGCACTAAGCTGTGGCTGCTCTGACATAGATACGTTAGCAGCAACCGCACGAAAAGACATAAACGCCAAATAAAGCAGATAAACCACACCGACGATTTTAAGCAGGGTAAACGCCACAGCACTGGCCTGAAATATTGCAGCTACACCTAAAGTGACAGCAACGGTGTGAAATAACAGACCGGTACATAAGCCCAAGGTGACAATAATCCCGGCTTTACGACCATGAAGAATCGATTGAATCAAAACAAAAATATTATCAGGCCCCGGCGCATAGGAGATTAACGTAGACGCAACAATAAATCCGATCAGCACATCAACACTTAACATACTCATAACTACCTAAAATATTTATCTACAGTGGATCATAATCAGTCATCGCAATCATTCAAATCCCTATTCAATCTAAATCTGTTTCTTTTTTGGGGGCACGACCATTTTTTGGTAGCAAACACTATCGGGAGTTATAAAAGCGATAAAGGAGTGCAATTTATTTTTTTATTCCGAAAAATATCAATAACCCTCATATATCAGTAACTTAAAATCTAATTTTCAGTTAAAAAAACTACCAGAATTTTTAAAAGCCTAGCGTTAATCCCCCTTCTTAAATAAATATCAGCAGAAAGAAGTATTTCCTTGTAATTTTTCTTCGAAAAGTCATAAAAAACCTTGTATACTGTCGCGCAATTTTAGGACCTCACTTAGTCGAGTATAGAGATGACAGACTTAACCAAGTACAGAAACATCGGTATTTTCGCGCACGTAGATGCGGGTAAAACCACAACAACAGAACGTATCCTTAAGCTTACTGGTAAGATCCATAAGATGGGTGACGTTCACGATGGCGAAGCTACTACTGACTTCATGGAGCAGGAAGCTGAGCGTGGTATCACAATCCAGTCTGCAGCGACGACTTGTTTCTGGAAAGATCACCGCATGAACATCATCGATACTCCGGGCCACGTTGACTTCACAGTTGAAGTATACCGTTCCCTAAAAGTACTTGATGGTGGTGTAGGTGTATTCTGTGGTTCCGGTGGTGTAGAACCTCAGTCTGAAACTAACTGGCGTTACGCGAACGAGTCTGAAGTAGCTCGTTTGATCTTCGTAAACAAACTAGACCGTCTTGGTGCTGACTTCTACCGCGTTGTAGATCAGGTTAAGAACGTACTAGGCGCTAACCCACTAGTTATGACTCTACCAATCGGCCGTGAAGACAACTTCACAGGTGTTGTAGACGTTCTATCTCAAAAAGCTTACATCTGGGACGATTCTGGCCTTCCAGAGAACTACGAAGTAACTGACATCCCTGCTGACCTAGTAGACGATGCGGCTATGTACCGTGAGCAACTAATCGAAACTGCTCTAGAGCAAGACGAAGACCTAATGATGGAATACCTAGAAGAAGGTACTGAGCCATCAATGGACGACATCAAGCGTTGCATTCGTGAAGGTACTCGTAAGCTAGACTTCTTCCCAACTTTCTGTGGTTCTGCATACAAGAACAAAGGTATCCAGCTTGTTCTAGATGCTGTTGTTGACTACCTACCGAACCCAGTAGAAGTTGACGCTCAGCCACTAACTGACAAAGAAACTGGTGAGCCAACTGGCGAAGTAGCTACAGTAGCTATAGATGAGCCATTCCGTGCACTTGCATTCAAGATCATGGATGACCGTTTCGGCGCTCTAACTTTCGTACGTGTTTACTCTGGTGTTCTTAACAAGGGTGACACAATCCTTAACTCTTACACTGGCAAAACTGAGCGTATCGGCCGTATGGTTGAGATGCACGCTGATGACCGTACTGAGCTAGATTCTGCTCAAGCTGGTGACATCATCGCAATTGTTGGTATGAAGAACGTTCAGACTGGTCACACTCTATGTGATCAGAAGAACCCTTGTACTCTTGAGCCAATGATCTTCCCTGAGCCAGTAATCTCTATTGCTGTAACTCCTAAGGACAAAGGTTCTACTGAGAAAATGGGTATCGCTATCGGTAAGATGGTTGCAGAAGACCCATCTTTCGTAGTTGAAACTGACGAAGATTCTGGTGAAACAATCCTTAAAGGCATGGGTGAACTTCACCTAGACATTAAGGTAGACATCCTTAAGCGTACTTACGGCGTTGAGCTAGAAGTAGGTAAGCCACAGGTTGCATACCGTGAAACGATCACTCAGTCTGTTGAAGACAGCTACACGCACAAGAAGCAGTCTGGTGGTTCTGGTCAGTACGGTAAGATCGATTACCGCATCAAGCCAGGTGAGCCAAACTCTGGCTTTACGTTCACTTCTACAGTAGTAGGCGGTAACGTACCTAAAGAATTCTTCCCAGCGATCGAAAAAGGCTTCGCTGGCATGATGGAACAAGGTGTACTAGCAGGCTTCCCTGTACTAGACGTTGAAATCGAACTATACGACGGTGGCTTCCACGCGGTTGACTCCTCTGCTGTAGCATTCGAAATCGCAGCTAAAGGCGCTTTCCGTCAGTCTATCCCTAAAGCGGGTGCACAACTTCTTGAGCCAATCATGAAAGTTGACGTATTCACTCCAGATGACAACGTTGGTGATGTAATCGGTGACCTTAACCGTCGTCGTGGCATGATCAAAGACCAAGAAGCTGGCGCTACTGGCGTACGCATCAAAGCAGACGTTCCACTATCTGAAATGTTTGGTTACATCGGTCACCTACGTACTATTACTTCTGGTCGCGGTCAGTTCTCTATGGAATTCGAACGCTATGCAGCATGCCCACAGAATGTTGCTGACGAAGTAATCGCTGAAGTAAAAGCTAAAAACGAAGCTAAGTAATCTAATTACTTAACTCGTTGAAAAAGCCCGCTGAGAAATCAGCGGGCTTTTTTGTTTCTGCCATGAACTCCCTCCTTCTTACACACATACTCTTTAAACGAAGTTTGTCCAATTAAACCCTTTCGACTACCCTGAAGCGAACAACTAAACAGAATTTTTTCTATAGGAGAAATAGCGTGAAAACCATGACTTGCAGGCAACTTGGCGGCGGTTGCGATCTTGAGTTTAAAGCCAATACATTTGAAGAGATGTCCGAACTAGCAAAACAACATGGTATGGAGATGTTTCAGCAACAAGATACCGATCACCTAGCAGCTATGCAAAAAGTACAGCTGATGATGTTAGACCCTGAAGCTATGCAGGCTTGGATGAACGAAAAGCGCGAAGAGTTTAATGCTCTGCCAAATGACTAGCCTTGCCTAATATTGGTATTTGCTTTCGATCGCAGCAAAGGTTCCATCTGCCTTCATCTGATCCATCGCTAACCGAACTTTCTCTACAAAACTTGGCGTCACTCTCAACTTAGAAAACAACAGATAAGTTGACCAAGAAAGTACCTCCATTCGCTCACCGTTGTAGAGAACAATATCGATCTGATCTTCCAGCTCTTGCTTTTGGATGTAGTGCATCACTGGCAGCAGATCACCAACAAACATATCTACTCGATCATTCAGCAACTGTTTAACACTTTGTTCAGTTGAATCAGCCAACTCAACTTTATGAAACTTCTCACTGTCTAACGCCTGTCTGAACAGACCGCTTCCGTATAGATAGCCCGCCCTAACAGAGATATCTTTATCTTTAACATTTGAAAAATCAGGCTGAACCTGAAATTGATCAGATTTGCGCTTAAATAGCACATAGCTTTGCTGAATCAAGACACTATCAACGTAGTAACCCCACTTCTGGCGAGGTTCATTTTTTCCCGCATTAAACAGTAAATCACGCTCTCCATGCTCAGTCACATAGACCGCACGCTTCCAAGGGAAAAACTGAAAATCAATTTGCTTTACGCCGACTCGGGTTAGAGCCTCTTTGGCAATGTCTACAGCAAGCCCTTTCGGTTCGCCATTTTCACGATATTCATAGGGAGGATAATGAAGCGTCGTAGCAAAAACTACTTCTGGAATATCATCAGCTATGGCAGCTGAAGAACATAGCGTACAAAAACATAACAACGTTGCTATGTATCGATTCAACTCCATCTAGCACGCCTCGAATTTCTCAAATATCTAAACAGTATTGTGCATATTCCACATAGATCAAATCAGGCAATTTGCTACTGACTTACGTTAAGCTTTAAGCCACCGATCAGAAGAACACTCATAACACCGCATCAAAGAATATCAGTCACTTTCTTCCAAATGCACGTAACTGCTCGACCCGTACTTAAAAATTACTGATTAACTAAGCCACTCCCTTAGCAACTCAAACAGACTTATAAATCCCCCTCCTATTTCTGATACCATTACGCGAAACCATTCTTTAGGGCCGAAAATGAAATTCGTCAATCTTGATCCAGCTGATGCCTTCGCAAAAGCTATTAAGGCAAGCAGCAAAGATAACAAACTGGTGGTATGCGGTACTGAAGAAGATAAATCTTATATTGAAGAGCACCTTCTAGAAAGCTCGCAATCTCCAAAAGATATTATCCGCGCTGCTGCAAATATCAAAGCAGCTACATGGCTCAGCAAACGACGCCAACTGTTAGAATCAGATGAGGAGTTAAACCTCGCAGAAATAACCGGCGAATTTAAAGCTGAATCAAGCGATAAACAGGGCTTTAATCTTGCGACAGACTTTGTCACAGGCGAGGCCGTTGATAATCTTCTAGGCGTCAAAATTAAAACTGATAGCAGTTGGAAGATCCCTGCTCATTTTAAATTTGGTGGCTGGAACGCTTGCCCTGAACCTGAGGTTCACTGCGCGATGTGGAAACACTGGCAGCTTAAGTATGGCGCTAAGATTGTCGGCGTCAGCAACGACGTGATTGAAGCCTATATCACTAAGCCACCACAAACCACCGAAGAAGCAATGGAACTGGCTTGGGAGCAATATCTATATTGTCCGGATATTGTAGATCAAGGCGTTGAAACAGTTTCAAAACTAGCAGAAGTTCTACTTAACCACGACTGCTGGTACTTCTGGTGGGATTAGGTTTAAAGACAGGCCAAGTTCGGTAGAAAACGGCTAAAAGCAGCAAAAGACTGATAGAGAAAGAACTTACAGAGTAAAGCCCCGTTCTGACAGCTAAATGACTGGCCGTCAAAACAGGCTTAGGGTACTGTCCTTACACCTACATACCTAATACCGAGTTAAGGATGACATTAAAATCCAAAGCACTTCTCATAGCTTTCCTGCTAGTAGGTTTGTCGCTCATACCTGTTGGAGACTCCGCCGGTAAACTGCTTGGCATTCAAGGTGTTGATCCACTTTTTATTGCTTGGAGTAGGCTCGCCGTTGGTTTTGCGTTTGTTCTACCCTTCTCTGGATTAACCTTAAAAGAGATAGGCCTGCTATTTAACTGGCGCTTATTAATCCGTGCAGGTTTATTCACCTGCGCTATCTTCAGTATGCTCACAGCGCTGAAAACCGAGCCTATCGCCAATGTCTTTGGTATCTTCTTTATAGGACCAATCGTTTCTTATTTTCTAGCCGGATTAATTCTTAAAGAGACAATTACACCGGCGCGCTCAATCGCTTTGCTTATAGGCTTTGCCGCGGTACTGATGGTAGTAAAACCAGGATTTGATATGGGAACCGGCACACCTTTAGCACTACTAGCAGGTACGTGTTTTGGCTGTATGCTGGTATGCAATCGATGGCTGGCCGGACAATTTAGACCAAGACTCATTCTGGTATCCACTCTCTTAGCAGGCAGTTTAGCCCTAGCGCCTATAGCTGTACCTACCATTCCTACAGAATTAGATACTAATCTAATCACACTAGTATTAGTGAGCTCACTCGCTTCTGCCATTGGCAATCTAATTATCCTGCAAGCCAGCAAACACCTAGAAGCCAGTATTGTTGCGCCGTTCGTTTATTCTCAACTCATTATCGCCACTACACTTGGCGTTGTGTTGTTTGATGAATGGCCAGATATGATCAGTGGTATTGGACTCATCATTATCTTTTCTTCTGGTGTATGCTCTTTTTTCCTATCCAACAAAAAGCCATCTAACTCATAAGAAAATGGCCTTTTAGTTTTTTTGGATAAAAAAAACCACGCTAAAAAGCGTGGCCATTAAGGAAGAGCTGGAGTATCTACTCTGATAGGAAAATAGAACCCCAGTGAGCCCTTCAGGGTTACTCTAGAACTAGAAACTGTCTCCTGGAATGCGTAGATTACCTTCCATAATTACACGGGCACTTCGGCTCATTACCGCTTTCTTAGCAGTCCAATCGCCGTTAACCTCTTCAGCGGCAGCACCGACACGCAATGTGCCAGATGGGTGACCAAAAGTTACCGCTTCACGCTCACCACCACCGGCAGCAAGGTTAACTAAGGTTCCTGGTACAGCTGCAGCTGTTGCAATAGCAACAGAGGCCGTGCCCATCATCGCATGGTGTAACTTGCCCATAGATAATGCACGTACACATACATCAATATCGTTTGCAGAGATCTGCTTACCGCTTGATGCTTCGTAGTCAGTCGCAGGCGCAACAAACGCAATCTTCGGCGTATGCTGACGTGCAACTGCTTCAGAGATATCGCTGATCAAACCCATCTGCACAGCACCGTGTGCACGCATAGTTTCGAAACGCGCCAACTCATCGGCATTACCATTAATATCTTTCTGTAGCTCAGTGCCTTTGTAGCCAATATCTTCAGCATTCACGAAGATAGTCGGGATACCTGCATTGATAAATGTTGCTTTAAAGGTACCAATGCCCGGTACTTCCATATCATCAACCAAGTTACCCGTTGGGAACATCGAACCTTCACCATCAGCAGGGTCCATAAACTCGATCACAACTTCAGCCGCGGGGAAAGTTACACCGTCCAACTCAAAATCACCGGTTTCCTGCACTTCACCATTAGTGATTGGCACGTGAGCAATGATGGTTTTCTTAATATTCTTTTGCCAGATACGAACTGTGCAGATACCGTTTTCAGGAATGCGCTCAGGGTCAACTAGACCGCCACTGATCGCGAAAGCACCTACCGCTGCAGTCAAGTTTCCGCAATTACCCGACCAATCTACGAAAGGCTTGTTGATCGCTACCTGACCGAACAGATAATCCACATCGTGATCTGGTTCTGAACTTTTATCCAGAATAACGGTTTTACTGGTACTGGATGTAGCACCGCCCATACCATCAATCTGCTGACCGTAAGGGTCTGGGCTACCAATCACACGCATTAGTATGTTGTCACGAGCTTCGCCAGGCTCTTGCGCTACTTCTGGCAGATCCTGACGACGAAAGAAAACACCTTTACTGGTTCCACCGCGATAGTAAGTCGCTGGAATTTTTATCTGTGGTACGTGTGACATAAACTTTTCCTACTTGATTCACACAGCTATCTAACGCTGCTCTATCAATTCGAATAAAACGCTTAGTAACAATGGCTGACATGACCTTGTATTCAAGGCCACATGCAGTCTCTACTCTGGCCAGTCATTGTTAGTAAAAGCTTTGCTTCTTTCTGTTTTCGGCAAAATGATGGGCGCTGCTTGCTCGACTTTGAAACCCCAGCCCTACGTGAGCCTGTAGAGCTAGGATTTGCAAACAACGCCTATCGAACTGTTAGCTAATGCTTCCGTCACCCCAGCGCAGGCTGGGGTCTACTTTATCTAGTGTAGATTCCAGCCTTCGCTGGAATGACAATCAAAGGTGCTTATGCATCGCCTTCTAGGAAATCTTTAGCGAAACGCTGTAGAACACCACCCGCGTTGTACACATGTACTTCCGCAGCAGTATCCAAACGACAAGTCACTGGTACTTCTACCTTCTCGCCGTTAGCGCGGTTGATGATCAGAGTTAGATCGCAACGTGGTGAGATATCACCAACGATGTCGAAAGTCTCAGTACCATCAATACCGTATGTGTTACGAGTATCACCCTCTTTGAACTGAACAGGTAGTACACCCATACCAACTAAGTTAGTACGGTGGATACGCTCGAAGCCTTCAGCAACGATCGTTTCAACACCTGCAAGGCGTACACCTTTCGCAGCCCAGTCTCGGGATGAGCCCTGACCGTAGTCAGCACCTGCAACGATGATCAGGTTCTGCTTACGATCCATGTAGGTTTCAATAGCTTCCCACATGCGGCTTTCAGTACCTTCTGGCTCAATACGCGCAAGGGAACCCTGCTTAATCTCACCGTTTTCGTCACGGCACATTTCGTTCAACAGTTTCGGGTTAGCAAACGTTGCACGCTGTGCTGTTAAGTGGTCACCACGGTGAGTTGCGTAAGAGTTAAAGTCTTCTTCTGGAAGACCCATCTTCGCGCAGTATTCACCTGCAGCAGAACTCGCTTGAATCGCATTAGATGGGGACAGGTGGTCAGTTGTGATGTTGTCACCTAGAACCGCCAGCGGACGCATACCTTTCATAGTACGCTCGCCTGCCAGTGCACCTTCCCAGTATGGAGGGCGGCGGATATAAGTAGACATTTTACGCCAGTCGTAAAGCGGGCTTTCTGCGCGCTCAACGTCACCCAGATCGAACATTGGGATGTAGATCTGGTTGAACTGCTCTGGCTTAACTGCCTTAGCTACGATTTCATCGATCTCTTCATCAGATGGCCATAGATCTTTTAGTGTGATCTCTTTGCCATCAACAACAGCCAATACATCATTCTCGATATCGAAACGAACTGTACCTGCGATTGCGTAAGCAACTACTAGCGGTGGCGACGCTAGGAATGCTTGCTTGGCGTGTGGGTGGATACGCCCATCGAAGTTACGGTTACCCGATAGAACAGCTGTTGCATAAAGATCGCGTTCAACGACTTCTTTCTCGATAACAGGGTCTAGCGCGCCGGACATACCGTTACATGTAGTACATGCGTATGCCACGATACCGAAACCTAGTTTCTCAAGTTCTGGTAATAGACCTGCTTCTTCCAAGTAAAGTTTCGCAACTTTAGAACCTGGTGCAAAAGAAGTTTTCACCCAAGGCTTACGCACTAGACCTAGCTCGTTTGCCTTTTTAGCAACTAGACCTGCAGCAACAACGTTGCGCGGGTTAGATGTGTTTGTACAAGATGTGATAGCAGCGATGATTACCGCGCCATCTGGCATTAGGCCTTCTGCTTCTTCAGCTTTTGCTGCAGCCAACATATCTTCACCAGCAATACCACGCTCATTAAGCGCAGTCGTTGGTAGACGACGATGTGGGTTAGAAGGGCCAGCCATGTTACGACCAACAGAAGATAGATCAAACTCAAGTACACGTTCGTATTGAGCTTCAACTAGATCATCAGCCCATAGACCTGTGTGTTTCGCATACTGCTCAACTAGAGCTACTTGCTCTGGTTCACGGCCTGTTAGCTTCAAGTAATCGATAGTCTGCTCATCGATGTAGAACATACCCGCAGACGCACCGTATTCAGGCGTCATATTAGACAGTGTCGCACGGTCACCGATAGACAAGGTAGCAGCACCAGGACCAAAGAATTCTAGGTAAGCAGAAACAACTTTCTCGTTACGTAGGAACTCAGTCATTGCTAGTGCGATATCTGTCGCAGTGATGCCAGGCTGGCGCTCACCAACAATTTTCACACCGACAATGTCCGGTAGACGCATCATAGAAGGCAGACCTAGCATAACAGTTTCTGCTTCTAGACCACCTACACCAATCGCGATTACACCTAGTGCATCAACGTGTGGCGTGTGGGAGTCCGTACCTACACAAGTATCTGGGTAAGCTACACCATCACGGTTTTGGATAACTGGAGACATCTTCTCCAAGTTGATCTGGTGCATGATGCCGTTACCCGCTGGGATTACATCTACGTTATCAAACGCAGTTTTACACCAGTCGATAAAGTGGAAACGGTCATCGTTACGGCGATCTTCAATCGCACGGTTTTTCTCAAATGCATCTGGATCGAAACCTGGCGCTTCAACTGCTAGAGAGTGGTCAACGATAAGCTGAGTCGGTACAACCGGGTTTACCTTAGATGGATCACCACCTTGATCAGCAATCGCGTCACGCAGACCTGCTAGGTCAACCAATGCAGTCTGACCAAGGATGTCATGACATACAACACGCGCTGGGTACCATGGGAAATCCAGTGTACGTTTAGTTTCGATCAATTGTTTTAGAGAGTCGGTCAGCGCAGATGGCTCACAGCGACGTACCAGCTGCTCAGCCAAAACACGAGACGTGTATGGCAGTTTTGCGTAAGCACCTGGTTGGATATCTTCAATTGCTTGGCGGGTATCAAAGAAATCTATAGAGGTACCCGGAAGAGGCTTGCGGTATTCAGTATTCATGGCACAACCTGTCAGGTTCATTCAAGCCAAGAGGGGTTAGCAAAGCTAATCTCTCAGCTTTTTATTAATCAAATCAGGACAGCGATCTGGGTGATAGTTCAAACCGCTGTCTACTGTCGTCTCTTATGGACGATCTTCGATAGCAACCCAATCAGCCGTTTCTGGACCAGTGTAGTCAGCAGAAGGACGGATGATACGGTTGTTAGCGCGCTGCTCCATTACGTGAGCAGTCCAACCTGCCGCACGAGAACATACGAAGATAGGTGTAAATAGCTTCGTAGGGATACCCATGAAGTTGTATGCAGATGCATGGAAGAAGTCTGCGTTACAGAACAACTTCTTCTCGCGCCACATAACTGCTTCAACACGCTCAGAAACTGCGTACAGGTGAGTATCACCAACCTGCTCAGATAGCTTCTTAGACCACTCTTTGATGATCGCGTTACGTGGGTCAGACTCGCGGTAGATCGCGTGACCGAAGCCCATGATCTTGTCTTTACGCGCCAACATACCCATGATCGCTTCTTCAGCTTCATCCGCAGATTTCCACTGCTCAACCATATCCATTGCCGCTTCATTAGCACCGCCGTGAAGAGGACCACGAAGGGAACCAATTGCAGCAGTCACACAGCTATGAATATCAGATAGCGTTGATGCACATACACGCGCAGTGAATGTAGACGCGTTGAATTCGTGCTCAGCGTAAAGGATCAAAGACGCGTGCATTACTTCAACGTGTAGCGGCTCAGGCTTCTCGTTGTGAAGTGTCCATAGGAACTGCTCAGCAATAGAATCTGCATCAGTTTCAACGTTTACACGTACGCCGTTGTGGCTGAAGTTGTACCAGTAGTTGATCATGCCAGGGAAGACTGCAAGCATGCGATCGATGTGATCGTGCTGCTCAGAGAAATCTTTCTCTTCTTCTAAGTTACCCAACATAGAGCAACCTGTACGCATCACGTCCATTGGGTGCGCTTCAGCAGGAATCTGTTCTAGAACTGTTTTTAGTGCTTCTGGCAGAGCACGCATACCTTTTAGCTTAGCTTTGTATGCATCTAGCTCAGCCTGATTTGGCAGTTTTCCGTAAAGTAGAAGATAAGCAACTTCTTCAAACTGCGCTTTATCAGATAGTTCTTTGATATCGTAACCACGGTAAGTCAGACCTGAACCTGTTTTACCTACAGTACATAATGCCGTTTCACCTGCAGACTGACCACGTAGACCAGCACCACCCAGTTTTTTGTCGACCATGATTATGCTCCTGTTTCCTATCTATGCGGGTTCTGCGACCCGCTTGCTAAAATCAATTAAGTAAGGCGTAAAATAAAAATAGCGCTTACTTGTTCTTACCTTCTGCGAACAATGCATCCAACTTCTGCTCGAAGTCGTGATAATTCAAGAAATCGTAAAGTTCCATACGTGTTTGCATGGTGTCGACAACCGCTTTTTGATCACCATCTTTTAGAAGGTGCTCGTATACATTAAGGGCTGCCTTGTTAGCTGCGCGGAATGCAGACAGTGGGTATAGCACCATGCTTGCACCGTGTTCAGCCAATTCATCTTTGTTGAATAGTGGCGTAGCACCAAACTCAGTGATGTTAGCCAATAGATGCGCTCCATTGATGCCATCAGAAAACGCTTTGTAATCATCTAGCGTGTGCACTGCTTCTGCGAAGATGCCATCTGCACCGGCTTCTAAACATGCTTGTGCGCGCTCAACTGCAGCATTCAAACCTTCCATCTGGAAAGCATCTGTACGCGCTACAACAAAGAAGTCATCATCAGTTTTGGCATCAACCGCTGCTTTAACGCGATCAACCATCTCTTCAAGCGTAACAATCTCTTTGTTTGGACGGTGACCACAACGCTTTTGTGCTACCTGATCTTCAATGTGAACTGCAGCTGCACCTGCTTTGATCATCTCTTTAACTGTGCGTGCAATGTTAAAAGCACCACCCCATCCCGTATCAATATCAACCATCAGCGGCGTTTCTACTGCGCTGGTAATACGGCTTACATCTGCTAGAACATCATTCATTGATGTCATGCCTAGGTCTGGCAAACCGTATGAGTGGTTAGCGACACCACCACCAGATAAGTAAATTGCTTTATGACCTACACGCTCAGCCATCATGGCGTGATATGCGTTAGTCGTACCTACAATCTGAAGTGGGTTTGTTTCAGCTAGTGCTTTACGAAAACGAGCACCGGCAGACAGGTTATTGGACATGTTCTTCCCCTCTGGTTTCGGTCGCTGCGTTCAGTTTCTCTTCCACGTTTCGGCGTGCTGCACCTATATGTCGGCGCATGAGCATTTCAGCCAATTCCGGATCACGAGATTCAATCGCGTCTACAATCTGGCGGTGCTCTTTAAGTGCACGTTTTGGTCGTGAACTAGAGACACTGAACTGGTATCTGTACATTCGTACTAAGTGATATAGATCCCCGCCTAAAAATTCGAGCAGCTTCTCATTTTTGCTGCCGTGAACAATGCGGTAGTGAAAATCTAGATCACCCTCTTTTTGGAAATACGATCGGCCCTCTAGCTGTTCGACACTCTGTTCATGCTCATCTAATAGAGCACGCAGGCTATCGATTTCGTCTTGAGGCATATTCTCTGCCGCTAAGCGGCAGGCCATACCTTCAAGTGCTTCGCGGACACGATATATTTCAATAAGTTCTTTTGCCGACAGATTAACAACCCGCGCACCAACATGAGGCTTACGTTCAACCAACCTCAGCGCTTCCAAACGACGCATCGCTTCTCGCAATGGCCCACGGCTAATGCCGTATGTTTTGGCAAGCTCAGGCTCGCTGATCTTCTGACCGGGAGGAATATCCCCCACCACAATCGCAGTTACAATTTGTTCGCAAACGCGATCGGCCAATGTGCGCGTTTCTTGTTGAAACGCTTTATTGTCTGTTTTATCAGTCATAACAACCCTTGATTGAAGATTGTCGACAATCTTGAACTGAGACCAAGATACTCCTGCTAAATTGAGCCGTCAACTCGAAATAGCGAAAAGATTGTCAACACAATACAAAAGTTTAAGGGTTTTACCTTATCACTTCGTAATTATTTGTTAGTTATATAACGCTGTAACTCATCATTCATCACTCGCGCGATCTGGCGCGGCTTTTGAAACGGTAACGAATGATCAGTTCCAGCCATCAAAAAGTAGTGCCAATTGGGCAGACGCTCCGCCAGCTCTCGCTGGTACTGGTGCATAAGATCGACACTGTTACCGCCTATAAAGCTGGTAACATCACCTTGCGCCGCCACTAATTCTTCTCTATCTATCTGCTTAACTGCCTGTGTTACGCAGTCCAAAGCATTAGCAAAACCTTCCGGTCGTGCCCCTAATCTGCTGACAGTTAACTTTTCCACTTGCGGTGAAACCTTACGATTAGGCGAAATCGCATCTAAAAAGTTAACAATGCCCTTCTCTACCTGCACAGAACCTCTGAGATTCAACGCCGCTTCCGAGAATTGATTACGTAGCTCGATGGTGGTTTCCCAGCAAGGACGATCTAGCACCGCTGATTCCAATAGATACTGCTTACCAACACGATCAGAGTGCTGCTGTTTAAACAGCAGCGAGATTAAGCCACCTAGGGAATAACCTGCTAAATCAAACTGCCACCAGCCTAGGTGATCAACTAAGGCATTTAAGTCTGCAACCAGCTCCTGCGCTGCAAAGGGGTGCTCTTTCTTATCGGGGAAATAGGTATCGCCCATACCTCTCTGGTCAGGCACTAACACCTCAGACCATTGAGTTAAAAATGCAGTGATATGCTCCCAAGTATCAACCCCAGCAACACCTGCGCCATGCAGTAAGACCAGCCTTCTGGAAGGCTTAATTTCAGGATTTCGATAGATTCGAAAAACAATATGTTGATCAGGCAAAGTAAGGCTTTGCTTATCAACACTAAAAGGATGCTTCATGTAGCAACAATACTCTTAATGCTTTAATAGATTTAATCTCATTCTAGCTGAACAGAGTAACCAAACCAGCATTTTGTCGACAATCTTTGGTATGAACGAAAAACAAACAACGATTTTTAAAGGTTTTCAGTTGTTTTCACTTATTTCGTTGCGACAAAGCCTTTCACATAGACAGTTCCAATGGGGTTACATACAATTCACACACTTCATTCAATAACTAAGAATTAAGCCAGTTCATTGATCACCCAACGTTCTGTTCCGTATTTAACTAACAGTGAAATTTACTTTGAGCGCCTTCGCCCTCTAGGTAATACTGTATTTCTTGATAGTGGTCGCCCTAACTGTCCATGGGGACGGTTCGACATCATCGCGGCTGCACCGGTTGAAACCTTGAGCATGAATGCAGATCAACCTGCATTTGATGCACTACAAGATCTGTACAACCGCTATCAAAACCCGCAAGCAGAACAAGCAGATCTGCCTTTCCAAGGCGGTATCATCGGCCACTTCGCTTATGATCTGGGTCGATCCGTTGAGGCTATGCCGGTGAAGGCAGAAGATTTTGCATCCCTACCCGACATGCAAGTAGGCATGTACCTATGGGGTTTAGTGGTTGATCATCATAAAGAGCAAGCTTACCTCGTTGCCGATCATCGCGTATCTAAAGAGCAACTCGACCAGATCGAACTGCAACTGACTCGAGCAACAACCTCGCCAAACACTGATTTCCAGCTTGATAAAGCCTTTAGCGCCAATATCACTGAAGAGGAATATCAGCAGAAACTTGAGCTAATCGACAACTACATCCATGCGGGCGACTGTTATCAGGTTAACTTTGCTCAACGCTTTGATAGCAGCTATCAAGGCGACAGCTGGGAAGCTTATAAAAAGCTAAGAACCCATGCGCCAACACCTTACTCTGCTTATATTGATCTGGGTGAACAGCAGATTCTGTCTTTATCCCCTGAACAGTTCTTAGAAACGAAAGATGGCATAGTCACGACTAAACCGATTAAAGGTACGCGACCACGCTCATCTGATGCGACAGAAGATCAACGCCTTAAACAGGAACTTAGCGATTCACTTAAAGATCGCGCCGAGAACCTGATGATCGTCGATCTGATGCGCAACGATCTTAGTAAGGTCTGTCAGCATAACTCTGTAAAAGTACCTAAGCTCTTCAACATTGAGAGCTACGCCAATGTGCATCACAAAGTCAGCACAGTCACTGGCTACTTAAGTTCCGATTACTCGCCGATTGCTCTACTAAAACATTGCTTCCCTGGTGGCTCTATTACCGGCGCTCCAAAGATAAGAGCAATGGAGATTATCGAGGAACTAGAACCGCATCGTCGTTCTATATACTGCGGGTCTATCGGCTATATCAGCCTATGCGGTCGAATGGACACCAGCATTACTATTCGTACTTTGCTATGCGAAAACAATCAGATTTTCTGCTGGGCGGGTGGCGGGATTGTCGCAGACTCTGTTTCGTCCATGGAGTATCAAGAAACCTTCGACAAAGTGAATAACTTGCTGCAATGCTTGGAAGCGACTATTCCTAACTAGAAGGAGTATATCTATGGCTAAAAATAAGACGCTCAGCAAAGAAAGTGCCCTAGCCATTCTGGATAAAGTGGCTTTGTTCGACGATATGAACCGCAAGGACAAACAGCTGCTTGCTCAGTTCCACTGGTACTTTGTTGCTTATAACACCGGCGACTACCTCACCGATGAAGACTCTTTAGATAAACGCTTTTTTGTTCTGCTTAGCGGCGGTGTAAATGTGCTAAAAGGAACATCTCAGCAGCTTCTTACCCAGCTCTCTCCAGGCGAGATTATCGGCGAGATATCCTTCCTAACAAATGAGCCACGTACCGCCAGTGTCATTGCCAATACAGAGAGCACCGCGCTCGTAATCGACCAAGAATTGCTGGATGAGCTTCCGATAGAAACTAGAGAGAAACTCAAGGATCAATTGATCCTAAAAATGGCTCTACGTTTAAATCGAATGAACAATCGATTCGCACTGAGTCAGACTTAGCTAAATTTAGCCAACAGATCCCAATAGATTGCCTATACTTGAACTGTCGTGTTCCAAAAGGAATTACTATGCAGCAAAACAGGCTATTTTCCATCACATTATTGATGCTCTTTCTGGCTAGCCCTAATGCTGCTGTAGCCGATAAACACCCATCAAAAATCTCAGCTAATGAAAAGCCTATCATTGTATGGGCCAGAACCGATTTTGCTCCCGTATTCATCCTAAAAGGCAAATACAGCAATCAAGGTATCGGCGATGAAGCAATCAAATTATTTAAGCGAAAGTTAAAACATTATCGTCATATCAGTACCGATATGAGCCTAAAGCGCGCAATGCAGTTAGCTAAAGAGGGACAGATGATCTGCCATGTATCTTTAGTTAATTCGAAAGAAAGACAAAAATTTATGGATTTTAGTCAGCCATTAATGCGTTTATATGCAAATGGCTTAGTCACCACAAAAGGAAGCCTGCATAAATTTGGCGTCAGTGCAGACAAAATTAACCCTGTTAATCTTAAAACTTTAACCAAAAAGCCCCTTTCTATTAGTATTCATGATGCAAGAGCCTACTCTGCATACATCGACGAAGTCATTCAAAAGAATAAAACTAAGCCCAATAGCATCTTCAAAGTTAAAACAGGCCAAAAAGATCAGGAAAGGCTTATTCAGATGGTGGAGAACCATCGATTAGACGCAATGATCGGTAGACCTGAAGAAGCGCAGTTCAGCAAGCTACAACACAATATCAAAGCAGATCTGTATTTTGTTCCGCTTGAAGGACAACCTGTCACCAGTATGGGTCATGTAGGCTGTGCAAAAGGTGACTGGAATAAAGCGCTGATAAACACACTCAATCAGATGATCGAGAAAGATGAAGAGCTAAAAGCAACCATCTATGAGTCCTACCAAAAATGGCTACCTTCACAGCTCAGGACTACCCGCGAAGCATTTAACTACCCGCTAGTTCCTCAGCCGTAGCAAGATCATTTTCAGCAATAAGATCGCTCATGGAATGAAGCATCAAATCAGCACTGGATGGGAACACATCCTCCAGCTTGAAAGAGATCCTTTCAAACATATCCTGTAGATCCAAAAACGCATCCACAACCGCAGGATCAAAATGGCTACCGCGACCGGAAACAATAACATTAGTCACGCGTTCATGATCCACAGCACTTTTATAAGGCCTGCGTGAGATCATCGCATCATAAACATCAGCCACGGCCATCAAACGTGCAATCAATGGGATGTTTTCACCTTTCAAGCCTTGCGGATAGCCTTCTCCATCCCAGCGCTCGTGATGACTTAAAGTCACTTGCTGAGCCAGCTCCAAAAACTTAACCGCTTTGCCGCTGGATGAACTATCCAGCAATTGTTGCGCAGACGTCACCGCTTGATAGCCTAAAACAGTATGCGTTTTCATCACGCGGTACTCTTCGGCAGTTAACTCACCCGGTTTCTGAAGGATATGATCTGGAATTCCCACTTTACCAATATCGTGCAGAGCTGAAGTCTTGTAGTACAGTTCAATCGTCTCAGCATCCAGCTCGTCATGATAAGCAGGATTCTTATAAAGGTGCTCAGCTAATGCTTTTACATAGTGCTGAGTTCTAAGAATATGGTTCCCGGTAGAATGGTCACGGATTCGAGCAATAGTCGCCAAACATAAGATTGCCGCATCTTGAACGGCTAATAGCTCTGTTACATCAACCTGATCACCTGAAGATTCAGTACCCGCAGACGCCCCGGTCACAGAACGAGAAGTAAAGTTCTGCTTGAGTTTAGCCAAGCTGATATAAGTTTTGCACTTGGCATTTACAACCGATGGAAAAAACGGCGGTCTTAGATAATCAGAACAGCCTACTTCGATCGCAAACTCACGGTAATCTTCCTCCGCATTGTTCCAAACTAAAATGACCGGAACATGCAGATGCTCATACTGCTGGATAGCCGTAACTAATTCAGATTCGTCATACTGACCAACAAGGTCATGATCAAGTAACACTAGATCACTATCTACACATACCTCTCTCAAGCAAGAAGAAATTTCCAGTTGATAGTCCTCAGCCAAAATACCAACCAATTGGTCGGATAGTAGAGAATTAGCACTGATAATCTTTGCCAGAGGCATAGGGTAAATACCTTAAATAAGAGGAAGAATAAATCCGGCGCTTAAACGACGACGGGAAATATATTAACAAAAACTAATAAGAAAGGCTTGGGGAGAATGCCTAATCCACCACCCAATATAAGGTTTTTTGAGTGGTAGATTAAGGAAAAGAGAACTTACAGGCTTAGATCGCGGTTACTTGCCTTGATAAATTCTTTCTTCAGATCTTCGTACGTATGTACTGCTGGGAACTGAGGGAACTCAGCAATTACATTATCAGGTGCGTGGAACAAGATACCCGCTTCTGCTTGCTTAAGCATAGTTGTATCGTTGTAAGAATCGCCCGCAGAGATAACACGGTAGTTCAACAGCTGGAATGCACGAACAGACTGACGCTTAGGATCTTTCTGACGCAAAGTGTAGTCAGTGATACGGCCATCTTCATCTACTTCTAGCTTGTGGCAAAGAAGTGTTGGGAAGCCAAGCTGACGCATTAGCGGCTGAGAGAATTCGTAGAACGTATCAGATAGGATCACAACCTGAAAACGCTCACGCAACCAGTTAACAAACTCAACTGCACCTTCTAGAGGCTCAAGCTTGCTGATAGTTTCTTGAATCTGCGGAAGCTTTAGACCGTGCTCATCAAGAATGCGAAGACGCTGCTGCATTAGCTCGTCGTAACAAGGAATATCACGAGTCGTCGCTTTTAATTCTTCAATACCAGTTTCTTCAGCAAAAGCGATCCAGATTTCTGGGATCAATACCCCTTCAAGGTCAAGACATGCGAGTTCCACGTGTAACTCCTAAATTGTATTTTGGTGTGCTTATTATGTTTGCCTAAGCAATATTCTGGGCGCCAATTTACCCGCAATAGCCCTACCATGCAAGGCGCTATTAGGCCTAAAAACTCATACCCCAATGGGATTCACTACAAACACGCAGACAAAAGAAAACCCGCACTCGGCGGGTTCTCTAAACAAAAAAGCCACTCAATGGTGAGTGGCTTTTTAAAAATCTTGATCAGATATCTTTCGGCTGAACAGGAATTGCGCGTTTCATACCTGTTAGCACGTTGCGCTGATGAAGTTCTTCATCAGTTGCGCCTACGCCGCCATCTGACTTCGCATTTTCAAAGTAGCAAAGTGTTGGCTGGTGTTCGTCAACTTCTTTGTCGTCCAATTGAACGTAAGAAGCGATGATCAGTAGATCACCTTTACTTGCTTTATGCGCCGCCGCACCATTTACAGAGATAATACCGCTGTTCTCTTCTGCACGGATTGCATAAGTGGTAAAACGCTCACCATTATTGATGTTGTAGATGTGAATTAATTCGTATTCACGAATGCCTGACTTATCAAGCAGTACACCATCAATTGCACATGAACCTTCATAGTGAAGCTCAGCGTGAGTTACTGTTACACGGTGTAGCTTGCACTTTAAGAATGTCTGCAGCATAGACTAAATCCTGCGTTTGCTCATCTTAACCAGGGTTAAACCCGGTTGCCCCCTTTCGCTACTCATCTCAGCTTTTGGCCGAATAAATATGAGTAACACATCAACGCTGTACCTGTTTCTACCCTTTTTTAATGGTATGACAGGAAAGCTTGTCCACAAAAAACGGCATTTTAACCAGTATTTTGCGCTGCACATAATACGAAAAACGTCTAAAGGACTGACATTTATGCCCTTCGAGATATATTCGCACTGCACAAAGGGCGGCTATTCTACCACCATCTGGGAAAATATTAAGGGGTTATTGAGCATTCTTTAGCACAAACAGATTTAATACCCGCCCCTCATATAGGACCCAATACTAAAGACATAGCTAAATTAGTGCTATTTATTAGCTTTGCTCAGCTCAAATTGAGCGAAGTTCATCAATAGATTAACTTTCCTCACTCCCTTTCTTAACTAATTGATTTACAATAGCGTCCTTATTCTAGTAGTCGCTGATTCAGGTATTTAACTGTGACAGATAAAACTTTGATGGAAACGCTTTCAGAGAGCCTTAAAAAACGCATTATGATTCTGGATGGTGGTATGGGCACCATGATTCAGGATTACAAGCTTGAAGAAGCGGATTACCGCGGCGAGCGTTTCGCTGACTGGCATATTGAGGTTAAAGGTAATAACGACCTTTTAGTGCTAACTAAGCCAGATATCATCAAAGCGATTCACAAAGAATACCTATTGGCCGGTGCGGATATCATCGAGACCAATACCTTCAACGCGACCCAGATCGCTATGGCTGATTACGAGATGGAATCACTCAGCCGTGAGATCAACGTAGAAGCAGCACGTCTTGCTCGCGAAGTTTGTGACGAAATCACAGCCGAAACACCGGATCGCCCACGCTATGTAGCAGGTGTCCTTGGCCCGACAAACCGGACTTGTTCTATCTCTCCTGATGTAAACGATCCGGCTTTCCGTAACGTTTCCTTTAATGAGCTAGTTGAAGCGTACACAGAATCTATCGACGGTTTGATTGAGGGTGGTTCTGACATCATCCTGATCGAAACTATTTTCGATACCCTAAATGCGAAAGCGGCTATCTACGCAGTAGAAACTTACTTCGAAGAAAACGACATCCGTCTGCCTGTAATGATCTCCGGTACGATCACCGATGCATCTGGTCGTACCCTTTCCGGTCAGACAACCGAGGCATTCTGGAACTCCGTTCGCCACGCTAAACCAATCTCTGTTGGCCTTAACTGTGCGCTAGGTCCTAATGAACTACGTCAGTATGTAGAAGAACTGTCTCGTATTTCTGAGACTCACGTTTCTGCTCACCCTAACGCAGGTTTACCAAACGCATTTGGTGGTTACGATGAAACGCCAGAACAGATGGCCGAAGAGATCGGCGAATGGGCGCAGTCTGGCTTCCTAAATATTATCGGTGGTTGCTGTGGAACAACCCCAGCACACATCAAAGCGATTCGTGAAGCAGCCGAAAAAGCTGAACCGCGAAAGCTTCCAGATCTTCCAGTAGAGTGTCGCCTATCAGGCCTTGAACCAATGAACATTGGCGAAGATACCCTATTCGTTAACGTAGGTGAGCGTACCAACGTTACCGGTTCTGCGATGTTCAAACGTTTGATCAAAGAGCAGGACTACGAAACAGCGCTGGATGTTGCACGCCAACAAGTTGAAAACGGTGCCCAGATCATCGATATCAACATGGATGAAGGCATGTTGGATGCTCACGCAGCGATGGTTAAGTTCCTTAACCTGATCGCGTCTGAGCCAGATATCGCTTGCGTACCGATTATGATTGACTCCTCTAAGTGGGACGTTATCGAAGCCGGTCTTCAGTGCATCCAAGGTAAAGGTGTTGTTAACTCGATCAGCCTTAAAGAAGGCGAAGAGAACTTTATCGAGCAAGCGAAAAAACTTCGCCGCTACGGTGCAGCTGTCGTGGTTATGGCCTTCGACGAAACAGGTCAGGCCGATACTTACGAGCGTAAGATCGAGATCTGTGAACGCTCCTACCGCGTACTTGTTGATAAAGTGGGCTACCCACCCGAAGATATCATCTTCGACCCGAACATCTTTGCCGTAGCAACTGGTATCGAAGAGCACAACAACTACGCAGTCGACTTTATTCAAGCAACAGGCTGGATCAAAAAGAACCTACCTTACGCGAAGATCTCCGGTGGTGTATCCAACGTATCCTTCTCCTTCCGTGGTAACAACCCGGTACGTGAAGCGATCCACTGTGTGTTCCTTTACCATGCAATTCAGCAAGGCATGGATATGGGTATCGTTAACGCGGGTCAGTTGGCGATCTACGATGACCTCCCAGAAGAACTACGCCTAGCAGTAGAAGACGTTATCCAGAATACCCGTGAAGACGGTACTGAGCGTCTACTGGATATTGCTGAAAAATACCGCGGCGATGGCTCTCAACAAGAAGATACTAAAACGCAAGAGTGGCGCGAGTGGGACGTTAACAAACGTCTTGAGCACGCACTGGTTAAAGGTATCACCGAATTTATCGAAGACGACACCGAAGAAGCACGTCAAAACCACGACCGCCCACTTCATGTAATTGAAGGTCCATTAATGGACGGCATGAGCGTGGTAGGCGACCTGTTCGGTGCCGGTAAGATGTTCCTACCTCAGGTAGTAAAATCTGCTCGTGTAATGAAAAAAGCCGTTGCTTACCTAATGCCGTTTATCGAAGAAGAGAAAGACGGCGCGAGCAGCTCTAACGGTAAGATCGTGCTGGCAACCGTTAAAGGTGACGTACACGATATAGGTAAAAACATCGTCGGTGTAGTACTGCAATGTAACAACTACGAGATCATCGATCTTGGCGTAATGGTGCCAGCAGAAACAATTCTACGTACTGCGCGCGAAGAGAACGCTGATCTAATCGGCCTATCTGGTCTGATCACCCCATCTCTAGATGAGATGGTTCACGTTGCCAAAGAGATGGAACGTCAGGAATTTAATATTCCACTACTGATCGGTGGTGCAACTACATCTAAAGCCCACACAGCGGTTAAGATCGATCCTGTATTCCATCGCGATCAAGTAGTACACGTAACCAACGCATCCCGTGCAGTAAATGTTGCTTCTAGCCTACTAGGTGAGAAGAAAGAAGGTTACGTAAAAGAGATTCAAGAAGAATACCAAGCAGTACGTGATCGTCACGCTGCCCGTATGAACGACAAGCGTCGTGTCACACTTGAAGCTGCACGTGAAAACAAATACCAGATCGAGTGGGATAACTACACCCCACCAGCACCGCTAAAACCGGGCATTCATGTATTTGATGATATCGCCCTAAGCGATATTCAAGAGTACTTCGACTGGACGCCATTCTTCCACTCGTGGGAGCTAGCAGGTCGTTACCCTCGCATCCTGAATGACGAGATCATCGGTGAAGAAGCGACGCGCCTATTTGCAGATGCTCAAGCGATGCTAAAAGATCTGGTTGATCAGAAACTACTGACCGCTAAAGCGGTTGTTGGTATCTTCCCAGCGAACAGCGTTAACCACGACGATATTGAGCTATACACAGATGAGAGCCGCAGCGAAGTACTAATGCAGCTACATCACCTACGTCAGCAAACTGAAAAAGTCGCTGGCAAAGCCAATATGTGTCTAACCGACTTCGTAGCGCCAAAAGAAACCGGCAAGCAAGATTACCTTGGTGCCTTTGCGGTCACTGCAGGTCATGGCTGTGATGAACTGGTCGAGAAATACGAAGCGGATCACGATGACTACAACTCCATCATGGTTAAAGCCTTGGCAGACCGTTTTGCCGAAGCCCTAGCTGAGATGATGCACGATAAAGTGCGTAAAGAGATCTGGGGTTACGCATCTGACGAGCAGCTATCTAACGAAGATTTGATTGCCGAGAAATACAAAGGCATCCGCCCTGCGCCAGGTTACCCTGCGTGCCCAGAGCACACAGAGAAAGGCCTGCTTTGGGAACTGCTAGACGTTGAGAAGAACACAGGCATGACCATCACCGACTCTTACGCAATGCTGCCAACCGCAGCGGTAAGCGGCTTCTACTTCAGCCACCCTGAATCACAGTACTTTGGTGTTGCGAAAATCAGCGAAGACCAAGTAGAAAGCTACGCCAAGCGTAAAGGTATGGAGATGTCTGAAGCTGAGCGCTGGTTAGCACCTAACTTGGGTTATGAGCCTGAGGAAGGCTAACGCCTTCGGCTTAGGACGGCTTCGCCTAGAGGACGCCTACGGCTAGAGAACGCCACTTCGTGGCTGTTAGAAAAAGCAAAAAAACCGAACCTATTGGGTTCGGTTTTTTTATGCCATAAAAAAGCTACTGAATCTATACTTATGCTTTAAACAACAATTCCATTAAAGCTAGAAATAATATCAACAAAATCAGCACTATGTCTTTTGTTTAAAATCTTACAACCTTGATGAATACTATAATCTAGTGAATTTACACCATCGATTTTTGAGTATTTTTCGTTTTTATACTCTTCAGTCTTAAGTGTTGATGTTAAGATTACCTGGCCGCCAATTGTCTTATATATACCCAGCATCTTTTCTTCTTTACTTGAGGATAATTCCCCATCGCGAAATGAGTCTATTATTATAGGAAAATCATGGTCCACTATTTTTTTAAGAGCAACCACTTTGCAAAAGTAAAATTCTTGGCCTTCACTACCTGAGAAAGTAGACCCTCTCTTAGTAAAAATATCCTCAAACACTAGATTTCCACTTGGATCAACGACCCGATATAAATCATTCATTTCTTCTAACAATTTAAGGTCAAAGCCATTTCTATTTTCTTTTAAATCAGTAGTTATATTCTCAAAAGATCTTAATTCACTTTCAAACTGTTTAATCTTATTAGAAACAACAAACAACTCTTCATCATAATCAACATCTTTGATCGCCTCATCCTGATATAGAATAATTTCCTTAAAATTAGGAGGCGTATATTTCATTTCTTCGTTAATCTTACTTTGCAAATTATTTATATCTTGAGAAAGATCCATAATAATTTCAGATTTTTGAGAAATATTATACTCGATAGACCTAATTATTCCTTGCCTTACATCTAAATTACTAATTTCAAATGTCAAATCATTGTTAGAGTAAACTATCTTATCACTACCACAATCCGCACATTTAACATCGCCCTCTTTCAACTCCCTGTTCAAAGAATTAAGCTCTGAAATTAACTGTTCCAACCTAGACCTTCTGTTTATTTCTCTTTGCCTCGTTCTTTTGGCCTTAGAAATATCATTATTTATTCCTGAAATAGCTCTAATCTTTCTTTGAACAGATTCAGAGTCATAAAACTTTGAAGAAATTTCTGCTATCCTTGGATTTTCTCTCACGATAGATATCTTTTTTCTGATATCTTTCTGCTTTATTTTAAGGCTTTTAATTTCCTCTTTTATATTATTTATTTCATCAATGCTTAGGTGATTACCAGACAAGCCAGCTATTCCATAAACCATAGATTTAAAATCAAGCTTATTAAACCGCCCCTTACTAATGAGCCCTGAAGGGTTTCTGTTATCTTGACCAATGAAGAAAATTTCATAATACAAACTTAAATCAACAAGTGTATTCCTACCATCTTTTATAATTGCAGGAATAGGCATTACATACCTATCTAAGAAATATCTCAACTCCCCTATACCATTAAATATCTGCATAAATCCATCGTATTTAATCGCTATAGAGTTCTTCTTTCTCAGAAATTCATAATCAACACCACCAACTTCAATTTTTGAATAGAAATATTTTTCGTTATATTCAAAGGAGCTCGGAAAAATAGCTTCATAACCAAGGGAAAACATTAACCCTTGCATAACTAAAGTTTTCCCTCGATTATTATCATCACTAAATATAATATTCACTCCATCTTTAAATCGTTTTTCTATAAAAGCCTCGCCCGAGTCACCAAAAGCAACCATTTTAATTCGCATTATTCATCCCTGTTTTCACTAAAGAAATCATATATAGCAATGTATCTTTCTCAAGGTATTCATTTTTCACTTTAACCATTGAACACAAACAATCATATATATAGAAAACGTCGCCACCAGGATTTTTCTTTATCAAATAAATTATATTTTCCGTAACTTTCCAAAACTCTTTACACCCATTTTTGTCGAAAAATGCTCTGCTTAAATTCTCATTACACTCTTGAACCAAATCTTTAATATCTTCCAAGTCAAAATCTTTAACAACAGGATAAAAATCAAACGGAACGCCAGGGAATGAAAAAACATCTGTACCTACTAACCTACTTATAAGAAGTGTATTAATATCAACCTTTGTAATATGCCGATTAAACTTGATAACTTCAGAAGGCTTTTTTATTGTCTCATTTTCAATATATGAATTCTTCAGAGATGACTGAAAATCTCTAATTTCTCTAAATATACCTTCATAAATTTTTTCAGAAACTGCCTTTTTGTTTTTAAAGCCCGATATTCTTTTTATATATGTGCTTATTTTTTTATTATCTTCAACAAAAACAACTTTAGATAGAAAATCACAAAAAAGTGGCGGAACATCTCCGGAATCGTTCTTATTTATTTTATTCAATAAGCTTTTTTCTATTCCTTTCTTCTGCTTCCCCTTTATATTTGAATACCCATAAATATTTTTTTTATCATCTACCAGATAACCTCTATCTAACTTAGGAATAAACAATACATAGTCATAGAATTCTATAGAAGAAACAAAATTATCATAAAGAGTATAAAGGCTTTCACCTATCTTCGATGGAGGCAAATAAGAATGATTTTTACTTTGAACATCCCAAAGCTTACTAAAATCCGAATTTAACCCTGTAACATCATTGAAACAATCTACAGCTACAGTCTCAATCTCATCACTATCTTTTCGCATTCCTAATAAATATAGCAACGACTTAGTTTCAAAATCAGAAGCCTTCTTATTATTAATTTCTGTATTTTTGAATGTATACAAGTAAACCGTCCTTGTTAGACTAGTAATTTTAAAAATCTATAGTTGAGAGCCCTTTTATACATCTAATCTAAAGCTAATATCTAGAACTAACCACTATCAGTAGTTGTAGCTACGATCCCTTAATACGGAAGAGATAAATAAAACGATAAGGATTAAAGGGGTAAAGCCCTTTTAGACTCCCAAATCTAAATCTAAATCCTAGCTTACTCATTCCCTCTCCTCCCAATAGCCCGGCCTTTTGCGATTATGCATAACAGCCAACACCAAAAAATGACTTCTGTAGGTGGGGTATAGATGACGGAAAAAGGGAATTTATTTAGGAGGAAACGACGTGTTCTTGCACTAAAAGCAGGCCACGTATTTGGTTTTTCTCGGATAAGCCTAAATGAATATTCAAGCTCGATAAGAAAGTCATCACCTAACCCTTTGGCTTGCTCTTCATACCACTGGTATTCAGTTCTGACTTCTTGGCTCACATCCGGGTGAAATTTGATATCTGGCATCCTAGCCCTTTACTTTACCTGCTGTTTTATCTCTTCCCAAGATATAGCTTTAGCTTCGCCAGATAACAAAGCATCATGCCGCTTTTCAGCTAACTCTTTCCAAGCTTGCTCAACATCTTCATCCTGTGCTGAATCCAGTGATTCAATCAGACGATGAGCCACAAGCGCCTTCTCCTTTGGGGACAAGGAGTCTATTTCATCAATAACTCTTTCGAATGCAGCTGACATAGAGCCTCCGATTAATTTCTGCTCTCAGTCTAGCATTACAGGATATTCAAAGCACATAGCAAAGTATGTTTAACAGACGGCTTTGGCTAGAGAACACCACTTCGTGCCTGTTAGCTGTTAGTGGCTTGGAAAAACCATTGCTCCGATCCCCCCTTTAAAAATCTGACTCCCATTTACCAAAAACTTACCTTCTCGGATTTATTTAAAGCTTGTTTTATTGATCTGCTCAATGGTTTTAAACCATGCAGAAAGTTAAATTTGTTAATCATATATTTCTATTTCGTGACGAACGGAACACTTTGGAGCTACATGATAATTCCTGATAATTCGTCCATTTAGGCGTAAACCTGAGGAGTAAAACGAAAGTGGATATCAACCAACTCGACAAACTAGAGCAGGCAACACTCTTCGGCAGACCTGAAATCGTCAGGCTGGGCTACGCAATCCTCTTTATTGTAGGGGTCATTATGTACAGTTACTCAACGGTGGGTAACGTTCCAAACGGGATTATGCTTGTTGCTGCTGCCATGATCGGTGGTTATATGGCGATGAATATCGGTGCTAATGATGTGGCAAATAACGTTGGTCCAGCAGTTGGTTCCAAGGCATTATCATTGACCGGCGCCATTATCATTGCTGCAGTTTTCGAAGCTGCGGGGGCTTTACTGGCCGGTGGTGATGTCGTTAGTACGATCAAAAAAGGGATCATCAATCCTGAAATAATTCAGGATGCGGATACATTTATCTGGCTAATGATGGCTGCCCTTCTCTCTGCGGCGATATGGCTTAATATCGCCACTTCATTAGGCGCACCTGTTTCGACGACCCACTCCATTGTGGGTGGCGTATTAGGCGCGGGTATGGCTGCAGGGGGGGTTGCTGTCGCCAATTGGGACAAAATGGGCATGATTGCCGCTAGTTGGGTTATCTCCCCTGTCATGGGTGGAGTAATTGCTGCATCCTTCCTAATGCTCATCAAAAAGAACATTACTTATCAGACCGACATGATCACCGCAGCCAAAAAATGGGTGCCTATTTTAGTTACTGTCATGGCTTGGGCGTTCTCTACTTACCTTGCCCTGAAAGGTCTGAAGAAAATCTGGAAACTAGACTTTACCACTGCCGCATTAATTGGCGCTTTAGCGGCTGCCGTTGTCTATGTGATTGTAAAACCCATGATTAGATCTGCGGCCGATAAACTTGAGAACACTAAAGATTCCGTTAACTCTTTATTCACAATCCCATTAATCTTTGCCGCGGCACTGTTGAGCTTTGCTCATGGTGCGAATGACGTTGCCAATGCGGTTGGTCCGCTTGCCGCCATAAATGATGCCATTATGAGTGGTGAAGTATCTGCCAAGGCCAGCATACCAATATGGGTAATGATGATTGGTGCCCTTGGTATCGCGCTCGGCTTAGCCTTATACGGTCCAAAACTGATCAAAACGGTGGGTTCTGAAATCACAGAACTCAACCAGATGCGCGCTTTCTCTATCGCAATGGCAGCAGCAATTACCGTAATCATAGCTTCCCAGCTAGGGCTGCCAGTATCTTCAACCCATATTGCCGTTGGTGGGGTTTTCGGTGTTGGCTTCTTGCGTGAGTATCTGAAAGCCAACTATGCGAAGAAAATCGCAGAGATACACGCACACCATCCAGAAGAGGACGAAGAGAAGGTTCAGCAGTTCATCGAGACATTCGAGAATGCGAGCATCGAAGAAAAAGGCCTGCTGCTTAAACAGCTAAAAGAGCACAAAGCGTCTGCTGAACTGAACAAGAAAGAGCGCAAAAGCCTGAAGAAAATCTACCGTACAGAATTGGTTAAACGTTCGGCATTGTTAAAGATCGCTGCGGCCTGGGTCATCACCGTCCCTGCGGCAGGCATCATGGCAGCCATTCTTTTCTTCACATTACGAGGAATGATGCTAGAAATATAGATATAGCCTATTTTTCAATAAGTTAAATACTACATGTAATTCTACCTTTTAGGCTGGTTATATTATAAAAATCGAAAGGGGCAACGCTCGTAAATGTTCAGGAAGATAATTTTATTCACCATGCTTGCGATTTTGGCTTGGGGTTTCTGGATCAGTCCGAACTTCAAGGAAATTGCTGCCGGCGTTGCTATTTTCCTTTTCGGGATGCTTGCCCTTGAAGAAGGCTTCAAATCCTTCACTGGCGGAGTGTTGGAGCGAATACTACGTAAAACGACCGATGGCCCATGGAAATCACTGACATTTGGTGTGGTCAGCACCTCTGTTATGCAATCCAGCTCATTGGTTTCGGTTATTACTATCTCTTTCTTGAGTGCCGGCCTTATTGGCTTAGCCGCCGGAATCGGAATAATTTTTGGTGCTAACCTTGGCACTACCACCGGCGCTTGGTTAATTGCAGGCTTGGGCATGAAGGTAAAGATTTCTGCCTACGCTATGCCAATGCTGGTATTCGGAATTATTCTGATTTTCCAGAAATCGAGAACGATGAACGGCATCGGCTATATTCTTGCGGGGCTCGGTTTCCTATTCCTCGGCATTCACCATATGAAGGAAGGTTTTGAGGCCTTTCGCGACACTATTGACCTGACCGCTTTTGCAGTTTCAGGCTATGCCGGGATTATGCTTTTCACCCTCATCGGTGTAGCCGCGACTGTGATTATGCAGTCCAGTCATGCAACCTTGGTAATCATAATTACCGCGCTGGCGGCACAGCAGATCACTTATGAAAACGCTTTGGCCCTAGCCATCGGTGCCAATATAGGTACTACTATCACTGCCATCATTGGCTCGTTGAGTGCCAATGTGCAGGGTAAACGTCTGGCTGTAGCCCACTTGATATTTAACATGGTCACTGCGTTCATCGCCATTGTGTTTATCTACCAGATTGCCAATCTTGTAGATGGGTTCAGTGCTTGGGTTGGTATTGCCGCAGATGATTACACCTTGAAGCTGGCCGTATTTCACACCATTTTCAATGCAATCGGTGTGGTTGCGATGATGCCTTTCATCGAGAAACTGGCCAACTCTTTGACTACAGCTATGCCTGAAACAGTGCAGCCCAGAGAAAAACCTATCTATCTCAATGAGGCAGTTGAAGAGCTACCAGACACAGCGATAGAGGCAGTGCGCAAAGAGACGTTGAGATTGTATGACAATGCATTCGCCATTCTCGCCCACGGCTTGAGTTTACATCGAGATGATATTTTGTCGGATAAAGATCTTGAAGATGTCGTCAGGCAAGACAATCACGTGATTCCAATCGATTTTGACGACGAGTACGAAAAGAGTATCAAAGGCCTCTACAGTGACATCGTAAAGTTCATCAGTAGCGCGCAATCGAATATGACCCCGGAACAAAGTGATGAGTTATTCAGGCTGCGCGCCGCAGGACGCGACATTGTGGAAGCAATTAAAGATACCAAACACATGAACAAAAACCTTTCACAATACATTCTCTCCCCAAACTGCCATATCCGAGCAGAATACAACAAGTTCCGTATTCAACTGGGTAAACTGATGCGTGAACTGGATAATATTCGCAATGATGATGAAGATGCTTCAAACATTCTTTCTCTAGATAATCTAAAGCTTGATATGAAAGCAAATGACGTGACTGTAAACGGTGAGATGGAAAGGCTGATTCGCGACAAAAAAATCACTGCAGTCATGGCAACATCAATGATGAATGACGCCAACTATGCTTATGGTGTTGCCAAAAACCTGATCCAGATGGGTGAGTCCCTATTCGCTAGCGGAAATTTGGATATGAATGAGGCAGTGCGCAGCGTGGCACTTAACGATGATGAAGTTGCCGAAATTCTCGAAGATAACAAATAACATCTCAGCATGGATTGATTGGAGTTAAGATTGTGAAACTGCTTAAGCTTTTAGAAATCACCCAAGAATATCTCAACGATGAGAAGCTGAAAAAGGGTGAACGAAAGAGATGCCTTAAGGACATCCAGCAAAAGTTAAAAAAGAAAAAGAAACAACTAAAAGAAAAAATTGCTGATGAACAAGATGAAACAGAAAGAAACCTCCTGAGTAAGAAACTCGATATAGTCACGGCTCAACGCAAAAAAGTCATTGCAGCGCTTAAGGAGCTAGATTAAGGCATTAAAGGAGTATACCTGTCTCAAAAATCCAGCTAAACACTAACCACTATAGCTGCGGTCACTAGATACAGAAGCCCCTATTCTTCTCAGCCACCTTCGTATAGTATCCGCCCATCAATTAGACGATGAAAATCACGTCTCAATAGCGAGCCTACTCACTAGGGTTTGGTTAGCTGCCTTCTTTCCACACTTAAATGACGCAATCGAAATGCCTGATATCACGATAGTAACGCACAGCGGTAATTTTCATGCAGATGATGTTTTTAGTATCGCTGCGCTTAGAGCTGTTTTTCCCTCTTTTAAGCTAATCCGTACACGTGATGAAGAGCTTATCCGTCAGGCTGATATTGTGGTTGATGTTGGTGGTGAATATGAGCCTGACTCAGGTCGGTTTGATCATCACCAACGCGGTGGTGCCGGTGAGCGTGAGAACGGTATTCCCTACTCCTCATTTGGATTGATTTGGCAGAAATATGGCGTTGAGATTTGCCAAGGCAATGCTGAAGTCGCTCAAGCGGTGGATGCGGATTTGGTTTCTGCCATTGATGCGATCGATTGTGGTTATGGTGATGGCGTTGCAAAAGGGGTGAGTCTGAGCCAAACCATCTCTATGTTTAACCCAACTTGGCAAGAAGATACGCATTTCGATGAGGGCTTTGATGAAGCGGTAGATTTTGCATCGCGTGTTTTAAACCGCTTTATTGCATCGGCTGACGGCGGGATCAGCGCCAAAGATATCGTCGCTAAAGCTATAGAGGATGCTGAAGACCCTCGAGTGATTGTGTTAGAGCAGTACACCCCTTGGAAAAGAACCGTACACGCTCTATCAAAAGAGGCTTTGTATATCGTTTATCCATCCGATACAGGTCAATGGCGTATTCAGGCCATTCCAGTAAAACCCGGCTCTTTTGAGGATAAAAAGTCACTGCCTAAATCATGGGCAGGATTATCCGGTAAAGCCCTTCAAGATGAAACGGGAATCAACGATGCGATGTTCTGCCATAACGGCTTATTTATCGCAGGCTGCGAGTCCTTTGCTAGCACAATGAAAATGGCTGCATTAGCGCTCGAAAATTAGAATACCCAAGATGCCATAGAGCTTAATCTTAGCTCTATGGTTCTTCATGTTTAGACGCTTCCCAGTATTTGCTTTATCCTGTCCAGAGGAAGATTAATATCCTCATAAACACGGAAGCGTTTTAAGTTGTTAGCTAAGTTTCTTTTACTGATCAGCGTTCTTTTTATTTTACTAGCCATACCTTTTGCGCTGGTAAAAATAACAAATGCTGAAAATAGGAAAACGCCACGCAACCTCTCCGGTATCACCTTCTATCGCAAGCACCCAAAGCTTCTAGAACTAAGGCGAAAAGTCACGCATATAGATGTAGTTAAATGGCACAACCGAGTCAGCGTGTTTTGCATAATACTTGGCGCATTTACTATCGCATTAGCAGGTTATTATCCTGAAGAAACAAGGGCGGAGACTGTTGTTCGATCCTTCGTTACCCTCTTTGGGACCTTTCTCATATCACACAGTTTACTCTCGATTAAACGAGGAAAAGCCGTGTTAATTTTGGCTGTTAACTACGAAACGGTCTATCGTCAAAAAGAGCCTACACATTTTTGGTGTTTGGTAGTGATTGAGTTTTGCTTCGCGATTATTTGCCTACTTTCCACTCAAATTTAGTACTGCAGAAAGATTAATACCGTTTTAGGGTAATTGATTACATATCCCCGAATATTCAAAGCCAGCCCGAAATGGCCGATTAGATGAGCTTTGAACCACCTCATTCTGATCCAAACAGATTAGACCCACGTAAACAGATGCCTAACCAGTCAATAGAAGCCGGTGATGCATGAAAACCACTCCCAATTCATCAAGTACAAACAAGCCCTCTTCCAACAACAGACTTCCATGCAGAGGCTGTAGAAAAACATGTAAGCATTATCACACTTGTGAGGGCAAACCTTGGCGGGTGAATAAAGCTCAATTCTGAACTTAGCTTAGTTGTACATATAACCCAACATCGACAGGAAATATGATGAAGTCACTCGTCATTGTGGCCCACGGTAGTAGACGTGAACGCTCTAACAACGAAGTACTTGAGCTAACGGCCTCACTCCAGAACAAAATTCAAAATGAATACCCGATTATCGAGACAGCATTTCTTGAATTAGCGCGCCCTTCGATCGAGGAAGCAATAGATAAGTCCATCCAACAAGGATCGACTGACATAAAAATACTGCCCTATTTTTTATCTGCAGGTATACATGTTCATGAAGACATCCCTCAAGAGGCAGAGAAAGCATCTATGAGGAATAAGCACATCAGCATAGAGGTGCTCCCACACCTTGGAAGCTCACTGATGATGCTTGGGTTACTAGAACAGGTACTTGTTACACACGACACAATAGACAGTGCGATTGCTAGTTAGACTTAACTATTCCCCTAATTTTCACGGCCTTCTCAAAGTGATCAAGCTGGTGAGTTTTGATCCACCACTCGGCAGCTTCCATTAATAGCTCTGGATCATCATTTTTGTTTTTGAAGAATGCATAGAACGAGATACCTACATTGTCTCCCTTACTCGCAATCTTCTTATCGCAGACTTCGATGATCTTCTTTCTTAAACTTTCTCTCATTAGGCTGCTTTACTCACCATCAAATAAAATATTCCGATCACACCTAAAAATGCAGGTACACCCAAGCTATACCAACAAAACATTAAACGCTTAATACCTTGTAGATCCGGCTGATCTGATTCTAGAAGTTTTGCAACTTTGATCTGGATAAACACCACTGGAAGCCAGCACGCCCCTACTAAGATAAAGAGGCAGATGCTCCAATATAACCATGGTTGCTGCCAGCTAAATCCGGCTAGATACATCATACCTATACCCGTTAAGGGCTGGATAACGACGGCAGGAGTAGTGAAGATCCAATCAGCAAGAACGACATTTTTCGCAACGATTCTAAATGTAGATAAATCGCCACTTAGCTGCGCTCGCCACATATAGAAAGCAGTGCCTAATCCGGTACCAAACAGAATTGTGGATGAGAGGATATGGATCAATTTTAGCGTCATGTAATCCATCAGCGTACTTGCCTCATCACCATATAAACCAGTATGAGAGGAACTATCGCAAGATTTTTTAGGAGTCCGCCTAATGGATCTAACCAAAGCTCTGGAGCCATTACGCCGAGTAAACTGCTATAACCCAGTGTACTGAGTAACATCAGCCAGAGGGTTAAGTTCTCTCTGTATCGAACCAGTATCATCAAGCCCAATACCAGATCTAAAACACTAGTAAGCATTACTAAACTAAAATGCCACGCTTGCGGGAAACCGACAGCTGATAAGATCGGAGCAAAGCCTTCTGGCTCAGCACAAAAACCAGCGGCTGCAGACATAAACCAGATCACCGTAAGTAAAAACCAGATCAGAGGCTGGATGAGGAAAAGCTTGGCATGCCAACGATCTTGAACAAAACTCGCCTGCTGATTAAAAGCGGTTGTTACGCTTCGTGGTTGTGCTTTGAATTGTTGCTGTGCGGCTGGATCATTCAGCACATTACCCTGCTGTAACATCGTCCAGATAGTTTTGTTTAAAGGCCCTGCTTTGAGCTTATCGCCAATAGTACAGCTGAGGTTGATTAACCCCATGGGAACATTGATAGAGCCTCGGGTAGGAATATCTAACCAGCCTCTTACAGCGGTAAGGTAATCTTTGATGCTGACGGTATCAGGCCCACCAATTTCGATAACACCAGATATAGACTCTGTGGTTGCAGCCTCAACCATTAACTCTGCAAGATCTTCTAAAAGAATCGGTTGTATCGCTTGCTCACCTTTCCCCGGCAATAACATTACTTTTGGGAAAGCTGCTAAACCTCGAAGCATGGAAGAGCCACCATAAGAGCCTCTTAACGAGGTTACCACCGACGGTCGAAGCACCGTAGCAGAAGGCATGAGCTCTAATAGCTGCTGATCAAATCGGTGTTTACTCGCAATAAACTCGCCCTGCTCAGGCTCACCTAAAGCAGATAGCTGTATGTATCGTTTAATCCCTTTCTCATGACATGCTTTAGCCAATGCTAAAGGCGCTTTGATATGAACGGTTTCGAAATCGTTTGCAGAGGAGGCTCTTAAGATACCGGCACAATTAATAACGCCATCTATACCGTCTAATAGAGGTAACCAATCAGCAGGGGTTAAAGCCGTTTGGAGGTTTTGACTAATCCATTGAAGATTTGGTCGGCTAGTTTTACCAGTAACACTGCGCCCAACCGCAATCACGCTATGCTCATGAGCGAGCAGTGCTTCAACAACAGCACTGCCAATAAAACCATTTGCTCCAGCGACCAAAAACTTCATAAAAATCCTTTTTTATAGCATTAGGTTACTGAGCATATCGGATTGAAAATGCCTATGCACCTTTTCTATACCTGAAAGACCGACATTAGAGATGGGTGCTTAAAAGATATTCTGAGCTCTTTACGTGTTCTCAAAATGCTGTTTCAGAACACCTTCAAGCAGTTCATAACGTTTAGGAAGTGGACGGTATTTTTTCTGCACTCTGTACACAGGCTCTTTAACGACTTCGGTTAAGTCAGCAATTTCGATGGCTTCATAATAAGCAGACCCCACAATCGAGGATTCTGGCAGTACGGTAAACCCCATGCCTTCAGCCACTGGCAGTATGATCTGACTTAGCTGGTTGATATAACCCGACTGCTTTATTTTCCCCATCCCTCTGAAATGTTCAGCAAAATTACTTTCCAATACCTGATCAGCGTAATGATGACCGTCTGGATGATTGATAAAGCCTAACGCCATTAATCCATTCCAATCGGCGTCAAATCCTTTAGGTATAACGAGGCATAATGGATCATGCCCAAGGAGATCCTGCTGTAGCTCAACATCATTGATCAATTGAGTCACTAAGCCTAGATCGACTCTGTTGTCTTTTATCTGTTTAAGAATTTCATGATTGGGTGCCGCTTCCATACTGACGCATAGCTCTGGATAACGCTTCTGTAATTGCAGTAGATCAGGGTAAAGCTTTGTCACCATAGATCCTGAACAGGCGAGTTTGATTTCACCCTTTTCTGCTTGAACGTCAGTTAATCTATCTAAAAGAGCAGACTCTGCCTGAAACTGTTTTTGCGCGAACTCATACAACTCTTCACCCGCTTCGGTTAGCTCAAACTTTTTACCGAAGCGACTGATAATCGGGCAATTCAGATGAGTCTCTAGTTTCTTAATATGCTGGCTAACCCCCGGTTGCGTCATATGTAATAACTCAGCCGTTTTCGTGAAATGTTGCGTTTCAACAAGGGTAATAAAAGTTCGGAGATGATGCGGATTAATCATAACAATAAATTATTATTTTGATTTCAAATGATAATTTTTAATAAGCATAACCTCTTTATAAACTGCTTCCAATAAATCTTGTTGGAGCATAACGATGAATCAACCTTATCCACGTACTTTCTCTCATATTGGTATCTCTGTACCTGACCTTGAAGCCGCAGTGAAATTCTATACCGAGGTTCTAGGTTGGTATCTGATTATGGAACCAACTGAGATAACTGAAGATGACAGCGCCATAGGCGAGATGTGTACCGATGTGTTCGGCCCTAATTGGGGCTCTTTTAGAATCGCACATCTATCTACAGGCGATCGCATTGGTGTTGAGCTATTCCAATTCAAAAATCAGGAGAATCCTGAAAATAATTTTGAATACTGGAAAACGGGCATCTTCCACTTCTGCGTTCAGGACCCAGATGTCGAAGGCCTAGCCGAAAAGATTGTCTCAGCTGGCGGTAAAAAGCGTATGGCTAAACCACGCTATTACTACCCAGGTGAAAAACCTTATCGCATGATTTACATGGAAGATCCATTCGGCAATATTCTCGAGATCTACAGCCATAGTTATGAACTGCATTATGCGGCGGGTGCTTACTAGATTTTTCAGCGATGATTACAAAATATTATAGGGTTAGCGGCTTAAGCTCAGGTAGATCCAAAATACCATGACGTTAACAGAGCGCTTTTGATAATCTATTCTGCAGCTCTAATCTCCATATAAACAAGGAAACACTTTAAATTAATAACTATGTTTCTTCTAATATTAAGCTTTATTTTGGTATTTCTAGTAATGCCTTTTAGGCTGGTAAACATCATAAAATCAGAAGAAGCTAATAAATATATTTGACATTGTTTTATTCCGAAAACACCCCAAGCAATTTAGGAGCGTGCCGAATGAACCTTGAACAGCTTTTAAATGACCTTGAACAATTAGGGCTCGAGAACGATGAAGCCCAATCTAACCGATCTAAAAAGTATCTTAATATCACACGGGATACAGGTGAATTTTTAGCTGTTTTAATCAAGGCAACTGACGCCAAAACCGTACTTGAGATCGGTACGTCTAATGGCTATTCAACACTTTGGTTAGCCTCTTCCCTTCCAGATGATGGCCATGTTTTTACTATTGAAAATAACAGCCGCAAGATCGATGAAGCCTTAGAAAATTTCCGTAAGGTCGCACTAGACTCAAGGATTACGCAACTCGATGGTGACGTTGTAGATCTACTAGCTGAGCTTCCTCAGAACATTGACTTTATTTTCCTGGATGCAGATAGAAGCCAATATCTAGCAATAGCAGAACAGCTTTTCAGTCTTTTAAGAGAAGGCGGCATACTCGTTTGTGACAATGCGGTTTCTCATAAAGAGGAGTTGGAAGGGTTTAATGCCTGGATAGAAGAGCAAACAAATTTGAGCACTTCTTTAGTCCCTGTCGGGAAAGGCGAATTGCTTGTCTATAAAGACTGATCAATCAGATTGCTAAGCAAAATTATCCGGCCGTATGGAACTAACAAAAGGTACAATTACTATTTTGGTTCTGGCTGCTCTATCTATCAGCCTGTTTAGCTTTATGCTTTTTTTCAGAGCATTTGTTTACGCAGATATGTATATTGCGCCAAACAATCCTTACGGCATATCCGATATAATCGAACTATTGTTGGGTTTTTTGTTTCTCCTTTTATCTATATTCTCTGGCGTCGTAGCCTTGGTGCTTTTATTTAAAGGCGTAAAGCAATCCAAAATAGCAGCTTTCCGATTGATCGGTCTGCATCTCGTTTTGTATTCAACTCACGATTTTCTTCATTCTCAAGCAGCTCTGCTTAGTTCATATCCGCAATAAATCTGCACACTATTCACCCAACTAACTTAAATAAAACTGTACGTTAAGCCTGTCACTTAAAAGCACTCGACCCTATTAATTACAGTATTAGCTATCTCCTATAGTAACTGTAATTATAGATCTGTATTATACGCCCCCAAATGCATTAACATCTTTAAAAACAACTATTTAAGGAACAAATATTGTGAAAAAGACACTACTAGCTACAGCGCTTATCTCTGGAATTTTATCACAAGCTGCAATGGCAGATTCTAATTTCTATCTAGGTGGTGGCGTAGGTAAAACTAGCGTTGATTACGTAGAAGTTACTGGCGCAACAATCACTGATGATTCAGATACTAGCTGGAAGTTTTTTGCTGGTTATAATTTCAATAAAAACTTTGCTGTTGAATTTGCTTATCAGGATTTAGGTGAGAACTCTGCCGATGTTCTAAACGTACCGGTTAAGATTGATGGCGATGCATACTCATTAGCGCTATTAGGCAAACTACCAGTGGGTGAAAAAGCAGAAGTTTTTGCAAAACTAGGTTATGCACGTATTGATGCAGATGCTGACGTTGCGAATACAACTGTATCTGAAAGCGAATCAGATGTTCTTTACGGGCTTGGCGCTAACTACTCGGTAACTGAAAAAGTCGATCTTCGTTTAGAGTGGGAACGCATGGACTTTGAAGACGAAGTGGACACTGTATCTCTGGGTGTAATCTACAATTTCTAATACCTAGATAACTCTTCATAGGTTAAAAATGCCACCTGATTAGGTGGCATTTTTTATTTAATCGAATCGGATACGTACTCTAAAATCTCTACAGAGTTGCACTACCTTCATCTATTCGTTAACCGATGACTTACCATACATGGGCAATACAAAGCACAACACTCCTAAGAAGATATAATCCAGCATCTGGTTTACAGCGGACCATTCTTGCAAAATATAATGCCCTACCAGCAAGCTCAGCATAAATCCAAACCAACCGTACATAGTGTAAGCTTTGAGTCTAGGCAGCAACAGGGCTAAACCTAAGCCCACTTCGATATACTGAATACAGCTTAGATACATATCGATCAGGATTGCAGGCAGTTGAATGCGCAGATCCCCTTGGAATAAGCCTGAGTAGTAATTTACAAAGCCACCGTCACTAAAAAATTTACTGGTGCCAGCCGTTATCAAGATAATAGCCATGGTAATGCGAACTATGCGCTCAGCATCTCTCAACCTTACCGATAATTATCACTGCATGTGGGAAAGTAGATCGCAAAATTGAAAAGGCATTATGGAAAGAGCTGGATCAATACAAACAAAAGCACAACACCATTTACGAAGAGATAAAATCAATTATTGCTGAACCAAAAAGTGTAGAATGGCTAACAGATGAAACACGGTTAAATGCGAGTAACTTCGATCACTTTCTTGCGCAAAAGAAAAATGAGATAACTGCAGAATATCTAGAAACAGAGATTGAAGATAAGAGAGAATTTAAATATTTATGCAATTTGCTACCTTCAGCTTACGAACTGTAGATAGGACGCTTTACCTCAATTTCGAAAGTCCGACACAACACCTCAGAGTTTGGTAATTTGCTCCCTAAAATGAACAGAAACCTCTCAAATATATAACACTGTTAGGAAAAACCTAGTATTCATACTTATAAGCTCATTACTACTATTCACGCTTAGCCATTATGAGCTTTTCTCAACAAGAAGCTTAACATTCACCATGTAACAACAGTACTAGTCATCAATAACTTGGGTTTGTACTTACAATTCTGATAAGGGGTAAAAGTTGTTGGACGACAAAAAAATTATTTTTTTTGGCTCAGTCGGAGCAGGCAAAACAACTGCAATTAGGACTATAAGCGAAATAGACTGTGTCGATACCGACGCAAACACTTCAGACAGTACATCTAAAAGAAAAAAAACAACTACCGTAGCCATGGACTATGGCTATATTACGACTACAAATAATCAACGTATTCATTGCTATGGCGCACCAGGTCAAGAACGCTTCCAATTTATGTGGGAGATCATAACCACTAAATTGGCGCTTGATTGTTCTGGCCTGATTTTGTTTTTGGACAACACCCGAAATTATCCGCAACATGACCTAAAATTCTATACGCAGCATTTTCGTCACCTTACACTTCATAAACCCTTGATTGTGGCTGTAACAAAATCAGATGAAGTAGCAAATCCTACCCATGCCGAATACAAAGGATGGTTGAACGAGCTCAATATAAACGCGCCTATCTATTTTATTGATGCTCGAGAAAAAGAAGACATTCTCTTTTTACTTGAAGAGTTGGTTCCCACACCAAGAGTGGCTCATACTGAGGTTAGTACAACCATAGCAATCGACGATGAGTTAAACCTAGAAGAAGTTATTCAGTACTCCGCCCCTAAAATTAATTTCTCTGATAAAGTATTAGGCAGGATTTCACTCCTAAAAGGAGTAAAAGGAATCGCCTTAATTTCCCCTGAAAACAAGTTAAATCACTCAACGTTAGAAACCCACTTTCTTGTAGAACTTTTACAATTTTTAACAAGTGACTCGTCCTCCTCAAATAAGTGTCATGATAACCATGGAACGGTGAGCGTTGACCTGAGAACTGAAAATAAGTACCACTATATAATTCACTATATAGACGGTTTCATTCTAGCGGTGCTTTGCTTTAAGGAAATAACTCAACTTTCCCTGAAGCAACAAATTGAAAATATATTGCAGTGGTGATCTGTATAATTGGGTTTTGAAATACAAAAATGCCACCCTTGAGGTGGCATTTTAAATTAATCGCTATAGGACCATTTAGATCATAGCTGGAACTTCATCACCAATTGATTAAGTTCGTGCGCTTCTCTTCGAATCTGATCAGTTGCCTCAACCACACGATCCGTATCACGCTTCGTTTGACCTGCAATATCAGAAATATTTACCACTCGATTATCAATATCCGATGCTACAGATGACTGCTGCTCAGCTGCAGTAGATATCATGGTGTTCATTGAAGAGATCGTATTTGCAGAGGAGATAATCTGCTCAAGTACCGCAGCTGCAGAGTTTGCAAGTTCGCTACTGCGATCGGCAAGATCAGTACTAACACCCATAGAAGACACTGCAGATTCTGCTTTGCTCTGTAGACGTTCTATAATCTGCTGGATCTCTTGCGTCGATTGCTGTGTGCGCTGCGCTAAGGTACGTACCTCATCAGCAACAACCGCAAATCCACGACCTTGATCACCAGCACGTGCCGCCTCGATCGCCGCATTCAATGCCAATAGATTTGTTTGTTCAGCAATGTCGTTGATCACAGAAGTTACGTTACCCACGGCAAGTGTTTCCGCTTCAAGCTCTTTAATCGCCGATGCTGTTTTATTCAGCATTGTTAGCATCTCTTGTGCTTGATTACCGGATTGACCAACAACATCACCACCACTCTTAGCATGAGTGTCAGTCTCTTGCGCGGCTTGCTCTGCTTCTACTGCATTGTTAGCAACTTCCTGTACAGTTGCACTCATTTCGGTCATAGCCGCCGCAACCAGTTCAATATCTTCGTACTGGCGACTAACACCATTGCTGGCATCTGAAGTGGCTTCAACAACATTAGTTACATGACGCTCAGTGTTGCGCGCAACCGTCTGAACCGTTTTCAACAGATCACCTACATGGTTTAACATGTTGTTGTAGGCGTTGAACATCTGCCCTATTTCATTATCGGTATGGGAGATATCAAAACGATGCGAGAAGTTACCCTGACCAACTTCTACCATGCGTGCGTTTAAACGCTTGATGTTATTCATCAGCATGCTCAAACCAAACACTCGACCAAACACAACCAGCAACAGGATGCCGACCACGCATACAAACGCAATTAACAGCTGGTTCATGCTTGTCGCGCTAGCTTGTGTGGTGAGCATACCCACCGCTTTATTCATCTCTTTAAGAATTACCGGTGACTGCTTGGTTATTTCAGCAAGTGTAATATCAGTTGGTTGATTCACATGACTGTTAATCAGTGTTTTATAACTACCCCATAGTTTATCAACGTGCTGCATCTGCTTAACAATCGCTGGATCTTTGATTGGATTCATACCCAACGCTGCATCACCCAACATAAGTTTTTTGTGGGATGACTCAAACAATTCCATGGTTTTACGAAGGGTGGTTTGTTGCTCAACATTTGCAGCAACTAATAGTGCTTCTTTTGCGATTTTCTGACTCAACATGCGCTGACGACCTGCCATATCAATGGTCTGAGGATTGATCGACATGCTGAAGTAAAGACTGATTCCTGAAGATGCGGCCAGTATAAATACTAGGGCATAAGACAGGGTAAATTGACTATTAAGAGTTTTAAAACCACAGGTTCTTAAAACTGTATCGATTACATTAGCTAGAGACCGGAACATGACCCCTCCTTGGCTAGTGGAGAAATAAACTTAAGAGAATACAGAAATAACTAAGCAAAGAGACATCAGACCGAACTCCCGCTCTAGTTTTGTGCTGCCATTGTATGCAATGGCATAAGTAATTTACTTGTTTAAGATCAAGTAATCGTTGGAAGGTATTATTATCGGCGTAAAAAGCCCCGAAACGTATGCTTCAGGGCTTAATTAAATAACAATAAATCGTGCTATATGTTTACTCGTGCGTCACCACTGCAATACGAATCGAATCCATCTTCAGTGAAGCGCCTTCAACAGCAGCCAACAGATCTTCTTCGCGGATTGTCAGCGCCTCTAGCTCTTCATCACGAATATTTGGATTCACTTTAGCCAAGGCTTTTAAGCGATCCAACTCTGTTTCCATCTGTTCAGTAATGGACGCTTTCGCTTGTGCAAGCAGATCCGCTTCTGTTTGCTCAACCTGAGCTTCAAGCTTAGTAACTAGCTCAGTAATCTCTTCACGGGTATGTTTTACCAAGTTGTACGCAACATTCTTACCTACACGTTTACCCAAAGTAGCGAAGTGCTGTTCGGTAATCACACCCGTTAGATCGTTGCCATTACTATCGATCACACGGCGAACGCACGCATCTGGAAGGTAACGCTGCAGTTGCAGAGAACGATCGGAAATAGAGTGGATGCGGAAAACGGCTTCAATCAGCAAACTACCCGCTTTCAGTGGTAGAAGCTTCATTGTACACAGGGTTGAGCTACCGTAGCTGCCTTCTAGCATCATCTCCATACCGCCAGACACCATTGGGTGCTCCCAGCTTAGGAAATGCATATCTTCACGAGATAGTGCTTCGTTACGCTGGAAAGTAGCGGTCATACCGTCACTTGGTAAGCCTGGGAAATGGCTATTCAGCATATGATCGCCCGGATGAAGGATCACACCATTAATGCCTGTGGTTTCTTGCTCAACACCAAAGTGATCAAAGATACGGCCCATAAAGGACGCTAACTTACCTGGCTGGCTATCTTCTTCAACCGCATCTAACAGCTCTTCAGCCATATCAGCGTTGCAGGAGTTAAGCTCGAGCAAACGATCACGGCCTTCCTGCAATTCAGCTAACAACGCTGATTGAGTTTGAGCCGTTTCATCGATGAGTGCATCAACCGCTGTCTGATCCAGTGGGTTTTCCATGCACTCATGTAACTGCGCGGCATATTGCTGTAACAAGGATTGACCTGTAGGGCATACCTGCTCAAACGCACCTAATCCTTCTGCGTACCAACGTAGCAGCACCGATTGCGCGCTACCAGCGAAATAAGGCACATGAATATTTACATCTTGAAGCTGACCGATACGGTCCAGACGACCGATTCGCTGTTCCAGTAGATCTGGATTCATAGGCAGATCGAACATCACCATGTGGTGTGCAAATTGGAAGTTACGACCTTCACTCCCGATCTCAGAACAGATCAGCAGCTGAGCACCCTGCTCAGAATCTGCAAAGTAAGCCGCAGCGCGGTCTCGTTCAACAAGGCTCATGCCTTCGTGAAACAGTGCTGTACGCTTACCTTCAAATAGGCGTAGCTGTTTCTCTAGAGTAATAGCTGTTTGCGCGTGCGCACAAATCACTAGAACCTTTTCACCTTTGTAATCTTCCAACCATTTGATCAACCAGTCAGCACGGTTATCTTCTAATAGCCAAGCAGAACCTTCACCATTACCGATCAAAGATTCTGGGTGCAACTGACGCTCCATTGGTGCATCGGCAATCACTTCTTTATACGCGTCCGGTAACGGTAGTTCGTAGCTGTGAAGCTTACGCTCTGGGAAGCCTTGTACACTTTCACGTGTATTACGGAAAAGCACTCGGCCTGTGCCATGCTGATCTAAAAGAGTGCGTACGGTTTTCTCGATTAACTGTTCACGTTCTTCAGAATCATCATCTTTGTGAACTTCCAGATGATCTGCCATCTCATCGCCCAGATACTGGTGCAATAACGCAGTAAAGGCTTCATCCTTCAATGCTTCACCCCAACCTTCTGGGTTCTGTAGCGTTTCGATCAACTGGTTAACGCATTTGAAAGCCTGCTCTTCTTCAATGAACTTTTGCAGATCGTAATAACGGTCTGGATCCAGCAAGCGCAAACGAGCAAAGTGGCTCTCGATACCCAACTGTTCTGGCGTTGCAGTCAAAAGCAGTAGGCCTTTGACATGCTGTGCAAGGCTCTCAATGCAGGTATAAGCGTGGCTCGCGCCCTCTTCACTCCAACCGAGGTGATGAGCTTCGTCCACCACCATAAGATCCCAACCTGCTTCTACCGCTTGTTCAAGATGCTTTTCATGCTGAGTAAATAGTGACAATGGGCTTAACACCAATTGTGCTGTCTCAAAAGGATTACCTTCGCTTTCAGCGCAACGACCCTCATCCATAATAGAGAAATGCAGGTTAAAACGACGCAACATCTCCACCAGCCACTGGTGAATCAAGCTATCAGGTACAACCACCAGCACTCGACTCGCTAAACCAGAAACTAACTGTTGATGAAGAATCAAACCTGCTTCAATGGTTTTACCCAAACCTACTTCGTCAGCTAGCAATACGCGTGGTGCAGTACGCTTACCCACTTCAGAAGCGATATAGAACTGGTGTGGCAAATATTGAACACGAGGACCGATCAAACCGTAAGCGGCAGAGTTCTGGTGCTGATGTTGTAGCTTTAAAGTTTCTTGACGTAGTTCGTAGTGACGAAGCTTATCGATCTGGCCTGCAAACAAACGCTCGTAAGGTTTACTGAAATGAACCGCACTTTCTAATGATGCTTCATGAATAATCTGTTCGTTACCTTCGGCATCATCTCCAAAATAGATAACACAGCCTTTGCTTTCTTGATGCTCAGTAACAGTGATAGACAGACCTTCATCGTCAGAAATTTGGTCGCCAATAGGGTAAACAATGCGGCTTAATGGAGCATTGCTTTGCGCGTAGGTACGCTCTTCACCGATTGCAGGAAAAAAAATCGTTACACTGCGATTAACCAATTCAGTGACTACACCTAAACCTAACTCAGCTTCTGTATAGCTGTACCAACGTTGGCCGACCTGAAAATCTTCTGTCATGAACTCTTCGCTTACTAAGGGCTGGAAAAATAGCTGGGCATAATAGGCAGTTACAGCCCGAAAGCCAAACGGTTTTAAGCTTTTGTAAATTTTAGTTGGCGTTATACTGTTCGCAACCCTGATCTATACGAAAAGAAGGTGAAATTTGATGAAATTTTATACTCCTATCGTTCTTATACTAACCGGTGTTGTTTTAAGCGGTTGCTCAAGTACGTTAAAACAGTCGTCTTCTCCAACTGTATCTATGCAGGCGCAATCACCTGTAAGCCAAGCTTTACTCGATCAATATAATAGTTGGGCAGGTACACCCTATCGTCTTGGTGGGAACAATAGATTAGGAATTGATTGCTCCGCATTTACCCAAATCACTTTTAGAGATCAGTTTGGTCTGGATATTCCACGCACCACACGCGATCAATTAGGTAGCGGCTCCAACATTTCTAAAAGTCAGTTAAAGGCAGGAGATTTAGTCTTCTTTCAGACCGGCTATAAACAAAGGCATGTAGGTGTGTATGTGCAGGAGGGGCAATTCTTACATGCCTCCACCAGCAAGGGCGTTATCATCAGTCGTTTAGATAACCCTTACTGGAGCAAACATTACTGGACCGCTCGCAGGCCAGAAGGCATTGATGTGCGGTAGTAACTAACTGCTGCCACCACCCCCCCCTCCTCCGCTACAACCGGAGCTACAGCTAGAGCCACTACCCAAGTCGCTACCAGAATCGCTGCTAGAGTCGTTACCAGAGCTACAGCCACCGATACCACATCCGATATGGCTAGCGCAGTAGCCATCGTTTTCACGACCTTTACAGTTTAATTGGTAGGTGAAGCCATCCTCGATTTTTAGTTCAGCATCAATCGCGAACAAAAGAGGTAAACGCCTAGGCTTAGCAGGATAGATTCCCTCACGCAAACACGAGAATTTCCAAGCCCGTTGAATCCCTACTTGCGCTTGGGTTGGCTTTTCCATCGCTTCAGCGGGTGTATGATGTAAAAATTGACCCAGCGCTTTAGAACAGAACACCTCATAATCGCGGGTAAACAAAATAAACTCATGCCATACCACATCCACCGCCTGCGATGGCATTGCTATAGCTCTGTTTTTTGCAGCTAGGCAGATTAGAAAGAACACTCTTAGCCCTTCCATTACCTTGTCACAATCAGCATCGGAAAGGTGCGGATAGCGCTTTCTTAGTTCTACGGTTAGACGCTCAGGGAAAACATAACTCTCGATCAGTTCTCGGCGTTGCTTCTTAACCTTCCGTTGTCGCAATTGCCAATACATTATCAAGAGAAAAACAGAGATAAACGATAATGCTATAAAGCTCATTTCACATCCTTGCTTATTCGTTTACAGAAAAACCATCGTTAACTGAAACACTATCACGATGGCTCATCAAATAGTCAAAAGACCATCAAATTAAGAATTTTTCTGATAACAAAACCTAGTTTTTGCGACTAGGCTGCAACGTAATTAAAACTATAAAAAAGATGGCAGGAAAAGTAATGGAATATTGTAAGGAATGCACCGAAGTGATGATCGCTACGGACGGCAACCCAAGTAAAGAACAATTGCAAAAATTAGGGAAGCCTGAAGCCAAAGAGTGGTGCAAAATTTGTAAGGAGTTGATGATGGCTAACTATCAACTCCGTCAAGAGTGCGATAACCAAGCAAAGCACTTTGGTCAACGCCATCAGAAAAGTGAGGGCTTTACACGCTTTGACGTATAAAGCCCCTCTGTTTACTTCTCTACTAACACGCTCACCTGCTCAACAATATGCTGACCAATCGGGATAGCAGAGGTTGCAGCTGGCGATGGCGCGTTACATACCGCTAGTGCCCTACTCGTATTCATAAACAAGAAGTCATCGATCACATCCCCGTTTTTAGAAACCGCCTGAGCACGAATACCCGCTGGATACTCTTTCATATCATCTAGCGTTAGAGACGGACAGTATTTCTGAACCAGCTTTAGATAACCCGGTTTTGAGATTGAGTTTTTCAACTCCGTCATACTTGCCTTGAAGTGCTTGAATAGCAGCTTAATCATCCCCGGATAGGTAAGCATCTGGAAACTATCTTTCAAACTGATATCGGTCTTTTTGTAACCTTCACGTTTGAACGCTAACACGGCGTTAGGGCCAACGGTTACCGTACCATCGATCATACGGGTCAGATGTACGCCCAAGAACGGCAGGTCAGGGTCTGGGATCGGGTAGATTAGATGATTCACAATCTGATTATGTTGCTCATCTAACAGATAGTATTCACCACGGAATGGAATGATACGGAAATCAGGTTCTAACCCCATCATCTCAACAATACGATCAGACTGGAGCCCCGAACAGCTCACTAAAAAGCGTCCTTGGAAACGCTCATTTTCAGCAAAAACAGTCACGCGATCGGCGAACTCTTCAATACCTGTAACGCGAGTATTAAAGCGAACTTCACCACCGGCCTGCTCAACCAATTCACCCATCTTACTGGAGATCTGTGTGTAACAGACAATACCTGTAGAAGGCACAAAGATGGCACCTACACCATTGATATTAGGTTCACGCTCGTGCAGTCGCGCTTGATCTAACACCTCGATCTCGATGCCATTTTCAGCGCAACGGCCAACAAGTGCCTGCATACGCTCAAGCTCTTTCTGGTTGGTCGCAACTAAAAGCTTGCCGCACTCATCAAACGGGATATCGTGTTCACGGCAAAACGCTTTAGTAGCTACGTTACCTTCTTTACAGAAACGTGCTTTCAAGCTGCCCGGCTTGTAATAAACACCGGCATGTATAACACCCGAGTTATGACCCGTTTGATGTTGAGCCGCACTGGACTCTTTTTCTATAACCAAGACCGATTTGCCTGGATACTTTTTCTGTAATTGCCACGCAGTCGACATCCCTAGAATGCCGCCACCAATGACAATGAAATCATATATTTTTTTATCTGAAGTCAGGCTCACACCTAATATCCTTAAGTCAGTACTCGAAGGCAGTGCTATGCAGCACTACCTTCTGAATCCGCAAAACGACGGCTATACATAAAGATCACAGCGAACAGTGCCGCAGCAACCAAATTGATCAGCACTTCACCGTGTGGCCAAAGCAGAGCAACTGCCAGAGCGCCACAGATTATACGCAGAACAATATTCAACTTCCCTTCTAAATAGCCTTCCATAAAGCCAACAAAGGCATACAAACCAAAGACAGCAAAGATAAAGATGCTAAACACCTCCATCGCTGTACCACCAATAAAGTTGGTATAAGCAAATAGAAGCGGCACGATATACAAACCTTTCGCGACCTTCCAAGCAGTGAAGCCTGTTGCCATAGGTGGTGTTTTTGCAATTGCAGCTGCAGCAAACGCGGTTAAGCAAACCGGTGGCGTAACGTTAGAGTCTTGCGACAACCAGAAGATAATCATGTGTGCAGACAGTAGAATCATCGCCAACACTTCCGGCGCCATCGCCTGCTCTAGAAGCTGCCCTTTAAAGTCCGCTGGTACTAGATCAAGTAGCGCTCTGGCATCAGCTTCCGCCATAGGTGCAGATAACAAAGCAACCTTCTCCATATCCACCAGCATAAAGATGGTTTTAGCTGCTTCTGGTAACGTGCCCTCAACAATCATATCCAACAGTCGGCTTTCAGCCATCAAACCATAAAGCGCTGGCGCAGAAAGCGTTGCCAATACGATATAAGCCGCCGTAACCGGTAAGCCCATACCTAAGATAAGCGATGCTAAAGCAACCAATACCAAGGTGATAAACAAGCTACCGCTCGCCCAGTCAGTCACCATCAGTGAGAAGGTATTACCGATACCGGTCATCGCAACCACATTCACAACCAAGCCTACTGAGATCAGGAGCATTGCAGTGGTCGCCATGTTTTTAGAGCCTTGCGCTAAAGCATCCAAAATGGCTTTAGGCCCCATTGGGTTCTTGGATAACCAAGATGAAACAATCACCGAGATAATCGACAAGCCTGCAGCATAGGTTGGCGTGAAGCCATAGATAAGCAGTGCGACAAGAACAACCAGAGGAAGCAGGAAGTGCCAGCCCTCTTTAAATACTTCACCAATCGGGCGTGTATCCAGCTCAACCGCGTGCGCATGGCTACGCTTTGCTTCAACTCGCACGAAGAAGCCTACAGATAGGAAATACAACAATGCAGGAAGTGCAGCAATGGCAATGATATCCAGATAAGAGATCTGAGTATAAGACGCCATGATAAAGGCACCCGCACCCATAACCGGAGGCATTAATTGTCCACCCGTTGATGCTGCGGCCTCAACCCCGGCAGAGAATCTGGCAGGGAAACCCGCCTTTCTCATTAATGGGATAGTAATTACACCCGTAGATACAGTATTTGCTACAGAAGAACCTGATACTGAACCCATTAGGCCAGAACCTAATACCGCTACGAAACCCGGGCCACCAACAAATCGGCCAGCCGCACAGCGGGATAGATCAATAATAAAATCACCTGCACCAGACTTAACTAGGAAAGCGCCGAACAGGATAAACATAAACACATAGGTCCAGGAGATACGCGCGATCTGACCGAACATACCTTCTGAAGAGAAATAAGATCGATATAGTAGCGTCTCAAGACTCAATCCGGCAAAACCGAAAATGCCATCGATATACTTACCCCACCAAAATACATAAGTCAGCGCAGCAAGAATTAAACAAGGGATAAACCACCCAGTTGTTCTACGCGCCATTTCTAAAGCAATAAAGATAGCGCAAACAGAGAAGACCCAATCCCATTGGGCAAACTTCACACCTCGGTCATACAGCGCATCTTCAAAACCGATAAGGTAAAGCGCACAGACAATAGCGGCGATGCCTAACAGTACATCCAACACTAAACCAAGCTTTTGCTTAGCCTCGCTACCACCTTTGAACATAGGCACCATCAAACCACACATCAGCGCAAAACCGCCAAAGTGGATGGCAGAGACATAAAGCTCTGACCAAGTACCCAGAGTATTGAAGTAGATATGAGCTATGGCGAACATTACGCCAATCCAATAAACCGCTCGCCCTGTTAGCGACTGTTCTGGACGCTTTGCTAACTCTAGCCCTTTTAATTTTTCACTGACTTCCTGGTCGGTAACAGAAGTTTCTGTAGCCATGCTTTCTGATCGCTCACACTGATATTACAGCCAGCCGATCCCCTTCCGAGTTCGGATGACCATGATCGTAATATAGGAATTAGGGTGGTGCAGATCTCAGTCTCGCTGGTAACTGAGTCTGCACCGGGTCGAACCTAAAAGCTGGGAACTAAACTAAATGACCACATAGTCAACGTTTAGTTCCTCTGAAGAGTCGTCTCTCCAGCTTATTTAGCTGTTAGGTGCTCAGGTATGTTGATACCTTTTTCTTTGTAGTAACGCGCTGCACCTGGGTGTAGTGGTACAGGAAGACCTGCGATCGCTTTTTCTAGTGCCATCGCTTTAGTCGCTTTATGAATACCGTTTAGGAACGGTAGGTTTTCATAAACAGTTTTAGTTAGTAGGTATACATCTTCCTCGGATACATCATCACGTACCGCTAGGAAGTTTGGCTGTGCCATTGTATTGATTGCTTTAGTTTGACCTGGATAAGTATTCGCTGGAATCTGATAACGAGTCCAAAGCTGGTAACCACCGTTAGCTTCTTTGATCTGCTCATCAGTAAAGTTAAGAACAGTAATGTCGCTACCTAGTGCAGCATAAGCACGTGTAATCGCAGACGTTGGAACACCTGATGGGATGTTCATACCTTCGATAGTACCGTTCTGAAGAGCATCAGCAGAAGCACCGTAACCCATGTGCGCTAGATTAAAGCCATCAACATTAACATCTAAATTGCCAAGGATCGTACGGCCAGAACCTTCTGTACCTGAGTTCTTTTTACCAATTGAGAATTTTTTACCTTCAAAAGCAGTAATGTCAGAAATTGTGCCTGTTTTAGCTAGGTCACTTTTAACTACAAACTGCTCAACGTTCTGCCATAGCATAGTTACAGAACGAAGATTTTTATTTGCGCCAGTCTCTTTTAAACGCCCTTCACCATTCCAAGCCCACGCGCCGTATAGACCTTGTAGGATCGCAAACTGAGCTTCGTTTTCGCCCAACAGTTTAACGTTCTCACCCGAACCTGCTGAGTTGATCGCGGACATAGAAATCTTATGTTTTGGCTCTAACTTAACTTTAGTTAGTGTCGCCAACGCTACACCTACAGGGTAATAAGTACCGCCAGTAGATGCTGTAGCCAAAATGTAAGAGCGCTTATCATCAGCCTGTGCCAGACCTGCAGCGCCCATAGCTGTACTCATTGCTAGGGCTACGCCCATACCTTTAATAAAAGTGCGTTTTGTTATTGTCATCCTCTTACCCTTCTCCAGTTTGAGGTTTTTTTATAAAGTTTTGAGTTACACCCCTTCTGTATAGCAATGGGTATGCCATAAAACAAAAATTAAAATTAACCATTTAAAAACAGATAGTTATAAGAAACCCACAAAACCCCTTTACCTCGATAGGCAAAATATTGCTTATTTAAAATCAAGTAATAAGCAAAATTACGCTCAAAAATTCGATTTAATCAGCAGTTCTCGATGAGAATTCAGAGATCAGTGGGCGAACCTGTTGATATAAAGAATGATTAAGCGTCATAAAGTATTTTTCGATCTCCAAACAAGACTAAAGGCTAACAAGGATCCACTAGCTGAATTCAGCATCCGTAAAAGTAGGCAAAAAATTGCTTATCCAGCAAAGCAATCAAATCTTAAGGCATATTCAATGGAGAAAAAGATCATATTTCCCATAGAGATAACGGAACTAATCAGGGAGAATGATCTCAGAAATATACTACCTAACTGGACGCTAAGGCATTACTGATGACCCTGACTACAGGCAGCATCGGCCAACATCAAACATCGGTTGGCACCACCCAAAATACCGCTGAAACGGCTTCGACAAATAAATCGGCAACTGAAAAAGAAAGTAGCAAGGCCTCAACACAGCCAAGCAACCTGTCGGATCGCGCGCAGAAGGTCCAAAAACTCAATGAAGAGTTTTTTACCGGCGGTCCAAAAAGCGTCAAAATTACACCTGAATTTATCCAACGCTTGAATGAATATGGCTTTCTAAACGACAGTGAAGCATCTCGCTATCTAACCGACCAACAAAGCTTAGGAACGGCGCAAGACGACACTGTCGGTCAGTTAAGTGACTTTATTGATGACTTCAGCAATAAGCTGCGTGAAGAATCTAGCGAGAGCAGCTTGGTAGCAACGCTGGAGAAAGCGAAAAAAGTCTTAGACAACCTTGGTAATACCAACAGTAATTCCGCACTGGATATTAAAACGACCACAGCAGAGCTTACGCAATACCTCAATTCTGATGACGCTATAACACTCAACGAAGAAGATAGAGATCATCTATCCCAGCTTCAGATGGTTTTGGGGATCGCTGATAAGCTACAACCAGAAAACCTATCGCGATCACAATTAAACGATTACGTCAGAGTTCTGAACGGGTTTTAAGTCAGTAATTGCTTTGTCCTACTATAAGAAGAGAAATCAAGAGTAGTAATATCTGATGTTTTTCTTTGCTGCAAACCACCCCTTTTCAAAACTCAGCTCCTTCTTTTGGTTAATTTTTTCTAATTGAAATCTCTTATACCATCACCATTATTGTAACAAAACTGTAACAATTGGTTTTTTCTAATAGAATACTTCAAACAATTTTGTCAAAATACGCTTATTGGTATTACAAATAGCAAATATTGAGGCGCTCCATTGCTTTATAAGTTTTTGTCTAACTTTTCTACCTCAACGCTAAGGAAAGCAGAGCAAGAACAGTCGAATATATTTTTAATTTTTCTACTACTTCTAATTGGTTTAGGGCTGCCCGCCCATGCTAATCAGGTTAGCCAGATTAAAACAATCGCACCTCAATCTTCATACGATGTCAGTCATCATTACTTTGTAACCCTCTTGCAGAATGTTCTAGAAACTACAGCAGACAAGTATGGACATAGTCAGGTTGTATATTCATCTCAGATGGAACAAGGACGTGCCCTTTATGAGCTAACGAAAGGCTCGAAATTAGATGTATATTGGGCAGGCACGTCTATCTCACGTGAACGAACACTAATACCGATTCGTATCCCTTTGCTTAAAGGCCTATTAGGTTTTAGAGCCAGCATTATTCGCGCAGAGGATGAAGAAAAGTTCAGAGCTATTACTAGTATTAAACAACTACAAGATCTCACAGCTTGTCAGGGGGCTCATTGGCCTGATTCAGATATTTTAGAAAATGCTGGATTGGCTGTTCGCCGAAATCCAGTCTATGAAAACATGTTTACAGAACTCGCTGAAGGCCGTTGCGACTTTTTTCCACGCGGCATTCACGAAGGCGGTGGTGAAGTTGCCGCTAGATTGGCAATCTATCCAAACTTAAAATTGTTCACGGATTTTGTTATCTATTATCCCTTCCCTATGTACTTCTTTGTGAGTTCAAAAAACCCAGAACTCGCAGAGCGTATCAGCAAGGGCTTAGAAGCAAACATAGATTCAGGTTCGTTAGATCAGCATCTTCAAAGCCACCCAGTTACATCACGCTTATTCCCTATGGAGCAATGGCAAGACAAACAAGTATTCGTTTTGGATAACCCGCTGTTACCACGTAATACACCAACAGAAAATAATAGATATTGGATAAAACCTTAGTGTATTAGGCAGTTAAGATCATCAAATTTTGTTTCTCCCTACTGCCTAACTCTCTATCTTTACTTATTGCCTATCAGAACCTTTAACAAATATCCTTTCAGAACCACTTTCATTCCAGTAAAAGGCGTAACCCTGCTCAAAATTCCACTCACCAATTAGCTTCATCTCTGCCCCCTCTTGAGTCCATTTCAGATCGGCTAACTGCAGCATCGGTAAAGGGATCTCACCTAAATTATTCTTATGCTGATCTACGATCTTTATGAATCCGGGTTTATCTAAGGAAGATCCGGGCATCGTCGGGGTAAAAGATCTATAAGTGTTGTAGCTTATGATCGCGGTATATCGACCAGAAGGATCTTGCAGGGTGTAATAGACAGTTCTCGATGTGAAGAATAAAAAGCTGATCACCGCTATTGTTACAAGTAGCAATAAGGCAATTTTTAATTTCATGATGGGTAAATCCTTTTTATCTCATCCATTGCCTTAATACTGCAGCCGTCGATAAACAATCGTCTTAGCACCATTACAAAAAACGGGCGACTGTCCAACACAGTTCGCCCGTTCTTTTCAACTAGATAGGTATTAACTAACTAGTAAAATAGATGCTTATCTATTTTGCTGAAAATTCAGTTCTGTTAGGAATTGCAGCGAAATCAATGAGCTCTTTTTCCATGTTAAAGCCATTAGCTTCAAACCAATCGATAAGCTCTTTCTCACGGTTTTCGTTGTAGAATCTGTGCGAATACATCAGCACTACACTGTGACCATCCACAAGGCTAGCACGGGCCATAACCCCTTCAGCTACCTCTTCACCAGACATTACACCAACTACAACAAACTTAGTTGAAGCGCCATCTTCAGCTGCTATTTTAATCGCTTTTACCAAACGGCCGTTCTGCGAGTAGCCATCACGTAAATCGTTAGCTAATTCTTCAAGGTCATCTTCACTACGTGTGCTAGATGAGAAAATCACAGAAACCTTTTCGTTCCAGCTTTCTTTGTCTTTATCGGCACCCGTGAAGTACGAGTGCGTGAACTCTTCACTACCGTTATATGCGTAAGATTTGCCGTTTAGCTGAATTGGCTCAACCGCCAAAACTGAGGTACTCAGCATCATCGCTGCACAAAGAGAGACTACACCTGTGATTCTTTTGATCATGTTCTTTCCTAACCGTTTTTATAATTTTTGGTTTGCTACTTACTTTTCGTCTCAAATAAGCAACAAACAGAATAATTCTACCCTGACCTGATTATTGCCAGTTGTCAGCGCTCTTCAAACTGGCCGACAGTAGTAATTCCTTCGGCAATTGAGCCAATAGAAAACTTAGATACGCAGCATTCGCCGATTGAAGAGAAATGCGCTCTAATCAAATCCACCATTTCTTCAAGTTCAAAATGCTCTTCGACGAGCCTTGGCATAACAAGGCGATCCTCTCTCTCCTCTAGAGAAAATAAGACGCCATCCGAATCGATTAAACGGTCATCAGCATCATAAACAACGGCATGAAGATCATGATCGGTTTCCCACTCAGATCCATTGGAGATATAAGTCAGTTCACTATCTCCCTGATACTTAATAATGGCTGGCCACTTAATCATGTTACCTCGCATGTACCTTTATAAATGCCTTTAGTTCTGAAAGGCTACGGATCACAAAAACAGACTTATGCTGAGCCATACCTTGAACCTCCGCCATAAATTCATCGTTCCAAAACGAAGGCGACAAGCGCAGCATTTTATAACTCTGCATACTGCCTTTCAGCACCGAACTTCCTTCTGGCCAACCTTCAGGCTTAATAAACATTCCTTTAAGCAACCGCTTAGTAACAAACCAATAACTCGTCGGATAAGGAAGGTCGATATACACTAATGTATCGGCCACATCTAAACGCTTCTTAAAAGCCCCCAAAGGACCTAGGCCATCGATGATCCAACTATCAGAGGCCAATATATTTTCATGGGCTTTATCAAAGATTTCACGTGCGACAGGCTCGCCACTTTGCTGATAGAACAATGAATCGAGTTGATGAAGTGGCAAACCGCTTACCTTTGCCAAGGTTTTGCTCAAGATTGATTTTCCACTACCCGGCTTTCCAAAAACTGCGACTTTCCTCATGGGTGCTCCCTATTTGAATATCCCCAGAGGCAGAAACAATAAACCCACCGTCTAGGGTGGGTTTAATAAATTCAGCGCATCAAGCATCCCACCATTCCTAAGGAATGATGATAATTCGTGCTACGTATTGATCTTGTTTGATGCTCATACAGCTATCGTCATAGATGGTGCCGAGATTGTCAATTTCTCAATTGCTGTATTTATTTCAACAGTTAGCGTCTCGCTTTAATAACCCATCAGCTTTAAAGAAAGGTAAGGGATAATAAATAGGCACAACGATAGCAATTTGAAATTGGCTAAGTATTTAAAGTACAAAGCAGGCAACTGATCCTCACTAACACCCAAAAGCTTTGAATGTAGAGGGATCACAGACGAGCGCATGAACATCAAAGCCAACGTAGTAAAAAGAAGAACAGCAATACTTAAAATAGATCCCCAACCAAAGAACGCCGTAATCTGATCAACACTCATATCGAACTCTCCCTATTTCAAATAGCTTCTATTTCAAAAGCCTCAGCTCTAGAAATAGTTTAGACAGATTCTGAACCTAAGACGTTAATCAGAAAGCCCTTTGACCTTAACAACCTTCTTAAACCAGTTTTGTTTAGGATAATGGATAAACATCTCAAATTGGTTTGGGCCGTTAAAGGTTAGTTTGTAGTGATCTTTAGATAGCTCAACCACTGTATCCAAAAGATAAGAATTATAGAAAGGCATAAAGCTGTAAGAGCCAACAAGCTCTAACTGCTTACTAATCACGATAACTTCACAGCCTTCTTCGAACGGACAGTCCCAATTCAAAAAGAGAAGATAATAATCCGGCAGCTCAAATTGCTGATCGATAAGATAGCCTGGCACAGTGAAATCTAGCCTTTCTCCACAAAAGAACAGCGCAGATTGAAGCGGCCGACCTTCATACTCTCCTTCGTGTTCTTGAATGGTGAATTTATCGCAAGAGATCATAATTTTACTCTGGCATTATGTGCCGACTATTTTGCAGCAAAAACTGTCAAAGTGATTGTTTTGAGTAAACGGCAGATACTGCGAAGAAAACGAAATATCGTGATAGCGATAAAGGGAGTCAATACCAACAGAGCGACTGTAAACAAGGGATCAGAAGGTTCCACTATAGACGCGTTATTACTCTTATCCCTAAAAATCCCACCATGTCGCACATAGGTGTAAATAATATAATAAGCCCACGACTGGAGGATAAGTATTGCAGAATGGACTGCAAGCTCTATAAGCTGTTCTCTTAGTTTTTCACTCAACTATTAGGCTCCCATACCACTTACAGAGTTACTAAGAGCAATCCCAGTTATACCAAACTTTGGAAAAGTCATTTTGCTTTAGGGCCTCCTCCTCAATAAAGAAGTTACCGACCCCCATATCACCCCACATAATTTCGTCATCACCTACGGATTCCGAATCCATTTGAAACAACAACACCCATCGATCATCTTTCCCAAGGGTACGCGGGTCTTCTTGGGTAAAACAAGCATACCCTCCAACCTTACTCCCCTCGGAAGAAAAATTGTCATAAATATACTCGCCAAGATCCTCTTCATAATCGAACGGATCACATGCGTATTTTTCAAATCGGAAATCAGTAGGCGAAGGGATTTCGCTTTCAACTCGGCCTTCTACACGAAACTCACGATTGAGAGGAAGGTAACTATCCTTATGAGGTGTTGGTAGATCACTCTCCAGCAATTCAGTATTCATCTCAATAACCGAATGATAAACGACTCTGTATCCACTTGGAGAATTAAGGACTTCCTCGATTGGATTATCAAAGTCCATCCCGTAAAGGTCATCATCTTCAATAAAGAACTGAAGAAGACCACTTACGGGATAACCTTCAATATTTGGTAGCTCAGCAAAATTTAGCTGAGCAAGTAATATCAACTTTTCGCCAGCCTTAGATTTGGGATAATCCATTCCCTTAGGCCAATAGGCTTTGCCACCAAACTTACTACTCCATACATGCTTTGCGTTTTCAGCTATGGGGCTTAGTTTTAGGGCAGGTAGTGCGTACTGCTGTAAAGAAGCGCGTATTGCTTGAGCTTGAGTTTCAATATCCATTTGTTACTCCTAAATACATTTATTAAGACTGAAAGGCTCTGAATTAAAGGGCTTTGACCCTTTTATATTGGCTTCCTACCTATTTCATCAGGCGCCGCCTGTGTAGAAGCCCAATGAACATTTCCTCTTATACGCTCATAAAAACGAACAATATTCGGGAAACACTCCCAATCAATAGGCATTGCTGCTTGAAACATTTCAACGTGGCCTAGTGCATAGTCTGCAAGAGTCCAGTCGTCACCGACAATAAACTCACGCCCGTCTAAATGCGCCTCAAGCACAGGACCATAACGATTCAATTCTTCTGTATAAAAATCAACGACTGCCTGATTAGTCTCACCAAGACCAAACGATGGTTTTGCCACACTTTGAAAAGCAATAACGCCTAGCGCTTTGTTGAAATGTGCCAACTCCCAGCACAGCCATTTTAGTACCTCAGCCTTTCCAGCGGCATGTATAGGCAACAAACTCTGATTTGCCGTGATTTCGCATAAGTAGGTATTGATTGCATTGGATTCCCAAAGTACAACATCGTTATCCACCAGTGTGGGTGACAGTCCGTTTGGGTTTAGCTTCAGGTATTCCTCAGTTTGGGTATCACCTGCAAAGATATCCAGCCAAACCACTTCAGGCGTTAAACCCAAATGACGAACAACGGAAAGTACTTTTCTGCCATTAGGCGAACCATTAATTAAATAAAGCTTCATAGTACATTTCTCTTAATTCCTCAAAAGGCTTTGCAGACCATTTACTTGCAAAACGAAAGTAATACAAAGCTAAACCAACAACTTTCGTTTTGCAAGTAATGAAGTTATATTATGCACATGAAAAAGACATTACGTTCATCCTGTCCGATTAACTTTGGTCTTGAAATATTTGGTGATCAATGGAGCTTGATGATCATTCGCGACATAGTGTTCAATCAAAAGAGCACTTATGGCGACTTCCTGAATTCCGCGGAAAGCATCTCAACCAATATACTAGCCAAGCGATTAGACCACCTATTGAAGTCAGGCTTACTGACGAAGCATCGGTGTCCTGATAATGGTCGAATTATTCGCTATAGGCTTACCGACAAAGGTAAGTCACTTATACCTGTATTGCTTGAGATGATTATCTGGGGAGCAGACAATGGTGAACATAATCCGTCACTATCTGCATGGGCAAATTCGATTCGTGCGGACAAGGAGCAAGCATTAAAAGATGCTCTGGCACGGATTGATGAGTGAAAACCTTAACTTTTAAAGTTGCTCGCAAACACTAAAGGGCTTTGACCCCTTTAGTTCTTCAAACACTAAAGGGCTTTGACCCCTTTAGTTCTTTTAGTTTCTATTTATTTAGCCTCTCAAACTCTCTAAGATCTACCTCTTCACAACCTTCAGACATCAATAGTTTCAACTCATCATTGATTGGATACACCCCAGCACTTGAGTGACTGTATCCATACGCACCTATATACACATCTTCTGTATCAATTTCAGGAACGGGTTCAAAATAGACATAGCCATCAATTTTATAATCAACTAACAGCCCAAGGATCTTAATAACGGAATGAGCATCCATATGCTCATTTAAAGCGACTACCTTACATTCTAAAAGTTCGGAGTATTCATCTGCACCAAAAATTGACTCTAACCTTATACCGCCTACTTTCAAAGACTTTCTAATTTCAGAATAGTCAGGCATTAGTTTATTAAGAGCAACAGCCCAACTTCCCCAGCTAATAGTTTGTGTCTGAGCAGACACTTTCAACAGGTTTTCTAGTCTTTTGACTTCATCCTTCAATGCATTTGCATCTTGAGACTCATCTTTCTTGACCGTAACAATCTGATTTGATTTCTTATCGAGGTATTGAGAATAGAAAGCATCTTCTTGAAGCTCAGGTCGAAATCTTGTTTGTAATAAGAAAATAGCACCTAGGAACATAGGCACGTTGAAAACCGCCGCAATAACTAAAACAGAACTCTCCCATCCGTCAGAGCCCAAAGCGACAGCCGAGCTTAAAAAGCTTCCATTAACTACGATTAAGCCAACTAACCACGCTGCCAACAATTGAATCGGCTTTGTTACTTTTTGTGGATCAACTTTCTGGTTATTCATTATTACCCTTACATACCTCATGAAGCCTAATGCTTAAATCAGGTGCGCCGTGGGCGGCGCCTAGATTTACTTGTTAGAGCATTTTTTCATAATGCTTTATTAGTTTTTTGTTGTATTTTTGACCTAATCCAAAGCGAAACTTTATAAATCTTTTTTGATCTGCGGTTAAATCGCTCACATCTGGTGTGTGAAGAGATGTAATCCAGTTTTGCCACTCATATATGTTAATTAAAGAGCGTATCGTAAACTCTCTTTCATAAAGGTTTTCATCGATATTAAAAGTGATATCCTCACCAGATGAATACTCAACATAGTCTCTAGAGCATTGCTCAAATATGGTGCCAATCCCTTTTTTATAGTCTAAAGAGTGATCTTTAACATACGCAGAATTGTATTCTTCAATGTGTGACTCAGATAAGTCATTTGCGAACATGGGTTGTATAAATATTCTACCGTTCTCACGTATGTTTTTTCTTATGATGGGATTCATGATGCGATTTCTTCCATTCACAACATCAAACCCCATTTCGTCCCTATCTTTGTATAAAAAAGAATGTGTTGGATATGGGAACCCTAAACGCCGTGATGCAAGAAATACGGTTGATATATTGGTGAAACAAACGTTGTTGATAGATAGTGTGAATGCAGTGGGTGCCAATTGAAATGAGAAAGATTCAATTCCACCCATGTTGAGCTTTTTCCTGTCAGATTTGAATTTCTCAATGATGAGCATTCTATCAAACTGACCAATCCTGCTCTTTATATGAAAGTGTGGTTCTACTTTTAATGCTAACTCTGGATTTGTATGGGTTTTATCTAGCATGATCATACCAAGCCAGATTCCAACCCGGACTTTATCGAACCAGTCTAAGCAAATCGACAGCATTTCTGTTGTAATGGAACCGCCTGTAATTATAGTTTCTATTATTGGTTTAACTTGACCTTCCAAATCTGCAAATTCGTTATTGCATATATTACATGCAGGAAAAGTGAATTGGTCAAAAGCAAATATTCGATCTTCTATTCCATCTGCACTCTTTTTAAAACCAAAGCTTGCTTGCCTCTTCGGATTCCCAGTCATTTCTATAAGCCATCGCGGAATGACATGTTCTTTAGTTTTTCCGTCTGGTTTTGAACCGCAAAATACACAAAATCTAGACAATTAATATTACTTCTATATTGATGGTTGATGTATATGATGCTCTAACATTTGTATATGTGGATTAATGGGCTTTGACCCCTTTAATATTAGCTAGCTGACCACTCTCGACACGTTGAATAGTCCTTGTGCTCAAGCCAACCATTGTTGCGAGCTCTTCTTGAGACCAATTCCGATCTGTTCTTAATTTCTTTACGATCATTTGTAATTCCTCGCCAACTGAGCCTCAAATATGGCGCAAAAGCTAAGTTGGCGGTGACGAAAGCGACCTGACAGTTAGGCGACAGGTCTTTATATAGCGATAAATCACTGATATTTAGTAAAGGCTTTAGTACAAGCAATGAAACTTTATTAAAAAGGCTTCGCCCCCTTTAATTCACTTTAATTATTATTTCTAACCGAATCAGCTCTAGTAAATATTTCAGACTGATCAAAGACTTAGCAATTAACAAGAAAGTACTTGGCACTCTTTTTTTTATATCGCTTTACTCTGGAGTATACTCACGCAATATCCGCTTAGATAATGAATTTAAATCTTGGTATACAGTATCTTCAGCAATACCAATTTTTAACAAAGTTTCCATGAGTTCTCTACGAGCTTCACTTCCATTGATTTCAATCTTAAATATTTCCTTACAATTTCCATCAACAAAATAATCGTCAATTTTTTTACTGTTATGTCCATGCAATGTAAAAGTCCCTTGTTGAGACGAAATTCGCTTATTTGTAAATTGCATTTTTATAGCAATTGCATTTTTTCCTGTTTTTGCGGTTACATTTGAAAGAGTTTTTGGAAGATAACTACTCAAATCGAATTGCTTTTCATCAGAAACACTATGAGTGAATATCGATTGTTCAGACCCTGTATTAATGTTGTTGAGTTGTAAGTGGTTCATACACCAAACAACTCTATTTTCATTTTCTTCATCTTTTTCAAGGGCAAAAAACAGAGCTATAAGTGGAGATATACTCCAATCAAGCAACCTCGTTGGCAGTCCATAATGCTGCATTAGGGCATACTGCTCAAAAGCACCTAGTGTCTTCACCGTTGAATCATACAATGGGCTACTCGTGAGAAACTCATCTATCATGCCTTCATGCTTTATTTCTTCAACCTGTCTCCATTGAATCCCAGATAATAGTTCATAACTTTGATCAGATACTCCTCGGTACCAAAGCTCGGACTCATGACAAGAAACTCGCTCATTGATCTCTTGGACTGCACGAACATAATCACAGAAGTTATTTACATCAAATGTTGTAATCATTGACCACTCTTAAATTAAAATTATCTTAAGTATGTTTTTAAGCTAACGCACTAAAACTCTTAGATAAAATACTTCGTGCATTGACCTTATCTACATACGTTTAAATTCAGATATAAAATCTGCAAGTAAGGAGAACTTAGAAATGAAAGAGTTTCCCCATAAAAATAATCACATGTTATATAGAAATTGATACAGCAGCCTAGGCACAAAAAGCTCGATGTACCTACAAACGCCCGACTTCCATCTGTCTGATGCAGTTAACTTTTTAACCTAGCTGTGGAGGCAATACAAGAAAAGTGTTTGAGATAGAGCCTGTAGATGCCCAAACTCTATCTCAAATAGCCTACTGATACATATTTGATTTTGATTGAACCGCTTTAAGTGTAATCAGCCCTATTAATCCCGTACTTCGCCATCTTCTGGTTTAACGTACGTCTTGGCAGGTCAAGGGCATCCATCACCGCTTTGATATTACCTTGGTGCTGTTGTAAAGAGCGTTTGATTACTTCAGCTTCAAAGCCTGCCACTTGTACTGCTAGGGGTTGGCTGATATCCCCATCTAAATGTGAAGCCTGCAGATTACTAGTATCAGGGAAAAGAATGTCACTCACCGATACGCGCTTATCCAAAGCGTAACGCATTGCGATATTTTTTAGCTCGCGAACATTACCCGGCCACTGGTAACTTTGCAGGGTGCGGAAGTCTTGCTCGGGCAGTGCTCGCTGCTCTTTATCGTGAGACTCTGAGGTCATACGCACATAGTGCTCAAACAGTAATGGCGTATCTTCTAGACGATCTCGTAATGGCGGGATATGCAGCTGCGATACGTTTAGGCGATAGAAAAGATCTTCTCGGAAATCGTCCTCTTCCCGCAGATCCGTTTTAGCCGCAGCAATCACACGCAGATCGACTTTGATCGGTGAATTACCACCTAGGCGCTCAATCACACCTTCCTGCAGTGCACGTAGTAGCTTGATCTGCAGATGAAGTGGCATGCTCTCGATCTCATCAAGAAACAGTGTGCCACCACTGGCGTATTCAAACTTACCGATTCGGCGTTTTGCTGCACCGGTAAAAGCTCCCGCTTCGTGACCAAAGAGCTCGCTCTCAATTAGAGATTCTGGAATTGCACCGCAGTTGATCGGTACAAAGTGTTTATCTTTACGATGGCTAAATTCATGTAGCGATTGCGCCACCAGCTCCTTACCCGTACCGGTTTCACCGTAGATGATGACATTGGTATCAAGATCAGCCAGCGTTAGGATCTCTTGCTTTAATCGCCTGATCGCTGGCGATATACCAATTAAGCGTTGGTCGATACCGCTGGAAGACGCTAAATTTTGCTGCAGGCGTAGGTTATCCAACATTAGACGACGTTTTTCACAAGCCCGTTGGATTGTCTCTACTAAGCGCTCTGGGTTGAAAGGTTTTTCAATAAAATCATAAGCGCCCTTTCTCATGGCGCCAATGGCCATATCGACATCGCCGTGACCGGTTACCAGTACAACAGGGAAACCGGGTACAGTCTCTAGGATTTTGTCCATCAACTCTAAACCGGTCATCTCTGGCATTTTGACATCGCTGACAACAATACCAGGGAAGTCGACTTGGATATGGCTAAGCGCCTGCTGGCCGCTATCACAGCCAATCACATCAAAACCGGCCATTTGTAACCATTTTTCGGTAGATTTCCGCACCATGGCTTCATCGTCTACCAATAAAACAGTACCTCTGGATGACTGATTTGGTGATTGCTTATCTGTCATTACAACCTTCTCTAATTAGTTTCACAAATAGGTAATAGCAAGGTAAACACAGCACCGCCCTGCTCGGTATTCCCTGCACTAATATCACCATTTAAATCACGCATGATGGATTTAACAATCGCTAAACCTAAGCCTAGGCCATCGCCCATAGGTTTTGAGGTGATAAATGGGTCAAATAGATTAGCCAATAACGCAGGATCGATACCTTCCCCGCTGTCGATCACTTGCAATTGTAACTGTTGGGATTCGCTATCTTCGGTCAATTCAATCAGAAGCTCTTTATCAGTAATACCTTGCATGGCATCGATAGCATTTTTAACAAGGTTAACGACAACCTGCTCTAGGCGGGCGTTATCACCGAGCACAAACAGCGTTTTCTCGGGTAGATCTAACTTGAGCTGTACGTCTTCATCAGCAATGCGTTGTTTAAACATCTGCAAAGAGTTTTCGAGCACCATCTGCATGGAAACCGGCTGCTTTTGTTCTGGTTTTTTATAAGCGTAGGTTTTTAGCTGGGTAGTAATTTGCGCCATGCGTTGTGTAAGCCCATCTACTTCTAACAGGCTTTCTTCTAGCATTTCAGGTTGTGTCATCACCTGTCGGCAGATCGCTACATAGTTCCTAATCGCAGTTAGCGGCTGATTAAGCTCATGCACAATTGCCGTAGACATGCGACCAAGCACCGCCATTTTACCGGCCTGCACCAACTCTTCCTGCGCTTCTCTAAGGGCTAGCGTTCGCTCTTCAACTTTGTGCTCCAAAGACTCATTGGCTTTCTGTAACTGAATCTCCAACCCTTTACGTCTGGAGATATCGATGACTGTCACAAGGAACTGCTTTGCCTCATATCCCTGCATTTTTCTGATAGAGATCATCAGCGGGAATTCAGCCCCGTCACTTCTGGAACCTACCGCTTCGTAGCCCACCAACGGAGAGAAACCTTTTTCACCGAGACGATGTAAAACCCTGGCAATAGGCGTAACTCCATCTGAAGCCAGCAACTCTAGTAGAGGTTTGGCGAGGATCAATGGCATTGATACCGCAAACTGCTGCAAAGCCATATCGTTGGCAAAGGTGATATGACCTCTTTCGTCGATAAGCAGCAAGCCAACTTGTGCGTTATTAATAATCGCTTTTTGTTGAGCTTCACTTTTCGCTAAGGTCTCACGAGTGACATTTTGTGAGCGGAGTTTTAGCTGCCTCTCTCTAAACCACAAAGCAAACAGGCCAAGCGCAATACAGCCACCAAACGAGAACAATGCGGCATTTCTGACATTTCGCTTAACGACTTCGGTGTCTGTGAGTACCGAAACCTGCCAGTTCAAATCATCCAGCGCTACGGAGCGTGATAACCACTGATCGGCACCTCGCTTCCAAAGCCGTGTAATCACACCGCTCTCAAGCATTAACACCTCTTCATCAACCTGCTCTTTTACCGTTTGAAATCGAGTAAGTGGCGCCGTCGTAAAGAAAATAGAACCGGTCTTATCTCTTAAGATCACTTCGCCAGTGGAGCGCAACTTCTTAACCATCGCTTCGAGTTCAACCCGAACCACTGCTGCACCCGAAAACTGTGTGCCGTTATAAACAGGTGAAGACAAAAAATAAGCGGGGGATTGATTATGTTCATTCAAGCTAAATTGGCCACCTCGGTGACCAGCTAACGCTTGTTTATAGTAATCTTGTCTTCGATGTGATCGTTGAATGAATTCCTGTTCATCCCGCCAATGGCTATAGGCAGCCGTATTACCATCGGAATTCAAAACAAAAAGAGAGGATGAACCCGCCACAAGGTTGATCTGTTCTAAATAAAGACTAACTTCTCTAGCTATGCTCGGAGAAGGATCAACCAAAAGGTCTTTAACATCGGTATCTTGAGAGATTAAAAACGGCAAATAACGATACTCGTCTAATGCCGATCTTAACTGGGTGATAACTTTTAAAAGCTCATCAGAACCTTGCTGATGCAGGTTTTGCAGGGTCCAGTCACGCGCAAAGGTAACTACCTGCCATGTACAGACAAGCGTTAGTAATAGAAAGAGAAGCGTGACAAGCAGTCGTCTGACCATTAGTGATTAATTCGAAACCCAAAAACTCAGATTAGCAGGGGTTCAGGGATTGAATCAAACAGCAATGCCGCTCCAATCATATTTATCTGCCTGATCAGCCTGCACACGTTGATGCCAGCCCGGTGCGTCAATCACATCGCCAATATCATCAAGCGGAGGATAAGCTAACCCTTTATCACGACAGAACTTCGCCAGATCACGATTACCCCACTCAAACAGGGTACGTGAGATCTCTTCGTTGCTTAGGTGCTGCTTTTCATACAAGCCCGCTAAAATGCGCTGGCGCTGAGCTTCGACTAAGATAATGCCGGCAGCCGTGGCTACATTAAGCGAGCTCACCATCCCCATCATTGGGATAATGATGTGCTGATCGGCCATCTCCGCTGCAATATCACTCACACCCTGTTTTTCAGCGCCCATCAAAAGCGCACATGGTTGGGTGTAATCAAACTTGCGGTAATCGATCGCTTGATCGGTAAAATGCGCAGCCACCACTTTCATGCCCTGAGCTTTAACCGTTTCAATCGCCGATTCGACTGATTCGTGCTGCCTATTTTTAACGTAGAAATCACTGCCTTTCGCCGTACCACGGTAAGTACGGTAACCCTCTTTAGGCACAACGGAATGAATACTGTGAATACCCACAGCATCACAATTACGAATCAGTGCTGATAAATTTCGAGGTTTATTTACTTGATCAGCAATCAAACTTAGATCAGGTTGGCGGCGTTTAAGCACACTTAGCAGTTTTTCAGTACGTTCTGGCGTCATAAAACTATAATTGCAGGTAATTTAACTGCGCGAACAGTAACAGAGTTTTTATCTCTGTGTAATAATACGCGCCTCAATTTTCGTTAAACAGATAAAGACCATGACCAACCTGCCTGCCATTATTGCTTATCAAGGCGTACCGGGTGCTTATTCACACCTTTCATGCCGCAAAGCTCATCCAGAACTAGAAGCTAACGCCTGTGCAACTTTTTCGGATGCGATGTTTATGGTCGAGCGCGGTCAGGCACGTTTAGCGATGATCCCGCTCGAGAATTCCACAGCGGGTCGCGTAGAAGAGATCTACCGCTTAATGCCGAAAACGGAGCTACATATTGTCGGTGAACACTTTGAGCCAGTGAACCACTGTTTGTTAGCGCCTAAAGGCACAAAACTAGAAGATATCACGACTGTGGCATCTCACCCGCAAGCACTAGCGCAATGTGACGGTCATATTAATGAACTCGGCATTAAACCGGTTGCTAGCCTTGATACAGCAGGCGCGGCTGCAGAACTAAGCCAAAAACAGACACCGGGCCATGCAGCAATTGCATCTAGCCTAGCAGCAGAGCTTTACGACCTAGAGATTATCCGTGAGAATTTCCAAGATAAAACCGGTAATACAACTCGCTTCTTGATTCTTGCACGCGATAGCCATATTCCTACGCTAACCGACGGCTCTCGCTTTATGACATCTATCATGTTTACCGTACGCAACATTCCAGCAGCGCTATATAAAGCCCTAGGCGGCTTCTCTACTAATGGCGTCAACATGTTGAAACTAGAAAGCTACATGGCGTCTGATACCATGACTGCGACGAGTTTCCACCTAGATGTCGAAGGTCATCCAGAGCAAAAAGCGATGAAATATGCGCTACAAGAATTAGATTTTTTTGCCAAAGATGTGCGCATTATGGGCACTTATCCATTACATCACTTCCGCTTGGAAGACGATCAGATTATTGAATAAATAGCCTGAAAACCGCTTAACCACACAAATCTAATTGATACCTAGCTAAACTAAACGTAAGTATCAATTAGGTAATTACTTTCTGCACCAAAGTCCAATTTTGCACTGCACAAAAAATCAACATACTAGTCGTGCACTTGCGGCTTAGCTATCAAGGACATGTGATAGCTACTGAGCCCATCTGCATCCCATCTTCAACTCTGGCCTCGCCATGAGTTAACGCATTTTTTACCCCTCTTTTAGAGGGGTTTTTTTTGCCTATAAAAACTGCTCTCTTGTTCTATTCACGAATCTAACCTGCGATACCTAAACCACTATTGCTAGCTCTATAAATTTTTGCCATCATATATGGAAAAACATATATAAAGATTAAATATGCAAGCCACGACTCTATTTAAGTGCTTATCAGATACAACAAGATTTGAACTGATAATGCTAATACATCACCACAAAACACTCTGTGTATGTGATTTCACAACGCTACTTGAGCTAAGCCAACCGAAAATTTCGCGACATCTGGCGCAGCTAAGAGAACACGGAATTGTGAGTGATAGCCGCAAAGGGCGCTGGGTTTATTACAGTCTGAACGACCAACTACCCGAATGGTGTCAGCGCATAATTAACGAGACTTATAACGCTAGCCAAACAGAGCTAGCGGAACTGCTAAGTAAAAGCTTAACCTCAGAAAGCTGCTGTGAGTAATAAAAAGATGACTATCAAAATTGGTATTAATGGTTTCGGTCGCATGGGCCGACTGGTAATGCGTGCGGCTTGGGAATGGCCAGAATTTGAATTTGTACAGATCAACGATCCACAAGGTAATGCCGCTACTTTAGCGCACCTTATGAACTTTGATTCTGTACACGGCACATGGAAGCACGAAGCTACCGCAACTGACACTGGCATGATTATTAACGATCAGCAGATCAGCGTTACTAATAATAGCCGTATCGAAGATACCGATTGGTCTGGCTGCGATCTTGTCTTTGAAGCCAGCGGTGTCATGAAGAAAAAAGCACTGTTAGATAAATACACCGAACAGGGTGTAAAGCATGTTGTTGTGACAGCGCCAGTAAAAGAAGAAGGTGTGCTTAACCTAGTAATGGGGATTAATCACCAGCTGTATACGCCAGGTGAATTCCAAATCGTCACTGCAGCATCGTGCACTACTAACTGTCTCGCTCCCGTTATCAAAGTTGTACACGAAAAACTTGGCATTAAGCACGGCTCAATGACCACGATTCACGACATCACGAACACGCAAACGATCTTAGATGCACCGCATAAAGATCTTAGACGTGCACGTGCTTGTGGAATGAGCCTTATCCCAACAACAACGGGATCGGCCAAAGCAATCACTCAGATATTCCCTGAGCTTACCGGTAAGCTAAACGGACATGCCGTTCGAGTACCGCTAGCAAATGCTTCGTTAACAGACATGGTTTTCGAACTTGAACGCGAAACAACAGAAGCTGAAGTTAATGCCTTATTTGCTGAAGCCGCTGAAAACTCTCTTAAAGGTATTTTGGGTTACGAAGAGCGCCCTCTCGTTTCAATCGACTACCGTACAGACCCGCGCTCTAGCATCATCGACGCCCTATCCACCATGGTTGTGAATGGCACTCAGTTGAAGCTATACGCTTGGTACGACAACGAATGGGGCTACGTAAACCGTACTGCCGAATTAGCTAAATATATCGCGATTGATTGTGAAAAATGAGTAATCTTGCCAACAGTGCCATCCGGCAATACATGGTCGTTACAGGTAATTACTGGGCCTTTACCTTAACGGATGGCGCGTTGCGCATGTTAGTTGTACTGCACTTCCACCAGCTTGGTTACGGTGCACTCAGCATTGCACTGCTGTTTTTGTTTTATGAGTTCTTTGGCGTTGTCACCAACCTATTTGGTGGATGGCTAGGCGCTAGAATTGGTTTAAACAAAACCATGAATATAGGGCTGTCTTTACAGATCATTGCCCTACTCATGCTGACACTGCCAACGGATTACTTAAGCATGGCTTGGGTGATGGCCGCTCAAGCTCTCTCCGGTATAGCTAAAGATCTGAACAAGATGAGTGCTAAAAGTGCGATTAAATCACTCGTTGATGAAAGCGCAAAAAGCACGCTATTTAAGTGGGTAGCTATTCTTACAGGCTCTAAAAATGCACTGAAAGGTGTAGGCTTTTTCTTAGGCGGCGCTTTGCTCCACCTTGTCGGCTTCCAAGGCGCTATGTGGATCATGCTGGTTGGCTTAATCATCATATTAAGTTGCAGCCTTATTTTGCTTAAAAAGAGCCTCGGGGTATCCAAATCTAAACCGAAGTTCGCAGAGATCTTCTCTACAAATCAAGCGATCAATATCCTCTCGGCAGCACGGATGTTTCTATTTGCCTCCAGAGATATCTGGTTTGTGGTTGCTTTGCCGGTTTATCTTAGTGAAACCATAGGTTGGGATTTTTGGATAGTTGGCAGCGTCATGGCAGGTTGGGTCATCATGTATGGCTTTATTCAGTCAATTGCACCAAGCATTACCGGTAAAAAATCTAAAACACCGCCTAGCGGGCGCAGTGCTGCACTGTGGGCAGGCATACTCTGCTTTATACCGGCGTTGTTCGCATTGAGTCTAGGCACTAATGAAGTATGGATTCTACTGGCGGGCTTGGGCATTTTCGGCGCGGTCTTCGCTCTAAATAGCTCACTTCACAGCTATTTAATCGTGAGCTATGCGCGTAAAGACGGTACTTCTCTCGATGTTGGCTTTTACTATATGGCCAATGCGATGGGGCGCTTGATCGGGACAGTGCTTTCTGGTGCTGTATTCCAGCTATGGGGACTCGAAACCTGCTTGTACTTCTCATCCTTAATGCTCTTGATAGCTGCGATTATCTCGCTATGGCTACCTAAAGAAGCAACGACTCAGCCTACCGCTTCAGTTTGAGTCGTTGCACTAAGCTGTAGTTTTAGACACCGACTCTGACTTAAGCAGCTAAACTTAGGAGACTAATCAAAAATACATTTGCAGCTTTATTCGAATAAGCCATGCGGGGGCTATGCGAATGCAACCGACAGCTAAAGTCTCAGATTATTGCGACGTTTTCTTGGCATTGACGGAACAACGCGATCAAAGAGCACTGAATCAACTGCTGATCAAAACCTGTTTAGAGCTGTTTCCGCTACATCATTTCTGGCTGTATAACTACGCGAACTTCGATCTGTCGACTGAAAAACTCATTGCCAGTAGCGAAAGCTCCGATGAGTTTTCATCACCCCTCGCGATCCCTGAGCACATCCAGCACATTGAGCCGCACCAGCCTACACGTTATGTCCGTGAAGAGGGTTATAGATATTACAGTTTTAAAATCCTGCATTCTCAAAATGGCGTTCTTATAACGAATATCGAAGACACCACTGATTTAATGCATGAAGTGATCACCAAGTTGATCTCAGTGTACGCTAACCAGCGCTTTTTTATGTTCTCTGCTATGAACGATGCCCTGACTGGCCTATACAACCGTCAGGCCTTTGACCAGCAGATGGAAACGATTCTTTTAAAGCAGCAATCCCAGCGGCGCAAAAACGATAAATCAGCAGAACCCCATTGCTTTGCCCTCTTAGATATCGACCACTTTAAAAAGGTTAACGATAACTTTGGCCACCTATTTGGTGATGAGGTGTTGTTGATTCTTTCCCAGCGGATGCAAAGTGCTTTTCGAGATGAAGATCTAATGTTTCGCTATGGTGGAGAAGAATTTGCGCTAGTACTCAAAGATATCTCATTAGAGTCTGCATTAACGGTACTTGAGCGATTCCGCACACAAATTGCCCTAACCAGTTTTCCACAAATAGGCCAAGTGACATTAAGTATTGGGATTACAGAGATCACGGAGGGTCTGTCACTTCCTAGCTTAATCGATCATGCCGATCAAGCGCTCTACTTTGCTAAAGAGCATGGACGAAATCAGGTTCACAGTTATGAAACGCTTCTAAGTAGTGGATACCTCACCCCTCCTAGTGAGCATGAAGGCGATATTGAGTTGTTTTAGCCGTTACATTTAATCGATATAACTTAATGCTAAGTCCACTGTCGTTTTATTCATTTTATTTATACCTACTTAAGTAGTATATTCGCCGCCTTATTCGAGCAGCTGGCCAGATCCCAGTCGTTTGTCTTCTCCAATATTGAAACCATTACCCATGGTCTCTAATAGGATAAAGTTAATGAATAACTCTTCCCCTCTTGCGTTACTGCCATTAGGGCTGTTTTTAGCTCTGTTTATCGGCAGTGGAATTTACTATCAAGCTCAAGGAACAGAGTTCGCTTTCTACCAGATATCTGCACCTGTCGCGATTATCCCAGCGGTAGTCCTATCACTGTTATTAGCTCAAGGCACGCTCAACGAGCGCCTTGAAATCTTTATCAAAGGCATTGGTGATCAGACCATTATTACTATGGTGGTTGTCTTCCTGTTGGCAGGCGCTTTTGCTTCTGTTGTAAAGGCAATAGGTGGCGTCGATGCAACGGTAAATCTCGGCCTAAATTATATACCTGAGTGGCTACTGCTCCCTGGCATCTTTGCGATTGCAGCGTTTATTGCCACCTCGATGGGCACTTCCATGGGTACCATCGCGGCAGTAGCGCCTGTCGCGGTAGGCATTACTGAAGCCAGTGACCTTCCTCTACTGCTAACTGTAGGTGCGGTTGTTGGCGGTGCTATGTTCGGTGATAACCTATCGATTATTTCGGATACAACTATCGCAGCCACTCGAACTCAAGGTTGTGAAATGAAGGATAAGTTCCGCCTTAATCTTCTTATTGCGCTTCCTGCAGCTATGGTAACTATGGTTGTTCTCGCGCTTCAAAGCAGTACTGCTGGTGTATCTGAACAAAGTTATGAGTTGATTAAAGTTGCGCCATACCTAACAGTGCTGATCCTCGCTATTGCGGGCCTGAACGTAATGTTAGTGCTATTGATAGGTATTGTTTTAGCCGGAGCTGTTGGCTTTATAACCGCACCTGATTACAGCATTGCTATGCTATCCAAGCAGATCTATGACGGTTACACCGGCATGCAAGAGATCATGATCCTATCTATGCTAATTGGCGGCCTAGGTGCGCTGATTAAGCATCAAGGTGGATTAAACTTTATCGCTTCAACGATTGAAAAACTAACCGGCAAAAGCGGCGGTAAAAAGGCTGGAGAATTCAGTATTGCAGCTAGTGTAACCGCAACCAACCTATGCACGGCCAACAATACGGTATCTATCGTTATTGCCGGTTCATTAGCGAAAGATATCGCGCAACGCTACGGCGTTAATGCTAAACGCTCTGCCAGCCTGATGGATATTGTCTCTTGTGTGGTACAAGGCATCATCCCTTGGGGTGCTCAGATACTATTAGCCTCCTCTATCGCTAAAGTATCACCACTAGAATTAGTCACCTCAATTCAATATTGCTGGTTCTTAGGCTTAGCTGCGATTATTTCTATCCTAATTTCACGTCCAGGCTATAAATAATCGAAGTACTAAATAAGTACTCGTAATAAAAAGGGAGCTTGATGCTCCCTTTCTTTGTTTCTCTTTCCAAGCTATTAACCTTGCGACTGCCTTTCCCAGCGTAAGCGCATTTTCTCCAACACACGCGCTACCGCGGCAAAACCAAAGCTAGCAGTCACACAGGTCGATGCACCAAAGCCACCCGCACAATCTAATCGGGTATTGCCATCGGTAATACTCTTTTGCGCACAAACCGAACCATCAGGTTGCGGATAAACCAGCTGCTCAGTGGAGTAAACACAATCGACAGAGAATCGTCTACCGCTTTTACTGAATCGATAGTGCCTACGTAGGAAAGAGCGCACTTTAGCCGCGAGCGGGTCGTGATTGGTTTTAGCTAAATCACAGATATCAATCTTGGTTGGATCTGTCTGGCCACCGGCACCACCCACAGTGATAATCGGAATCTTGCGATAGCTGCAATGGGCGATCAACGCGGCTTTTTCTTTAACGCTATCGATCGCATCAATTACATAGTCGAACTCATTGGTAATCAGCTCTGGAATGTTCTCTCGTGTAATAAAATCTTCGATCTCATTCACTTCACATTCTGGATTGATTAGCTTGATACGCTCTGCCATAGCTTCGGTTTTCGAGCGACCCACATTCCCGTCTACAGCATGAATCTGACGATTTGTGTTGGTAATGCAGATATCATCTAGATCAATCAGTGTGATCTTACCAATTGCTGTTCGGGCCAAGGCTTCAGCCACCCAAGAACCAACGCCACCAATACCAATCACACAAATATGAGATTGGCGGAACATATCGACTACATCCGTACCATATAGACGGCGCGTTCCACCAAAACGATTTTCAAAACCTGAGGACAACGTAACCTACCTCTATCGCCTTAAAACGAAATTAGAATTCGTCTTCAGTAATTTCGGTCAAAATAACATGACCGCATTTAGCACATTTACCTTCGATAAATATGATGTCATTTAATTCATATTCTTCCGGTTCAACCATTCCAAGATTCACTTCTTGGCAGTTGTCACACCATGTTTGCTCTAGAAAGGCCCTTTTTTCATCTGCATCACGTGATTCAAAATCCCGTTCTATACGTTCACCTTCGCTCATTTTTGTGCCTTATCTTTTTTCAGGTAATTTCGGCCAAGAAAGACTCTCTGGCCGATCAAAGTGTTCTTTAATAATACCCAAAGCCTCTTGATCAAATTGATCGCCCTGCTCAGGATAGCTCTTATAAGTATATCGCTCACCACCATAACTAAATGCCAAAGAGTATGCGTGCAGATAGGTACGGTCTGATAACTCACCATTGTAGGTATTATCCCCCAAAATTGGCGCGCCTTCACTTTTAAGCGCCACCCTAATTTGGTGGGTTTTACCTGTGGTTGGTTTTAGTAGAAACAGCCTAAAGCCGGGCTTAAGTGAGCAGCTAAAAAACTGGGTCACAGCAGGGTTTTGACGACTTTTTACAAGCTTCCAGCCACCGCGTCTCGCTTTCTCCATATCCCCCATAATAAGCCCTTGCTTACGCTTTGGTTTATTAGCAGAGATAGCTAAGTAGTATTTCGAAACTTCACGGCTTTTAAACTGATCAGCGAGCATTTTGGCAGCTTCGGTACTCTTAGCGAATACCATAAGGCCTGATGTTATTTTATCTAAACGGTGCACCAGAAAGATCTGCTCTAAATCTAACTGTTGCTGCAACATCATGGTAAATCCTGCTTCCTCTTGATCTTTATGCACACTGATTCCTGCAGGTTTAACCACCACAACAAAATCACTGGTTTGATCAATTATTTGAAACACAGAATTTCCCGCCAAAAAGTCGCGATCATGCGGGAGTTAAGGAGATATTTCAAGGGGCGAAAAAGAACATTCCGCCCCAGAGGCGATAATCTATTTTGGCTTATAGATTATCAATGTGTTTAAGCAGTTTATTCACTTTATCCGTATAGATATGAAAAACTAAGCTGCGTTCAGAATCTGGCTCTTTAAAATAACGCACTTCTAGGCAAGCTACGTTTTCTTCTACAAACTTAGCAGCAGTGAAGCGTTGATCCGATTTTTTGATGTTAAGAAATTTTACGCCATCAGATACCAATATCAGGCGCTTGCCTGAAACAGCGATAAATCCCTTATACCACTCACGCCCCAAAACCTTACCTTTTTCATTCAGATGGGTAACTGTATAGCGAACATTGTTGGCTTTGACTTTGATCTCTTCTTTTTCAAGCTTAGCGCGTAATTTGTCTGTCAGATGCTTGCTACCCATGATGACCTCCTAGCCATAATGACCTGCGAAAGAGTACCGAAATTTAATACCCCTATTTTCGCATTACGCACCTGCAAAAATGATGAAGAATATATGAAGAGTTGGTTTAAGAGCTGATTAATTACAGCCCTGTAACCTCTTTAACGAAAGGAATTGTGATTTTACGCTGAGCACTCAGAGATGCGCGATCCAACGTATCTAGCAAACAGGCTAAATCGTTCATATTGCGGCTGGCATGATGAAGTAAGAAGCGTGCGACTTCATCTGAAAACTGTAACCCACGGGCACTTGCTTTCGTCTTAATCGCTTTTAGTTTCACTTCATCATTAAGTGCTTGCACCTGGAATACCATGCCCCAACTTAGTCGGGATGCTAAATCAGGTAGGTTGATACCAAGATGACGCGGCGCAGCTGTCGAAGCGATGATCAGTGTATTACCCTGCTCACGAATGCGGTTAAAGAAGTGGAAAAGCGCCTCTTCCCAAGCTTTATTACCAGCAACAGACTCTATGCCATCGATACAAACTAGATCGAGATATTCCATCCCTTCTAGAATACCACCACCCATCTGCTTTAATTCATCCAGAGGGAGATAAGCCGCACTGCGTCCTACAGGATCGGCTTCATGACATACCGCTTGGAGTAGATGAGTACAGCCAACGCCCTCACTACCCCAAATATAAGTAAACTGCTCACCATTACCGTTTGCGGCCGCTTTTAAACTCGCGCAAACCAGCTCATTGCCTTGAGCGTAATAATTCTCAAAACGAGCATCATCTCGGAGACTAACCGATAGAGGTAATTGGAATGGTTGTTTACTTGTCATTAACTACTGGTTCGACTTGTTCTAACGCTTGATCTTCTTCTGAGCCGTACAACGTACTGCCTTTGTAACCTTCATGTAGGTGCCGTAATAGCACCATAATAACAGCTGCAACTGGTAGAGCTAAAAGTACCCCAACAAATCCGAACAGCTGTCCGCCTGCCATGATAGCAAAAATTACCGCAACAGGGTGTAATCCAATACGGTCACCTACTAATAATGGCGTAAGTAACATCCCTTCAAGCATCTGACCAATGATAAAGACTACGCCAACGTAGCCTAAAACCATTGGATCTTGGAATTGCATAAATGCAGCAATACCTGCCACCGCAATACCGATGATGAATCCCATGTAAGGAACAATACTAGCAAGACCCGCGATCATACCAACCAATAGCGCTAGATCAAGCCCTACGATCCATAAACCTACTGCATAAACAATTCCCAATGCGACCATGACTAAAAGCTGACCTTTCATAAATGCGCCAAGCACCTCATCACATTCGCTAGCCCATAAAGAAACCCTAGGCTCAACATTGCGCGGTAAAAGACGCTTAACCTTAGCAATCATCACATCCCAGTCACGTAACAAGTAAAAAGTAACCACGGGAATCAGGACTAAATTAGCCACCCATGCCACAATTGCCAGCCCCGATCGTGTAATACCTCCTAACAACTGGCTCATAATATCGCCAGTTTTTTGCAAATCACCAATCAAAACATCTTTAACATTGGCAAAACCAAACGCAGTTGGCTCCAAACTGAATGTCGCTAATATCCAAGGAAAAATCTGTTCTTCAAATAACTGTATCGCCTGCGGTATACGAGCTAGCAATGTCTGTATTTGATGCCCTAGTTGCGGAAGTAATAACAGGAACATCATCGCCACCAAGGCCGTCATACCGATAAACACAATGATGACAGAGCCTGTGCGAGACATGCCTAAATTTTCTAATCGATCAGCAATGGGATCTGACAGATAAGCAAACAACGCCCCGACCAAAAAGGGTGAAAGAATTGGAGAAAGTAGATACACCAAACCGCCCAATACGACGGCAAGTATTAAGAAAAACCAACGTTGTGATTCAGTCATTTATTGTTCCTGCTATCCTTGCCAGCGGTAGATCATCACCGCAGAACCATCTTGATTTCGAAGACTATCGAGCGTCTGTAATTGCGGCTCTAGGGCGATAGCTTGGCGCAATTGCTCTTCACTGCCATCTAACTCAAGTCTTACTGTAATTTGATTACCTATTGCTTGTTCAATTTTTACCTGACTAACAACAGATAACCCTTTGAGAAAATCAATCAGTCGGATGTAATCAGACAAGTTAAAGATATTCTCAACTTGAACAGCGATGCCAGTCTGAAAATGACTGAGTTTATAACTCACGACTGGCTTAAAAAGATTATCCGCCACTCGGTTAATCAATCTATTAGCAACCTGATCGATATTGCCAGATTCCGCTATCGGCTGGGTGTCGCCGCCATTCATAAATAACCCGGCAACGGTTACTCCCTCTGGCAAACCCTTTGTAAGGCGACCGACGATAACAGCATCAGGATTGTAACGTGCTGAAGCTTTTGTAATAGGTTGATCGTTTAACGCCCATAGATCCACTGTGGTAAGCGCCACTTGGTCAGTTAGATCGAATAATGGAAACTGTAGCGGCAATCCGCGGGACTTCGCTGCTAACTGCAGGGCTTTATGAAAAGGATCATTAGATGGCAGGTAGTCTTGCTCGCCCGATAGATCCGAAGCGAACCAAAGCAAAACTGTGGGCCGCTGCTCGCCTAAGGGTTTAAAGCCTGTACGGGTAACTAAACTATCGATAACAGACGGGTGGAAATCTAAAACTAAATAATCCCCACCCTCTTTAGCGATATAACTAAACTGCTTTAAAGTTCTAGCAGGCACTTTAAGCTGGGATTGGATTTGTAAATCTTCAGCAATACTGGAATTGCCAGACACTTTAACTAGCACTTTTGCCAGCCCAGAACTCATCTGAAGGTCACTAGGTGAAGACCTTTGTTCATCAACAGGCAAAGTCACTTGATAAAGATCAGTTATCGTCCCTGCACAAACAAATTGTGACACTGCCAGCAGAAGCACAGCTATAAAGCTTCGCATTAAATCCATTAAGCCGCCTTCAACAATTTCGAATAAAAATATGCTTTAACTTTACCATCCCACATAATTATTTCATATTCGTTGCCCAGATGAGTGTATTCAAGCGTGATAAAACGGTAGAATATGCGGCAATATTTTTCTTCCTCTTTCCTTGTACATGAAAGGTTAACTGATCCATGTCTACTGGTTCTGATAACAGCTCTCTGAGCTATAAAGACGCTGGCGTTGATATCGACGCTGGTAACGCCCTAGTTGATCGAATTAAAGGCGTTGCTAAAAGCACAACTCGCCCTGAAGTTATGGGCGGCCTAGGTGGTTTCGGCGCTCTATGCCGTATCCCCGAAGGCTACCGTAAGCCTGTACTTGTTTCAGGTACTGACGGTGTAGGTACAAAATTACGCCTAGCAATGGATCTAGGAAAGCACGACACCATCGGTATCGATCTAGTTGCGATGTGTGTTAACGATCTAATCGTTGCTGGCGCAGAACCTCTACTTTTCTTGGATTACTACGCGACAGGTAAACTTAACGTTGATACTGCTGCAGATGTAGTTAAAGGTATTGGCGAAGGTTGTTCTTTAGCTGGTGCTGCACTTGTTGGTGGCGAAACAGCTGAAATGCCAGGCATGTACGAAGGCGAAGATTACGATCTAGCTGGCTTCTGTACAGGTGTTGTAGAAGAAGATGAGATCATCGACGGCACTAACGTAAAAGTTGGTGACACGCTGATCGGCCTTGCTTCCTCTGGCCCGCACTCTAACGGTTACTCTCTAATCCGTAAGATTCTAGAAGTAAGCGGCACAGAATTGACTGCAGATCTTGATGGCAAACCGCTAGCAGATGCTTTGATGGCGCCAACACGCATCTACGTTAAGTCACTTCTAAAACTGATCAAAGAATCTCAAGTAAACGCTCTGTCTCACATTACAGGTGGCGGCCTACTTGAGAACATCCCACGTGTTCTTCCAGAGAATGCGAAAGCTGTAATCGATGTTAACTCTTGGACTATGCCAGCAGTATTCAATTGGCTACAAGAGCAAGGTAACGTTGATGCAACTGAGATGTACCGCACATTCAACTGCGGTGTTGGCATGGTTATCTGCGTACCTGCTGACAAGCAAGACGAAGCACTTCAGCTACTAAACGAAGCTGGCGAAGATGCTTGGGTTATCGGTTCAATTGCTGCTGCGCAAGCAGGTGAAGAGCAAGTTGAACTAGCTGGTCTGGAGGCGTAATTCGCCCAATGACTAAACGAATCGTTGTCCTGATATCAGGAAGTGGTTCCAACCTCCAAGCTATAATGGATTCAATCGATGCAGGCCAAATTGATGGCCGCATCGAAGCCGTCCTCAGCAACAAAGCTGAGGCTTATGGCTTGGAGCGTGCCCGCAACTCCAATATCCCTACCCTGGTTTTAAAACATACCGACTTTGATAGCCGGGAAAGTTTTGACCAAGCGATGATCAAACAGATTGATACTTACCAGCCTGACCTGATTGTTCTTGCAGGGTTTATGCGTATCCTTACTGCCGAATTTGTTCGGCACTACAACGGCAGAATGTTTAACATTCACCCGTCACTACTCCCTAAATACAAAGGCCTTCACACCCATCAGCGCGCAATTGATGCCGGTGATAAAGAACACGGCTGTACCGTGCACTTTGTATCTGAAGAGCTAGATGGTGGCCCGCTGGCCATTCAGGGTAAAGTAAGCATAGATCCGGAAGATACAAGTGAGAGCCTGCAACAGAAAGTCCATAAAGTGGAACACATTATCTACCCTCAAGCGGTAGGTCTGTTTTGTTCCGACAGACTGATCTGGTCTGACAGGGGTGTTACCCTAGACGGTAAAGCCGCACCTACTCAGGGCTTTCAGCACGATCAAATTTAATGAGGCAACCAGTATGCTCAGAGCAAATAAGACGTTAATTAATTCCCTTTTCGCGTCCGCACTTCTCTGGGCAACTCCTCTAGTTGCAGACACCGCAACGCCTTTTACTCCTTTTACCGCAAGCTACGAAATTGATTGGGATGGCAGCATCTCTCTCAGCGGCAACACTACTCGCAAGCTACAAAAAAATGAATCTGGCGAATGGTTTTTTGAATCCAAAGCCTCAGCCATGTTTGCCAGCATTTACGAATCCAGCAAATTCACTTTAGATAACGCAAAGCTAAAGCCACTTAACTATACCTACAAACGTAGCGTACTAGGCAAAAAACGTAAGGCTGAAGTTCATTTCGATTGGCAAAACCAATTGGTAACAAACAAGGTTGAGAACAAACCCTGGCAGATGCCAATAAAAGAAGGCGTTCAAGACAAGATCAGCTATCAACTACTGCTACAACAAGCCGTTGCTGAAGGAGAAAAAGAGTTTAAATACTCTGTAGCAGATGGTGGAAAGTTAAAAGAATATAACTTCATCGTTGACGGCAAAGAGAGCATCAAAGCCCCTATCGGCGAGTACGAGGCAATTCGAGTAAAACGCGTGCGTAAAGAAGGCAGTACGCGACAGACTTTCATCTGGTTTGCACCTGAACTAAACCATCAGATTATCAAGCTACACCAGATCGAAAAGAAAGATAAAGCTTATACCCTTCTTCTGAAAGAGCTCAAAAAATAAGAGCCAAACCTCTAGGCTTAGCTCTTATAACAACAACTCAATTAGCCTATCTCAGGAATCCAGCTTGCTGGCATTGCGCTAAAACCATTAAACAGATCACTCTCCTGCCCCTCATCCAGTAAATCCGCAAGCAGGATACGGGAGTCATCGATAAACAAAACAGCCGTTTGCGCTCGCTGCCCTGTATGAATATCTTGGTATGGCTCTGAGAAGACCAAACGATTTTTCGTATCAGCGGATCCTAGAAGCTCAAAGAAATAAGGTCTCCAACTCCAGTTAAACCCTCTATGTTTTTCATTAAGGATCCAGCCTTTATCACTATTTTCAAAGTTTGGAGAAATCTGATTGCCTAAACGATCACAGATATAGAAACGCATTAAATGCTCTGTTGCGACAAAGTGCTGTAGATCTTCATCACTACTTGCAGCCTTTAAGACCTCTCTTAACGAGAGCAACTCTGCTTTAACCTTTTCCGCACGCCAGTGACTTCGGGAAGTAGCATTAATCGCCATATCACGATAATGACTTAATAGATCCTTCACTTGTTTAGTGGTCGAATCTGGAAGCAACATCTCAGACTGCGCCTCAGAGAAAAGAAAACCCTGAACATATACTGCATTACAGCTCAGTGCCAAATAATATTCATCATCAGTTTCAACGCCCTCACACAGCACCTTACTGCCGAGTTTTGAAGCAAGCTCACCCAACATTTGAACCATTGAGGAACGACGACTGTCAGTCGAACCACTTTTCAGTAAAGTCATATCCAGCTTAATGATATCCGGCTTTAGCAAGGCAATACGATCTAATTGCGAAAAACCCGTACCGAAATCATCGATAGCAATACAGAACCCCTCTTCACGATATCGCTCAACTAGCTTTTGAATCACATCCAAGTCACCATCAAGCTCAGTAATCTCTATAACAACTTTTGATGGATCAACTGCGAGCTGCTTAATCATTTCCAAGGTAGGAATGTTATCTAGGGACTCAAGGTATTGCAGCCACTCAGGGGATATATTGATACTAATAAAAGTATCTTCAGGCAGTGATTGGATCTGCTGAAGCGCCTGAAGCCTCACATCTCGATCAAGCTCAATACGTTCTTTAACAGAGAGGCCCTTATCTGAAAAAATTCTACCCGCAGAAACCGTATCGCCGTTCTCATCTTTCATCCTTGCCAGTGCTTCGTACCCAGCTATGCGACCAGTTGCGGTTTCAACGATAGGCTGGAAGTATGGAAAAAGCTTAAGACTCATAATGAACTACTCTGTTAGATTTTGTGGTACTCAAAGGTATTTATACACATCGCTAATACCTAAAACTAAATACACGTTTTCCTATCAAAAACTGGACTAAAAATAATCAACACTGCCAGCAAGATAGAAAACCTTATACTACAGCCAAGAGTATTTTTTTCACCTCCAATTCTATAGGTACAGACAGATATCACCAATTAGGTGCAGCTCGCACTAAAATAGAACATCACAGCAAAAAGAGATCGAATACATCCCAGCCTTTATAGCTTTATAAGCGACAGATGCTATCAATCTGTCGCCCTCGCATAGAAAAGCAATAAATAGACCAGAAGATGAAGTTTAGAGAGAGTCCAATGGGGCAGGCTCACCTAACAGGAAACCCTGAAGAAAATCGACACCGATTTCACGTGCACATTGCTCTACTTCATAGTTATGTACAAACTCTGCAACCGTCTTCACGTTCAAGCGTCTCGCAAAATCAACAACTGTTTCAGCCACAATACGTGCATTATCATCCTTATCAATGTAACGAATCAAAGAGCCATCAATCTTTATATAATCAATATCGAGTTTTAGAAGGTATTCGAAGTTAGAATAACCCGTACCAAAGTCATCAATCGCTAAGCTACAGCCCATCGCTTTCACTTGATCAAAAAATTGAATAATAAGTTCAGAATCTTCAATCCCTTCACTTTCAACCAATTCAAACACAAGCCTATCACCAACCCCGTAGCGCTTAATCGTTCTAATAATGTAATTAGAAGTATTAGGATTTAAGATATCCGAGGCTGTGATATTAATAGAAAAACTGTCGCTTCGTTCTGCAAAAAACTCACAGGCTTTGGAAAATACAATTCGGGTTAGATCACCATAAAGCCGACCATGTTTAGCCGCCTGCAGGAATAGATAGGGTGAAATGTAATTTTCACCCTCCCTTAATCTCATTAAACATTCATAACGATTAATCTCAGACGAATCCACATCCAAGATTGGTTGAGCAAAGACTTCTATTCGATCTTCATGAATCGCTTCTCGAATTCTTTTAAGCCAAGTAATGTTGTTATCAATTTGACGCTTTAGTGGCGAATAGATGTCATATATTTGTACTGATAGATGCTGCTCTTTAGCGCTATGAAGGGCAATGTCTGCATGTAAAAGTAGATCTTTTGTGCAGCCATTAGAAGCCCCAATAGTCACCGCTAAAGCAAACTCGATCCCTATAATAGTAATAACTTTCTCAGCTACACGCGATACAATAGAGTCACACAACGTATCAAAGCCGATATCACGCAAATGTCCTTTGCAGAAGAGTGCAAACTCATCACCTGACAGACGGTACAGATTTAAATCATGAAGCTCGGCAACTTCAGAAAGCAAAATTGCCATATCTCGCAATAATTGATCACCAACAGCGAAGCCATAATATTCATTAACCAACTTAAAGTCGTTGATATTAAGTATGGCCAATGAGCCTGACTCAACTGAAGTTAAATCCTCTAACAAACTCTGCCTGTTAGGCAAACCAGTTAGCTGGTCAGTAATCTGTCTTCTAATTCGCTTCTCTTTCTCAATGAGCGACGTCACATCAAAACGAACCGAAATGAATTCAATGATATTACCATCTGAATCCATGATCGGAGAGATAGCCGAATTTACATAATAATCTTGCCCATTTTTTGCTCTATTTCTCAGCGTACCTTTCCAGGTATTACCTGAAAGAATGGTACTCCATAGATCTTTAAAAATGTCAGGCCTAGTTTGGGGGTGCCGAACAATGGCGTGAGTTGACCCGATTAGCTCTTCAGGGCTATAACCTGAGACTTTACAGAAATGATCATTAACATAAGTAATAACGCCATTTGGGTCTGTCTTAGAGACAATAGCACTACAATCAACAACACCTTTATATTCTTCTAGTAGCTGCTGCTTCGCACTCAAAGCATTTCGCAAACCAACCTCATGATCTTTTTGCGAAGTAATATCAGTGATATAGCCCTCAATAGCAGAAAGACTACCAGCATCCGTTACACCATGTCCCTGCTCCCACACCCATAAGACAGCACCATTCTTATGTGTAATCTTATATTCAACACTGTAGGGCTTTCCTTCGACTAGAGCACTATCAACAACATCTCGATAGTGAGAATGACATTCAGGATCAATAAGTTCTTTAAAACTAATATCTCCCTTTAACCATTCCTCTACAGAGTAGCCTGTTAACTCTTTACAGCCTGAAGTAATCAACAACAAAGCTCGATCGCCCTGAACAGAACGGCGATAAAAGGCACCGGGCATACGCTCGGCTAAGGCATTCATTGCAATCTTAGTACTACTCAAAGATTATCGCCCTCAACCCAATTAACCACTTATAAATTACGGTTATTATTAAAACGCATAATACTATGATGAGTAAATAAAATTGTAGCAGCTAAATAAAAATACCGAGTTAATAAGTAAACTAGTTTGATAGACAGATAAATCGAAATAAATAAATCTAACGATCAAAATCCGTGTAAGAATCCAACTCCCGTTCAACTGGCACTTCCCACTTTTCAAGAAGCTTACGCGCCTTCTCAAACTTTTCCTCAGCATCTACTCTGAGATGACCAAGAGAGCCCGTCATTGACGCACGCACGCGAAGCATTTGGTATTTAAATAACGGCATCAATTTACGCTCGATATAAGTACCGCAAATCTTTTCTTGCTGCATTACGACAGCAGGATCAGAGGATTCAAACAATTGGGACTCTAGTTTTATTAAAGCCTGTACATCTTGGCAGAGCTCCAATTGCTCTTGCGCAGACATTGCAGCAAGTACATAGGAACCTGAAATTGGGGTAAAAGCAGCAATCGATGTTGCAACTTTTCTTTCTGACCTTTTAACAGCTTGACCCACTGTTACTTTACGATGAATTAGAAATTGCCGCTGCATGTACGCAGACTTTTCTAATAACAGCTTATTTTCTTTTTTAAGATCAAAATTTTCTTTGCTATAAGTTCGCATATCCTTAATCGGACCTAAGGCTTTATATTCAGCCAACTCTGAATACATCTTATAACCAAAGAAACCTGCACCGCCAACAACTGCTAAGCCAACAATTGAAGCAACACCTATCACGATAAGGTTTTTCATAAACGATCTGCACTTAAAATAATGTTATTTAACAATCACATTATACAAATAATGTTTCAACACCTATTTATTCGGGCAATAAAAAAGGCAGCCTAAGCTGCCTTTTTTAGAGATGTTATAGCTTACCAGCCAGTAACTTCTTTTAGTGCATCGCCGATCTGAGCAAGAGAACGTACAGTCTTAACGCCTGCATCTTCAAGTGCTGCGAATTTCTCATCAGCAGTACCTTTACCACCAGAGATGATCGCACCAGCGTGACCCATACGCTTACCAGCAGGTGCAGTAACACCAGCAATGTAAGAAACAACAGGCTTAGTAACGTTTGCTTTGATGTAAGCAGCCGCTTCTTCTTCTGCAGTACCACCGATCTCACCGATCATTACAATCGCTTCAGTCTGTGGATCATTCTGGAACATTTCCAGAATATCGATGAAGTTAGAACCAGGGATTGGGTCACCACCGATACCTACACAAGTAGACTGACCGAAACCTGCATCTGTAGTCTGCTTAACAGCTTCATAAGTTAGAGTACCAGAACGGGAAACAATACCTACTTTACCTGGTAGGTGAATGTGACCTGGCATAATACCAATCTTACATTCGCCTGGAGTGATAACACCTGGGCAGTTAGGGCCGATTAGGCGTACACCTAGCTCGTCACACTTAACTTTACACTCAAGCATATCCATAACGGGGATGTGCTCAGTGATACAAACGATTAGCTTAACGCCACCGTTTGCAGCTTCTAGGATAGAATCTTTACAGAACGGAGCTGGAACGTAGATAACAGATGCATCTGCGCCAGTCGCTTCTACAGCTTCTGCAACAGTGTTGAATACAGGTAGACCTAGGTGAGTTGTACCACCTTTACCTGGAGTTACACCGCCAACCATCTGCGTACCGTACGCGATAGCTTGTTCAGAGTGGAAGGTACCTTGACCACCAGTGAAACCTTGGCAGATTACTTTGGTGTCTTTATTAATCAAAACGGACATTATTTACCCTCCGCTGCGTTTACTGCTTGCTGAGCTGCATCAGTCAAGCTAGTAGCTGCGATGATGTCTAGACCAGATTCAGCAAGAAGCTTAGAACCTAGATCAGCATTGTTACCTTCCAGACGTACAACAACTGGTACGTTTACACCTACTTCTTTAACTGCGCCGATGATACCTTCAGCAATTAGGTCACAACGTACGATACCGCCGAAGATGTTAACCAATACAGTCTTAACTTTTTCGTCAGCTAGGATTAGTTTGAACGCTTCAGTAACACGCTCTTTAGTCGCGCCACCACCAACGTCAAGGAAGTTAGCTGGGAAACCACCGTGTAGAGCAACGATGTCCATAGTACCCATCGCAAGACCAGCACCGTTAACCATGCAGCCGATAGTGCCGTCTAGAGCAACGTAGTTTAGATCCCACTCAGCAGCGTGTGCTTCACGCTCATCTTCCTGAGATGGATCGTGCATAGCTTGAAGATCTTTGTGACGGTAAACAGCGTTGCCATCGATCGCTACTTTAGCGTCTAGGCAGTGCAAGTTACCTTCATCAGTAATAACCAGAGGGTTAATCTCTAGAAGAGCCAGATCTTTTTCTTGGAACATCTGAGCTAGACCCAAGAAGATTTTTACGAACTGCTTAATCTGGTCGCCTTCTAGGCCCAGTTTAAACGCAAGATCGCGACCCTGGTAAGGCTGAGCACCCGTTAGCGGATCAACTTCAGCTTTAAGAATCTTTTCTGGAGTTTCTTCTGCAACTGTCTCGATTTCAACACCACCTTCAGTAGATGCCATGAAAACGATACGGCGAGTAGAACGGTCTACAACAGCACCAAGATATAGCTCGTTTGCAATATCTGTGCAGTCTTCAACCAAAATTTTAGAAACAGGCTGACCATTTTCGTCAGTCTGGAATGTAACTAGGTTTTTGCCCAGCCAGTTAGCTGCAAACTCTTGCGCTTCTGCAGGAGAGTCAACCAACTTAACACCGCCAGCCTTACCACGGCCGCCAGCGTGCACCTGAGTTTTAACAACCCACTTATCACCACCAATTTTTTCAGCAGCTTCAGCCGCTGCTTCTGGAGTATCTACTGCGTATCCTTTGGATACCGGCAGACCATATTCGGCAAACAGCTGTTTACCCTGGTACTCATGAAGATTCATGCTCTAACCCGTTGTGTTATCACTATATGATTTTTTCTGTATCAGGGATCTAAATACGCCCCTGTAACAGCCCTGTTGGTTCTAGCAACAAGTTTTATATACGGCTTACTCCTTGTAAGAGTAAGCCGGATCTCTCTGTGCTAATTACTTAGCGTTTTTTGCGATTCGCCATATGAATCGCGTGTCCATCAACTGCTAGCGCTGCTTCATGTACAGCCTCACTTACAGTCGGATGGGCAAATACTGTCATCTGAAGGTCTTCTGCACTTGAGCAGAATTCCATAGCGATAGCAGCTTGACCGATAAGCTCGGAAGCAATACCACCAACCATGTGAACACCCAGAATACGATCAGTTTCTTCGCAAGCGATCATCTTAACGAAACCTTCGGTATCGTTAGCAGCCATGGCACGACCGGAAGCAGCAAATGGGAATTTACCCACTTTAACTTTAACGCCTTCAGCCTTAAGCTCTTGCTCAGTTTTACCAACCCAAGCTAGTTCAGGATGCGTGTAGATGATGTTTGGAATAACGTCATAGTTAAGCTGTGCATGGTGACCAGCAATGATGTCAGCAACCATGATGCCTTCTTCAGAAGCCTTATGCGCAAGCATTGGGCCACGAACAGAATCACCAATCGCATATACACCAGGAACACCAGTCTGACATTTCTCGTCAACGAAGATGAAGCCACGCTCATCTAGAGAAACACCAGAGTCATCAGCAAGTAGACCTTGCGTCTGTGGCTTACGGCCTACAGCAACGATCAACTTATCAACAACCATTTCCTGCTCACCGTTGGCATCAGTGTATTTAACTTTCACTTCTTTGCCGTCGATGATTTCAGTGCCTGTGCAACGAGCACCAAGCTTGATGTCTAGCTTCTGTTTCTTGAACAGTTTTGCAGCTTCTTTAGCTACATCTTTATCTGCTAGCGCAAGGAAATCGTCCATTGCTTCAAGTACAGTAACTTCTGTACCTAAACGCGCCCAAACTGAGCCCATTTCCAAACCGATAACTCCGGCACCGATAACACCCAAACGTTTAGGCGTTTCATCGATATCTAGTGCGCCCGCATTATCAAGGATCAAACCTTCAGTAAGCGGCGCTGGTGGGATTTCAACCGGTACAGAACCAGACGCTAGAATCACGTTCTCAGCATCGTAAGTAGTAGAAGAACCGTCAGCTGCAGTCACTTCAACTTTCTTACCGCCGTGCAATTTGCCCATACCCTGAAGCAAAGTTACACCGTTTGCTTTAAACAGACCCGCAATACCGCCAGTTAGGTTGCCTACGATCTTGTCTTTACGAGCAACCATCGCTTTAACATCCATAGTGACATCGCCACCCGTTTGGATGCCGTGCACGTCAGCATGCTGAGCATTGTGGAACTGGTGTGTAGATTCCAGTAGAGCTTTTGAAGGAATACAACCTACGTTTAGGCATGTACCACCTAGAACTGCTGCTCCTTTATCATCAACCCACTTTTCAACACACGCAGTTTTCAGACCAAGCTGTGCTGCACGGATCGCAGCTACATAACCGCCAGGACCCGCACCTACAACAATAACGTCAAATTTATCAGACATGTTTTATCCTATCTTCACTCTGTTCTTATCAGGACTAACCTTAAACCTCTAGTAGCATACGTGCAGGATCTTCTAGAAGGTCCTTAATTGTCACTAGGAATTGTACAGCTTCCTTACCATCAATCATACGGTGATCGTATGACAGAGCGAGGTACATCATTGGCAGGATCTCAACCTGGCCGTTTACAGCCATTGGACGTTCCTGAATTTTATGCATACCTAGAATAGCAGTTTGTGGTGGGTTCAAGATTGGAGTAGACATCAAAGAACCGAATACACCACCGTTAGTGATTGTGAATGTACCGCCCTGCATGTCGTCCATACCAAGCTTACCTTCACGACCACGCTTACCGAAATCAGCGATAGTAGACTCAACGTCTGCTAGGCTCATTACATCAGTGTCACGTAGTACTGGTACCATCAAACCACGGTCAGTAGAAACAGCTACACCGATATCTTGGTAGCCATGGTAAACCATGTCATTTCCGTCGATAGACGCGTTAACTGCTGGGAATTTCTTCAGTGCTTCAGTTGCAGCTTTAACGAAGAAAGACATGAAACCAAGACGAGTACCGTTGTGAGTTTTCTCGAATAGGTCTTTGTACTGCTTACGCAGTTCCATAACCGGCTTCATGTTTACTTCATTGTAAGTAGTAAGCATTGCAGCATTTTGCTGTGCTTCAACTAGACGTTTAGCAATTGTTGCACGTAGACGAGTCATTGGAACTCGTTTCTCTACACGCTCACCTGCTGGAACGTTAACTGGTGCAGCAGCTTGTGCTGGAGCAGCAGATGCCGCAGGAGCAGGTGCTGCTGCAGGTGCTTGTGCACCATTTTTGATGAAGTTCTGAACGTCTTCTTTAGTGATACCACCATTTTTGCCAGTACCAGTAATTTGGGATGCATCTAGGCCGTTTTCGTCGATCAGCTTACGTGCGGCAGGGCCAACTTTGTCAGCATCACCTGCAGGAGCCGCAGCTTCTTCAGCAGCAGCTGGTGCAGCAGAACCTGCAGCACCCGCTTCAAACTTAGCGATCACTTCATCACTAAGAACCGTGTCGCCTTCGCCTTTTAGTACTTCAGCAATAACACCATCTTCTGGCGCTACAACTTCTAGTACAACTTTATCAGTTTCGATATCAACAATAAGCTCGTCTGCTGAGCATGCTTCACCTGGCTGTTTGTGCCAAGTTGCGATTGTGCCGTCTGCTACAGATTCTGGGAACGTCGGCGCTTTGATTTCGATGGACATGTTTTTTCCTTTATCGTTATCACCGTCAGGCGATTAATAATTGTGGTTAATCGCCTGATCAACCGTTAAGTGCATCATTAACTAGTTTTTCCTGCTGCTCAGCGTGTACAGAAATGTACCCTACTGCTGGAGCTGCAGATGCTGGACGGGCTACCCCTTCCAAATGTAACTTGCTGTCATGTTTGTGTAGAACATGACGCATATGGTGCTGCATTGAGTACCATGCGCCCTGGTTCATTGGTTCTTCTTGACACCAAACTACAGATTCTAAGTTTGTATACTCAGAGATTGCTTCTGCCAATTGTGCTTCTGGGAATGGATATAGCTGCTCGATACGAACGATTGCAACATCATCTTTTTCCAATTCAGCACGGCGGTTGTAAAGGTCGTAGTAAACCTTACCACCACACAGTACAAGACGTTTCACCTTCTTAGGCTCTAACTGATCAACTTCACCAATAACTGGCTGGAATGAACCATCTGCTAGATCTTCAAGAGTAGAAACCGCTTGTTTATGACGCAACAAACTCTTCGGAGACATAACAACTAGAGGCTTACGTAGCGGACGTACAACCTGACGACGCAGCAAGTGGAAAATCTGTGCTGGCGTAGTTGGTGTAACAACCTGAATGTTGTGCTCTGCACACAATTGTAAGTAACGCTCTAGACGCGCTGAAGAGTGCTCTGGGCCCTGACCTTCGAAACCGTGAGGCAACAACATTGTCAGACCACATAGGCGCTGCCATTTATGTTCACCAGAAGTGATGAACTGGTCAATTACTACCTGTGCACCGTTGGCGAAATCACCGAACTGAGCTTCCCAAATAACTAGCGCATTTGGCATCGTAGTCGCATAACCGTACTCAAACGCAAGTACCGCTTCTTCCGATAGGAAAGAGTCATGCAATGTTAGACGAGGCTGCTCATCGGAAAGATTATCTAATGGCAGGTAAGTTTCAGCTGTCTTCTGATCATGTAGTACCGCGTGACGGTGAGAGAACGTACCACGCCCCACATCCTGACCCGTGATACGAATTGGATGACCTTCAGCAAGGATAGTTGCATAAGCAAGAGATTCAGCCATACCCCAGTTCAATTCCATTGCACCGTGAGCCATACGCTTACGGTCATCAATGATTTTTTGAACTTGGCGCTGAACTGCGAAACCTTCAGGCGTTTCACAAATCTTATTACCTAGCTCTTGCAGCAACTTAAGATCAACTTTGGTTTCTGGGCAGTCGAATGACCACTCATGACCTAGGTAAGGCTTCCAATCTACAAACAGTTCAGAGTTTGGCTCATGTACAAGTGACTTAACAACATGCTCGCCATTCTCTAGCAGCTTACGGTACTCTTTCTCCATCGCCTTGCTTTCTTCAAGTGTAACAACACCTTCAGAAATCAACTGCTGAGCGTAAAGTTCACGCGTAGTTTTCTGCTTTTTGATCTGCGCGTACATCAACGGTTGTGTACCAGATGGTTCATCAGCTTCGTTGTGACCGCGACGACGGTAACAGAACAAGTCAATTACAACGTCTTTCTTAAATTCGTTACGGTAATCAACAGCCAGCTGTGTAACAAAACGAACTGCTTCAGGGTCATCGCCATTTACGTGGAAGATAGGCGCCTGAATCATTTTCGCAACATCGGTAGAGTACTCAGTTGAACGTGAGTCTTCTTGCTTAGATGTTGTAAAACCAACTTGGTTGTTAACTACAATATGGATTGTGCCGCCTGTTTTATATGCACGGGTCTGAGACATCTGGAATGTCTCCATTACTACACCCTGACCACAGAAAGCTTGGTCTCCGTGAATATTTACAGGAACAACAGAAGTACCATCAGCATCTTCACGACGATCCTGACGCGCGCGTACAGAACCTTCTACTACCGGAGCAGCAATCTCTAGGTGAGATGGGTTAAATGCCATAGCGATGTGAACTTCACCGCCTTCAGTTTCTACGTTAGATGAGAAACCTTGGTGGTACTTAACGTCACCAGATGTATCTACAACACGCTTCCCTTCAAATTCGTCAAACAAATCAGCTGGGTTTTTACCAAAGATATTAACAAGCGTATTTAGACGGCCACGGTGAGCCATGCCGATAACAACTTCTTTCGCACCCTGTTTACCAGCACGCTGAATTAGCGTGTTTAGGGATACGATCATTGACTCGCCACCTTCCAGACCGAAGCGCTTAGCACCGGCATAACGAGAGCCCAAGTATTTCTCAAGACCTTCAGCAGCTGTTAGGCGCTCAAGAATCATTTTCTTCTTGTTAACTTCAGCTTCTGGATGTGAGCGAACAGGCTCTAAACGAGACTGAATCCAACGCTTTTCTTGTGTATCAACGATGTGCATGTACTCTGCACCGACCGTTGTACAATACGTTTTCTTCAGATCAGCAACGATATCACGCAGCGGAGCTTCTTCAGGACCGAAGAACAGAGAACCTAGCTGGAATACAGTATCGTAATCAGCTTCAGACAGCTCATGGAAACGCAGATCAAGATCCGGTACATCTTCACGTTGCATCAAACCTAATGGATCGATGTTGGCAACCTGATGACCACGTACACGGTAAGCGTTGATCATACGCAATACACGAACCTGCTTTTTCTCATGTTCGGAACTAACCGAACTTACAGCAGTTGGCGCAGCGCGTTTTTGGTTTTTAGATAGATAGAGAAAATGTTCTCTGATAGCAGAATGCGGCACATCCTGTGTCAGATTTTCGCCAACTTTTGGTAGTCGGTCGAATTCTTCTCGCCATTCCTGAGGAACCGCATTTGGATCCATCAGGTAAGTTTCGTACAGTTCTTCAACGTATGAAAGGTTGCCACCATAAAGGTGAGCATTCTTCCACATGAGATCCATGATGCTTTCTTGCATTCTTGATCACCCTGGCTCTGGGAGCTTTTTGATTCTATCGGGATCTTCCGATAGATATCGCTCCTCTTTGAGTTACCTTCAATCCCCCGATCAAACAGCTTTAACTGTCTCGGGATTCTTATATTAAAGCTTTTGGAAGCAAGCTTTAATCATTCTTTATGCGAATATGGTAATTTTTTTACAAAAAATTCTTTTTTCTTTTTCAAACACAAAAAAGCGGTGCCAATGGCACCGCTTTTTAGGGTAGATCAGGTTGCTTGCGCTAGCAGCATGTTGCGAATCTTGCCGATCGCCTTAGTAGGATTCAATCCTTTAGGGCAAACGTTAACGCAGTTCATGATGCCATGGCAGCGGAAGACACTGAATGGGTCATCCAAATCCGCTAGACGCTCACGAGTCGCCGTATCACGACTGTCTGCCAAGAAGCGGTACGCTTGAAGCAGGCCAGAAGGACCGATGAACTTATCTGGGTTCCACCAGAAAGACGGACAAGAAGTTGAGCAGCATGCACAAAGAATACACTCGTACAGACCATCCAACTCAGCACGATCTTCCGGAGACTGCAGACGCTCAATCGCAGGCGGCGGAGTATCGTTGATCAAGAACGGCTTGATTTTCTCGTAAGCTTTGTAGAACTGAGTCATATCTACAACAAGGTCACGGATAACCGGTAGACCTGGTAGAGGACGCAGTACAAGCTTATCGTCTTTAACTACAGCAGATAACGGAGTAATACATGCAAGACCGTTAAGGCCGTTCATGTTCATACCGTCTGAACCACATACACCTTCACGACAAGAACGACGATACGCCATAGACGGATCTTTGTCCTTTAGAAGCTGTAGCAAATCCAACACCATAATGTCCTTACCACCAGGAATATCGATATGAATATCCTGCATGTAAGGAGCATCGTCTGTTTCAGGATTGTAGCGATATACACTAACCAACATGATAGAAGCTCCTTAGTAAGTACGTGTTTTAGGTGGGAATGGTTCCATTGTCTTAGGTGCAAAGTTAACTGCACGCTTACCAATGGTTTTATCCGTAGGGAAGTAGACAGAATGGCATAACCAATTCTCATCATCACGATCAGTAAAGTCGTTACGTGCGTGGGCACCACGAGATTCTTTACGCTCTTCCGCAGCGATTGCAGTCGCTTCAGCCACTTCAAACAAGTTTTCAAGCTCAAGCGCTTCAATACGCGCAGTATTAAATGCTTGGCTCTTATCTTCTAGATGAAGGTTATTGATCTTCTCGCGAATGCCTTTCAGCAATTCAAGACCTTTCTGCATACTTTCGCCGTCACGGAATACACCGAAGTAAAGCTGCATCGTGCTCTGTAGCTCTTTACGAACTTCAGATACGCTCTCACCACCCGTTGAGTTATTTAGGCGGTTCAGACGAGCCATTGCAGCTTCAATGTTCTCTTCAGTAGCACTTGCCACTTCGTAACCATCACGCATTTGCTGTTCGATCTGCATACCAGCTGCACGACCAAATACAACAAGGTCAAGCAGTGAGTTGCCACCTAGACGGTTAGCACCGTGTACAGATACACATGCAACTTCACCACAAGCGTAAAGACCGTCAACAATCTGATCTTCACCGTCTTTATTAGGAGCAATTGCCTGACCACCAATGTTAGTTGCAACACCACCCATCTGATAGTGACAAGTTGGAACAACTGGAATCGGCTTAACAACTGGGTCTGTAGCTGCGAATGTTTTAGACAGTTCACAGATACCAGGTAGACGTGAATGAAGAACCTCTTCACCCAAGTGATCCATCTTCAAGTAAACGTGATCACCATCTTCACCACAACCACGACCTTCTAGGATCTCAAGGATCATAGAACGTGCCACAACGTCACGACCTGCTAGGTCTTTAGCGTTTGGCGCGTAACGCTCCATGAAGCGCTCGCCGTCTTTGTTGATTAGGTAACCACCTTCACCACGACAACCTTCAGTTACAAGTACACCTGCACCTGCGATACCGGTTGGGTGGAACTGCCACATCTCCATATCCTGCGCCGGAACACCCGCACGCAGAGACATACCCATACCGTCACCAGTATTGATAAGAGCGTTAGTAGTAGAAGAGTAGATACGGCCAGCACCGCCTGTTGCGAGAACAGTCGCTTTAGCCTTGATGTATACAGTCTCACCTGTTTCGATGCAGATAGCGATACAGCCAACAACTGCGCCATCGTCATTCTTAACTAGGTCTACTGCGTACCACTCATTAAGGAAGGTAGTACCTGCTTTCATGTTGCCCTGGTATAGAGCATGAAGCAGTGCGTGACCAGTACGGTCTGCTGCAGCACATGTACGTGCAGCCTGACCACCTTCACCAAAATTCTTAGACTGACCACCGAAAGGACGCTGGTAGATACGGCCTGTTTCAGTACGGGAGAACGGAAGACCCATGTGGTCTAGTTCGAATACCGCCTGAGGACCTACAGAACACATGTATTCGATAGCGTCTTGGTCACCGATGTAATCAGAACCTTTAACGGTATCGTACATGTGCCAACGCCAGTCGTCGTTTGGATCAGCACTTGCGATCGCACAAGTAATACCGCCTTGAGCGGATACTGTGTGAGATCGAGTTGGGAATACTTTTGTTACACAAGCAGTGTTTAGACCACTTTGTGCAAGCTGAAGTGCAGCACGCATGCCTGCACCACCGCCACCGACAACAATCGCGTCGAAAGTAAGCGTACGTAGTTTAGACATCTTTTAAACACCCCACAAAATCTGAATGCCCCACACAACGTAGATAAACGTTAGGAGACCACATGCAGATTGAAACACGAAACGCAAACCAGTTGGCTTAATATAGTCAGTAGAAACAGACCACATACCAATCCATACGTGTGCAGCAAAGGATAGTAGCGCTAGCATTGTAAAGATGCGCATTGCAGTTCCTTCGAACAAACCAACCCACATTTCGTAAGTTAGTTCTGCGCCAAATGCTAGATAACCAATCATAAAGATTGTGTATACAGCTAGGATTACCGCGCTTACACGCTGAATCATCCAGTCATACAGGCCACTACGGCCAAAGCTAGTAATACTAGTTACCATATCCATACTCCCGAAATGAGGATTGCTGCAACAGCTAGACCCAAGGTCACTTTCGCTGCCATCTGACCACTTTCAAGTTCTTCACAGTGGCCAAAATCCATTACCAGGTGTTTGATGCCCGCGAAGAAGTGGTATAGCAATGCTGATACACTTCCCCACGCTATAAGCTTCGCGAAGAAGCCATTCTCAAACATATCAACAGCTTCATTGAAGCCCGCTTCTGATTCCAGGGACAAACCCAAAGCATACATTGCAAACACAGCACCAAAGAATAGCGCCACGCCTGTCACACGATGCAGGATGGATGTAATCGCCGGTAGCGGCATTTTGATAGTTTGAAGATCTAAATTTACAGGTCTTTTCTTATTCACGGCTCTTGTTCACACTTTTTACGGCCCCTTTGCAGGGCTCGGTTGCTCGGAAGTGTTGAAGATAAGTACCTCGCTCCTCAAGCATATCCATAATATATGAACTAATATAATAGGACATAAACTAGGGATAAACTTCGGGGCGAGAGTATAAGCATTTCACCTTGACAATACAACGCAAACACAGCGTAGTTCGCCTTTTGTCTAGGACCTTACGGCATATCAAAAGTCGTACAACCAAATGACTATTCAGCCTTAGTACCATTCCTGATAAAAATTCATCCGTTTTTGCTGCGATGCGGTAACTAACCCATTTAGTCGGATTGACAAACTTTTTTCAGTCTCTATATTGTGTGGGTCCAATTTATCGGGCCAAGACTCTTAGATCTGACTAATAAGAAAGTCAAAACAGAACTAAAACATAATGATAGGAGCCTTTTAATGGCTGATAAGAAAGCACGTTTAACAGTCGACGGTCTGGATGAAGCTATTGAGCTTCCAGTGTATTCAGGCACTCTAGGTCCAGACGTAATTGATGTGCGCCCACTGACTGGCAAAGGCCTGTTCACGTACGACCCTGGTTTTGTTTCCACAGCTGCGTGTGACTCTAGCATCACTTTCATCGATGGCGGCAAAGGCGTGCTACTGCACGGCGGTTACCCAATCGACGAGCTAGCAGAAAAATCAGACTACATGGAAGTGTGCTACCTACTATTGAACGGCGAACTGCCAAGCGCAGAGCAAAAGGCTAAATTCGTAGAAACTGTGAAGAACCACACCATGGTTCATGAGCAACTAAACCACTTCTATAACGGCTTCCGTCGTGACGCTCACCCAATGGCGATCATGTGCGGCGTGGTTGGCGCTCTTTCTTCGTTCTACCATGACTCTCTAGACATCGATAACGAACATCACCGTGAAGTTTGTGCATACCGCCTAATCGCGAAAATGCCTACTATTGCTGCGATGTGCTTCAAGTACTCGAACGGTCAACCGTTTATGTACCCACGCAACGATCTGAGCTATGCAGGCAACTTCCTGCAGATGATGTTCGGTACACCTTGCGAAGAGTATCAGGTTAACCCTGTACTTGAGAAAGCAATGGACCGCATCTTCGTACTTCACGCTGACCACGAACAGAACGCATCTACTTCTACAGTACGTCTTGCGGGCTCTTCTGGCGCCAACCCATTCGCATGTATCGCTTCTGGTATCGCTGCACTTTGGGGCCCTGCTCACGGCGGTGCTAACGAAGCTGTACTTAACATGCTTGAAGAGATCGGCGATGAGTCACGCATTGATGAATTCGTTGCTAAAGCAAAAGATCCAAACGACCCATTCCGCCTAATGGGCTTCGGTCACCGCGTATATCGCAACTTCGATCCACGCGCACGCGTAATGAAGAAGTCTTGTGACGAAGTACTGGCTGAATTAGGCCTAGAAAATGATCCTCTTCTTAAGATCGCGAAACGTCTTGAGACAATCGCTATCGAAGACGAGTACTTTGCTGCACGAAAACTATACCCGAACGTAGATTTCTATTCCGGTATTATCCTGAAAGCAATTGGTATCCCAACCAACATGTTTACAGTGATCTTTGCATTGTCTCGTACAATCGGCTGGATCTCCCACTGGAGCGAGTTCCACAGCAGCCCTAACAAAATTGGTCGTCCACGCCAGCTTTACACTGGTCCGACTCAGCGTTCATACCCTAAGTAAGACGCACCAATTACCAAAAAAGCCGCTTTATGCGGCTTTTTTATTGTCTATATTCCTCAATTTACCGAACCCCAAGCGACGCTAATCTAAACGTTTCTGCCAACTCATTCGCAACATTGATATCCCGCCTATAGCGCAACGATGTATAAATCATTGGCAATTCAGGCAAACCAAGACGCTCTCCAATCAACTTAACCCCTGGCAGAACAGCACTCCTCGGCCTCACAGTAACGCCCAAACCGCTCTTTACCGCCGCCATAAGCCCTTGATAGCTTGACGAGGTATAAACCAAGCGCCATGGAATTCCCGACTGATCCAGAGATTCAATAGAAACTCGCCTAAACTGACAAGCTTTGGAATATGACGCCATAGGTAACTCCCTACCCAACGACCAAGAGAAGCCTTCAGGACCAATCCACGCCAACGGTTCACCTCCTAAAACCTCCCCCTTCCCTGAGCCACTCAACGATAACGTGACGATAAGATCATAATCGCCCCGCTCGTACCCTAACTCCAATTCATCGCTATAACCCGTCTCTACAAACAGCCTTACCGCGGGATTCTTCCGAGCAAACCCAGCCAAGAGCTCAGGCAATACAGTTTCAGCAACACCTTGAGAGACACCTACCTTTATCTCCCCTAGCTCCCCACTACTCGCCAAGCTCGCTATCGCATCGTCCTGCAACGCCAGCATTTTCCTTGCGTAACCAACCAACATCTCCCCTTCATGCGTCAGCAGCCGCTTACGGCCGTGAGGACGGAACAGAACAGCCCCCAATTCCAGTTCTAGTTTTTTAATCTGCTGACTTACTGTGGATTGCGTCTTATGCAGGAACTCTGCCGCTCGAATAAAACCATCCCTTTCAACCACAGCAAGAAAAGTCCTCAATAATTCAGTACTTATATTGGGCTGCGCCATGCCTGCCTCTTACCAATCGCATTTTACGATCAATATAAACTATATTAATCGTTATTAATAATATAAATGAGCACGTAAGCTGGATTTAAACAGACAAGGAGAGCGTTATGCCTTACATATCAATACATGTATCCAGCGACTTGACCCAATTACAGATCAAAAACCTAGCCGAAGGTACAACAAATATCATGGCTAAAATTCTTCATAAAAAAGCAGAATTAACCGCCGTAAGTATTATAAAAATAGATAAAGAGCATTGGTTTATCGGCAATAAATTAGCCAGCAATTCGGTATCTGCCTATGTGAATGCCAAAATCAGCAAAGACACCAATACCGACAAGGAAAAGTCCGATGCACTTAGCGCATTCAATCAACTTTTGGATAACGAAATTGGGCCTCTAACACCTACCAGTTACGTAGTTTTAGATGAAGTACCCACAACAGACTGGGGCTATGACGGCTTAAGTCAGCAAGCACGAATGCTAAAAAGAACAGAATCAGGCGTAATAGATATGCAGTACTATACAGAGAAAGGAAAAAAAGAACGTTCTGATTTTATTTTTTCTAAACTACAAAAATTCAGACAAGCAATATTTAACTAAACACTACCAACAAAAAAGCCGGGCAATACCCGGCTTTTTCAATAGATCTAAAGCGACAGATTAGTTATCGCTAGTAGATTCAATCTTATGGATAGATAGGTCAGCACCGTTATACTCTTCCTCTTGAGTCAAACGTAGACCAGAAACTGCACGCACACCACCATAAACAATAACACCGCCGATCACTGCAACAGCAATACCTGCAGCCGAGCCGATTAGCTGCGACATCAAACTTACGCCACCTAAACCGCCAAGTGCTTCAGTACCAAAAATACCACAAGCGATAGCACCCCAAACACCACAAACACCGTGTAGCGGCCACACACCCAACACATCATCGATCTTCCATTTGTTCTGCTGAATTGTGAACAAGAAGACAAAGATTGCACCAGCAACAGCACCTACGACAAGAGAACCCATTGGGTGCATAACATCAGAACCAGCACATACAGCAACCAAACCAGCCAACGGGCCGTTATGGATAAAACCAGGGTCGTTTTTACCAAAGATCAGAGCAGTTATAATACCGCCAACCATCGCCATTAGCGTATTAACAGCCACTAGACCAGAGATACCATCCATTGTCTGAGCAGACATTACGTTAAAGCCGAACCAACCAATACATAGAATCCAAGCACCTAACGCCAAGAAAGGGATATTAGATGGAGGGAACGCAACAAGACGACCACCTTTATAGCGACCATTTCGAATACCCAGCATGATCACAGCAACTAGCGCTAACCAGCCACCGACACCGTGCACTACCACAGAACCTGCAAAATCATGGAATGCCGCACCAAAATTAGCCTCCAACCAATCTTGGAAACCAAAGTTACCATTCCAGATAATGCCTTCGAAGAACGGATATACAAACGCCACAATAAGAGATGAGGCAATCAAGAACGGCCAGAACTTAGCACGCTCAGCAATACCACCCGATACGATCGCAGGAATTGCAGCCGCAAACGTCATTAAGAAGAAGAACTTAACTAGTTCATAACCATTATTTGCAGCTAATTCAGCAGCAGGGGAGAAGAATGTAACGCCGTAAGCAACCCAATAACCTACAAAGAAGTAAGCCATGGCAGAAAAACCAAAATCGGTCAGAATTTTAACTAACGCATTCACTTGGTTTTTGTGGCGAACCGTACCAACTTCAAGAAAAGCAAAGCCGGCATGCATGGCAAAGACCATGATCGCCCCCATCAAAATGAATAGAGTATTAGAACTCTGAATAAGCGTCTCAACTGCGCTGTTGACGTTTTCCACTTGGTGTCTCCCGTTTCTTTTTGTGCACCATATTAGAACCACAACCTAAAACTGCGCTTCATTTTGGTGCACTATTATAGTGCATATTATTCTGTGATATTGCTGCTACTATGCCAACTAGGCTTAAAAGCCCCGAAACATAGCTGCTTAAACTGCAATTCACCAAAATAGTGCTAGTAACAAATTTTTTATGCCTTAATAGTAAGCACTATATGTGCCAGATTTATTAAAGCGCACAATTTGCGAGCACAATCACTTATGACGAATACGGAAACAACAATGAATTTTAGAATTACGCTTAAAATCCGGATCCAGAGTAGATTGCGTAATCTCCTCAATCTCGAATTCTGACAACGCTTCGTAGTCCAACTTAAAGCGGCGGTAGTTATTGGAGAAGTACAACACCCCATCTGCACGTAAACAGCGCATAGCCCCTTCTATAAGGTCTACGTGGTCGCGCTGCACATCAAGCACTCCAGCCATTCGCTTAGAGTTAGAAAACGTTGGAGGGTCCATAAAAATCAGATCGTATGCTGGCCCTCTTTGCATCCGCAACCACTTTAAGCAGTCCGCCTGTGCTTGCTGATGCTCTTTTGTATCGAGGCTATTTAGATCTAAATTTCGCTTAGCCCAGTTAAGATAAGTAGCCGACATATCAACACTGGTTGTGGATTTAGCGCCACCCTTGGCAGCATGCACAGAAGCAGTGCCTGTGTAACAGAACAGGTTTAAGAAATCCTTACCAGCCGCTTCTTTCTGAATCTGATAACGAATTGCTCGATGATCCAAAAACAAACCGGTATCAAGATAATCGTGCAAGTTGACCAGCAAACGGCAACCGTGTTCGTTAATCTCTTTAAAGCGGTGAGTTTCAGAGTGCTTTTCATACTGATTAACACCCTGCTGTTTTTTACGCTGCTTTAAAATTACCTTTTCTGGAGATACCTCTAAGGTTACCGGTAACGCATTCATCACATCTTGTAGACGAGCAAATGTTTTTACCGGATCAATCTTCTTAGGTGCGGCATATTCTTGGACATGTACTTCGTCTTTGTAGATATCCACTGCAACAGAGTACTCAGGAATATCCGCATCGTAGAGACGGTAGCTCTCTATATTGTCGCGTTTAACCCACTTAGCCAGCTGCTTACGATTTTTCTTTAAACGATTAGCAAACATCTGCGCCCCTTCACTCAAAGGAGCTGGCTCACCCTCTTGACTTACTTGCTTCTCCGCTCTCTGTTCAGACACCGGATAGATAAACAAACGACTTTCAAGCGCACCGTTAAACAGTTTATATTGCTTATCTGCGCGTAGACCTGTGACCTTACAAAGATCTGGGTTAGAGGTAAAAATAGACGCAGTCCAACCTGCAAACTGCTCTTTAAGCTTATCGCCAAGGTGTCGATACAAAAACATCAACTGCTGAGTTTCACCCAAACGCTCACCATAAGGCGGGTTGGTAATCAGCAAACCTTTACCTTCAGGTAATGTATTGCGATCCAGATCTTCTAGACGGCACGTTGTAAATTCAATAAAGTCCGCCACACCTGCCCTTTCGGCATTCTGACGAGCTGCGCGCAAAACCTTGCTATCTTGATCGCTACCAATAAGGCTCGCTTCTAATGAAAGTAAACCTTTTACTTTGCGTGCCTGAGCCTCAGCAACAAGATCTTCCCAGATATCACGCTTATGACCTGTCCAACGGGAGAATCCGAAACGCTTACGCTGTAAACCTGGCGCAATATCAGCCGCCATCAACGCTGCCTCAATAAGCAACGTGCCAGAACCACACATCGGATCAAGAACTAGACCAGATTCAGAAGAACGCTCCGGCCAACCACTGCGAATCAAAATAGCAGCCGCCAAGTTTTCTTTCATTGGCGCCTCACCTGCTTTAAGACGATAAGCACGTCGGTGCAAACTATCACCCGACATATCTAACGCAACGGTAATTTTGCCGCGGTGCATACGTACATTAATTCGTAGATCAGGTGCAACTTTGTCGATACTCGGGCGAGCACCAGTTTTATCGCGAATTTGATCGACAATTGCATCCTTAACTTTTAATGCACCAAAATGGGTATTGTTGATACCACGAGTTTGACCACTAAAATCAATCAACAACGTACCCTCGCTACGCATATGATCCAGCCAGTCAATTTGCTGAACAGCCTTGTAAAGGTCATCTGCCGTTTCTGCTTCACCTTCATAAAGAGGCATAAGAACTCTGTTAGCTAAACGAGACCATAAACAGATACGGTAAGCATCTTCCAGCTCACCTTGGCATTGAACCCCTGCCACTGTTTGCTTGGTTTCGGTAACACCCAGTTGCTGCAACTCCTCTTCAAGAAGTAACTCAAGACCCTTAGGGCATGTCAGAAACAGTTTCATACGTATCTTTACTCAGCAAATATTTCACTTAATTAACAACAGGTATGAAAAAAATTCACCCTGCTGTTCAAAAACCAATTTTTTGACTAACTTTATGAATGCAATCGTTTTTTTGCACCCACACACTAACTATTTTTATTAAGCATTAATATCATGATAGTCATATTCAATCGCACTATGATCTATTTTCCGATATTTATAGAGGTCTGGCTGCAAAACTTAAAACTCGCAGACAGATTTTAAGCGGATACCATGTCTCAAGGAACCGCTGCTCTCAAAAAACTAAAACACGAAGAGAGGCTCAATTGTATGAAGAGACAAAAGCGTGATCGTACCAGCACACTTTTTAATCGAGGTTTTCAAGCAGGATTAAGCGGTAAGTCCCGGGATAACTGTCCCGTCAATACATCAGATCTCAGAAGCCATTGGATGAGCGGATGGCGCCAAGGACGCGAAGCTCACTGGAGCGGTATGGAAGGAGTATCAGCAATACAATCCGACCCAGCTCTACACTAAACAGAATTTTCAGGCTCCCCAAGGGGAGCCTTTTTATTACCCGCTCTATTCTGAAAGCTGCTTAATCGCTTTCACAGAATCCGCAACCAATGAAGGCCCACGGTAGATAAACCCAGAATAAATTTGTACCAAACTTGCACCAGCTTCGATCTTTTCTGCCGCATCAAAACCTTCAGTGATTCCGCCTACACCAATAATTGGTAATGCTCCATCGAGCTCTTGTGCCAGCGTACGGATTACTTTAGTTGATTTATTGCGTACAGGTGCACCTGACAGGCCACCTGCTTCATCTGCAAACTCAAGCCCTTCAACACCGTCACGAGATAGGGTTGTATTGGTCGCAATCACACCATCCATTTCATAAGACTTTAGAGATGCAGCAACCAGTGCAAGTTCTTCATCCGTCATGTCCGGTGCAATTTTTACCGCAATTGGAACATAGCGGTCATGGAACTTAGCTAACTTAGCTTGTTCGGATTTAAGCGCGTCCAATAAGCTGTTTAACGACTCGCCGTACTGAAGAGTACGAAGGCCTGGTGTGTTTGGAGAAGATACGTTAACGGTAATGTAAGACGCGCGTCCGTATACCTTTCGAAGACAGTATAGGTAATCGTCATTCGCCTTCTCGTTTGGAGTATCTTTGTTTTTACCAATATTGATACCCAGAACACCTTTATAAACGCTCTTATCCAGATTAGAGAGCAGCTTATCTACACCACCGTTATTAAACCCCATACGGTTGATGATCGCTTGCTGTTCAGGCAAACGGAAAATACGTGGCTTAGGATTACCATCTTGTGGACGTGGAGTTACAGTACCCACTTCAACAAAGCCGAAGCCCATTGCAGCCATACCATCTACCGCAATGCCGTTTTTATCTAGACCTGCTGCTAAACCTACGCGGTTTGGAAAATCAATTCCCATCACCTGAACAGGATCAGATAGTACTTCAGCGCCCAGAAGCTTATTTACTCCCAAAGAAGACGCAAGATTCATCGAATGAAGCGCTACGTTGTGAGAAAGTTCGGGATCAAGCTGAAACATCAAAGATCGAGTCAGTGAATACAACATAATCAGGTCCTAGAAAAAATTTTGGCCCGATTATAGGCGAGGCGAGGATGGAATAACAGCATTGAGCACTAAGAGTGACAATGTTAACTCCCAAAAGTTATAAAGAATCACAAAATTGGTGCATTTATTACACTAACTCAGTTTCTCTATTCCCTGATATTTGCCTTGATCATCAAACAAGATTTTAAACCGACCATTAATACCATCACGTAGTAGAAATGGTTTTAAGATTCTAGCGGGGAACTGTACGCTACGACCATCAAGAGATCGGGTATAAACAGTTTCCGCGACCCCTTGATACAACATTAAAAATTTTTCAGAACTAATCCGAATATCAACCAAAATTGCTTTCATACAATACTATTTAGAGGAATGACCCTCATATACACGTTCAGGTATTAAACTGGCTTGTTTTCGCCAAATCAAACAACTCTCTTAACGCGACAGTATACATTGCATACTCTTGTTTTTTAGCACTTTTAACTTCATTGAGAACATTTTGCCAACGATCAAGTAGCCATTCATTTTCAGTACACCACTTATCGATCACCTGTTCTACTGTAGACCCTTTGACCCGCCCTTTAATAGCTGTCGCCACCAAGGCACGCTGCTGCCAATCCAAATCATCCCTAAACGCTTCTCGCGCCAACGCCTGCCAGTAATTATCAACACTCAACTTGCTGAGCTTTCTAGACAACCAATCCAATTCCAAACGCTGCCCTAAACCGAAATAAACTTGAGCTACTTGATCTGGTGGCACGTCCGCTTCATCAGCAACCTCAATTACCCCTAAAGAGGCGTATAAACAACGTGCACCCGAGATGAATTTAGCCAACTTACTCGGCACACCTGCTTCCTGATAGCGACTGAGCGCACTCTCCCAACGTGTTAATGGCTCTCCTCTGAGTAATTTTTCCTGTTTAGGGACTATTTTTCCTAGCTGAGCTCTAAAACTATCAACCTCGTTCTCGCAATCTACTTCCGCACGGCGGTTACGAACAAACCAACGCGTAGCTCGACGCATCAGATGTTGTAGCTCGTGCATCATCTCTAATTGGATATCACTGCTAACTTTATGATCGAGCTTTTCAATCTGCTGCCAAAGATTCTCAATACCGAATACATCACGAGCGAGTACATAAGCTCTAGCGATTGCCGCCTCATCGGCCCCTGTTGAAATGCGTAAGCGGTCAACAAAGTTCACCCCCATCATATTAACCATGTGGTTTGCGATTTGAGTGCCGATGATTTCTCGGCTTAGACGGTGAGCTTTTAGTTGATCACCAAACTCAGAAACCAATCTCTCAGGAAAGGCGGTAAATAGCTCTTGTGATAGATACTCATCATCAGGAATAAACGATAGGCTCAACGATTCTTTCAGCTCAGCTTTACTGTATGAGATCAGAACCGATAGCTCTGGACGGCTTAACCCCTTTTTCGATGCCCGTCGTTCATTCAGGACCTCATCGGTAGGAAGGAACTCTAGCGCTCGATCGAGCTTACCTGCCGATTCCATGTTGGTGATGTAACGCTGATACTCTGCCATCCCTTCAAAAGATCGGGACTCAGCCATAGAGATCGCTTGAACTTGTCGATAATTATTTTTCAAGACCAAAGAAGCGACTTCATCAGTCATCTCTTCAAGCAATGCATTTCGCTGCTTCTCAGTCATGTCACCATTAGCAACAACTTGATTGAGAAGAATCTTGATATTGACCTCATGGTCAGAGCAGTCCACACCTGCAGCGTTATCGATAAAGTCGGTGTTCATCCGTCCACCAGCGAGTGCATATTCCATTCGCGCCAACTGACTCATCCCCAAGTTACCGCCCTCACCTACAACTTTACAGGACAGCTCTTGACCATCTATACGCAGAGCATCATTGGCTTTATCGCCAATATCCGCATCAGTCTCGGTACTTGCCTTAACATAAGTACCAATCCCGCCATTCCAAACCAGATCTACCGGCGCTTTTAGCAGTTTATTCAGAAGATCATTCGGGGTAACAGTCGCTACCTTTTCACCAATAAGCGCCTGTATTTGTGGAGACAGAGTGATCGATTTGGCAGAGCGCTCAAAAACACCACCGCCTTCTGAGATTAATTTCTTATCGTAATCGGTCCATGCCGAACGAGGCAGCTTAAATAAGCGGTCACGCTCTTTCCAACTTTTTGCAGCATCTGGATTTGGGTCGATAAAAATGTGTAGATGGTTAAACGCTGCTACCAGACGAATATGCTTCGACAGCAACATACCATTACCAAATACATCACCTGACATATCGCCTATGCCAATCACCGTAAAGTCATCTTTATCGGTGTTTACACCCATCTCACGGAAATGCCGCTCAACAGAGACCCACGCACCTCTTGCGGTGATCCCCATTTTCTTATGGTCGTAGCCCTGACTACCGCCTGAGGCAAACGCATCACCTAACCAAAAGCCATAAGATTGCGCCAATTCGTTAGCAATGTCTGAAAAAGTCGCCGTACCTTTGTCTGCAGCCACTACTAAATAAGTGTCATCTTCATCATGGCGAATCACATCAGCAGGTGGGCTCACCTCACCTTCAACGAGGTTATCTGTAATATCTAATAAGCCACTGATAAATGTTTTGTAGCAGTTGACCCCCTCTTCAAACCACTCTTCGCGACTCATGCCATCGTGTAATGATTTAGCGACAAAGCCACCTTTAGCCCCAACAGGAACAATTACCGCATTTTTAACCTGCTGCGCTTTAACTAAACCTAAAACTTCGGTTCGGTAATCTTCCATGCGGTCGGACCAACGCAAACCACCACGAGCCACCTTACCGCCACGAAGATGAACACCCTCAACCCTAGGCGAGTAGACAAAAATTTCATATTTAGGCCGTGGTAACGGCATATCTGGGATCTCATCAGGGGACAATTTAAAAGAGAAATAGCTTTTAAGATTTTGCCTATCTTTTTGATAGAAATTTGTTCGCAGCGTTGCCTTGATAAGTAATAAATACTGACGAATCACGCGATCATCATTCAAACTACTTACATCTTCTAACGCGTCGATAATAGTGGATTCAACCGCTTCTTGATCGGCCGTGTTACCCGGTTCAAACCGTGCTTTAAAGAACTGAACAATCTTGGCGGCTATATCGACGTATGAATTTAGCGTCGTACTAATCGCTTCTGGGCTGATTGGAAAACTTATCTGTTTCATGTACGCAGCATAAGCACGAAGCATCGCCACCTCGCGCCAGCCAACCTTCCCCGCCAACACGAGACGGTTAAACTCATCATTCGCGGCTTCACTTTGCCAAATTTTTAGAAAGGCCTCTTCAAACACCTCTTTGAGTGTTGATAGCGATACAGAGCCTGCTCCTGTGTAGTGAAGATTAAAATCATGAATCCATACCAGATCACGCTTACTTTCTATTTTGTACGGGTGCTCGTCTATGACTCTTAAACCTAAATTTTCTAGCACAGGGATAACATCAGATAGAGGTAAAGATGCGCCTAGACTGAACAGTTTGAAGTTAAGGCAATTCTGTTCCTGCTCCAATGCTTGGTAAAAACTTAGCTGCAATGGCGCTTGATCGGATAGTTTTTCTATATGCTGTAGATCTACTACCGCTGTTCTAGCGGAAAAATCCGCGCTGTAACTCGCAGGAAAACCACTACCAAACTGGTTGTAAACTCGAATACCTGATTCCTCACCAAGTGTTTCAACCAAGACATCTCGCAGATCATCACACCAACTACGGGCCGCCAATCTCACCACCCGTTCTAATTTATCGGAATCAAAATCCTCGACAATGTTATCCCCACGAAGAATAAACTGCGTACGCGTCAGAATGGATTCAGAAAAATAAGTCGTAAAATCTGCATGGGTGCAGTTCAACTGCTCCATCAATAGCGACTGAATTTTGTGCCTAAAGTCAGTGCTATAAATATCCCTTGGTGAATAGACCAGACAGGAATAAAACTGACCAAAGTAATCACGGCGCACAAACAGCCGTATCTGACGTCTTTCATGAATTTGTAGCACGCCAATAACGGTCCGATAGAGGTCATCTACCGATACCTGAAATAGATCATCTCGAGGATGAATCTCTAAAATCTGTAGCAGCTCCTTCCAGTCATGGCCATGACGGTGCAAGCCAGACTTTTCCATAATCGCATCCACCTTCCGGCGTACAATTGGAATTTGGCGGGAGCTCTGAATATAAACGCTAGAGGTATATAAGCCTAAGAATCGGCATTCACCTACCACTTCACACTTCTTATTGTATTGTTTGATACTGATGTAATCAGGGTAAGTAGGACGATGAACACTGGAGGCTCGATTGGATTTCGTAAAGGAGAGAATATCGGGTATTAGAACAAAGCCTTCGGCATCACGATCATTCTCATTAACTAAAGCAGAACGGCAATGTTCATCGCAGAATTTCAACAAACCGAGTTGACTACCCGGAATAGCTTCGAGGGTTTTCTTCCCTTTCTTCTCTACTAGTTGGTATTCGTCATAACCTAAGAAGGTAAAATGATCCTTTATCCACTTAATAAAGTCATGTACTTCCGACGTAATCTCAGCATCAAAGCCTTTGATCGCCTTTGAGAAAATGTCTGCTTGAGCATCGCATCGCTCAACCATAGGCTCAAAGTCTTCTACCACCATAGTTACGTCTTCAAGGACATTTCGTAGCGCTTGCTCCAAGTCTTGAAGATCTGCAGTATCCGAATGTCTATCAACCTCGATCGAAACTAATGATTCTCTTTGAGAATTTTTAGCTCGACTGTCCTTTTTGAGTAGAGAAGATAAGCCGCCTTTATCATCCCTTTTCAAAGTCACAACCGCATTATGTATGGCGTGAATGGTTAAATTACGTCGATTAAGCTCCATTCGCAGAGAATCAACTAGGAAGGGAATATCCTTCTGCAAGACTTCAATCACGGTATGAGTCGATTGCCAACCATGCAGCTCGTAATCGGGGTTAAATACCCTGACCTTCACCTGCCCGGCTTTACGCTCTTGAAGAAACTGCCAACAAGCGAGTGTCGAACCGTAGAGATCTTCTAACTTCCATTCGAGGAGATCAGCTAACGAAGCGGATGAGTAATATAGAGTTGCAAACTCCACCAAGGCTTCAGACCTTTCTTTCGGTAATCGATTTTCTAATTCTTGGCACAGTGTTTTTAACAGATTAGCTTTTTCATCCTGGCCTAGGTATTCCATCTGCAACCCTCAATTTTTCTCAAATAATCAAAAGTATAGACAAAATGTAGCCAACAGCCGTTTAAGTACAAAAACGTTTGATACAAACAAATTTTTAACGGTTTAGAGAACTAGAAATCACACAGAAACGAAACATGCGAGAGCAAAAATAATCAAACAATTATTAAACCGGAATACGTTGATTCACCCTGCAGGATTACTCATAATAAAATGAAAATCATAATTATGACTTACAGTCCTAACCCAATGTAAGCTATAGCCAGCGATGATAGCGCGAGGATTCCATTGCGATTTATTTCTTCTCACTTTTTCTTTCTACTGGCTTTCACTGCTTTTCAAGCTCAAGCTAAAGTATCTTCTTCTCTCGATACAAACACCCTCTATTTAGGTCAAAAAATCACGCTGACCTTAGAAACTGATCAGCAAGATGTCACTCGGCCAAACCTAAGCCAATTACAAAAAGACTTTAATATTGTTGGCACACGCAAAGTCACTGTCTCGAGCCATACCACAGGATCGGTAACGACAAAAACACGTTGGGTGCTACAACTAAAACCTCGAAGGGACGGCGAGCAAGTTATTCCTTCTATCTTTGTAGGACAGCAAGCCAGTCAAGAACTTCCAATCTCAGTGCTACCCGCTAATGATAATCCTGAACTTGCAGAAGGCACTGGCAGAGCGATCTTTCTAGAATCCAGCCTTGATAAAGATGAACTCTACGTAAATGGGCAAGCGATTTTACGCTCGAAGGTTTTCCATCTTGCTCCATTACCTTTGGATGCAAATTTAACAGCGCCAGAATCACCTGATGCGATCATCAAGCCGTTAGAAGAGCAAAAGCAATATACCAGTATGGTGCGTGGTCAGAACTATAATGTTACCGAAACAAGCTATACGCTGTTCCCACTTCAGGAAGGCGAAGTAGAGATTAGCCCAGTGTTTTTCTCAACCACTCTATCGAACAACACAGTGGTCGAACTGAATAGTGAACCTCTATTGCTTTCGGTATTACCTCCCGCTAATCAGAACACACGCAAGTTATGGCTTCCAGCCACATCGATCTATATCGAAGACAACTTGGAAGAACTCAATCAGGTTAGTCAATCTGACAAGCTTACAAGGATAATCAAACTAGAAGCTGAAGGATTACCCTCTTCTTCTCTACCCTCAATGGCATCATTACAAAACCCTGATGCCACCATCACCCTACTCAATGTCGTTTTAGAAGAACGCATGACCGAGCAAGGTGTTATCAGCCAACGAGTGGAAGAACTAGAAATTACACCTAGCAATAGCAAAGAGATCATCTTGCCTTCAATCGACATTCCTTGGTGGAATACAACAGCCGACAAAGGCCAGACAGCCTCTATCACTCAGAGGAAAATTGAAGTTACACCTGCGGTTATCCCTACCAACAGCTCTGAATCAGATAAAGAGGGGTCCTCTGGTTCGATCACTTTTTTAGTTTGGATTCTAACAGGGATCAGTATTGCAGCGACTCTGGCCTTTATCTATACGTTTAACCATCTGCGTAATATTAAAAAGCAATCTAAAGAAGAACCTGATCATTCGTTCTTTGAAGAGGAACAAAAGCGGGTTGCGTTTGAGATAACAGAGAAAAACACTTTTCAGGCTTTCTCAATCGCCTGTAACCAAAACAATCCCAATGTTGCTCAATTGCGTTTAGTTGAGTGGGCTCAAAGCTTTTGGGCTTCACCTGAAATACAGTCGCTAGAATCCGTGTGCGAATACGCGAATAACCAAACGATAAATCTGTTGGTAATGGATCTACAGCAACATCTATACGGCCAGCAAGACGAGTATTGGCAAGGAGACCTCATATTAGACGCCATGTCGAAAGTGAGGGCTCGACAGCTTCGTCAACGCTTGGATCTGAAAGACGGACAACAACGTTTGGACTACAACCATTAACAATACAGACCCAGTAAAGTGGAGCGCTAAATGGAATACACTCGACATACGGCACTAATGCGTATGGTTGGCCTAGGCGGGGTCGCTTCAGAAGAAAACGAACGCGCCAAACGCTGGGGGCGCCGATTTGAAGGGCCAATGGTGCTGGCTGCGATATGGATTCTTATAGACTGGTATCTGCAATCTAAAGGTGTCTCTAACGCTTACACCTCTTTTGCTTCCGACTGGCTGATTTGGCTACTATTTATGTCAGAGCTGTTTGTGATGCTATGGCTGGTTAATGATCGCATTAAATACCTCAAGCACAATTGGATGAGTCCACTCATCGTACTTGGTGGTCTACCGGTTATATGGGGTGTTGATACCTTCTATGCAGGGATAATCCGAACCCTTAGGCTTGCTCTAACCATCGGAATCTTCCTGCGTGTTTCTAAAGATACCCGTGATCTCTTGTCTCGGCATAACTTAGGTATCACACTCTTTATCTGCTTTATCATCTTGGTGATTTCCGGACTGCTAATTTCAGGTATCGATCCTGCCTTTGAAACACCTATGGATGGTTTATGGTGGGCCTGGGTTACCGTTACTACTGTAGGTTATGGCGATCTTGTACCCGCGACAACTGAAGGCAGAATATTTGGCTCGCTTCTCATCCTAATGGGATTAGCCATGTTCTCCATGTTAACCGCTAGTTTCTCCGTGTTCTTTATCGAACAGGATGAAAGAGAGCTAACTCAAAAAGAAGAACGCAATATTGAACGTATCGAAGGTTTAGAAAGAAAACTAGAAAAGATTGAAAACCAGCTAGACCAAACTCTAGAGGCGTTAAATAAACTCACCGAACAACACAGCCAATCATCTGATGACAAAAAACCTAACTCCTAAAATTCCATTCAGAAGTTAGGTTTTGTCTAAGTGTCTTACGACAGAACTGCTCGATTAAATCACTTTCTTAAAGCAACAGCTGTCTAATATCGGTTATAGCGCTATTGATATAGGCCATAAAGCGACCTGCATCACCACCATTAATTACCCGATGATCAAAGGACAAGCTCAGTGGTAACTGCTTTCTCGGCTGAAACTCACGTCCATCCCAAACAGACTTTATACTTGCCTTAGCAACACCCAAAATCGCGACTTCTGGGGCATTAACAATCGGTGTAAAGCCTGTGCCGCCTGTAGGCCCTAAACTCGATATAGTGAAACAACCGCCCTGCATATCCGCTGGCTTTAGTTGCCTTTCACGCGCTTTACCAGCCAAGTCATTTATCTCAATAGACAGCTCAGAGATACTTTTGCTATCTGCCCCTTTTATCACTGGTACGACCAATCCCGCAGGAGTGTCTACAGCAACGCCTATATTGACGTAATTTTTATAGATAATCTGCTTACCATCAGAGCTTAACGAACTGTTAAACAATGGGTACTTACGTAAGGTTTGAGCAATAACCTTCACAATAAAGGGCAGTATGGTTGGCGCTTTTTCTAAGTTCAGAAACTCAGGCTTAAGCCCTTTTCGAAAAGACTCTAGCTCTGTGATATCAGCTTCATCAAATAGAGTGGCATGGGGAATATTCAACCAACATCGCGTCATATGCTCTGAAGTCGCACGCGCAATATTAGACATATCCTTAAAATCAACGGCACCAAAGCGACTAAAATCCTGTTCAGGTATCTGAGGAATACCTGAAGATTGCGGCATTGCCGTTTTCTGAACTCGTTCTAGTTTAACGAATGCCTTAATGTCTTCTTTTAGAATTCGGCCTCGAGGGCCTGTTCCCGAGATATCCTCGAGATTTACGCCAAGCTCTCTAGCCAATTTGCGAGCTGCAGGCCCTGAATACACCTGACTGGATACTGCACTCTTTGCACATTGCTCGCTTTTAACAGGTCCTTCAGAACTTCTATTGTCGCTGCTTATTTCAATGCCCCCTGCATCATGCTTTAGTGCCTCAGTTTCAGTCTCTTCTTTAACTTCTCTAGCAATCTCTTGATAATCATTTTTACCCACTACTCCTTGTTCCAGCACTGCACAAAGTAAAGTTCCACTTTCAACCGTCGAACCCACGTCAAGGAGCCATTCCTCCAATATACCCTCAACAGTAGAGGGCACTTCCATAGACGCTTTATCTGATTCAATCACTAGCAGTGATTGACCAATTTTGATCTCTGCACCTAAATCCGCGCACAACTCAACTACTTCGCCAGATCCATCAATATCTGGCATAGATACAACTTCTGAACCCATCTTTATTACCGCTTGTTAGTCTCTACAAATGAGAGACGTTTTATTTCTTAGAAAATTAAAAATAAGCAGGGTCTGCTTTTTCATAAGGAATTTTGAGCTTATCTCTTGCGCTATTTAGCGTTTCACGGCTAAGCACCTCTTTGCTATAGAGGCGAGATAAGGCTGCCCAAGCGATAAAACGGGCATCAACTTCAAAATGATCTCTGAGGGTTGGACGGCTTTCACTTAATCCGAAACCATCCGTGCCCAATACAACGGGATCTTCTGGGAACCATCGAGCAATGCCGTTGGGTAAAGATTTCACAAAATCACTGACAGCTACAAAAACACCCTGTTCGTGTTTCAGAGCAATTTGAAGATAGCTCTCAGCATTAGCATCGGGGTTCAGTAAATTCTCCCGCTCGACAGCCAATGCATCTCTGACCAACTGGTTATAGCTGGTCACACTCCAAATATCGGTACTACAACCAAACTCTTCTAAGATCTCAGCGGCTTTTAAAACCTCCTGCATTAAACTTCCACTACCAAACAGATGCACTTTATGCCCAGAGTTTTCATTCTTAACGTAGCGATACATCCCTTTTAGAATCTCCTTTTCACACCCCTCAGGCATAACTGGCATTAAGTAGTTTTCGTTGTACAAGGTGATGTAATAAAAAATATTTTCATTATTGATATACATCCGCTCGATACCATCTTTGATTATCACCGCTAACTCGTAGGCAAACGCGGGATCGTAGCTGAGCATATTAGGTACTGTTGCAGCGACAGCTTGGGAGTGACCATCTTGATGCTGAAGACCTTCACCATTTAGGGTTGTTCTACCTGCCGTGCCACCTAAAAGGAAGCCTTTCGCCATACTATCAGCACAAGCCCAAATCATGTCTCCAACACGTTGGAAACCGAAGATCGAATAAAAGATATAAAACGGGATGGTTGGCACCCCGTAGTTTGCATAGGAGGTTCCTGCCGCTAAGAAAGACGCCATCGCACCTGTCTCACAGATCCCCTCTTGCAACAGCTGACCATCTTTAGCTTCTTTATATGGAAGCAAACTACTTGAATCCACTGGGTTATATTTCTGACCTTCAGAAGAATAGATACCAAACTGTTTGAAAAGAGACTCCATACCAAAGGTACGTGCTTCATCCGGCACGATAGGCACAATGTATTTACCTATCTCTGGATCTTTTAATAGATGAGACAACATACGAACAAAAGCCATGGTTGTGGATTGCTCGCGTTTCGTACCAGATATCGCCTCTTTAAACAGGGCTAAAGGAGGAAGCGCTAGTTTTTCGAAGTTCGCATTTCTGGACGGTAGATATCCACCTAACATTTGTCTCTGTTTGTGAAGATACTGAATTTCTTGGCTGTCTGGGCTTGGCTTATACAAGCTTGCCGCAGCCAACTCTTCATCACTCAATGGAATTTCAAAACGACGACCAATCTCAATTCGCTCTTCGGCCGTTAACTGCTTTTTCTGATGACTTGTATTTTGCCCTTCAGCACTCGCCCCCATACCATCGCCTTTAACAGTTTTCATTAGAATAACCGTTGGCTTACCTGTATTTTCCATGGCTTTATCAAACGCACTAAAGATCTTCTGTCGATCTTGGCCGCCACGTTTTATACAACGAATCTGCTCGTCGCTCAGCGTCTTCATCAACTCCTCTAAACGAGGATCATTTTGCGTCCAGTGATCGCGCACACTCTGGCCATCGGAAACTGTGTAATATTGGTAATCGCCATCCACAGCTTGATCCATTCGATCTTGCAGAATACCTTCACGGTCTCGTAAGAACAGTTCATCCCATTCACTGCCCCAGATCACTTTGATAACATTCCAACCAGCACCACGATAGCTTCGTTCTAGCTCCTGAATAATTTTGCCATTGCCTCGCACAGGGCCATCCAAGCGCTGCAGATTACAATTGATCACCATCACCAAGTTATCTAAGTTATCTCGGCTGGCCATGTTGATTGTCCCTAACACTTCGGGCTCATCCGATTCACCATCACCAATGAAGCACCAGATTTTTCCACCGTTTGGCTCTTTCAAACCACGATTTTCTAAATACCTCATAAATCGTGCTTGGTAGATTGCCGAAGGCGTAGAAAGCCCCATCGATGCGGTCGGTCCCTGCCAAAAATCAGGCATACGTCTCGGATGAGGATAAGAGCTTAATCCTCCCCCTTGTTGAAGTTCTCGACGGAAATTAGCCATCTGCTCGTCAGTTAGGCGGCCTTCAAGGTACACTCTCGCATATATACCTGGAGCAGCATGCGCTTGGACTAATAGCTGATCACCACCATACTTATCTGTGTGCTGTTTAAAAAAGTGGTTTAAACCCACTTCCAACATAGTGGCTGCGGATTGATAGGTCGCAATATGCCCACCAACACCTGTACCTTGATCATTCGCCTTAACCACCATCGCGAGAGCATTCCAACGAATAATGTTTTCAAGCTTCTGTTCTAACTCTCTATTTCCGGGGTAGCTGCGTTGCTCATTAACAGGAATCGTATTCCGATAAGGTGTATTCAACGTGGCTTCCGTTGTGTGAACACCCTGTTTAAACAACGAATTTTGTAAGAGACGAATGATGTCACGGCCACGCTGCGAACCTTGTTCTGCCATCACATCGTCAAGCGCATCAATCCACTCTCTGTTTTCTTGATTTCGCTCATCTTCACCTAAGGCTTCAATAGCTTTATTTAAATTGTTCATAGGAATTTCCAAGGACTAAGAATCTATAAAAAGGGGATTCTTATGGAATCCCAAACGTCCCGGATTAGGACAAGCTGCATCAATCTTGTGAATTGAACTCTGGCTCAGGGGATGAATTGCCCAAGCAAGTTTGGTGTAAATAAATTAGCAGCAAGCCCTTAGTGAAAGTTCTCAAAAAAATCACAATTCAACTCATTTTCTAGAGAAAAAAGCCAATAAAAGAGAATAAATTGGCACAAATAGCCAACAACGAACTTAATATATTAGTTAAGCGCTTTTTATACCGATAAAGGATGCAAACAAACCATGTGCAGGAGTCTGCATCTTAAAGAGCGAACATTTGCGTTTAAGAATCATCGCTAGAAAGGCTTAATCAGAATCGTTAGGATAGTTAAAATACCTCTGATCATTGCTATTTAAATGCGAAATTCATTCAATCATTAGCAAGCATCACTAGTTTCTAAAATAGCCGTAGGAAATTATGCCAAGCAAAAAACTAGACCGAATCGACCAGCAAATTTTGGAAGAGATTCAAAAGAATGGAGATATCAGCAATTTAGAACTAGCTGAAAAGGTCAACCTATCCCCTTCACCTTGTGCACGCAGAGTTAAACAACTAGAAGACGCCGGTATTATTGAAAAACAAGTGACGTTGCTGAATAAGAATGCTGTGGGGCTGCCTATGAGCGTTTACATTCATGTGTGTCTAGATAAACAAAAGCCCGAAATTTTAGACAATTTCGAGCGTATTATTGCCAGCTATGAAGAAGTCGTCGAGTGCGCATTGATTACAGGTAGCGCAGCTGACTACATCTTAAAAGTACTTATGCCAGATATGTCCTATTATGAGAAATTCCTTCTGAAAGAGCTTAATCAGATAGAAGGGGTAAGCAGTATTAGAACTAGCTTTGTTATGCGCCAAATAGTAAGCCGTACAGAACTTCCGTTATCCCACATTAGCTGAGGTTATCAATTCATGTCGACGAATCCAGATACAACAAAACTCACTGGTCAGTGTTTATGCGGCGGTATCAAGTATGTGGTCACTGGCTTACAACCTAAGATGGCGCATTGCCATTGCAGTATGTGTCGTAAATTCCATGGCGCGGCATTCGGTACTTATGGAGTCGCTAAGGTAGAGAACTTTAAGTGGCTACAAGGTGAAAAGTTACTTAAAACTTATACGTCACCTAATGGCACCAAACGACAGTTCTGTTCCGAATGCGGTTCTAGCTTAACCTTTGCACCTATTAATAACCCTGGCACCCATGTTGAATTTACTTTAGGCACATTAGATAGCGAAATTACCGTTAAACCAGATAGTCATATCTATTGCAGCTATAAAGCTGATTGGTACGAAATTTCAGATGATTTACCACAATTCCCCGAAGGCAGAGAAAGCTAGAAGCACTCGTTAGAAGTTTACGGCTGAATACATCGCTCCAGAAAGCTCTGGATAGTGAAACTTATAGCCTATCTCTTCTAGCTTTTCGGGGTAAACGCGTTGCCCTTCCACCAACAACTCCGCGCCCTCACCCAACATCAGGTTGATAACAATGCCTGGCATTGGCATAAATGCTGGTCGACCTAAGGTCTTTCCTAAGGTTTTGGAAAACTCCGCATTCGTTGCAGCGTTTGGTGAGGTTAAGTTAAATGGGCCTGATAGTTGATCGTGGGTTAATAGCATAGAGATTATTTCAATCTCATCATCAATATGTATCCATGACATCCATTGTTTGCCACTGGCAATCGGCCCACCTAGTCCGAGTTTAAATGGCAGTAACATCTTGCTTAATGCACCACCGTCACCCAGTACCACCCCTGTTCGGATGAGGCATACTCTGACTCCAAAGGCTTCTGCCTTTAACGCTTCTGCTTCCCAATCGGCACAAAGTGTATGCGTAAATCCTCTATTTGGCAGGCTTTCTTCGCCAAGTTTTTTATCGTCGTCATGACAACCGTAATAGCCTATTGCTGAACCACTAATGAGGACCTTCGGTTTTACGGTTTGTGCTTCGATCCACCCAACGAGCTCATGGGTTAGATCGATACGACTCGCTCGCAGAAGCTGTTTACGATCCTCGGTCCACTTCTGATCGGCAATCGGCTCACCAGCTAAATTGATAACAGCATCTACCGCTAATTCATCCTGTGGAGGTAGATCACGAATCGCCTCAACTCTTCCTTGAAACAATTCCGCAACTTTAGAAGGGTTCCGGCTCCAGCATACCACCTCGTCTCCTTCAGCTAATCGAGCTTCGATAAAGTGTTTACCGATAAAACCTGTTCCACCTGTCACTAAAATTTTCATACCTTTTTCCTTAAGGATTAAACCCATCATATAGCTGTTATTCGGTGCTTATAACAATTACAGCGAAAAGTAATTTAGTCGCTGCAGCAGAACTCTATTGTTGTTACGATGCATTGCAGTATTTAGATTAGCAAATTTATAAGAGTGCACCGATGTTTACTGGAATTGTTCAAGGTAAAGCGACAATCAAAGCTGTTGAAACTAAAGCCGATTTTATGCGGCTGCAAGTAGAGCTTCCTTTAGAGCATTGTGACAATTTGCAAATTGGCGCCAGCATCGCTTTAAACGGCACCTGCCTAACCGTTGTCGAATTTGAGAATAACTTAATCAGCTTCGACCTGATTATGGAAACACTTAAATTAACCAATCTAGGCGACCTCGCGCCAGGTGATCAGGTTAACTTTGAACGTGCCGCTAAATTTGGTGATGAAATCGGTGGCCACCTACTTTCAGGTCACATCCACCAGCAAGTAAAAATTGCCAAAATCGAAAAGCCTGAAAACAACTGGATTGTATGGTTTGAAGCGGCCCCAGAATTTCAACGCTATATATTTGCCAAAGGTTTTATCGGACTTAACGGCTGCAGCCTAACCATTGGTGAAAAACAGGATAATCTGTTCAACGTTTACCTCATCCCAGAAACCTTAGCGGTTACAACCTTTGGAGACTTAGGCGAAGGCAGCAGGGTTAATATGGAAATTGATGCCCATACGCAAGCGGTGGTGGAAACAGTAGAACAATATATGAACAGCCATAACTTATTAAAAACTAAATAAAATTGTCATTAATATTTCTCAACAAAAATGTTAAAAAAAACTTTATAGTTTAAGTTAAGTGCCGATAACCCTTTAACGGATCCTATTAAAGGCGAACTATGAGTTTAAACGAGCTAGAAAAGGAAAATCAGGAGCTCAAGCGCACCCTTCGCTTAATGTTAAGCAAGGCTGAGCGCAATGAGAGTGTCCTGAATAGCTTTTTTGATGTGGAGATTCGCCTTCTCTCATGCGCTCGTTTATCTGAGTTACTCGATTTAATGCTGATTGAGTTTAAAGACCTCTTTAAACTGAGCAATGTAAATCTCATCCTATTCGATCCGGAACATGCTGCACGCACTCTGCTAGACGATTATGTACCGCCACCTCCAGGCAATACGTTACAGTTTGTACAAAGCCAACGCTTACTAAAATCGTTATACCCTAATCAAAAACTCATTGTGGGTGCGCCAAGCGAAGCTGTGCGCAGAGAAGCCTTCCCTGTAGCAGATAACCCGATTGAGTCCTGCGCACTGTTGCCACTGATTCGCCAAAACTGCCTTATCGGCAGCCTGCATTTAGGTAGCGCAGATGCGAGTCGATATACCCAACATGTTCGCTACGACTATATTCAGCACTTAGCTTCTGTGATTTCTGTTTGTATCGAAAACTGCATTAACCAAGAAAATCTACATCGATTAAGCAGCATCGATATGCTGACGAAAGTGCATAATCGTCGTTCGTTTGATCAGGAGATAGTTCGAGAGCTGTCCCGTGCAAGCCGTGCTAATCACTCTTTAGCCTGCCTGTTTATGGATCTAGACCATTTTAAAGTAGTTAACGACACCTACGGCCATCAAACCGGTGACAGAGTTTTAAGAACGGTAGGTTTATTCTTAGGTAAACAACTGCGCAAAACTGATATTATTGCGCGCTATGGCGGCGAAGAGTTCGCGGTACTACTGCCAAATTGTGATAAAGCGCGGGCGATGGAAATAGCAGACACATTGAGACAGAAACTTTCTCGTCTTATTTTCCGCGATGAGAATGCCAAGCCATTTAGGATGACGACATCTGTCGGCGTATCTCTGTGTACACCAGCTAACTATCCTAAAGAAAGCCTTAACAATATTGCCTATCAACTGATCCAGTCAGCGGATAAGGCAGTCTATGAATCCAAACATAACGGTCGTGACCAAGTCTCTTTTACTCAGTTTCAAGAGCCTCAAATCGATCTAAGCCAAATGCTTAACTAATTCTACTTAGTATCTCAGTAATCAGAGAGAAAACTATGTTCCCCTCTGAGTAAAAACGATATTGGTTAACAAGCTTCGCTCAGTTCCAGCATAAGCTCTTTATAAAGTACCATATACTCTCGAGCCTGAACTTCCCCAAAAAGCGGATCCTCTTGTTTTGGAAGCTGCTTTTCAATCATCGCTAGCTCTTTATCGCTCACCGATTCTTGAATCAGTGGAAACAATTGCCCCTCTTCGAAATTAAGATGTGTCATTTGTAGCGAGACAAAATCATCTAATAGGCTGGCAAATTCATCCATTGGCATCACTGAATCATGCAAAATACCATCAACAGCCTCTTTCAGTTGAAGGCTGGAGCTTTTTAAAGCTTCGTGATCTTTAGCGCAGTTGAATAGATGCTTATCCAATTCGGGATTCCGATCAGCCAAACATTTGTACATTTTATCTTCGCGGGGATGATGGTGGCCGTCGGCGTAATTAGAGATATAGTCAATCAGATCAGCCATAAGACTGAAATTAGGCTGCTGTCCTGCTTTAAGCTGATTAACTTTCTGACGCAAGATTACTAATAGCTTATTAAGATTTACATGATCCTGATGTAGCTCGGCTAATATCGTCATACTTACACCTCAAAAGGTTAGTCCAATAACCCAATATAGACGATCAGGGAGAAAGACCTTTGACAAAGATCAAGCAAAACTGGGTTTAAATCGGGAGAGAGAATGCAGTTATTTTTAAAACTGAAATTTTTCCTTTAGCTTCAAAGGGGTAGGTATAAACAAAAGTTTAAGCCAAGGTCAGTAATGATGTTAACTCAGACAGGTTTTTCACTCTGATATCTGTATCTTCCGGCCAGTGACGATCTTTCAGATCAACATGTACAGTACTTACACCCGCTGCACGCCCTGACAACAGATCCAAATGAAAATCCCCCACCATTACGCCTGAATGGTTTGGCAATGCCCACTGCTTTAATAGTATATGAATACCTTCAGGGGATGGCTTGGGCTGGCTGTCTTCACGACCCAGAACATGAGCCTTTTCGAAGAATGTATCCGCACCAATCGCCTTTAATGATAATAATGCTAATTCGTGGGTATTACGGGTAAGAATACCCATCTGACAATCAGCTGCAGCTATCACTTCTAGGCAATCGAGCACGCCTTCAGCAGGAGCTGCTTGGGATGCATATTCCCTTTCTAGAATATCAAGCTCAGCATTCATCCATCGCTGACGCTCTGGAGGCTGACGCTTAATACATTCAAGAATATCATCACTAGGATCTATACCTAGTTTCTGGCGAATCAGTTCAAAATCATGAACAGGTTGAGTTAAAGTGCCATCAAGATCAAATATCCAAGCACGCTTCTCTTTTAGATCTAACAACTCTTCCTCACAAATAATTTCTCACAAATAAAAATGCCGAAAAGCTTTCACTTTTCGGCATTCTACGACCCCACAAGTAAATCTGGATCAGATTTTATTCTGCAACTGCGTAGCAAGCTTCGTTAAATGGATCTAGTGGGTTTTCCAATAGATCATCTTGTTTGAAGTAAAGAATACGACCTTCAAACTTAAGGCTCTTAGTAGAGAACCAACGATCAAGCTCTTCTAAACTTTCATCGCTAGAATTCGCGTCTAACCAACTAGTGATTACATTGTAAAAATAAACACCAAATAGACCTGCTGCTGCACCGAGGAAAAATTCAGACGCTAGCGCAAACAACATTAACACAATGCCAGCAATCCAAATGCGGTTAGCTTTGGCATTTTTGTAGGCATCAGTAGATGATTCATGACTATCTTTCAAACGCATGTAGCGACGGAAATTTTGTTGGATGTCGAATTTATCTTCAGTAGATAGTAATTTAGACATGTTGCTTCCTTGGTAAAACGTATCTTTATTATTTGTTATAGCGCTAAACAAGATAACGCATGTTCAGCTTTATTCCTAAGCGAGTATAGCCGAGGTAAACTCATCCGTCCCCCCGGCTAAAGGCGTATATTGCATTTTTTTTTACGCCAAGCTTTTACTCACCACTTCGAAGACATCTTTTGATAGATTTCCACTGTCTCGAATGCGCTCTAGCTCTTTAAGCATAAGCGCTTGACGCACTTTGTCATATTTCTTCCAACGACTCAATGGCGTCACCATTCTCGATGCTACTTGCGGATTTTGAGCATTCAGCTCAATAATTCGATCAGCCAAGAACTGGTAACCCGAACCATCTTTCGCATGGAAATTAACTGGGTTCTGAGCACAGAATACAGAGATAAGAGAACGCAACTTGTTCGGATTTTTAGCATCAAACGCCGGATGTTCCATCAATGCTTTAACGCGATCAATAGCTTTCTCTTTTGGATTAGAGGCTTGGATAGACAACCAGATGTTGACCACTAAACTCTCATCCTTCCAACGATCATAGAAATCATCCAATAAATCTTGAGCTGCCTTGTCATTTTCAGAGTGGGCCACTTGCACCAATGCCGCCTGCATATCGGTCATGTTATCCGACTTAGCATATTGAGCTTGCGCAAGCTCTAGATACTCAGGTTTATCTAAGGACGTTAGATAAGATATACATAGATTTTTCAGGCTTCGACGAGCAATGGAGTCAGAATCTGGTGAATATTGCAGATCAAGGTCATTATCTTGATAACACTGCAACAATGTAGCCTCTAGCTCTGCCGCTAATGTATGACGTACGAACTTGCGTACGTTGTAGATAGCATCGACATCAATCTCATCAGCTAGCTCAGACAAATAAGCTTCTGAAGGCAGCGTTAGCACCTTGCTGACCATTGCTTTATCCAAACCTTCTGTTTCCAGAATTGATTTGTACGCTGACACTAGACGCTCATCTAACTCCAACGTTTTACCTTCACGATAGTCAGCAATTAACCCTTGCATGATATCCACTGCGAGCTTTTGAGCAGCATCCCAACGACTAAAGCCGTCACTGTCATTTGCCATCAGGAACATCAGCTCATCACGCTGATACGGATAGAACAGTTTCACAGGGGCTGAAAATCCACGCAATAACGAAGGCACTGGCTTCGCCGTTAAGCCTTTAAATGTAAAGGTTTGCTGAGCCTCTGTGATATTAAGCACCTCAGTGCTTTGACCATTAGCCAACACAAGGTCTTTACCATTCTCATCAAGCAAGCCAAGAGCTAATGGGATATGGAATGGTAGCTTCTCATCCTGACCCGGTGTCGCTGGGCAGCGCTGCTCCACATGAAGCTGATAATCGCCCGTTGATGCATCAAAACTATCAGTAACATGCAATTCCGGCGTACCGGCTTGAGAGTACCAATTGCGGAACTGAGATAGATCTTTACCCGAAGCATCTTCCATCGCAGAAACAAACTCTTCCGTTGTCACCGCTTGACCATCGTGGCGCTCGAAATAAAGATCAGAACCTTTACGGAATAATTCAGGGCCTAATAAGGTGTGAATCATTCGCACAACTTCTGCGCCCTTTTCATAGATAGTCAGGGTGTAGAAGTTTGAAATTTCAATAAACGAAGCTGGCCTGATTGGATGTGCCATTGGGCCTGCATCTTCAGCAAACTGAGCTGTACGCAGTACACCAACATCCTCTACGCGTTTCACTGTGCGTGAGTTCATATCAGCAGAGAACTCTGCATCGCGGAATACGGTGAAGCCTTCTTTCAAACTTAACTGGAACCAATCACGACAAGTGACACGATTACCCGACCAGTTATGGAAGTATTCATGGGCCACAACCCCTTCAACGCGCTGAAAACCCATATCAGTGGTCGTAGCAGGATGAGCAAGCACACAAGAAGTATTAAAGATATTTAAACCTTTATTCTCCATTGCTCCCATATTGAAGAAGTCGACCGCAACAATCATATAGATATCTAGATCATACTCACGACCGTAAACCTGCTCATCCCAAGCCATCGACTTTTTCAGGGACTGCATCGCGTAATCTAATTTATTCAGGTCTTTCTGCTCAGCATAAATGAGCAGCTCAACTTCACGTCCGGACGAGGTCGTAAAGGTATCTTTAATATGCTGAAGATCGCCTGCTACTATTGCAAAAAGATAAGCTGGCTTGCTGAAAGGGTCTTCCCATTTGACCCAGTGACGACCATCACCAAGCTCACCTTTATCAACCAAATTACCATTGGAAAGTAATACTGGATAAGCCTGTTTTTCAGCTTCAATTGTTGTGCTGAAGACAGACATCACATCGGGACGATCAGGATAGAAAGTGATACGGCGGAAGCCTTCGGCCTCACACTGTGTACAGAACATACCGTCTGATTTATACAAACCTTCTAATGCAGTATTCGTTTCCGGATGAATTTTTGTCAGCGTTTTTAAGGTAAAGCTGTCTGGCAGATCAGAAAGCAACAACTCTTCACCTTCACGCTGATAATCAACGTGTTCGACACCATCAATCGAAAGATTCGATAACTCTAGCTCTGGGTGCCCGAATAGCACTAGCTTCGGAGTTAAATCCTCACACTTCGGATTTCGGCAGATTTTTAATTCTGCTGTGACCAGAGTTTCCTGCTCAAACAATTGAAAACGCAGGTCGGTGGTTTCTATCAGATAAGATGGAACTTTATAGTCTTTAAGGTAAATAACATTGGGTTCTTGAGACATGATTTCACCTAGTCAGTTATCAGGCAGATACAGATACCTGATACGCTGTGAATTTACGCATATTGATAACGCCAGTATCTAAGATCAGGTACTGCCCTTTTATCCCCTGCAAAACGCCAGATACTTCGGCCGTTTTATCAAAATTAAACGATGTAACTTTTGTCGGGTAAATCAACACAGGGTAGTTGATCTCTATTTGTTCAGCATCTGGCAAACGCTGAATAGCTTGGATACCAAAAGTCTGTTCGAGTTCCGCCAAACCTTCACTACATTTTTCAAAAAGCTGATCACGAATTTCAGCAAGCGTTAAAGGCTCAACTTCATTTTTAAGCATTTTGCGCCAGTTAGTTTTATCTGCTACATGCTCGCCAAGAAGGCGCTCAACTTTGCCTGACTGCAAACGTGTTGCTACTTTCAGAATCGGCAATGCTTGAATAGCACCTTGGTCCATCCAACGTGTTGGAATTTGAGTGCCGCGGGTAATACCAACTTTTACACCCGATGAGTTAGCTAGATAAACGTAATGGTCTTGGAAGCAAAACTGCTCACCCCAACCGGCATCACGACAAGTGCCTTCATGGAAATGGCAAAGTTCAGGTTTAACTATGCATTGATCACATTGAGGGAGACTTTTAAAGCAAGGGTAACAAAAACCTTGGTTAAAGCTTTTGTTAGTTTTACGCCCACAATGAGTGCAATTGATCGCACCCTTGTATTCTAAGGAGATAGGTTTACCAATGAGCTCATTCATTGGCACTTCCTGGTCACCTACAGGTAATTTGTAAACAACGCCTTCAAGTGTTAGTTCGGTGCGCATTTTTTGTAGCGCACCCTGCGCTAGAATCTGCATTAATTTTTATCGTCAGTCAGAATTTTAATCGTATCGGCTGCCAATGGGTCTTTACCATGCTGAGAACCGTCTTGTTTTGTACGATCAATATATCCAACTCGTTCTTCTTCTGGCTTGTGCTCTAAGTCATAAGCAACAACGGCACGCATACAGATATCACGTTGTTCTGGCGTTAACTTACGTCCATCAGGCCATTTCCCCAACTCCACTGCACGCTTAAGGGATTTATGCATATCAGGGGTCATTGCTTGAATTAGTTGTTCGTATGTCATCATCAATCTCTTACTTTTTATCAGGTCTCACCACCTGATTTGGAATCTACAAAGTCTATCACATCCCTATTTCATTCCGCATAAATGCGACCACTTGTTCTTGAATCAAACGTCTATTCTCTTCACAAGGGATATGTAGATCTTCGAGTTCTTTTAACTGTTTTAGGTTTGCCAGAGTCGATCTTGCTTGCTCAGCTAACTGATCCGGATCGAAATAGATATCTTCACTTGCACTGAAAATCTGTACAGGCGATTTAAATCTGGACAGCTCTGCTTTTGAAAATGGCCCCGGCGGTATCAACGTCATAGGAATACCCGCTTGAAACGTCGAATAATAATACTGTTCCAATTCAGGCCAGTTATCTTCCATCAACGGTTTCATTAGCTGATCAAAATGCGGCTGGTCGGTATTAATTTTAAAGCCAATAAAAGGCAGAATCAGCTTTTTCAATGGCCGCCACAAGGGCCGAGAAAAACCCGCTGGTACAATCAAAGATGCAGCAGATATACGCTCAGGCTTGTAAGCAGCCAAATCAAGTAAAACCGCTCCACCAAACGAGAGCCCTACCATAGGTGCTTGCTCAACACCCAAAGCATCCAAAAGCTGATCGAGCCACATGGCATAGGCACTATTGGAAGGCACTGGCGCAATACCTGGAGTTTTACCTGCTTGCCCAGGAATATCAGGCGAAATTACCCGAAAATGCTTAGTCAAAGGCCATAGCAGCTCGAGGTTAAACGGTGCAGGTGTATGTAAGCCATGCAGAGCGATTAATGGCGGCGCATCTTCAGGCCCAGCCTCCATTACCCAGATAGGCCCTAAGGAGGTGGCTTGATATCGACCGGTCACATTACACTCTGGCAATTGGTTAAGTCGATCACACTGCCCTTGATAACGATGGTTAAGATCTAATGACAGTGAAACAGGATCCACTTGTTATCTCCTAGTAGCTAAAAGCTTTCCAAACGGAATAAATGCTAAACCAGCTAGCAAACCCACTAGGTGAGCGGTATTTGCAATAGCACCCAATTGCAGTGCTTCTAGAACACCAGCATAGCCAAGCACTAGCCAGAAAATTAAGAATCCCATAATACTCTGAGGCAAGCCGATCCGATGATCAGACTGGGTTTTATCCCACAACCACGCATAGCCAAGGAAGGCAAAAACGACGCCTGATAAACCGCCAAACATTGGCCCCGCATCGTGATATTGCGCAATGTTAGAGATAACGCCGGAAAACAGGATTAATAGACACAAAGTTACACGGCCTTGATAGATCTCAATCCGGCTACCCACGATCCAAATCCAAAGGGCATTAAACGCAATATGCAGCTCACTAAAGTGCAAAAAGATAGGCGTAATTAGACGCCAAATTTCAAAAGACTCTAGCGTGCCTTCCAAACCAGAGCTGTATAAACCACCATCTTTTTGAACAATGTCTGCAATCGTGAATAAACGCAGCCATTCCAGATTGTCACCAAACGAGATTAAGAAGGTAAGAACAACACTGCTCGCAATCAACAAACAGCTCATCCAAGCCTGTTTAACTTGAGATAAAAGATCTGTCTGCCCCACCGCTTTAGGAATCGCTAAAACAAAGCCTTCAAGGCTCTCACCCCGGCGACATTTCTCATATAAAGCGACAATCTGCGCAGGCTCAACCCCAACAGCAATCCAAACCTCTTGAGTATGCTCAAGCTCAACAACCCTATGCGGCACCTCGTAGCGCCATAGGATTTGGGTAAACTCTGTGAGATCTTCACCTAAGGGTACAGAAAGCACCTTAATCATTAGAGACCCAACTCATCGGCGATTTCGGTTCTTACATCAACCCATACAAATTTGTCAGGCTGAATAGTTTTTTCATCATCCAATCGATATGCAACCAACTTACCGTATTTAACCGCACTGTAATCTAAACATGCGATATTAGGTGTTATAGGTTCAGGAACCCCTTCCCGCCAATAGTGACCAATAAATAACATCTTCTCTTCTGGACCGTAATAGAGAAGATCATTATGGTCCTGCTTAGTTAATTTCAAACGAGCTATATGCTCCGGCAAAGGATCCGGCTGAAACACAACATCTGCATAATATTCCGGCTCAGCAGACCAAAACTTGGTTCTAAAGAAGCGTCTGCGATAACCGTCTTTACTCACCATGACCTCACCATCAGGCAAGCTTAAGTGTGTCCCGCGCAACAAGCGATCAGTCAGCGCCCATTCAAAGGTGCCACGTTTAGATGAACGGTGTAGAAAACGATCATCGATAATATGATTCGGGTATTCACCCTCGAACCGATCAATTAACTTTTGATGCCAACAAGCATGCACAACACGGAAATGCTCGAACTCTAGATAAATAGGCATCTCTCGAATCCACTGTAAGAACATCTCTTGCTCTTCAGGGTAATCGGCAAACTGCTCTAGGGTTTCAGCAAGAATACGGTGGTGACGTGGACTATGCTCACGTAGATAGCTAAGACCACTGCCCTCATGCCCTTCCGTACAGTAACTTAGAAAGTTGAATTCATGGTTTCCCATAACAATCTGAGCAGCGCCCGATTGCACCATATCGTAAACAACATGTAGAGACTCACGGATTCTAGGACCGCGATCAACAATGTCACCTAAAAAGATCATCTGGCGCTCTGGGTGGCAGTAGACACCATCCTTTTTGCTGTAACCTAACTTGCTTAACAAAAGCTCTAAGCTAAGGCCGCAGCCATGGACATCACCAACCAGATCGTAGCCTTTAAACTGATCAGTCACATCAATCTCCGAGCTTAGTACCCCAACCAAGTTTCTCTCGGCAGGTACTATAGAAGTCATAATTGAGCGGGTGTAACAGTTTCAGTTTATGGGGTTTTTTATGAACCGTAATCGTATCCCCTGGTGCACAGCTAATATCTTTTTGACCATCACAAGATACAGTTGGGTAAGCACCATTATTTGGACTAATTACCAACTTCAACTCACTATTGCCATTAACCACGATCGGACGGCTAGAAAGCGTATGCGGGAACATAGGCACCAGTACCAAAGCATCTAACTTCGGGTGCATAATTGGACCGCCACCAGATAGCGAATAAGCAGTAGAACCCGTTGGCGTAGAGATGATCAAGCCATCGGATTTTTGCGTGTAAACGAACTGCCCTTCAATATACAGTTCGAATTCAATCATTCGTGCGGCTTTACCTGGGTGCAGTACACAGTCATTAAGCGCAGTGGCTTCGCCAATAGGTACCCCTTCACGCTTAACAATAACATCAAGCAGGAAGCGACTATCAACGGTGTACTTACCTTCTAGTACTTCGCCTACTTTTTCTTCAATTTCATTTGGAGAGATATCAGTTAGGAAACCTAGATTACCCCTATTCACACCAAGAACTGGAACATGGTACTGAGCTAAAGAACGAGCTGCGCCCAACAGACTTCCGTCCCCACCAACCACAATAACGAGGTCGCAGATTTCGCCCATCATTTTCTGTGTGCTGGTTTGTTGGCCATGACCTGGCATAACTTCAGCGATTCGCTCATCAATAATAGTATTCAGACCGCGATCACCTAAAAAGCGAATAAGGTGCTTGAGTGTATCTATAACTGATTTACTACCTAAACGCCCAATTAGACCAATATTACGAAAGTAATCCATTATCTCTCCGGATTAACGTTTGTATGAAAAACCAGATTCTATCTAACTGATTTTTCAGATTCTTTTCAATGATTCTTTATGACCAAAACCGCAATTTGGCGCTAATCAAGCTTAAGCTAGACTTCGGGCTCCTTGCAGACCACCGGTATGAATAGCCAAAATAGTACTTCCTTCTGCATAATCACCACGCTCAATTCTCTTCAACAGGTGACTAAGCATTTTTGCAGTATAAATCTGGTCTAGCGGAAGCTGATGCTCTTTCAGCATAAAATCCATGAAAGCTATCAGATCATTAGACACTTTAGCATAGCCACCACCATGCCCTTCCAGATCTAAATCCCAGTTATCAGTGGGATCTGCACCGGATTCAGTCATAAGGTTTTCAATATCCGAAAACAGAAAATCTGCCTTTTTCAGCACAGGTATACCTAAAACCGGAATATCAGGAACAGACAAAGCCACACCAGCTAAGGTCCCACCTGTGCCAGAAGCCAGCACAATTTGATCAGGATTAACCTTAGCTAGGATCTCAGGCGTGATTATTTCTCGTGCGCCCTGCACAGCAAATTTATTACTGCCCCCTTCCGGCACGATCAAAGGGTTAGAAAAGCGAGCCTTTAAAGTCTTAAGGTATTCGGAATCATGCCGCTGACGATATTCCTGACGATTAACAAAACACAACTCCATCCCCCATGCTTTCGCATCTCTTAAGGTTGGATTATCCGCATACTCTGGCTCACCCCGAATAACACCCATGGTTTTTATCCCAGACAAGGATCCAGCCTTAGCTAAGGCGTGAATATGATTAGAATACGCCCCACCAAAACTAAGGACGCACGAGTAGCCATTTTCAAGGGCATGCTGCAGGTTGTACTTCAACTTAAACCACTTGTTACCGCTGACTATTTCATCAGTTAGATCTAAACGAAGCAGGTAAAGCTTAACCCCCGCCTGAATAGTCTCATCGGTTTCTAAAAACTGTACGGGGAACACGGGATTTTGAAGTAGCATTTTAATTAATTAGCACTGCAACATTATTGAAATATAAATGAAGTACTTTAAAAGAACATTAAATTACAGAGGAAGAAAAGCGTGGAAGACTATATCGAAGAATTACTGCTGCTTAATATTGATGAATATGAAGACGATGAATGTCTAGATGATGCTGAAGAACAATAACAGCATCATCTAGGCTGCCCTATTTAAGCGCTATCGGTCTGAACTAAATTACCAATATGCTGCTTAATCAAGAAAGTACTATTCCCGCCCGAACTTTTAGATTCATACATTGCCAGATCTGATCTTTGAACAATTTGATCTGGATTTTCCATACCGTTTGTCTCAGTCACTCCAAGGCTAACTGAAACCTTGATCAGAGAATCCGTATCATGATCAACGCTAAACGAACACTTAGAATTAAACATCATTCTAATCCGCTCAGAAGTCTTAGCTGCTGCATCAATATCGGTCTCAGGTAACAACACCATAAATTCATCACCACCATATCGAACAGCCACATCTGATGCTCGCAAGGTTTCCCGAAGAATCTCGCCAATAAGCCTTAAAACACGATCCCCTTCAAGGTGGCCAAGAGAATCATTAACCTTTTTAAAATTATCCAGATCAAAGCAGATCAAACTTAAAGGATGGTTGTAGCGCTTAGCACGATCCAACTCTTGCGCCATCACAGTGTAGAAATGTCGTTGGTTAAACAGACCTGTTAACTCATCTGTAACAGAAAGTTTATGCAATTGCTGCTCTAAACTTTGCCTCTCCGTCAAATCATGGAAGAAACCAATACTGCCACCTTCATCTTTATCAACAATCGCAGCTGATAAACGAATCGGTACGACCGCTCCATCCTTACAAGCCAGCTTAGCCTCATAACCCTCAATACTTCCAGGCTTTCCATACGAGTCGGATAGCAAAAGTCGTTTAATCTCTTTCGCCTCCTCTAAACTCGGATAGATTGACGCAATACTAACTTTTCCAATAACTTCTTCAGCCGAATAACCCAAAAGCTTCTCAGCTGCCGCATTAAACAACTGAACAACCCCTGAGCCATCAACCCCTATAACTGGGTCTGGACAGAGTGATACAAGCACGGTTTCATCCACATAATTCACTGAGGTATTCCCATCTCTTTTATTTTTATTCCAGGAAACATATTGTCTAGCGTTATTTACGCTATAAGCACATAGACTCACAAAACGAAAGGGTAACAGATACAGCCTTTAAGTAAACAACTCAAAAGTCTTGGTGCAGAAATTTAATAAATAGGAAATATAAGTAATACAAGGAAGGTACTTAGTGGTGGGCGTGGAGAGGCTCGAACTCCCGACATTCGCCTTGTAAGGGCGACGCTCTCCCAACTGAGCTACACGCCCACTAAGCATATGGCTTATTTACGACTCTTTCAGCACTTCGAAAGAGAAGTTGGCGGAACGGACGGGACTCGAACCCGCGACCCCCTGCGTGACAGGCAGGTATTCTAACCAACTGAACTACCGCTCCACATTGTATACGGGACTCGAACCCGCGACCTCTATCTACCTTGGCAGTGACAGGCCTCTACCATCAAACTATCGCTCGACAGTAGTGCTTAGTGGTGGGCGTGGAGAGGCTCGAACTCCCGACATTCGCCTTGTAAGGGCGACGCTCTCCCAACTGAGCTACACGCCCACTAAGCAGATGGCTTATTTACGACTCTTTCAGCACTTCGAAAGAGAAGTTGGCGGAACGGACGGGACTCGAACCCGCGACCCCCTGCGTGACAGGCAGGTATTCTAACCAACTGAACTACCGCTCCACATTGTATACGGGACTCGAACCCGCGACCTCTCTCTACCTTGGCAGTGACAGGCTTCTATCATCAAACTATCGCTCGACAATAGTGCTTAGTGGTGGGCGTGGAGAGGCTCGAACTCCCGACATTCGCCTTGTAAGGGCGACGCTCTCCCAACTGAGCTACACGCCCACTAAGCAGATGGCTTATTTGCGACTCTTTCAGCGCTTCGAAAGAGAAGTTACCCAAAGGGCATAAATGGCGGAACGGACGGGACTCGAACCCGCGACCCCCTGCGTGACAGGCAGGTATTCTAACCAACTGAACTACCGCTCCACATTGTAGTGCCTAGTGGTGGGCGTGGAGAGGCTCGAACTCCCGACATTCGCCTTGTAAGGGCGACGCTCTCCCAACTGAGCTACACGCCCACTAAGCAGATGGCTTATTTACGACTCTTTCAGCACTTCGAAAGAGAAGTTGGCGGAACGGACGGGACTCGAACCCGCGACCCCCTGCGTGACAGGCAGGTATTCTAACCAACTGAACTACCGCTCCACATTGTATACGGGACTCGAACCCGTGACCTGTCTCTACCTTGGCAGTGACAGGCTTCTACCATCAAACTATCGCTCGACAGTAGTGCTTAGTGGTGGGCGTGGAGAGGCTCGAACTCCCGACATTCGCCTTGTAAGGGCGACGCTCTCCCAACTGAGCTACACGCCCACTAAGCAGATGGCTTATTACGACTCTTTCAGCACTTCGAAAGAGAAGTTGGCGGAACGGACGGGACTCGAACCCGCGACCCCCTGCGTGACAGGCAGGTATTCTAACCAACTGAACTACCGCTCCACATTGTTCGTCCAAGACAGTTACTTACTGCCCCAAACGGAGTGCGAATTTTACGGGTTTTGTTCCCCATGTCAAACGTTTAAACAAAAAAAATTTCATTCTTTTTGATTGCACATTCTTTGTACAAAATCAGTAAGTTAGAATAAATCAAAGCAAAACAGTATGTTCCATTAAACTGTTCAAAAATCATCCTACACATATCAACTTACCAACTACTCATTTTTCCCAACAAATACGATTCACTTACTTATAAAGATATTTCCACATCCCTGAATTAAGTTAGAATCGTTCACTGATCAGCGATTTATATAGAGAGTGTTATATGCCAGTCTCCCCCACCGTTTCAGCTTTAGATAGTTTTATGGAGAAGCTTGATGCCATGCAGGCGCAGCCCCCTCTAATCCGATTCAATTCAGATTGGCCTTCAAAGTGCTACGCTACCCAAGCTAAAGATGGAGTTACTGTATCTTGGTGGCCAACACTACAGACGTCCCCAAGCGATATGTTTACTCGATTAGAGGAGGCTCTAGAAGAATCCATTAATCAAGACATTATCGATTACTACTGCCGTTACTGGTCAGATCCACTACCAGCTAGCTGCAGTGATGGCGATCTCAGCCTGATACAAGTTTGGAATGATGAAGATATGGAGCGCTTACGCAGCAATCTAATTGGCCACGCACTTTCTAAACGTCAACAAAAAAGACCTCTGACCTTTTTTATAGCCTGCCCGGAACCAGATGAAGACTTTTTTATCAGTGTCGATAATTTTAGTGGAGAGGTCTGGTTAGAGCGCCCAGGTAAACCGCCTATCAGAAAGTTGGCAGACAACTTAGCCGACTTTCTTAATTCATTAACCCCCCGTCTAATTCCTGATACGGAGTAAGTTAAGTTGAAACAGATACGTTTATTAGTAACCGGATTACTAGCCATATTAGCCACTAGCACCTTAACCGGTTGCATGACATTTAATTCACAAACGCTAGATCTACACCCGCAGATCCAAATCTCTAGAGTATTAAGTAAAGAAAAGCGTATAGAAATTATTCCGAAAGACTTAAGAGCAGATTCAGTCATTGGCTACCGCTATACAGGTGAAGCAGATGCACCATCTATTGTATTAAAAGATAGCCTTCATCTTCTGCAGCATACGACTGAACACGCATTGGAAGATATGGGAATCGTTCGCTTCTACGGTGGTGAATTTAATCTAACCATCAGCCTTATTGAACTTAATTACCGCGCTTCTGAATCAAAAATAAAACAGACTGTGAACTTAGATACCAAGTTAAAGGTAACGGTAAGCAAAGATAACAAGAGTTACACCGGTACTTATACAGCAGATAAACAGCAGACTTTTGTGGGCGTACCTTCAGAGGAAGAAAACGAGAGGTTGGTAAATGATCTTTTTTCCAGCGTGATGAACCTAGCAATGAATGATCAACAACTAATAGATTTCATTCAGTTTAACTAATCGTTAGAAATTACAATAAAAAAGCCTGCTATCTGTTAAGACGCAGGCTTTTTTATTTTCTACCAACCAACAGTATGAGAGAGCAAACGACTAATCTGACACATAGGCCTACCAGACTCTTCTCGCCATTGATTAAAACACTCTTGAACGAGCTTCAAATCCCTTTTCGCTGTTGGCTTTTTCTCAATAATTCCTTGAGCTTTCAGCCCAGCAACAACATCATCGGTCAAAATAAACGTATCTTTGCCGATCATTCTCAAAAAATAGCTTCCTGAATTTCCACCCAATTGCTGACCTTGTTTTTTGAGCAAATCCCATAAACCAATAATATCTTCGACCGCCCAATGAGCGACCAACTGCGCAAAACTACCATGCTTACTAGCAAGGTCTGTAACCATCAAAGCATTCACACGAGTTGCTTTAATCTTGCCCCAATGCCTGATCAGTTGATCATTCTGCATTAAATTTTCTAACTGTTCGTCGCTCATCAAGCTCACTTTTACTGGATCAAATCCAAAAAAAGCTTGTTCAAACGCGGGCCATTTAGAATCAACTAAAGAGTGTTTCAACCCTGCGCGAAACACCCTACGCATCATGTCGCTGAACAATCGATCATCAGTCACTTGCACTAGCTCTAACTCACTTTTAGCTACAGGCAAGAGCGCTTCTACATCTTGATCTGGGTAATGAGCCTGAACATGTTCGTAAATCCATTGGAAGGATTTCATTTACTATTTCACTTTTTTACAAAATCTAAGGATGCAGAGTTCACACAATACCGGAGGCCGGTTGGTTGCGGCCCATCCGTAAATACGTGCCCTAAATGTGAATCACACGTCGCACAAGTGATCTCTACACGCACCATGCCGTGAGTTGCATCACTGTGCTCGTCTATAGTTCCTTCCTCGACCGGCTGCCAAAAACTCGGCCAACCACTTCCTGAATCGTATTTTTGCTCTGATCCAAACAACGGGGTTCCACAACAGATACAACGATACTCCCCGCTTTGCTGGTTATTGTAATATTCACCCGTAAAAGCACGCTCTGTGCCCTTTTGGCGACAGATTCGATATTGCTCGGGGCTCAAACGATCTTGCCACTCTTGCTCAGAATGAACGACCTTTTGGTTTTTTTCAGCCATACAATCTCCCTGATAATAAAAAAGCCTGCAGTACGCCATTTCCCTAGGTTTCAACAAATAAAAGGCGTATGATTAGTCTCTTTTTTTTCTGAGGCTTATACCATACAACCTAGGTCTCTATGCATAGGACAACATCTAGCCGCAGAGATTCCCGGCTAGGTTTGCAGGACAATAAAATGCCAGTAATCCGTAAATCAAACAAGCTGATCAATGTGTGTTACGACATTCGTGGTCCAGTACTTCAGGAAGCTAAACGTCTTGAAGAAGAAGGACAACGAATCCTTAAATTAAACATTGGCAATCCCGCCCCATGGGGTTTCGACGCGCCTGAAGAGATTGTACAGGACGTTATTTTGAATCTACCCGCCTCCCAAGGTTACTGTGATTCAAAAGGCTTGTTTTCCGCCCGTAAAGCGGTGATGCAAGAGTGTCAGAAGAACGGAATTAAGAATGTAGGCATTGAAGATATCTACATTGGCAATGGCGTTTCAGAACTTATCGTCATGGCAATGCAAGGGTTGCTAAACGATACCGATGAGATGCTGATTCCTGCGCCTGACTACCCGCTTTGGACAGCTGCAGTAAGCCTGAGCGGCGGTAACCCAATCCATTACCGTTGTGATGAAGAGAAAGATTGGGCTCCGGATATTGAAGATATGCGCAGTAAAATTACTGATCGCACAAAAGGTATCGTGGTTATTAACCCAAATAATCCAACGGGCGCTGTATATCCAAAAGCCGTACTTGAACAGATCATAGAACTTGCCCGTGAGCATAATCTGATCATCTTCGCAGACGAGATTTATGACAAAATTTTATACGATGACGCGGTTCACACTCCGCTAGCATCACTAGCTGATGACGTTCTGTGCATCTCCTTCAACGGTCTATCTAAATCCTATCGAGCAGCAGGTTTCCGTTCTGGTTGGATGATTGTAAGCGGTCCGAAGCACAATGCCCGTGATTACATCGAGGGCTTGGAGATGCTCTCTAGCATGCGCCTTTGCTCCAACGTACCAACTCAGCATGCTATCCAAACAGCACTAGGTGGATACCAGAGCGTCAATGAATTGATTGTATCGGGTGGTCGACTTTACGAGCAGCGTAATCTAGCTTGGAAGATGCTTAACGAGATCCCAGGTGTAAGCTGTACGAAACCAGAAGGCGCACTGTATCTGTTCGCTAAATTAGATCCAGAGGTTTATCCGATCAAGAATGACGAGAAGATGGCTTTAGATCTGCTACTTCAACAGAAAGTCCTTATTGTGCAAGGCAGCGGCTTTAACATGCCGGATACTCAACATTTCCGGTTGGTATTCTTACCTCGTAAGGATGAGCTTCAGGACGCTATCGAAAGGATAGGCACCTTCCTCAAAACCTACGAGCAATAAACAGAACGGCCATCTTCGATGGCCGTTTTTTTTGTAATGTCATTGTAATAAGACCATCCTAGACTAAGCTCAATATTGTGTATTCGCCTTTAGAGTAAATAGGATAATCAATGTTTATAAAGGTAAGAAAAAACTGCGGTATCTATATGGAACACAACGGCCTAGAGCAGCGCCACCTTGTTCCCGTTACATCCAACTTTCTCATCAACCTAAATCATGTCGCAGAAGTCTCTTTCTATACAATTAAAGAGTCTAAGATCCGTTACGACCTCGAACATCATGAGGTAACCATACCTCCTCATACCCGTGTTATTCACGTACAAATGAACTACCTATATGGCTCCTACAAAGAAACGGTTAACGACAAAAAAGGCCGTTTAGTGGACCGTTGTTACTACAAACTTTACTTTATGCCAGAAGAGATGGGACAGTACGAAGGCATTCGATCTCAGATAGAAGGCTTAGTCCTAAATGAGGACTAATTGATTAAAAAGCGGCCACCAGCCGCTTTTTTTTTTGCCTAAAAATCAAAAACTTCTTGCAAAAAAACTCATAGATCTCTAATTATCTAATTAGAGCTTTATGTTGATACAGGTATGGGTGTTAAATAAGCTCAATCATATGAATCTTATCTCTAAGGAGTGCACATGGAGATTCGCGAACTACTTGAGCAAACAGACAAACTGCCCAACGTTCCTGAAGTCGTAAGACAGTTAATTCAGCAATTAAACAACCCTGCTGCAGATTATGGCGAAATTGCTGAAAAAGTTGCACAAGATCAGACACTGTCTCTAAAAATTCTGCGCCTCGTAAACTCTGCCCATTTCGGTCTAAGACGCAAAGTATCATCTATTGATGAAGCAGTCGTAATGCTTGGCATGGTGCGACTCAAAACGCTTGTTATCGCTTCGGGTATTGCTGGCTCTGTTAAAGAAGTGGAAGGGTTAGACCTGAAGAAATTCTGGAGCGAATCATTCCGCGTGGCAGCTCTATCAAAATGGTTTGCTGAACGAGATACAGAAGTTGATCCTGACATTGCCTTTACCGCTGGCTTAATTCATAACATTGGCCGTCTTCTGTTACACCTATCCCAACCAATACGTGCACAGGAAATTCAAGCAACAATAGATAATTCAAGTTGCAGCCGCTGTGACGCAGAAATCGAGCACTTAGGCTTCACAGCGCCTGAAGCAGGACAAGCTTTATTAGATATGTGGAGCTTTCCGAAAGAGCTAGGCATTGCTGTTCGCCAACACAAACAAGCAACCTCTTTCGAAGAGCCATCAGCACTGGCTGCAGTGGTCAATCTAGCTTGCGTTGTGAATTCGGCTATCCGCAATGAAGACAATATCGATACACTACAAAGTAATTACCCTAAAGATGTCGCCACACTTGCAGGTGTATCAGCAGATACATCAGGTGATCTAGAAGAAGCACTAAATCTTGAATCAGGTTTAGATGGTTTAGCTGATTAGCTTCACTTCAACATTTAAAAAGGCAGCTTAGGCTGCCTTTTTTGTTTCTCTTATCGTTAAACCGGTTCAGTACCGGTTGCTGTAACGGCTTTAATACAAGAGATAATATCTCTTACATCTTGCAACGCACGATGACGACGAAATTGAGCTTTGGCCAAAAAGCCAAACTGAATAAGCTGTTCTTTACTCAATATTCGATCTAACCCCGCCATACGGAAACTCGGCTGAATGCCCGTCGCTTCAAATAAACGAGTTAACCAAAATAGATCAAATTCAAATGCATCGCTAATCAGCGTTTTACCTTTAAGCTTTTGATTTAAACGTGAGCAAGCCTGCTTAATATCAAGACCTTTGCTTACCGCTTCTTCTCGCTCTATGCCGTGCATCTCTTCAGCATATTCATCCCAATATCGCCATCCGGCTGCAGAATCTGGATTAATCAGAAAGTTATCTTGTTCGCCTGTCTCATCATTGATCCAAGCGATTTCGATAGGATAAGACTCAGCGCCTAACCCACTTGCTTCCAAATCAATACAAATTAACTCCACTCAGTTCTCCCTTACGTACAACAACACTTTAAGGCTTTTTTCGGGTTCGGCTTCCGGAAAATCTTCTGGATTTTTTAAACGTTCTACAAACTTAAAATCTGGGCACTCTTCTAACATCAAGTTCTTTAAAAACTCAGTGCCATTTTTCGGGTCGTTATGGCAAGCCAAAACCTGCCCACCCTCTTTAGTTAATTCGTTCAAACGACGAATAACCTTACGATAGTCTTTTTCTGCCACAAAACTTCCCGGCTGGAAACTTGGCGGATCGATTACGATCAAATCATAAGGACCGTACTGTCTCACGCGCTTCCAAGACCTAAAGAGATCGTACGCCAAAAATTTAACCCGGTCTCCTTCTAAGCCATTTAAAAGGTGATTTTCCCGACCGGTATTGATAGCGCCCCTGGACATATCTACATTCACTACCTGATCAGCACCACCGGCAAGGGCTGCAACCGAGAAAGCGCAAGTATATGAGAATAAGTTTAGCACGTGTTTACCACCCGCATTGTGCATCACCCATTTACGCCCCTCACGCATATCCAAAAACAAACCACTATTTTGATTGCGTTGAGGTTTGACCTGATAAAACAGGCCAAGTTCCATCGTATTCATCTGCTCAGGCACTGAGCCCCAAGCAACATTTTGCTGCGCTTCTTTACCTCGAGAGCGCTGCTGAATCACCAAGCCTTCGATTTCATCTACACTCTTTAAAGTATCGCTTAATTCAGTAACCCACTCAGGTTCAACTTCTTTATACAACCGAGCTACGGCATAAGGAGGAAACCAGTCAATTACCAGATGCTCAAACCCCGGAAAACAGTGCCCACGGCCATGAAAAATCCGGCGCGATTCACCCATCGCTAATGGTATTTGCTGCTTTACGACTGTTAAGACTTGCTGCATCTGAGATCCTGTATCCAAAGGGTCATAAAAAGGGGCTAAATTATAGGCTCGGGCGCAAATGGACACCAGCAATAACAGGACAAATAGACTTGAAACTTTTATCATTCACCCCTATCTAAGCAATGAGGTTAAACAATAGGAAATCTTTCACTTATGATGCGTATCGGCTTATTTCTATTAACTAACATCGCTGTGCTAATCGTTGCCAGCATTACCCTTAATCTACTGGGTGTTGACCACTATGTTTCCGGTGCTGGCCTTAATATGACCAGTTTGCTGATCTTCTGTGCAGTCTTCGGTTTTGCAGGTTCATTCATCTCGCTATTCCTATCTAAGAAAATGGCGAAAATGACAACAGGTACAGAGATCATTACCCAAGCACGTAACTCTGATGAACAATGGCTTTTAGATACTGTTGCTGAGCTTTCAGAAAAAGCGGGTATTAAAATGCCGGAAGTCGGTATTTTCCCAGCTCAACAAGCAAATGCATTTGCAACAGGTTGGAACAAGAATGACGCATTAGTTGCAGTTAGCTTAGGTCTGTTACAGCGCTTCCAGAAAGAGGAAGTAAAGGCTGTAATGGCCCATGAGATTGGCCATGTAGCTAACGGTGATATGGTTACAATGAGTTTAGTACAAGGCGTTATAAATACTTTTGTAATGTTCTTTGCTCGCATTGCAGGCTACGCAGTAGATAGCTTCCTAAAAAGTAACGATGAAGAAAGCCAGCCAGGTACTGGTATTGGTTACTTCATTACTGTAATTGTCTTCGAAATCATTTTTGGAATTTTGGCTTCGTTTGTTGTTTCTTGGTTCTCTCGTTACCGCGAGTTCAGAGCAGATGAAGCAGGAGCAGACCTATCTAGCAACCATGCGATGATCGGTGCACTGCAACGTTTGAAAGCTGAATATGAAATGCCAGATCAGATGCCTGGCCAGCTAACTGCCTTTGGTATTAGCAGCCATATGAAGTCTGGCCTGATGGAATTAATGTCTAGCCACCCTCCGCTTGATAAGCGAATCGAAGCGCTTCAGAAGCGAGGTTAAGCATAAAAAGATCCCCGGCAAGCCGGGGATTTTTTTTATTCCAGCGTATTTCCATCGATAAACTGTCTATACCGAATAACCTTCTCTAACTGTCCAGCGTCACTCAGCCTATACTTATAGATTTTATCGCCTTGTCGATAGATGCCTCGACAGCGGAATTCTTTGCCTTCCATACTTAAACAGATTTCGTCTTTGTTATTTACTTTCCAGACACCCTTTCTCTCTTCCCAGTATCGCTCCTGCTGAATCTGCCCATTTTTAGCGTAGTACGTGAAACTGCTGCTACCGGATATGACGTTGAATGATTCAACGGTTTTGCCTACAAATAAAGCCTTGATTTCAGAACCATTCAGCTGCGTCAAAGGTTCATCACTTGGCTTGACCTGACAACCCACCAGCATAACTACTGTACTCAACCCAAGTATTGTTTTCAAAGTTGTCATCTTTATCTCCGATTACATTCCGACCAAAACTGGTCAATACAAGTCTTTAATCCACTAGCAAAAAAACTACCCGCAAAGTCATGTCCCTGTTCGGGTAAAACACAAATACGTGGGGTAGTTACATCTAATAATTGGCCTTTCAATTCAGCTAATTGTTTAAACCAAGTATGAGCACGTTCAAGCCGATTCATTCCTTGTACTTTATCTACACGTGCCCCAGTCCTTAAACTTTTATCACGTACCGTGTCCTGTTCCCCAACGGCCACCATTAAAGGTAGTGATAGCATCCGGTCTAAATGCGCTTTCCCCATCCATTTAGGTATATCTCTTAACCCGTAGGGGTAGGTATCTTCATGATTAGGAAGCGTGTACCAACCCGCACTACATATAACCAGAGAGGCTATTTTGTTTGGGTGGAAAAGTGCATATCGGTGCACAAACTGTGCGCCACCCGAATAACCACACAATTTAATTTTAAATTCCGGCAACCCCACATGTTTTCTAAATGCGATCAGAAGTGTATTCAACGCAATATCAGCACGTGGCATATAAGGGCCTTTAGATAATTTCTGATATTGTGGAAAGATTGTTTTTTCAAACTCAGGCACGACCAACCAACAGCCAAATTTATCAGCAAGGGTTCTATAAGCATCCAACTGATCATCGTATTGCCGAGAAATTCCATGCACCGCAACAATAACTTGAGCATCATTCTTCAGCTGTTTTGGGCGGTATAATCTCGCAGGCAATGATTTTACTGACGGGTAAATACAACGGACAGCAGCGCCTGGAGCAGGTATTTCAAGCAAGCTCATGATTTATCCCTCTTGGAAATTCAACAACATTGCTATGTTTAGCATCTTCACTTGCTGAAACTTTAATCTCACCATTAGTCAGAAACATTAACTCTTCCAACTCCTCGGCAATAACAATAGCTCCATCAAAGCGATTGAACACATCCACTAAAATGCTTCTAATATCAGAACTTTTTAACGCAACATCAGAATCGATAAGCAATAGTTTTGGGCGCCTTAGCAAAGCTCTTGCAAGCTGAACCCTAAACCTTAAATTACTGGGCAGATTTGCCCCCCTTTCTGCAATTTTTAATTCGCCTTCTTCATCAGCGCAATATGCCTGCAAACCGGTTGTTTCAAGAACCTGCTCTGTAAACTCTTCTGACCTTTTCCTTGCACCATAGAAAAGATTACTACTTACCGTTCCTTTCAGTAGAGGAAGCTCTGGACTTACAAGTGAGACCGTTTGAGCCCAAATTGATGGATGAATCGATGAACTCCTTCGGCCGCAAAATCTGAGTTTCCCATTCGTAATAGGAGCAAGTCCTGCTAAAGCCTCCATGAATGAGCTCTTGCCTACTCCTTGATCGCCTCTTAGCAACAAGCGATCTTGTTCATTGATTACGAAAGAGATTGGGCTGAAACGCCGCTTAACAGCCATACCTTTTGACTCAACTCTAAAGGCCTTTTTAGGCAATCGACGTTTGCTCTGCTGACCTACGATATCCCGCTGCAAAAACGCACCTAACTTATCTTCGGATACCTTTTTTAAGGTCCACAGCTCATACAAGCGGCTAAGCCTTCTAAGCTGATTAACCAAATACAAAGACGCTACGAGCAACACAGGAATATAAGTTTCTGCAATAAGCCCTGCATGACTAAGGTTTAACCCCTGCATCACTATAACGAGCACAGATATAAGTAGAACTGCTTCGTTAAAGCCTCTGATTAGAGAAGACGCATGAGCTTTACGCATCTGACGTGTTTTTAATCGATCAGCACTACGAGAAAACTTTCGCTGCTCTTTTCCAGATTGATTGAATAACCTGATTAACTTAAAGAGGGCTAATCGCTCATTAGTCGCATTTATTAAACGCCCTCTTTCACGCCTCACACTCACCGTCGAATAATATAAGCCCTTACCTAAATAAAAATTCCCTAAGACAGCAAAAGCCAGCGGTATAAAAGCCGTTACTAACAAAGTCCAATGGATCTGACTGAGTGCAACAAATCCAGCTAATAGCCAAACTCCCAATACAAGCAGTGGAGCAATACCTTGCACCATCCAATTGCGAATGGGCGTCATATCCCCAGTCAACCGCAATAAAGTACCACCTCGGTTAAGAGTCTCATCACTCACGGGGAGCGCCAAAGTGTGTTTATAAACTGTATTTCGTAACTCACAGATATAAGCTTGAGCCATACGTTCAGCGAAATAACGTTCACAATATCTGGCCGCCGCTAATCCAAAAATTGCAGTTAACACAATTGATGTTATACCCAGATCAAATGAAAACTGCTCGTGGCCCAACTGATCCTTGGCTAAGGTCATTAAGCCTAGGAAACAGGCAGTCTGTATCAATCCAATTAGGATCAAACCACCGATTCCCTTCCAACGTTGTTTAGATAGCATAGGAGGTAACATAACTATGATCCCTCTCCAAACTAGCCATCAATGCCTTCGCTGTGCTCACTTTGCGCAAAGCATCCAAGCTATAAATAGGTAAACCAAGGCTATCTTGTACTTCATCCGCACATAATTCTGCACGTGTGAATAAACCACCTAAGCCATAAATAGGGAATCCAGCTTCAATCATTTTTTCAGCGCAAAATGCTGCGGCGGTTGAGCTATCTGCAGCGATCATCGATGCACTTACTTCCTTAAGCAAACGGCCATTCGCTATGAGTGCTTTGTTTTGTGGCTGTAAAACCCCATCTGCTAATTCAACAACCAATAGATCCGCATCAGCTTGAACCGCATCCATTTTTAATCTTTGAAGCAACTGAACTAACTTTGTTTCACTTAGATTAACTGTGGTTGGGTAACCCGCATCAAGGAAATCTTTCACTTGAAAAGCCCCAGCATCAACCATCTTCCAATAGTCAGGCCCTGACCCTGTACCTGTTAACTTGGCAGCTGCGGCTTTATAACCGGCTTTGGTAAAGCCGTTAATTAACGAAGATGCCATTGAGGTCTTACCACTGTTCATATCACTGCCGACCACCAACAAAACAGGCATTTCATTAGCCGATGGATGCAGATAAGCATCTTTAAGCGTACTATAGTTCTCTAAGTTAATTTTCTGCCCTTGGCTATTAACTAACACCCCTAAAACTGTAATTTCAGTCGCGGCTTTTACTTGAGCGCTTTTACTAATCACATCTCCTGCAATACCACCGGCAGCAACGAGTTGAGTTTTACCTAACTGCGCCGGAGACTTAGCGTAGAACTGATCCGTGGCATAACGATCACCCGCAACGACAATAATCAGATCATCCACAAAAAGGTGCTCACGGCGTCCATAAGGGTTTTCAATCCGGGTGTGCTGCCGAATCCGATCCACTCTCGCTAATAAAAGATCTCCTGTCTCAGGCAACAGTTCCGCAACGTCAGCAACATCATCAAAGTTAACGTTACGCGTGATATAGCTTCTTTTGACACGATTCAGATCAATCATTTTCTACCTCTCTTTTGTTTACGTAGTTTGTAAACAATTCGGGATATTCTCTTTGCTGTCGCTCTTTCTGGTGTTAATAGGGCTTCCAATTCCACTTTTTTTACATCCCAATTCCGATCTTTAGTTCTTCGTGAAACTATCAAACCTAGTTCAGGGGAATATTCAATGTCATGAACTTCCCTAACCTTAGCCACAACCTCTTTCCAAAATGCCGAGCGGGCACAGGTGTATTTATTAGTTTTGTACTTTTTCTTTTTCAGTTTGAAGTTGCCTTCACCATGATAAGTACAACGCCAATAACGTATTGAGTTCCCAGATTTAGGGCTTTGACGGTTTAGTTCGAATTCAACAACATCATCTTTTCCAAATGGGATTAGTTCTTCAGGTGATCCAAACTTCACTGCCTGTGTGAAACCCTGAGTACGATCCGGATATTTCTGATAACTCAAGACAGGTACAACCGGATGAATAGATCGTTTATATAAGCGCTTTCGCTGATCTTCCCAAACCTCCCAACCAGTACCTTTTTCGACAAGTTTCTCTACTTTTCCATCACTGTAGATAGCAACAGTACCAATATCATTACTGGCAGCGATGGCTCCGGCGTACCCTACAAAAAACATTGCAATTAATGCTCGTTTCATCACCTTTAACCCCTAATCAAAGCTTCTTAACTAGCTCAACTTTTACTCTTAAACCGCCTAACTCGCTGGCTGATAGAGTTAGACTTCCACCGTAAACTCGTGCGATCGATTCACAGATTGACAACCCTAGACCGTGACCAGGCAAATGTTCGTTTTCATCAACCCTAACTCCACGTTTATTTGCCTGTTCGATCTTACTTTCGCTAATACCTACACCATCATCGTCTATACAAAAGAACCAATGATTACCATGCGTCTCTACTGTAATTCGTACTTCTGACTGCGAATACTTCCATGCGTTATCTAGTAGATTCCCTAACAGTTCCAACATGTCATCTCTGTCAAAAGGCAGCTTGTCATGTTCACTATTTACATCTAGCGAAAGGGTTCTGTCATGGATCTGGTTCAATAGGACCTCTAAATGCGGCAACTCTTCAGCAAACGAAAACAGATAGCCTGGCATCGGTGCACCAGAGATCCGTGCACGTCTCAATTCACAATCAATTCGGTGATGTAATTGCTCAATGCTCTTATCTATGGCTTGTCGCTGCGCTGTATCCGTCAGCATCGACGCATGTATCTTTAATTCTTGTAGTGGCTTCTTAAGTTCGTGCGCTAAGTTACCCAACGCCATGCGCGAACGAGACAACTGCTCCTCTGAGCCTGACACCAATTTTCTAATAGACTCAACCAGTCCTGATATCTCTTGCGGTACATCCTCAGGGAAACTCAATTCACCCGTATTTTTATTGTTTTCAATCGCCTCTTGAACGGGAGCTAAGCGATTAAAACCCGCTCGAATGACATAGCGTTGCCATAGAACAAAGCCAAAGATAGATATCCCGGCGACCGCAACTAAAATCCACTCATAGAATCGCTGCTTCTGTTCAATCGCAGTGATATCCTCAGCAATCCACAAACTGAAAGTTTGGCCTTTTTTCGTGAACGCTTCTTGATAAACCAACCACCTTTCACCCGCATTATCGAAATATTGATATTCTTCTGTATCACCGGAAGAAGAACCCGAAACATCAATTACGGTATCCCACAAAGATCGAGAACGGATTTGTTCTTTGCCCCAGCTTAAAATGAAGTAATGGCCAGAGCGCACACGCTGATAAACCGTCGGTAAATATTTCTCATCGACCTGCCAAGCAGCGTTTTTTTTATCTATTGAGGTAATCAAGCTTTCCGCATCCTGCTTAAGACGACTAACTACCAAATCATCTACAAGAATGTGAACACTACGATCGATGATAAATACCAAGACCATTAATAGGGGCAAGACCACCAGTAATAATCGGTTTCGGATACGCTGCTCTAATGAGATCACTCGAGTCATGGCTTAGCCCTTTAACCTGTAACCTTGACCACGAAGGGTCTCGATAATCCCTTTGCCAAAACGCTGTCTGAGTCTATTTACATAAACCTCGATAACGTTACTGTCTCGCATCTGCTCTTCTTCATAGACATGCTCGCTAAGGTGGGCTTTTGAAAATACCTTTCCAGGATTCAACATCAGATATCTAAGTAACCGAAACTCTATCCCCGTTAGCTGAATGGAATTCCCATCCTTATCCTGCACTTGCTGCGTATCTGGGTCCAAAGACAAACCGCACACCGAAATAACTTGAGATGCTCTGCCGAAATAGCGTCGAATCAACGCCTCTAAACGCGCTAACAATTCTTCAGCGTGATACGGCTTACCTAAATAATCATCAGCGCCTGCTTTAAGACCATCAACACGCTCCTGCCAGCTATCACGAGCGGTTAATACTAAAACTGGTGTCATATCACCTATAGCACGCATCTGTTGAAGTACCTCTAAGCCCGAACACTTGGGCAAACCAAGATCCAAAACAATCGCATCGAATGATTCCTCTTTAATTCGAAACAACGCATCTTCACCGTCATAAGATTCTTCAACCGCATAACCACTTCGTTTTAAAACCGGCTTTAAGGCTTCAACTTGTGCGATTTCATCTTCAACTAATAAAATCTTCATAGCCCTACTCTTCAAACTGCTCTTGGAGGAACAAACCGGTTACTGCATCAATCTCAAACTCCACTACAGAGTTACTTTTATTGATCACTTCCACCGAATACACATAACTGTCCTCACCTTCGCGGCTGAGGGATAGATCCAATAATCTTGCGTCACTAATCTCTGGATGGAGCGATAAGATCTCTTCAAGAGGCATTACTTTGCCATCTTTCACTAGCTTTAATACTTCATCCGCACTTAGCTCTTGAGCTTGTGCTAAAGGTGCTAAAAGCACGTACAGTAATAAAATAATTCGTATCAACATTGAGTCGGTCCGATCAAAATCTACGCTAGTTTTATTGGCAGTATAAACAAGCTTTCTTAAATCAAACTTAAAAAACCGGCAGATTTGTTAAGGAAATAGAGCCTTTTGATTATAGTCACAATTTTTACAATAAAATCATAAAGTTATACCTTTAAAAATCTTTATAAAATCGTCTAAAACTACCTAAAACATAAAAAAACCGGCAAGTGCCGGTTTAAGAAAGGTTCGTTATCTTAAAATTAGTAGGGCCAGACAAAAGGCAAAAATATTGCGGTAAAAATACCGGTTAATCCCATACCCAGAGATGAGAATGCTCCGGCAACAGGGCTGATTTCAAAAGCCCTGATAGTGCCAACGGCATGACCGTTGATGCCTAACACTAAGCCAACTAAACGCTCATCAGTGACGTTTAATCTTGAAGCTAACAAATCAACGAAAAAAACGGCAAACACGCCTGTCGCTAACAACCCACCCATCATTAATGACACTGAACCACCCAGCTGTTCCGTCAAGCCTATGGCTATTGGCGCCGTAACTGATTTTGGTGCAATTGAAGCCAGCACCTGATCACTAGAACCTAAGCTGAAAGCAATTAAGGCAGCGTAAACCACAGCTAAACTCGCAGAAATTGGCACCGTTAACAGAATTTGTCGCCATGCAGCTCGAATATGATGGCTCTGCTGATACAAAGGAACACCTAAAGCAACCGTGGTTGGTGCAATAAGTACAGATAACCACTTTGCCCCTGAGTAGTACTCTTCGTAACTGATCGACAACCCAAATAAGAACAGCGCCAAGAATGAGGCTGCCAGTAACATTGCCGGACACCAAACGGGCTTGCCCATTTTCTTGAAGAAGTAGCCACCCAAGACAAAGGAAAACAATGTTAGTCCGATTGTAAATAAAGGCATTTCAAGGAAGTGAGGAATCAGGCTTGATAGTGAATGTTCAGTCATCTGGGCTTTGCTCCAATCGACCAAATTTCACTAATAGCAAAGACGTCAAAACACTCAGTAATGTCCCCACGCCTAGTGCTAACCCTAGATTCATCCATTCGCCTTTAAATTGCTCTCCTAAAAAGAACACTCCAACAACACCAGGCACGACAAAAAGAACCAGAGCGGAGATCAGTTGCTGACTGGCTGTTGCGAGTTCATCACTTACGGAGCCTCTGATCATCAACCATAGGGTGATGAGTAACATACCGATTGCAGCACCATGAACAGGTAACTGCAGCAGATAGCTGATTGCTTCCCCAAAAATTAGGAAAGCAAACAAAATGAACATACCTAAAATCATAAAGGTAGCCTGAAGGGAATTAGCGGTGGTCGCTTAGACTTAATCAATATCTGATGAATTTTTTAACGTCATAATCTCTTGTTTGAGATCAGCGACCTCTTGCTCTAGCCTTGCAATTCTTTGCTGCAAAGTAAGATTGTGATCGTCAGTATCCGTTCCGGCCATTTCAACATCAGCATCTTCAACCGCACCACTGAAAAGATGGACGTAACGTGATTCTCGCTTACCCGGTTCACGCGCTAAGCGCTGAACCAAAGAACCCATAGGGTGATCCGCTAAACTAGTTAACGTAGTTTCTACTTCAGATACGTCTTTAAATTCGCATAAGCGATTTGTTCTAGTTCTTAATTCACCTGGTGTTTGCGGCCCACGAAGGAAAAGTACACAAATAACAGCAAGTTGCTGTGCGGTAAATTGAAGGTCGCTGAACTCGGTGTTGCAAAAGCGGTGCTTAAACTTAGATACACGGCTGCCAAAGCCGCTCTCATCACGCACTAAGCGTTTCTCTTTAAGCTCATCCAGTATGTTCTGAACCTCGCTCTCATCAAGTGACAGAACAGATTCTCGATTACTTTTCTGATTACAAGCGGTTGTTAGGCCATTTAGTGACAGAGGATATTGATCGGGTGTCGTTATCTCTTTTTCCAACAAACAACCAATAACTCGAGTCTGTAGTGAAGTTAGATCCATATCCACGGTTTACTTCCTTCTGTTTCAATATGTTATCCACCATAACATATTAGTCATGTTTCGGTAGAAAACTGTTTTATGGATCAAAACGAGATAATTCGTAACTGATCACCCCACCCTTAAATAACTCCATACTTAATGGCTCTTCACGGACAAGTTTTACTAGACCAACGCCCGGAGCATACCATTCAGTCTGGGTAATCGGGATATCTTGATATCCAAGTTTAGGATCAACATAGAGTGTTAACATTGTAGTCCCTTCAACCCTGATACAACGCTCAAAGGTTCCTGCAGGAACTTCAACAGTATCCGTAACCGACTTAATCTCAAACTGTAAGTTAATATCCCGCTTTCGCGGATCGGGTACTGCGAAGGAAGCAGTCGCATGCAAAGCATAAGGCTTGGTAGGTACGGTCCAACTGCGACCTACTTCAAGATCTTTATTATTGGGTAAGATCCTAACGAGAGACTTTTCAAACCTTGGTTGGTATTCAATCAATGTACGACGTGCAGCTCGATAAACCCCTGTATCATCTTTGAGAATATAGTAATCGGTGCCGTCACTGGTATGACGCACACTGATTGTATCTTCAGTAAAAACCTCTCCCTCTTGAAATTGGGTTTCTCCGAGATTTTCGATTGAAAACTCACGCTGGCTCTCTCGAGAGCCAAATAGCTCATTAACCTGATATTCCCACACAACACCTTTCTGCAAAGGGAAATAATCTGTGTCAGGAATATCAGCGCTACAGCCCGCTAATAACAAGCTCGCCAGAAAAAAAGTAATTCGCATAATCACAGTTTATTTCTCCGGTAGAGCGGGATCAGGGACTTGAGTAAAATTGATCAGCGGAGATTTTTGCCCCAAAGCATCCTTGCGTTTCGCATCTGAAGGTTTAGTAAAACGCTTTGAAGGCTGCCCTAACTGAGGCTGTCCACTTTTAGTTTTCTTTAAAGCTTCTTCAACAGCCCCATGGGTCGCTTGGTCATAATCGATCCGGAATGCTCTGGGCTTTTCGTCCAGCTCATCATTTTTCAGATCGGTAAGCCAAATGTAGATATCACCCTCTTTATTTGCTTGCTTATCCGGCTCTTCAATTACCGCGTAGTGAAACAGGAACTTATCAGGCAAAGCTGTAGGACTCGGCCAGCCCTGACTTTGCTTCCACCCCAAGTAGCTACAACCGTAGAAAAACAATGCAATGACAACTAAACCGGCTTTAACTGGCCACTTCAATCGCCCACTGATGACCGCCAACAATAACAGTGCCGTTAAAAGCACATAAGCCAATGTCAGCACTAGGAGTTCTTCATTCATTTCTGATTCGCCTTAATAATGCTTTTCTGCAGTTTGTTAATATTGGTTACTTTGCCTTGCGTATTCAGGGTAAAACGCAAGGCTGTCAGCTCATCATTTTCAGCTGCCAAGGTTTCAGTGGTGTAACTTATAACCTTAAGTACTGGATTCACCTCTGCCAGATAGACGGTCACTGGAACAGGTTCGTCATTCTCACTTTTAAAGTAATGAAGGTTGATCACGTACTCACCTGGAGGCCGACCTCGAATCGTCAGTACCTCCTGATTAATTGGATTCGTAATCGTTTTCCCATCAATCACCTGAGTATCATTGGCGTTGCCACGATCATCTCGATCCAAATGCATCAGACCTTGTTGTGTCCGCTTGTAGTAAACCTTTTCGCCTTTGGGACCTAAGGCCCAAACGTCAATATCGTTAGGGCTTCCATCCGGCCAACTCACCGTAATAATAAACTCAGCTTTGGGATCAATAATCCCCGACTTTGCCGGCGGATTGAGCAGTAACAGTGCAACCAAAAACAAAAAGGTAAAAGTCAGCAATGCGTTAAAAAGCAGATCAGTAAACGGATCTATTTCAAAGTTAGACCGCTGCCCAAAGAGTTTCATGACGCAGGCTCGCTTTCAGCAACACCATTTTTCTGCTGACCTAAGGTGATACTTAAAGCCACAAAACGATCAGCCATACGATCAAGCAGTAAATATTGAACACTTAATAGCATGCTGCAGGTTAAACCAATCAAGGTAGTACTCATGGCGATGCCCATACCATGAGTCATCTGTTGCATTAAGGTTTTAACATCATCAATCGTCAGATTTTCCAACCCAGAAACAGAGCTCAGCATGATGATAAAGCCAATCACCGTACCTAAGAGCCCCAACTTGACCATGACACCCACAACAAACCAGCCTACTTGATGAGAGCCTCGAGCCCCTTCAACAAGTAGCTCTGCTAAAAGTCCTTTATCAGCATTTTGATCATGTAACTCTTCGTCAGACACATTGAACAGGTAATCCTGTGAAAGGGAGAGGCCGTCAGGAAAAGCTTTTTCCTCGGGGGTTAACCCCGTCTCTTGGCGGCGGATATAGTAATGATCCAACATCGAGAACTGTTGGGAGAGATAAAAGCTGCGATAAGCACAATGGCAGCTCATACCTATCAATAACACTAAGATGAATATGCAAACGCGGGTTTGATCTTGCTGAATGATCTCCAACAACACTCCTTGATCCCAACCGACATAGAAGCCAAAAAGAATCACACCAAATAATAAAGCCCAGTAGAGCAGAACTTTATATTGCACAGGATTGTACATACTAAGCATCCTTACACATTCAATTATGAGCGATATCTAATACTACTAATTTATTTAGCTGCTCGAGGCAAACTAAATACCAACAAACTATCCCCTGTGGGGTAGCCTGCGATTCTATTTCCGCCTGCTGCAACGGCAATGTACTGAAGACCATTGTGGCTATAACTTACCGGCGGCGCATTAACACCATAGGACTGTTTATAGCTCCAAAGCTTTTCGCCTGTCGTAGCATCTACCGCAAAAAACTCACCATCACCCTCACCACTGAAAACTAAATCACCGGCTGTTGCCAAAGTTCCACCTAGCATGGGCAAACGCGTTTTGTGCTGCCAGCTCAACTTACCGGTTTTTAAGTCGACCGCCGTTAAGGTTCCATAACGTTGCTTCTCATCGAACTCAAAATAGCTATAGGTTTGCCAAGGTAACTCTGAATTCAGTTTTAAAGGTTTGCGGTAATAAGTTGCTGGCATGTGAATACCTGCAATATAGACTTGCTGCTTATCTGGATTGACTGATACTGGAGACCAATTGCTACCACCTGCGATACCCGGAGCAATAGTTACCCCCTCCTCAGTTGGATCAGCAAATAAGTTAATTTGAGGCACAAATGGGTCGGATTTAAACAGCAGCTCACCGGTTTCTCGGTTAAGCACATAGAACCAGCCGGTTTTTCCCGCTTGCCCTACTGCTTTTACAGTTTTGCCTGCCACAACGGTATCAAATAATACTGGAGGGCTGGAAACATCGTATCCCCAACGATCATGTGGCACTTGCTGGAAGGCCCATTTAAGCTCTCCATTTTTACTATCAATCGCCACAATACTCGAGGTATGCAGGTTATCACCCGGTCGAGTTGAACTGTCCATATTAGGTGCAGGGTTGCCAGTACCCGCAAACAACCAACCGGTTTCTTCATCTATGGCTGGCGTGGTCCATATAGACCCACCACCGAGTTTCCAATTATGTTTAAATCTTTGAGCAGCCGCTTTTTCCGCTGCAATATCACGATTAAGCGTTAAACCACTTGTCGTGGTTTCTTGCCAATCACCCACCCAGTGCTCACCATTAACACTGTACCAACGCCACAACTCCTTACCCGTCTCCATATCAAATGCAGATAGAAAACCACGTAATCCCGTCCGACCATCTCCAATACCAACAACCCTTAACCCTTTTTCAGTATCAAGATGTAAACCATACCCAGCCCCAGTACTACCGACGATTACCATATCCTTGTAAATCTGAGGGGCCATATTGAAACTATGGCTTGTACCACCAGTAATCTTTACGTCTCCACCAAGATCCATCCCCTGTAACAACCCATCGACGCTTTCTTGAACGGAGAGTTCTAAGTCTTCGACTTTGTTCTGCCAAACCAATTCGCCCGTGGTTTGATCTAATGCGATCAGCTGTCCATCTATAGTTGCCTGAAAAACCTTGCCTTTAGCTACAGCCACACCTCTATTTGCTGGCCCACAGCAACTTTTCTTTTTCGGTTTGGGATGTTCATAACGCCACACCTGTTCGCCAGTTCCTGCATCCAGCGCGACGACATGATTGAAAGGAGTCGATAAATAAAGATGATCACCGACTTTTATAGGGCTCGCCTGAAAGCTCGCTTTAATACCGCTATCAAACTTCCAAGCCAACTGAAGTTTGTCTACATTGCCTCGGTTAACTTCTTTAAGAGAACTAAAGCGCTGATTGTCCAAACCATTACCATAGGTTGCCCAATCATCGGCAAATACGACTTGGGATAAAACACTCCCAAGCATTAATCCTAAAAGCTGGTTTGGCACTCGCATAAGTGGTTCCTTGATACGTATGATGTTATATAAATCGATCAAAGTAAGATCGACTTTGATTACTTAAGCATAGAACTAAACTAACTTTTCCTTTTAAAAATCAACAGCGTGAACTTGACCACAAAAGGCGGGTTTATTGCCCGATACACAAACAGGTTATCTACCTACAATATTAAACATTCTTTCAAGGCATAGATTCCAAAGACAAAGATTCTGTTTACTGATGAAGTCAATAAAACTTAACTTTCTGCTAATTTCTCTTGTTGCTATTTCGGGAATGGCTGCGTTACTTATCTCTGCATTTATAGCTTTATATAAAACAGATGCAGACTCACGAAAACATGCTCAAGAGATATCCGCCATCGTAAAGCAACAACTCGAGTTTCAGGTTTTAAAAGTTCAAAACGATGTAATGGCGCCAGAACACTTCCCAGACTTTTTCCTGTGGAAGCACTCTGCTGGCTTCACTGGGTTCTGCGTTTCCTTTGAAACAGATACAGGTGAGGTAGCGCGTAGTCTCTGTACAGGTGATTACACTGAAGATGAATGGCCTTTATGGTTTGAAAACTTCTACCTAGCACTGTTCACTTCAGCAGAGGAAACACGTTCCAGAATAACCTCAAAAATTGGTATTGAAGGTGACATTGTTGTTTCTCCCAGCAAGCCAATTTTGTTGCACAATGCCTGGAATAACATCATGACGCTGATGGAGTTTTCTATCATTGTCGTCGGAATTCTTAGCTTGCTGCTCTATCTATGCCTTCACTGTATTTTAAAGCCGGTCAAAAAAACCCAGCGGGTATTGAATGAGATGCAGAAAGGCAACTTAAGTGCTCAAGTTCCTCCCTCTCATATCAAAGAGTGGCAAGAAACCGCGACCGCGATAAATAACTTAGCTGTCAGCCTTAAAGATACCATAGATGACCGAAAAGAACTCTCATACAAGCTCCTCAACATTCAAGAGAATGAACGACGCTATCTCTGTCGAGAGTTGCATGATGATATGGGGCAATACCTAACAGGACTCAGAGCAATCTCTCATTTCCTGCAACTGGAAGTCGATAGCCAATGCCCAGAGCTTTCGCCCAAAGTTAAACAGGTAAATACGATCTCTGAAGAGATGATGGAGCTGGTGAAAGACTTACTATTTCGTTTAAGACCTGCAGACTTAGATGAGCTCGGTATCTCTGAAAACTTAAAATCAATGATCCAAGACTGGAATACCAAGCACTTCGATAAAAACTGCTCGATCACTTTAGAGGGTGAAATCAACAGTATTCCAGCAGCGATAGCCGTAAATATCCTAAGGACTATTCAAGAGTGTTTAACCAATATTGTTAAACACGCCTCTGCCAGTGCTGCAGAAGTACATCTAACTTACTACCCAACAGATCATAAATATCTAACGTTAACGATCCAAGATAATGGCAATATGACTCAGCCTGAGCCTCTAATTAAACCGGGGAATGGTTTATTAGGTATCAAAGAGCGGATTAATGCGCTTAATGGCGAATTAGAGCTGAGCAAATCACCATTAGGCGGACTCAAAATAGCAGCGAGTATTCCTGTCTGCGAAATTAAGGGATCCAATGAGCACAGTTAATATTCTTCTAGTAGATGACCACGCAATTGTCCGCGAAGGCTATAGAGCCCTTCTAAACCGCGAACCCAATTTTCACATTATCGCTGAAGCGGGATCTGGTGAAGAAGCCTATTCCCTCTACCAACAACATTCGCCTGACCTCGTTCTTTTAGATCTTTCTTTGCCGGGGAAAGGTGGTTTAGCGACCCTTTTACAAATCCGTCAGTATGACCCTAAAGCCCAAGTTCTGATCTTTAGCATGCATCAGAACCCAGCAATGGCTAAGAAAGCCGTGGATGCCGGTTCGCGTGGTTACATCACTAAGAGCAGTGCTCCTGAATTACTAATACAGGCGATCAAAGATATTACACATGGTCAGTTAGCCATCAGCGATGATGTTTCACGTGCATTGGCGCTAGAAAGCCTTCAAGGTGAAGCCGTTATCCTTAGTAAACTATCAACTCGAGAGTTTGAAATTCTTCGAATGATGATTGCCGGTAAAACAAAAGATGAAGTGGCTGAGACACTTTGCATTAGCGCCAAAACTGTCGCCAACAGTTACTACATCATCAAAAGTAAACTTGAAGTCAAAACCGATATTGAGTTGATCCATACCGCTATTCAAGCAGGTATGCTCTCTCCATCGGAGTTAATACCTGTTTAATAACATGCATTGAGCCCGCTCAATAAAATTCATTCTAAAAGACCCCATAGTCTGCGTATATTTACGTATATACCCTGTAGTATTCAGTTACTACGATGTTAACAAGCCACATCTTTTTTTGATTGTATAAGGAAGGTAAATGCGATTAGTAGTCAGACGCTTAGGCCGAGTCAAACTAATGCTGATTATTACTGCGATCTCTGTCGTGATGGCTGTCATTTTAAATTTATTGATCTCTTATATTTTCAATTATCAAACACCTTTAACACAAAGCATGTTGAGGGCTGCAATAATTCCATTGATCATTGCGCCTGTTGTCTCTTGGTATCTGTTAGGACTGCTTCTGGACCTAGATAAACTAGAAGAAGAAATGAATAAATTAGCAACCTACGATGATCTGACTGGTTTATATAATCGCCGTGCCCTTTTCAAATCTTGCCACCTTCTTCATCGCCTAACAGTACGTACTAAAGAAACCTACTGTGTCGTTATCATTGATCTGGATTTTTTCAAAAAGATTAATGATAAATATGGCCACGCAGCCGGTGATACAGTTCTCAAATCTTTCGGAGCCATACTAAAAAAGGTAACAAGAGATTGCGATATTGCTGGCCGATTAGGTGGTGAAGAGTTTTGTATTTATCTAAGTAATACTCAACAGGACCAAGTAGGCCCCATAGTTGAGCGCTTAAATGATGAGATACAAAATAACTTACCAAAGTGCGATGGCACGCAGATCAATTACACCATCAGTTTAGGTGTAGCAGAGAATAAACCTGACTTAGAAATGAGCTTTGAAGATATCCTCAATAAAGCAGATATAGCATTATATGCGGCTAAGAATAGCGGCAGAAATAGGATGTTGATATACAGTGATGAGCTGGGGAACAAATAATCTTGGGTTAGAAAGCGTAGCAGGGACAAATAAATAATCTGGGAGTACTAAATAATGGTGGAGCCTAGCGGGATCGAACCGCTGACCTGTTCGCTGCCAGCGAACCGCTCTCCCAGCTGAGCTAAGGCCCCAATCGAAGGTTTCCTATCTTAATTCTGTTCAAAAGCAGAGTCAATTTCGAACTACTTAAAACGACATAACCTTTAGATATTTATAGAGAAAAGTCACTCGGACATAGCTTCTCTCTGCCGCTTTGCTTGAGTAGCGCGTCAACCAAAATACCCACCCGCTCAGGCAACCCATTGTCCAACAAGCCGTGTACGGTTTCGAGGACATTGGTTTTAAAACTATCACTCGCGCCAATGTCAGAAGATAGGTTATCGGCACTAAAGTTAAACTTGTGCCCTGCCGCTTTTGACATTAACCATTCAAATGCTTGAGGGCGCACTTCTACTTTTTCGAATTCAGTTTGTTCATCTGCGGTTCTGCCGTCAGGCTTATACCAGTAACCAAAGTCTTCTAACTTTCGGCGTTCTGGGCCTGCGACACACCAATGGGCGATTTCATGAAGCGCACTGGCATAAAACCCATGCGCGAATATAACCCTATGATGGGGATTATCTTGATCTGCGGGTAGATAAATAGGCTCGTCATCCCCTTTAACCAATATTGTATTTAGGGATTCCTTAAAAAGCTGATTAAATAACTGAATCAGCTCATCGACATTCGGTTCTTTCACTGCTTACCTTTTAATTACTTATGTAGGGCTGCCAGGTATTTTGTTTTAACCACCATGTTTCACCACTTATGCGATTAATACGCGCAGCAACGTAACCTTTTACATCTTTATCTGCTCGACGTAGTACCACTTCATATTCGGCGGTACCTATGCGGCTGCTCTCTTCAAGTAGGTTCCATTGTCCTTTATCCGCTAACCAAGACTCGCCCGTATAACGATGGAAGCGAATTAACACCCACTGCCCTTTCGATGTATAAGCTGTGACCATTCGAAAAGCGCCATCCTGAACCTGACTCCCTAGCTCATTCGCCATCATCGTAATTTGGTCAAGTACACCATTAAAGGCATCCGGAGAGACAGGTTCACGCGGAGTAGACGTTTGTGGCTGCACGGCTAGTGCTTGTACTTCATTTGCCAGGTCTTGTAATTGCAGTGCCAGCTCCTGATTCTGTTGCTGTAACTGGCTCGATTGAGACTTAATTTGCAGAAGGTGATCCTGCACTGCAGTCATGCGATTTGCAATAATACCCAATTGATTGGAAGGCTGTTCCTGTGAAGAATTATTGGATGATTTTTCTTGCGCTTGCTGAGAAGATTGTGAAATGCTCGGCTGCCCAGCATTCGTTTCCTCGGTTTGTCCCGACTGAGACTTAACTCCTGCAGAATTACAAGCTGTCAGCACTAATACCGAAGCAACAATAAAAGCTTTTGAAAATGACACAGCGTCTCTCCTAAACAGCCGATCGAAAGACGCTATTTTACCCCATTACTCTGGAGTTGGAAGCTTGTTAAATACCAAGGGTTATTGTGACCATTTAAAATGGTTATTCAGAATATAGACCAACGCGACTATTTGATTTTTACAACTTCTGTGGCTGTTTTACCGCTGCTTTCTACCCAAGTAAAAGAAAGCTCTTCTCCTTTTACTCCACCTGAAAACGTAAACACAAAATATGGGTTTCTAGACACCGTCGGTCCTAGGTTTACGGCAAACACCTCTTTGCTGGCATGAACAACCTGAAGCTCTTGAAGGTAAAGAGCAGGAAAAAAATCACCGGTTTTGCTGTCTTTTCGAAAACCACTTTCCATGGCATGTTTTGCCATCATTTTCACTTTGGTTTTACCGGAAGAAACCTTTGTTTTAACTCTAATAATGCCCGTCGCCATAATAACTCTCCTAACGATTCCTCAGATAAACTTAACCGCAACCACCGACAGTGACGGTGACATCTTTCGCAGCGCTATAAAGTTTACCTTCAGCTTTTACCACGGCAGTGATCCGTGAACTTTGATCCATGCGGACTCGAGTAGACACGTCTGCGTCAGTGCCTTCTGGGATTTTAAACTCAACCGCTAGAGGGGATGGATTATCTTTGACATAAATGCTGATCGATTCAACATTGGCGATACTGGAACGTACAGTTACCGGGACAATTGCACCGTTTTCGGCTGTTTCAGGCGTTTTTAGGATCACATCAGCACTTTCTTTAGGCACGTCACCTAAAAGCTCTTGAATAGCGGTTTCTTGATCTTCAGCTTCAAAGGCTGCTGCTTTCCATGTAGCCAGTGCGACACGTGGCATCAAAACACCAGCCCCTATCATCGCACCGCCTAGTGAAAGCACTTTGACTATTGATCGACGATTTATGCCCATTTCATTTTCCTCAATACCTCGATCTCCTAAGAAGATCGAAAGCCATTTCACTCAACTATCACTTTAGCTTACGCAATTTCATCGCGTTGTAAAATGGCTCGAAAGAACATAAACAACCAAGTACAAAGAAACAGGCAATCAGGTAGCTTTACTGGCCTTTTGATTCCGCATTCAAACGATCAAGCAGATTTGCTACTTCAAGGCTTGCCTGCTCCATCGATGTAAGGTGGCTCGCCGCATCTCTTACTGCGCCACGTCTCACTGCAGCGGCGGCTTCTACACCGGATTTATGCAGCTTTGTATGAGGTGCTTCTAAAGCCGCAAAGCTGGAAAGGTGACTGTATTGTTCACGTCCATTGCCCATGTAATACCACTGGCCAAACCCACTGCCAGTATGATCTTCAATAGTTGATAGATCGTGAACGTTGCCGGATACAATTCTTTCATAGAGAGAATTTTTCCAACTAATTTGCTCCATCTTCAGCTTTTCAATCAGAGTATCGGCCACGGTATTCTTAATAGTTGAATGCATCATTTCAGACATCGATACCGCATCGCGAACACCTGAGGTAATTTGTGAAGCAGAAGAAACCACCTCTGTACTGAGCAGATCAACCTGAGCAATATCTTCCGATGCAGTCCCCGTTTGAGTACTGATTTGACCCACAAGATTGGCAATCTCATTACTGGCTTCGCTCGCCTTACGAGCAAGGTTACGTACTTCATCAGCTACCACAGCAAAACCACGACCGGATTCACCCGCACGCGCAGCCTCAATTGCGGCGTTTAATGCCAATAGGTTGGTCTGATCAGAGATATCGCGAATAACACCAACAAACTTTTCGATTTGATCCGACACCGTGAGTAGATCTTTAACCTGTTGATTACCATCTTGCGCGCGCTTTTGGATCACTTGTACGCGTTCCAGAATCTCTTCTACCGAACGTCGCGTCTCATCAAAAACAGAAATTTTCTCTTCAATATGCTGTTGGTCAGCGCTTAGTGAGGACGTTGTATCAGAAAGAACATCTTTGACCTGTGCTGATAATCGACTCCCCTTCACCCAGGCTTCACTAATTTCATTTTGGTGGGTGTTAGGATCTGGTTGGATATTTTCCTGCTCGTAACAGCGTTTAGTTAGCACCTGATTTTCTTCTATCAGTTGCCTGTTTTCCGCTCTTAGCTTATCGATTTCGCCTTGCAAACTTTCAATCTTAGAGTGCAATTTACCTGAAAAAAACATCCCGCCATCTCCCTATCATTTTTATTAGTTAATGCATCATATATTTTCCAAACAAACGTTTCATTACTTTATTAAGCTGTTTTTAAAAACAAGCAACGTCAGTTAAAATCCATGTAAATCAAAAGGATAAATATCAAAACGAGGATTTTTCAAGATTTCTAAAGGCCATGAACAACTGCTCAATAAAAGTACCACCGTAGAAAACGGTAGCCTGAGCATTAATAGACTCTTAATTTTTAACCTTGATAAATTACCGAGTAGGATAGAGTTTTCAGTACTTCCCCCTATCCTCACATTCAAAACTAACCTAAAATCCAATTAAGGTTTTTAGCTAGTAATAAGGTAAGGAATAACAATGGCAAACATTTCAATGACAGAAGACCAATTCCACGTATTGGTTAAAGACTTTTTTGCCAAAAAATCGGCTCGTAAACTTCTTACTCAGCAGGAAAACATCGCAATAGCAGAACGCTTAAATGAAAAGGTTAGTTTACCTTTCCTAAGTGAAGCAAAAGAACACGCGGTGCTTGTAAAGACCATTCTTAAAATTGATAACTACCTGTATGAACAGCTTCCAAACGAAATTTATGAACTGATTCATAACCTTGATGAAGGTTTCGATGATAGCGAAGCAGCTCAGTTGGCGGCTCGCCTAAGCAAACAAGCTCACGATGATATCAATCTACCGTTCCTAACAGCGCACGTTGAATACTACTCAATTACCTTCGTTCTGACCTTGCTTATTAATGCAATGCGAGAAGGCTCAAATATCGAACATGCGATTGCTGTAACACAGCACCCTCGCGTGATGTGCGATGATTTCCCTTTTCCTGACCTAATCTAATCTCTGTTTCTGGTCAACTGATCCAATCCTCCCATTCCGCCGTAACAAAGCTAAATTACAACCTGTAAACGCTTTGTTACCGGAGTGACATTAGTTTGATTTCCCAAATGCTTAATAAGCATCCATATTAATCTCACCTCCAATTCGACTCATCGAGATAATCTTTTAAAGCGTTTCTGGTGTTCATTTTCTATGATTCCGGCGAACAACTATGACAGAAACAAAACCGCATATTGCGATTATCGGTGCAGGCCTTGCAAGTACAACTCTTGCCGACGTTTTAACCTCAAATGATATTGAGGTGAGCGTTTATGAGAAAAGCAGAGGTACGGGTGGTCGTCTTTCCAGCTGTAAATTAGATGAAATGAGTGCCGATCTAGGCGCACCCTTTATCTCAACAAATAATAGTGACTTTTCTACTTGGTTAGCTGAAAGTGGCGTGTTAGAAACTTGGTCACCTATTTCAAAAAGTTTCGACGGTGAAGAACTACAATCACCAAATCTAATCACAGGTAGCTCACGCCTTAGTAGCCTAACCAGACACTTACTGGCTCACGCTAATTTTCACCCTGCGACTCGCGTTGGCTATATCTGGCCAGAACTTGACGGCTCCCAAAAAAAGGTACGTCTTCGCGATGAAAAAGGTGAATCTCTGGGTGTATTCGATGCCGCTATAGTGACAGCTCCGGCACAACAAGCAGCAACCTTATTAGAAGCTGTACCGCGCTTTTCAAATACCGCTAAAGCCATTACCCCTTCAGCCAGTTGGGTGATACTTCTTGAAACAACAGACTCACTAGATCAACCTGAACAACTTATAACAGGGCATCACCCTATTTTGAATCGCTGTATCAAAGAAAGCGCTAAACCTGGTAGGAATAATGTAAACGGCACTGCAATTTGGTCGATCGAGGCAATACCCGATTGGAGCCAAGAACATATCAACCTTCCCAAAGAGGAGATAGAAATTCTTCTCACTCAAGCGTTTGTTTCTGTAAAACCAGAGGCCAAAGTTTTATCGGTAAGACGATGTCATCGGTGGTTGTATTCCCGTCACCCAAAAACAGAGCACGGCATGCTTTGGGATGAGGCAACGCATATAGGCGCTTGTGGTGATTGGCTCCTCGGAGGAGATTTAGAGGGAGCATGGGAGAGTGCAAAAAAATTGTCTACAAAACTTATCTCTTGTCTAGGTAATAAACTTAGATCTATTAACTCTTAGAATCTTTCGAAAAGCTGATAAAGACCGTACCCAACTTAATGCCAAACTTTTTGACTACTGCTCGGTTCAATAGGACATTGTTTGGCATTAAAAACATCCAGTCATCAAATTTTACTTTATGCTGTCGACCGCCGATGTTTAACAACATGTAATAACGCCAAGTAAAACGTGCTTTGCTTTGTTTGCCTTCGGCTCTACCTAAAACATCCCCTGCCGTTCCGCTATAAATCGCATTTTGCTCACGATTAATTACCCAAGTACGGTTTTCAAGTTCTCCATCTTCGTAAAAGAAATCTTCTTCTAATGTGAGCTGATCGCCCGTCACAGTACCCTTTATCGCGACAGTAAATAATCTACGAACGCTGCCAAAGCGATCCTCAAATAACCCATAGGCCATTGTTTCACCTTGAAAATATTCAAAAAGATCGAGTTCATCACGCCAATCAGTTTTATTCATCACAATAAAATTCGGTTATCTATTTACTGATCGATTACGTAAAAACCGATAGTTCAGATCATAACTGATCTAAAAAGCGATCAACCATGTATAATGCACTCCTCTAATATCAGTAAGGAATAAAACATGATCTCTGCTGAAGCAGCTGCTGTACGCGATCAACTGATCGAAAAAGGCCTAGAAACACCAACAATCGATAACGGCCTTTCACAGGAGCAAAAGTATGAGCGCATAAAAAGCTTAATGACTGAAGTTGTCGGGACACTAGGGTTAAACCTAGAAGATGACAGCCTTACAGAAACTCCCCATCGTGTGGCGAAAATGTACGTCTACGAGGTGTTTTCTGGGCTAGATTATGAAAACTTCCCTGATATGTCGATGATTGAAAATAAGATGGACCTAGAAGAGATGGTAAAAGTTAAGAACATCAGTGTTCTTAGCTCTTGTGAACACCATTTTGTTACCATCGATGGTACGGCCAAAGTGGCTTATATCCCTAAAGATAAAATAATAGGTCTGTCTAAGATTAACCGCCTTGTTCGCTTCTTTAGTCAGCGTCCGCAAGTGCAAGAACGTCTAACTAAACAGATCCTTATTGCACTTCAAACCCTATTAGAAACAGACAACGTCGCTGTATCGATCAATGCCACCCATTACTGTGTTAAGTCTCGCGGTGTAATGGACGTTAACTCTCAGACAGAAACGACTGCATTAGGCGGGATATTCAAATCTAATGCTCGTACACGCGCAGAGTTTTTAACTTAAAGCACATTCGGCGTTAGCTATACCATTAGCTAATGCCGCATTTTTCAAAACCAACGTGCATCAATTTTTCCCGCTTTGGATTCCCTTATTTCCAACCCAATCGCCAAACCTCGGCATTTTTTAGATCTTTCCAATCGATCTGCATTTGATATTTATCAATCACTGCTTCAATCATACAACCTGTAACTTCTTCAGTGCCTGGATCACGCAGCAATTCAATTACGATAAAGTGCTTCCGTTTATTGATAGGTTCAGTAGCTGTCCATTTAGACAGCAGTAATTTTTTAGGATTAATTTGATTTCTCTTAGGTGAAAAAGCCATTCAGAATGACCTCTACTTCGCGTTATAGGCGTCTAAGCTAAAACGGCGCTCTTGGGCATAGTCCACTATAGGTTGAGACCTATTGCACTTCGCACTGATTAACGGATCATGTTGTTGGATGGCGTTATACCCTTCTAAATCCGGTAACCACTGAGCAATATACTTACCCTCTTTATCGAAGCGTTCAGCCTGTCTCATAGGGTTAAAGATGCGGAAATAAGGCGCTGCATCAGCTCCAACTGAAGCACTCCATTGCCAACCACCTAAGTTTGAAGCAAAGTCCCCATCAATCAGATGCTGCATAAAGTAACGCGCACCTAGACGCCAATCTTGACGCAATATTTTGGTTAGAAAGGAAGCCGTTATCATACGAACTCGGTTGTGCATCCAACCCGTTTGATTCAATTGCTTCATACCGGCATCAACAATGGCGTAGCCTGTTTCGCCCCGACACCATGCTTGAAACAAATGCTGATCGAACGACCACTCTAATTTGCTTTCTATTTCAGGTTTAAAGGGTAACCAACGATTCATCTCGGGAAACTGCACAATTAAATGGCGGTAAAACTCTCGCCAAATCAGTTCAGTCACCCATTGATTATCTAACCAATCCGGATCATCAGAATAGGTCTGAATGGCCGTTAAGCATTGCCGTGTGGAGATAACTCCTTGAGCCAAATATGGCGATAAAGAAGATGTCCCCGTAATGCTAGGAATATCTCTATGGTCAGGATAAGGCACTAACTTTGAATGGATAAACTGATACAAGCATTTATATGCTGCTTCACTTCCCGCAGGCCAGAAAGATTCTTGCCAATCAGCGCCTAACTCCAAACAGTAACCTACTTCTGTAGGTACCTCAGAAGGCTTTATCTCAAGTTTTTTCTGTTGTTTTGGTTGTGGCAGAGCCTCAACCCACTCTGCTGAGAACTTTCTACGCCAAGCACGACTAAAAGGGGTAAACACCTTAAACGGCTGCCCTTGCTGGGTAAGGATAGAACCTGGGGTAAATATAAGATCGCTGTCGCAGGCCTGTGCCGGAATACCCTCCGTCACAAAACTATCCATAACCGCAGCATCGCGCTTTTGTTCGAATTCGGGGTACTCACGATTGAAAAATAGTTCTGATACACCGTGCTGTTTAGCTAAATTCAGTAAAACAGCAGGAAGCTCTTTATTGGTGGGTGCTCTAACAATAACAAGGGGGATATTCAGAGCTTTGAGTTGATCACTCAGCTTAGATAGGTTGGCTAAGTAAAACTGAATTTTTGCTTTGGATTCATCCTGTAGCTGCCACTGTTTCGTTGTGATAGCTACAACAGCTAGAACGCCCTCACCATTACTTTGTTTACAAGCATGATAAAGGGCGTGATGGTCTCCTGTCCTTAAATCGTTGCGAAACCAAACCAGCTTCATATAGTTTTCGCCTTTACACTATAGATCATTTTTGAATTGTCGATCAAATATAATTTCTTAAGCCCAGTTCATGAGGATATGGGTCTAAGTAAGCCTGGGTTTGGATGTATTCACTGCCGAAACGCTTTAGGTAATGTTTTAGCAGAGCAAGAGGCACAACTAAGTTAACCTCTTCCTTTCGATACTGCTCTATCGCTTCAAGAAGATCTTGCTTAGTTTCGGTATCAATATCTCTTTTGAGGTAACCCATAATATGCATCAACGCGTTTGTGTGAGTTTTTCGACTCGCGCGTTTTTTTAGATGGGTCATTAGCTCTAGAATATAAGTCTCTAATACCTCTTCCAAAGGCAACTGAGAAGCTTCAGTAGCAAGATATTTACCTAATACCTTATAACCTTCATAGCTGTGAGCCATTAATTGATATTTGTGACGGCTATGGAACTGAATCACTTCATGTAACGACGGAGCCAACATGACCTCTTTTTGCCAGCTGAAATAGACAAATACTCGAGTGATGAAATTTTCTCGCAGTACAGGGTCATTTAAACGTCCCTCTTCTTCCACAGGCAGTGCAGGATTTCGCTTCATAAATTCATCAGCATAAGCACCACTTCCAGCCACATTTGGCATACCATTTTCGTGGTACACCTTTACACGCTCCATCCCACAGCTTGGTGAACCTTGCATAAGGATATAGCCGCAAAGGTTTTGATTGTTATCACTTACCTCAGCAGCATAAGCCTTAAGTGGCTCTGTCACATCCAAAGAGGGATCTTTCGTACCCAAAACCCGCGGGGATTCAGCATCGCCCACCAGCCTTATAGGCTCTCGAGGAGTACTCAGCCCAATCGAAACCTCGGGACAAAAGGGTTTAAACTCAAAACATTCACTTAGGACATTGAGGCAATATTTGGAGCGTTTATGCCCTCCATCATATCGAACCTTGTGCCCTAATAAACAAGCACTTACACCAACTGGGATCAATTCATTCAAAGTTACTGTATTCATTGTTTATCCCTCAACGCTAAGTCGACATAATCTCTTTAAAAACCTGTAATAGGCTGAACCAACTTGCCCAATAATGTGCTGAATTTAAGCGGTGCATCAGTCGCAATCAGGCAGATGCAATCTTCATCACTATCCACTAAAGGTTGGTGCTCAATTTCGCTATCAAGGTCCGCAATATCACCCGCGGTAAAACGCCCCACTTCATCGCTGAAAGACCCTTTTAACACTAAGGTCAGTTCATTACCGTCATGAGTATGTGCCAGCATGGATTTACCCGGCGCTATACGTAGTAATCGTGAGACACCACCACGTTCGCTCTTACAAGGTAGATCATGATAGTAGACACCAGGAACAATGCGTTTCCATTCAATGTTCTCAAGCTTGTCGCCAATGTAATCAGCGAGAGGCGCTGGCACATCAGAATCGATCGATTTAGCAGGTTTGCTACAGGTGAATTCTACGCCTATATCCTCTTCATCTAGCATAGCCAGTACTTGGTTAAGGGATGAATCATCAATTGTTGCAGGCTCAAGGCTTTCTAGAAGCATGCCACCTATCGCTTCGGACTTTTGTGCACGTTCACGACATTCAGGGCACATAGAGAGATGGCAAGCAGCAACCAAAGCCATTGATTGAGACATTGAGCCAGCCGCGTAACTAACGAGGGTAGCTTCATCTAGGTGATGTTTAATGTTCATACATCATCCCTCCACATTACTCTTAATTTTTCAGATGCTAATCGAATTCTGGATTTAACACTGCCTAGAGGTATTCCCAAGCGGTCAGCAATTTCAGAGTGAGACCGCCCTTCATAGAAGGACATGTAAATAACTTGAGCCTGGAGCTCCGGCAGTTTATTGATGGAAGCATGCATACGCGCAGATAGAACTACATCAGTACAAGTATCTTGTGACTCGTCGGCTTCTTCATGCCACTCATCCAGAGAATACTCTGGATATTTCTGCTTACGCATCCAGTCGATACTTTGATTTCTAGCTAATGTAAAAATCCAAGTACTGGCTGCTGCTTTCGACTTTTGATACATGTGCGCTTTACGCCATACAGAGGCCATCGTTTCCTGCATCAATTCTTCTGCGGTGCTTTCTACCAAACCTAATCGAATAATGTAGGCTTTGATCTTAGGAGCGAAATGTTTGAACAGTTGCACAAACAGAGCTTTGTCTTTGGTTTCACCGAGCGACATTAATAAACTACTCCAATCTTGAGTAGTTTCCGGCTGCGGCATAGCAACAACTTTTTCCACGTCTTCACCTGGCGGTTTGTTTTCCATATGACTCCTTACGTGTACTCGCCTGAACCGGATCACCTTTAAGTATTCTTAAATACAATTTTTTTGCATTTAATAACTAAACCTAGTGATCTCAATACATTATGTGTGCGTATTAGTTACTGCAGATAACAATTAAACCTGTACAAACCTAACTATAAAACACATATTCAGTAACAACGGACTAGATAGATGAAAATTTCAGCCATGCGCCCCAAAAAGATTGCGATTGTTGGTTCCGGCATCTCCGGATTAAGTTGTGCATGGCTTCTTAATAAAGTTCACGACGTCACCTTATACGAGAAAGATGACCGTTTGGGCGGCCACTCAAATACCGTCTCCTTTGAACACAATAACCAATCTATCGATGTTGATACTGGCTTTATTGTATTTAACCCTGTGAACTACCCTAACCTAGTTGAGTTTTTCAAAACGCTAGATGTTAAAACCTGCGAAACAGATATGTCATTCGCGGTTTCAATCAATAAAGGTCAATTAGAATATTCTGGTACCGGTTTATCTGGTTTGCTTGCTCAGAGGAGCAATATTTTCAAACCGTCCTTTTGGAAGATGATCAGCGAAGTGATGCACTTCTACCGCAATTCGGAAGCTTTATCTAAACAACATAATTTAGATGAAATGACCTTAGGCGACCTACTTACTCAAGAAGGCTACAGCAAACACTTCATATACGATCATCTATTACCTATGGGTGCGGCGATTTGGTCTACTCCAGTTGAGCAGATGCTTAATTACCCAGCGAGTTGCTTCATGCGTTTTTGCCGCAACCATGGTCTAGTTCAACTGAGTAATCGCCCACAATGGCGAACGGTTATTGGCGGTAGTAAAAACTATGTAAATAAAATTGCTGACACCTTAGGTGGCAATATCAGAATCAACAGCCGTATCCATAAAATTATTCGTTCTGATAACTGCGTTTTTATAGAAGACCACCATGGCAAACGAGAACAGTATGATGATGTTGTTTTAGCCTGCCATTCTGATCAAGCCTTAGCATTGCTTGAATCCCCAACAGATGAAGAAAAAAGGTTATTGCAGTACTTCCCTTACCAGAGAAACAAAGCCTACCTTCACCTAGACGCCTCCCTAATGCCAAAACGAGAAAAGGTTTGGTCGAGTTGGAACTATCTGTCTGAAGGAATCAGGGATAAATCTCAGGATGTATCTGTTACCTACTGGATGAATCAGTTGCAGCCGTTGAATACAGAAACACCTATTTTCGTATCCTTAAACCCGCTAGAAGAACCGGAACCAGGATCTATTATCCGCAGTTTCTTTTATGACCACCCAGCTTTTGGCAAAGAGTCACTTCAATCTCAAAAAGAACTATGGTCATTACAAGGTAAACAAAGAACTTGGTTCTGTGGGGCCTATTTTGGTTACGGTTTCCACGAAGATGGTTTGCAAGCAGGACTAGCTGTTGCCGAAGAACTCGGTGGCATTCCTCGCCCTTGGGTGGTGAAAGATAAAAACGGCCGAATACATGTTCATGAAAGTAAGATGCACAAGGAAGATAGCACCATTGAACGAGCTGAAAGTCATGGCTAATCTGCGATCGTCACTCTACCAAGGAAAAGTGATGCATCATCGCGTGAAGCCTACAGATCATCGATTTGTGTACAGCGTCTTTTCCTTAAAAGTCGACTTAGATGAATTGGATCAACTAGACAAATTTCGATTTTTTTCAATTAACAGATTCAATCTATTCTCTTTCCAAGAACGAGATCACGGTACCAGCAAAGGAAACCTTGCCGCTGAGATTAGACAGCATCTAATCGACAGAGGGCACAGTTCTGCAACTGAACGCATTGAACTACTTTGTTATCCAAGAATTTTAGGCTTCACCTTCAATCCCCTCAGCGTTTATTTTTGTTACAACAAAGAAGATGATGTAGAGGTCATTCTTTATGAAGTCAGCAACACCTTTGGCTCTAGGCATACCTATCTCATCGAATCACAAGGCAGAGACAAAGTGATTCGGCATGGCTGCGACAAGTTAATGTACGTAAGCCCTTTTATGCCAATGGAAACCGCTTATCAATTCAGCATTACTCCACCTAACCAACATGTCTCAATCGGTATAAAACAGGTAGAACAAACGCCCACACCAGAAGAACACTCCACCGTATTTTATGCTTCATTTAAAGGTGATCGGATTCCTTTAAATGACCGTAAGCTATTGAAAATGTTCTTCCAATATCCGTTGATGACTTTAAAAGTCGTGGGCGCGATTCACTGGGAAGCACTGAAGCTTTGGCGAAAAAAACTGACCATTCAACCTCGTGATAAAAAGGTCAGTCACAGCATTAGCTGGCAAGATAAGCATGGAGTAACGCATTATGAAAGTTTATGAATCATCCAACGAGTTAACATCTAGCTCGCCTCAGCCAACTTGGTTTGAGAAAAAGCTTCTCAAATACCTTACTGCCAAGCTAAATCAATCGATTGGAACCTTAAACCTCACTTTACCTAGTGGCTACACCGAAAAAATCGGCCATGCCTTCCCTATAGCTGAGGTAAAGCTGAATAACTTCCGTCCTTTAATTCGTTTATTCTTCGGCGGCATTAATGGCTGGTCCGAAAGTTACTTGGCAGGTGATTGGGATAGTAAAGATTTAACTGCGTTGATGCAGTGGGGCCTAGCCCATGAAGACTCATTGAGTAATCTTTCTCAGGCTGGTTTTTTGATCTGCTCCCTTCACAACCTTTACCACTGGCGTCGTGATAATAGTCGCTCAGGTAGTAAGAAAAACATCGCAGCCCATTATGATCTAGGTAATGATTTCTACCAGCCTTGGCTGGATGAAAGCATGACTTACTCAGCCGCTTTATATAACTCCCAAGAAGAATCTTTGTTCGACGCTCAACAAAATAAATACGGCAGAATCATTGAGCTTTTAGACGCTAAAGAAGGTGAGCACGTCGTTGAAATTGGTTGTGGTTGGGGCGGGTTTGCTAGAAAAGCTAGCCAAGAAAACAACTTACGCGTACATGGCATCACGCTTTCGAAAGAACAGCTTAAGTGGGCGAAGAACCAGATTGCAGAAGCTGAACAAGAAGATAAGGTTCATCTCAGTTTGACAGATTACCGTGACCTCCAGCAGCAGTACGACGCGGTGGTATCTATAGAGATGTTTGAGGCGGTTGGCGAAAAGCATTGGGACACTTATTTTGAAACCTTAAAGCGTGTACTTAAACCGGGCGGCAATGCCGTCCTGCAGATCATAACTATCGATGACGAACGTTTTAATAGCTATCGCAAACAAGCGGACTTTATTCAACGCTATGTCTTCCCTGGTGGCATGCTGCCGAGTGATAAACGACTTCAAGAGAAGTTTGCTGAGCATGGCTTTACCTTAAAAACAAAACAATTGTTTGGTAAAGATTACGCTCGAACACTTCGCGAATGGTATCGTGATTTTGAAAAATCTTGGGGAGAGATTAAACATCAAGGCTTTGATGAAACCTTTTATCGTTTATGGCGCTATTACCTAGCTTACTGTGAAGGCGGTTTTGAACACGGATCTATTGATGTTGGTCTGTACGTTATCTGCCATGATGAAGAGAAATAACTTAAGAGACTCATAAGTCATTTAAAAAAGCCCTTTGTATTCAATCAAATGAATACAAAGGTTTTTTTATTGATGGCTAAATTTTCCTCTCAAAAATTTAACCACTTTTCCTATCACCGGTACTTTAACCAGTAATTCTGACCCATCCCAATAGTCATGGTGGAAATAAACTTTGCCTTGCTGATCTGCTTTTACAAGGCTAGTACCCGCGAAATTTATATCTCCTGTAAGTCTACTTGTAGCGCGGTAATTCCAGTAGATCATCGCTTGATTTCCATCAACCATCACTTTATCGACTTTGAACACAACCTGATCTAACTTGGCGTACATATCATCTAATATGGCGATAAAATCATCTCGGGTATGGGTGTGATTAAAAGGGTCCTTAAAGTCAAAATCATCACGTGTTATCTCTAATAGTGATGCTAGATTGTCTCTGTTTAGCCCTTCTAAAGTTGCTACATATTCCGTTATCCAACGATCCATGAATGCTGATCCTGACTGATTATATTTATCTGTTTTTAAGCAGCGTTGTGCTAATCAAAGCAAAATACCAACGATAAGGAATGATGCTTAGGAGTTTTAGAATGTAGCTGAAACGTTTAGGAAATGTAATTTCAAATTGGTCTTTAATTAAGCCATCTAAGATACGTTTTGCAGCATCCTCAGGTTCCAATAAGAACGGCATCTCAAAATCATTTTTATCCGTAAGCGGAGTTTTGACGAAGCCAGGATTAATTACCTGTAATTTTATTTGAGTGCCTTTCAGATCCAATCTTAATGCTTCGCATAAATGGATTAATGCAGCCTTACTCGCACCATATACGGCAGCTGTAGGCAAACCTCTATAGCCGGCAACTGATGCCATCACAGCAATTTGCCCAGAGTTGGAGTTCAACGCCCTTTCTATGACAGGCTCCAAGCAATTGAGAGTTCCTTGTAAATTAACATCGAGTAAAGTTTTAGCTCTGCTGGCGCTAAACTCCTCGACGGGAAACGGATCGTGCGTGCCGGCGTTTAATACAACCAACTCAGGAAAAGCATTATCAAACTGCTGAATCGTTCGTTCAATTTGATCTGCTTGGGTTGTATCCATAGCTAATGGAATAATCTTACCGGGATAACCCAATTGTTCAGCGTTGTTCTTTACATTCTCTAGTGTAGAAAGCCTCCTTCCTGAGATAAATACATTCACGCCATTCTCTGACAACAAAAGCGCCAATGACTCACCTATACCACTGCCTGCTCCCGTTAACCAAGCGGATTTCCAGGGTAATTCTTGGTTCAACATATCCACCGTCCTAAGAAATAAATAGATTTATCATTACTTGCCTTTCAGTTTTCTTGCGAGTTCAGGGTATTCGCCCTGATCTGAAAGCCATATTTGGATAAAGGCTTCAGAAAATTGCATATCATCGATACCACCAATCCAAACTTTGCTATGGAAAAAGTCAGCCCTTCCGGTAGTACTTATTTGGAAGATAAGTTGGTCGCCCTCTTTAATATCAGGCCATATATTTTCCAACTGGGTTAACCATATTAATCTCGTCTCTTTTGCCACCTGAAAACGTGCAAATTGTTTATCTGTTTCTGACAAGAGATCATCCCGACTGATATCACGTTTGTAATCCAAACTCAGTTGGAGGGGCGAACTAAAACCCTGAAAAGAACCATTTGGCGTATAAAAAACAGCGTCATAAATATCAAACCAAAGGACTGATAACTCGGCTCTTCCCACTTCTTTCCAATTTTCTATATTGGGCTCTACTTGGGCATGCACTTGGGCAAATGCACTCTGAATGAGCAAGAACAAACAAATCGATATATAGCGAATAAAGTTACGCGTCTGAACGGACATATCGAGCCCCTAAACGATGACTGAAATACATAAGGAATGGAAAAAGTAGCAACCAGATCGCTGCCAAAATCAGAAACGAAGAGATCATTGAAAAGCCAAGCGATACTGCACCAAGTTTCGCTGCAGCAATATAAGTACTGCTGCCCCCTATTGCACCTACCAACGCCGATAGCAACAAGCGATTATTAAAGTACGCTAAACTGTGCCTGAGAGTCGCAACAAACCCCATCCAAAGAAGCAGTAACCAAAGAGGAGGAAAAGAAGAATTGTCGAATTCAAACACCCCGTAGAGGGTTAAAACTGAATCAACAACAAAACCAAGAGCTGCTAACGAAAAGACAATACAGGTTTCTAAAGCAGGATCAGAATGAAAAATAAGGTGAAGGCATAATATAAAACTGACAACAATGACCGCATCATTTCCATACAAAATACTCAGCCACCAAACAAGTTGAAAGCCGATCGCATTAACCCAGAACCGTTCGCTCATCTCTATCACCTATAGCCTTTCTAGAGATACGAGCTACAACGTGCTATAGATCATAGATCTGGCAAAACACTCACTTGATTTGCGACTAAAGTCACTGCTATAAGGATGAAAAACATGGATATATTAAGATGCGACACTGGAAGCTATATCTCAGCTTAATTCTACCTACGCTCATAATTTCGGGATGTTCCGCACCGCCCCTGACTACCGAAGCACCGTCTAAAGAAGAATTAAAACAAGAACAATCTATCCAATTAGAGAAAGCGTTCCGCTATCAGCTTCAACAACAAACCCGACTCGCTGAAGTTTCTCGCCCTTTGTTGACCAAGAATATAGAAGCCTGCGGTAAAAGAACAAAACCGAGCTTAGGTATATTCATACATAACCTGGACGACTATAAAAAACCGAAGAAAGCCGTTGTTCAATCCATCTATTCACTTAATGAACAGCCCAGTGTTTTACAGGTATTAAATAACGGACCCGCATACCAAAAGCTGCAAATCGGCGATAAACTGGTCTCTATCAACCAACAACCTTTTCCGAAAGGTACAGCTAAATCGATTAAACATCTAAGCAGCAACCTAAAAGATCAGACCATTGTAGAACTGACCGTTGAACGCGATGAAGACCTGATTACTCTCTCTATAAAGCCGGAGTTACTTTGTAATTACCCAGTCATTTTAAGCCCTAGCGATGCCATTAATGGCTACGCTGATGGCAGCACTATTGTCATTACTCAGGGACTGATGCGCTTTGCACAACATGATAATGAGCTAGCCCTAATTATCGCTCATGAAATGGCACACAATACTCAGCACCATATCCCGCAACGGATCAAAAATAGCTCACTTGGCTTACTCCTAGATACAGCTTTACTCACGAGCGGTATACCCTCTCCCTTAATCGCAACGGGACTAGGCGCAAATTTGTATACACAACAGTATGAGATCGAAGCTGATCTCATTGGCTTAAAACTGATGCACAAAGCAGGATTTGAAATTGAAGGGTTGGATCTATTCTGGCAAAAAATGGCAGCGGTTCACCCTTCGACGATCACTAAAGGAAAAGAGATCTCTCACCCAACCACAGTCGAACGCTCTATTTTGATTCGTAAAGAGATTACGCGATTGAAAAATCACTTACCTAATTAACCAATCATCTCTATTAAAATACCTATCCCCCCTTAGCCTATTAGAGAACCCTTTATCAACCATGTATACTGTCTAGATAGCACTATATTTGTGCTCAAAGATAATTAAAAACAGAGTGAGATTCGGGGTTGTATGCATGTCTGACGAGCCATTTTTCCTAAAGGAAGAGAAAGAAAAACTAGGCCTACAACGGAGCAACGGTCAAACAGAAGCTACATTAGAACCTCTGCAATTAGGTAAACGTGTCAAAGAGATCCGTTTAAGCCAAAATCTGACTTTGGAGGAAGCGAGTAAACTCACAGGCCTTGCCCGTTCAACGCTTTCTAAAATAGAAAACGAGCAGATTTCTCCAACCTTTAGTGCCGTCAACAAATTAGTTAAAGGCTTAGGTATCGATATCCCCCAACTGTTTTCTCAACCCAAACGTGGTGCCGGAGCGGGTGGTCGTCGAGATATTACACGTGGCGGCGAAGGTGTACCCCACCCAACTCCTACCTATGAGCACGAATTACTAGCAACTCAGCTAAGTACCAAAAAGATGATCCCATATCGCACAACCGTAAGGGCTCGTGATTTTGATGAATACAATGATTGGGTTAGGCATGATGGCGAAGAATTCTTGTTTGTTTTGAGAGGTTCACTTCTACTCTATACAGAATTTTACGAACCGCTGGAGCTCTTCCCTGGAGATTCAGCTTATTACGACTGTGAGATGGGTCATGCATTAGTCTCCACTAGTGAAGAAGATGCAGAAGTCATCTGGGTAACAGCTTAAATAGATATCACCTGAAATCAGTTAACTCAGTAAAACTGCAAACTTCGTAAACTAAGTTATACTGAATTTAACCTTCCTGAACACCGTCACACCATGACGTTTGCTTGCAAACATTTAGATGTGGCGGTTTTTTTTGTCCGGTTTACCAACCAAATCCAGCTAAAGCAATTTGATTACCTTCTTGCCAGACTCCTTGGCGCTTTAACTCTTCAAAAGCATTTGACGCATTTTTACTACTCAGCCCATCGAATAAAGACAACTTGGCAAGAATATCGTCCGATAACTGCTCTTGCTCGCCTGAGTTACACCATAACTCATAAGTATCCATTGCAATGACAGGTGCCGACAGCTTTGAAATGAACTGCACCCAGCGATGTAGCAATTCCCCATCGCCATCAGAGATAAATGGTTTGATTAATGTGTAACGTTGCTCAAGACGATCTAATAGCTTTGCTCGATCAGCGACTAAAACTGGATATTTTGTTTTTACGCTATGACTGAGTATGTCATCGTTTTCTGCAGCTACTTCAAAATACTGCAGATCCTCACAAGTAAAAGACAACAGCCAAAAAAGAGGAATATCGTGGTTAGCAGCGCAAATCACCTCTGCTTCTGGAGTGTTACCCTCCTCTCCAGGGATACCACTCATTGAAAGAAGAATAATGCGTGTTCCAAGCATAATTTTATCCTTACATCTGTTCTATGGAATAACCTTGCTGTTTGAGCTCTTTTAAAATCCCATCTGGACCAATCAGGTGAGCAGCACCTACTAGTACAAATTCGACCTCCGGCGTTGTAAGCATCTTTTTAATCTGAGGCAACCAGCGTTCATTCCTATCAACCAATAAGGATTGATAAACCTTCGGATAATCATTTTTCATCTGCTCTACGACAATTTTTTCAAGGCCTGCCGCATCTCCTGTTTTCCAATAGAGAACCATCTCTCGCATCATATTCTCTGTCTCTTTCATATCCTCAAGCGTCTGTTTCAGATACCGCTCTTCATTACCCTCTCCCAACTCAGCAATGAATCCAATATGGTCTTCGATTGATTCAAGACCAAGCGTAGCTTTACCATCCTTAATAGCTTTCTGATAATAAACAGTATCAGCACCGTCTTCAGAGATGCCTAGTCTCTGAAACTCGATACCAAGCATCGTTAACATCACACCTGCTGGTTTCATACCGATAAAAATGTGGGGAATGAGGCCACGGTCACGCAGATATTGCTGGAGCTCCTGATAAAGCTCCGGAGAGATCATCTGAGTTAATAGCCGACCATCTCTATAAGAAAAGTGCGCCATCAGCCTCGCCTGAAAATTAGGATCCAGAATCTCTGACATTTCGGTCTCTAACACAACGATGTCTGATGCGTTATAAGCATCATCAAATGCTTGCGGAAACGGTAAATCTGAAGGTGCTAGGACATGAATAGTTCCGGCTAAAAAAACTTGCTCATCTGCTTTCGCTACCTTCCAAAGAGAAGTTTCCGCTGTGGCAGAGAAACTTATTAAAAAAGCCACGAACGAAATTAAAATTCTATCCATTTTAAGATCTCCATCTCCGACTAAGGCCTTAATTAAAGGGGAATTTCATACACTTTAGCCTCAAAAAGCGATTTAGTCAGACTAAACTGTTTTAGTACAAGACAAAAGCTTGCTACCTTAGAAGATTAATGACAAAAAAAATGGTAAGCACGCCCTATGAGTGACTTAACTTCATCTGATCTAACAATCTTATTGGTTGAACCTTCGGCTATGCAACGTAAGGTCATAAAAAAAGAATTGAATAAAGAGCTTGTCGAATCCATTGATGAAGCTGAAACAGTCACTGAAGCAATTACACGGATAAAAGCAGTAAGACCCGATCTCGTAATAAGTGCTCTCCACTTTCCTGATGGTTCCGCTATAGAATTACTTAAGCATATCCGCCAAGACCCTTCACTAGCAGATCTACCTTTCATGCTGATTTCCAGTGAAACAAGACATAGCGAATTAGATCAATTCAAACAATCAGGCATCATTGCAATTCTTCCAAAACCGTTTAGCCACGATCATTTGGCCACTGCAATTAACTCCACTCTAGATATCCTTTCGCATGATGAACTAGATCTAGAATACTATGATGCTGCGTCCTTGAGAGTACTTGTAGTTGATGATAGCCGCATGGCTCGTAAAGTCATCATAAACGTATTAGCTAACCTAGGGATCGAGAACATCACTCAAGCAGCAGATGGCTCTGAAGCAATCACTCTGCTTCCAAATGGATTCGACCTTATTGTTACCGACTACAATATGCCTGAAGTAAATGGTTTAGAACTTGCGGAACATGTGCGTGGCTCGGGTGAATATTCTCATATTCCTATACTGATGGTAACGAGTGAAGCAAGCCACGCTCATCTCAGCAATGTTGCAAAATCAGGCGTGAATGCAATGGCAGATAAACCTTTCGAGCCAGCCACTCTTAAAAAACTTCTTTCTCAAATCCTTGAAGGATAATGCCTTTTTAATTGCGCTCCGCCTTCTCCATAGCACTGATTAAAATCCGCACAAGTGCTATGGCTAAAATTTCACCAAAGATAACGGTATAAAATAGATATTAGAGGCCTGAGAACTTGTTATGGGCTGCCTTAGGTGTATAATGCCCGCTTTCCCACCAGAGCAGCCTATACTGTATCTTAAAATAGTATGCAGCCCTGCCCTAATTCCGAATAGGTAAGTCAAAGAATGAATTCAGAAGATCAGCTGTCCTTTGCTGAGCTTGGCCTTGCGGCTCCCGTATTGAAGGTCCTGGACGAGATCGGATACGAAACGCCATCTCCAATTCAGGCACAAAGTATTCCTCATCTACTAGAGGGTAAAGACCTTCTGGGTATTGCGCAAACGGGTACCGGTAAAACTGCCGCATTTTCCCTGCCATTGCTATCTAGGCTTGATCTAAAGAGCCGCCATACGCAATTACTGATTCTTGCCCCTACTCGTGAATTAGCAATTCAGGTAGCTGAAGCGTGTCAAACTTATGCGCGTAACCTACCTGATTTCCACGTTCTGCCAATTTACGGCGGCCAAGCTTACGACAGCCAACTACGTCAACTAAAACGTGGTGCGCAAGTTGTAGTGGGTACACCTGGGCGTGTAATGGATCACATGCGTCGTGGCTCGCTAAAACTAGATAATCTACAAGCACTAGTTTTGGATGAAGCCGATGAAATGCTTCGCATGGGTTTTATCGATGATGTTGAGTGGGTACTTGAACATACACCAGATAATCGTCAGATCGCGCTTTTCTCTGCGACTATGCCTTCACAGATCAAGAAAGTCGCTGAGAATCACCTGAACTCCCCTGCAGAAGTTCGCATTAAAGCGAAAACTGCTACGGCTACCACGATCACGCAAAAATACCTACGTGTATCAGGCAATCAAAAGTTAGATGCATTAACACGTATCCTAGAGATGCAAACTTTTGATGCCATGCTGATTTTCGTACGTACGAAATCTGCGACAGTAGAGTTGGCTGAAAAACTTTCTGCTCGCGGTTACGCATGTGAAGCACTGAATGGTGATATTTCACAAAACTTACGTGAACGCACAATTGATAAGCTTAAACGCGGCCAAATCGACATCCTAATCGCAACAGATGTTGTAGCTCGCGGTTTGGACGTTGAGCGTATCAGCCACGTACTTAACTACGATATCCCGTACGATACAGAATCTTACATTCACCGAATTGGTCGTACAGGCCGTGCAGGCCGTGAAGGTGAAGCGATTTTGTTTGTATCGCCTCGTGAACAGCGCATGCTTAAGTCTATTGAGCGCGCTACTCGTCAGAAGATCGAGACGATGCAATTGCCGTCTACTGATGACATCAATGAAAAACGTGTACAGCGCTTTGTTGATCGCATCACACAGACGATCGATAGCCAAGATTTAGATTTCTTCAAAAACCTACTGACTGAATATCAGCAGGAACACGATGCCGATCCGCTTATCATCGCATCCGCGCTGGCTCATCTTCTACAAGGTGAAACTCCGCTACTGATGAAAGAGCAAGAACGCCCACCTCGTCGTGAACGTGGCGATCGTGATAGAGATGACCGTGGTAAGCGTACACCACGTGGCATGTCGACTAAAGCAAAACAACTGAAAGATCACCCTGACGTTGAAATGCAGCGCTATTTAATCAGCGTGGGTCATGACCATGGTGTTGCACCAAAGAACATTGTGGGTGCAATTGCCAATGAAGCAGATCTAGATGCCAACTTTATTGGTGCTATCGAGATCTATGACGACTGCTCAACTGTTGATCTACCAACAGGTATGCCAAAATCAGTTGTACAACAGCTACGTAAAGCAGTTGTCTGTGGTCAGCGCCTGAACCTAAAAGAAGCTACCGGTGGCGGTGAACGTCGTGGCGGCGGTGGAAAAGGTCGCGGTTCTGATCGAGGTGGTAAAGGTAACAGCAATAGCCGTAACCGTCCGCCGCGTAGAAACAGAAAAGACAGCAAGAAAAAAGAGAGCTAATCTCTAGTTTTTACCACTAAACATTCTTCCCCCTTCATGAACTGTTTAGTGTTTTCTCAAGGATGGGATTAAAAAAGGCAAGCGTAAGCTTGCCTTTTTACCTTCTAGATCACTGCTAAATCAATTACTCTGCAGTCACCATAATTGCTTCTACTTCGATATCTGCATCTTTCGGTAATTGCTTCACCGCAAATGCTGCACGCGCTGGATATGGCTCAGAGAAATAACGCGCCATCACTTCATTAACCATCGCGAAGTGGCTCATATCAGATAACAAAATTGTTACCTTAACCACATCAGAAAGAGAACCACCTGCTGCTTCAGCAACAGCCTGCAAGTTTTGGAAAACCTGCTCAGCTTGCGCTTCAAACGACTCAGTAACCATCTCCATAGTAGCTGGAATCAGAGGAATCTGACCAGACATATAGACCGTGTTACCAACGCGAACCGCTTGAGAGTATGTACCAATGGCAGAAGGTGCATTTTCAGTACTGATGATACTTTTATTCATAGTTATCCCTGTATAAAAGATAAGGTTTGACAATAAATTATTAGATCGACTAAAGCATTGAGTAGAGGAACTTAATTCCTTAAGCGATCTTAAAAGAATAGTTATCTAGCTGGCGCAATGCTCACCCTTACACGAGAGGGCGCACTTGGGTAAAACCGGCACTGCAAAACAACACTGGACGATTTTTCAGAGTACATCATTGTACCTTTACCTTGATCAATCCAACGTACTTTATCGAAATTTTGACCACTCCAGTAACTGGCCCAATAAGAAGAATATTTCGCACGACGCGTAAAAGCATTGGAACAATGGCGCTCTGCCTGCTCCCGAAAACGTTTTTCCCAGCAAGATAGTGTTTTCTTGCATTTACTGGATCCGACTCTTAGCTTAGGTGACTTAAGCAATTGAACACATTGCGCTCTTTGATTAGGATCAGCGTAGCTTCGACACTTTAATAAGTCATCCTTATTTATCTCAGCCCAACTATTCACAGACAAAACTACTAAAGTCAGCGCTAGATACTTACGCATATTGAATTCCTTTAAAACTTACGCCTTATAAATATCATAAAACCTAAACGTTTCATGCAGTGTACACCGCAATTAAAAATCTAACCAGCTGGGGTTAGATTGCGTATAATCCTCTCTTTTTAGCGGATCCGATCAGAACCATGCAACGTGCCGACCTTCTACTTGTTGAATTAGGATTTGCCCGCTCGCGCACCCACGCGCAACAATTGATTAAGTCAGGCAGAGTGCAAGCCGAGATCAAAGGTAAGTGGCAACTTCTTAAAAAATCCGGGCTAAAGTTAGAAGCTGATACTCCATTTGAGGTTGAAGAAGATGAAGGGGACCGTTACGTCTCACGCGGTGCTTTAAAACTTTTAAAGGCACTAGATACTCTTCAGCTCGAACTAACCGGTAAAACAGCCATCGATGTAGGCCAATCTACAGGGGGCTTTACTGATTGTTTATTACAAGCTGGAATTGATGCAGTCGTTGGAATAGAAGTAGGCCACGATCAACTGGCTGATAAGCTACGCACAGATCCTAAAGTCACTTACTATGAAGGTATCAATGGCAGAAACCTACCGCATGAGATGCTTCTAGAGCATACAAACGGTCAAGGTTTTGATCTAGCAGTCATGGACGTTTCCTTTATCTCGCAACGTAAAATTCTGCCTTCGTTAATTCCGCTTATCGCTGAGAAAGGATATTTAATTAGCCTTGTAAAGCCTCAGTTTGAGGTAGGGAAAGAAGGTATAGGTCGAGGAGGTATTGTCCGAGATAGCTCACTCTACCCCCAAGTCAAAACTCAGGTAGCAGAGTGCTGTGAGGAATTAGGGATGAATATTGTCGATTACTTTGAAAGCCCTATAAAAGGTGGTGATGGAAATCGAGAATTCTTAATCATTGCCCAGAAAATCTAATCTTTTGTTGAGTAGCTGTAAACTACCTCAACAGCCGTACCACCATTTTCATAAGTGATGCTATCACAGAGGTCGGATACTAAGGCAATACCTCGACCACTAAACTGACCCACACTGGCAGTTTGCTCATTCTGCAACCAATGCTCATAATCAAAACCTTCACCACTATCTTCTACTCGAACTAAAAGCCGTCCTCCATGTGCAAAGCGCGTATGTTGAAGGTAAAGCGAAACAGCTCCTGTCGATAGTGCCTCCAACCTTCTTTCACGTTCGCTGAAGTACTCAGCAAATCCTTCAGGAGACGCCTTAAGGCTAGATTCTAATTTCAATACACCGTGATCAAGAGCATTCACATACAGTTCAGTTAAAATACTGAAAACGCTATGCCACTGATCACCACCGCCCTCAGACTCTTGCAGTCGACTTAAAGCCTGAGCAACAGGATTAATACGAGCTAAACTTCCACCTTGCAGCTCTAAATTCCAGTTCCAGATATCTAGAATAGAGGCTTCATTAACATCCAATTCGATGCCGCAGGGTGTGATAGGTTTCAGATCATTGGCGGTCACACTTCCCGGGATATCAATCAGCGATATATCATCCTTCTGAATATTACCATCAACAAAATCGCCGAGATCTGACAAAATGATATCAACCAATTGGGTATCTGCATCATTGTTCTGTGACGCAATCGATTGATATAACCTATCTTCGCCAAACTGCTCAGCTAAATGATTTTCTGCCTCAATTACACCATCACTGAGCAACAGAATATGATCATCAGGCTTAACTTTTGTATGTTCAAAATTAAGTTCTTTAACAGACGGGATAATACCTAAAGGCGGATGGCTCGAAACAATACGCTGTACCACTACCCCCTGCGAAATCACCAAAATATCGGGTAGGCCGCCATTCCATATTTTAGCGGTACCATCCTGGCTTAACGTGACAATAGCAGTCGCAAGAAACATCCCCGTTGGTAACAGTTTTTGTAACTTACGGTTTATTTGAGCAATGATCTCTTCAGCATCATAACCCTTAGCAGTCATTGCCCTAAAGGTTTCAGAAAGCGGCAAAGCACCAATTGTTGAGGTCAAACCGTGACCTGTAAAATCCCCCAACAGGACATTCAGCTCACCATTTGGGCGAAAGGCACTCAGCTGAACATCGCCACTGAACGTTTCTGCAGGCTGTTTATGAATACGTATCTGATCAAGAGCAACGTTAGCAGATTCAACAGCACCACTTAATAACTGCTCTGCGACCTCTTCTTCCCGAGCACGTAAATGGTTTAAGCGATTAACCTGCCGATATAGCTGCGCAATTCGTCTTAGTGCAACAATTTTCCCTTCTAGTAATTCAAAGGGGAAAGGGCGCTGAATATAATCATCACCACCGGCATCAATAGCCTGACGAATGACATCTTGACCTTCTGCACCCGTAACAAAAATAATAGGTATGAAGCTATCTTTTGCGGCTTGTTTGATTTGCAGGGTCGCTTGAATACCATCCATCCCAGGCATATTGATATCCATAAGGATTAGACTGGGGTTTAACAACTCATACTTTTCGACAGCCTCTTCACCTGTTTCCGCAAAAACGGCTTCCAAACCCATCTCTTGAATCATCTGGCCTAAAATTTGACGATTCAAACGCATGTCATCAACGATTAAAACTTGATTATCGCCACTACCGCCTTGCCTTAGTTCAGCTTCAACCATAAATCATTAGCTCTCGATAGTTACAAACTGATCGAAATTCGCGATTGTCAAAATCTTATGAACCGACTCATTAGGTTTAGATATTATTACTTTGCCACCTTTCTTCTCTGCATGCTCTTTCAACAAAAGAATCATACCCAACGCAGAACTATCCATATAAGTAGCATTTGAAAGGTCTACTTTAAAAATAGCACCTTCTGTATCGACATTACGGTAAGCATCACGAAAAGATTGATGTAAGGAGTAATCAAACTGCTGAGACACAACGATATTGATTGTTTTATTATCACCAGCATTTTGTACTGAAATAGCCATACTTTATCCCATCAACTATAGTCTTTTTTGGTTAGTAGAACGCTGCTAGAACAATTCCACTTCCCCTTCGTCCATATCATTCTGTGCGACAGTTCGTGTCTGATTACGCTGTACTGACTGCTCTCTGAGTTCCTTACAACGAGCAACACAATGTCCAGCAGCAGCACCATTCACCTGATGATCTGGTGTGATTACATTTGAAATCAATGTAGATACCTCATTCAAGGAATCTACATTGTGCTCAACTGAAGAAAGCGCTTGCGAGGAGATATCCTCGAATTGCAAAGATCGTACAGCCTGATCAACACTACTACTTAGTTGAGTACCAATATTTGAAATTTCAATAACTTTTTCATTTAAGAAATGATTCATATTAGCCATATGCTCAAGCATCTGGCCCATCTTATCTTTTGTACCGATCGTATCGCTCATATCTGTAGAGGCCATTCCCCCTACTGTGCTTCGCAAGATTTCGATAGTTTCTTTAGCCGAGCCAATCTCTTCGCGAATCTCATTATTCAAACTAGCTGAGTTAATTGATAATGTACGTACCTCATCGGCAACTACCGCGAAGCCTCGACCAGCTTCACCCGCTCGAGCAGCCTCAATACTTGCGTTGAGAGCCAGTAAATTTGTCTGACTTGCTAAACCTTCAACATTTTCAATTAAGCCAAAAATACCATCCAGTTTTTCAACCATATCATCTATATGGTGAACGGTTTCAAGACTGTTCTTACTTACATCAACCATCACATTTACAAACTGATCTAAGGTGCGACTAGTTTCAGAAATAAAGCTTTGGATACTAAAGGTTTCTGGGTTTAGATTCCCTTCAGCAATATCATCCCCTTCATGGGTTTGATCAATAATTTCAGCAGTCAACGAAGCCTGACGACTCGCCAAATCATGCATGGTATGAAAACTATCACTCATCAAATGAACTGACTCTTTAATCAACCCATCTACACGCGAGACTTCTTGATTAACGATCATCGCATCGTGTACAAGCGTCTGAGAAACCTCTTTAACTGCATCATGCAGAGCAGGATCAACAGCAATTGATGCTCCCATCATTTGGCTAGATTCTTGTTCACTGCGGGTATGTGAAACGGCTGATACTTCCTTTAATACAAACTGAGAGATCAAAGCCGGAATTAGCACGACAAGACAGATGAGGGTCACGGTACTTTCAAGCCCTAAAAACTCAGCAGCTGCTAACACTAAACTTGCTGCTAGAGCAGCAACCAACATTATTTTCTTTAACGTCATTTAGCTAACCTCAATCACTCAAAATTATGACAGGTGCTGCACCAACCGTTGTGCAATATCATTTAAAGGAACAACCTCTTTAGCTGCACCTAGCTTTACAGCAGTGCCCGGCATTCCCCATACGAGACTTGTAGCCTCATCTTGAACAATGGAATGAGCACCCTTATCCACAAGGCCTTTCATAGCAACAGCACCATCCTCACCCATACCCGTAAGCATAATCGTTGTTATATTCCTTTGATCTAAAGAAGCAATAGAATTAAACATTACTTCCACAGAAGGCTTATGGCGATTTACCGGAACACCATCATCTAACACACAAATATATTCATGCCCTTTCTGTTTAATGCATAAATGGGAATCTCCTGGTGCGATATATACATGACCAGGTTTGAGTACATCACCTTCTTTTGCTTCAGCAACGTTTAAATCACAATTTTTATTTAAACGATTTGCAAAACGATCACTAAAGCTAACTGGGATATGCTGGGTAATGATTATCGGTGGCATATTGGCAGGCAATGAAGCCAAAATATGATGTAGAGCCTCAGTACCACCAGTAGATGACCCTATAGCAACAAGTTGATTTCTTGCACGCACTAAAGGCGTTTTGGAAACCACTTTGGATATTTGTTCTCGATGATTTCGGTTAAATTTCAGCTTTGCAGAAGTAGAAGCCGCAGCTTTGACTTTCGCCACCAAATCAGACTGAAATAGCTCTAGATGATCATCTGACTGTGTATTTGAAGGCTTAGCAATATAATCTACAGCCCCTATTTCTAAGGATTGCAGAGTAGCATCAGCACCTTCATGTGTGAGCGTTGACAGCATAACCACCGGCATCGGATTTAGCTTCATTATATTCTTTAAAAACGTAATGCCATCCATCTTTGGCATCTCGATATCAAGCGTTAGAACATCTGGCTTTAATTGCTTAATTTTGTCTCTAGCATCATATGGGTCAACAGCGGTACCTACAACCTCAATACTAGAATCCATGGACAATAACTCACTGATCACACCACGGACCAAAGCAGAATCATCGACTATTAATACCCGAGTTTTTTCCATATCAGGGTAATTTCCTTTAAAACAGTTCAACATCTGAATCATCTAGATGCTGATCAACATCAATTTGGTAAGAGCGCTCTTCAGCAATTACACGCTGGTCATCACGATGATCAAGCTTGTTGACTAACATACGACCAGTTGTTGGAAAAAATGCAACACGGCGAGCTTGATCTCCACCTAAATCTGAGGCTATCAGTTTTAAGCCTTCGTCATCTATATACTTAAGAATGAAATCTATGTTTTGTTGACCAATATTGGCGATACCAGACATCATATTCCCACCGCCGGTTAACTTTACCTGTAAATTTTCACGTAAACAGCCATGTTTCATTAGCTCATTAATTAGCTGTTCCATCGCAAATAAACCATATCGAGAGGACCTTTGTAGATCATCATTTGGTCCACCTGTAGGCAACATAAAATGATTTAACCCGCCGTAGCTGGTTACCGGATCAAAAATACAAGCCGAAATACAAGAGCCCAATAAAGTCGTAATAACTAATTCGTCATTAGCGATATAAAACTCACCAGGCTTTACCTTAACAGCATAAAGCTCCCAGCGCGGTTCCCAGAAAGAATTAAAATGCTCGAAACCGGAAACCCCCTTAGGGCGTTTTACATCCATCGTCATCCAGCTTACCCAACCTTCCTATAGATGGTTTTACCCACTAATTCAAAGTTACTTGCATGGCGAGCTAAAGCCTCTGAATGCCCGACAAACAGGTAGCCATTTGGTTTAAGTAAAGCATGCATACGATCCAATAATCTCGCCTGAGTACTTTGATCGAAATAGATCATTACATTCCGACAGAAAATAAAATCTAAAGGACCTTCTATTGGCCAATCTTGCATCAAATTCAGATAATTAAATTTAAGTAAATCTTGAAGTTCAGGTTTTACTCTCACAAAACCTTTATGCGAACCTTTTCCCTTTAAGAACCAGCGTTTAACTTGATTACTTGGTAGGTTTTTAATTCTATCGTCTGAATAAATACCCGATTTCGCACTACTTAAAACCTTTGAATCTATATCTGTCGCAAGTAAGCGGATGTCCCAGCAAGAAGGATCAAGACCTGATTCCAGCAGCGTCATGGCTAAGCTATAAGGCTCCTCTCCTAAAGAGCAACCTGCCGACCATGCTCTAACCCGATAACAGCCATTCTGTTCAATCTCAGGAATTATGGTATTCGCTATAAAATCAAAGTGATGCTTTTCACGAAAGAAAGCCGTTAGATTTGTTGTAAGCGCATTGATAAATTGGCTAAATTCAACCGGGTTGTTATCTAAAAAAGAAAAGTAATCATCAAAATTAGAAAGCTTTAATTCTCTTAAACGACGTACCAAACGGTTATAAGCCATATCCTGCTTATGATCCGCCAGTACAATGCCAGCATAATCGTACAATTCATCCCTTACCTTAACAAAATGATTCCTTGTAAAGGTAAACTCACGGGATCTAGTAGAATCTGATGCCATTAAGGTTCCCTGAAATTAAGAAGAGTAGTAAACAGCCTACCTTGCCCTAGTAGACTGTTTAGATATTACTTAGAACTCTTCCCACTCATCTCCACTAGCACCAGCACTCACAATTGGCTGTTTTGGTACTGTACGCTTAACTTCAGGTTTTCGTTCGGTTTGGATATTCTGGTTTGCTAGCTCCCTTAGGCGACTAACACCTTCAGATTTAGCAGTAGCTTGCACTATGCTGGATTGACCCTCAGCTTCAACAACTTCAAATTGGTTAACCAAAGTTTGAAGCTGGCCTGCTTGCTCCTCCATAGAAGCAGATGCAGCTGCAACTTCCTCTACCAAAGCCGCATTTTGCTGCGTACCTTCATCCATTTGTGTTACAGCAATATTAACTTGTTCGATACCAATAGCTTGTTCACGACTGGCAGCAGCAATTTCACTGATGATTGTAGAAACATTTTTAATCGCTTCCATAATTTCAGCTAAAGCCTTACCGGATTCGTCTACAAATAGACCACCCTCTTCCACTTTTTCTACGCTATCGCTAATAAGCTCTTTAATCTCTTTCGCTGCGCTTGCACTTCGTTGAGCTAAGCTACGCACTTCAGATGCAACTACTGCAAAACCTCGGCCCTGCTCACCCGCTCGGGCAGCCTCTACAGCAGCATTCAATGCAAGTAAGTTAGTTTGGAAAGCGATCTCATCAATCACGCCAATAATTTCTGCAATTTTGGTAGAGCTCGCTCGGATATCTCCCATTGAGGTCACAACCTTATTGGAGATTTCACCGCCTTTCTCTGCCAATTTCTGAGCATCTGTTGCTTGATTACGCGCCTCATCGGCATTATCCGCATTTTGCTTAACCGTACTGGTCATCTGCTCCATGCTCGCTGCAGTTTCTTGCAGACTAGCAGCTTGCGCTTCGGTACGAGAACTTAGAGTTGTGTTACCACTGGAGATTTCAGAAGCACCTGTTGTAATACTTGCACCAGCCGTTCGAATCTCACCAACCATAGTATTCAGGTTATGCAAGGAGCTATTTAGAGCCTCATTTAGTTCTGCGAATTCGCCTTGGAAATTACCTGACATTTGCTGGGTTAAATCACCATCAGACATCGCACTTAAGACACGTTTGACTTCACGGATAGGCTCAACAACCGCATCCAGCATTTGGTTAACACCCGATGCAATATTAGCCATAAAGCCACTGTAAAGCTCGACATCAAGACGCTCATTCAATTCGCCTTGTGAAGCTTTTTGGATCAAATTAGCAACTTGGTCTTCTGCAACAAGCTGATCAGTAATATCCATCCATTCAACGACTGTACCTAAACGTTGATTGCTTTCATCAATTACCGGGTTCGCAATCAAACTAAAGCTACGCTGACCAACTTTAATTTTCCCTTTGTAAGTAGTCTTAAGCCCTTCCAACATACGACGCTGATGTTCAGGATTCTTATGAAAGATATCAAAATTAGAACCAAGAATAGCGTCGGTATCAAAATCAGGTAACTGCTGACGAATATCCTCTTCTGCATTTCTCATCATGCTAAGAACAGCATCATTACAATAGATAATATTGCCATCATTATCGGCCAGCATAACATTAGAAGAAACGTTATCTAGCGCAACTTTGATACGAGAAGCGCGGTTCGCTGCCTCCTTGGCATCATTTACTTCATAACCAAGTTTCGTCGCGAGAATTTTTACATTTCGTTTCAGCTCACCCGTTTCACCAGGCTCATCCAGTGGTATTGGTGCTAAATATTCGCCTTCGCTGATATCCAGCATGTGACGTCTAGCTTGCTCTAAAGGCTTAATAACGCTGTTTTTCAAACAGTTATTGGCACCGAACAGAACAATCAGGAAGGCAACAACAGGACCAATCATCAATGCTTCCGCAGGTAGTCCCATGAAGTAAATGGCAGCATTAATCAACAGCGCTGCAACAACCGCCACCACCGCATGATGGTTGATCTGACCACCTAGATTCTGCTTAGGAACAGCATTTGGTGACGGAATGCTTGCTTCATTGCGCTTTAACTTCGCGTAAAGAGCAGTAGCCTGTTCGACCTCTTCCTGGCTTGGACGAGTACGTACAGACATGTACTCAACGATCTCACCATTACGGAAAATAGGGGTCACATTGGCTTTAACCCAATAGTAATCACCATTTTTACAACGGTTTTTTACTAATTTTGACCAAGGGCGGCCCAACTTAAGGGTCTCCCACAGATCTTTAAAAGCAGCTGGAGGCATATCGGGGTGACGGACCACATTGTGGTTTTTACCCACTAACTCATCCCGACTAAATCCACTGATCTCGATAAAGTCCGGATTGGTATAAGTAATAATCCCCTTCAGGTTTGTTTTTGTAACAAGTTCCTGACCATCTCTGAGCTTAACTTCGCGATCCGTAACCGGCTCATTGATTTTCATTTCTTATCCTCCGCCCCTATGCTTCCACTTCAGCTTTTGTTGGCGCATCGATCGCCAACTCATCGGAATTCATTAATTCATCTATGTCCATCAGGACAATCATTTTGTCATCCTGCGCCACTAGGCCTGTGATAAATTCAGCATTTATCACGCCACCTATCTGTGGTGCTGGTTGTATTTGATTCGTAGCAAGTGTGTATGTCTCAGCAACTGCATCAACAATAATTCCCATAACGCGTTGACAACTGCCACTATCGACATTGATCACAATCACTACCGTTGTAGGCCCATATTCCACAGGTTTTAGACCAAACCGCAAACGTAGATCAATTACAGGAATAATAGCCCCACGTAAATTTAAAACACCTTTAAGGTAATCAGGCATATCTGGGACATGCGTTACTGGTGTCCAGCCTCTAAGCTCTTGAACCCTTAAGATATCCACGCCGTACTCTTCATTATCGAGTAGAAAACTAAGATATTGGTGCCCATCTGCTGTTTGTTCTAAAAGCTCAGATTGTTCCTGCCATTCAGTATCTGTCATGCCACAGCTCCCTGATTAGCCTGCTCACTCCGAGATATTTCGTTTCTTTTCTGTGCCGCTTTAGCCGTTCCAAAATCCAAACCGCGCTTCATCAGACCTGCTATATCAAGAATAAGAGCGACACTGCCATCACCTAGGATAGTTGCGCCAGCAAACCCTTCAATGCGCTTAAAGTTAACCTCTAAGCTCTTAATAACTACTTGCTGCTGACCAAAAAGCTCATCCACGATTAGACCAACTTTCTGACCACCATTTTCAACAATGGCAATTAAATGAGTATCTTGATGATCTTCTTCAATTGGTAACTTGAATAGAGAACGAAGATTAATTAGCGGTATGTACTCTTCGCGGAAATGAAGCAATTTATTTTCACCCGCAATAGGGCTCATCGCGGATTTGTTAGCAAGGATTGTTTCCACAATAGAAATCAAAGGAACAATGTAAGTTTCGTTATGAACTCGAACAAGTTGACCATCTAGAATGGCTAAGGTCAGAGGCAGACTCACACTGAAGGTCGAACCATGGCCCGGTTCAGAAGTAACGCTAACATGTCCGCCTAACGACTCAATGTTACGTCGTACCACGTCCATGCCAACACCACGACCCGACAGATCGCTTACGGCATCCGCCGTAGAAAAGCCCGGTTTGAAGATAAGTTCATTAATTTCGCTGTCGCTAAGTTGCTGATCGGCTGTTATAAGACCGTTATCCAATGCTTTTTGATAAATCTTTTCGGTGTTTAATCCACGTCCATCGTCAGTGATATCGATAATGATAAAACCGCCCTGATGGTAAGCATTAAGCTCCACTCTTCCAACTTCGGATTTACCCGCGGCAACTCGCTCTTCTGGCGCTTCCAAACCGTGATCAAGGGAGTTTCTAATTAGGTGAACCATAGGGTCACCTATTTTCTCCATAACTGTCTTATCGATCTCAGTCTGCTCGCCGGTGATAACAAGTTCTACTTTTTTACCAAGCTTACCGCTTACATCGTGAACCAAACGCGGGAAACGGTTGAAAACAAAACTAATTGGCAGCATGCGCACACGCATCACATCTTCTTGCAGATCACGTGTGTTTCGCTCTAACTGTTCCAAACCCGATTGCAGACGCTCAACTTCCGAACCACCTGTAATTTCGGCTAGCTCATCACCTACCTGCCCAAGCATGGCTTGCGTAATTACCAATTCACCAACCCGGTTAATTAAGGCATCAATTTTATCTGTATCGACCCGAATTGAACTACTTTCAGCCGCTTTTGGTTTACGAGCGGTATTGGTTTGATTTTTAGCTAATGGGCTTGATTGTTGCTGCTCAGACTTAGGTTCTGCAATTGGCTCTATACCAGGGTTTGGCGTTTGAACTGGGGCGTTCTCTTCACTTTGTAGTGGTGCAATTTGCTCAGTTGGCTCTTCGCTATCCTCTGTAGAGAATAGTTTCTGTACTTTAACTTCAATCCCTAAAGTACATTCATCCTCAACCCACTCAAAAACCTCTTCTATATCTGCTTTACTGCATTCAGATACAAGATCTAGATTCCACGAGAGTAGCAATTGCTCAGGGTTTAGCTTATCAAAATCAACTAACCGCTCTAGATTTACTTGAATCTTGAGGTCTCCCAACTCCTCTAAGGCTTCAAACATGAAACTTGGTTCATTGCCTGTTTCAAGAATTGTAGGGCTAGGAATAAATGAGATGGACCAGCCAGCATCGCTGCTTTCAGAATCTGTTGGCAGCTCCACACTAGAGGAGGCTTCACCTTGAGAAACTTCAAGTTCACACTCATCTTCTACCCATTCAAAAACTTCTCGAATGTCTTCTTCAGAACAATCTTCAGATACAAGCTGTAACTGCCAAGAAAGAAATAGCTCTTCAGAGGTTAGCGAATATAATTCAGGTAGATCCTTAAGATTTGGTGTTACAGTCAATTCGCCTAGATCAGCTAATGCTTCAAACATAAACGCAGGCTCGTGCCCTGCCTGAAGCAGATCACGATGAGGGATAAACGTTATATTCCAGCACGATTGTTTCACATCAGTTTCTACCGAGTTGCTTTCGGTTGTCTCTGAGGCTATCTGATCTTGAGAAGGTTCTTGACCTAAAGCTTGCTCTAAGCGCTGTTGTACCTGTTGGATCTGGGCTGCATCAACTTCAGGGCCATCTTGAGCTGCTTCAAGCAACATTTTGATACAGTCTACCGACTCTAATAAGAGGTTAACGAGTTCTGGCGTTATTGACTGTTTGCCACTGCGCAGTTCATCCAACAGTGTTTCCACTACATGGGTAAAATCTGCGACTTCATTAAAACCAAACGTGCCTGCACCACCTTTTATAGAGTGAGCTGCACGAAAAATGGTATTGATCGTTTCTTCATCGGCTGAATCAAGGTTTAGAAGGCTGGATTCCATCACCTCCAAACCTTCATAGCTCTCTTCAAGGAAAGTAGCTATAAACTGCGATAGATCAATACTCATAGTTCTATCTACCGTACTACGCGCTTAATAGTGCTAAGAAGCTTCTCAGGATTAAATGGTTTAACAAGCCAACCAGTTGCACCCGCACCTTTACCCCTCTGCTTCATTTCAGGGGAACTTTCAGTAGTTAAAACTAAAATTGGTGTAAATTTAAAAGCTGGTAACTTACGCAGTTCAGCGCATAAAGTAATACCATCCATAATCGGCATATTTACATCAGTCAAAACTAAATCAAAACGACCTGTCTGTGCCTTACCTAAAGCTTCCTGCCCATTAGCCGCCTCTACTACTTGGTAGCCTTCCTGTTTAAGGGTAAAGGTCACCATATTTCTTAGAGAAGCCGAATCATCAACAACTAAGATGCTAGCCATTTATAAAAATCTCCACTTAATTCCTGAGCAGGTTAATCATTTTTTAGCGATAGAGTTTTTTCTAGTCCTAACTGACATGCAGTTTTAACTAGAGAATCTGAAGGGTTAATCCACTTTACCGCTTTTTGCAAAGTTTGAGCTTTCAAACAAAAAGCCGCTAACAGCTGTAATGCTGCAGTATCTACTCGAGTGAGCTTTTCGCCATCTAAAACGATAGAATCAGCCGCGTTAATGTAAGTGCCTAACTTTTGCTGCCATTCAGTTACATTTGCAATAGATAGCTCTTCAGGCATTGCTAATACACTGTCAGCGCCCATTATAGATGTTCCTTATTTTCTGTATGACTTACGCCCTTATACTCCCCTAATACACTCTAATTTCTAAGGGGTATAAAAAAGTATCTATAAAATTCGCCTAACTAGCCTGATATGTCAAAGGAAATTTCCTATAAAACGCTTAAATTTCAGCATATTGCTAAAAAATCATAACAAGTGTTTATATATCAGCCAGTGTTCATACAAAGATAGACTGATAGATATCAGCCATTCAACCTAATAGAAGACAACTGCGCTTTACGACGATCTGTATTCTTGAGAATCATAGAACGCTCTTCTTCTGAAACTTTACTCCAGCGAAGAATTTCGTCTAAAGATCGAAAACACCCGACACAAATATCCTGATCATTCAGACAACAATTTCTTACACAAGGTGATTCAATTTGAGTGGGATTGGATTTAGAAAGCATAACCTCATTCCTTTGGCCAAACCGGCAACAACCATAACGGCAAACCATTACAATTTGATGTACCGACACCTAGCTCCTTCCGCAATTAAGTGAGGAATACTCCTCATTAACAGCATAGCAAACTTTGATCATTCCGCTCTTCAGCATTCGCTAATACAGGCCTTTTAGTTTTTAGGGAACCATTTGTGTAGCCGGCTCTCTAAATGAGCATTACCAGTATTTACAGGTTCTGTAGAAATGAAAAAAATAATTGCCATCTCAGCCATTTCAATTCTTGGCGTCGGTATTGCCACCCTATCCACCGGAAATGAGCAAGCCACCCTATCAACTGCACCAGCAATAACACAATCAAATCAGCTTGCGATAGCTACTTTCGCTGGCGGGTGTTTCTGGTGCACGGAATCAGATTTTGAAAAGCTTGATGGGGTTGTTCAAGTCGTTTCGGGTTATAGCGGTGGAGAGAAAGCAAATCCAAATTACAAAGAAGTTTCTGCCGGTTTAACCAAACACACTGAAGCGATCCAGGTTTACTACAACCCTGAAATCATCTCTTACGCAGGCCTACTCGAACATCTGTGGCGCGTTATGAACCCAACCGATGGAAATGGTCAATTTGTTGATAGAGGGAAACAGTACCGTCCAGCTGTTTACTATCATAATGCAGCACAAAAACAGGCAATCGCCCAATCTGTTGATGCACTAGTAAAGTCTGGCGTTTACGGTAAACCTTTAGAGACTGAAATCGCACCTTTTAAGAACTTCTACCCTGCTGAGGATTACCACCAAGATTATTATGCGAAAAACCCACTTCGCTATAGTTACTACCGTAATGGTTCTGGTCGCGATCAATTTTTATCAAAGGTTTGGGGTGAAAATGCTAAACATGACCTATCCCAATACAAAGGCCAAAGTTCAGATGCTGACTACCGTATCAAGCAATTCGTAAAACCATCTGAGCACTATTTGAAATCTAATCTAAGTCCACTTCAGTACAAAGTAACTCAAGAAGATGGCACAGAAAGACCATTTGATAACGAGTATTGGGATGAAAAACGTGAAGGTATCTATGTAGATATTGTCAGTGGTGAACCGCTCTTCTCATCGACGGATAAATATAAGTCCGGTACCGGCTGGCCGAGCTTTACTCAACCGATCAAGGGGGTAGAAATTGTAGAGAAAGAGGACAACTCCTTCTTTATGAAACGAGTTGAAGTGAGAAGTTCACGAGCTGATTCTCATTTGGGCCATGTATTTAATGATGGACCAGCTCCTACAGGCTTACGTTATTGCATAAACTCAGCTTCTCTTCGCTTTGTACCCAAAGAGGAGCTAACAGCCCAAGGCTATGAGCAATTTGCACAGCTTTTTAAATAAAAGTGCCCATCTACACAAATAAAAAAAGGCAGCGAGATTCGCTGCCTTTTTCTTATCCTTGATTTACTTTATCGAGCATTCCACGCGATACACTCTTCTAAAGTGACACCCTTACCGCCAAAGATATCTAGGGCGCTACCGATTGTAAGATCGACATTGCCTTGAGAAAGCTGATCCACCAGCTTTAGATCTTCTAGAGAACGCGCCCCACCAGCATAAGTTACAGGGATAGAACACGCTTTTCCTAAGAGCTTAACTAGCTCTTGATCTATACCACCCTGCAAACCTTCAACGTCTGCAGCATGGATTAAGAATTCAGCGCAATGCTCACCTAATTCTGACAAAGTATTCTCATTAACCGCTAGACTCGTCACCGTTTGCCAACGATCGGTCGCTATATTCCAACCGGTTTCCGTACGACGGCAGCTAAGGTCCAAAATAAGCTTATCAGCACCAGTTTCAGCTTTAATTCTCTCTAAACGTTCCCAGCTAAATTGGCCTTGATCGAATAGATAAGAAGTAACAATAACGTGAGATGCACCTGCTTCTATAAACTCAGCAGCATTTTCATTATTTACGCCACCACCAAACTGCAGGCCGCCCTTCCAGGTTGATAGCGCTAATAAAGCCTGCTCTTTGTTACCAGGCCCTAAGGCAATGACGTGACCGCCCGTCAGGTTATGCTGCTGATAAAGTTCCGCATAATAAGCCGCATCATAAGGGCTGACATAGTTGGTATCAGCACCACTATCTTGCAAGCTACCACCAACAATTTGCTTAACCTGCCCTTGGTGCAGATCGATACATGGACGAAACTGTGTCACGCTATCTCCTGATCATCGAAGCTGAAAGGCGCTATTTTATAGAGCGAATCGCTTTAGGTATATGCCAATTATTTGATTCTTATACATAACGGCGCTTAGCATCAGTCACTTTAACCAAATACCGCTGGGTTTCTAATGGCATACGGCTCTGCAATCTCTGCCAAACACTAGAAGTAGATGATCGATTAATCACACTAATTGCTTGTCGACGATCACTAGAGAAACTTCGAAGAACATTACCTACACCACCGTTATAAGCAGCAATTATGCAAAACTCTTTGCTCTGAGGATCCTTTACCTCAACTAAATAGCGTGTTTGCAGAATATGCAGATAAGCACATCCCATACGGATATTATTCTCGACATTGAATAGATAATTTCTGGAAGGAGTACCGGCGCGACCATAGATCTCTTGATGGGCATCTCGTCCAGCCGTTGTTGGCACAATCTGCATGAGTCCATAAGCTGGAGCATGGCTGACCGCAAAAGGATTAAAGTGACTTTCGGTCTCAATGATCGCATACACTAAGGAGGGATTGAGATTGTATTGTCGAGAATACTTATCCACCAAAGCTGCGTAACGGTAGCGTCTTTTCAAACGGTGCTTTTCTATAAGTGGTAACTTAACAAAATACTCTGTTTTACTTACCCCATCAGCCATCTTAACTTGGCGTTTCTGCAGCGAATTTGCGATAAGGTATTTAGCATATCGTTCAGCACGCCAACCCCATCTTACAGGTTGTCCCTCGTTGTCTAATATTTGCTGGTAGAGAAAAGGCTCTCCACCCAAGGTAACCGGCGCATCAGAGTATAGGTCCACTTGGGTAGGATCTTCTGGAGACAGCAGTAAGGTAACTATCGCGCTCTGTAGCTTGCCCTGATCTAAAGTTTCAACTCGAATAAGTCCCTTTTCAAAGTCGACCACTCCTCGACTCAAATATTGATCGGTATATTTAACATAGGTCGTTGGAGTTGGCTGTAACGCTTCTTCTTCCCCCCAAACACTGCTAATCAGTTGTGAGAATTTTTTAAAGTCATTTACCAATCCTTTAGGGTTGGTCACCCAACCTGTCGCTTTGCTTCTAGCATGCGAGGTAAGCGCACCTTCAACACTCTGACCTCTTGCAACACTGGTGGCTATTCGAAATGCATCATGGGTAGTACAGCCAGCCAAACCTAAAGGAAGTAAACCCAGTAAAAAGCGTCTACGTGTGAGCATAAAGCCTCTAATCAGGTGAAATAAGGATGAAGAACTTAAACAATCTTCAGCTCAACTTTGATCTAAAACACTAACCTAATCAGATTATCGGCCGCAACGATCAATTCTCAAAACACTTACTTAATTTGTGTATACCGCCTCTCCGGACGTCCCACACTGCCATAATTAACTTCGGCTGAGAGCTCATTAGTACTGACTAGAAATTCTAGGTACCGCCTTGCCGTAGTTCGACTAGCACCAATCTCTTCACCCACCTCTTCAGCATTCAGTGGAGTATTTACTGTACAAAATACATTTCGCACTTTATCCAAAGTAATACCATCAATCCCTTTAGGTAGGCGAACCTCCCCTGTAACAGTTGAAACGCTTGAATTTTGCCCACTCGATCTAGGCAAGAGTGTATCTACATCGCTTTGCGCCAATAATTCCATCGCTTGGAGCTTTTTCAGGTGGAGTTGATAGTTTTCGAGTGTTTCTTGTAGTCGGTCAAAAACCAGTGGTTTTAAAATATAATCGAAGACACCACCACGTAGAGCTTCCCGTAATGTTTCCACCTCTTTAGCAGCGGTAATTAAGATGACATCCGTTCCCTGATTACCTGAACGTAACTTCCTTAATAGATCCAAACCCGTACCTGTAGGAAACTGGATATCAAGTAATAAAAGATCTGGCTGTAGAACCTCAACTAGGTCCTCAGCTTCTTCCAGTCCGTGGGCAATCCCAACTAACTCAAATCCAGAGATACGCTCTAAAAACCGTTTTTGTATCTCAGCTATTTGCTGATCATCTTCTGCAATAACAACCCGAATATCACTCATCTTTTTATACTTGTTAATTGAGTTTTATTTCACTGAGTATCCATCTTTAGCAATACTCATTTCTTAGAACCTACTAATAAGTCTCACTCCTGAGCTTTAGGGATATAGACAATAAACCGACTCCCCCCTTTTTCTCCTAGTTCACAAGTCACTGTGCCATTTAAATTACCTAAAAGCTGTTTAACTAGGTGCAACCCTATTCCGTGCCCATCTTTAGCTTTGCTGGTATATCCTTTTTCAAAGATTTTCTCCTGATCGCCTTCGGTTATACCTGGGCCTTGATCTTCAATCTCAAAAATTAGATCTGTACCCAGATCCAACATACTAAGCGCAACCTCACCACCTAAACCGGTATGCTCCCATGTAGCTTCAAGCGCATTATCGATTAAGTTGCCAATAATACTGACTAAGTGCTCTCGAGGAAGCTTGTCCGGTAGCGATAACATTCTGCTATCGGGATCGATAATGAGGTGAAGTCCCATCTCTTTAGCACGGTTATATTTACCTAACAAACACCCAGCCAATACAGGATCGGAGACCGCTTGACGTAATAACGTGATCAACTCTTGATGACTTTGTGCCTCTTGACCAATAAGCGCCTGAGCCTCGTCAGTTGCCCCTATCTGAATCAAACCAGCAATAGTATGCAGCTTATTAGAATATTCATGTGACTGGCTGCGTAAGCTGTCTGCATACTGCTGAATTCGCGTTAGTTTTTTACTCACCATCGCTAATTCGTCTTTGCGTCTAAAGCTCGAAACAACTCCAGTAATCTGATCACCTTGTTTTAAAGGCAGACGGTTCGCAATAAGGTTATGTCCATAGAGCCAGACCTCCTCGTCGAATTGCGGCTGCCCTGTTTTTAGCACCTCTAGCATTGTACTGTCAGGTAACACTTCTGATATGTGACGCCCAGTCAGCTCTGCATAATCGGCTAAGCCTAGTGTTTCCACAGCTGTTCGATTAAAGGTTGTGATCTGTCCATCATTATTGATAGCGATTATCCCTTCACGCACCGATTCTAACGTTGCTCTTTGCTCATCAAATAAACGAGCGATCTGCTCTGGTTCCAAGCCAAAAATGGCTCTTTTAAAGTGATTAGCGAACCAAACAGCAATCATTGCGCTTAATAAAAATGACGCCCCTATAACAGCGATCAGTGTAATCCGATACTCTTCAATAATGTTTTCGACCTGATCAAGATGATAGCCAACCGATACCAGACCTATAACCTCACCCTCATTTGAAAAGATCGGCGCTTTCCCTCGCATCGACCACCCCATGCTACCTAAAGCTTTAGAAAGGTATCCCTTACCTGCAACGAGCGCCGGTGCATTATCGTCACCTTCATCATCAGACATTGGCCGACCAATTTTTTCTGTTCGTGGATGTGCTAAACGGATCCCCTGCTTATCTCCAATCACAACAAAGCGAGCTTGAGTTTCTTCTGCCAAACGTAAACTTAAAGGCTGTAAATATTGGCTATCGCCCCTTTGTACTGCGTCGATGATCTGTGGAGCGACAGCAATTGTTTTCGCTACATCTAACGCTCTTTGACCAATCTGTTCATCTAGCGATTTATGCAGGTAATGGACCGCAAAAACACCGATAAAGCCTGTCTGCACAATCGCCATTAATCCCAAAATCAGAATCATACGGCTCTTAAGCTTTAATCGGCTTAACACTTTAATATCCAAACTCATTCAGTGAACTCGCTAAATACCCTAATCATTAGATACTTTAAAGCTTAGCTAACCTCGATTAAAAAGCCCCGTAAACATTATGAACAAAATGATTTTTAAGGATTAAAAAGCCTTTAATTTCATAAGCTTCATTTGTCGAATAAACCTCACTACTTTGTAGGCATCACAAAAATAAATACGAGGTGATCTCGATGTTCGGTAAAGTTAAAAGCAAAAAAACTCTGATGGCGGCCGTATTAACTACATGCATGACAGCAGGTGTTTCCTACCAAGCTCAAGCAATGGAAAGTATTCACTTTCTAATCCCTGGTGGTGCAGGCGGTGGCTGGGACTCAACGGCCCGCGGCACAGGTGAAGCACTATCTAAAGCAGGTATTGTTGATACTATTTCCTACGAAAACATGTCTGGCGGTGGCGGCGGTAAAGCTATTGCTCATTTAATCGAGACAGCTGAACAGAAGCAAGACACCTTGATGGTGAACTCGACACCTATCGTGATTCGTTCACTATCCAAAGTATTCCCACAATCATTCCGTGACCTAACACCAATCGCTGCAACTATTGGTGATTACGGCGCCTTTGTAGTTAAGAAAGATTCAAAATACACCGACTTCCAGCAAGTTGTAGCTGATTACAAAGCCAACCCACGTTCTATCAAGATCGCAGGCGGTTCGGCTCGCGGCAGCATGGATCATTTAGTTGCAGCAATGGCATTTAAAGCGACAGGCGGCGATGCACGTCAAGTTCGCTATGTTGCTTACGATGCAGGCGGTAAAGCAATGGCCGGCCTTTTATCTGGTGAAACACAACTGCTATCAACCGGTTTCAGTGAAGCGCTTGCCCTAGCTGAAGCAGGCGAAGTACGTATTCTAGTCATGACAGGTAGCGAACGAAATGAAGCTGCGCCAGACGTCCCAACCTTAAAAGAGCTTGGTTATGACACTACATTTGTTAACTGGCGTGGTTTCTTCGCGGCACCAGGTACAAGTGAAGCCCAACAAGCAGAATTTATCGAATCTCTAGAAAAAATGTACGACACGCCTGAGTGGGAAACGGTACGTTCACGTAATGGCTGGACAGAGATTTTCAAACCAGGCCCTGAATTTATCTCATTCCTAGAATCTCAGGAAAAAGAAGTTGGCGCCCTAATGCGCGAGCTTGGCTTTCTTAAGTAAACACACTCTCATTTCGCAGCAATATCCCTGACTTAGATTAAGTCAGGCCTTCTTTACCGAGGGCTTTGCCCTTTGGCCTCTGTCGACTGGCCCTCGGTTTTTTTTAAATAGACAGTTATGGCCTCTGCCATAGCAGGAGGATCCTCATGACCTTATGCAAAGATCATATTGGTGGTCTGGTATTTCTCAGTTTGTCTGTAGCTTACGGCTACTATGCAACTCAGATCCCTTTACTGCCTGGTGATGAATTCGAACCGTTCCACGCACAAACAATTCCTAATGCTTTGGCAATAGTAGGTGGCGTACTGTCCATCTTACTGCTGGCTACAACCAAATCTAGCGATGACCAAAAGTTAGTTCTTAAAGGGTATGACTTCCCATTAGTAATCAAATTATTACTGATCGTTGTACTTTTTGCGTTAGCACTTGAATGGCTAGGTTTCTTAATTTCTACCATTTTCTTTTTAGTCGGTGGTTACTGGCTATTAGGCGAAAGAAGACCCAAGACCCTATTTATTGCATCAGTGCCTTTTGCCATCTTCCTATGGTTCGCACTGACACAACTACTCGATATTTATCTGGCTCCAGGTAAAGCGTTAACTGTAATTTTTGGAGGCTGATCCCATGTTAGACGGAATTATTACCGGGCTTACCACTGCGGTGATGCCTTTTAACCTATTGATGGTCATTGTTGGCTGCTTTGCAGGCACGTTTATCGGGATGTTACCAGGCTTGGGCCCTATTTCAGCCGTGGCCCTAATGATCCCAATCACTTACGGACTAGACCCCTCTTCAGGCATTATTTTGATGGCCGGTGTTTATTACGGTGCAGTATTTGGTGGCTCAACTTCATCGATTCTGATCAATGCGCCTGGCTGTGCTAGTACGGTTGTAACCTCTTTTGACGGCTATCCACTTGCTCAACAAAAGCAAGCAGGTAAGGCTTTAGCACTTGCTGCATATTCGTCATTCACAGGCGGAACTATCGGTGCACTGGTACTGCTATTTGCAGCACCTGCATTAGCCTCTGTTTCGTTGAGTTTCCAATCGAGCGATTACTTTGCCCTGATGATTCTTGGTTTAACTGCTGTAGCGGCATTCTCTGGTAAAGGCCAAGTAATCAAAGCTCTAATCATGACCGTTTTAGGCTTGATGATCGCTACTGTAGGTACAGATGTTACATCAGGCACAACCCGATTTACGTTTGGCAGCGTCGATTTGATCGATGGTATCAGCTTCTTACTTTTAGCGATGGCAACCTTTGCTTTAACTGAGGTAGTTATGACTGTGCTTAAAGGTCAGCATAACGAGAAAGAAGCACCTATGGATATGAGCCAACTAGGCAGCATGAAGCTAAGCAAAGAAGAAGTTAAGCACGTAGTCCCTACCGTTGGCCGCTCCTCCTTTTTTGGTTTCCTAATTGGGATCCTTCCAGGTGCAGGTGCAACCATCGCGTCTTTCCTTGCTTATGGTCTGGAACGTAACCTTGCATCAGCCAAAGAGAAACTAAAATTTGGTAAGGGCGCTTTACGTGGTTTGGCAGCACCTGAATCTGCGAACAATGCAGCATCTACAGGCTCATTCGTTCCACTTCTGACACTGGGTATTCCTGGTTCAGGCACAACAGCAATTATGCTGGGTGCATTAATTGCTTATGGTATTCAGCCGGGCCCTCGTCTATTTCTAGATAACCCGGACGTGTTCTGGTCTGTCATCATTTCGATGTACTTTGGTAACTTGGTACTGCTGATTCTTAATCTGCCGTTGATACCATATATCTCTCGACTACTGGTTATTCCAAGACCGATCTTAATCCCATTGATCCTTTTCTTCTCGATCACTGGTGTTTATCTCGTGAGCTTTAATAGCTTTGATATTCACATGATGGCGATCATTACGGTTATAGCCATATTCCTAAAACTACTTGAGTTCCCTATGGCCCCAATGCTGCTTGGTTTTATCTTAGGAGGTTTGATGGAAAACAACTTAAGCCGTGCTTTAACCATCTCTGATGGCAGCTTTGCCTTCCTTTGGGAGCGTCCTCTGACACTGAGCATCGTCATTACAGCAATCGTAATTTTAGTCCTTCCTCCAATCATCGAAGCTTGGAGAAAGAGAACTAATTCCAGCAAGAACCCGGGTTGCGAAGCTGCGATATCTGAGGGTGAAGGCTAGCCCTAGCCAAAATTCAATATAAGCAGGAATTTACAAGTCAGGCTGTAAATTCCTGCGATCAAATCCTACTCAACTTTAACTAATCCAAAGGAGGACTAGCGGATAGCTGTGCCTGCAATCCCCAAACTGAATGCCATTTTGCAGCACAGTTTTGACATTTTAAAACTCTAAGTCGGCTATTGAGCACTTAGGATTTCACAATTGATGTCCCAGTTGTCCTGAGTCAAATAGTCACTTACTGAAATACAAAGCTTCCCTCTGTGCTCGACACAAATCTGAGCGAGAGGTTCTAAAAAATACAAAAGAGGCAAACATGAAAAAACTAGCTTTATCAGTAGCTATTACCGCAACACTCGCTACCAGCACGTCCATGGCAGCAACAATCTACAGCGCTGACGGTTTAACTTATAAACTTAAAGGTGATTGGCAGCTTCAATTACGTGACGACTACAAAAAAGCCAATGATTTTGATGTAGAGTTTGATGATTTAGAGCTGAAGAACACAATCATTTACGATCTAGGCAACGATCTTAAAGCCTTCGGCCAACTAGACTTTTCCTTTAACGGTTCAGCCGACGATTCCAGTGCCAGCGATAGTAAATTGGAAGAAGCTTACCTAGGCCTTCAATACAGCAACTTAAAGTTAAAAGTTGGTAAAACCAATACGGCCGGTGACGAGTTTGGTGTGGAAGCGGCTTATGAAACGATCCTTGATGAAGATCAGTTTGATGTAGTTAAAAGCTCTGGCGATGATCTTATCCGCCTAGAAGCAAGCTTTGATAATGCCACTGTAGTTGTATCACATGAAATAGCATCAGACGGCAACGCCAGCGAAGATGGTGAAGCAACAGATCTATTTGTTAGCACTAAACTTTCTCAACTATCTCTAGCAGCAGCCTACCAAACTCATCAGGCTAGCGGTTCGACCTATTCAGATGATACTTGGGGTATTAGTGCCAAATTCGATGCTGGTTTTGCAACTTTTGGAACGGATTTCAGTTCGACTGACTATGGCAACCCAGCGACAGCTGATGCAGATATCAGTAACTTGGTCGCTATTTTCCAGCCTCTAGAAACAACACGAGTAGCGCTAGGTTACGTAAATGTAGATTCTGATGCAGACAACCAAGATGCAAGCTCTTGGTACACCAACGTGACTTATAAATTCCCGTCACAAAAGAACGTATCAGTCTTCGCCGAAGCAGCTAAAGCAAGTTTTGACGATGCTAGCGTAGATTCTGAAATCGACGTTCTTGCAGGCATGCAAATCAAGTTTTAATGGCTAAACGGTGGCTCAATAGGTCCTCCCCTTCAAGCCTATTGAGCCATTCTTACCCTCTGGAGAACCTCATGAAAAAACTAGCTTTGCTTATAACACTGATTTCTGCACCCCACGTAATGGCAGATAACCAACTACTGTTGGGAGAAGGCATTAAAGTTCACGCGGTTAACGGTAGCGAAAAGGTTTCCTCTTTGTTTACCAACAATCGATCTTTAAACCTACCCGATGGAAATAACCAACTTCTTGTTTCTTACACGGCAGAGATAAAAAATGGCAGTGATTATGAGCTAGAGCAAAGCCACCCAAGTGTACTTTCATTTAGCTCAGAGAAACAAACCCTCACACTTAAAGCACCTGAGATCAAAACCACAAGACAGTTAGAGCATTTCAACCGCGAGCTTAACTGGAAACTTAAAAACGACAAAAATCCAATTCAATTTAAAGCAGAACTACTCCCACTAAAGGGATTCCGTTTAGGGATAGATTTTGAGAGAGAGCTAGCTGATTTCAATAGATCAAACAGCAATGCTACCCAGCAGGTTTCAGTCATTGAAACACCCACTGTTTTAAAAGGAGATAAAGTGACTGATGAACAAATGAAGCTAATTTTGTTGAAAAGCTTATATCAACAAGCCTCTTCTGAAACTCAAGAGGCCTTTAAAAACTTTATCCAATAATTGCGAGAAGGTTTTTGTCTCTCAGCACGATTTATTTTGAAAAACAGCTTGACAAAAACCATCCAAAACAAAATTCAACCCACTGAAAATTAAAGACTTTTCAACCTGTATTATTTTCACGCAATTTGTTAAATAGCCAAGTTTTACGGGGCCTATAGCAACTTAACCATAAAAAACTAACAAAGTTATCCACAGAAGCTGTTTATAACTTACTTAGCGAAATAGATTACTCTTTAACTGATTCGAGCGTATTAACGAGATCTTGGAAAGCCTCCCTATTTGCTTCATTAAGATCCATAAGAATACGGTGCGCAGCAATAATTCTCTCCTGCATTTCAGCAACAGATTCCTGCACAAGCGGCAATTCTTTAAGATCTTCTACGCAAGGCGGGAGTTCTTCTAGCAGAACAAAAATATGATCAAACCCCATGGTATACAGGATTCGAGTTATATCTGAGTTTGTTGAGACAAGAGCAGGCTTATCCATTCCTGCATGATCAGCCTTAATAGCTAATTTCGCAATCAACCCTAGGGAAGTACTATCAATCCCTTCTGCTTGCGTCAGATCGATCAAAACCTCACTCACAGAAGGATCAGCTAAAGATTGTTCTAAATGGCAATCCAGAGTAGTACACAAGGTAAGACGAACATCTCCAACGAATTTGAGGACAAATCGCCCCTCAACCAAGGCTGAATATATTAAACCTTCTTGCATGATTACTGCCTGCAAATCGTCATAATTGCGATATCATCCGGAGCCGCATCAATAGTACTAGGAAGTAAAGCATCTCGAATGCTGTTCGGCCCCCCACCTTTAGTACCAGAAACCGCATCAATAAGGCGCTGTTCTTTAGCCTCCATATTCGACTCTTCCAATACTTCAAAGATACCGTCAGAGAACAATGTAATTTCAAACTCAGCATGCAGCTGCAATGTTCTCTCATCATATAGAGGCTCATGAAAGAGACCTACAGGCATCCCTCTCCCCTCAAGGAAGCGACAGCCATCCCGATCATGCAATATTGGCATAGGATGATGTCCACCTACAGCGTAACTTAAGCTAGCGTCAGCTTCATTGTATAAACCGATAAACATGCTCAAATGCTTACCTAACCCAGTATCAAGCAACTCTACGTTGATTCGATGGAGCACATCTTTTGGCGATAAAATGTCAAAACTCGATTGCCGCCTATAGTTTCTCAGAAGCCGATTAGTCATATTCTTGAGCAAAACAGTTACAAGTGCAGAAGAAGCCCCATGACCTGAAACATCGGCTAAGTAAAAGAGGGTCAATTTGTCATCGACCTTAACAGCATCAACGAAATCACCACTTAAATATAACGACGGGATTAATAGATATTGAGCTCGAACCGCCCCTAACTGAACATCAGTGGCAGGCAACATGTTTTTTTGTATCTGATGAGCCGCCTGCTGATCTGCTTTAAGCTCAGCCAAACTTTTCTCTAATTCTTCCCGATAATGAAGATTTTGCTCAATCAATTCCGCCTGATTAAGCAAGGATTTAATGGCTAGGGAGAAAGCTGGACCTTGATCAAGGATTTCAGACTGTAAGAATACATTGCTAGCTCCCTTCCTCAGCGCTGCCATCACCTGATTCACCTCACTATCAGGTAATAACGCAAGGATTGGTTTCGGGGCTTGTGACGTAGCTAAATGCTGAAGATCAACCAGCTTTAAACGCTCACTCACACCCACAATCACCAAAGAGAAACTGTGCTCTTCTAATAATTCTAATGCGTAATCACTACTAAAAGCTGTAGAAATTTTTACAGGCGGAAGGTCTAGCTGATTACAGGCGTCGACGATCGAATCAATTGCTTCTGCAACATGATCGACCAATAGAATGGTTTGGTATGCTTGCCTCATATATCAGGCCTTGCAAATTAGTCTAGAGTCCATGAGAAACCACGTTAAATCCAGTTGACTTAACTTGCAATAGATTTTTAGTCACAGATATCACGACTTACAAAAAAGCCCCAATTATATCTGAATAATTGAGGCTTTCATCCACACTAAACTTCTATATTAGAAATTGTTATCGTCGTAGTTTTCAGTATCACCGTCAGCAATATCGAAAGCACGTTTTTGCAAGTAAGCATCACGGATAAAGATATATTTATCACCAGAGATCAACTTTTCACTTTCTAATAGCTGTGCACGCGTATCAATAACACGAGTCACGTAAAGAGCATTACGCGCACCATTATCATCTAGGTGATAAACAGGGTCTACTAGAGTATCTGGGAATTTACCTACGCCATCACGAACAGTCATTGGACCGAAGAAAGGAACAACAAGGTAAGGACCGCTATTAACACCCCAGTAACCTAATGTTTGACCAAAGTCTTCATCGTGCTTTTCAATACCCATTGGTGTAGCAACATCGATAAGGCCTGCTAAACCAAAGGTAGAATTAAATGCTACTCGAGCAAAATCTTGGGTCGCATTATCAAATTTACCTTGAAGTAGGTTATTAAAGAATGTACCTACATCTGCAAGGTTTTCAAAAAAGTTATTAACACCAGTTTCAGCTACGTCAGGCATTACCGCCTTATAACCTTTTGTTACTGGTTTTAGGGCATAAGTATCTAGACCATCATTGAAACTAAACATGGTTCGGTTAAAACCTTCCCAAGGGTCTACATTGACCTCTTCCGCCATAACAGGCTGCGTTAATGCCAAAGAAACAGCACCTGCCGCTAACAAACTGCGAAATTTGGTTTTCATTAAGGATCCTTTCACTTTACCCAATAAATAAGTGGCTATTCTAGCCGAGAAATAAGCAGAAGAAAAATAGGAAAAAGGCTTAATTATGAGAAGGTTAGTAATATTATGCTTACTAACGAAAAAAGGCTTCCCGAAGGAAGCCTTTTTCTATATTTCCGTAAGGAAATGTCGACTTAGAAGTCTACGCGGTAGCCTGCAGTAGTACGATCACCAGCAACTACATCGTCAGAGTCATTCTTAACGTGCTCTAGGAAAACTCGGCCTTTACCAAGCTTCTGAGTAACACCAATGCCCCACTGCTGGTAGTCAGCATCAACAACTTGGCCATCAACTAGCTCAAAGTTGTTTTCTGTGTCGTAATCAGCATAACGAGCGTATACAGAAGTAGCACCCATAGTGTAACGAGCACCTAGCTCCCATACGTCTTCTTCTTGATCGTTAGCAGTACCAATTTCAGTTTCCTGATCTTCATACTTCAGCATTAGCTCAAGAGCATCTAGCTTGTATTTAGCAGAAAGACCCCAAGTATCAACTTCTACAGTATCAGAAGCTTCAACGTGACCGTAAGATGCAGAAACAGTTACGTTGTTAGCAGAGTAAGTACCTGCAACGTTGTAGCCATCTACATCATCATCTAGAGCGCCATCTACGTCAGAATCAGAACCATCAGATTGAAGAACGAAACCAGCGATTGCTTGGAAGCCGTTCATTTTTGGAGTGTAGTAAGCGATAGTGTTATCTACACGTTTGTGCTGATCGTTACCTAGGTTGAAACGCTCACCCCAGTTACCAGAACCTGGGTTGAATAGGTTAGTTGGAGCGCTAATTAGTAGGTAGTGTGGGTGGTACTGACGACCAATAAGAACCTGACCCCAGTCGCCTTTAGCGCCGATGTAACCTAGACGCTGACCGAACATTTGACCACCGCCGTATTCGTTAGAATCAGCTGTAGAAACGTTAGCTTCCCAGTGGAAAAGACCTTTAGTACCTTCTAGACCTAGGTCGATATCGCCTTTGATACCGATACGTGAAGACTGATCTTCAACGTTTAGATCAGCATCTTCAACGCTTTCAACACCAATACGGAAAGAACCGTATAGAGTAGCGTCAGCCTGTGCGATCATTGGTGCAGTCATAGCACCGGCAACAGCCAGAGCAATCAGTGACTTTTTCATCAACATTTCCCCTTCAATAATATTCAACATACTAGTAGTGAATTTTTTAATTTTTCTAGCATAACGCATTTAATACGCTATTACGCTATGAAAATACTATAAAAAAAATATATTTCAAATAAATGAAACACATTTTTCTTCTAAAATCTGTCTCGGCAGAACTACAAAAAACTTTAACTTCTGCCCTATATCTCTCCTGCTTTAGTACCTATAACGGGGAATTAACTCCATTTAACAAGGCCTTAGCAAGGTCTTTGAAATAAATTTCGGGCATTACAACACACCAAAAAGGCTTCTGCAACCTTTGTTTAGGCATTTATTTATCCGTTAACACCCAACAAAAGTATTACTCCCTAAATTTATTGATCTACATCAACTGACCACTTTAGCCCACTGCTGTTTAAGTCGTTTTTCAGAAACCGTACCGACGGTACCCAATTGCTGCGCAAAAAGAGAGACTCGAAACTCTTCTATCATCCAGCGATAGTTGGCTAACTCCTGATCATAGATTCCTTGAGAACAATGCTTTTCATATCGCTTTTGGTACTGAGAAAAACATTGTTGCAGCTGCTCGCTCTGTAGGCATTCTTGCCTTAGATTACGCCTAAATTTCTCAAGCCGAATTTCAATACCCTTCAAATACCTTGGATATTGTTTCAGCACATGAATCGATTCCAGCTTTATAAAACCCTTGTATATCAAATGTGATAACTGGTGTTTAATATCGTTTAAAACCGGCACCTCGTTTAACTGCACTTTACCTTTTAGCTGCTTTTGGATCCGATTATAGGTCTGACAAAGCTCGAGAATACTCCCTAACAGCTTTTCCCCTATTGGTATAATTTCGCTTTTGCACTTTAAGACAGCTTGCTCAAATTCCTTCTGCTCTCTTATAACACCATGCTCAGACAATAGACTTGAAGCACAAGCTTGCCAAATAATCTCTTGCTCCAGTTGAGCAGGCGTATACATACCACCGCTTAATAACACACATTGTGTTATTTGATCCTTCTTCAGCGCCTTCTTAAGATTACGTATCTGCTCCTTCATTGAAAGAAGGGCCAAACGCGTAATCCCTATCCTACTAATTTGAACAGACTCATCTTTATGAGATTTCAAGCATAAGGTTACTGATTCACCTTTATCTTCCAAAGCAGGATATGCTTCAACCTCAACTCCGGCATATTTACTGATCTTGCAACTTTCTTCTAATGGCCCAAAATCCCATTCGATTATACCTTCGCGTCCCCATTCACTGTCAGATTTCTCTGTTAGCCTTTCGTTTATTTGCGACGCGAATTGATCATTCAAAACTTCCCAACGTCTAGATTCACCAAGCAGCCTGCCTTTTTCATCTACTAACCGAATATTCATTGATAGATGATCAAGCAGTAAACTCTGCCTTAAATCTGACTCTTGAATTCTGATTCCAGTCATACGAAGTAGATGAAGAGCAAATACTTCGTATAAATTACCCACCCCAAATTCAACTGCGCTTATAAATGCTTCGACATAGTTAGGCACGGGTACAAAGTGCTTTCGCAGCTGTTTAGGCAAGCCCTTCAATATCGCAGCACACTTTTCTTCTAGCATTCCTGGTACCAACCACTCCATCTGTTCTAGGGGAATAGCATTTAGCAAAGGTAATGGGACCTGAAGTGTTACACCATCATCTTTTGCTCCAGGAGAAAAGTTATAAAACAATTTTAATTTGGCTGATTCCCATCTAAAAAAGTCAGGATATGCAACCACAGACACATGCTCAGCAGATCGCTGTAAGATGTCTTCTTCTTTCATCAGAAGCACATCAGGTGTCTCTTGCTCTACTTGCTTACGCCACTTTTCAAAAGCAGCACCATTAACGATACGCTCACCTTGGAGTGATTGAAGGCGTAGTCGGTAGAACTCATAAAGCTGCTCTTCATCAACAAGCAGATCCTTTCTTCGAGATTTCGCCTCTAATTTTTCAATACCACGCAATAAGGCCCTATTTTTTTTGATGAACGCAGCTTGAGAATTAAACTCCCCTTCCACCAGCGCCTGTCTGATAAAGATTTCATGAGCTATAGGCGGATCAATTTTCCCATAACTCACTTTGCGCTTAGGCACGATAATTAAGCCATATAATGTTACTTGTTCTGTCGCAACGACCTCTGCTCGTTTTTTCTCCCAATGGGGTTCACTATAATTACGCTTAATCAAATTTGGCGCTAACTTTTCTGCCCAAGCTGGATCAATGCGAGCGATACAGCGAGCATATAACTGACTGGTCTCAACAAGCTCTGCCGCAATAATCCATTTCGGTGCTTTTTTGTATACGACTGAGCCTGGGAATAAGAGAAAACGTCGGTTACGTGCTCCTAGATATTCTTTATTCTCTTGCTTAAAGCCCATATGGCTCAACAACCCGGCTAAAAGAGAACGATGAATGGCTTCGTAAGAAGCCTCTTGCTCCCGTTCAACAAACTTATCATCTTGTTGTTTGAGCTCCTTACAAATCAAATGCAATTGACGATGAGTATCTCGCCATTCACGCATTCGCATATAGGAAAGGAATTGCTTAGCAGAATATTTACGTAACTGATTTTGACTTAACTCCTGTCTCTGCTCTTCGTAGTGATCCCATAGGTTCACAAACGATAAAAAGTCAGATTCTTCATGTGCATACAAGCGATGTTTTTCATCACTGGCTTGGCGTTTCTCTTGCGGCCTTTCTCGCGGATCTTGAATACACAATGCACTCACGATAATCAAAACTTCACGCAAGCATTTATTTCTTGCAGCCTCTATGACCATCCGCCCTAAACGTGGATCGATAGGTAGTTTTGATAACTGCCAACCTACGCGCGTGATATTACGTTTTGCATCAACAGCACCCAGCTCTTGCAGCAGTTTAAAACCATCGTTGATATAACGATTATCAGGCGCATCAACAAAAGGAAACTCTGAAATATCTCCGAGCTTAAGAGATAGCATCTGAAGGATAACTGCTGCGAGATTGGTTCTACGGATCTCTGCATCTGTAAACTCAGGCCTTGCGTCAAAGTCCTCTTCAGAATAAAGCCTGATACAAGTACCTTCGGAAATACGTCCACAACGACCCGCTCGCTGGTTTGCACTTGCTTGAGAGATAGCTTCTATAGGAAGCCTTTGAACCTTAGAACGATAACTATATCGGCTAATTCTAGCTAAACCCGTATCCACTACATATTTAATACCAGGAACAGTCAAAGAAGTTTCAGCTACGTTAGTAGATAAAATCAATCGTGTAGCGGCAGCCTTACCCGAACGTTGGAATACCCTATTCTGTTCAGAAAGAGACAATCGCGCATAGAGAGGTAAGACTTCTGTATGCTTTAATTCTGCTCGTCTCAGAACTTCAGCTGTTTCACGTATTTCACGCTCACCAGGTAAAAAGATCAAAACATCACCCTGCGGCCCTTTACCCTGCTTACGCTCCATTTGCAGCAACTCTTCTACTGCAGCCAAAACCCCTTGCTGAAGATCTAAAGCTTTCTCATCTTCAGCTTCGAATTCATGCAGAGGACGATAATGCACATCTACAGGGTAGGTACGCCCCGACACTTCGATAATAGGCGCATCACTAAAATGCTTGGAAAAACGCTCTAGATCGATTGTCGCAGAGGTAATAATTACTTTTAAATCTGGGCGTTTAGGTAGGATTCGTTTGATATAGCCAAGGAGGAAATCGATATTCAGACTCCGCTCATGAGCCTCGTCGATTATCAAAACCTCATATTGCTCAAGAAAGCGATCATGACGGGTTTCACCTAGCAAAATACCATCCGTCATCAATTTGACCTGGGTATTCTCACCTACTTGATCATGGAACCGTACCTGATAACCTACCCGCTCACCCAAGGGAGTGTTTAACTCTTCAGCTATTCGACTTGCCACTGTTCTTGCAGCTAACCGGCGAGGCTGCGTATGACCAATTAATCCTTTACAACCCAATCCAAGGTCTAAGCATATTTTAGGCAATTGCGTAGTTTTACCTGAACCAGTTTCACCAGCCAACACAACCACTTGATTTTCTTCGATCGTTTTACTGATCTCTTCACGACGACTACTAATAGGTAGATCAGGGTAAGAAATATCAAGACTTAATTCTTTACGGCTCTCAACCCATTCACATGAAGCCACAAGATCATCGACTAATTTTTTTGCCGATTTTAGGTCATCTTGTTTTAGTTTATCTAGACGGCGTTTTAAACGGAAACGATCTACAATCCTACAACCATCTAATAAAGCTCTAAGCTGATTTTTACTCTGATTCAAGTGCTACGCCTGCTTTATATTCTTTAAAGGCGCAATTCTATAACAGATAGTACCTTAGGACATCTTTCCCGCGGTATATTGCTCTGGCTCAGAAATCAGCTAACTTATTAAAAATACTACAACTAATTGAGCAGCATTTTCTAATAAACCCTTCTATAATGCCTGAAAGGCTTGGACTCTGTGTTGTGACAAGGTTATTCAATGATGAAACAAATCTATTATATTTTTGCTTCCTTACTTTTACTGTTTCAATCCGCATTACTGCACGCGGACAAAACAACTGTAAGGGGCTTTTCCACAATAGGCTTAGTCAAGAGTAATTCTGGAGATGAGCTTACCTTCAGAAGAAATCTTGCGCGCACAGCTGAAGATTCAAACGCTTGGTCATTTAAATCAGACACAACGTTAGGTGTCCAAGTCGATACCATTTTAAACGACCAGTGGAGCGCATCTGCTCAACTTGTCTATAAAAATAGAATTGATCAAAGCTTAGAAAATAGTATCGAATGGGCCTATCTAAGATACCACCCGAGCCCTGACAATCCATTTAGTTACCGTATCGGTCGACTTGGGGTTGATGTATTCATGCTGTCGGAATATCGAAATGTTGGCTATGCATATCTATGGGCTAGGCCGCCTATTGAGTTCTACAGCCCTCTTGCTTTTGATTATATTGATGGTGCGGATATAACCTATTCTACTCTATTAGAAGAATCTTTCTTCCAAGCCCGATTAACTGTAGGCACCACACAAAACGATTTCGTCTATGATGACGTAACCCTTAAGGTTTCCCCTGCCATTGCCACTAGCCTGTTATGGGAAAGTGACTATTGGAAATTAAGACTGGGTTATGCACATATAGAATTAAGTGATCGCGTAGATTTTTATGAGCCTCTCATCGATGCACTGAATAGCAGTGCTCCTTTATGGCCTGATGCAGCATCCGCTGCTAATGACCTAAATTTAGAAGGGAAAAAATTCGATTACTATACCCTTGGTCTAACTTACGACAATAACCAGTGGATTGTTCAAACTGAGATAAACCAAGTTAAAACAAAAGATAATATCTTCACCTCTTCTCACAGTGGCTACATTAGCTTAGGAAGAAGAGTTGGTGATTACACTTTGTATGGAATAGGCTCTATCATCGAAAATACCGATGATATAAATCAAGTAGCAGCTGTTCCTGACTTTTTACCTCCTTTAGCTCAAGCACAACTCGCGGGTTTAAGAACCATTGTTCAAGATCAGTACAACCAAACGGGTGTTGATCAAAAATCCCTCGGCTTAGGTGTTCGTTGGGATATTTATCACAACACCGCTATAAAATTTCAATGGGACAGAACATGGGTAAAACCGCATGGAGCGGGCTTATGGGCTAAGGATTCATCGCTGGTAACGGATGAAACCGTAGACACATTTTCAATCAACGTAAACTTTTTATTCTGAGGGGGGGAAAATGATGAAGTATTTAATGATCCTCTTGTCCACGTTGATTGTTTCACTACAAGCTTCAGCAGATATGATCGTTATTTGTCACCCTGATAGTGAAGTTGAACAGCTCAGTCGAAAACAAGTAATTGATCTATATATGGGCCGCGTACAGCACTTTCCCAACGGAAACAAAGCCTCGACGCTAGATTTACCAAGCGACTCGGATCAAAGAGCGAAGTTTTACAAAGGTCTTACAGGGAAGTCACTGTCACAAATAAATGCATATTGGGCTAGACTCATCTTTGCAGGTAGAGCAACGCCTCCCCAAGCAGTACAGTCGTCTCAAGAAGTAATCGACACTATCATGAAAGACACTACAGCTATTGGTTATATTAGAAAATCAGAATTGGTGGATTCGGTTAGGGTCATAGCGCATGTTGAGTAAAGCACTCAATGCAAAACTCTCGATAAGAACAGGCATTTCGATAGCTCTATTTGCCTGTTTCTTTCTATTGATATCAGCCGTAGTACTGTTTCAACTCTCTTACAAAGAAGAACTCGACGAAATCCACAAAAATTTACAGCAGCTTGTCAAAACGGTAGAACAAAGCGCTAAAGTGGCTGTGTACCTCGAAAATGAAGAGCTTGGCACCGAAATAACCAATGGTCTAATCATCAATGACAACGTTTCTGGCGTTATCCTAAATAGCGATATTGGCATGCTGCTAACCGCTGGCGATATTTCGATAGGCTCGAAGGCTCGGTTAGTCGTTCTAAAACTAAACGATCCATTTACACCCGAGCTTCCAATCGGAAAATTAACCCTAATCCCTAATCAGGGTCTGATTGAAGCAACGGCCAAAAATCGCGCCCTGTCGCATATCATCATATTTGGCGTTAATTCAATTTTTGTTGTTTTTCTTGTAATTATTTTGGTGAATCGACTTTTGGCGGCCCCTCTCAAAAAGATCGCTCAACAATTACACGTTATAAAACCAGGTACAAGCCAACGAATTATTACACCTAAAGGTCATGAACAGGACGAAATTGGTTTACTCGTAAACGATAGTAACAACCTACTGCGTGCGATGCAGAAAACCATTCAACAAAAGAATCAACTCTTTGACGAGGTTCAAAAACTAGAGAAAAAATTCCGCCTTCTATTTGATAATGCCCGGGTAGGGATAGCACTAGTCAATATGGATGGCCAGCTACTTATGAACAACCCTGCTTTCGCTAATATCGTCGGCGAAAAGGCATGTAAGTATTTTTCTGAAAACCAAACTCAAAAATTAATTGAATTATTTGAAGAAAGGCAACAGTTAGCAAAAGCTATTCAGAAAGCCCTAACTTCTACAAACCCTGTTTCTCTGGACCTGAGTCTTAAACATGAGGATGAAGCAGATCGGCACTTACACTGCATTCTTTCACAAGTCCTGGATGAAAGTGGCGAAGTTCTTTTAGAACTTGTCATCTACGATATATCTGAGCGAGTACATCGAGAGCTTAAAGCAAGATACGAATCAGAGGTCGATACTTTAACAGGCCTGCTGAATCGCCGTGGCTGTAAACGCCTCATAAAAGAATCATTGATAGAAAAACCGAATAGCCACCACGCGATTATGCTGATCGACCTTGATCACTTTAAGCCTATCAACGATACCTACGGCCATGATGCAGGTGATCACGTTCTCAAAGAAGTCTCCAACAGATTTAATTCGGCTTTACGCAGATCCGACCTTCTTTCACGCTGGGGTGGTGATGAATTTTTGATTTTTCTAGCGGGAGACGCTGACAATTTAGAAGTGGAAGCATCAGCCGTAGCGAAAAAAATATTAGCATTACTAGAAAAAGAGATTGAAGTAGGTTTGAACAAGACAGCTCACGTAGGGGCAAGTATTGGTATTGCATTAGCGCCTCGCCACGGGAATGACCTAAACGCATTAATCAAAGCCGCTGACATCACCATGTATCAGATTAAAAAGCAGGGTAAAAACAACTATCTAATCTATGATGAAACCATGGTTATGGAAAATACGGGATAACCCACCTTTTACACCTTTCAACCAGCAAGCAGAGAAAATTAATACGTTAAATACCTTTAAAGTCTGAGCCACTTTAAATTTTCTGCCCCATTATGCAACACAGAAGCAAAAAACCTTATACATTAGGAGGATTTATACGGTTAAGCCTTGCACATTAGTTCCCGAATCCCGACAATGCGCACAATATTTTTGAAAGATCATTCACATGCGTACATTAGAAGATTCTCTACCCCTACAATTGCTGAAAGCTCGAGAAGCTACACTGTCTTTTGTAAGACCCTTATTACAAGAGAACTCTCTAACAGAGCAGCAATGGCGAGTACTACAAACCATCAAAGCTCACCAAGAGTTAGAATCAAAAGCACTTGCAGAACATTGTTGTATTTTAAGCCCGAGTTTAACTGGCATCCTTAAACGTCTAGAGCAACAGGGCTATATTCAACGCAGAAAATCGGAAGAAGACAAACGTCGGATTTTGATAAGCTTGACTGCGCAGTCTGTCGATTTAATTAAACACCTTACCCCAGCTATTGAAGAGCGCTATAAAGCTTTCTCGAATAGATACGATCAAGATAAGCTAAAACAGTTAATGACTCTTTTAGCAGAAATTGAAGCGATAGAGCCATAGCTATTCTGAGCTATCGCCTTTACAAGTTCCCTCCTAAGAACTTGTAAAGAGCGCTACCTCTTCCTCAACTAACTCCCTACTTTCTCCCGGCGATAGGGATACATCTAAATCCAGATCGCCAATAGAAAGCCTTTTTAAGCCCACAACCGGATTTCTAAACCGTCCGAACATTCTTTTTATTTGATGGTAACGACCTTCTTGCAGAGTAACTAGAGCACTATGAGTATCAATAATCTCTATATCGGCCGGCTTTGTAGTTATGTCTTCATAGGGAAAATACATCCCCGCTTTAAAGGCAGGAACATACTCTTCAGATAAAGGCTTAGCGAGATCGACTTTATAACGTTTCGGCACCTTTCTATCCGGAGAAGCTATTTTACTCGACCATTCACCATCATTGGTTATCAATAAAAGCCCTGTTGAATTGAGGTCTAATCGACCTGCAATATGCATATCACCATAAGGCTCTGTAAGTAGATCAATTACTGTAGGGTGGATCGAATCTTTGGTCGCGCTAACATAACCAACAGGCTTATTCATCATCAGATAAATTGGGCGATTATCTTGTAGCACTTCCCCATCACACTCAATTATAGAAAAACGGTCAATGACTTGATTCGCAGCCAAAGCAGGAAAGCCATCAACCATAATCTTTTGTTGAGCAATAAGTAATCTCACATCCCCACGTTTATATGATGTTCTGGAGGCAAGAAAACGATCTAAGCGGGATTTATTGACGGCCATAAAATTACTTAGCTATTTCATCCGTCGATAACGGATCTTCAGGTTCGCCATTCAGCCATGAATCAATATCGGTGTTTTCAGATTTCAACTCAGGAACCTCAGGTCGTCGAGGTTTATTATCACTAATCCAGTTATCTAATAGATCAGCATCCTCAATGTTTTTCTCTGGCTGTAGTGGTGGGATAGGGTCTCCTTCACAGCCAGACCAATCAATATCCCCCATCATAACGCCGTCTTCAAAGTCATCGGTGGGCACAGCAACGCATAAATCTTCAATCGTTGCTTCTTTTAAAGACTCTACATCCGCACAAAAATGGACATCTTTTTCGCACTGATCACAATGCCTTACAAATGGGTCCTCAGTTTTATCCAAATCATCCCAAGCTTTAGGGCACTTGTAATTAATCTTACAATCTCTTTTATCCACTGGGACCTCTACTAAGACGCCAATAATTCAAGCTTATTATCATGTAATTAGGACAAATAAAATCTAAGCGTTTAAACCGCCCATACAGATATATTTTGTTTCTAAATAATCATCCAACCCATATTTAGACCCCTCTCTACCATGACCTGATTCTTTCACTCCCCCAAAAGGAATTAATTCAGAACTAATAGCGGTCTCATTAACCCCAACCATTCCGTATTCTAGCGCTTCAGAAACCTGCCAAATGCGCGAGATATCTTGTGTATAGATATATGAAGCCAGACCAAACGAAGTGTCATTAGCCATGGCAATAGCATCTGCATCCGTTTTAAATTTAATTACGGGAGCTACTGGGCCAAAAATCTCTTTATTAAAGATATCCATATCAGGCTTTACATCAGCTAAGACTGTAGGTTCATAAAACCAACCATCAAGATCTGAAGATTTTCCACCTGTCACTAACCTAGCCCCCTGATCAAGGGCATCTTTCACCACAGTATCAATTCCCGCCAACGCTTTATCGGTGATCACTGGACCTAGCGTTGTATTTTTATCAAACCCATCCCCTAAACGAAACACTTTGATGGCATCAATAAATTTAGCTAAGAAGCGATCATATATCCCTTCTTGTACCAACAAACGATTTGCACAAATACAGGTCTGCCCCGAGTTTCTGAATTTTGATGCAATTGCTCCAGCAACCGCTAGGTCAATATCAGCATCATCAAAGACAACTACGGGCGCATTACCACCCAGCTCCATTGATGTACGTTTAACCGTATCTGCGCACTGTCGTAGTAAGAGCTTTCCTACGGGTGTGGATCCAGTAAAGGTAAGTTTTTTCACGATTGTACTATCTGTAAACACCTTACCAACTTCTTCTGCATTTAGGCATGGCAAGACATTAAATACTCCAGCAGGAACACCTGCTCGATCGGCCAGCTCAGCTAAGGCCAATGCGGATAAAGGAGTTTCTGGTGCTGGTTTGAGCACAATAGAGCAACCAGCGGCTAGCGCTGGTGCGACCTTACGCGTAATCATCGCATTAGGAAAATTCCATGGTGTTATTGCTGCAACCACACCTACTGGTTGCTTAATAACAAGACTACGTCGATCTTGAGCGGAAGGTAAAATATCACCGTAAATACGTTTAGCTTCTTCAGCAAACCATTTCAGATAAGAAGCGCCATAAAGTATCTCACCCTTAGCTTCGGCAAGTGGTTTACCTTGTTCAAGCGTTAATATTGAGGCGAGTTCATCTGCATTATCAATAATAAGATCATGCCAGCGTTGCAACACATTGGAACGTTCAGCAGGCGACTTTACTTTCCACTCTTGCATCGATGCTTGAGCAGCCTCGATTGCATCCTTCGCTTCCTGCTCTCCAACATTTGTAACTTGCGCAATGGTTTCGCCATTAGCAGGGTTAAAAATTGGGAATTCAGCTCCACTATCGCTTGCTACCCATTCACCGTTGATAAAAGCTTTGGTTTGTATCAAACCTGAATCGCTCAAACTAAGTCCCATACTTCACCTTCATTTGTGCCAACAAAAACGGGCATAGCCTATGAACTTGGCTAAATTCTTTTACGTATTTTTTGCAGGCGATTTATTTCTTCTTCTAATAACGAACGTCTTAACACCTTACCCACATTGGACTTTGGAAGATGCGTTCTGAATTCAACTAAACGAGGCACTTTATAAGAGGTTAAACGTTCGCGGCAATATTCTCGCACTTGTTTAACAGACAAACGTCGATTGGATGTGACCACAAATAATTTAATGACTTCACCGCATATTTCATCGGGCAAACCAACAACAGCACATTCAACAACATCAGGATGGCTAGAAATAGTGTTTTCTAACTCATTAGGATAGACCGGAAAACCAGAGATATTAATAATGTCTTTCTTACGATCAACAATACGTAAGGTGCCATCATCCAGTACTCGAGCAATATCACCTGTCGCCAACCAACCTTCTGAATCCGGTATCAATGAGTTATCTCGCCAATACCCAGACATCACTTGAGGGCCACGCACATAGAGCTCTCCCGTTTCGCCAGAGCAGAGATCTTCCCCTTGCTCCCCAACGATACGCACCTCAGTCAGCGGTAAAGGCCTACCTACAGATCCATATCGAGAGTTGTGCGGCTCTTCAATGGCTACAACAGGAGAAGCCTCCGTAAGACCATACCCCTGAATAATCTGGCAGCCTGTTACACTTTCCCACTCATCGCTTACAGAGCGCGTTAGCGCCATTCCTCCAGAAAGTGTCAACTTTAGCCGGGTCATATCCAGTTGGTTGAACAAGCTATTACGACAAAGTGAAACAAACAGAGTATTTATGCCTGAGAATACGGTGAAATCCCATCGACCTAGCTCATTAACTAACCCTTGAATATCACGAGGATTCGTAATTAACACCACTTGGGCACCCAAAACTGGCATTACCAAACAGTTAAGTAGAAAACCATAGATGTGGTACAGCGGCAAAGGTGCGATCGCAATCTCTTCACCCGCTCTCAATGTATCTGGTAAGCGATGTTTCAACTGCAACACATTTGCAATCAAATTCCTATGACTTAATACGGCACCTTTCGGCGTCCCAGTAGTGCCCACTGTGTATTGAATCAATACAGGCTGCTCTGAATCTCGCTGCACTGTTTCTAAAGTGTAATGTCCGCCTTTAGTTAGCGCTTCTCGAAAACCAACCGCATCTTTTAATCGATATCTAGGAACAATTTTACGCAAAAATTTCGCCGAATAATTGATCATTAAACGACGTACCAAAGGATGGATATCACCAAGTTCTGTGACTATAACCGTATGAATATTTGATTGGGGTAAAACCTCTTCTAATAAGTGGGCACTATTAGCAAGAATAATGACACCTTTAACACCAGCATCATTGAATTGGTGTAACGTTTCAGCCGAGGTATAAAGGGGATTAGTGTTTACGATAACTAAGCCTGCTCTTAGAGCAGCCAACACTGCGATTGGGTACTGCAAGGTATTCGGTAGCTGAATCCCAATCCGATCACCAGGTTGAAGAGAGGTACAGTTTTGTAGGTAAGCTGCTAATTTATCAGCAAGATTATCTAGCTCAGCATAAGTCAAAGTTGCCCCCATATGGGTGAAAGCATCTTTATAGGCGAAATTATTGCAAGCTCGATCTAGAAGCTCCGTGACACTCCCGACGTTTCTGATATCCTGCTGCAATTGCTCGAGAGAATCTCTTTTCACACTCACCTGAAAAGCTCCTTATACTCAGGCCAAACTATCCGCTATTGAGGCAGCCCTTCAACAAAGGTCACCAACTCTCCAGGTTGTAGTGCAATCCAATCCTCATTATCCGTTAACGGTACTGTCGCAATTACCGTGACGATATCTTTAGGTGTCGTTTCTTTAACAAAGTCCACCTTCATTTCACAGTCTGTAAGACTCGCTTCGCCAAAAGGTGCTTTACGAGTCAACCAGGACAATTTACTGCCACAGAACGCAAATAGATGGGTAGATTCTGTTAGGAGCATATTGAATACACCTAACTCTCTTAACTGGTCACAACGCTGCTTGATGAATTTAGAAAGTTCTTCAAAACACTCAGGGCGTTGAGGAAATGCTTTTCTGATTTCACCCAATAACCAACAGAATGCATATTCACTATCTGTCGTACCCACTGGGTGATAAAAAGAAAGAGGCTTATCAAACAGAGCTTTATCCAGCTGGCCATTGTGCGCAAATGTCCATGTAAAGCCCCAAAGTTCCCTTTGAAATGGATGAGTATTTTCAAGGCAAATATTGCCTACATTTGCTTGCCGAATGTGACTGATAACCACATGACTTTTAATCGGGTGTTCTTTGACTAGGCTAGCAATTTTAGAATCGACACTCGGGTTGGGATCATGGAAGCAACGCGCACCTTTACCCTCATAGAAAGCAATTCCCCAACCATCTTTGTGAGGCCCCGTCCCCCCACCACGCTGCATCAGCCCGGCAAAGGAAAAGCAGATATCAGTAGGTACATTGGCACTCATACCCAACAATTCACACATCGCTACAATCCTTAATCAACGACAACGAGGTCAGACCGACTTATTCAGATTTATCTTCCAGAACAATTTTATCTGGTAGGGAATCAATAGCATCAGAGCCCGATTCAATCTTACTGCTTTCATCCATCAGCGCAGAGGTTTCTTTCATTCGACGCTCGCCGACAAAACAACCATCTGGATGAATAGACATCTGTTTGCTTTCGACTGTAGCTCTAACTTGTCCACCTGAATCTATATGAAGCTCATCACAAATAACTTCACCTTCAAGTAGACCACACACGTCTACACCGCGCGCTTTGATTAGCCCACGAACATGACCAGATTTACCAATAGAGATGTTATCTAGAGAACTCACATTGCCTTCGAACATGCCATCGATGTGCATTTTCCCAACGATGCTCATATCTCCGCAGAACTTATTGCCTTCAGCAATTATTGTAATGGCTGACTGTGCTGGTTTAGCGGATACATTTCTTTTAAGGATGCCCATTTAACTCCCTTAACCTTTGTAAACAAAGAGTCAAAATTTGTTATGTCCCAGGAGAGGAAAGGTTCGGGGTCTATTGCTGTATACATGTGGCGAATCTCATAATGTAGATGTGGCCCAGTAGACATACCCGTATTACCACTTAATCCTATCAGCTGTCCCTTACTGACAAATTCTCCAGTTTTTACTTTTATTGCGTCCAGATGCGCAAAGTACGTTTTAAATCCAAAGTTATGTTGAACTTTAATCAACTTACCAAAAGATTTGTTATAAGCTGCAAATTCAACGATACCGTCTGCAGTTGCATATACTGGCGTGCCTTTGTTCGCTTTAAAATCTATGCCATTGTGCATCACCCGTCTTTTTCGTACCGGATGAAAGCGTGATCCGAATTTATCCGTGACTCGGATCGCCTGAATTGGCACACCATTTGGAATACTATGTAAAAAGAATAAACGTTTGTTAGCTTCGATAGTCAGCTGCTCAGCTCGAAAAGGGTCAATTTTTTCAGCTGTGTCCAAACCTAATAGGTTTTCCAGCCCATACAAAGAGTTATCCAACGAGGAGTTCAACTCTCCAATACGAATATTCTCCTCTTCTAACTTATCACGCTCATCTTTCAAAGAGCTTAGCGATAAACTGAGCTCTTTTAATTCTTCTATATAAAGTTGCTGCGACCCTACCATCAGTTCATAGTTTTCGCTAAGTTCCTGATGATCCTCTTCCAGATCAGACAGGTAATCAGTTTTAACCACCAGCAGAGCATTTGAAACAAAAAAGCTAATAGCTGACAAAATCAGAAATGCCAACAAAAGGTACTTTGCTACTTGGTTAAACGTATATTGGCGAGAACCATAGACAGTAGTCAGGGTTATAACCAGTTTATTTCTCAAGATAACACCTGTAACGACTTGAGATGGGTAAAATCAAGGCACTAAATATACCTATTTTTACATCCATTGTCATAGTCATTACAGGCGAAAGCCACAGATAATAAAGGGAATTATCCTATTGTGTAATACGATCTTAATCTCCATCCAACATTCGGCCAATACCACCTAAAACCGAACCTTCACCCTTATCACTACCACCAGATGATGGCGCTGATGCAATTAATCGATCAGCAAGGCGTGAGAACGGTAGGCTTTGAACCCAAACACCGCCTGTCCCTTTCAGCGTGGCAAGCCAAAGTCCCTCACCGCCAAAGATCATTGATTTCAACCCTTTGACCATTTCAATATCGTATTCAATTCCTTCAGTAAAACCGACTAGGCAACCCGTATCGACCCTTAGGGTTTCATCATTTAACTCTTTACGCACAACCGTGCCACCTGCCTGCACAAAAGCCATACCATCGCCTTCAAGTCTCTGCAGGATAAAACCTTCACCACCAAAGAAACCCGCGCCAATTTTCTTAGAAAACGCAATTTCCACTTTGGTGCCCAAGGCTGCGCACAAAAAAGCGTCTTTCTGACAGATAACTTTTTCACCATAATCCGCCAAATTTAAGGGCACAATGCTACCAGGATAAGGCGCAGCAAAAGCGACACGTCTCTTACCACTACCCTCGTTACCGAAATGAGTCATAAAAACGGATTCACCCATAACCATGCGCTTACCAGCAGAAAAGAGTTTACCCATTAAACCTTGATCAGGCTCTGATCCATCGCCCATTTTGGTTTCAAAATTGATCCCCTCTTCCATGTAATTCATCATGCCGGCTTCAGCAATCACCTTTTCACCAGGGTCTAACTCCACCTCAACAATTTGAAGAGATTCACCAATAATTTCGTAATCAACCTCATGACAACGCATTATTACATCCTTTTATCTAACTTATTTATAAGTAAGGGTGTCGTAGTTGCTTGTATACCTAACGAGAACAAAACAACACCGTATGCTATAGATTGAATAGTAAACCAAGCATCGATTTCAAGAGGTAACGATAAAGCCAATGCAATAGCAACAGCGCCTCGCATACTGCCCCAATACAAAATCAGCTGATCACGCCAATCTATTTCCATCTTAGGTAATAGATTTATGACTGGCGCTATAAACAATAACCCTAAGGCTCGTGCCAACAGCACCGCTCCAATACCGATCAACATAGCTAGCCATTGCTGCTCAAACATCCCCCAAGTAACCGTGACACCTAGAAGAACAAAAATTAGGGCACTAGCAAGATGGTTATTGAATTCCCAGAAAGCGAACAAAAACTGCGTTTCATATGCAGCTCCTTTTCTACGTATCAACTCACCAAAGCCAAGCCCTGTTACTAAAACACTCATTACGCCTGAAAGATGTAAAAAGTACTCAGCGATCAGGTAACCGCCATAAGCGGCACATATTGTTAATATTATTCGACTGAACTGATTGGAAATTATTAAAAACAGGCCTCCAAAGATCAGTAGTGTTCCTCCACCCACGGCAAGACCACCCAGAAAAATTTTCAAGAATTCACCAAGCGAATAAGCAAAGCTAATCTCATTACCCGGCATTAGGAGCAAACTGCTTAAAATGCCGAACAGCAAAATAGCTAAGGCATCGTTAAATAAACTCTCCCCTTCTAGAAGCGTCACCAGTCGATCAGAAGCACCGACCTGCTTTAACAAACTGATAACAGTTGCTGGATCAGTAGCTGACAATATCGCACCCGTCAGTAGCGCTGTGATAAGAGTAAAATAGGCAGGATAACCGATTCCCCAGTAGAGGAACCCGGCACTAATCGTTGTCGCAAAAAGCATTAAAGGGATTGATAACAGTAAAATAGCAGCAAGATTCTTTAGCAAATTTTTAATATCAATACGCAAAGTAGATTCGAAGAGCAAAGCAGGTAGCAGAAGATAAAAGACCAAATAGTGGAATTGCTCCCAACGTAGTCCAGTATCAATACCTAACGTTGTAATTAACTCAGACCCTATAAATCCAAATACAACCAACAACAAAGCAAAGGGCAACTTCATAAGGGAAGCAATGGGTTTGATAAGAGCGATAGCTAATAATGCAGAAAGTACCAACAGCAAGATATGAATTATTCCCATCCAATTATCTTCCTTAATCCTGTTTCACTAAGTATGCATGAGAATCAAAAAAACACCTCTTACTCAGTTAAAAGTAGCTGGCCCACAAGAAACAAGAGAACACTTTTTATACAAATAACAACCTATAACTCTTTAATTCCCAAGCAATTTAGGGATATTTGCCCGAAGACTAAGATCTTTCTTGATAATCCCGACACCTACACAGATGATCAACTAAACTGTCTTAAAAAATGGATTTGTTAGATGCTACCAGTAAGCCAGCTTTTATCTGCAGAGATCTCCCCCGCCGATCAAGATACATTATGGCGTACCATCACTGACTATTACTGTCATGATGAAACATCTCTATGCGATCAACTGCTGGAAGTCACACCAAACTCTTCTAAAGCAAAATCTAAGGCAACCGATTGGGTCAACACAATTCGTAATCTAGATAGTCCACTGTTTTCAGTGAACACGCTCATGTCAGAATTCGGATTAGAAAGTGATGAAGGCATTGCTTTACTTGCCCTAGCTGAAGCGCTGTTACGGATACCTGATACAGAGACTGCTCAAGCACTTATTTACGATAAACTGGATTCTCTTGCACTCGAGCCCGCAAAGTTCTTAAAAGCGCATTCCACTTTCCTTGAAAACGGCACCTTTTGGGGCATAGCCCTAAGTCAAAAGCTTATAAGCAAAGAACATTCTGCGGATAGTATTTTAAACAATGTTTGGCAACGCTTAGGTAACTCAGTCGTACACCAAGCCCTTGCAATTGCAGTATCCCAAATAGGTAAGCAATTTGTATTTGCTGAAGATATAAATACCGCCCTAGAACTCAGATGTGATTACAATCAAAAAACGTTCTTCTCATTTGACATGTTGGGTGAAGCCGCTGTTTGTGATCAAGATGCTCAAACCTATTTTGAAGCTTATCTAGAAGCCATTCAGACCGCTGGCCAAGAAAATCCAGAGGGCAATACCAGCATCTCAATCAAACTCTCTGCCTTACACCCTCGTCTTGAAAATAGCCATTTTGACCAATTACAAAAGCAGTTGATGCATAAGTTATTCCAGCTCCTTGTTACCGCACGCAACCTTGATGTTGCCATAACAATCGATGCTGAGGAGTCTGAACGCTTAGAAATTACTCTATTAATTTTCGAACAACTGCTACGAAGTGAACTGTGTCTTGGCTGGGGTAAGTTGGGATTAGCTGTTCAAGCCTATAGTAAACGCGCTTTACCGACACTTAGGTGGCTTTCGCTCATTGCTTCTGATTGTGAAACACCAATCCCCATCAGATTAGTTAAAGGTGCTTATTGGGACAGCGAAATAAAACACAGCCAACAAAATGGTCTCACGAGCTACCCGGTGTTCACCCACAAAGCCGCAACGGATCTCTCCTACCTGACCTGTGCTAAGTTTCTTTTATCCCATCAATCTGGATTATTAAGTCCGCAGTTTGCGACTCACAATGCACTTACTATTGCTCAGATAATAGAGATTCCTACAGAGAAAACATTCGAATTTCAGCGCTTACATGGCATGGCCGATCCTCTCTATCAACAAGTTCTATCAGAAACGGATCATAACTGTCGGATTTATGCCCCTGTTGGCAATCAGAACAACCTACTGCCCTACTTAGTTAGGCGTTTACTGGAAAATGGTGCTAATTCCTCATTTGTTTTCCAGTTACACGATCCTAATGTCAGTACTGAGGAAATAGTCGAATCACCGCTGAAAAGTATGCAGAGCACCTCTTACGAGCTACCTCTACCCAGCCAGGTTTTCGAAAAACAAAGAGAAAATTCGGCAGGTGAGCCCTTGGGGAGCTTAGATTGCTGGCAACAGTGGCGAAGCATTATTGAGTATTACGGACAAAAGAAATGGTACTGCCAACCAATCATCGCCGGTGAGGTTACGGATGGTCTTAATCTACAACCTGTCCATGCTAATTATCGTTTAGATAAAATTGTTGGCTATCAAAGTACCGTAGATAAAACCCAGATAAAACAAGCTATTAGCATCGCTGAACAGTTCTTTCCAGAATGGCGCGATCAGGATGTCTCCGTGCGATGCAAAATCTTAATGAATTACGCACGTTTACTTGAACAAAATAAAGCTGAGTTGGTTTCCCTCTGTATCCTAGAAACAGGTAAAACGCTACAAGACGCTTTAGCCGAAGTAAGGGAAGCTATCGACTTTTGTTTCTATTACGCTGCGCTTGCTGAAAAACAACTATTGCCTCAGCACCTTCCATCCGTAACAGGTGAAGAAAACACGCTGCACTACCAAGGGCATGGAGTGTTCCTTTGCATTAGCCCTTGGAATTTCCCATTGGCCATTTTTACCGGTCAGATCGCTGCAGCACTCGTTTGCGGGAATACAGTACTGGCCAAACCATCATCAAATAGTGGATTAACGGCATTTAAAGCCACCGAACTATGGTACGCAGCTGGCTTACCTGAATATTGTTTACAATTGATACCTTATGCTGGCGCTGAACATTCTGAAGCCTTGCTAACTGATTCACGCATTGCCGGTGTTACGTTTACAGGATCAACTCAAGCAGCCAGCACAATTAACAAACAATTAGCCAATCGCCATGATGGCTCTATTATTCCCTTTGTCGCAGAAACTGGCGGTTTAAATGCCATGATCGCTGATAGTAGCGCCCTGATTGAACAGGTAGTGCTAGATGCCATTCATTCTGCGTTTAACAGTGCGGGGCAAAGATGCTCTGCATTACGCGTTTTGTACGTACAGGAAGAGATCGCTGAGGTAATCGAGGAGAAACTCATCGGGGCCATGCAAACCCTAAAAATTGGTAGCCCCGAAGAGTTGGCAACTGACTTAGGTCCGGTCATTAATCAAAATTCCATGCAAAGGCTCTATGAACATATTGAACGGTGCCGTTTACAAGATAAATTGCTGTTTGAACTAGAACTTTCAGACCAACACAACCAAGGCTGTTTTGTACCGCCTACTCTAATCCGGCTAAACTCCATGGATGAACTAACGGGAGAAGTTTTCGGCCCAATTCTGCACATTATTCGCTACCAGAAACATAACTTGGAAAGGGTTATTTATGACATTAATCGTAGCGGATTTGGTCTGACGCTCGGTGTTCATTCCAGAAACGATCTCTTTATAGAGCAAATAACCACACAAGCCCTAGTAGGCAACATCTATATTAATCGTGATCAAATCGGGGCTATCGTTGGTAGCCAGCCCTTTGGCGGTATGGGATTATCAGGAACAGGCCCTAAAGCTGGGGGGCCAAACTACTTAAAACGTTTCGTATGTGAAAAAACCATTACACGGAACACAACCGCATCCGGGGGGAATAGAACACTTTTAAGTAAAAAGCTCTAAAAAAGCTACTTTAGATCAGTACTTAAGGAACCAAAAGGTTCCCCTACCCCCTTCTAAAGGAGTACACTGCATTCAACCTTCAGCTTAATTTCTTAATTAAGCAGATCATTATTTATATGCTGGATGCTATGGCTACTCAAACTAGCGAAGCTTCAATAGATATTCCTCTACTTGAAGTTATTCGTGAAAGCATGATGGATGCTGTTTATTTGATCGACCCCGAAAGCTCAAACATTATTTGGGTAAACAGGGCTGGTTATGAAGATCTACAAATGGAGCAAAAGGAAGTTTTGCACCATTCGGTCCTCTCGTTACAAAAAGATGTTCATTGCCATGAGCACTGGTTAAAAATAGCCGATGTTATCCGCCAAAATAAGAAATTCACTTTTATCGGTAGCCATATCCGAAAAGACGGTACCGAACTCCCTGTCGAAGTAAACACTTCCCTCATTGAACACCAAGGTAAAGAGTATTTTCTCTCCGTAGCACGAGATATCAGTGCACGACGTGCTATAGAAGCAGAAACTCAAGAGCGCTCAGAACAGATATGGTTTGCAGTAAATGCTTGCACAGATGGACTCTGGGACTGGGAGATCAGCAGTGATCACGTTTATTTTAGCCCTCAGCTAAAAAAGATGCTGGGCTATGGTCCAGAAGAGATGCAACCGGTTGTTGATACTTGGAAAAACAATGTTCACCCTGAAGACTTACCCATGGTCTTACAGTCGTTAGAAGAACATATCCAAGGTAAAAGGGAGCGTTATGAAGCGACTTATCGTATGAGCAACCGTAATGGCCACTATATTTGGGTCCATGATTTAGGCTGCATATCTTTACGCTCCTCCTGTGGGAAGCCCATTAGGGTTACAGGTATGGTTAAAGATGTAACCGATTATAAGCAGCAAGAATTTAAGCTTCTTGAACTAGCTGCCTACGATGAACTGACCAAACTCCGCAACCGCCGAGAGTTTAAACGTATCTTCGATATACAGTTAGACTTTGCCGAGCGCCACCAAAACTCGTTAAGCCTCTGCTTATTTGATTTTGATTATTTCAAAGCCGTTAATGATCAATATGGTCACTTAGCTGGAGACTTTGTTTTAAAAGAAACCTCTCGCACTATAGCCAACAATATACGAAGTACCGACTTCTTATTCCGATGGGGAGGTGAAGAATTTGCACTGATCTTTGCTAATACCAGTCTGAATGAAGCTGAATCTCTGGCAGAGAAACTAAGGCAACTCATGTCACAACAAGTCTTAAACTATGCAAAACATAAGATAACAATCACAGGTAGTTTTGGTATAGCGTCTTATCCAGAACATGGTCAGAATCAATCAGAGCTATTTTTGGCAGCAGATTCGGCCCTTTACCAAGCTAAATCTAGGGGTAGGAACCTCGTCTGCTCACCACAATCAACAATTCCCCTTAAAAAAACCTAAACCTCTTCTACTACCTCAGCATCATGCTTCAGGCGATAGCAAGGTTGGTATTCTTTATAGTTAATTTTCATTCGTCTCTGTTCTACAAAAGAACCTAATAACTTGTCCATAGATGCCATAATTGCTGGTTCACCGCAGATTTCGAATGCACCAAACTCTTCAATTGCTCTAATTCCTGGTTCTTTAACATTACCCGCAACAATACCCGATAAGGCACAACGCAGATTAGCCGCTAACTCAAAATCGGTCTGATCTTTTATTAGCTTTAAGCTCGCCATATTTTCATGGTTGGGCTCGAAAGGCTGTTGGAAAGATTCCGGAATATGCATCTGCCAGTTGTAATGGAAAGATTCACTGGTCGCCTTACGATAGCGGGTTACCTGTTCTAATCCTTCACGCATCACTTCGGCTACTTCATGGGGGTCATCAACAATGATCTGATATTTGCTAGCAGCATCATCACCCAATGTAGAGCGGATAAAATTATCTACAGTTTCAAAATACTCTTCACTGCCTGCAGGTCCTGTTAACACAAGAGGGAACGGTAAGCTGTGATTTTTCTCATGAAGCAAAATGCCCAGGATATATAGAATCTCCTCCGCGGTACCTGCGCCGCCTGGGAAGACAACAATACCATGACCTAAACGAACAAAAGCTTCTAAACGCTTTTCAATATCCGGCATGATAATGAGTTCATTTACGATCGGATTTGGGCTTTCAGCCGCAATAATACCGGGTTCTGAAATACCGACGTAACGCCCCTCTTTTTGACGTTGTTTGGCGTGGGAGATCGTCGCCCCTTTCATCGGACCTTTCATCGCTCCTGGGCCACAGCCAGTACAGATATTAAGTCCACGTAGGCCCATTTCATAGCCTACTTTTTTGGTGTAATCGTACTCAATACGATTAATGGAATGACCACCCCAGCAGACAACAAGATCTGGTTTTACATGTGGACGAATCGCACCAGCATGGCGCAGAATATGAAAGACCATATTCGTGGTCGCTTCCGATTCAGTAAGGCCGGAGCAACGATGATCTAACTCTGTACCGACATAAAGTAAGTCACGTAAAACAGAGAATAGGTGTTCACGAATACCCGTGATAATCTCACCATTCACGAAGGCCGTGGCGGGCGCATTCACCAATTCAAGCTGAACACTTCGATGCTTTTGACTGATTTTGATATCAAATTTTGCATACTTATCCAAAACCAGCTTAGTACTATCTAATTCACTACCACTATTCAAAACCGCCAAAGAGCATTGGCGAAATAAGCGAAACAAACCACCCTGACTGGCATCCTGCAACTGGTCCACTTCATAAGGAGAAAGAGAATTAAGGCTTTCTAAGGGGGTAATACTGGTCGTAACGTATTGCTCTGTCATCATAATGACCACCTCCATGGATCGAGCTAAATAAATCCTGTTTAGCCGATCCCAAAATAACTTTTCGGCTGAACATCACTTTCGTTCTTCTGATTAAACGACGGCGACAATGTTCCTAGTCTTAAACGTCTGCTGTTAAGATTTTGTGAATACACGAATTAAAAAAGAGACTTAAAGATTGAGGTAAGATTCACAAACAGCAAATTTTTAGACAGCCGACAACTCAGTGAAGTTCCTTAAGAAACTATAGACAGCATCTGGCAAAAATCAAAAAATCCACTTATAAATCAATCAAATATTTCAAAGCTGCTTGATAATATCCGCCACAAATTCAGGCACTACTTCACTCGCGGGACCATAAATCCGGTGATCGAAAGCTGACTCTACCCTTGATGGTTCCAGATTCAGCTCCACTGTCAGTGCCGAAGACCTTCCCGCCACTTCAACAAACCCCGCAGCGGGATAAACATGGCCTGAAGTACCAATCGATATAAAAAGATCACAGTCCTCTAGGGCAGAATAGATCTCATCCATATACATGGGCATTTCACCAAACCAGACAATATCCGGTCTCAATGTGCCCGATAGATCACAACAGTCACAACGATCACTTGGTTCAGTTTGCCCCGTTTCTTTATAAACCTGACCAGAATCACTGCAACGCATCTTTAACAACTCACCATGCATATGTAACAAGTTCTGACTCCCCGCCCTCTCATGCAGGTTATCGATATTCTGTGTCACTAACATAAACTGTCCAGGAAACGCCTTTTCTAACTCAGCTAAAGCGATATGAGCGGCATTAGGTTTCACTGGTTCCGAAAGCAATTGCTCTCTACGTTGGTTATAAAAACGATGAACAAGCTGCGGATCACGCACAAAAGCTTCTGGGGTAGCAACATCCTCTACTTTATGGTCTTCCCACAAACCATCTTCAGCACGAAATGTTCTAATGCCGGATTCAGCGGATATTCCTGCACCGGTTAATACCACAATAGAATTAATTGCCATCTTTAAAATCCTTCAAAGCAAATTTGTCACTTGTCATTCAACTGGAACCTATGTATTACTAAGCTATCTTACATAGTAATAGCTGTGCTAATTCAGATTCAAATTTGTCTTAGCTTAGTATTCAGCAATTATCTGAGACTTCGTGGTGGATCATATTTCACAGTACGTCAGTTACAGAATAATCATTACGACTCTGAAACCTACAGAGCCTATCTCTAAGTCAGCAGTGTACTCTGCTGTGCTTGAAGTAGCTAAGCGCCTTCAAAGCTCTGGACGCTATCGGCCTCTCCATAACGAATTTAAAAAGCCCCAAACACACTCAATCTTTGATCAGTTCGAACTTTCTAATTTTTATAATTTCATTAGCTCACATCTTCCCTTCGGCTATATAAGGAACCGGCTATGACTGCCTCTAAACTCTATATACTCGACACCAACGTACTTCTTCATGATCCTAAGTGTCTGTATGAATTTAAAGAACAGGACATCACTATTCCGATGACTGTTTTAGAAGAGTTAGATGACATTAAGGACCGAAAGAAAAATGTATCTCAAGAAGCTAGGGCCGCAATACGGGCCATAGACGACATTCTTAGTCATGCTGATGATGCAGCGGCAATCACCAAAGGGGTCGATATATTTATCCCGATAACCGCTGCAAACAGTGAAAAGAAATTAGGCCAACTCAGTATCTTTCCCGATCATGAGTTAACAGCTCGCCAAGGTTTTTTGCCACAGAATTCCAATAAAGATAATCAGATCATAAACTGCGCACTTCATCTCCAAGCGACCAACCCTCACCGCGATATTATCTTAGTCACCAAAGATATTAATATGCGCTTAAAAGCCTTAGGTGCGGGGCTAAAACGGGTTGAAGATTATCGTACCGATCAGCTGGTTTCCGACATTGAGCTTCTACCCGCCGGGCATAGCAATATGGAAGGCAACTTTTGGGAGCGCGTCGACGATATTAAAAGCTACCAAGAAGGCAGCCACACTTATCATCAGTTTGCCCAATCGGTGCTACCTGAAACTTACCCTTGCGAATATATCTACGATGATTCTGAGGAGTTTGCCGCACGTGTATCTTCAGTCCGCGATGGTCAAATTACCTTAAGGGACTTAGGTGTCGATCGTTTAATGCAACAGAACTGCTGGGGCATTGAACCGATTAACGTATTCCAAGCATTTGCTATGGATGCAGTCCTAGACCCTGATCTGGATCTTGTCATTCTCAATGGTGCAGCAGGTTCTGGTAAAACATTGATAGCTCTAGCCTGCGCTTTAGAGATGGTGATTGAACAGCAGCGCTACAACAAAATCATTGTGACTCGCTCCACCCCGCCTGTTGCCGAAGACATTGGCTTTTTACCGGGTACTGAAGAGGAGAAAATGACCCCTTGGCTAAGTGCGATTCAAGATAACTTGGAGGCGATGCACGAGCACGATGAACGCCCACAAAGCAGCGTGAAATACGCAATTGAGAAAGCGAATATTCAATTTAAATCGCTAAACTTTATCCGCGGCCGCAGCATTCAAGAAGCAATTGTACTTTTAGATGAAGCGCAAAATCTCACTCCATCGCAGCTAAAAACCATCGTAACCCGTTGCGGTAAGGGCTCGAAAATCATCTGTTTGGGTAACCTCGCGCAGATTGACTCAAATTATCTAACACCACTCACTTCCGGCTTAACCTATCTAGTCGAACGCTTTAAAGATTACGAAGGGGCTGCGAATGTCCATCTAGAAGGTATATTCCGCTCAAGACTGGCTGAATATGCTGAAGAACATCTCTAATTCCATCAACAAACTCGCTCTTTAGGCCTTCCTGCATACGCTGATTCATGTGGGAAGGCTTAAAAACCAGATGAGAACTACTGTTTAACTTTTAATCTACATTAGAATCCTTATAATTAGCTGTCTGTGATTTTTAACCTCTTTTCATTTTTTAGTGGTGCTAAAGATCACATATTGTTTTAATCCTCCCCGGATATATAACCGGGTAAGCCATTTCTTACCCGGTATTTTTTTCAGAAAACGACTTCAAAATAACGTATCGCCTAATGCTTTCCTTCTTACAGCGCTGCCTTAGCTCACTACTAATTGGATTGGTAAATATCTACCGATACCTTATCAGCCCTGTTATAGGCCCTCGTTGTCGTTTTCATCCAACCTGCTCAAGCTACATGATTGAGGCGATTAAACTCCACGGGCCTTTTAAAGGCGTATGGCTAGGCTTAAAACGACTTAGCAAATGCCACCCGTACAACAACGGCGGTTATGACCCTGTACCCATGCCTAAAAACTGCTGTGACCATCACACCGAGCAAGATTCACCCTCCAGCAAATAACAGCTTTTTCTTATAAACCTACACAACAGCCCTATATTTTATTGTTGAATTTGAGCTTTTTGATTAGGTATCAGTAAGTTATTTCCTTTGACACCTTTCAGCGAAGCATCTATAGGGTTTAAGATAAGAATCTAACCCCTAGGAATAAGCTGGATATTATGTTCACACCGCTGTCAGTTATTCTGTACGTAACCGTTTACATGGGCATCCTATTTGCCATCGCTCAGCTGGTAGAAAAGAGGATTAAAAATAAGGGTGAGCAGAGTGCAGGAAATCCCTGGATTTATGCCCTCTCGCTAGCGGTTTACCATACCTCTTGGACCTTCTATGGCAGTGTTGGGTTTGCTTCAAATTCGGGGCTGCTCTTTTTCAGTATCTACGGAGGGGCATTAATTGGTATCTGTTTCTGGTGGTATTCGCTCAGACGGATGGTACAAGCCAAAGAAACCTTCCGCATTACCAGTATTGCCGACTTTATATCCACCCGTTATAACCGCTCTCAGAAAATCGCAGCCCTCGTCACTATCATCGCTTTAATCGGCATAGTGCCTTATATATCCCTCCAGCTAAAAGCGATTATCAGCTCTTTCTCAATCATTACCGATACCCCACAGACAGGCTCAGCATTTGATCTATCGGGATGGATGGTGACCATATTTATGATCTGTTTCACCATTATTTTTGGTGTCAGACGTTTAGATCCAACTGAACGCCATCAAGGTATGATCGCAGCGCTAGTCGCAGAATGTATCGTTAAGATTATTGCTTTTATTGCTGTTGGTTTCTTTGTAACGTACACGCTGTTTGATGGCTTTGGCGATATATATAGCCGCATACAAACCGCTGGTTTAGAGCACCTAGTAAGCCTGAACCATGGCGAAAATAGCGGTGTAATGTGGATCACTCTTCTGATCTTAAGCTTCGCAGCGATTCATACGCTTCCTCGCCAGTTCCACGTTTCAGTGGTTGAGAACTCTAATAAAAACCATATTAAAACCGCTATGTGGCTCTTCCCTGCTTATATGATAGGTATCAATATCTTTGTCGTACCTATCGCAGCAGCTGGATTATTAATGGGGATGCCCGCCGAAAACGCAGACTTCTTCGTACTTCTTTTGCCGCAACAAGCCGGCAGTGAAAGCCTGACAATCTTAGCCTTTATAGGTGGTTTTTCTGCAGCGACGGGCATGATCATCATCACAACGATGACGCTTTCAACCATGGCATCTAACCATCTTATTTTGCCGACCTTAGAAAGAATCCCAGCGCTACAACCGTTACGTAGCTACCTTCTTCAGCTTCGCTGGGTGATGGTGTCTTTGATTCTTCTGGGCAGCCTCTGGTTTGCCAAAGAGTTTGCAGATTCCTACATTCTTGCAGCTATCGGCCTTCTCTCTTTCGTGGCAGTTCTGCAGTTTGCGCCAGCTTTGTTTGGTGGCATGTTCTGGAAGAAAGGTAATAGCCTTGGCGCCTTCTTAGGGCTACTCACCGGTTTTATTATCTGGACCTACTGCCTACTTATTCCAACCTTCATCAAACATGGTTGGTTTACGGAGGCACTGTTAGTTCAAGGGCCATGGAATATTACTGCGCTGCGCCCAGAAGCTTTGTTTGGCTTAGACGGGCTACACCCTGTGAGCCATGCAGTGTTCTGGTCACTTATTTTTAATATTGGCAGCTACATTATTGGATCGATAATCTTCAGTCCAAATAAAAGCGAAAGGAATCTAACCACTGAATTTATCAGTGCGATGAACGCCTCCCATTCTCGTCGAGCAAGGCCAACGGGATTAGATGCTTATATCTCGCTTCAACCTAAACTTGAAGAGGCGCATAGTTTACTTTCAAACTATCTCCATGAAGATAAAGCCGAGAAAGAGGTCCGTACTATCGCTGAAGACCTTCAGGTTATTGATAAGCTGCAAATTACCATTATTGAGCTGGTAGAGTTCCATCGTATGGTAGAGCACGTCCTAGCCGGTTCTATAGGCGCTGCAAGTGCCCATAAAGCAATAGAGAATACAATCCGCTATAACAGCAGAGAAGAAGCAGACCTTAAAGCGCTCTATAGCCATATAGTTACAGAGCTACAATCGACCGAGAAAGAAAGCGCTGCTGGTAGCGACGACAGTCACTCCGGTTATGGCTTAATCGAAGACCTACAAACCCAGATCGATGACTTGGAAGATCAGCTCGCAACGCAGCAAAAAACAATCAGCAATATGGAAGTGAAGTTGGAAGCGCGTTACGAAGAGATCTTTAAATATCGTCTCGAGGCGCAAAAGTCTAAACAGGATAATGCTCAATTAAGAAACGAGCTTAAGAAGATACTAAGAGATAGATCAGACGGTGGTTACTCTTCAGAAACGGAGCAGTCTGAATAAAGCTACAAACTAGAAGGAATAGAAAGATAGATAAAAAAATAGCCTGATAAATCAGGCCATTTTTGAGAAGGATAAAATAGAAGCTTACGCTTGCTCTTCTTTGTGAAGATGTACATCCATCTGAGGGAAAGGAATGCTGATGCCTTCCTCGTCAAAACGTAGTTTCACAGTTTCAGTTGTATCCCATAGCACTGCCCAATAATCAGCAGAGTTAACCCAAGGGCGGACAACAAAGTTCACGCTGCTATCAGCTAGCTCAGATACAGCAACAACTGGCGCAGGATCTTTCAAAATACGCTCATCTGCAGCGATGATCTCGTTCAAGATCTCTTTCGCTTTACGCAGATCATCGTCGTAACCAATACCAAACACCATATCTACACGACGCGTATCGCGAGCAGAGTAGTTTGTGATTACACCGCTGTAAATTGCACCGTTAGGAATGATTACTTCGCGATTATCGCCAGTACGCATGATTGTGTTGAAGATCTGAATATGCTCAACAACACCTGCAACACCCGCCGCTTCAACGAAGTCACCTTCACGGAATGGCTTGAAGATAACAAGCATTACGCCTGCCGCAAAGTTCTTCAGGGAATCCTGTAGAGATAGACCGATCGCTAGACCAGCAGCACCCAAGAGTGCGATTAGCGATGTTGTATCAACACCTAACTGGTTTAGAGAGGCAACAATTACGATCAGTAGTAACGCTACATTCGCAATTGAGGAGACAAAGTTTACCAACATGTCTTCAACTTTGGCTTTGCGTAGTACGCGCTCAAGCAGTTTGGTTACCTGCTTTACGACCCAACGACCAATGAAGAAAATAGCCAGTGCAAGCGCAATATCCACAATCCATGGAAATACGTAAGCATCAAAGAAGTTATCCATTAAGGTTCCCCTGAGAAAGATCTTAAAAAAAGTGAACGAATTTAATCAAAACGAATCTGAACAACAGCCAAACAGGCTGCTGAGGCTGTCTCGCTTCTGGGTATTCTGCACCATTTATTCTAAATTAGAAAAATGAAATCAGAATAACCCCAAAAACAACCTGTTAAGCAACCAGTTTAATCCGTACAATATGCCAAATTCTAGCGTTCAAACAAATGTATCAATGAAAAAGTTATTACTGACTTCTCTCCTACTATTTTCGGTATCTGCACAAGCAGAAAAAGGTCATATTGCAGACGATGCAATGGTCTACGTACATAACGGCCCAAGTAATGAGTATCGAATCATTACTCGTATCAAAAGTGGCTCCCCTGTCACTATCTTAAAACGAGACCCTAAAACTAAATACGCTCAGATCCGTATGCCTCAGGGCCGTATTGGTTGGGTAGAACCTTCTGCGATTGATTCTGGCGATAGTATGTCAGTGCGCTTGCCTAAGCTTCAAAGCAGCTTAGAGAAAAGCCAAACAACAGTGACAGAGCAAGCTCAACAGATCGAAATGCTTCAGCAAGAATCTGCTGCGCTCAAGAAAGACAATCAAACGCTGACTGCAGAAGTTGAACAGTTAAAAGCATCAATTAAAGATCTGAACTTTAAGATCGAATCAAGCGATGAGAGCAATCTGATGCGCTGGTTTACACACGGCGGCCTAGTAGCGCTAGGTGGTGTATTCCTCGGCTTGATCCTTCCTTACTTCCCTAAACGTAAAAAGCGTAAGGATGAGTGGTTCTGATCACTTCAGCTCATACAAAACAACCGGAGTTAGAACTCCGGTTTTTTTATATAAATTCAAAAGCTAGAAAAACAGCTAAAACCAGCCTCATTCAGGCATCTCATTCTGATCAGTTTCTGGGTTATAAAGGCCCATCGTAGGATGTGATGGTAACGGGCATTGCTTAGCAAGATCTGGGAATGCTAGAGATTCATCATTTTCCAACATAGTAAGAAAGTGATCATATTTATGGGCAAGCTTTTCATCTTTTATATAGCCATAATCTCCATCCCTAAACACCTGTAAAACTTTCAACATACTTCCTTCAATACCCATACTTGCTGCAACCTGCGTAAAATAGAGCATTTTAGGGTAGTTTCTCTGAACATCTGCCAATACCCCTAGCGCGCGCGCAGACTTTGCATGGCCTTGAGAGAGTGCACAACGATGATATAGTTCCCCCATACGATCATCATTTCTGGGATAAAGGTAGATCTCGCCTAAACGATATTGAGCATGAGGGCTGCCCGTTTGTGCTGCACGGTGAAGGTAGGCCCAAGCTTTCTCTTTGTCTTGATCAACACCTAAGCCTTTTTCAGCCATTGCGGCAAGATTGTAGTAGCCTTGGGGGATATTTTGATCGGCCAAATGCTGATACCACTTAAATGCCTTTGAGTAACTCCGCGGCCCGCCTATACCTTTGATATGGCGATAAGCTAAGCGAGAAGCGGCTTTCCAGTGACCCTGCTCAGCTAAATACTGATACTGATTATTCAGGTTTTCCCAATCACTTTCTTTGTTCTGTTTCTCTTGTGATCTAATTTCTTGATAGCGAGTTTCAAGCTCTGGCTCTAAGGGTGGTAAATTATCGACCTCTTTCACACAGGTAAATTCAGGTTGATTCTCTGGAGGGGGTAACTGGCTCATTTTTTTGGGCTTTCCTTGGCTAGAGTCAGAACAAGCGCTGACTAAAATTAACACTAAAAAGTATTTAACTATCCGTGTACTAATCATTAGGTGCGGCAACCTCGCAATCCGGATCATAAAAATGCACTAAAAAACCCATTATAGGCTCCCCTCTATACCGTTTTGCCCAATTTGTATCCATCAATTCTTGCCAAACTCTATAGTTCCTTCTAGAACTTGTCTCAACCTTGTTTGCATGCTCCCCCCAAAGGTGATTCCGAGCATGTTTTGCTAAAGCTGGCGTTGGCGTTGCGATTGCCAACTCAGTGTCTAGTTCCATACTGCGTTTATTTATATTACAGGACCCCAGAAGGAAATAGACATCATCTACCAATAAAAGCTTACTGTGAACATAGATTGGGGTATAGAGGGTTGGATAACCTTTCGGCTGATTTCTAGTACAGGATTCAAGCGTTGCGATATGGACATTTAGGCCATCGTTATTTTGAAGTTCAAATGCTTGCTGTGGATTATCAACATCTAGTTCGTCAACAACCTCCTTTTCTCTTTCTTTCTCACGAAGTTTAGCCGTTTCTGGATGCTTTTCTTTCAATTCTGTCAATGCAGATTCAGTTATTTTAATCGCTCTTTCATAATTCTCATATGACGGTGTGCCGGAAAAGAATGCATTCTGTTCTTGCTGAAACCATCGAATTTCATCTTCCATTTCTTTAATAGTTTTCAGCTCATTTAATTGCAGCCTGGGTAGACGTTCATGATGCCCCAGCGCCTTAAACATCTTGTAGGTGTTGACGCCCTCACCGTCTGAGTTGGGTTTATTTGTCACCACAAACCAATAAAGGTCTTTTGCGCCTTTGGCTTTACGCTTAGCTGCTAACTCGATCAGCTGATCGGCAAAGGGTTTATAACGGAAATATTGATTTTCGGAATAGACATAATCCGTCACATTATTCAACGAGTTTTCATAGGAGCGTAAAATAGATTTGTCTTGGTCGACATATTCGGTACGAATAATTTGCGCCATGTTGCACTTAAATGTCGAGCGACTGTCTAACTGCTTTGGCTCCCAGTTATTTGAAATAAAAGCCTCTTTGGTTATGTTGTCTCGAGATGAACCAATATTGCTACCTTTGTTCGCCCATTTATCCCAAGGGATTTCTTTATCCCACGCTCTAGAGAAATTATGATTCAAATCAACTAACACAGGACCTCGAACACGTGTAGAAATATCCTGCCAAGGTCTAAAACCTTTATAACGATTCTTGGGCTCAAAATGATGTTTGTCATCATCAAAATAATTCTTTTGCATGTTATGGCCCATCACAAAACCTAGCGCTACTTTAGGTTTTAAATAGTCAATCAAAACCATTTTTTGATGATGGGTGGCAAAATACTTTCCAAGTTGTTTTTGGAAAAAACCCTCGAACGAATCCTCCGACCCTTCCGTCATATCCATCACAGAAGAAAAGTTCTTTATAGCTCGTGTAGTAAACCAAAGCTTGCTGTTTCTCAACCAGCTATTAGCATACTTTCGATACCAAGCCTCGTTATATATTCGATCTTCCCATTGTAAATAAGGAGTACCGTCGTGTTCGGTGTAAGCTTGGTTGTACAAAGTTTCGAATGCTTGATGCTTATCCTCCATCAAGGCTTTTGTTTGATCATTTGGTGAATCTCGCCATTTTTTTGCAGCTTCTTGGTAACGCTTAAACGCATTTTCTAGTTTGGCTTCGTGTTTAGAGACGACACTTTCCTCTCTAAAGTTATGGTCGATCTGACGAAGATACTTACCCACCCCATTATCGTAATTGCCTGACAATCGATCATAATCAGGGAGACTTTCATCTTTAAAGCCTATAAACCAGTCTGCTGTATGGGAGTACCAAATCAGCACCCTTACCTCTACTCCCTCTTCCGCTTTCTTCTCCAGCAGCTCCCCGAAACGATATTTTCCATTAGGACCAGAAAGCCTTAATGAAGGATCAAAACCCCAACAAATAATATCTACAGAGTCAGTAGCTTTTAAAATAGCTTGTTCTAATGCTGTAAAGGCTTCTTTGCCATTGATAAGCGGAGTAATTTCGACGCCGTAACGCGCCTCATAAATTACATTTTTATCCTTCTCAGGTAGTAATTGCCACTTTGCTGTCGTTGTATTTATTGGAGCATCCAAACAAAGGGCTTGCTCTGTAAGATTATCGCAGTTACTAGACATCACTCTCCTCCTTGAGAACCCCTGTTACCTCTTTGCCCTGATGTGCTTGAGCCAGTGCAATTTGATGTTCTTCCGCAGAGCCTTGAGGACTCACGGGAGCATCACCTGGTTCTGCTTCTTTGCGATATCCTTGCCGTTGAATTTTCTCTAATTCACCTTGCAAGCCTTCACTGGTTTTTTCTTGTACGTTTAAAGCAAAACGATGGCCATTTACCCATTCAACTTCGTATTTACCTGTGCCAGGGATGTGTTCAACCGTAATAAACCCGCGTTTATCAGTAAGCCCCTCCTGAATTAAAGCCCCATCCCTATAAAGCTTATAGGGCTCTTCTGGATAACCTAGTCCACCTGGAACAGGAGAAAGGCGAATATGCACCTTAGATAGATCTTGTTCTGATTCCAAAAGCTCCGTAACACCCGGTTGATGCACAGGCGCGATCGTGGCTGTAAGCGTTGGTTTATTTAATGGTTGTGGTGGTTTTGGGGTGGAACGTTTACCACTACCCCCGCCCCCCATATTTAGGGTGACTTGTGGGCCTTTAAAAGTTACACCGCCGGGATTTATCGTAACTAAGCTGCCACCCGCTTTGAACGAGATCTCTACCCCCGCTTCTAGGGCGTGTTTTACGCCCGTAGTGAAATGCAGCTCTTCACCCGCATCGGTATATTGATTCTTGGCGACTTTAAGTTGGTGGTCCTGACCTATGATCAGGTGCATATCGCCATTTACGCGTCGGCTATACCGTTGTTGAGTTTTGACATGTTCATCACCTTTGATATGGCGATATTCGTTACTCTCAACGATTTTGTGGTGTTCGTTACCTACCCACTCTTTATGATCGTTTCGGGTTACTTGCTCCATATCTTTTTCTGCATGGGTAAAGATCTGCTCTTCACCCTTTTTGTCTTCGATACGGATCTCATTAAAACCATCTCCGCCCTTGGTGGAGTTGGTTTTAATCGTGCTCTTGGTTTTGTTATCGGGCAGCGGATAAGGTGAACGGTTTAAACCGTGATACAAACGGCCAGTCACTATAGGACGGTCGGGATTACCTTCTAGGAAATCGATCAGTACCTCTTCGCCAATACGGGGAATAAACATACTGCCACGTTGATTACCGGCAAATAGCTGGCTCACTCGCATCCAGCAGGAGCTGTGCTCGTCTCGTTGACCGATGCGATCCCAGTGAAACTGTACTTTGATCTGACCGTGCTGATCGGTATAGATCTCTTCACCTTCAGGGCCACACACAATCGCGGTTTGGCAGCCGTGAACAATGGGTACAGCCGTGGTGATAGGTGCACGGTAAGGTACATCAAATGGAATCGCCTTAATTCTATTGCTGTAGGAAGAGCCTTCTGTCGTCGCACCTTGCTCTAACACTTGAGGTTGCGCGCATTTATGCTCTATCTGAGTAATATAATACTCAGCATTAAGCTCATCTCTTTCGTGCTCATCTAAGGTGAAACTGAAACCTGGAATTAGACGATTAACATCACTCTCAGCAACCGCTATCTTTCTTTCTGCATTAATGGATTGCAAAAGCACTTGGGCATACTGATCGCCAATATCAGTCGTTTGGAATCGTCCCGGATAGGTATAAACCTCCAACATCTCATCCAATTCTGCTTGCTTGTAGGATTCCAGCTTCAACTTTGGCCGTGTGAAATCGTAGTCTCTAATCTGGCTTCTGCCTGACACGACCTCCTCAGTGTAATCAAAGCGAAAGATATGCTGTTCCCGTAATGCACCTTGAGCATCATGGAAATAAGGGATTACCGCTTCATTTGGAATAGGTAGATGAGACGCCGAGCTATCGCTAAAGATAATGCGATGCAGAGATTCTTCATGCTCAAAGTGGTAGTGAATACCCTCTTCTTCCAATAGACGCTGGATAAAATGAAGTTCAGTTTCATTGTACTGAACACAGTATTCACGCGCCGAATGAGGCTCTTGCAGCTTAAATTCAAACTCATCGCTAGAGAAACCAGCCTCTTCGAGTAGCGTGGTTACAATCTCTTGGGTAGATTGTTGCTGAAAGATTCGACAGCCTGATCGGAGGTTAAGCAGTTCGGTTTTAGGCTCTACTACAAAATGATAGGTCGATTGGCGTAGGTTAGTTTCTTCTAGCTCTGCTTCGGTGACGATACCGTGAATGTAACGGGTATAAGGCTCTCCGGCATTAGTCTGATCATGCAGGGTAATTAAACCGGTTTGACCTAACGTCGGTGTTAGCTCGATGTCAGGGTATTTAGAAACCACTTCCACTTCAAAACGAAAGCTTTGAGATAAAGTTTCTTTTCCTGACATTCTGACGAGGTGAAATTCATCACCCGCGCCATGCGCTTCAAAGAAAAAACGTTCTTCGTTTGATTTTAAAAACACTAAGACCTTCCTTGTCTTTCTTGGATCCAACTAAAGTTTGAACCCTTACAATAACAAAGCTTCCCAACATCCTTTGAAAAGCATTTACATACCATAAGCGAAGATATCAAAAAATTAGCTATAAACCCAATATAAGCACAACAAAAATGAAGTTTTATCTTGACATTAATTACAGCCCTGTAACTTTAAACGCAATAGCTGATTGGCCACTCAAAAACAACTTTCCCCATAGAAAAACCCATAAAAACCCTTTTAAATCAAATGCATAAACTACTGTATACTTTTTAATCAAACCGTTAATCGCAAGGTTTTATCGACCTTTAACGAAGTTCGATAGGAGTTGTTTACAAGGTTATCCACAAAGATTGGGGACAAACCTTCCATCCCCCGAAATCACGCCTTTTTCAGCCAAATTTGTGCGGCGCAAAATAGTATTCACAACACATATTAATGATCTTAATGTCCTACAAAAAACCATACCTTCGCTCGTATAGCTCGCTTTAAGATGTTCCATAAAAAGAACCAATCGATTAGATAAACATATCTAATTGGGATCAATCAGCTGCCTCTGTTTCAATTAACACATCACTTAAACGGAGGAAGACAGATGAAACGTATTACTATTTTTGGTCGTGAAGGTTGTGGTTTTTGTTCCCGTGCAAAACAAATTTGTGAAATCAAACAGCTTGATTACCGTTATATCGATATCCACCAGGAAGGCATAAGCAAAGCAGATCTTGAGCAAACAGTGGGCAAACCAGTGACTACCGTGCCTCAAGTATTCTGCGGCCAAGAACATATTGGTGGTTTCACTGAGCTGGAAGCTTATTTAAACGCACAGGGGGTTTAAATTACTCCCTGATGCCCATATAACTGTTTAGGTATTAGGACAACGGCTAAGATTTTTTGCATATTAGCCGCTAAATAATGATAAGCCTGTTTATTGAGTTATACTGCTAGACAGTTGTACTGGTCTTTCACCAGTTAGGAGTGAGTTATGATGACATTTGCTACATTGGTTGCCATCGCAGCAGGCGTAGTTTTCTTGTATTCCTTAGGAAACAGTACGCCACGTGTACAACCTATTCGTATTGAGAATGAGCAACACCCACAGCATCCAGCGCGTCGTCGCCGTTAATCCATTACCGCTGTGATATAGATAAGAGCCTGACTTGGGTACATCACCTGATCAGGCTTTATTTTTATCTACCGCCCCATAACCTCACAGCTAAACCACCCGATCTTTCCGTTTTCCGCTCTGTAGAAGCAAATAAGGCCGCCTTAGTCGCATATAAGTGCAAGGTTTTACGTGCTCGGGTAATCCCCGTATACAAAAGCTCTCGCGTCAGCAAAGGACTGTCGTCCGGCGGTAAAATAAACGCGACCGTATCAAACTCAGAGCCTTGGCTTTTATGTACAGTCATCGCAAACACAGTTTGATGCTCAGGCAAGCGACTTGGAAGCACACTACGTAGCTCGCCATCCAATTCAAACCACACTTTTAGCTTTCCGCTATCATCGGCAAGTACAATCCCGATATCACCATTAAACAATTTCAGTGCAGGATCGTTGCGGGTGATCATAATCGGTCGACCAGCAAACCAGGTATCAGAGCCTTTAATATAGCCCCTGCTGCGAAGCTCTTGCTGAATACGCTCATTCAGACCAGCTACCCCATAAACACCTTCACGCCGCGCGCACAGCAGCTGAAATTCACCTAAACGATCTAATAAGTGTTTGGGTGAAGCGTCAGGATTAACATGACTAAACAGTTCACTGTAAAAAGAAACAACCAGATTGATCATCTCTTCGTAACTGTCACGAGTCAGGTAATGATTATTGAGATCTTCAAAACCCTTAGCCATCACCCGCTTAACATGCTCAACAGTGCCCGAATTAACCGCTTTCGCCATATAGCCGATGCCACTTTTATCATCAAAGCGATAGCTTTTACGTAGAAGCGCCAAACAATCTGAAAAAGATTGAACTGAACCGGACGATTCGGCCTGCGGAAATGCACCTAACTGAGTTAATACCTGTTGTTGATTAGCACTGTAATCCAATTCTCCCGGCCAACTACAGATATCGCCTAAAACATTCCCCGCTTCTACCGACGCTAGCTGGTCTCTATCCCCAAGCAATATTAGTCGTGCGTGATCAGGCAGCGCATCCAATAGACGCGCCATCATAGGCAGATCAACCATCGATGCTTCATCCAACACCAACAGGTCTAAGTGCAACGGGTTATCCCCGTGGTAACGAAAACCTATCTGATTCGGAATAACACCCAATAAACGATGAAGTGTGCTGGCTTCCGAAGGCACCAGATCAGCAAGTTCGGCAGGTAATGCTAGTTTCTGTTTTGCTGAGTTAATCGATTCAGCTAGGCGCGCTGCGGCCTTACCCGTAGGGGCAGCCAAGCGGATATTGATATCTACGCCCCTAGCCTGCATTTGCTGAATATACAGAACCAACAGTTTAATAACCGTTGTGGTTTTACCTGTACCCGGACCACCGCTGATTACCGAGAAACGCTTCTGAATCGCGACCGCTGCCGCTACCTTCTGCCAGTCGATCTCTTCGTCTTGTTTTGGGAAAAGTTGTGCAAGATGATTGCCCAACAAAGGTAGATCCACATCAACAGGCACAGTACGTTTACTTAACTGTTGGGCGACTTGGATCTCATATTGCCAGTATCGATGAAGATAGAAACGCCCCTGATCTAAAACCAGTAGCGCACTTTCTAGCGATCCATTAGTCCCCACCATCAACAGACGAGCGTCAGGTTTTAGTGCCTTCCAATCGATAGACTCGACTAAAGCCACTATCTCTTCAGACCAATAGCCTTTTGGTGAGATCAACCTCTCTAAAGGCAGACACACGTTACCCGAGGCCAACTCAAAGCTAACCAAAGCGGCAAGTAGCGGTAATGCTGAATCATCAGGCTTTTGTTCAGCAACGAACGCTGCAAGTTGATAATCGACAGAACGAATGATCGCTTCTTGCGACCACTGTTTCAGCTGGGGTAGGTATGCATTAGACATCAACAACCTCCCCGGCAAACATTAGATCCAACTTCTCAATCAATTCGATATCCGGTTTATCATGGAACACCCCATTGGAGCTTTCACCGTCCATCCCACGGAGGAACAAGTAATAAACGCCGCCAAAATGCCGTTCATAATCGTAATCAGGTATACGTTGCTTCAGTAATCGATGCACCGCGAGGGTATAGAGCAGATATTGCAGATCGTAGCGATGATCAATCATCGATTCTTGTATCGCCTCTTGGGTGTAACAGGAAGCCTCATAACCTAGGTGGTTAGATTTGTAATCCAAGACATAGTACTTCTCGCCATCACGGAAGAGCAGATCAATAAAGCCTTTTAAAAGGCCTCTTAAAGGCTCAAAAGCGAGCGGTTTAGCCTTAGCCGCTAGAGGATCGTAGCGACGAATCAACGACTCTAATCGCCCTACCGTGATGTGTTCTGCACTGAGCATAAACTCCATCTCCACCAGCCGGTCTTCGTCGTTGATCTGGTTTAAGCGCAGCCCTTGCCCATTAAGATCCGTTGCGAGGACATCTACTATCAGCTTTTCGATCACAAGCTGCCAACGCTCTTCGTAGCCTGCTACCTGTAGCTGATCTTGAAGTTGATTGCGGTACTCATCCGATTCCTGCATGACCTGCTGATATCGCGCGAAGCTGATCTCTTCAAAGACGCTATGCAGGAAGGTGCCGGCATTGGCGCCTCTAGGAAAGGTAAAGATATTGTCTTCGTCAGGAATAACCTCTTCGACCTGTTCCTGCCCTTCTGCAGCCACTTCCAGATCCAACCCTGGAAGTTCAGGTATATGACTAGCCTGATGTTTACTCAGTGCGGAATAACTACTGACACGCCAATCGCGATCGATTTTACGCTCAAAATTACGTGCTTCTAGCTGCGCCGCTTTCTCTTCCTCAACCGCAAATAGATCTTTCTGAGAGCCATAATTTGGCGGCGCTAAGACTTGGATAGCAGCGTGCTGCTCGAGAGTTTGTAAGGCTTCATCCAACTCAACCCCCGATTGCAGGAGAAGATATCCCAAGGCGCTATCAATCAATCGGGACTTCTTACTATTACCGATCTTGATATGACTGATACCGATATAGCAGCTATAAACCGCTCGGGTTAGAGCCACATAGAGTAGTCGTAGCTCCTCAGCCAGACGTTCTTTATCCGCTTCTTCCAGCGCTTCCGGTTCAGCTTTAAGATCTAAAACGGCTTCGCCTGATTCATCATGATAAAAAGCACTTTTCTGCTCTTTAAAACGGCAAGCAAAAGGCAAGAATACCACTGGATATTCCAACCCCTTCGATTTATGCACGGTCACAATAGTGACCAGATTTCGCTCACTTTCTAAGCGTAAAATCTGCTCGTCACCACCACCAGAAGGCTGTGAAATCTGTTCGTTAAACCAACGAATCAATCCAGCTATGCCCTCTCTTTCAGCGCTCGCTTGTTGCAGTAGTTCTGCCAGGTGCAGCATGTTTGTTAAACGACGCTCACCGGATACCTGTTCAAGCGTCATTGCAGCTAGATTACGCTGATGAATCAGTCGACTTAACATAGGCAACACGCCTAAGCGCAGCCATATATCACGATAATCACTAAACTCAGTGATCACCTTCTCCCAACCTAATTCATCGTGATTCAGTCGATCGAGATCATGCATATCGAGCTGCATAAATTCTGTTGCCAATGCAGCTTTCAGCGCCCGATCATTTATCGGATTTTCAATTGCCGTTAACAGCAAAGAGAGTTCGATCGCTTCTTTAGATTTAAAAACGGAATCTTTGTTACTCAAGTAAACACAAGGGTGCTCATAGACAGCTAAAGCCCTGCGAATCTCTTCTGCTTCAAAACGATCTCGAACCAGCACAGCAATATCCGAGCCTTGTAATTTGCGATCTCCGATCAGCGTATCACCAGACAATAAGCGGTCTATTTCTGAAGCCGTAGCTTGAGCATAAGTCGCTAAGTATTGCGCATTATTTAGCGGCTCATCACTTTCTTGATGCCATAAGGTTAAAGCGGGAGGCTCGACGTTTTGAATTTTTAAGCGTTTAACACCTTTATCCGCTGCTTTAACAGGGATAAATGGAATATCTTCATCGTAGATAAAAGCAGAGTCCGCAGATTGGAAAAGATGATTTACCCCTTCAACCATCGGCGTGGTCGAACGCCAATTAGTCTCTAAGGTAAATGTCTGCGGTACTTGGCGACGAGCCTGAATATAAGTAAAGATGTCGGCACCACGAAAGGCATAGATCGCCTGTTTCGGGTCACCAATCATGATTAAAGCATGTCGATTTACATCTTTGTATAGCGTTGAAAAAATACCGTACTGCAGTGGGTCTGTATCTTGGAACTCATCAATCATTGCGACCGGAAACTGATCACAAATAGCACCGGCTAAGCTTTCACCACTATTGCTGTATAACGCTTGATGCAGGTCGATCAGCAAGTCATCAAAGGTTTGCACCTGATACTGCTTTTTAGCTCGGGCTAAACGGAGTCGAACCTCTTTCAATGCACGACTCAACAGTATCTCTTTAACCGGAACCGCTCCCTCTAACAGGGTTTCTAACTGCTCAAACAGATGATGCTGCGGATATTCAGCACCTTCTGGCGTTTTCTCTTGCAACACTGAAGAGGTGAATTTCTGCAGTGTTGTAACTAGCTTCTTATTTGGCTCCAGTTGTTCTGATGCCGCATAATCATCGATCTGGGCAATCCATTTAGGGAGATTTGCTTTGGTATAACTGCGCTTGTTTACCCCTGAGCTTTGAACCAGCGCAACCAGATCATCTTCATTCTGTAGCCATGCTTGCTTGAACTCATTCAGCGCGTCTAACCTTGCCTCATAAGCCTCGGCTAGATCTTGATCCGATAAATCCGGTGTTACCCGAACACTGCGGCTCAATAAACCACGTATTTCCATCATCAGTGATTCGGGGTTCGACCAATACTGCATCACCAAACTACTAAGCGGTCCTGATAATGGATAGATGGTATTGCGCCAGAAATCGATCGCAGCACTTCGAATCAGGCTCTGATCGTCTTGGGTCAGTTCACTCTCAAATAACGAACCGCTTTCAAACGCATGTTGTTTAAGCATCCGCTGACAGAAACCATGGATGGTAAAAATCGCCGCTTCATCCATCTGCCGAATCGCTTGTTCTAGCAGTTTGATCGCCTGTTCATGATCCGCTGTATCTTGCTTTAGCTGATCTAAAAACGGATCACTGACATCTGGTAACAGAAAAGCATTTCGCGCATCGACTATTCGACTGCGGATACGGTCTCGAAGCTCCTCTGTCGCAGCCTCGGTAAAGGTCACAACTAAGATCTGATCAGGTCCTAACGGCTTATCACTGATATCCCCTTGGCCTAACAACAAACGCAGATACAAGGCTGTGATCGTGTAGGTCTTACCGGTACCAGCACTGGCTTCTATGAGCTGCTGTCCTTTCAGAGGAAAAGTAAACGGCTCTAGCGGAAGTACACTAGTCATCTTTGCCCTCCTCTACATAGGCTAGTAGCGGCTCGTACACGGCTTCCGCCAAAGGAACAAACTGTTCGGTGTATTGATTAAAATCGGGGAATGCCCGACGCGCATAAGGATCGTCTAAAACCCCGATGCTAAAACTGTCTCCGTAGAAACGTTTTTCTAAGCTTTGCAAAGCCTTATCGGGATCTTTAGCTCGTTGCACAAAATAATCATGGGCCAATGAAGCATCAAACGCTTGTGGCATCGTCATCCCCTGCTGATAAAACTCCACCAGCTCGGTTAACAAACGACGCGCTTCTGTAGATTCAACTTGGCGATAGAACGCCTTACCGGACAAACCGCGGTAGATCGTGTTTTTGCGCGCGCCCAGTACACACAGAACAAGATGCTCGACCCAGGTAGATAAGCGATCCCGCGCATTGACTTGCGCCGGTCTATAGCGCAACAAATGATCTGGATAGCAATGGTCAATCCAGCCTTGTAAACGTACACCATCCAGATCCAAATTTACTTCAACTCGCTCAGGGGTGCCTTCACATAGAGGTCGAATCTTCTCTGCAAGCTCTTCGCAGTCATGACGTATTTTTTGCAGTGTTAACTCACCCGCCTGAGCAACCGGAAGAATACCCTCAGCTAATACCGTTTGATCCAGTTGATCCAGCGACTGCTCTGCCAACGCCGTATCTAGATAACGCTGCTTAATGAGATAAGATTCCAGATTATCCAGCGCGAACGGCTCTTCGTCTTGTGCTTCGATCTCGCTCTGACTGAAATACACTTTCAACCGCTGATTGAAGAAACTGCGACACGGGCTCTTCAAAAAGCGAATCAGATCGGAGAGTTCTAATTCGGCTAGCGTTTCGTTTTCCAACGGCTGATTAATAAATTTCAGTAGAGGTTTAGTATCAGCCCCAGCAGCGGGTAACCATTGAGCGGCATAACTAAACAACTGCGAGTGCTCAGCAAAGTAGTGCGGGCTAAAAGCAACTAACGGGTGCTGCTGGATCAACGACTGCCTCAGTTTTTGACCACTATCGGTATATGGCAGGCTGGCATCAGCAGCATAGGTATAACCCTGTTCAATGTAATCGAGTAATTCACTGACCAAGACAGAAGGTATTTTAGGATTATTATCGCGAATAGAACGCCCAACAAAACTGATATAGAGCTGCTCTTGGGCTGATAGCATCGCTTCCAAGAAGAGATAACGGTCATCGTCTCTACGGGAACGATCGCCTCTGCGCGGATAGTCGGTCATCAAATCAAAACCTACCGGAGGAATACTCCGCGGGTACGCGCCATCATTCATGCCAAGCAAGCAAACCACTTTAAAAGGGATCGAACGCATCGGCATCAAGGTACAGAAGTTAACCGCACCAATCATAAAGCGTTGGGATGAGCGCTGTTGGTTCATCCCGTTCAACAGATAATCGGTAATTACTAAAGAGGATAACGGCTGATTAAATTCAGCATCTGATAGCTGTTCTTGCAGATTTTGTAGCGTCTGACGAATTGAGTTCAAAGCGATCTCATCTTGCTCATCGGCAAGATAAAACGCTTCCAACAATTGGTTAATCACCGCAACCCATTCATCTAAACAGAGCGACTGGCTGAAGTAGGTTTTCGCCTCTTCCAACAGATCAATAAAATCAGCGAGCTTGCCGAGTAGCTCAGCTTCGAGCCCCTCCACTTCTGTGTATGGCGCTACCTCTTGCCAATAAGCCGTTTGTTCGCCTAATGCATAACCTGCGAGCATACGGCGCAAGCCAAAGCGCCAACTGTTTTGCTCAAACAGCGGCAGTTCCCAGACACTGCGTTGTTCAGCATCCAGTCCCCAACGAATATTTACTTGATCAACCCAATAACGAAGACGTAGGAAGCTATCATCATCCAAACCAAATCGACGCAAGATCGCAGGTACTTCCAGTAACTCTAAAACATCAGATACGGTAAAGCGGCTGCTATTTAACTTGAGCACTTTCTCAAAGCTAAGTAACAGAGGATTTTCCTGACGATTGCTGCGATCCGATATAGAAAATGGTATGTAGCGCTCAGAAGGTGCATTGGAGAAAACCGCCTCGATATAAGGTGCGTAAGCTGCCACATCCGGCATCATCACAATAATATCGCGGGGTTTTAGCTCGGGATCTTCCTCAAATTTGGCTAACAGCTGATCGTGTAAAACCTCAACTTCACGCAGCGGGCTATGGCAGCTATGCAGCACTATTGAGCGATCGCTCTCATCAACGCTATGTTTTGTTTCGCTATGACTTGGATCTTCAGGGAATGAGGTCGGATTATCTAAATCCAAAATGTCCTGCTGAATGCTGTTCAGCAAACAGTGCCTTTCCGGTTCAGCAAAAGCATCGATCTCTTCAACCGCGTTATCTTGCAGTTGGTAGATATAATCACGCCCCAACTTACCCATAGACGCCAAAAGCGGGTTTCCTTGTGCATACTCGCTCATCTCTAGCTCGGGTTTGCCAAACCAGCGACGGTTAACTCGCGCGATCTGAGCCGCATCTAGAATATCACCCCAATAGTAGCGACAAGGGTTCATAATCATAAGATGCACATCAACTTGCTCACCTAAGGCTTGTAGCGCTTGGATATAATTTTGCGGTAGCGCTGATATACCAAAGACAAACAGGCGTGGCGGTAACTGTTTCAGGTTAGAGCGTTGACGAAGCAGTTTTACAAAATCGCCAAACATATTGGCCCTATGCCAATGAGATTGCTCTAAGGACAGGGTGTAATCGGTCAATGCTCGCCATAGGACTGGCTGCCAGCTATGACGGGCAGCGGCTAGATTTCCGCCTTGTTCCCAATCAGCGATCCAATCGGGACGATACACCAAATATTGGTCGAAGATATCAGCAATTTTATTGCACAACTGATAGAGGCGATAATCCTCTTCATCATCAGCCAAATAGGTTTGTAACGGGTGGAATTCAGGTTGAGTCAGCAGATCGGGTAACACCAACATCAACTTCCAAGCCATGGCTTCCTTAGTAAAGGCAGAGCGCTCTGGCACATCATCTAAAACGTTGGAAAAGCTTTTCCACAAAAACGATGCCGGCAGAGGAAAATCGATGGATGCAGCGATCCCAGATGCCTGTGCTAACTCGAGCTTGAGCCACTGCGCCATACCTGGGCTTTGCACCAGAATTTGCTCAGAGATAAAGGGATCCGCGATCGGGTCGCGTCGAATTAATTCAACTAAGAGATCCTTAAGGACCAATATCGAGTTGGAGTGATAAACCTGAAACATCCGTGCCCTGATGCAGTAAAAATTGCTCACCAACGAGGGTTGGTAATTAGAGCTATCTACTTTACTGAACTGGACTTTTAATGTCAGTTACTAATTATTGTGGAACGCTAAGATTAACTCGAATAAACAAGGTAGTAGAACAGCCATCAGCCGCTGCTTTGAGGGTTATCTTCTTCAGCTGGTGCGGGCAAACTTGCAAAGCCTTCTTCCTCGGACCAATAGTCTCGGCCCTGCTCTACTCGAACAACCCCTTTAAAGCGTTGTTTCAAATAGTCGACCGCTTCTGGCAAGGTGTCCAAATCACACAAAATTACGCCACCACGATCATTATCTGTAGAAAAAAGAAAACTCTTCATACTGCCTCCAAGTTACGGAGGCAGATGATTACATAGAGAAGCGGTTGTGAAAAGCTAAACTGTGACAATACAGTTTTTACCCTGCTCTTTTGCTTTATAAAGCGCATTATCTGCACGCTGCATCAAGCTCTGTACACTATCACCCACGGTATAAGCGGTAACGCCCGTACTAACGCTACAACGAATGGTTTCACCATCCGGTAAGATAAACTGATAGTTCTGTAAACTTTCACGCACCCTTTCTGCCACCGTTTCGGCGCCATCGACATCGGTTGATGGCAACAAGATGGCAAATTCTTCTCCACCATAGCGATACCCGCTATCAAGCGTACGTAAGGAAGAACGCACCAAAGCGCCAAAGGTTTCGAGCACCTTATCACCCATCAAGTGACCATGGGAGTCATTGAGCTTTTTAAAATCATCCAGATCGAAAAAGCACAAGGTAAACCCGTGATGGTAACGGCGGGCAGTTTCTAACGCGTTTTCCATCTGATCATAAAAATGTCGTGAGTTATGAAGACCGGTCAAACTATCGGTAATACTCAACTCTTTGTATATACGCTCTCGTTCTAGCAACTCAAACTCAGCTTTCTTTCGTCCACTGATGTTTTGGAAAGTTTCAATAGCGCCGATGAGCTCGCCATCTGAATCGACAATACTGGAGGCGGTAAACTGCAACCACTCACCATCAGCACCGCAGTCTGGAAAAAAATCTTCAGCCTCAAACGCACCTTCGATCAATTCAGAACGCTGACACTTATTCATATAATAATGCTTAACATCCTCATCTCTGCCGCCTTCAAGGATCAAGTCAGCTAGACAAGGACGCGCTGAGGAATAAAACGGTCGCCACTGATCCTTGGTACCAATCATTTCCTCTCTACTAAGACCACTAATGGCTTCAAGAGCAGAGTTCCAATAAATAATCCTGTGGTCTTTATCAAGCACAAAGGTTGGCAGGACAATGCGATCAAACACTTGAATTAACATCGATTGATCTGTCATATCAACGATTGCCATGGGCGGGATACCTGCTTGCGGAACTACGTTTTCCTTCATAAATGTTACTGCGCCTAACCATCTCACTAAAACAAACAGTCAAAGGTATGACCAATATTTCAATTGGTAATACCACTACTCTATATCCTTAAGTAACTTAAATATAGTCAACTATTCGATTTTATGAAGGAATATTAAAAAACAAATTAAAACAAGAAGCTGGATCAACAATGGAAGCGGTTGTTGGAAAAAGTTTGCAATTTAGATTTGGGAATGAGTTACTCAATTCTTTCCCAAAAACTTACAGGTTCACACTGTTCAAATAGCTGCCCTTGCTTGAAACATAAGGTGTTCCCCGGATTTATAGGAATAGCTTCGTCGCCCAATAAAGACTGAGAAGCGACAATAACACCGGTCACAAGATCATCTGAAGAAAGCTCTAGATCTACCCTATAATTCAAACAAAGCTCTCTAAATGAAAAGCTCTGATAAGCCAAAGGTTCAAGATCAGTTTCGTTACCAGAATAGGCAAAAAGAAACTCGCCGTCCCAATGAATAAAGTGGTGACCGCTTAACCGGTTTAAGCGTCCGGCATAATCAGCCATTAAGGCTAATTTCATCTCAGCATCGGGTCGCCCCTCGCTCCAGAGCTTGCGCATCCGCTCCTGCAACAAGCTAAATGCTCGCTCTTGAGGACTACAACTCAGTGGCCACTGATCCCCCACAGGAAATCGATCACCATCTTCAATGCCGGGTAACTCCCCTACTTGGGAAAATAAACAGGGCAAACCACGCTGCGCTCGTGAATAAGGTTGTATCTCTACGGCCTCAAGGGGTAATTCAGGATAAAACGCTGCAGACCATACCTCAGTTTCTTCGGGGTTTTCTGCAAGATAATCTGCAAGCCCCAACGCCCTGTTATTATCCATAGCAGTAAATCGCTGTAAGTTAGATTCACATACAGTAGTGATGCCTAAAGCCTGTATTTCAGGGAGATTTGTCAATCTCACTTTAACTGGCGATGAGGTCACGATAGATAAAAATTGTGGCGACTTCATATTCCTTCCTTAGGTAGCAGCCACTGGTTCAGAATGAGAGCGGCCTATAAAGAAAATAACCGCTACTGCCCAAAGGATCAAAGGTAAAACAATCCAATTCATCGCCTGCCACCCTAATACGGCTTCCATCCAACCGGCAGACATTGCGGAAACTGTCACCATACTAAACACTAAAAACTCATTCGCTGCTTGAGATTTAGCTTTCTCGGCAGGTCTATAAGTTGTGGTAACCAGTTGAGTTGCGCCGATAAACATAAAGTTCCAGCCAATCCCTAAACACACCAATGCCGTCCAAAAATGCCATTCAGATACACCCATCAAGTTAATGCCAATGCAGGCCAACATAAATACAGCACCAGCATACATAACAGGATTAAGGCCGAATCGTGCGATCAAACTGCCGGTAAAGAACGACGGTACAAACATACCTAACACGTGCCACTCGATAACATGAGCGGCTTGAGCAAAGGTAAAGCCACAACGGGCCATTGCTAATGGCGTTGCTGTCATCAGCAGGTTCATCACCACATAACCCACCATCGCCACAACAACGGCAACGATAAAGGTGGGTTGCCTAACAATCGTCAACAACGGACGTGCCGTTGCAGTATCCTCAGTGGCAACCTCTTTTGGAATATGAGTAAAAAAAAGCAAACACAGTGCAATAACGTAAAGGCCTAATAATCCAACAAAAGCGCCAGCGAACTCAGCTTCCCCTAAGAGATCCTGACTGTAGATAGCCAACTGCGGCCCTATAACGGCAGCCACAACACCACCGGCCATGACTAAGGAGATAGCTTTACTTTTCGACTGACCATCGCACACCTCAACCGCCGCAAAACGGTACAAGGTACCAAAGCCAATGCCTATCCCCAAAAGGAATGTACCAAACGAGAAGAGATAAAACTGCTCCCCTTGCAGGGCAAGAATACACAATGCCGCACCCAAGATGCCGATCGAATTCCCTAAGTAGAATCCATTTTTTCGGCCTATACGGCGCATAATCAGAGAGGCAGGGATCGTCGCTAGCATCAAACCAATAAACTGGGTCGCCACCGGAAAGGTCGTCATTGAAGGACTTGCAGCTAGGTTCTGACCAATCAGAGCCACCACCGAGACTAAAAGTATATTTCCGGTGGTTAATAAGGCTTGGCAACCGGAGAGCAAGAAAACATTCAGATTCATGAATTAATATCCTTTGATGCTTGATCACAAGTCACAGAACCAAAACGATCCCGATACTCACTTGGGTTAATACCTAAACGACGAATAAACACTCTACGAAGATTGTCAGCGGATACTAGTCCACTCTGTTCCGCTACTCGTTGTAGATTCAATGCGCCGCTTTCTAATAACTGCCGAGCCAAACTTAAGCGGCTGTTTTCGATATAAGTGGCAGGCGATTGTGCAACCTCACTTTTAAACAGACGAAACAGATGCCGCTCACTGACCCAGCAATGCTCGGCCAATATGGCGAGATTAAGCTCTGCATTTAGATGCTGTTCGATATAAGCAACTGCCTTAGCAACAGGCCCTGTGGTTTTTAATTGAGCTTCTAGCTGAGTGCTAAATTGCGCCTGACCACCGGGGCGTTTCATAAACACCACCAGCTCTCGTGCAACCGCCATCGCAATCTCATGACCTAAGTCCTCCTCAACTAGGGCCAAAGCCAGATCAATGCCAGAAGTCACACCCGCCGAGGTATACAGATCGCCCTGTTTAATCCAGATCGCATCGGAGTTAACACGTGTATCAGGGAACTCTTCGGCTAACAAATCACAACACTGCCAGTGAGATACGGCTTCTTTATCCGCCAACAAACCGGCTTCTGCCAAGAGGAAAGCACCACTGCAGACCGAGCCAATTCGTCGAACAGTCTTAGCCTGCTCCTGTATCCAGTTAATCAGCTCCTGATTTTGCCGCTGTAGATCGACTCCACGTCCACCGGCAAACAGCAACGTATCTATATCCGTAGCATCGAAATAGCACTGATCAGGAACCAAGCGCATCCCCGAATTGGTCACTATAGGCTCTTGAGATAACCCAAGGATTTTAATCTGATAGAAATCTTGCCCTAATGCCCGATTAGCCGATGCAAATACCTGCAATGGCCCGGTGACATCGAGAATTTGGCAATCAGCATAGCCAAGAACGGCAATAGTTTTCACGTAATACTCCCACGGCTCTTAAACCTAAGTTTTTAACCTGTGATAGCAGTATTACGCGAAACCCAAATGTCATCAATGACACATATCCGACAATTTCGGACATGCATCATTAAGCAATGGAAAGATTAGAGAGATAGAACGTCGATCTTCTGAGGATTAAACGTCTGCACCGCTTCTTCTGTCGGCGCGTTATCCGGACGCATAGAAGTATCACTGTTTGGATCAATACCGTGAGGGAAACCGTGCTTTAAGCCTTTAAAGTCAAACAGTTCAGTATCAGCCAAGTGTGAAGGCACAACGTGCTGTAAAGATCGGAACATGGTTTCGATACGACCAGGGAAGTTTTTATCCCAAGTTTGCAGCATCTCTTTGATCACCTGACGTTGCAGGTTTTCCTGAGAACCACACAAGTTACAAGGGATGATTGGGAAACCACGTAGCTCAGCAAAGGCAGCGATATCTTTTTCGCGCGCATAAGCTAACGGACGGATAACCATGTTCTTACCATCATCCGAAACCAGTTTTGGTGGCATAGATTTAAGCTTGCCGCCGTAGAACATGTTTAGGAACAAGGTCTCAAGAATATCATCACGGTGATGGCCTAGTGCGATTTTGTTAGCGCCGATCTCTTCAGCGAAACCGTACAGAGAACCACGACGTAAACGCGAGCATAGTGCACAGGTCGTTTTACCTTCAGGCACCACCTCTTTAACAACGGAGTACGTGTCACGCTCTAAGATATGGAAAGGTACACCGATCGATTCCAAATAAGCAGGCAAAACATGCTCAGGGAAGCCCGGCTGTTTCTGGTCCAGATTCACCGCCACCAGCTCAAAATTGATTGGGGCACTGCGCTGCAGATTCATCAGGATATCCAGCATCGCGTAAGAATCTTTACCGCCAGACAGGCAGACCATAACCTTGTCGCCATCTTCGATCATATTGAAGTCTTCAATCGCGCGACCCATCTCACGGCGCAGACGCTTCTGCAGCTTGTTCATACGGGTTTTCTGCTTCTTCTGCTCTGCAGCAGCTTCGGCGTCAGTTAGTTGAGGATCTTCAATTGATGAGGTGTTGCTAGTAGTCATGGTCTTCAGCTCTATTTCGGAGCGCAGATTATACACTAGATGATCTTAAGAAGTCCTACACCTTCACGCTTGCTCGGCTAAGATGCGGTGATACACTAAACTGAACGTTCATCGGTAAATGGATTCTTTGGAGCAAGTAATGCTTAAGCTGATCAAAAGACTGGTTTTCTCGGCAACTCTGCTAGCAAGCAGCACTGTTTTTGCTAACCCGATTCTATCTTTTGAGATGGAGGGGGATTTTGATAATAACCACACAGAGATCAGCCAAGCTCTAGAAGAGAGCCGTTTTTATGTCATCTTCGAGCCCAATATCGGCCGCTCTTTGACTCACTATAAAGACCGCTGGGGTGCTGAGTACAACAAACACGGTTATGAAGAGATCCGCAGCTTAGTCTTCTGTAATCCTTGGTACGCTAACCATGTGATTAACAAAGATCCTGATATGGGCGCGCTCTGCCCTCTTTCTATCACTCTGCAACACAAAAACGATATCACCTATATCAAGTTCCTACGCCCAAGCCAGATCAATCCAGAAAGCCCAGCTCAGGACCTTCTGATTGAACTTGAAGAGGATATCGTTAAAGCATTGAAGTCGGTTATCGAGCAATAAACATTAATAACGATCAAGGCTGAACCCAGTTGATCTCTTGAGCAGTTTTTTCGCCAACTAAAACCTGCTCAAGATTCTCCGGCATCTCTGCTGTGGTTGATGTCCTTGGAATTCGGCCACCCATCACCTCCGCATAAGCTTGCGGCAATAACGGCTCTAATTCAGGATCTGCATAACCATCGGGCCAGATCGGCTGGTTATTGCTGAGATCGTATTTATCGGTCGCCCCTAAGGTGTGCAGTACCTCATGTATGGTCACAAAGTTATTCTGTGCTTGATAATCGACGCTGGCAAAACCATTCACCACACCGATCATCCCTTTCTGCAAACCTAAGGAATGTTCCAGTACTTGATGAGTCTTAGGCGAATGCAGCTTCAAATAGACTTTGATATCAGGCGTTGAGCCAGTCCAACTATCGTTTTGCCAAGCCCAATAACGCAGATTTAAACTCCATAAGACACTATCTAACATGCTCGGGTTGTGTGGCGGTTTTGGAGGGTGTTCGATCAAAGGAGGAGCAAGATAAACTTCGAGCGGTGTTTCTAGGGGGAGATCGTAATGACGCGCTTCTCGCGCCATAAAATGCTCGATATCGTCGAAATGGCCTTCTAATAAGGCATCAACATAGAGTTGAGTATCAGCGCCTTGATCGGCATTAATCGGATAGATCACCACCCAAAGTGGCCGATCCCAATCGGTAGAGCGTAGCTGTGATAGCCAAGCATTCATCGCCACCACGATCAACGCCAGAATCAGAATAATTAACCGTAGCCAACCCCATGTACTTCGTTGCGATTTAGCCACTAATCCCACGAACGGCCCCTCCCATTAATCCCTTAAATCAAGCCCACAATAATCAAATATCGGATCGCTTTTCCCAAAGTGATCATCAGTACACTAAGCCAAAAATTGGTTTTTAACCAGCCAGCAACCAAACAAAGCGGATCGCCGATTAGCGGAACCCAAGACATTAACAAAGCCACAGGGCCATATTGAGTGAGCCATCGTTGCGCTTGCTGTTGTCTAGGTGATGATAGTGCGCGTAAAGGATAGTAATGGGCAATTCCCCAGCCCATTAAGAAAGTCACAATACCGCCCAAGGCATTGCCCGATGTCACTGCAGCCCAAAGGCTCCACGGATTATGAACATCTTGGGATAACTGCCAAGCCAGAAGAACTTCGGAACCGCCGGGTAACAAGGTAGCCGATATAAAACCGCTGATGAATAAAGCTGAGAGACTCAGATCTTCGCTCACGCGGATTCCAGCCCAGCCTTAATACAACGAAGAATCCCAACTTCATAGACGCCAGCCAACGCTTCGCTCACAGGCTTTAACGCTTGGCCAAACTCCTGCTGACACTCCAGCATCACCTGCTCGATATGACTGAACTCTTTCTCAGGAAGATCGACCACATCCTTAACCGCCAACTCGCCTTTCTGGATCGCTTGGGCTAAGTGGCCATATATCGCATTAACCGATAGATGCTGTTGCCTAGAGACTTGATCAACCGTCATGCCACTGCGATACAGCACAACCGATTCCATCGCTTGAGTCGCGACATTATCGGCTTTGTGCTGATCCTCGAACTCTTCAATCGCCTGAATAAAGTCAGCACCGTAAAGGTCCAGTTTGCGTTCGCCCACACCGTTCAAGCGTTTGAACTGATCTGAGGTTTGCGGGCGATACATCACCATTTCCATCAGCGTTGCATCGTGGAAGATCACATAAGGCGGTACATCCTGCTCATCAGACAAGCGTTTACGCACCGCTTTAAGCTCATTCCATAGCGCATAATCTTCAGCTTCCAGCTGGCTCTGCGGTACTTGGTTTTTACGGTAAGGTGTATGCTGACGCTGGTCTTTACGCAGTTGGATTTTGGTTTCGCCGCGTAAAAGCGGACGGCACTTATCGGTTAGGTGCAAAACACCATGCTGATCGACATTCACACCCAACAATCCACGAGCCACCAGCTGACGGAAAACAGAGCGCCACTGGTTCTTATCCAGTTCTTTGCCTATGCCCCAAGTAGAAAGCTTTTCATGGGCGAAGTTTTTGGTTTTCTCATTCGATTTCCCCATCAGGATATCGACCACATGATTCACACCAAAACTCTGCCCAGAACGGTAAACCGCCGATAAGGCTTTACGTGCCGCTTCAGTGCCATCCCAAACAGGAACAGGCTCTAAACAGGTATCGCAATTGCCACAAGGCTGATGATCTTTCTCACCAAAGTAACTTAAAAGCACCTGACGACGGCAGCTCGTGATCTCACACAATCCAAGCATCGCTTCTAGCTTCTGGCGCTCAACTACCTTCTGCTCTGCTGGCGCTTGCGAGCCTTCCAACATCTGACGCAGGAACATCACATCCTGCAAGCCATAAACCATCCAAGCATCGGCAGGTAATCCATCACGGCCCGCACGACCAGTTTCCTGATAATACGCTTCAATGCTTTTTGGCAGATCCAAGTGAGCCACATAGCGCACGTTCGGCTTATCAATTCCCATACCAAAGGCAACGGTCGCCACCATGATGATATTTTCTTCAGTCAAAAAGCGATGCTGATTATGACTTCGAAGGTCTGCCGCGAGTCCCGCATGATAAGGCAGCGCATTAAAGCCCTGTTCGCATAACCAAGCGGCAGTATCTTCTACCCGCTTGCGAGAAAGGCAGTAAACAATACCGGAGTCTTTTGGGTGTTCATCTTTGAGGAACTTTAACAGCTGCTTTTTAGCGCTGTCTTTCTGCCCGATGCGATAACGAATATTTGGGCGGTCAAAACCTTGGATAAACTCTGCAGGATTGGTCAGCGCTAATCGTTCAACAATCTCTTGCTGAGTGCGCTCATCCGCAGTTGCCGTTAACGCAATACGCGGCACACCAACGAATAACTGAGCCAACTGACTTAGCTGCAAATATTCTGGTCTAAAATCATGCCCCCACTGTGATACACAGTGCGCTTCATCGATAGCAAAGAGTGCAATTGGGCAGGACTGAAGCAGAGAGAGCGTGCGCGGCTGAAGTAGTCGTTCCGGCGCAATATAGAGTAGATCAAAGCCACCGGATCTTAACTGATGCTCGGTTTCATTGATCAAAGAGAAATCCATGCTCGAATTCAAGCACCCTGCACGAATACCCCATTGCGACAGCGCAGTGACCTGATCTTGCATCAACGCGATCAGCGGCGAGATAACAATAGCCGTGCCCTGCCTCATCAACGCAGGTAGCTGATAACAGAGTGATTTACCACCACCTGTAGGCACAACCACCAAGGCATCTTGGCCATTTACCAGGGTATCTATAACTTCGGCTTGGGGCTCTCGGAACTGATCGTAACCGAAAACCTCTTTGAGGATCTGTAACGCGCTTGAATTCATGGCTGGATTATCCAGAAAGCGCGTGCCTTTGTCACTGACAACCGTATTGAATTGAGCAGTTAAAAAATACTGCTAAATCTGACCAAGCAAGTTAAAATCAGCGGCATAACCTTTTAGGAATATATTCATGACTCTCACTTCAGCGAATGCACTTACCGATTCAGAACTGGATCTACTGGACGACTTCCTTTATTCCGATGCTGTTTCAGAAGATTGCCTTGATCTTATCGGCGTTCACGGCTTGTTTAGCGCGCTAAATATCAGCCCTACTCCTCTTGATGAATCCACGTGGATGGAACTGGTTTTTGATCAGACGCCAAACTGGGAATCAGAAGCGCAAGAAGCTGAGATCATGGGCCTACTAAAACGCCTATACAGCACGATTGGCGGTCAGCTATACAGCGACGGTGAAATCGAACTACCGTGCGAACTGTCTCTAGACGCTGAAGAAGATGAAGATATCTCACCTCTAGCGTGGTGGTCACAAGCCTTTATGGAAGGTGTGTTCACTCAGGAAGAGGAATGGTTCGGTAGCAAGAAGCAGGAAGAAGTAGCTGAGATGCTACTACCAGTAATGGTTGCATCTGAACTGTTTGAAGAAGATGACATCAACAAGATTCGTGAAGATGAGAAACTATGTGCAGAGATGTGCGCGCAGATTCCGGAACTTCTGATCGATCTGTACCTATACTTCCACGCACCAGATAAGTAAGTTCGCTTACTTAAGCTAGCCTAGTTCACGAACTAGGCTAGTTATCTCGCCTTTCAATACAGCCTGTCGTTAAACCTTAAGCTGATTATTGCGATCACGCGATCTGCGGATCAACTCATCTCCAGACGCTTTCGGGCCTAACTTAGCAATACGATCATAAAGCACAACATTCACCGTTGCGGCTAAGTTCATGCAACCAACAGTCGGAATGTAGATCACATCTTCACACCAAGCCACGACCTCTTTATCGATCGAGCGATCTTCAGGGCCAAAGATATAATAAGCATTTTCTGGGTGCTCGTAGTCGATCAAGGAAGTCGCACCTTCCACCAGCTCAATCGCAACCGGTCTAGCACCTTTTGGAATCGACGCTTTAAAGCATTCAATATGATCTAGCGGGATACGCTCCAGCATATTGCGGGTATCTGTCTGCAGTCGCTTATTTTGTTCCTGCGCTTTGTTAAAACGATTACCCGTGTAGGTAACAGATTGCACGTTGTAGCAACCCGCGGCACGCATGATCGCCCCAACATTCTCAGGGCTTTTGGGATCAGTTAAACCTATATGGGCTTGATGACTATCAGACATATTTATACTGCTTTCTTAATAGTGCGCTAAAAAGCAGGGATTCTATAGTATTTCGGCCAGTGAGAACACGTAAAACAAGGCTCGGAAGCACAACCGAGCACCTGTTTTTCTACTACTTTTCAGGTTAACCAAAGTGCGCAAGCCAACGCTCAGCCAGATCTCGCCTTTCCGGCGTAGGTAACTGATCCAATCCGGCTGGCAAAGATTGGCTACGAATATAGTTAATCGCCTTAATCACCTCTCCTTGTACAAGGTAGATATAAGGGCCAACCTCAGCGTTATGGATAAAGTTAATCGCATTACCCCGATTGCCCAAGTAAAAGTACTGGCCCAAACGCTCGTACCGCGCAATATGCTGGGTTTCCTGACTCACCGAGAAATTGGTATCAGCACGGCTGAGCTCCAACTCATCATCAGAGGAAGTTACCGAAAAGATAAATGCGCCGTTTTTGATGCGGTTAAAATCATGATTATTCAGCGATTGATTGCCCGTCGCGCAAAAGATCACATCACTACTCTGCAAGGCATCCTCTTTATTGATCAGATCAAAACCACGCGATCTCGCCTCGATCGCACGAATCGGATCGATCTCAACCACCTTGGTATTAATATTCTTTTCATGCAGCGCCTTAGCAATGGAGCGGCCGATCTTGCCATAACCAAACACCACCGCATTACCACCATTCATAATTTGGTGGCATTCACGCATCAAAGCCTCAGCGGAATACACAATCGATTGGCCGGTCAGATAATCTTCGGGACTTTTTAGTGGGCTACGGGCAACCGATAATACCGGTACCGGCAGTTGCTCATGCTCAAGATAACGTTGTAAGCCATTTTCAGTGACCTCTACCACGCCCAGCAGATTGGCTTTTAATCGATCAGGCAATTGCGACAACGCCGAGGCAAAATAGCCACCAATATCGACTAAGATCATATCCCCTTCTGGGATATATTCATTCAAAATTGCTGATATGACCTCGACGGAACTGATCTGAGAGCGCTTTTTAATCACCACCTGAAACCGTTGTTCTACCTGTTCTAGTGTTGAGCGGCTTATACTTTTTGGCTTTGGTAACACCATTTTTACACAGCAAAATTGCTCCAACGCATCCAAAAAAACTGGTGGAGTATCAAGTAGATGGGTGACAACAACCAGTTTTAGTGTGTCATCTTGGGCTGGACAGATATCCTCAAAAAAATGCCGAGCTTTCATAAATAAAGGGGTCATCATTCTCTCCTAAGTATGTTGATCCCTCTGTGTAAATTATCGGAGCGCCAATCTCAAACAATTGTTTAATTTAAACGTATGTTTTATTCTTTTATCCTTACTTAAGACATTACGAATATTTTATTCGTAGCCGCCCCTAAAAAGGCTTTTGAACGATATTGCTCACTCAATAGAAGTTTGATCAAAATGCCAAGGTCAGTATGAACGCACAACAGAACGATCCTTCTAAGCTACATCCACAAACAGAGCTATCTCTGCTTGACCAACTCGGTGACATGATTGCCATCGTTGATCAAAACAATAGGTTTGTGGCGGTAAACAAAGGCTACGAAAACTTTTTTGGTATTCATAAAGATGCATTTATCGGCAGAACCGTTGCCGAAGTTCATGGCACAGAAGCCTATGAACAACAGATCAAAAGCGCGCTCGAACAAGCCTTTATGGGCAAAAAACATAAAGTTCGCATCAGCCAGACCTCTATCTGCCAACAGCAGCATACCTTTGAAGGCAAGCTCACCTCCTACTCCGGTTCACTGATCACTGACCTAGGCGCGATGGTGGTGTTGCACGACATCACCGACCTTATCGAAGCCCAGCAAGAACTGGAGCGCGAGCAAGAACTGCTACACACCATTATCAACGCCGTACCGGACTTTATCTTTGCCAAAAGCCCTGAAGGGGTTTATCAGCTGTGCAACAAAAGCTTTGAAGAGTTTCTAGATACGCCCTCCGAAGATATCTTAGGCCGCACCGATTACGAGCTAATGTCGAGAACCTCAGCCGAATACATTGCCAATAAAGATAAAGAAGTACGAGAAACCCTAGAAGCACAGCGTTGCGACGAATGGGTTTCCTACAAAGATGGCCGCCGCCGCTTATTAGATATGTACAAACTGCCCCTAAAAGAGAGCAATTCAAGAGAGACGGGGGTCCTAGGCATAGGCCGTAATGTTACCTTTGAGCGTGAAGCCGAGCAGAACCTACTCCTCGCCTCCTTAGTGTTTGATGCCACCCCAGATCCCTGCATCATTCTATCCGACGAAGGCGAGATCATATCCAGTAACGAAGCGGCGCAAAACCAGTTCCCTCAGCTCAAAGATAAAACGCAAAGCCTTCAACTAAATGAATTGCTATACAGCCCAGAACGTGACGCTATCGATCTGGACAGACTGACCGAATCCAATGGTAGCTGGTGCGGTGAGATCTGCAGTCACGACCACAGAACCTATTTCGCCACCCTGAACGCGGTTCAAGGCCAATCGGTACAATCCAATAAATTTGTACTGATCGTACGTGACGAAAAGACCCATAGTGCAATGGCAGACAACCTACTGACCAAAGCCTATCAAGATCCACTCACCGATTTGCCAAACCGCCGCCTCTTTTACTCCCGTCTTGAAAGTGCTATCTCCCGTGCAGAAAGACAACTAAGCCAACTGGCAGTTATCTATATCGACCTGGATAAGTTCAAACCGGTAAACGACCAATACGGCCACGCCACCGGTGATAAAGTCCTACGCGAAGTCGCTAAACGCTTAAAACACTGCTTCCGGTCCACCGATACCATTGCCCGCATCGGCGGCGATGAGTTTGTGGCCCTGATTGATATCGAAAAGCGCGAACAAGCGATCTTAGTCGCAGAGAAATGCCTAAACAGCCTAGTCGCCCCGTTTGACCTAAAACCGGCACAACATATTATTTCAGCAAGTATTGGGATTAGTATCTTCCCGGAGGATGCAGGCAGCGCAGAGATATTGATACAACGCGCAGATAAGGCGATGTATCAGGCTAAGCATTCGGCTGATACATCGGTTTGTTATTTTTCTGAGTGAGGTGGATTAGGGGCTTTCGCCGCTAAATACAGGAAGAATACTGCAAAGATCGGCTGTGGCTATGATTTCAGCCATCATTCTAAACAATGCCTATTAACACTTAAGTGCATATAGCTTAGACTCCGCATACCTAAGGCAGTGAAGCCAATAGCGTTATACACCGCGTCTGTCACCTGGCGGTTTGAGAATTAAAGGAATAATTCAGATGTCACGTCCCAAAAGCTCCTGTTTAGACTGCGATTTTTTCATCAGCGTCAATGGCGTCAGCCACGATACCACGCAGTCATTTCAATTCTACGATCACACCGATCAAGCACAACAGGAACAGATCGAAGCTAGACAGAAGTTAGTTGAAGTCGCTGGCTATAGTATTTTTAGCTGGAACTGGACACCTGAAACCGAAAAACGCAACGTGTGGCTCAGCATTGAATGTGACGAAGGCGGCCCTATCAAACTGCCCCTGTTTACCAAAGTCGATGAGCAGAAATACCAGCAGAAAGAGCATAATCACGAACAGAATTATCATCTTCAGGCGGTCGTTCCTCTAACCGTTCTTCCTAGCGTTCAACCAGCGCAATACCCAGAGCAACATATGGCTCCCATCCGCAATGGTTACCTTTATATTTTTAAAGACAACCAGTTATGGCGCGAGATTGAGGTAATAAACAAGGAAAATATAGGTCCAGAGTTTCGTGACACTCACCTTTCCCACCACCGAGAGGGCTTTGATAAACCATTTAAGAAAGAGCCGCGCAAAGCTGTTGGCAAGCCACTAAAAGATATTTGGCTGCCAACTAAAGCAAACGGTAGTTCTCAGCGTTTATATGTTGCCTATTCAGAGGTCCAGTGGAGTGCTGCGTACCTGAACTTTCTCGAAAAGCCTGAAAACAGGACCACCCTCAAACTACGTACTAGCGTTATTACTCACCAAAGCATTAATACGCTGGGTGACAAGCTGAACACCACCTTGAAGACGATGCGTCTACGTGAACCAGAGATCGAAGAACAACTTGCCGATCCCAGCCTCTATAATCGCGACCTCAGTGGCAACCACCTATACAATCTATACGACAGTGTAAGTTACGAGGTCAATGCTCTCAGGAAAGACAGCAGCGATCTCCTATCGACACTGGAGAATGTGTACTCAGCAGCGATACGAATACGGCGCCCGTGCAGCCCAATACAACAAACAATTAAATGCTGATAGTCAGGAAGACAGTCTCTGGCAAGCCCGCAGTTCAATCGACTACTTAGCAGATGCTAGAACCCGCCAGCTGAAACTTATCGTGTTAACTGATCCAATATTTGAACTCCGTCATCACACCACTATGGCCATGCAGGTTAGCTCCTGTCTGTTCCATATAATGGACGACGCTGGTCAGCAGAAATACTTTAAGAGCGCCGAACTGGTGCAACGTTTTGTCGTACCAGATAAACTGCCAAACGGTGAGGAAAACCCTAACCACAAGCACTTAGATAGTTTTAACTTCAGCCCGATTGGGGTATTTCAGCGCACACTACGCACAATAGAGCGTCAACGCTGTCATAAGGATATGGCGCAATTCCAAAATAACCTTGGCAAAACGATTAATAATCCTGCCACCGCTGCGGCAATGCGGGATTTCACCAATCTGGACCGCGGAGCGCCTGGTGCCTATCGTCTCGTCGGTAATGCTTTCCAAGCCTTGAGCCTTAACCTCGCCGCTATCGATCCGCTGCAAGACAACCAGCAACCGCAAGATTGGCCTGGCCATGGCATTATCGCCAATTTCTACAACCAAGGTATCTTCCACCCACTGCATGCTTTGCTCTACCCACCTAAGGATCAGGTTCCACTGGAAATAGCCTACACCCCACCAGCACCAATAAATGACGGCAGCGGCCTAGCAACCGCGAACAATGTGGCACGCTGGGCCGGTGACACCCTACTGCTAGATGATCAGATAGAAAACCGTGATCAGGCACTCTTACTGGGCGATAACATTAAAAGCAGCGAAAACAGTGAAGACAGCTTTGGCATCAGCCGCCGTATCCTCAATACCGCTGATGGTGTCCTCAGTGGTTTTTACACGGCTATGCTAGCGCTGCAAAACAAAGCTGCTGCCCGCGCCAGCCTTAGCCAAATGATCGAAACTGTCGAATTCAGAGCCGCCTACCTCGACAATCTCCGCCTGAGTAAGCTAATAGCACCAGACAGTATAGGAAAGGCTACCTATATTCCCACCTCCGGTGAATCAATTGCGGGTGCCTATGTAGTCGGAGTTCACAGTAAAAAGGCGGGGTTAAGTTTTGGCCTAACCGAATCACAGCGTAAGAAAACAGCCGGTAAACGTTATGGCGTACTCAGGGATAGCAACGATAAACTGCTCGCCTCAACCAATCAACGTAGCCTCAAAGGCACCAAGCTACATGGCTCTGCCGTAAGCAGCAAAGCTGATCTGCGGGCGCTAGTTGTACCGGATGATAACCCCATCACCCAAATGAAAGTTGAACAATTAGCCAAAGAGGTTGATCTGGCGGACAAACTCACTCCGCAAAGCAAAGCAGGCACTGCTGCCGGGGAATTCTACGCACAGAAAGGGGTTCCCTTCATTATTGTGGCGCTGGAGATTGTTAATTTGCAGAGGACTATGACGGGGTTTAATGAAAGGCATAGTAGCTACTATAAAACCACTGCACGAGTTAGTGCGGTGGTCGACTTAGGGGTTGCTATTGTAAATGCTTCAAACTTTTTAACCAAAGAGACCGGACTGCTGGCGAAAACAAGTACCGCCACCTTCCGAAAACTATCCCCTGCAACAGCAAGATTTCTCTCTTTCCCATCATTAAACCTTCAATTGGAACGTACGATAAGCCGACTCAAGTTTGCAGGTTTAGTCGGTGGTGCTTTAACCACAGCGGTGGCCGTATGGGATACCTGTCTGTTAATTTCCGCTCAAGATAAAGATGCCGCAGCGGCTATGGCGATGGTTGCAGTTGGTACTGGCCTATCCACCTTCGGCAGCCTCTATACTGCCACCTTCCTAATGAGCCCTCTGGGTTGGATCGGACTAACCATTGCCCTAGTAGGCTTTGGCCTCTATATGTTGTTTAAGGACAGCCCCATGGAAACCTGGCTTAAAAACGGCCCCTTTGGAGCACGTCCCGATCACACTGGTGACTATAAATATCTGCAACAACCGGACAAGGCCTGGCAGCATTTTATCAACCTTATTATGAACCTACGGATTAAAACCTATCCGATTGAGCAGATCGAGCTATCCGACGAGCTACGCAGGAAATTAACAGGCAAAGGCATTACCCACGGTGTCTGGCTCACCAGTAACCTGTTCGGTTTGAGTAAACCAGAGCACCAAACCCTGCGCTTCCATGCACGGCAGGCAATCTTAACTAGCACTACCAAAAAAACCCGAACAACCCGTGGACCGGTTAAACCAACGCTGAGCGTCGATCAAGTGGCCCCTGCGGACGCGCCTTTACTCGATCAGCAGGAGCTAGATAACGGCCAAATTTTTTTCTATCGATTTGACAATATCGTGCCTAAAAACGACGGTAAATTTTGGCCCGGAACAAGCTATACCTACGAATATCAAGCCCATTTCCATACAAGGGCCCAGCTACAGATTGGTGAACATACCTTCCCCACCCCTCCGTTAAGCAAAGAGAAAGAAGCCGGCAGCCCAAGTACCACCCCAAGCTTTACCAAAGGGGAATACTGGTGGGCCGATGAATTTGGCTGGGAACAGTAACAGGACTAATGATGAACAAAATTGAAACACCGCAAGGCCAGTATCAGAATAGCGTCTGGAACAGTCAGCACTACAGCAACCAGAAACCCCGTCCCGAACAGGGTGTCCTAACAAAGCTTCTACAAGGAGGCGATCCACTACCCTGGTGTCGAGCTAATGAAACCGTTCCTGTCAGTATGATTGAGGAACCCACACCAGCTGAGATCAAGCAACGTTTACAAGAGAATAAAGGCGAAACTCACTGGGACGAAAACCAATACAGTGCGGGCTCATTAAATAAATGGGGATTAATTTACTTTTATCTGACTGTCTTCGGTAAAGGCAACTGTACCATGTTACTGCCTGTCTTTATTATTGTATTGTTTTCATTTGTTTTTTATGACGGATGGGGCTTGTCTGAAATAGCTGATGTCTCATATGTCTATGGCATTTACGTGTTCCTCCCCTCAGGCCTAATCTGGGGCTATGCTGAAGCCTCTGAGCGTGGGTATTTACCCATGCCTTGGTTTATGAAAGCGGTCAAACATTTTACCTTCAGCCGTAGCACTGGCAGGGTGACCCGCTATAAAAACAATAAAGAGCTATACAGCCACCCTTTCTCGGAATTTGACTGCTATCTGGTCAGTAGCCCTAGTCATCAGGGAATACTCAGCTATCAACTCCACTTGGTACACCGGTATCATCGTTACTCCGACAGCATCCCTCTGCATACCTTCACCACCAGCGAACAACCGGATGAGTTCAAGCGCATCTGGAACCTGATTCAGCGCTATATGGACACCAGTCAGCCAATGCCTGATGTCCCAGAACTAGAACCAGCCAGAGCAAAAGACCCTACAACAGCTGCTTGGGATGCAAAAAACAACCGTAAGCCTGATTACTGGTTCTCCATGGATGATGTCAAGTTTGAAGAGGCACTACTTGAACTCCAAGCTGAACAACGCTTTAAGCCGACCCAAGGGCCAGAGATCGACTTATTTAATGGCGGCACTCAAGCTTGAAAACACGAAGGGATGAACGGACAGAAATGGACTTCCAACAGATAAAGCCCTATCCAGAAACAGCCTGGAACAGTGAAAATTTTGCCTGTCAGAAACCCCGCCCAGAACAGGGCATCCTGACAAAGCTTCTACAGGGCGGTGATCCGCTACCGTGGAGCCAGGCCAACGAAACCGTTCCCGTCAGTATGATTGAGGAACCCACACCAGCTGAAATCAAGCAACGTTTACAAGAGAATAATGGCGAAACCCATTGGGATGAGAACCAGTACAGTGCAGGCTCACTAAATAAATGGGGGCTAATTTACTTTTACCTTACCGCTATTTCCAAAGGGTTTTGTATTTTTATAGCTCCAATTTTCTTTGTCGTGAGTATAGGATTATTTGTTTCTGATGACTCAGTTTCAACAAATGATTTATTTCATGCAATCACTACAATGTCTCTTTTAGTTTTCCTCCCATGCGCTCTAATCTGGGGCTACTTTGAAGCCTCGGGCCGAGGATACTTGCCCATGCCTTGGTTTATGAAAGCGGTCAAACATTTTACCTTCAGCCGAAGCACTGGCAGGGTGACACGTTATAAAAACAATAAAGAACTCTACAGCCACCCTTTCTGTGAGTTTGACTGTTATCTGGTCAGCAGCCCTAGTCATCAGGGCATACTCAGCTATCAACTCCACCTGGTACACCGATATCATCGCTACTCCGACAGTATTCCCCTGCATACCTTCACCAGCAGCCAACAACCGGATGAATTAAAACGGATCTGGAACCTGATACAACGCTATATGGATACCAGCCAGCCGATGCCTGATGTCCCAGAGCTGGAACCCGGCAGAGCAAAAGACCCTACAACCGCGGCTTGGGATGCTAAAAACAACCGCAAACCAGATTACTGGTTCTCCATGGATGATGTCGAGTTTGAAGAGGCACTACTTGAACTCCAAGCCGAGCAACGCTTTATGCCTACCCAAGGCCCAGAGATCGACTTATTTAATGGCGGCACACAAGCTTGAAAACACGAACGCATGAACGGACAGAAATGGACTTCCAACAAATAAAGCCCTATCCAGAAACAGCCTGGAACAGTGAAAGTTTTGCCTGTCAAAAACCCCGCCCCGAACAGGGCGTCCTAACAAAACTTCTTCAGGGCGGCGATCCACTGCCCTGGTGTCGAACCCAAGGGTCAGGTCTTGCATTGTGCATACAACAGCAGAAAGCGCATCCAGAATACAACATGCAACAGCTGAAAGCCCATTAGTAGCGCAACATGCAAAGCCTGATCCTACT